>NZ_CP045318.1:100000-1475000 GCF_009363255.1 Roseivivax sp. THAF197b | reverse complement strand
GGGAATCCGGTCGAGATACCGGCGATCTTCCGTCCAGGTGAAGACTCACGGAGGTCCGCGACGCCTTTAAGCGGAGCCATAGGACAAAGTCGGGCGCATAGCCGCAATCGCTTGATGCCACAGCGATCCAAACAGGATGCCGGAACCAGGAAACCGGTTCAGCGCAACGATCATATCAAGAGATGGGGAAGGTGGCAGCCCGTAGGGGAATCGAACCCCTCTTTCCAGGTTGAAAACCTGGCGTCCTAACCGATAGACGAACGGGCCATCCTTGGCGGGCTGACTAGGACAAGCGCGCAGTCCCCGCAAGTTTTTTCTTCACCCCCCAAGCGTCATCGGATCAGAGCACTGGACCGCGCCAAAATCCCGAGACTTTCAGAGGAGGCGTCGTGGCAGCCCGTAGGGGAATCGAACCCCTCTTTCCAGGTTGAAAACCTGGCGTCCTAACCGATAGACGAACGGGCCACTCTTGACGTGCGCGGTGTCTAGAAAAAACCTGACCCGCCTGCAAGAGGCATTTTCAGGAATTTTCGCTCGCAGCGGGTGCGGCATCTTCCAGACGGAGCTGAACGCTGCGCCGCCCGCGGAATTCATTGATCTCGAGACGCCCTGCAAGATGGAAACGCGCGCCCTTGTGCTGGGACAGCGCGGCTCCCATCGGGCTGTCGAACGCACCGAAGCAGATCGCATCGAGGCGCGCGCCCATGCCGTCTCCGATCCCGAGCTTGAGGTGCCCGGTGCCGACCTCCTTGCAGAAATCGATCTGCGCATCGGGAAAGGCGTAGCGCGGCGCGGGCGCACCTGCTCCGAAGGGCCCCGCCGCCTCCAGCGCCTCGATCAATTCCGGCGTCGCAGCGCCGGGCATGAGAAGACTGTCGAGACGCAGATCGGCAGCACCGCCCGTCCCTGCCCCCTGTTTTGCCAAAAGCTCGGTCAGGCGGGACATCGCGGCATCAATCCCGTCCCGCGCCACGGTCAGACCGGCGGCCATCTTGTGCCCTCCGCCTTTCAGCAGCAGCCCTTCGGCGGCCAGTTTCTGAATGCTCGCCCCGAGATCGACACCGGCAATGGAGCGCCCGGAGCCTTTCCCCTCGTCGCCTTCGAGACCGATGACGATGGCAGGCCGGTTCGTGGCCTCCTTGAGGCGCGCGGCAACAATGCCGACCACGCCCGGATGCCAGCCCTCGCCCGCAGCCCAGACCAGCGGCGCATCGAGACCGCGCTCTTCCGCCTGGGCCATGGCCGTGGCACGCACGGCCGCTTCGATCTCGCGCCGCTCCGTATTGAGGTGATCGAGACGCTCCGCCAGAGCGGCGGCCTCGTGCACATCCTGCGTGGCGAGAAGGCGGGCACCGAGATCCGCGGCCCCGATCCGCCCGCCCGCATTCACGCGGGGACCGAGCACATAGCCCAGATGGTAGGAGGAAGGTGCCGTCTCCAGGCGGGCAATGTCGCTCAACGCGACGACCCCGGGCCGCGCGCGCCGCGCCATGACCTGCAGACCTTGCCGCACAAGCGCCCGGTTCACCCCGCGCAAGGGAGCCACATCGGCCACGGTCGCAAGGGCCACGAGATCGAGCATCGCCATGAGGTCAGGCCCCGCCTGCCCCGCCGCGCGCATCTGACGTCCGCATTCGACCAGCATCAGGAAAACGACCGCCGCCGCGCAGAGATGCGCAAGCGCGCCGTCCTCATCCTGCCGGTTCGGGTTCACGACTGCATGGGCGGGCGGCAGCACCTCGCCGCCAAGGTGGTGATCGAGCACGACCACATCCGCCACGTCCGACGCCGCAGCAATCGGATCATGCGACAGGGTCCCGCAATCGACACAGATGATGAGATCGTGCCGCGCGGCCAGATCGCGCATCGCGGGCACGTTCGGACCGTAGCCTTCGTCTATCCTGTCGGGGATATAGAGCGTGACCGACCGCCCCTGCTGCCGGAACCAGTCGATCAGCAGCGCAGCCGACGCACCGCCATCCACATCGTAATCCGCGAAGACCGCCACGCGCTCGGACTGCGATACAGATTGCAGAACCCGCGCCGCCGCCTTCTCCATGTCGCGCAGGGATCGCGGGTCGGGCAGCAGGTCGCGCAATTTGGGGTCGAGGAAGGCCACCGCATCTTCAGCCGCAATGCCGAGCCGCGCGAGCGTGGCACAGATCGCCGATGCGAGGCCCGTCGACTGGGCCATGGCCTCGGCGGCGCGCTGCACGTCAGGCGCGGGGCCGACCCAGCGCCGACCGGTCAGGGATCTTTCGACACCCAGGTAACTCAAGAGTGCGCGCCTCTCACGTTCGGACGGAAAACAGCTGCGGGGGTCGTCATTGTTGCGCCATTGGTCCGAGCGACACTGGCGACGGGCAGAACCCCCAACGGGATCGCCGCATGCGCGCGGCGATCCGCATCACCGGCAACCTGACCTTACTGCGTCGGGTTGCGGTAGACCATGCGCCGGACCGATCCGGTCTTCGAACGCATCAGGATCGTCTCGGTCGTCAGATATCCGACCTCGCGCTTGATCCCGGGCAGGAGCGAGCCGGAGGTCACGCCTGTGGCCGCAAAGATCACGTGATCCGTCACCATGTCGTCGCGCGTGTAGATCCGGTCGAGATCGGTGATCCCGGCCTTTGCCGCGCGCCCGCGCTCGTCATCGTTGCGGAATGTCAGGCGGCCATACATCTGGCCCCCCATGCATTTCAGCGCGGATGCGGCGAGCACGCCTTCAGGCGCCCCGCCCGATCCCATATACATGTCGATCCCGGTGATGTCGGGCTCTGCGGTATGCATGACACCCGCGACGTCGCCATCGGTGATGAGCCGGATCGCAGCGCCCGTGGCACGAACCTCGGCGATCATGTCCTCGTGGCGGGGACGCTCAAGGATACAGACGGTGATATCGGCGGTGGCGCAGGACTTGGCACGCGCCAGCGCCTCGACCCGCTCTTTCGGGCTCATGTCCAGTGTCACCACATCCTTGGCAAAGCCCGGACCGATGGCGAGCTTGTCCATATAGACGTCGGGCGCATGCAGCATGGAGCCGCGCGGCCCCATGGCGATGACGGTCAGTGCGTTGGGCATGTCCTTGGCGGTCAGCGTCGTGCCTTCCAGCGGATCGAGCGCGATATCGACGCCGGGTCCGTTGCCCGAACCCACTTCCTCGCCGATGTAAAGCATGGGTGCCTCGTCGCGCTCCCCCTCGCCGATCACGACCGTGCCCTGGATGTCGAGCTTGTTGAGCTGCTCGCGCATGGCGTTCACCGCCGCCTGGTCGGCGGCCTTCTCGTCGCCGCGGCCGATGAAATCCGCCGATGCAATCGCCGCCTGCTCGGCGACGCGGGCCAGGCCCAGAGACAACATGCGATCGTTAAAATCCTTGGGGGCGGTCATGGCGGGCTCCGGAACTGTCCATTTCTTGTTGCGACATGCCTACCCCGGCCCGCCGCGCTTCTGCAAGGACAAGGGCGGGCCGGATTTCCTTTATCGCGCCATAGTTTCCGCAATGCGCCTCAGAGGACGGGCCTCGAGCTGGTGATCCAGCCCATCGCCCGAAGGCACAACCGGTCCACATCCCGGCTCATCAGGTACCGTCCGCCGATCACGTGCGGGACCGGGAACCAGCCCGCCTCCTCGGCATCATCCGCCGCGCGTGCAGCCCCGGTCGCGTCATGGCAAAGAAACGCATCGAGCCGGTAGTGGAAATCTGGCCGCAGGACATGGAGCGTGCCAAGCATCGTCGCGCGCGTGGCGACTAGCCCGGTCTCTTCGCCCAATTCGCGCAAGGCGGTCTCGGCCGCGCTCTCTCCGGCTTCGCATTTCCCGCCGGGATAACCCCAAAGCCCCGCATCGGGCCGATTGCCCCGGCGCACTAGAAGGGCATGCCCCTCGCGGATCACCACCGCGAGCGCGGCAGGTGTCGGTTCAGACTTCCTCGATACGGAGCGCAACCGGGTCGCTCCCCAGGACACCGGACGTGCTCATCGCGCCGATCGCGCGGTCCAGCGCATCGCGCGTGGTCTTGTGGGTGACGATCAGCACGGGCGCCGTATCCTGCGAATGATCGTATTGGCGCATCCGGTTGATCGAGATGCCCGCATCGCCCAGGGCCGTGGCGACCTTGGCCAGCGCGCCCGGCTTGTCGAGAAGCCGCATGCGCAGGTAATAGGGCGCGGGCGTTGCGACCGTCGCCGATTGCACCTTGTTGAGCCCCGCCGCGGGCTTGCCGAAGGTCGAGATGCGCAAGCCGCGCGCGATATCCATCACGTCGCCGAGGACGGCGGAGGCCGTGGGCCCCTCGCCCGCGCCCGCGCCACGCAGGACGATCTGGCCGACGCTGTCGCCCTCGATCACCACCATGTTGGTGCCGCCATCGAGCTGGCCCAGCGGCGAGGTCTGCGGCACGAGGCACGGCGCCATGCGCTGTTCCAGCCCGCGGCCGGTCATCCGCGCCACGCCCAGAAGCTTGATCTTGTAGCCCATGTCGGCGGCCTGGCGGATATCGTCGATGGACACCTTGCCGATGCCTTCGAGCTTCACGCCCGCGAAATCCACCTCCGTGCCGAAGGCGATGGCCGAAAGGAGCGCCAGCTTGTGCCCGGCATCGATGCCGCCCACGTCCAGCTCGGGATCGGCTTCGAGAAAGCCCAGGTCATCGGCTTCGGCGAAGGCCTCGGCATAGGTCAGCCCGCCCGATTCCATCCGCGTCAGGATGTAATTGCAGGTGCCGTTCATCACGCCCATGACGCGGCTGATCTCGTTGCCGGCCAATCCCTCGGTCAGGGCCTTGATCACGGGGATGCCGCCCGCAACCGCGGCCTCGAAGCGCAGGACCGCGCCCTTCTCGTCGGCCATCTGGGCAAGCATCTGGCCGTGATGGGCCAGCATCGCCTTGTTCGCGGTCACCACATCCTTGCCCGCCTCGAGCGCGGCCTGGGTCGCGGCCTTGGCAGGCCCGTCCGAGCCGCCCATGAGTTCCACGAAGACATCGACATCGTCGCGCCGCGCCAGCGTGACGGGATCGTCTTCCCAGTCGAAATCGGTCAGGCGCACGCCGCGATCCTTGTCGCGGTTGCGTGCGGAAACGGCGACGATCTGGATCGGCCGCCCGGTGCGCGTGGCCAGGAGATTGGCCTTCTGGCGCACGATCTTGATGACACCCGCCCCGACCGTGCCGAGGCCTGCAATTCCAAGACGCAAGGGGTCTGACATGGGCGCACGGGCTCCTTTTCGCGGGTCGGGATCTGGGTTCGAGACGTATTCGCCGTCCCTCTAGCCGCTCCTGCAGGGCGCTGCAACGCGTCTCAGCGCGATGCCACCCCGCGCGCCATGCGCCTGCGGGTCCCGGCATCGATCACCGGGCCTTGCAAGCGGGCCGCGCGCGCGCGCAGAGCCTCGGCGCGGGAGACGACGTTTGCACTCATGTCGGGCGTGGCGCGCATCGGCGCGTCCCCGAGAAGCAGGCCGAGCGGCAGAAGATCGGGATAAGGCGCATCGGCCACACCCGGCGTGGCCGTCGCATCAAGCTCGGGAAACTGGGTGCAGCCCGTCACGGCAAGGCCGAGGGCGATTACAAGGGCAGGCGCGCGCATGGGCAATCCGGTCTTTCGATCCGACCGTCTTGCCCGAGCGTCCCCGACTTGGCAAGCCCGCGCCATGGCACGCACGGAGCGCGCGCGGCACGCACCATCTTGATCTGAACGAGCGTTCATATCAAACTCCGCCCATGGCACGCACCCGCGGTTCCCATTCCGACATCACCGGACCGCGCGTCGAACGCGCGGCACTCAAGCTGTTCGCGCGACACGGCTTTGCCGCGGTCTCCATGCGCCAGATCGCCTCGGATGTCGGCGTTCAGGCAGGCGCGCTTTACAATTACACGCCCGACAAGCAGACCCTGCTCTTCTCGCTGATGAAGGGACACATGCAGGACCTGCTCTCGGCCTATACCGCCTGGCCGAAGCCCGAGGACGCGCTTGGCAGGCTGGAGGCGTTCACACGCTTTCATATCCGCTTCAATTCCGAACGCCCGGCCGCGGTCTTCATCTCCTACATGGAGCTGCGCAATCTCGATCCCGATCATTTCGCCGAGATCGAGATGCTGCGCCGCCGCTATGAAGGCGCGCTGGTCGACATTCTGCGAAATGGTCGCGACACGGGCGCCTTCGATGTGGAGGATCCCCGCATCACCGCCTTCGCGATCATCGGCATGCTGACCCAGATCAACACCTGGTACCGCGATGGCGGTCGACTGTCCCTGCCGGAGGTCGAGGAGCTTTACTGGTCGATGATCCGACGGCTCGTCACGGCGCAACCCGCCCCTGTCACGACCGGACCATAAATACCTCCAGAGAGCGCGAGAGACAGCGTCTCTCGCACCGGCGCATCCCGGCCTTGCGCCGGGATGCGCCTGGTTCCGCGTCAAACCTCAGTCGTCAGCGATCAGCCTTGCGCCCCGAGACCTCAGCGCGTCACCTGGATCGTGCGCAGGTATTCGGTCAGCGCCACGAGCGTGCGCGGCGTGGGCGTCTGGATCCCGTCGCCCGTGTCATAGGGCACGAGATCGCCGCGCAGCAATTGCCCGAATTCCGGCATGCTCGGCCCCGAGATGTCGGAACGCGCATAGCCGTCGATGGTCGAGATGACCTTGGCCGCGGGATAGACATCGTTGTTGCGCACCGTCAGCAGCGTCAGGTCGCGCGGCGGTTTCTGCATGGCGCGCGCCATCGTCCCGTCGCCCTTGCCGCCCGGCCCGTGGCAGATCGCGCAATATTCCTGGTAGAGCCGCGCGCCATCCGAGGCGCCGGGCATGGCGGCCTGTCCGCCCGTTTCGTCCACCTGGCATGCCGACAGCCCGGCCAGGGCGAGCGTGGCGAATGCGATGCGCGTGAAGGTCATGATGGTGCTCCTGTCCTGCTCCCTCACATGTCTGGCAAGCACCGGCGCCCCGCGCAAGGGGCGATGACCCGGGCGCGCCCTCTCCGCGCACCATCCGCGCCGCTTTCCGCGTGACATGCCCGGCCGCGCGGTCCACCTTCCGCCGAAGAGGCCCCGCATGCATGCGGGGATACCGATGAGGTGCGCCATGTTCCAATATGCCAGCATTATGTTTCTCGCCGGGATCGGCATCCCGCTTCTGGCGGCTCTCAATGCGGCCCTCGGCGCGCGCATGGGATCGCCCTCCGCCGCAGCCCTCATCCTGTTCGTCGTGGCCTTTTCCGCGGCGGCAGCCGCGACGCTGATCACCGGGCCGCATGCCCTGGCGCGGGCCGCAGGTGCTCCGAAACACCTCTTTCTTGCCGGGTTCTTCGTGGCCTTCTACGTGCTGTCGGTCACGTATATCGCACCGCATTTCGGGGTCGGGAATGCGGTGTTTTTCGTGCTGATCGGGCAGCTCGTCTCCGCCGCTGTGATCGATCAGTTCGGCCTCTTCGGCGCGCGCCCCTCACCGCTGACAATGACGCGCCTGACCGGCATTGCGGTCATGGCGCTGGGTGTCTGGATCACGCAGAGGGCCTAGTTCACCGCGAGGTTGCGGATCGAGGCATCGATGCGGCTCTCGGTGTCGTCGCTGTCGCCCGACACGGCGATCCCCACAAGCGCACCCGGCGCATCGCTCCCGAAGGCCCGGGCATAATCCGCGGCGAGATCGATGTCTTCGCCATGGGCGCCCGTCCCCGCGGCCCGCAGGACTACCGTCTTGCCCCGCTCGCCCAGATACGGGCTTGGGAGCACGTCCCCCCGGCCATGATCGCCGCCCCAGACATAGACGAGCGCGCGGATCGCGTCCTCGTTCAGAAGCCGTGTGATGGACGCGCCCTGCAATTCCCGCGCCTGCGCCTCCGGCAGGAAAACGAAATAGACGGCGAGGTTGCGATCATCGCCGCCCTTCTGCGTCAGATCCGTTGCGGGCACGCTCGCATCCACCGACCAGGACCAAGAGGCGGAGCGCGCCCCCCAGTTCGCAGGCGCCAGCGGACGATAGGCGATGGAGACCGTTCCATCCGAAGCGACAGACAGGCTATCGCCTTCAAAGCCATAATCATTCCCGGAAAAGAGCGAGAATCGCTGCACTTTCCACGCTGAATCCTCGAACGGGACCGAGGCGGCGCCAACAGGAAGCGCCAGAGACGCGGCCAGAAGCGCGCCGGACAGGACAGGACGGGCGGAGAAGCGGAAGATTTTGGGCATGTGATCCTCGTAACGTTACAGCCCGGAACCTATCGCGCCCGAAGGTTACAGCGAGGCACAATGACGTGACGCCACGGGAGCGCGGCGCGGAGCGGTGACGTCACCGCGCAGACATCACAGGGCCGCTGTTTCGAGGAACGCGATGCTCGCCACATCCAAAGGCTCGGTCACACCCGCCAAGGTGATGACGCTACCATTGGACAGGCTAACCTCCAGCCCCGTGGACGTGACGACCTGATCGGTGATCTCCGGGGCGGTCTCGCCAGTATAGCGCACCAGGAGGACGTCTTCCGCGCTGTCAAAATCGGTAATCGAAGCGGACCCGCTCGGTGCAAAGACATCCGCCCCCTCACCACCGGTCGCACTGTCGCCCGGACCAAAGAACAGGGCATCGTCCCCCTCTCCGCCATCCAGCACATCCGCGTCGTCGTCCTCGTTTTCCGCATCATCCGCGAGCAGGATATCGTTGCCCGATCCACCCGAGAGCGTGTCGGCGCCGACACCGCCAGCAAGGACGTCGTCATCCGCGCCGCCCTCCAGCACGTCATCGCCTTCCCCGCCCAGAAGAACATCATCGCCCTCCCCACCGAGAAGCGAGTCGGCCCCGTCATCGCCTTCGACGTAATCTGCGCCCGCGCCTGCATCCACGCTGTCACTTCCTGCATCCGCGAGGACCAACTCATCGGCATCGGTGCCTGTCAGAATGTCGTCTTCCTCGGTTCCCGGAATGTCCAAACTGTCCTCGGGGCGTGCGGGGATCAGGTCGTCGGCGTCCTCCACCTCGGCGCCGTCCTCTCTGGCCGGATCCGCGCCGAATTCGTCCTGCCCGTCCTCCGCACCGGTGGCGATCAGACCCGCACCGATTGCAACAGGCGTTAAAGCCAGAAGAATGAAAAGAAGTTCCGCACCCATCACACAGTCCACATCTCTCCGCCGAAAACGATGCGACAGGAACCGAATAATGAGGTCAATTTATGGCAAGTTTTTCGGATAACGATCGCAACCCATCGTCGCGATGCATCGGGGTCACAGCGCCCGCAATGTGCCCTGGTCCAACCGCACCTGCCGATCCATGCGCGCGGCAAGCTCGAGATTGTGCGTCGCGATCACCGCCGCAAGCCCCGTCTCGCGCACGAGGCGCATGAGCGTGTCGAACACCCGCTCCGACGTGTCGGGATCGAGGTTGCCCGTCGGTTCATCCGCCAGGATGAGGCGCGGCGCATTGGCCATCGCACGGCAGAAGGCCACACGCTGCTGCTCGCCACCCGACAAGGCGGCGGGTCGGTGATGGGCCCGGTCCGTCAAACCGACGGAGGCCAGGAGATCTGCCGCGCGCGCATCCGCGTCCTTACGTGAGCTTCCATTCGCAAGCTGTGGAAGAACAACGTTTTCCGCGGCACTGAATTCCGGCAGAAGATGGTGGAACTGGTAGATGAAGCCCACCGTTTCGCGCCGCATTCGGGTGCGGCGGCGGTCGGGCTGACCGGTCATGTCCTGCCCGGCAATCGTCAACTGGCCCGCATCGGGCGTGTCCAGAAGCCCGGCGATATGCAGAAGCGTCGACTTTCCGGCGCCAGAGGGCGCCACAAGCGCGACAGCCTCCCCGGGTATCACGGCCAGGTCCACTTCGCGCAGCACATGAACGGCGTTCGGCAAGCCCTTGTTATAGCTTTTGGATATACCGCGCAGATCGAGAGCCAGATCACTCATAACGCAGCGCCTCGACCGGGTTCATGCGCGCCGCACGCCGGGCCGGAAAGATCGTCACGATGAAGGACAATCCCAGCGACAAGGCGACGGCGGACAACACGTCGCCGAGCTCCAACTTGGCCGGCAATTGATAAAGGCCGCGCACGGACGGATCCCAGACCCCGCCCCCGGCGACGTAGTTCACCGCCGAGAAGATCGGATCGATGTAGATCGCGAAGAGACATCCCAAGACGACGCCCGCGACCGTGCCGATGATGCCCGTAAAGGCGCCGCAGATGAAAAAGACCCGCAGAACCGCACCCTCGGTCAGCCCCATCGTGCGCAGAATGCCGATATCCCGACCCTTGTTCTTCACCAGCATGATAAGACCGGAGGTGATGTTCATTGCCGCGATCAGAACGAGGACGGACAGGATGACGAACATCACGTTATCCTCGATCTCGAGCGCGTTCAGAAACCCGCCAGACGCATCCTGCCAGGTCCACAAATAGGCACCGGAGCCCACTGCGGCTTGGATCGCGCCGCGATATTCGGACACCGCCTCGGGATCCGAAACAATTACTTCGATTTCATCGGCTTGCCCGTCGCGGTTGAAGAAGAGCTGCGCCTCCGCGAACGGCATGTAGGCGCGCGTCCGGTCGATGTCGTAGCGCCCCGCGGAAAAGATGTAGACCACCTCGTACGACTTGGAGCGCGGGCTTTGTCCGAAGGCGGTCTTCACCCCGTCGGGCGAGATGATCTTGACCGGATCGCCGATGCGCAGACCGAGCTCCCGCGCCACGCCCGATCCTATCGCGATGCCGTCCCCGTAGCGGGAAAAGTCGCCGCGGCCCGTCTCTGGATCGACGATGCGCGGCAGGGTCTGCACGTCCGACGCGGCCATGCCGAAAACCTCGATCCCGGAATTGCGACCATTGGCATTGGCCATGACCTGACCTTTGACCACGGGCGCGGCATGCTCCACGCCCGGCACTTCTGAGACGGCGTCCGTGCGCGCCTGAAAGTCTGTGAAGCTGCGGCTCACGACGCCGTTTTCGTCCCGCGTTTCAGAGGCATAGACGGTGACATGAGCGTTCGCGCCAAGGATCGTATCGACGAATTCCGCGCGAAATCCGGACCGCACCGCGAGGGTTGCGATCAGTGCGAAGACCGCAAGCGTGATGCCGATCAGGCTGATCCAGGTCATGACGCTGACGCCGCCCTCGGCGCGGCGCGCACGCAGGTACCGCCAGGCGATCATCCATTCGAACGGGGCAAAGGGGGCTGTGCGACGGGGCATCGTGTCTCGGCTATAGTGTCGGGCGATAGGTGACCGCTGCGCCCTGCCCCGTCAAGCGCAGTGACGCCTTTTCTTCGGCACGGCGCCGCTTAACTAAATACTCAAAGGAGTTCGGATATGAGCAGAATACTGGTGATCGGCGCGACCAAGGGGATTGGTCTGAATGTCGTCGAATACGGGCTGGAGCGCGGGCATACCGTGCGGGCCTTCGCGCGCTCGGCAGACAAGATGACGCTGGAGCATGATGCGCTCGAGCGTTGGGCAGGCGACGCGACCCGGTCCGAGGATCTGGAGCCTGCATTGAAGGATGTCGATGCCGTGGTGATGTGCCTCGGCATCGAGGAAAGCGTGTCGATGATCTGGAAGAAGGTCACGCTCTTCTCGGATGCGACGCGCGCCCTCTTGCCGCTGATGGAGGCCCATGGCCCCAAGCGGTTCCTGGCCGTGACCGGCATCGCTGCGGGCGAGTCGATCTCTGCGCTCAGCTGGGTGGAACGGCAGGGCCACGCCTTCCTGTTGGGCGAGCCCTACAAGGACAAGACCCGGCAGGAGGAGCTGGTGAAAGCCTCCAACCTCGACTGGACCATCGCGCGCCCGGTGATCCTGACAAAGCGGCCCATGACCGGCCAGTACCGCGTCCTGACCGAGCCGAAAGACTGGCGCATGGGTCTGATATCGCGCAAGGATGTCGCGCATTTCCTGATCCATGCGATCGAGGATAACGCGTATGTGCACGAGGCCCCGGTTCTGGCCCGTTGATGCGCAGGGCCTCCCGTGTCTTGATACGCTGGTAATGACGACCAGGATCTGAACGCGATGGCATTGTTTCCAAGGATCGCCGAGAAGCGCATGCAGGAGGCCGCGGAAGACGGTCTGTTCGACAACCTCAAAGGTGCGGGGCAACCGATCCCGGACCTGCAAAGCCATGACGGTCTGGACGCGGCGACCCAGGCCGGGTTCCGCATCATGTCCGAGGCCGGGGCCGTGCCCTTCGAGGTCAGCCTCAAGCGCACCGTGAACGAAGCGCGCGAGGCATTGCGGCTTTGCGAGGACCCGGAGGAGCGGCTGCGGCTCATGAAGACGCTTGCAGATCTGGAGATGCGCTACGCTATGACGATGGAGCAGCGGCGGCGCGGGCGATAATCCTCAAACGGGCGCGCCTCGGCCAGAGAGATGCGCGCAGACCGGGCTGCCCCCTTGCTTGCGGCTCGTCGCTGCGGATATTCAGACGGCATGACCGGACCCAGATATACCCGCCTCGCCGAGACCCTGCCCTCCAACGTGCCCTTCGTCGGGCCCGAGGTGCAGGAACGGCAGATGGGCCGCCCTTTCCGGGCACGCCTTGGCGCCAACGAGTCGGTCTTTGGCCCGTCTCCGGCGGCGACGGAAGCGTTGCGCCGGGCGGCAACCGAGGTCTGGATGTATGCCGATGCCACGAACCACGCGTTGAAGGCCGCATTGGCGGCCGAGATGCAGGCAAAGCCCGAAAACATCGTCATCGGCGGCGGCATCGACGGACTTCTGGGCACGCTCGTTCGTCTGCTGGTGGAGCCGGGCGATCCCGTCGTGACCTCCAAGGGTGCCTACCCCACCTTCAATTACCATGTGACGGGTTTCGGCGGCGCGCTGCACAAGGTTCCGTTTCGCGACGATCGTGAAGATCTGCCGGCACTGATCGAGGCCGCGCGCGCGACCAAGGCCAAGCTGGTCTACCTGTCCAATCCCGACAATCCGATGGGCTCCTGGTATGAAGGCGCGGAGATCGAGTCCGCGATCGAGACCTTGCCCGAGGGCACGCTTCTGCTGCTCGACGAGGCCTATATCGAATTCGCGCCCGAGGGCACCGCGCCCCGGATCGATCCCGATGACCCGCGCGTCATCCGGATGCGCACCTTCTCCAAGGCGCGCGGCATGGCGGGGCTCAGGGTAGGATATGCCACGGGCGCGCCGGACCTGATCCGCGCCTTCGACAAGGTGCGCGATCATTTCGGAATGACGCGGCCCGCGCAGGAGGCGGCCCTCGCCGCGCTCGAGGACAGGCAATGGCTGGCCCATGTGCAGACGGAGGTTGCCACCTCTCGCGCGCGGATCGGCGAGATTGCCCGCGCGAACGGGCTAACACCGCTGCCGTCTGCAACGAACTTCGTCGCGATTGATTGCGGAGGCGACGGGGCTTTTGCCAAGGCCGTGCTCGATGCGCTGGTGGCGCGCGGCGTCTTCGTGCGCATGCCCTTCGAGGCGCCGGAAAACCGCTGTATCCGTGTGTCCTGCGGGCGGCCCGAGGACCTCGATGTCTTCGAAGAGGTGCTGCCGCTGGCGCTTGCGGATGCCAAGGAGCACGCCGCGTTCTAGGGCTTTCCTTGCGCAGCATTCGTTTTATCCTTTCCCCTGCAAAAGACAGAGGACCGGATCATGCACGAGCATCCTCAAGGCCGCGCGCCCGATTACACTATGCCCGCCCTAGTCATGGCGGCGATTAATCTGTTCTGGATGCTGGGCGTGATCTGGGCCGTTTTCGGTTTGCCCGTCGTCTTGGCGCTCGCTTGGGCGCTAAAGACGCTGATCGACGCGATCGGGGCTCGGCGCGGAGGATCGTAGCCCGCCGCGACACGCCTGATTCCTAACCCGACACTCTTATGACGCGGCGGAGGCCGCAGCGGGCTTGGCCGCGGTATTGGCCGCCGCACCTGATGCCTCGGCCACGACGCGGGCCGCGGCTGACACACCGCCTGCACCATGCGGCACATCGATGGCGGCAAGCCCGGCCTCGACCGTGCCCAGAAGGCCCAGAACCATATGCGCGTTCACGTGGCCCATGTGACCGAAGCGGAAAAAGCCCGTGCCCTTGGGATCGCCCTCTTCCGACATGCCGAGCCCGATGCCCAGCGTCACGCCCGCCTGCGCATCCGTCCAGGCGCGAAGCTGCGCGCCGAAGGGCGCACCGATGCGCATCGCGGTCACGGCATGGCTGCGCTCTGCGGGATCGGCCACGTTGAGACGCAAGGGGCCGCCCTCGCCCCAGACCTCCACCGCGGCCCAAATGGCGCGGGCCAGCGTGGCGTGGCGGGCCCAGATCGCCTCCATCCCTTCCGCGTGGATGATGTCGAGCGCGGCGCGCAGTCCGTAAAGGTGATGCGTCGGCGCGGTCCCGCCGAAATACTGATAGAACATCTCGGGATTGGCACGCGGGGACCAGTCCCAGTAGCGGCTGACGCGCGGCATCTTGCGGCGGACCGCATCCGCACGGTCGTTGAAAAAGACAAAGCCCAGCCCCGGCGGCACCATCAGCCCCTTCTGGGAGCCGGTGATCGTGACATCCGCGCCCCAGGCATCCATCTCGAAGCGGTCACAGGCGAGCGACGCGATGCAATCGGCCATCAGAAGCGCGCCGTGGCCGGCCTCGTCGAGCGCGCGGCGGCATTCGGCGATATCGGACCGGATCGACGAGGACGTATCCACATGAACCGCCAGCACCGCCTTGATCCTGCCGCCCGCATCCTCCAGCAGACGCGCCCGCAAACGCTCGGGATCAATCGGCGCGGCCTTGCCGAAATCGAGGATTTCCACCTCGATCCCCATGCATTCGGCCATTTCCGCCCAGCCGTGACCGAAGCGGCCCGTAGCACAGACCAGGACCTTTTCGCCCGGTGCGACCGTGTTGGCCAGGACGGCCTCCCAGGTGCCGTGCCCGTTCGAGATGTAGATCGCCACATGGCCATCGGTGCGGGCCACGCGTTTGAGATCGGGCACGAGGCCTGCCACCATGTCGATCAGCGCGCCCTCGTATATGTTCGGGGAGGCCCGATGCATCGCCTGCAGGACCGCATCCGGCATGACCGAGGGTCCGGGGATGGCAAGATAGGGGCGACCATTGGCAAGCGACATGAGTTCTGCATCCTGTGCTGAAAGGGTGTCGCCTTGCACCGGCAACGCCTTGAACCTACTTCCGTCAGAGGGGGCGTCAATCGCGTCACGCCTCGCGCATCGAATTTTCGCGAAGGGTTTCATGCAGGCGCCCGACGGGATACATCCCGCCCGTGACCCAGAGGCTGGTAACCGACCCGATGATCAGAACAGCATGGAACCGGATTGCCGAGGCCGAGCGCCGTCTGATGCGATCCTTCGGGAAGGATATCTCGACCCCGTGGAACCGCTTCCTGTCGCGCGTTCACATGGCGCTCTTCGATCATGGCATCCTGCGCGGGCTCTGGACCAATTTCTACAAGGTGGCGCCGGGCGTCTTCCGGTCGAACCATCCCACCGACCGCCGGTTCCGGCAGTTCAAGGCGATGGGCATCAAGACCGTGATCAACCTGCGCGGCCCGGACAAGTTCTCCTTCTACCTGTTCGAGCGGGAAATCTGCGACGAGCTGGGCCTCACCCTGGTCGATGCGAAGCTCTGGGCGCGGCTGGCGCCGTCCTCGAAGCGCATCCTGACGGCCATCGACGCGATCCGGCAGGCGGAAAAACCGCTGGTCTTTCACTGCAAGTCGGGGGCCGATCGCACCGGGTTCCTGGCCACGGTCTACCTGATCGTGTTCGAGGGCCAGAGCCCGGCGGAGGCGCGCAAGCATCTGGGCCTGCGGTACATGCACCTGAAGTTCACCAAGACCGGCATCCAGGATTACATCATCGACGTCTATGAGGCGCGGCAGGCGCTTGGGCCCATCGGGTTCGAGGACTGGATTCGCGACGAATACCGCGCCGCCCGTCTGCAGGACGGCTTCGACCGCAAACGCCCCCCCTCCGAACTGGCCCAGCCCGAATGAGCGAACAGACCCGCCTCAAATCCTCGGACGAATATGCCGCGGGCGAAGACAATACGTTCCGCGAACGGGTGGCCCTGTTCGGCTGGATCTGGCGAGACTACCTCATCCGCCATTGGCCCTGGTTCTTGGTGGCCTTCATCCTGATGACCCTGGAAGGCGCCATGTTCGGCGCCTTGTCCTACATGATGAAGCCCATGTTCGATCAGGTCTTCGTCGAGGGCGGCGAGCAATATATCGGCCTTGTGGGCATCGCCTTCTTCAGCATCTTCACGATCCGGGCACTCGCGGGGATCGGACAGAAGACGATCATGTCGCGCGTCTCCGCAATCTCGATGATGGAGCTGCGTGAGGCGCTTCTGCGCCATATCATGACGCTCGATGGCGGCTTTCACCAGACCTACGGGCCGGGCTATCTGATGCAGCGCCTGAACGGCGATGTGAACACGATCAACACGCTGTGGAAGGCGTTCATCACCGGCGCGGGGCGCGATGTCGTGGCGCTGATCTCGCTCTTCGGGGTGGCCTTCGCGATCGACTGGCGCTGGACACTGATCGCGCTCGTGGGCGCGCCGCTTCTGATCATGCCGGCCTTCCTGTTGCAGCGCGTCCTGCGCGGCAATTCGCGGCGGGTTCGGGACATGCAGGCGGGCCTGTCCACACGGCTGAACGAGGTCTTCACCGGCATCGTGCCCGTGAAACTCAACACGCTGGAGCAGTACCAGGCGGATCGGTTTCGCAGCCTGTCGGAGCGGGTCGTCGGCATCAATATCCGCAATTCCGCAGCTGAAGCCGCGATCCCCGGTCTGATCGACATCATGTCCGGAATGGGCTTTGCCGCGGTCCTCTATTTCGGCGGGGGCGAGATCCTGTCGGGCGACAAGACCGTCGGCGATTTCGTGGCCTTTTTCACCGCCATCGGCCTCGCCTTCGAACCCCTGCGCCGATTGGGCGGCTTGTCGGGCAAGTTGCAGCCCGCCCTTGCCGGGCTTGAACGGCTGCGCGAGCTCTTCGATCTGAAACCGGCCGTGACGGATCCCGACCATCCGGTCCCCGCACCCACCGCGCCGCCGCGCATCGCCTTCGACAGCGTCACGGCCAGTTACGGCGACGGCCCGATTCTGCAGGAGACGTCCTTCGTGGCGGAGGCGGGCAAGGTGACCGCACTTGTGGGCCCGTCGGGCGCCGGGAAATCCACCGTGTTCAATCTGCTGACCCGTCTCCTCGACCCCGAGAACGGTACGGTGACGCTGGACGGTATCCGCACGGAAGACATGGCGCTCGCCGATCTGCGCGCGATCTTCTCGGTTGTGAGCCAGGACGCGCTCCTGTTCGACGAAAGCCTGCGCGACAACATCCTGCTGGGGCAGGACCATGTGTCCGAGGCGCGCCTGCAGGCCGCACTCGATGCCGCGCGGGTCACCGATTTCCTGCCGAAGCTGCAGGGCGGGCTCGATGCGACGGTGGGGCCGCGCGGCTCCAAGCTGTCGGGCGGTCAGCGCCAACGCGTGGCCATCGCGCGTGCAATTCTGCGCGACACGCCGGTGCTGCTTCTCGATGAGGCTACCTCGGCGCTCGATGCGCAGATCGAGGCGGATGTGCAGGCCGCCCTCGATCAACTGGCACGCCAACGTACGACGCTGATCATCGCGCACCGGCTGTCGACCATTCGCGGCGCGGACAAGATCGTCGTGATGAACCATGGCCGCGCCGTTCAGCAAGGCACGCACGAGGCGCTTCTGCGCGAAGGCGGGCTCTATGCCGATCTGCACAACCTGCAAATACGGGACGCCGATTGAGGCATCCGCCTAGCAGGTCTGCCGCGTCGCGCCCGGTCCCTCCGGTTGCAGCGGCCGTCTGAGACTTTAAGTTACGGCCAACAGAAAGAGGCTGATATGAGCGAGACAGAGCGCACCGTGCTCCGCCTTTCGGGCGCGGAGACGCATCACTTCCTGCAGAACCTTGTGACCAACGATCTGGACCGGCTCGAAGGCGGCGTGGTCTATGCCGCGCTGCTGACGCCGCAGGGCAAGTACAAGGCGGATTTCTTCCTCGTGGCCGAGGGCGACGACATTCTTCTCGATGTGGCAACGCCTCTGGCGGCCGATCTGATGAAGGCGCTGACCCTCTACAAACTGCGCGCCAAGGTCACGATCGAGGAGACCGACATCATCGTGGCCCGGGGCACCGGCGCCCCGCCCGAGGGCGCATTTGCCGATCCGCGCGATCCGCGAATGGGCTGGCGTGCCTATGACGGACGGCCCTCGGAGCCGGATGTGGACTGGGACGCGCTGCGCGTGGCGGCCTGCATCCCCGAAAGCGGCGTGGAACTGACGCCCGAGAGCTACATCCTCGAGATGGGATTCGAGCGGTTGAACGGCGTCGATTTCCGCAAGGGTTGCTATGTCGGCCAGGAGGTGACCGCCCGGATGAAACACAAGACCGAGCTGAAGAAGGGCCTTGCCGTCGTCGAGGTCGAAGGCGAAGCGCCTCCCGGTACGGAGATCACGGCGGACGGAAAACCGGCAGGTATTCTTTACACGCAGGCAGGCGGCGCGGGGCTCGCATTTCTGCGGTTTCAGCGGGCCGCGGGGCAGATGGACGCGGACGGGGCGCGCGTAAAGGTGCAGGGATGAGCCTGCCACAGCCCCTTCTCGACACACTTGGCGCGACGGTTGCGCGCACCGAAGCCATGACTGGCGGCGATTTGAGCCAGGTCGCGCGGATCACACTCGATGATGGTCGCGAAATGGTCACCAAGCGCGGAACCCTCGTCGATGCCGAGGCCCGGATGCTGGCCACCATGGCGCTGGTGAACGCGCCGGTGCCGCAGGTTTTGCATGTCGAGCACGGTTTGATCTGTCTCGAATACCTGCCCCCTGCCCCGGCCACCACGCAGGCCTGGCGCGATTTCGGCACGGCGCTTGCCAAGATGCATAGCTGGGACGGGCAGGATTACGGCTGGTCGGAGGACTACGCCTTCGGGGACGTCCGGATCGAAAATGCCGCTGCGGCCTCCTGGCCCGCCTTCTGGGGGGAGCGTCGGCTCCTGCCGTTCCTGTCGCATCTGCCTGCCGCCATCGGCGCCCGGATCGAGGCGCTGGTTGCGGATCTGGGCAACCGTCTGCCGGCCGCGCCGAACCCCGCCCTGCTGCATGGCGATCTCTGGGGCGGAAACGTGCATTTCACCGATCAGGGCGCCTACATGATCGACCCCGCCAGCTATTACGGTCATGCGGAGGTCGATCTGGCGATGCTGACCCTGTTCGGACAGCCCGACACCGCCTTCTGGCGCGGTTACGGCCATCTCGAGCCGGGGTTCGAGGCGCGCCGCATTTTATATCAGCTCTTCCCCGCGCTGGTGCATCTGCGCCTCTTCGGGGACAGCTACGCGCCCATGGTCACGCGGCTTCTGGACGAGGCCGGGGTGTAGATCGACCGGGGCGCCTGTCTCAGACATAAAAAAGCCGCGGGCCCGAAGGCGCCGCGGCTTTTTTCGACCTGTCGTGGAGCGCTCAGGCGCGCTCGGAATATTCCATCGTCTCGGTGTTCACGACGACATCTTCGTCCTGTCCCACGAAGGGCGGCACGTTGATCTTCACGCCATTGTCGAGGATCGCAGGCTTGAACGAGTTGGCCGCGGTCTGGCCCTTTACCACCGGCTCCGTTTCGGCCACGCGGCAGGTGACCTTCTGGGGCAGCGTCGCGTTCAGCGCTTCGGATTCGTAGAACTCGACCTGGATTGTCATGCCGTCCTGCAGGAAGGGACGACGATCGCCGAGAATCTCGGCGGGCAATTCGACCTGGTCGTAGGTTTCCGCATCCATGAAGGTCATGATGCCGTCATTTTCGAACAGGAACTGCATGTCACGCTGTTCGAGGCGGACGCGCTCGACCTTGTCGGCGGAGCGGAAGCGCTCGTTCAGTTTCGAGCCGTTGCGCAGATTGCGCATCTCGACTTGTGCGAAAGCGCCGCCTTTTCCGGGCTTTACATGGTCGACCTTCACCGCGGCCCAGAGGCCACCGTTATGCTCGAGCACGTTGCCCGGGCGAATCTCGTTTCCGTTGATCTTGGGCATGTAACAATTCTATGGCAAAAGGTTGATCGGATCGTGTCGCCCCCTATATCTGCCCATCGAGACCCCTGCAACCTTACCATATATCGTGTTGGGCCGGATCGCAGATATGCACAGAACGAAGACAAGATATGCGTTTCAGGTGTATCCGAATCGAGCAAGATAGGCCATAAGGGCCCTCACGCCCGAAGCACAAGACCAATAATCAGAAGGACGACTTATGCGAGATTTCGTTGACGGAACGGCTTTCAATGCCGAGCAGGGCAATCGTGCCCGCAAGCTCTTCGCAGCTGTTGTGCTTGCCGCGCTCGACGACGCCATCGCCGACGACAAGAAGTATGGAAACGGACCCGAGCAGATTGCCCGCTGGGCGCGCTCCCGGGACGGTCGCGAGGTGCTGAGCTGCGCCGGTATCGACCCGAACGAGCGTGTCGTGGAAGGTCTGATGGAGTTCGTCTCGAAAGGTGTCCGCACCTCCGTCGCGCTCTCGCGCGAAGAGAGCGAGCGTCGCAACGCCGCGTTGCAGGCCGAAGCCGCCTGATCTTTCGAGACCTTTGATTTCCCTGATTTGGCGCGCCTCCGGGCGCGCCTTTTTTATGCGCAAACTGTTTTGATGCGCGATCCGTCGCGCCGGAGCCTTCGTTTCACGTATGCCCGTTCGGGCAAGCTGTTTGCTCCCACATCACGCAGATGCTGGAGGGGTGCCGCCCCCAATAGGAGCGGCTTTGCCAGACACGGCCAAGAGGTCGCTTATTCGTAATTCTGGCTCATCATGGCGCGCTGGATCTCACGGCGCACCAGTTTGCGCACGTTCCGCGTGATCCGTTCGCCCAAAGCGCCCTGCAGCTCGCTGCGCACAACGCCTGCCACCAATTCGCGCAAGGCCTCCTCGTCGAGACCGGCGAGCGGAGATGCGGGCGCTTCACCGGGCACATCCTCGTCGAGATCGTCGGCGATCCGGGACAATTCGCCTGCCCGTCGCGTCTGGAAGATCGCCTCGGGGCGCGGGGCATCTTCCCATTCCAGCGGAGAGGAGAAGCGCTGCGCAAAGCCCGTATTGCTGTCCTGGCCCTGCGGTTCATCTTCCCAATCCGCGGCCCCGGTGCCGCCGATCATCGCTTCGAGCTCGGCGATTTTCTCTTCCAGCGACAGCCCCTGCCGCGGCGCATCGGATCGCGGCGATCGCGCCTCGGCCTCGGCATTGACGGCGCGTTCCGGCATATCCGGGCGGGTCGGCCGAATGGCGGGGGCTGCCTGCGCCGCATCTTCCGCGATATCGGTCGGCGCGCGGCGGGGTGCCGCGACGTCGTCCACGGCCCGGTCGGCAGGCTGGTCGGCACCGCCCGTCGCTTCGGGCGCGTTTTCTCCCAGCGCCGCGGACAATTCATCCCGGATCACCTGCGCGAGAACCGAGTTCGGCGCGTCCTGATCGCTGTCAGCGGCGTTCTCGCCCTCATCCTCGTAAGCGTCGTCTTCGTTGTATTCCGACACGCCCGGCATGGACGACAGCGTTGCGGACACCTCCGCGTCATCCTGCAGATCCGCATCATCCTGGGTGTCGACTGCATCGAGGATCAGATCCGTCGCGGCCTCATCATCCCAATGGGCATTGTCAGAATGCGGCGCCTCTTCAGGCTGCGCGTCAGCATGTGCCTCATCGCTATCGGGCGCCACGCTTTCCAGCGGCTCCGCATAGGCATCCACGCCATCGGTCGGGTCTTCCACGGCCTCCGCCGCGGTGTCGACGCGGTGCGGTTCGGTCAGAAGAATCGGTTCGGGTGCGCTGTCCGTGTCATGCGCCGCACCATTTCCGTTGGAGCCCCCATGGCCGTTGGCTGATCCCGCATCATTGGTGTCGGGCTGATCGTGATCCGCGACACGCTGCGCGGGCGTCAGAATCAAACGGTCGGCACGCAGGATCTTCGCCGCCTTGTTGGCGCGTATCGCTGCGGAGGATGGATCCGACCCGGCCTCGTCGTCAGCCTCGACGCGTTTCGGCTGCAGCGCGCGCGCGGCAGAGCCCCGGCCGTCATCCGTGACAAGCCGACGGATCGACGCCAGAACGTCCTCTATTTCGACACTCGATCCATGTTTGGACATGTTGTTCACCGCTCTACCTCGGGCACGAGTGTAACCCCGCCCCCGATTCCGCACAACAGATCGGAAAAACCTTAATCTTTTCCAATCGCTCTCAGGACACGATTCAGCTGTTCCCCCTGGCTGGAGAGCGCAGGCGCGTCCTTGACGAGGTTGTAATAGACGGTGGGATCGTATTGCTGCACGGGCAGGTTCAGCTCTGCCACGGTCAGGCGGCCCATCGCGGCGATCACGTTATAGGCCGCGACATATTCATCGACCTGCGCCGAGATCAGCAAGGTGCGGGCGTCGAGCAGGTCCTGCTCCGCATTGAGCACATCGAGCGTCGTCCGCGCGCCAAGCTGCGCTTCCTCGCGCACCCCGTTGAAGGCCACCTGCGCCGCCTGCACCTGCTGTTGGCTGGCCTGGATGGCCGAGCGCGCAACCTGCACGTTCACATAGGCATTGGCGACATTCTGGCGGACATTCTCGGCAACGACATGGAGCTGCGCGCGGCGCTGATCGCGATTGGCCACGGCCTGCCGCAGGGCCGAGGTCAGCGCCCCGCCGCGATAGATCGGGCCGGATGCGCCCAGCGAAATCGAGCCGCCGCGATTGAAGAAGTCGTTGTCGTCGAGGTTCTGCGTATAGCCGTAGCGGCCCGTGAGGTTCACGCTGGGCTTCAGGGAAGCCTCGGCGATGGCGATGCTGAGATCGGCAAGCGTGACAGCATATTGCGCGGCGATCAGATCGGGCTGGGTCTTGAGGGCGATGGTGGTCGCCGCACTGACCGATCCCGGGATGCTCGGCACGCTGCCCAATGCGTTTACGCCGCCGGGCTGACGGCCGGTGGCGCGCAGGTATTCCTGCTGCGCGCGCGCCACATCACCCTGCGCAACGGCCAGCTGAGAGCGCGCTTCGGCAAGACGCGCCTCCGCGAGGGCGACATCGGTGCGCGTCACCTCGCCCACCTCGAACCGGTCGCGCGCGGCGCGCAATTCGCGGCTGATGACGCTGAGGTTGTTCTGGCGAACGGTCAGGACACGCTGCGCACGCTGCAATTCGTAATAGGCCTGCGTGGCGCGGAACAGCACTTCCTGCTCGATCCCGATCAGCTGGTAGCGGGTCGCCAGAACCGCCTGCTTCGCGGCATCGACGCTGAGCTGCGTGCGCCCGAAATCATAGACCAGCAACGAGGCGGAAATGCCGATCGACGCCGTCTCGGTGACGGAGCCCACGACCGTGCCAAGGGTGTTCGCGCTGCGGCTTTCGCTGAACTGACGGGTGATATCCGCCGTCCAGTCCAGAACCGGGCGCAGGGCCGCGACCGCCTGGGCGACATCCTCGTCTGCGGCCCGCAGCAAGGCACGGTTCTGTTCGAGAAGGCCGCTGGAATTGTAGGCTCCGACGAGGGCGTCGGCCAGGGTGTCGGCCTTTGCGGCACCGAGGGTCGAGAACGTGGCTGCGAGGCTGAGACCCGCGGCGACAAATGTGTGTTTCAGCGCCATCCGGCTGCCTCCCGCTCGTATTGCTCTCCCTCGTGTCGCATCAGCGCGGCGCGAAGGCCTGTCAGAGTGCGAATGCCCGCGTCTTCGCAAAGCCCGGAAGGACCGGGGCACTTGCGTTGAAGGCATATCGCCAGTTGAGATGCCCATCGATCTTGTAGCCGATCCGCACCGTGCCGAGGCGACCCTCGACGAAGAGGCAGGCAATGCGCCCCCCTTCTTTCAATTGCGCTTCGATCCCGGCGGGCAATTCCTCGATCCCGCCTTCGAGAATGATCGCGTCATAGGGGCCGTGTTCCGGCGCGCCATCCGTCAGCGGGCCTTCATGCAGGACCACGTTGTCCGCTCCGGTCTCCGACAGGATGCCGGGCGCTTCGGCGGCAAGATCGGTCTCTTCCTCGACGGCCACGACCGCCTCGGCGATCCGCGCCAGAACCGCGGCCGAATAGCCGTAGCCACAGCCGATATCGAGCACGAGCATGTCATTGGTCACATTGAGCGCATCGACCATCTTGGCGAAGGTGCGCGCGGCCAGCACGGTGCGGTCCGGTGCGATGTCGATCGGTTCCGAGATATAGGCGACCTCGGCCTTGTCATTCGGCAGGAACGCTTCTCGCGGCACGGTCAGCATCGCCTGGATGATCGGGAACTTGGTGACGTCGGAGGGGCGGACCTGCGTGTCCACCATCACTCTGCGAAGGGTCGCGTAGTCAGACATCCGCTAAACTCTTTCGTTCAATACTGCCCGTTCGTTCTGACACAGCCGTGCAGAACCGGCAACATCGCAGCATTGCGAAAGACGGTGATGGTGTTCAAATTTCCATAAAGGCTGCCGGAATGCGACACAAAGGCGCCCGTCCGCGCGGCTGAGCGGATCAGGCGGCGTTGGCTGTCCGGGCCTGGGTTTCGAGCTTGTCGTCCGTCATCGCGACCCCGATCACGAGGACCGGAATGGCCACAATGCCCCCGATCGGCCCCCAGAACCAGATCCCGAAGACAAGCGCCACGAAGACCAGAAGCGGGTTCAGGCGCACATGGCGGCCCACGAAGGCCGGCGTCACGAATTGCGCCTCGATCATGTTGCACACCATGAAACACGCAGCCGGTGCGGCCACCATCAGCCCCTCGAAATTCACGAGCCCGCCCAGAAGCAGCACGACGACCATCACCGCAGGCCCGAGATACAGCACGTAATTCAGAAGGGCTGCCGCAAGCCCCCAGACGTAAGGCAGCGGCATGCCGAGCGCGGTCATGATGGCGGTGACCGCAAAGCCCAGTGCAAAGTTGACGATGGTGATCGCCAGGAAATACCGCGAGACGAGTTTCTCGGCGACCCGGAAGCGCCGCTTGATCAGCTCCGTCTCCCCCACCGCGCTGAGGCGACGCGCGAGGAAGGAATAGACCTCCAGGCGATTCACGAGGAAAAAGTAGAAGGTGCCCGCGAAGATCAGCGCCTGCGCAATGATGGCAGGTGCTGCGAGCATTGCATCTGTCAGCGAAGGAACGCTCGCGCCCTCATTGGAATCCCCCTCGCCCGAGCCACCGCCGAAGGCTTCCTGCATTTCTTCGTTTACGTTCCCGATGCTGTTCAGCGTCTCCCGGAAATTCCAGATGATTTCGCGGATTTCCAATCGGATGGTCGGGATCGCATCCACGAACCGCCAAAATATCGGCTCGAAGGCGACAACAGCGGTGACGATGATGGCAATTGTGGCCAGAAGAATTATGGAGGCTCCGACGCCCACGGGCACACCCACGCGGCACAGAAAATCAAGGACGGGCGCCGCAATGATACCGGTGACCACAGCAAGCGTCATGGGCGCGGCGATATCGGCGGCAAAATGGAGCACGCCCGCCACGAGGATGCCCGCGATCACGATCACGGCCGCCTGAAAGGCTCCGGTCTTCTGTTTCAAGCTGCACTCCGACCCGTCACGCGCGGGCTGCGGTCACTTGCGTGACTTGCGACCGGCATCGAGGCCGATCAGGAAACCTTCGATCAATTGGACGACGGGCAATGTCGCGGTCTGGGGAGCTGCGGAATGCGCGCCGACGACGACGGGTCTGCGGGAGACGAATTTCCCGATCCCCAGAAAAATAAGGCCAATTCCAAACAGACTTCCGCCGATGACTTGCGCTGCAAAAAGCGCGCCCCGGAGTTCAACCAACACGATCCAAAGCGCGACGCAAAGAAACGCCACGCCTGCGAGGATGAACACTGTCCCGATGGTCGAAAAGACGGCGCCACGCACCTTTCGGCGCGCGACAGCCTCAGCATGGGCAAGCAAAGCCATTTTACTTCCGGCTGGTCAGGAAGCCGAAGAGAAAGCCCATCCCGACAGCCAGACCGATGGCCGTTGCGGGCTGGCGGCGGATTGCCTCCAGAGCCTGATCCTGGGCGTCCTCCGCCCGGTGACGGGCCTCACTGTAGAGCCGCTCACCTTCGGAGCGCGCCGACGCATAGCGCGCCTTTGCCGCCTCGAGAGTCTCATCCTTGCGCCGGACGCCGATCTCACCAAGCATGTCGGTGATGGATGCCAGATCTGCCTTTAGCGTGTCGATCTGCGCCTTGAGCGCATCCGTGTCGGCCTTGTCGGTTTCCTTGGTGCTCGTCGAGCTCGTGGTGTTCTGCGATTGTGCCATGTTCCCTCTCAAATCTGTCCAATCACAAACGCGGTATGAGGCCATCTTGTTCCGCGTCGTTTTGGTGTTTGGGAAAATCGGCTGCCCGTCGTTGGCATATCCGCTTGACGCCGCCCGAGCAGCCTCCTAGAGACAGGGTCGCTCTGGCGAGTTGGCGGAGTGGTTACGCAGCGGATTGCAAATCCGTGTACACCGGTTCGATTCCGGTACTCGCCTCCATACCCCCACTGGAATGACGGATTGACCTGTCGCGCATTTTTTCGCGGCACTGCGGGGATTTGCGGGTTTTTTCTGATGTCGCGGACGGACTTCAGCGACGATCAGGCAATGGTCTGGACGTCTGGCTAGCAGAGGATAACCACCGCCACTCACACGCGGAAAAATATGCCCTACCAGAGGCTTGAGCGCCACACTTCACGCATCACCTCAAAAGACACCGGACAGAATGCTGCGAGGCGTGAAAAAACAGGTCCCAAGACGCGAAACGAGGCACGCAAGCGCGCGCGCCGTCAGACAATTGGTCCGGATCAGGCGGTGTATTCGGTGGCGCCGGTTTCTCCGCGGCCGAACCCTTCGAGCAGTATCGTCTGGTCGAAGAAGCTCAGCTCGAGCCCATCCGCGGTGGCGTCCACCTCGAGATTGCGGAAAACTCGGAACACGCCGTAATCGCTGAAATCGAACCGGTCCACGCCACGCTCGTAATCGGTGATGACGTCGTAGCCACCCTGCCCTTCGACGAATATGAAGGTGTCGGCCCCGGCGCCGCCCGTCAGCACGTTATCCGCGGCGTTGCCGACAATTGCATCGTCGCCGGAGCCGCCCGTCGCGTTCTCGATCACGACGCCATTGGCGATCGTGTAGCCGCCATAAATGCCATCTGCATAAGACAGCCAGCCGCCGCCACCTTCTTCCAGTTCGAGCGTCGCTTCCCGCAGATCGATCACCACGTCATCGCTGCCGTTATACCGGATCTCGTCGGTGCCACCCGCATCCCAGATACACGAATAGAAGGTGCCGGCGCCGTTGCTGTCGGGCAGCAGATAGACGCTGTCGCCGGTATTGTAGTCCATGTTGGCGCCGTACTTGTCCTGCAACAACGCGACATCTACGGCCATGGGCGTGCCCTGGTAGCCGTAATCGCTCGTGATCGCGGGGTTGAGCGCGCCGTCGGGGTTCGTGGCCCAGCCGTCGATATAGGACATCGTGGTGTAGATGCCCTGATTGAGATCGCCAAAGCCGGTATCGCCCGAATTGCTCACGCCGGGCAGCACCGAAGAGCCGCCGCCAGTGTCATGCGGATGCGCCAGGCCCATGCCGTGGCCGAATTCGTGGATCAGGGTGATGAAGCCGAAGCCGCCCTGTTCGAGCCCGCCCGTGTCATTCCAGCCTGTGCCGTCGCTGGCAAACCCGGCATCGCCTTCGTTGCGGAGCCCCGGCGGGTTCATCACGCCGAGATAAAGGCCGTTCGCATCGATCTTGTGGAGCTGGAATTCGGCATCCGCCTCGTTCGTGGTCTCGACGAACTCGACATCGAGGATCGCCTCGTAGGTGTCGAAGGCAAGCTCCACCTGCTGCTGTTCGTACGCCGTCCAGGTTTCGGTCGTGAAGAAGCCGAACCGCTCCCCGGCGGGCACGTAGTAATACTCGATGATCATGTCACCGTCGGCGTTCATTTGGCCGGACGAGACTTGCGTGCCCCAGTCGATGGCATCCGTGTAACTGGTCGTCACCGCGGCGGCCGCGGGAGATGCGCTGCTGCTGGCCGGGTTGATCGCCCCGAGTTTATCGCAATAGACGCACATACCGAACCTCGCAAAGCCGTCAAATGGATGCTCGATTATTAGGCCAAGCATCCTTTGCGAGGCAATATGGCAATTGCCCGGAGCGGTTATTTTCGGGTCAGACCGGTTCGATTTCCTGGAAGGCTTCCCGCAGCGCCTCGGACCAGGCCTGGCTCATGGCCTGGAAGCCCGCATCATCTGCCTCGATGCGACGCGACCGCGCCACCCGGAGGCCGTGGTTCTCGATCACCACGAGATCGAGCGGCATGCCCACGCTGAGGTTGGATCGCAGGGTCGAATCCATCGACAGAAGCACGGCCTTCTCGGCATCGGCAAGCGACGTGCTGGGTTCGATCACCCGGTCGAGGATCGGCTTGCCGTATTTGTGCTCACCGATCTGTAGATACGGCGTCTCCGCCGTGGCCTCGATGAAATTGCCTTGCGAATAGATCAGAAAGAGGCGCATCGGCCCGTCGGCGCGTTGGCCCGCCAGAATGAGCGAGGCGGAGGTCGACACCTTCTCCTGCTGCTGGATCTTGCCGCGGATCTCTTGGCTGACCGCTCCCAGCGTGTCGCCCACGATCTGTGCCACGGCCAGCATCGAATGCGCCGTCATGATCGAGCGCTTCTCATCGCCGCTGTCGATCGCCTCCGTGAGGCGGGCGATGGTGGTTTGCGTGACCGACAGGCTGCCTGCGGTCATGATCGCAATGACCCGCTCGCCCGGGGCCTCGAAGGTGAACATCTTGCGATAGGTGGAGATATTGTCGAGCCCCGCATTCGTGCGGGTGTCGGACAACAGGACCATGCCTTCGTCGAGCAGGAGGCCGACGCAATAGGTCATCGATTCGAACCTTTGTGACAGTATCGCTGAGGATTAGACGATTGCGCCCCGGTCCTGCAATCGCCCGATGGCCCCATGGTGAACAACGTGACGTTACTGCTGCGTCTGGGCCGCGGCCGGATCATCGGCGTCGCGCACCTTCACATGCACATCCAGCGTCTCGCCGCTGCCGCCCGCAACGACTCCGCGGATCGGGGCCGCATCCTGCGCGTCAAAGCCTGAACCGAGCCGGATGTAGCGATCATCCGGACAGCAGCGATTGGAGGCGTCGAAGCCGACCCATCCCAGATCGGGCACGTGCAATTCGGCCCAGGCGTGGCTGGCCTCGGCCATGTGGTCTCCCGATGCGCTGAACAGGTATCCGGTGACGTAGCGCGCGGGAATGCCGGAAACCTGCGCCAGCGCGATCAGCACATGGGTCTGGTCCTGGCACACACCCTTGCCGCCTTCCACAACCTCGGAGGCCGGGGTCATGTGATCGGTCTCGCCGGGCACATATTCGACATTGTCCGAAACGGCCGCCGACAGCTTGTGCGCGCATTCCAGAACAGTCGCGTCGGCCATGTCGGCCAGGGCCTCGGCTACGAGGTCCCGAAGCCCCTGGCTGGGCCGGGTCTGATCGGTCGCGGTCAGATAGGCCGAGGGCGGCACCTTCTCGCGATGCTCGGTCAGAACGCCAGCATAATCCTGCGTCTCGACCTCCCCTTCGACAATGATCTCGAAATGCTCAAGCGGGCCGTTCACGGTGACGGTTTCGGTCCAGTCCCCCGTCCCGTCGCGAAAGGCCGCGCCGCGCACCGCGCCCTCCATCCGCACGTCCCATTCCATGATCTGCTGGTTGGCGCAGCGCGACGGTGTCAGCCGCTGGGACTGGATCAGCCGCGCAACCGGCGTCGTGAAACTGTAGCGCGTGACATGACGAACGCTGAGCCTCATTCCGGCACCCCGCTGAGATATGTGGCCTGCACGGCGGCCGCGATCTGGTCGTTGCGGCGCATGAAACGCAACAGGAACTGGTGCAGCCCTTCGTCGAAGACATCCTCGACCGTCAGCTCTGCGATCTCGCCCAGAAGGCCCCGCGCCACGGAGGAGGCGCGCGACGGCTGCTTGTAGCCCCGCGACAACGCTTCGAGATGGTCGACGCTGTCCTGGGTGGCCGATAGCAGCGAGCGCGGAAACTGCCTGTTCAGGATCAGAAGATCGGCGATCTTGCCCGCCGTGATCTCGCCCTTGTAGGTCCAGACAAAGGCCCGATGCGCATGCATGGAGCGCAGAAGCGTCGCCCATTGCGTCTGATCGAGCGCGGAGCCCACGTAAGACAGGCTGGGCAGGAGGACGTAATATTTCACGTCGAGAAGCCGGGCGGTGTTGTCGGCGCGTTCGATCGAATAGCCGAGACCGATGAAGCGGTAACCGTCGTCGCGCAACTGCGTACCGCCGATGGCCCCGCGGATGAGCGCCCCTGCCCGCAAGGCCCAGTCGGTCATGTCGTTCAGCATCAGCTTTGAGCGCTCGGTGCGGTGAAACTCCTGCATCTCCTGGAAGCTCATGTTGATCGCATCCCAGACCTGGCTGGTCAGCGCCGTGCGCACCACGCGCGCATTCTCGCGCGCATTGGCCATGCAGGACATCACCGATGCGGGGTTGGAGCTGTCGAAGAAGAGAAACGTCTCGATATTGCGCTGGTTGGGATCGCCGTATTTCTCGCGGAAGGGTTCAAGCTGGCCGAGGGCCTGCAGCACCGCCTCCCAATCGTTGCGGTACCCGCCGCCGATATCTGGCAGCAACCCGTTGCGCGCGCCCACCTGCAACAGGCGTGCGGTCGTCTCGGCCCGCTCAAGATAGCGGGCCATCCAGTAAAGATGCGATGCGGTGCGGCTCAGCATGTCTGTGTCACTCCGCCAATACCCAGGTATCCTTGACCCCGCCGCCCTGCGACGAGTTCACCACCAGGCTGCCTTCGTTCAAGGCAACGCGCGTGAGGCCGCCCGGCACCAGCTCGATCTTCTCGCCCACAAGGCAATAGGGCCGCAGGTCCACGTGGCGCGGTGCGACGCCTTCCTCGACGAATGTGGGACAGGCCGAAAGCGCCAGCGTGGGCTGGGCGATGTAGTTCGAGGGGCGTTCCTCGATCTTGGCGCGGAAGGCCTCGATCGTCGCGCGGTCGGCCTTGGGGCCCACAAGCATGCCGTAGCCACCCGAGCCATGCACTTCCTTGACCACCAGCTCCGACAGGTTCTCGAGCACGTATTTGCAATCATCCGCCTTGGCGCATTGCCAGGTCGGTACGTTTTCAAGGATCGGGGCCTCGCCGAGATAGAAGCGGATCATCTCGGGCACGAAGGTGTAGATCGCCTTGTCATCGGCCACGCCCGCACCGGGCGCGGAGCAGATGGTCACCCCGCCCGAGCGGTAGACATTCATCAGCCCCGGCACGCCCAGCATCGAGTCGGGCCGGAAACAGAGCGGGTCGATGAAGGCGTCATCGATCCGGCGGTAGATCACGTCGACCTTCTTCGGGCCTTCCGTCGTGCGCATCCAGCAGAAATCGCCATCGACAAACAGATCCTGCCCCTCCACGAGCTCGACCCCCATGAGGTCCGCGAGGAAGGAATGTTCGTAATAGGCCGAATTGAACTGGCCGGGCGTCAGGATCACCACGGTGGGATCGCTGTCGCATTTCTGCGGCGCGACCGAGGCCAGCGTCTTGCGCAGCGTGTCGGCATAACCATCGACGGGCGCGATGCGGTTCTCCACGAAGAGATTGGGGAACATCCGCATCATGATTTCGCGGTTCTGCAGCATGTAGCTGACACCCGAGGGCGTGCGGCAATTGTCCTCGAGCACGTAGAACTGGTCGGGGCCCGTGCGCACGAGGTCGATCCCCACGATATGGGACCAGACATTGCGCGGCGGGCGGAAGCCCACGACCGCCTTCTCGAAGGCTTCGTTCTTGGTGACCAGATGTTCGGGAATGCGGCCCGCGCGGATGATCTCGCGCTGATCGTAGACATCGGCCAGAAAGGCGTTGAGCGCCGCGGCGCGTTGCCGGATTCCGCGGTCGAGCTTGCGCCATTCGGAGGCGGTGAAGACCCGCGGGAACATGTCGAACGGGATGAGCCGCTCGGGATCGCCCCCCTCGCCGTAGACCGCGAAGGTGATGCCGACCCGGCGGAAGAGTGCCTCCGCCTCGCTCTGCTTCATCGCGCGCAGATCGCCCGGCATGTCGTTTTGCCACTTCTCGAGGTTCCTGTAGGCCTCGCGGACATGGCCCTGATCGACCATTTCGTTGAACGTTTGTGCCATCATACCCCCTGCATTGCCCTAGCACATAATGCAGAGGCCGGAAACGCAATGGCCTGCCATCAAAAAGCGCCCATTCCTGCGGCATGCGCTGAAATTGCAGGCGATTGGCCGCGGGGCTTTGCGCTTGCCCGCCGGTGCTGCGCGCGCCATGTGAGGGCGCAAGCGCAATGTCGCGCGCCACGAAAGGTCGTCACGCATGCATCAGCCGCCCCTTCCCCTGACCCGCGATCTCGTCCTTGTCGGTGGCGGGCACACCCATGCGCTTGTGCTGCGCAAATGGGGCATGGATCCCCTGCCCGGCGCGCGCCTGACGCTGATCGATCCCACGCCGGTGACGGCCTATTCCGGCATGTTGCCGGGCTTTGTTGCGGGGCATTTCACGCGCGAGGAGCTTGATATCGACCTGGTGAAGCTTGCGCGCTTTGCGGGTGCGCGGCTGATCCTGGGTCCAGTCACGGGCATCGATCCCGCGCGCAAGCTGATCGAGGTGCCGGGCCGCCCGCCCGTGGCCTATGACGTCTGCTCGCTTGATGTGGGCATCACCTCCGCCATGCCGGACCTGCCCGGGTTTTCCGAACATGCCGTGCCTGCAAAGCCGCTCGGGCCCTTCGCGGATCGTTGGACCGCCTTTCTTGACGGCACGGGCCCCGCCCGCGTCGCCGTGATCGGTGGCGGAGTGGCAGGTTGCGAATTGGCGATGGCCATGGCGCATGCCTTATACGCCAAGGGCCGCGCACCCGATGTGACGATCATCGACCGGTCGCAGGCGCTGTCGGGTCTTGACCGGAGAACCGAACGCGGACTTCGCGCAGCACTTGAGGCGCGCGGCGTAACCCTCAAGGAAAACTGCGAAATCTCGGAGCTGACTTCCGAGGGTGTGCAGCTTGCGGAGGGCACTTTTCTGACCGCGGATTTCATCGTCGGCGCGGCGGGTGCCAAGCCGCATGACTGGATCGCCGCGATGGGCCTCGATCATCAGGCAGGCTTTCTGTCCGTCAGCGCCAGGCTGCAAAGCAGCGATCCCGCGATCTTTGCGGCCGGCGATTGCGCGCATCTCGCCCATGCGCCCCGCCCGAAAGCCGGTGTCTTCGCGGTCCGCGCGGCGCCGATCCTCTATTCCAACCTCCGCGCAGCCCTTGGAGGCGGCACGTGGCGCCGCTTCGAGCCGCAGAGCGATTACCTCAAACTGATCTCGCTGGGTCGTCAAAGCGCTTTGGGCGCGCGGTTCGGCCTCTTTGCGCAAGGGGAATGGGTCTGGCGCTGGAAAGACCGGATCGACCGCCGGTTCATGGAAAAGCTGTCTCAGCTGCCGCACATGACGCCCCCGCCCCTGCCCGCACATCACGCATCGGGCCTGGCCGAAGCGCGCGGTCCGAAGCCCATGTGTGGCGGTTGCGGCGCCAAGGTGGGTCGGGCCACGCTCGCACGGGCTTTGAGCACGCTGCCGAAACCGGACCGAACCGACATCGTCCCTTTGCCCGGCGATGATGCCGCATTGCTGCATATGGGTGCCACACGTCAGGTCCTGACCACGGATCACCTGCGGGCCGTGACGCTCGATCCCGTCGTGATGACCCGGATCGCCGCCCACCACGCGCTTGGCGATATCCACGCCATGGGCGCGGCCCCGCAAGCCGCAACGCTCAACCTGAACCTGCCGCGCCTTTCGGATCAGCTGAGCGCGCGCATGCTGACCGAGATCGTCACCACCGCGTCAGAGGTGCTGCGCGCAAGCGGCGCCGAGATCGTCGGCGGTCATTCCTCCGTCGGCGATGAGCTGACCATCGGGTTTTCGCTCACGGGCCTTGCCGAGGCCGCACCGATCACCCTGTCCGGCGGACAGGCCGGCGATGTGCTGATCCTGACGAAACCGATTGGCTCCGGCACGATCCTTGCGGCCGAGATGCAGGGGCAAGCTTCCGGCCACGATGTTGCCGCCTGCTGGGAATGGATGTGCCAAGACCAGTCCGGCGCCGCGCGGATCCTGGCCGACGCGCATGCGATGACCGATGTGACGGGCTTCGGGCTGATCGGTCACGCGCAGAACATGGCGGAGGCGTCAGGCTGCGGGCTCGCCCTGTCTTTGTCCGATATCCCGTGGATGCAGGGCGCGCTGGCCTTGGCTGATGCAGGTCATCGGTCGTCGCTTTATCCCCAGAACCGCGAAGTTGCCCCCGACCTGCCGGAAACCGCCCGTCACGCGCTTCTGTTCGATCCGCAAACCTCCGGAGGTCTTCTGGCGGCGGTCTCGTCGGAAAACGCGGCGGAGCAACTCAAAGCGCTTCGAAACGCGGGCTTCGCGGCGGCAGAGGTGGGGCATCTGACAGCGCGCCCCGGCGCTATCGAGGTCAGGACCTGACAAGGTTGCCCATCTGGTCGAGCGTGCCCTCGATCTCGGCCGCGACCTCCCCCAAAGCGCTTTGATCTAGCGACTTGGCGTCCACCCGCGCGATCACCTCCGGCGCCAGCCCGCGCATCGCCGTGGCATAGGCCGGATCGTAGTGATCCTGCATCAGGCTTTCCACGAGCCCTGCCTTGTCACCGCGCCCGATCCGGTCGAACCAATCATCAACCAGAGCATGTCCGCGATGACGCCGAAGCGGCGCCAGTTTTTCCTTCAGCGCGTCGCCATCGGCCAGGATATCGGCATAGGCCTCGACCAGGTAGGAGGTGCGCGCCTTGATCGGTGCTGCCATCTCGATCCAGGGCGCGTCCTTCATCGCAGCCCATAGCGACGGCGGCAGGATCAGATCGCCGATCTTGCTCGACTCGGCTTCGACCACGACCGGACGCGCCGGATCCAGACGGAGGATTTCACGGGCCAAAGCGCTTTCAAACGCCTTCTGGCTCGGTTGCCCGCCCGGCCGATCGCCAAGCAGCGATCCGCGGTGATGGGCAAGCCCCTCAAGGTCGATGACCTGAATGCCTCGTTGCGCCAGAACGCCCAACAAATCGGTCTTGGCCGTGCCGGTATATCCCCCAAGCTGCACCAGTCGCAGGTTCAACGGTGCGTCATACAGCATCCCGCAGACGAGCCGCCGATAGGTCTTGTAGCCGCCCTTGATCGTATCGGATCGCCAACCGATCTCGCGCAACATCCAGGCCATGGAGCCCGACCGCTGCCCGCCCCGCCAGCAATAGACCAGCGGCTGCCAGCCCCCGTCCTGATCGGCCAGCGGACCTTCGATGTGGCGTGCGGCGTTCTTGAAGACGAGCGCCGCCCCGATCTTGCGCGCGCGAAACGGCGATTCCTGTTTGTAGATCGTCCCGACGCGGGCGCGTTCTTCATTGTCCAGCACCGGCAGGTTGATCGCGCCCGGCAGGTGATCCTCCGCGAATTCCGCAGGCGACCGGACATCGATGACAGTGTCGAAGCCATGGTCGAGCAGGTCGGCGAGGTTTTTGGACGATATCGGCATGAGGCTGCATCTAGAGCAGCGCAGCCGCGCTGGAAAGCGACGAATGACGCCTCGACGTCGCAATCGCGTGGCCTCCCTGACCCTTGGACGGACGGCATCACCGGTCCCTTTTGCGCGGCAGACATGCGTGAGATGCATTTTTCCCGTTCGACCTCTGGACACCCGTTTCAGTTCTGGCTAGACCGCGCTCACCCGAGGGAGAGCCCTCACCCGTGCCCGGGTAGCTCAGGGGTAGAGCAGTGGATTGAAAATCCTCGTGTCGGTGGTTCGATTCCGCCCCCGGGCACCACTTCCTTACCATAATTTGGTACTCTGTGCGCACGGCCCTCAAGCTTGTGTGGGACTGGTCCAACCAGTCCCAAAAATGCGGTTGTTTCGCACCGTTAACACATCAGCTTGACGGCTTGATATCGAACACAAGCGCGGAGGCTGGCGCGTCACCTCGGTTGTAGAACCAATGCGTGGTGTCGGCATCTTCAATGAATGTATCTCCTGCAGATCTCAGGGTCTCGCCTTCGTCGGTGCCTTCTGTCCAAGCGCCGCTTTCCATGAAGACGATGCCCGGCACGGTGTCATGGCTGTGCTTGGCGATCTGGCCACCCGGCATGATTGTGATCCGTCGCGCAAGTAGCATCCTGCCCTCGAGCCCCAGTTGCCGTTCAATCGAGTCCGGGGGCACATTAGCGAGTTGCTCAACCTGCAAACCTGCATGTTCGGTTGGGAAGTGTCCTTCGGCAAACAACATCGTGGCCGACAATGCCAGAATGGTACTGCCGATGACCACGCGTCGCAGATAACGGGTTGGGGATTGGGAATGCGTTGAAAGTATTTTCATCTCTGTCGTCCTTCTCAAATCGGGGTGGCTCATTTGAAAAGTCTCTGCGGAACAGCGATTTGGCTCAAATGATGGTTTTTCACGGCAGACTGAATTCCTTTCAGCCTCTCGCGGTGGCCTGATCCGCGTTTTGAGCGATGGCATTGATTGTGCCATACTGGGCAAGAGCAAGACGCGTCGCCCGCACACACGGGAAGGGATCGATGAGCCGCAAATACCCACCATTCGCCGCTGTGCGCGCCTTCGAGGCCGCGGCCCGGAGAGGCAGTGTCAAAGCTGCCGCCGAAGAGCTTTGCCTCACCGCATCGGCAGTCAGCCACCAGATCCGTGCACTCGAGACCTATCTCGATACCGATCTGTTTATACGATCAGGCAACCGGGTAGAGTTGACGCTCACCGGACGCACCTATGCGCGCAAAATGACTGCGCTGCTCGATCTTTTCGACGAGACGACGCGCAATGTAAAAGAGGCGGGGCATAAGCCATTCCGCGTGCATTGCACCCCGGGTTTTGCCGCCCGCTGGCTCGTGCCGCGCCTGAATGATCTCGCGTTCGGCGATCGGGTGAGGATCTCCGTATCCAACGGGGCGCCGTCGACCGATTTCTCGTCGAACGGGGCCGATGTGGTCATCCAGTGGGCAGACGCCCATGTGCCCGGTGTGATTACTGAGCCACTTATGCAGTCGGCGCGCTACCCCGTCGCGAGCCCGGCGTTGAAAGCAGCCGAGAACCTTCGGAAACCAGAGGATCTCCGGCGTGTCACGTTGATGCATGACGAGACAATGGATGCATGGCAGGAATGGTTCCAAGCCGCAGATGTCACGCCTCCCGCCTTCCCAAGAGGCCCGAGATTTCCCAATTGCGAGCTGGCAACAACAGCAGCAGAAAAGGGACAGGGGGTGGCGCTTGCCTATGATGCGGTGGTACGAGATACGTTGAAGAATGGAACACTCGTCCGCCTGTTCGATGCGGTGACCATGCCCTTCGTGATCTACTCAGTCGCCTACACGATTGCGCGCAAGAACGATCCCATGGTGCGGGAATTTTCGGATTGGCTTCATAACCAAGTCGAAGCGGAAGGCGTCGCGGCCAAGTCTGGCTTGGCGCAGTCTCACGCCTGATGGAGGCGTCCAGAACCTAGACCTGCAGGCAGTAGCGATCAGCTACGCTCACCCAAGACGCTTTGCGATGAGCTCCGCCCAGCAAGGACGCGCCCAATCCTCACAAAAGCAAGCATCGACACAACAGATGCAGAGGATCGACATGCCCCACAGCCCCACCGCCCTACTGATCGCAGATGCCCTCGATGCTTCGGGCAAAACACAGCGCAAAGTCGCATATGAAGTCGGCTATCCGCGCGGCAATGTCATCTCCATGCTGCGCTCAGGCGAGATGCGTCTTCCCATTGAGCGGGCCCCTGCCCTCGTCCCCGCGCTCGGCAAAGACGGACACTTGAACGCCAATATGTGCTAGAGTTCCTCTTGAGTGTTCAGGGAGGGCCCCGCCATGGGACATCGGAGACACCTGGTATCCAACGGGAACCCGATGGAGCAGATCGTCGGGTTCAGCCGTGCGGTGCGCGTTGGAAATTTCATCGCGGTCGGGGGCACGGCGCCGGTTGACGCGGATGGCCGGACGGTGGGCGTTGGGGATGTCATTCAGCAAACCCGACAATGCTTTGAGATCATCAAAGCCGCCCTTGAAGACGCGGGGTCCGGCTTGCAGGACATCGTCAGAACTCGGGTTCTCCTGACCGATATCGGTCACTGGAAAGACGCGATAGAGGCGCGAAAACTCTATTGTCTCGACGCACGTCCGGTGGACACGATCATGGCGGTCAGCCGGTTCGTGAATCCCGAATGGCTTGTCGAAATCGAGGTCGACGCCGTTATCGAGAATTGAGCGCCGCCTGCGACTAGATGGTTTACCCTCCTATGGCACACGTACCACGATGGCCTGCGCGGCGATCTCGTCCCTGGGACAGCGGCGCGAAAGGCGCGCCTAAGTCGGGAACAAGGGGGTACGTGCCCGATCTAGAAGGACGGCTGCATCCAGACCTTTCTCGATGAAGCGCCAAAACTATTTACGGCGCGCCATTCCGACACGCGCGCCCCTATCGTTCCGGCAATGGAATGAACTCCGCGTCATCACCGGGAGGCAGCTGGAACCGGCCTGCCTGCCAATCCCCGGCCCGCCAGGCTTCCTTCGCCTCTTCGATCCGCTCCTTCGACGAGGCCACGAAGTTCCACCAGATATACCGCGACCCTTCAAGGGTCTCGCCCCCGAGCAGCATGACCCGAGCGCCCGAAGGCCCCGCCTTCAGGGACAGCCGGTCTCCCGGCCGGATCACCATCATGCGACCGGCTTCGAAGGTCTCCCCCGCGATCGTGACCGCGCCCTCCACGACATAGATGCCGCGATCCTCATGCTCGTCGGGCAGCGGAATTGCGGCGTCGGGTGCAAGCGTCGCATCGGCATAGAACATCTCGGAGGCGGTCTCGACCGGCGCGCGTTCCCCCCAGGCATTGCCGAGGATGAGCCGCACCGATTTTCCTTCGCCCTCGAGCATCGGAAGCGTGTCGGTCGCCGCGTGCACGAATTCCGGTGCGCGATCCTCATGGTCCCTGGGCAGCGCAACCCAGGTCTGGATGCCGAAGAACGGCATCGGATCGACCTGCGTCTTGTCGTCCGTACGCTCGGAATGGGTAATGCCGTGCCCTGCAACCATCCAGTTCACCGCTCCGGGCTCGATCCACGCATCTGTGCCGAGGCTGTCGCGGTGATGCATGCGGCCTCTGAACAGGTAGGATATCGTCGCCAGACCGATATGCGGATGGGGCCGCACATCCATGCCCCGCGTCGGAAGAAATTCGGCGGGGCCCATCTGGTCGAAGAAAATGAACGGACCGACCATCTGGCGACGGGGCGCAGGCAGCGCGCGCCGCACCTCGAACCCGCCGAGGTCCCGCGCACGGGGGACGATAATCGTGTCGATCGCATCCACCTCGTCTCCGGTGGGGCAATGCGGGTCAAGGGCCGGGTTCCAGCTCATGCATCTTCTCCATTATGGACTCGACATGCAGGATATTGGGTTTCACCGCGCAATAAACGGGTATTTGCCCCGATATCTGCGCGCCTGCGCACAGGTACTCGGCATTGGGTCCATCGCCGGTAGGCAGATTTGCGATGCTGAGGGTACCGGCGGCGGTCAGAGGGACTCACGCGCGCCTGGGCGGATGGCGACCGAGGAAACCTTTTCAGGCAGAGCACTTCGAGCGTCCCCCGAGATGAGCGCAAGGCGGATGAGTACGTGCCGCACGGCCGAAGCCGCGTTCTCGGAGACGCTGTTGCTCCCAACGTGTGTTTGGCCATGGGCGGGGGGCATCGCACCCCCCTGCCCTGATCCCAAACCACCGATTAATGCGGCCCGGATTTCGTTCGGCGATGACGGTCCGGTCTTTGACGGTCCGCATGCGGGCTTCCGCCGTCCGGCCCGTCATGATCTTCTTCGGAGATGGCCTGCTTCATGTCCTCAAGATCGAGGCTGTGCATCCGGCTGAGCCCGCTGTTGCGGTAAAGAAAGCTGACGAACATCATGCGTTACGCCGCTGGCAAAGGAGTGCGCGACTGCGGCTTCTGGCGCACCAGCCCGTCGAAGCGGGAAATCTCGTCCTTTAGGCGCAAGCGCTCCCGTTTGAGGGCCTGCAAGGTCAGGCTGCACGGCGCGGGTCTGCGCAATTCGGCATAGACCCGCGCGGCCAACTCGCGCCGACGTCGGCGCAGATTGTCGACCCGAGCCATGATCGAGTGGCGTTTCTTGGCGGGCATCCCATTCATCTTTCAGTCTCCCTGTGTTTAAGCCGAAGCGATCTTTGCCGACCGCACTTGCGATATGGCCAAGGCGTTCGATTGGAAAAAGACAGATAAACCTGAAAGTTTGATCGGCCTTTCCTATATTATTCGAAGCCCGATACCGCATGAGCAAACCGGATGCCCGCAGATTTCACGCTGAGACAGCTGACCTATTTCCTCGCACTTGCGGACACGCGCCATTACCGGCGCGCGGCCGAGCGTGTCGGCATCAGCCAGCCGTCGCTCAGCCAGCAGATCGTGGCGCTGGAAGAGGCCCTCGGCGTGGAACTGGTGGAGCGCGGCCAACGCGGCGCGGTCCTCACGCCACACGGGCGCACGATGCTCGAGCAGGCGCGCCGGGTTGCGGATGAGGCAGACACGCTCCGCGCCCTGGCGCAGGATATGCGCGCGGGCTTCGGCGGAACTGTGCGCTTCGGCTCCACCCCGACCCTCGGCCCCTATCTGCTGCCGCATGTGATGCGCCAGCTTCATCTGTCCTACCCGGCGCTCAAGGTGATCGCGCGCGACGCGACGCCGCTGCAGCTTCAGGACGAACTCATGACGGGTCAGCACGATCTCATCCTGACGCAGCTCCCGGTCTCATCCGCCGATATCGAAACGCAGCGGCTTTTTCGGGAGCCTCTGAAGCTTGCCATGGCACAGGATCATCCCTTCGCCGCCCGGCAGAATATTGCGCCTTCGGATCTTGCCGGGCTCGATGTCATCGGTCTGTCCGACGCCTACCGGCTACACACGCAAATCGCGGCACTTTGCGAAGAGGTCGGGGCGAACCTGCGGCGCGATTACGAAGGGACGAGCCTTGATGCCGTGCGGCAGATGACGGCGCTTGATATGGGCGTGAGTTTCCTTCCGGCGCTTTACGTGCGCTCCGAGGTCTCGGGCGATACCGGCGACGTGGTTGTCCGGCCCTTTCGCAAGGATCGTCTCACACGCTCCATCGGTTTGGCGTGGCGGCGGCGGGCCGCGCATCGCGAACTGATCCAGCGCATGGCGACCCTCATCCGCGACGTGATCCGCGACCGTTTTGCCGGAATCGTCCAGATCGAATGAGCCGGTATTGCCCGGGAGGCGTCGATGTGACCACGCGGCTATCCGATATGTTCGGAGCCGCGTGGTTCAGATCTTCGGTTTGACGGGTCGAACGGTCCTGCCCGGACCACCGCACCCTTGCGCGAAGAGACGCCATTTCGGCGCCTCTCGCTTTATCCCTTATGACCGCTTGATCCGACCAGAGGGCGGGCTTCGCCGCTACCCTCAGTCGGCACCACGAGCGAAATCGGAGGCGCCCATGCGTCCGCGCTGGATCAGCACCAGAACGATCGCGATGCCCACCCCGATTGCGTCCGTAATCCAGCCGCCTGCGATCATGGTCAGTCCGCCCGCCCCGAGGGCTGCGCGAACTGCCGCGTTGGCGTGGCCGAAGAACCAGCCCTGCACCGCGCAGGACAACAGGTACACGCCGACCAGCGCCGTTGCAGCAATATGGGCGATGTCAAACCAACTGCCGTTGAGCAGCATCGCGGGCGAGTAGAAGAACATGTAGGGCACCACGAAGGCCGCAAGGCCGATCTTGAAGCTCTCCACGCTCGTGCGGATCGGGTCCGACCCGGCCAGCGCGGAGCCCGCATAGGCGGCCAGCGCCACGGGTGGCGTGATTGCCGACATCACCGCGAAATAGAAGATGAAGAGATGCGCGGTCAGCGGTGCGACGCCGAGGTTGATGACGCCCGGTGCGATGACCGAGGCCGCCACGGCATAGGCCGCCGTCGTGGGCATCCCCATGCCGAGGATGATCGACACGACCATGGCGAAGAAAAGCGCGAGGATCTGGCTCTGATCCGCCAGCGCCAGCAGCACCGTCGAGAAGCGCGAGCCGATGCCTGTCAGGGCGATGACCCCCACGATGATCCCCGCCGTGGCACAGACCGCGACCAGCTGCAGCACCATGCGCGCGCCGTTGTCGAGCGCCTGGATCAGTTGCCGCGGCCCCATGCGGTGCGGCGTGAGCCAGGACACCACCGCGGCGGTGATCATCGCCAGCGTACCGCAGCGGATCACCGAATAGCCTGCAAAGAGCGCGTAGATCAGCACCACGATGGGGAGGAACAGGTAGATCTGCTTGGCCAGTTTCGCGAGCTTGGGAAGCTGGTCGCGCGGCAGGCCCATCATGTTGGCCTTCTTAGCGGCCAGATCGACCATGAAATAGACCGACACGAAGTAGATCACCGCCGGGATGATCGCGGCATAGACGATGTCCATGTAGGCGATGCCCGTGATCTCGGCCATGATGAAGGCGCCTGCGCCCATGATCGGCGGCATGATCTGCCCGCCCGTGGAGGCTGCGGCCTCCACCGCGGCGGAGGTCTGGGGCCGGTAGCCCACCTTTTTCATCATCGGGATGGTCAGCGAACCGGTCGCCACGACATTGCCCGCCGAGGTGCCGTTGATCATGCCCATGAGACCGGAGGCGAAGATCGCCACCTTGGCCGGACCGCCGCGGCGATGGCCCGCAGCCGCGAAGGCGAGGTTCACGAAGTATTCCCCGACCCGCGTGGTCTGCAGAAAGGCCGCGAAGACGACGAACAGGATGATGTAGGTGGACGAGATCGCGATCGGCGCGCCGAGCACCCCGTTATCGGTGAAGATGTAGGAGAAGAAACGCTTCACGTCATAGCCGCGATGCTCGAAAATCCCGGGCAGCCAGGGGCCCGCGAAAGCATAGGCCACGAAAACGCCCGCGATGATCACCAGCGCCATCCCGGCAAGGCGGCGCGTGAGCTCGATGATCAGCAGCACGCCGGTGATGGCCGACCACATATCGCCCGGCAGGGCCATGGGCATGCCCGCACGCAGTTGAAGCTGGCGCGCGAAGAAGATCAGGTAGGCCGTGAAGGCGATCGCGGCCAAGGCCAGCACCACATCGCCCGGCGCGAATTGCATCCGCCCCCGATGGGGAAAGACCCAGCCATGCACGATGGCGAGGCCCGTGCCGAGGGTCAGCGGGATGCCGAAGGTCGACATTGCCCAGGCCGGAGGCATCATCTCGCCCAGAAGCGTGCCGTTGATCCAGATCGCGACAACACCGATCAGGCCGTAGAGGACCCCTGCCCCGGCAAGAACCAGCAGCACTTTTGACATGAGGCTTTCGCGTTGGGTCGGTCCCGCATCCTCTCCGAACGGCTGGGAGCCGAACAGAAGGAAGCCGAGCAGCAGACCGCCGCCCACATGGGTCAGGCGATAGGCCCAGGTTTCCAGCGGGTAGACGTTCATCACCAGAAGGTGGAACACCGTGTAGGCCACACACATCGCCGCGACGATGAAGTTGCGGCTGCCGATAAACAGCCTCTGGTTCGCGGCTACGGGGTCGTTGTCGACATTGGCGCGGGCCAATTCTTGCTCGATGGCGGACTTACCGTCGCTTTCGGCCGGGTTTGGGCTGTGCTTATGCTGCGCGTTGCTCATGGTCCGGATCGCTCGTGAATATGAAAAGAAGCGGGCGGCGACATGGGAATCGCCGCCCGCGCGCGTTCAGACTTTTGCCAGATGTGGCGCGGGTTTACTCGACCGACGGCACGTCGAAGCCGTTCTCCTCGAACCAGCGGGCAGCGCCCGGGTGGAACGGGATGACGGTGTTCTTGGAGACGTTCTCCGGCAGGGTCTCGCGTGCGGCAGCATGGTTGGTCATCATGCGGTCATGGTTTTCCATGGCGAGTGCCGTGATCTCGTAGGCGAGGCTTTCCGGCATGTCCTCATGCGCGATGGCGAAGTTCCAAAGCGATACGGTCTGAAGATCCTCGGGCTGATCCTCGTAGGTGTCCGCGGGGATGGTGAAATCGGCCATTGCGGGCACGATTTCCTTCATGGTCGCCAGCGTCTCGTCATCCATCGACAGGAAGCGCACGTCGTTTTCGACGGCGAGCTGCGAATAGGCGCCCGTCGGCAGACCCGCAGCATAGACGAACGCATCGATCAGACCGTCCTTGAGCTGACCGGCCGTGTCCGAGCCGCCCGCGTTGGAGATCGTCACATCGCCGTAACCTTCCGCGTTCTCGAAAAAGCGCGTCCAGTAGGTGGCCGATGTGCCGCCCGCGGGGCCGACGCCCACGCGCTTGCCTGCGAGGTCCTGGAAGCTCTCGATATCCGAGGATGCCAGCACGGCCGCCTGCAGCGGCGTCTGGTACATCGGGAAGAGCGCGCGCACGCCTTCATGCGGCGTGCCCGGCATCAGCGGGCTTTCGCCGCGGCGCGCTTCATCGGCGGGGCCGAGCGTGACGAAGCCGAGCTGATGCTCGCCCGCCTCGACCAGCGTGACGTTCTGCACCGGGCCGCCGGTGATCTCGACGCCGGCATTGACGCCCAGCTCTTCGCTGATCATCGCGCCGAAGCCGCTGCCATAGCCGAAATAGGTGCCGCCCTGGCTGCCTGTGCCGATGGTCAGGCTGCTCGGCCAGTCCGCATTGTCCTGCGCGACTGCCGGCAATGCTGCGACGCATGCTGCGGCGGCAAGAAATGTGGTGAATTTCATCGGTTTCCTCCTCCGTTGTATTCCCCTCGTGACGCATCCTGATGTGGCGCGTCCTCCGAGGAAGAGTGTGGTCGAAGGAGCGTCTCCAACTCAATTCGTCACGGATTATATTCAGTTATGAAATAATCAGGCCGAGGCTTCGAGCACGCCTAGATTGGCATCGAGGGTCTGGAGGAAATCATCCCGAAGCCGGTCTCGCGTGCCCCGCGCCCATGCAGCGGCAAGGATCAGTTTCGCCTGCGAGGTCGCATCCGTTGTTGCCAGGGGAATGAAGTTCACGCCCTTGACGCCAAGGCGCGACGTCCAGCGCGGCACGATGGCCAAACCGGTCCCCGCCGCCACCAGGTTGACGATGGTCTGCTTCTCTTCTGCAATTTGCGCGACCCGCGCCGTCAGGCCCGCGCCGAGAAACAGCGACATGGTCAGATCGTGGGAATGCGGTCGGGACCGCCGGTCCGGCACGATCAGGGGCTCTTCGGCAAGATCGGCAATCTCGATCGCTTCGCGGTCGGCCAGGGGATGCGATTTCGGCAGGGCGACGACGGCCGTCTCATAGAACAGGGTCTGGAAGACCAATCGCGGGTCCCGGATGTCGGGCGGACGGCACAACGCGATGTCGAGGCTGCCGCTCAGAAGTTTCGGCAATAGGTGAATGGTCTTCTGCTCGACGATCTGGATCTTCAGCTCCGGATGCGCGGCCTGCAGCGGGTGCAGGATTTGCGGAATCAACCCGGCCGCCGCGCTATCGATCGCGCCGACCCTGAGGACATGTTCACCGTCGCTGCGCACGGCGCGGACCTTTTCCTCGAACGCCTCGGCCTGGGCGACGAGCGCGCGGGCATCCTCCAAGATCCGACTACCCGCCTCCGTGAGTGCGACAGCGCGCGTGGTGCGCGTGAACAGCGACACGCCGAGGTGATCCTCGAGTTGCTTGATCTGCCGTCCAAGCGTCGCAGGCAGCATACCGAGCGACTGCGCGGCGCGTCCGAAATGCAGGGTCTCCGCCGCCGCAAGCAGGCATTTCAATTGAGTGATATTCACATGCGCTCTCTAATCGCGTCAGTATTTCATTTAAGTATATAATCGACGTGGAATTGAGAAGCGCAATCGCCTGCCTGTACGCTTCCGCGCAAACACGTGTTGACGAGGAGGAAACAGCATGACGATCCTGACAGAGGGCAAGCCCGCGACTGCGCCGTCCGGCCAATCACACGCGGCAGGTGATGCGGTGAAGACCTACAGGATCGCCTCGATTCCGGCCGACGGCATCGGCCCAGAGGTGATCGCCGCCGGATTGCAGGCGCTCGAGGCACTGGCCCGGCGCGACGGTAGCTTCACCTTCGACGTCACCGAATTCGACTGGGGCTCGGAGCGCTACAAGAAGACCGGCGCGCTGATGCCCGAGAACGGACGCGACGAGATCAAGGATTTCGACGCCATCTTCTTCGGTGCCGTGGGCGCGCCCGATGTGCCGGATCACGTCACGCTCTGGGGTCTGCGCCTGCCGATCTGCCAGGGCTTCGACCAATATGCGAATGTGCGCCCGACCAAGATCCTGCCGGGCATCACCTCGCCTCTGGCCGGTGTCGGCCCCGGTGATCTCGACTGGGTCATCGTGCGCGAGAACTCCGAGGGGGAATATTCCGGCAATGGCGGACGCACGCATCAGGGCATGCCCGAGGAAGTCGGCACGGAAGTGTCGATCTTCACCCGCACCGGCGTCACGCGGATCATGCGCTATGCGTTCGAACTGGCCCGGTCGCGGCCCCGGAAACTCCTGACCGTGGTGACGAAGTCCAACGCCCAGCGGTTTGGCATGGTGATGTGGGACGAGATCGCGGCCGAGGTGTCCAAGGATTTCCCGGACGTGACCTGGGACAAGATGCTGGTCGATGCCATGACCGTGCGCATGGTCAAGGATCCCAAGAGCCTCGACACCATCGTCGCGACCAACCTGCACGCAGACATCCTGTCGGACCTCGCCGGTGCGCTGGCAGGCAGCCTCGGCGTGGCGCCCACGGGCAATATCGATCCCGAACGGCGCTATCCCTCCATGTTCGAGCCGATCCATGGCTCGGCCTTCGACATCACCGGCAAGGGCATCGCAAATCCCGTGGCCACCTTCTGGACCGCAAGCCAGATGCTCGACCATCTGGGCGAAGCGAATGCCTCCGAACGCCTGATGCGCGCGGTGGAGAAAGTCTGCGCCGACGGGATCATGACACCGGATGTGGGCGGCACGGCCACCACGCAGGAAGTCACCGACGCCGTGTGCGAAGCCATCCGCGGCGAGAATATCTGAGCGGTAGATGATGACCGACGATGATGCACAAGACCTGCTTCGGCGGATGCTGGATGCTGCCATCGGCGCGGCGGATCCGGCGCGGGTCCTGGCGTCCCACCTGCCCGAGAAGCCGCGCGGGCGCTGCATCGTCGTGGGCGGCGGGAAGTCGGCGGCCTCCATGGCGCGCGCGGTCGAGCAGGCCTGGCCCGATGTCGATCTGACGGGCGTCGTCGTGACGCGCTACGGGCATGCGGTCCCGACCGATCGGATCACCGTCCGAGAGGCCGCCCACCCGGTGCCCGATGCCGCGGCAGAGGCTGCGACCCGGGAGATCATGGAGGAAGCGGCCAAGGCGGGGCCGAACGACCTGGTTCTCGCGTTGATCTCCGGAGGCGGCTCGTCCTTGCTGTCTCTGCCCCGGCCACCGCTGACCCTCGACGATCTCGTTGCGGTGAACCGGCTCCTCTTGGCCTCCGGTCTGTCGATCTCCGAGATGAACAAGGTGCGCCGCCGCCTCTCGCAGGTGAAAGGCGGCGGACTTGCGCGCGCGGCGAAAGATGCGCGGCTCGTGACGCTCGCGATTTCAGATGTGCCCGGCGACGACCCTGAAGCCATCGCGTCCGGGCCGACCGTGCCCGACCCGACGGCGCAGGCAGACCTGTCCTATCTCGCCGACAAACTCGGCGCGTCGCTGCCCAAGGCCGCGCAGGACATGCTGCGTGCCCCCTCCCCGGATGCCGAACCCTTCGAGCCTGATTATCGCCTGATCGCAACGCCGCAAGCCTCGCTTGAGGCCGCGGCAGAGGTCGCGCGAGCCGCGGGCGTAACGCCAGTTCTCCTGGGGGATGCATTGGAGGGAGAGGCGTGCGAGTTGGGCACCGTGATGGCCGGGATGGCCAAGGCTGTGGCGCGCCACGGAACGCCTGCTGCGCCGCCTGCGGTTCTGATCTCCGGCGGGGAGACGACCGTGACAGTCGGCGACACGAAGCCCGGTCGCGGGGGGCGCAACACCGAGTTCCTGCTGTCCCTCGCGCTCGCGCTGAATGGCCATGACGGCATCTGCGCCGTTGCCGCGGACACGGACGGCATCGACGGGACCGAGAACGCGGCCGGGGCGATCATCAACGCGGGCTTTCCGAGGGACGCAGCCCTCGCAGGCCTCGATGCGCGTCAGATGCTTGCGGCGCATGACAGTTTCAGCGTGTTCGAGCGCTTGGGCTGTCTGATCGAGACGGGGCCGACCCTGACCAATGTGAACGATTTCCGGGCCATTCTGATCCGGGGCTGACACCATCGCGCGGCACCATAGGATCAAGGGGCGTGGCTGAGCACGGTCCAGCTCAAACAGTGCGTTATGACGCGGCCGCCCGCGGACCATCCAGCGCAAGGACGCGCATTGGACCCGCACCGTCAGTTTCTAGATGAACTCGATATCGTTCTGCAGCTGATCCTTGGTCACGCCCAAGAGGATCATGACATCGTCATCCACCTTCAATGCTGTGAAACCGTTGAGAGTGATCGCGTTCTGCTGCACGAAATCGGCAGCGCCAAGGCCACCCGCCAAATCCGCATCGACCAGCAAGGTATCGATATCGTTATGAAAATCAACAACGATGTCGGTATCGGCACCGGCCATGAACACGAAACTGTCCGCCCCGCCGCCACTGACGATCAGGTCGCGGTCGGCGCCGCCGATCAGCGTGTCGTCTCCGTCCTGCGCGATCAGGCGGTCATCGCCCGCCCCACCGTCGTAAAGGTTGTCGCCCGCGACGCCCAGCACCACGTCGTTGCCCGCGCCGCCAAACATCTCGTCATTGCCAGCGCCTCCGATCATTGTGTCGTTATCGGTGCCCCCGAACAGGAAATCGTCCCCCACACCCCCGCGCAGGTTGTCGTCACCGGCAAGACCAAACATGGCGTTCGAAGCCCCATCGCCGGTCAGGGTGTCGGCGGGGTTCGGCGCGTCGCCCGTGTCGAGCCCCACCACCACGTTGTCGAGAAGCTGGGGCGATCCGACAATCTCCTCAGCATCTGCCACCAGATCGGCGAAGGCGGTCTGCAAGGTGCTGATGGCGCTGGTCAGGTTCTGGAAGAGTGGTGCCACGGCCTCGCCCAGCACGTCGAATTGATCGAAGAACGGGTCGAGGAACCCCAGCATCTCGTCGGCGATGGAGTCGAACACGCCGCGGATGTCGATGCCGATATCCGCAAGCACATCGATTACGAAGTCTTCCACGATCCCGACAATCGTATCGATCCATTCGGTGATCGTTTGCAGGACATCGAGAACATTGATGTCGGGCAGCGGAAACGGCAGGTTGATCGTCACGTCCAACGCGTCTTCGATGTCATTCGCAATACCCGCAGCACCGCTGAAGACCCCAAGCGCGCTGTCGAGCGCATTGGACACGCCACTGAGGCTGGGCACCGCGTTCTCGATCGCGTCGATGGCGGTCTGCAAATCGGACAGCGCCGCCTGAACGGGTTGCACCCCTGCATCCAGAAGGCTGTTCCAGTTTCCGGCCAGTTGGGAATACCCCGCCATGCGCGCAGCCAGTTCAGATCCTTCGAAAATCTGCTGATCGCCCAAGCTGGCCACCAGCAGATCGGCCTGCTCCACGCGGTCCTGATTTGCCGTAGCGAGGCCGGAGATGGACGCGCCGATGGTGGTATTCACGCTTTGTGCATTGTCGACGATGCTGCGCGTCGGTTGCCATGACGCATCCAGAGCGGCCAGAACATCGGCCTGGTCGTCCACCGTGCCCGAGACCGAATTCGCGACATTGTCGAGTTGGCGGATGGCTGTCCCGATCCCGAACGGCACGGCGCCAAGAGCTGTCACAATCGAATTCGGAAGGTCGATCGTATCAGCCGCATCCCGCAACTCGTCCTCAAGCTCGCCCGGCAGATCAAGGACGGTTTCGGCGCCCGACAGCACGCTTCCGATGTCGGAGGAATATCCGCCCAATGTGTCCAGGTCGGTCTGAACACCATTCACGACACCCTGAAAGCCAACCGCAGTCACCATTTACCCACACTCCGAAATATATCTAATTCAAATGCATATTCTTTAGCGATGAAATTGAGAGGTTTTTTCGAGCTATGAATGGGCCTCGAATCCTTCCTCAACGTCACGATTAGAGTGCGCGAACGGGGTGTTTAAGTCGAGTATTTCGTATTTTTCGGCTAATGGCCTGAATTCCCAATTGGAAATCAAAATATGAGTCTACAGTCGTTATTTTGACCACTTCCAATTGCGAGCCCGCACGACATGTACCCGCGCCAGGTCGTCAGGGTTTGACGAGCGCTCATCGCCGGGCGTGAGACACCCCCGCTCCTCGGTAGGTGACCGCCCTCGAACGCGACGATCCGAGCCGCTTTCGTCCGAGGTCAGGCCGGTGCCTCCCATCCCCCCTGCCCCGGCAGCACGCGCAACATGCCGCATCTCAGGCAAGAATCACCTTCGAGAGGCGCGGACGCCGCATTTTATCGGTATACGACGGGATGCTAAAAAATTTCAGTTAAACAATGGCTTATAAATCAGGGAAAATCCCCTCCGCACGAAAGTTATGGAAAATTACTTCTTGACGAAATAATCCTGCGCACTCCATGTAGCACCTCGGAGCGCCACAGGCCTTGCAACACGACCAGTCGAAACTGGCGACCCGCAAGGAAAGTGGCGGGGAGTATGACTTGAGGCAGGTGAGATGATTAAGTCCATTTTGGTCCCCGTGAGAGGGGATGGCATGGTCTCAACCGTGCTCGCGCATGCGGCGGAACTGGCCAAGAGGCACAGCGCGCGCGTCAATGTCGTGCATTGCCGGGTTCAGGCGAAAGACATGATCCCGCAGGGATTTGCGATGCCTGAATTCGCCCGCAAGACGATGATGAGCCAGGCCGTGGAACTGGCAGACCGCCAGGAAGAGCATCTGCGCAAGATCCTTCATAAGCTGGCTGCCGAATATGGGCTGAAGGAAGGTGCTGCGACTGATGGAAGCGTCACCTGCACCTTTTCCGAAGAGCCCGAGAAGATGGCCGACATGGTGCGCCACAAGGGCAGGCTCGCCGATGTGATCGTCCTGCCGAAGCCGCAGCGGGAACGGAACCTCGGCCAAAGCTCACTGAAGTCGGCGCTTTACGGCGCGGGACGTCCGGTTCTGCTCTGCCCCGGCGAATTGCGCCCGGACGCGACCTTCGCGGATCACGTGGCGATCGGCTGGAACGGCTCCCTGCCCGCGTCACGCGCCGTGGCCTCGTCGCTGGACATTGTCGGGATGGCCAAGCGCGTGACCATCCTCACGGGTGGCAAGGGCGAACCCCACGGGCCCGGCGCGGACGAGTTGGCAGAGTATTACGCTTTGCGCGGCATCAAGGCCGAACTGGTACGCATGGACGGCAAGGATCCCGCGACGGCCCTTCTCAAGACCTGCAAGGAGATCGGCGCGACCCTGCTGGTCACCGGCGCCTACAGCCACAGCCACGAGACCGAGATTCTCTTCGGCGGAAATACCGAACGCATCGTGGACCGCACAGAGATGGCGGTCCTGATGGCGCACTGAATTCCTGCGCCTGCACCGGATCCGAGCACCGCGACATGTCGGGGGTCGGTTACGCAGGAAGGGATACTCGCGAAGGACGCGAACCACTGGTCCGGGACACCGGACGTTCAAAGGGAGGACGACGAATGACACTGACCAAGAGAGCATTATTGGGCGCTGCCGCCAGCACCCTGCTGGCATCCCTGCCCGTGGCCTCGATGGCCCAGGATTGGCAGCCGAAACGCCCCATCGATTTCACCATCATGGCAGGTCCGGGCGGCGGCGCCGACCAGATCGCACGCTTCGTGCAATCGGTCGTGGAAGCCGAGGACATGACGAACCGTCCGCTCGTGCCGACGAACCGCGGCGGCGGGTCGGGCGCGGAAGCCCTTCTCCACCTCATGAATGCGCGCGACGCGGATCACACGCTGATGGTCACGCTGAATTCCTTCTACACGACCCCGATCCGGCAGGATGGCCTCGGTGTGGATATCGAGACCTTCACGCCGATCACCATGATGGGCGTCGATCCCTTCGTGCTTTGGGTCCACGCCGATAGCGGCATCACCACCTTCGAGGAATTCGTCGAAGAGGTGAAGTCCATGGACGGCGAATACGTCATGGGCGGCACGGGATCGGGCCAGGAGGACAGCATCGTGATCGCCTACATGTCGGGCGCCTACGACCTCGATATCAAGTACATCCCCTATGATGGTGGTGGCGCGGTCGCCAAGGATCTCGCGGGCAAGCAGATCATGGCCACGGTGAACAACCCCGCCGAGGCCAAGGGCTTCTACGAGTCGGGCGATTTCGTCCCTCTTCTGGCCTTCTCGGATGAGCGGATGGAGGCCTATCCGGACGTACCCACGATGAAGGAAAAGGGCCACGACTTCTCGTACTACAACCAGCGGGCCATCGTCGGCGCGCCGGGCATGTCGGACGAGGCCGCGGCCTATTACCGCGATGTCTTCGGCAAGGTCTACGACAGCGAGGAATGGCAGAACTACCTCGTCTCCGAGAGCCTCTCGCCCCTGCCGATGAACGAGGAAGAGACCCGCGCCTATTGGGCCACGCAGGTGGAAAACCACCAGCAGCTTCTCTCTGACATCGGCAGCTAAGGCCAATTCAAGGCAATGAAAGGGGGCAAAGATGCGTCGTGGTGAGATCTCTCTCGCAGGGCTCTTTGCCCTTTTTTCCATCTACCTGATGTGGAAGGCCACCGAGCTTCCCGTCGGCTACATCCGGGGCGAAGGGCCCGGCGGTGGCTTCTGGCCATTCTGGCTCTCGGCGGTGATGTTCCTGAGCTGCGTCGCCATTGCCATCAACTGGTGGCGCGGCAAAAGCCCGGCCTCGCAATCCGACGAGCCGATGATGGACGATTTCGGCTGGCGCACCGTCTTTCTCGTGGGTGGCGGCGTCGTGGGCTTCGTCGCGCTCATTTCGGTTGTCTCCATGTACGGGGCGATCGCGCTTTTCCTGCTCTATTACCTGCGCATTCTCGGGCGGCATTCATGGTGGCTGACCCTGATCATGGCCATCGGTCTGCCCATCCTTCTGTTCTTCTTCTTCGAAGGCGCGATGATGATTTCCATGCCGCAGGGCATGGCGTTCACGCAGCCCTTCTTCGACGTGATGTACGACATCATCTACTGACGCCGCCCCATCCAGAGGTCCCACATGGAAACTTTGTCTTTCCTCGCCGACGGCGTCCTGCTGTCGCTTCAGCCGATCAACATCATGCTGATCATGATCGGTGTCACGGTGGGGCTGTTCATCGGCGCCATGCCGGGGCTCGGATCCGTGAACGGCGTGGCGATCCTTTTGCCGATCACCTTCCTCGTGCCGCCCGATTCCGCGATCATTTTCCTGGCCGCGATCTATTACGGCGCGATGTATGGAGGCGCGATTTCGTCGGTCACGCTGGGCATTCCCGGCGCGTCGACGGCGGTGGCCACCACCTTCGACGGCAGGCCACTCGCGATGCAGGGCAAGGCCAGCCTCGCGCTTGTGACAGCGGCCATCGCATCCTTTGTCGGCGGCACGGTGGCGAATGTTCTCTTCACGCTGTTCGCGCCGCTTCTCGCCGGGCTCGCGCTGTCCTTCGGGCCGCCCGAGATCTTCGCGCTGATGCTTCTGGCCTTCGCCACCTTCGTGGGCCTTGGCGGCGATGACATCCCGAAGACGATCTTCTCCATCTGTTTCGGGCTTGTCCTTGCCACGGTAGGCTTCGACACGATCTCGGGCGAGCCGCGGCTTGTGCTTTTCGACATTTCCGGCTTCCTGCGCGGGATCAGCTTCATCGTTCTGGCCATCGGGGTCTACGGCATCGGCGAGATGCTCTGGACCATCGAACAGACGCGCGGCGAGATCACCACCACCAACCCGAAGATGTCGGTGAAGGGTATGATCTCTGACACCAGGGAGGCCACGCGCCGCGGCTGGAAAGGCACGACCATCGGCTCCTTCCTGGGCTTTTTCGTGGGCGTTCTGCCTGCCGCGGGTGCGACGCCCGGCTCGCTCATGTCCTATGGCGTGGCCAAGATGGTGGCCAAGAACCCCAAGGAATACGGTACCGGCACGCCCGACGGCGTGGCCGCACCCGAGGCCGCGAACAATTCCGCCTCCACGGGCTCCATGCTGCCGATGCTTACGCTGGGTATTCCGGGTTCGCCCACGACGGCGATCCTTCTGGGTGGCATGGTGATCTGGGGGCTGACACCCGGCCCGCGGCTCTTCGTCGATGAAAGCGAGTTTGTCTGGGGCCTGATCGGGTCGTTCTACATCTCGAACTTTGCCGCCTTGCTGATCAACCTCGCCTTCATCCCGCTTTTCGTAGCGATGCTGCGGATGCCGTTCACGATCCTCGCGCCGCTCATCTTCGTGCTGTCGATCATCGGCGGGTTCGCTGCCGCGCGCAGCATGCATGATATCTGGCTCATCGTGATCTTCGGGCTGGGCGCGTTCTTCATGCGGAAATTCGACTATCCGCTGGCCCCTGCGGTCCTCGCGATCGTGCTCGGCCCCATTGCGGAGCCCACCTTGCGGCAATCGCTGCTTCTGTCTTCGGGCGATCCGTCGATCTTCTTCACCCGGCCCATTGCCGCGCCGATTACGGTAATTGCGATCTTTCTGATCCTTCTGCCGGCATTCAAGCTTCTGCGTGTTAAGAAGAAGACCGAACTGAAGGCATGAGCGCGCAGAAACACAGGATCGAACCGGGCAATGCGCCCGGGGATACCAACAATCAAGAAGTCAAACGAGGGATGTTATGCAGACACTTGCAGAGCTGATCGGACGCCAGAACGATGACGCGCCCGCGCTGGGGGCGCCGGGTCGGGAATGGTTGAACTACGGCGGGCTGAAGGCCCTTGCCGGGGACGTCCGGGGCGTGTTGCGCGGAGCGGGTGTGGCGGCCTCAGACCGGGTGGCGATCGTGTTGCCGAACGGGCCGGAAATGGCTGCGGCCTTCGTTACCGTGGCGCAATCGGCGACTACAGCGCCGCTCAATCCCGCCTACAAGGAAGACGAATTCGCCTTCTATCTCGAGGATCTGAAAGCCAAGGCCATCATCGTCGAGGCGGGCTATGACGGCCCTGCCCGCGCGGCGGCAGATCGCTTCGGCCTGACCGTGATCGAGCTGACCGCAACAGAGCCTGCGGGTAGTTTCACGCTGTCGACAGATGCCAACGGCGATGCCGCCGACAGCGATCCCACCAAGGACGACGTGGCGCTGATCCTGCACACGTCGGGCACCACTTCGCGGCCCAAGATCGTCCCGCTCCTGCAATCGAACATCGCGGCCTCGGCACAGAATATTGCGACGTCCCTCGCGCTGACCTCGGACGATTGCTGCCTCAACGTGATGCCGCTGTTCCACATCCATGGCCTCGTGGCCGCCGTCAGCGCCTCGCTTGCCGTGGGCGCGTCGATCAGCTGCGCGCCGGGCTTCGATGCGCTCAAGTTCTTCAGCTGGCTCGAAGAGGTGAACCCGACCTGGTACACCGCCGTGCCGACCATGCATCAGGCGATCCTCGCCCGCGCGCCGCGCAACCGCGAGATCATCGAGGCGTCGCGCCTGCGCTTCCTGCGCTCGTCCTCGTCCTCCCTGCCGGGCCCGGTGATGACGCAGCTGGCCGAGACCTTCGGCGCGCCGGTGGTCGAGGCCTACGGCATGACCGAGGCCGCGCACCAGATGTGCTGCAATCCGATCGAGCCCGGGCGCCAGAAACCCGGCGCCGTGGGCCTGCCCGCCGGTCCCGAGGTCCGCATCGCGCATGAAATCGAGAACCGGCTCATCGACGGCGTGGGCGAGATCTCCATCTCCGGGCCGAACGTGACGCCGGGCTACGAGGGCAATCCCGAGGCGAACGAGAAGAACTTCTTCGAGGCCGAGGGCAAGCGCTGGTTCCGCACCGGCGACCAGGGCGCCTTCGACGAGGATGGCTACCTCGCGCTGACGGGCCGCCTGAAGGAGATCATCAATCGCGGCGGCGAGAAGATCAGCCCGCTCGAGGTCGATGGCACGCTGTCCGATCACCCGGCGGTCGCGCAATGCGTGACCTTTGCGATCCCGCACCCCAAGCTTGGTGAAGAAGTGGGCGCAGCCGTCGTGCTGAAAGAGGGCCAGACCGCCACGGATCGCGACATCCGCGATTTCGCCAGCGAGCGGCTCGCTGCCTTCAAGGTGCCGCGCAAGATCCTGATCCTCGATGAAATTCCCAAAGGGGCCACCGGAAAGTTGCAGCGCATCGGGCTCGCCGAAAAGCTCGGCCTCGTGGAAAAGGCATAAACGAATGAAGATCTGTGTATTCGGCGCGGGCGCCATCGGCGGCTATATGGGCGCGAAACTGGCGCAGGCCGGGGCCGATGTGAGCCTTGTCGCGCGTGGTCCGCATCTGGCGGCGATGAAGGAAAAGGGTCTCACGCTGATCGAGGAAGGGGCCGATCCCGTGACCGTGCCCGTCACCGCCAGCGACAATCCCGAAGACCTCGGCCCGCAGGATTACGTCATCGTCACGCTGAAGGCGCATTCCGTGCCGCCCGTCGTGCCGAAGATGCAGCCGCTCATCGGCGAGAACACGACCATCGTCAGCGGGGTGAACGGCGTGCCCTGGTGGTATTTCCACAAGATCGGCGGCGACCTCGAAGGCACGCGGCTGGCCTCGGTCGATCCGGGCAATGCGCAATGGGACGGCTTCGGCCCGGACCGGGTGCTGGGCTGCGTGGTCTATCCCGCAGCCGAGGTCAGCGAGCCCGGCACGATCAAGCATATCGAGGGCAACCGCTTCAGCCTCGGGGAGCCCGACGGCTCCAAATCCGAGCGCGCGATGGCCTTGTCGAAGGCGCTCTCGTCGGCGGGGCTGAAAGCGCCGGTGCGCCCGCGTCTGCGCGATGAGATCTGGGTGAAGCTCTGGGGGAACCTGTCCTTCAACCCGATCTCGGCACTGACCCATGCGACGCTCGACGTGCTGTGCACCGATGAGGGCACACGGCCCGTGGCGCGCGCGATGATGGTCGAGGCGCAGGAGATCGCCGAGAAGCTGGGCGTCAAATTCCCCATCGATGTCGACCGCCGCATCGACGGTGGGGCTGCGGTGGGGGCGCACCGAACCTCCATGCTGCAGGATCTCGACCAGGGCCGCCCGATGGAGATCGACGCGCTCGTGGGCTCCGTGCAGGAGCTGGGCCGCGTGACCGACACCCCGACCCCCACCATCGACACCGTCCTCGCGCTGATCAAACTCCGCGCCAAATCCGCAGGTCTCTACGGCGGCTGAACGCCGGGAATGAGACGCGGACGGCAGAGATGCTGCTCGCGACTACATACGAATAGGTCCGCCGCCACAGCGTGACGGCGGACCTTTGATTTTCGGGAACAAGCTGAAGCCGGGGCCATTTTGCGCGGCCCCGGCGATCAGGCTTACCGGGCGGCTTGCAGCAGCGGCGTGATCCGGCGCACGGCAGCGCGGCGATTGGCACGCTCGTCTTCCTGGGTCTGCACCAGCAGATCGCTTTCGCCGTAGCCTTGGATCACCATGTTTTCCGGCGGCACGTCGAAATATTCCGTCAGCGCCAGCGCCACCGATTCCGCACGACGGTCCGAGAGCGCGAGGTTGTAGCTCGCCCGGCCCACCGCGTCCGTGTGACCTTCGATCAGGAAGACCTCGCTCGGGTTCTCCTCGATCAGCGAGCGGATGGCGCGGCCCAGGGCCCGCAATTCCTCCGCCTCTTCGGCGCGGATCACGGCGGAGCCCGTCTCGAAGTTGATCGTATCCACGTTGATCTCGGGCATCAGCTTGCGCACCTGGTCGATGTTGCGCACCTGATTGAGAGAGAACGTCCGATCGAGCGCCTCGCCCTCCAGCTGCGACAGCGCGGTAGCCAGATCGTCCTGCTCCGTATCGCGGAAGTTGATGACATTGCGCTGCGATTGCTGCGGCAACTCGCTGATCGTGACGCTTTGGCTGGTCTGCGTGTCGTCGAAGAGCACGTAGCTTTCGCCCGACGGCAGCGTGCGCGTGCGGCGCAGGACGCGGCCATCGCGAGCCCGGATCGTTTCGATCTCGGAGCCGTCCTCGCGCACGACGACGGTCCGGGTGGAGCCATCGTCATACCGGTAGGTCGTCACGTTCGATCCGGGCTGACGCAGCAGCGCGTCGTCATTGCGCAGCACGCGCAATTGCCCGTCGCGTTCGACCACGACGCGGTCACCGGTATCGGAAACGACGCTTTCGTTCGGACGCAGGATGTCGCCGACCGCCAGCGCGCCGAGGCCGAGAAGTGCGGCACCCGCACCCCGCAGAACCTCGTCCTGACGGTCATTGTCATCGTCGTCATCGTCGTCGTTGGCTTGGCGTTGGGCCGCGGCATCGCCTTCCGCGATGGAGGTTTCGAATTCCTCGTCGGAAGAGCGGGCCGTCTCTTCGGTCACGGTCTCTTCGACCACCTCGGCCTCGGCACCTTCGCCGGATGCGGCGGCGGTGTCTGCGGCTGCGGCACTTGCCGCGGCGTCCTCTTCGGCAATGGCATCTGCCTGCGCCTGCGGATCGACGTCAACGACGTCCGAGACGGGTTCGTCTGCGGCTTCAGTTTCCGCCTCTGTGCCGGTCGCGGTTTCGGTTTCGGTCTCAGCCTCCGTTTCGGCCTCGGCCTCGGTTTCAGCTTCGGCGTCTTCGGCTGTTTCGGCTTCTGCTTCGGCGTCAGCCGCGTCTTCCTGCTCTGCCGCAGGGGCTGCGTCTTCGCTCTCGGAAGCGGAGTTTGCCTCCTCTTCAGCAGCGGCTTCGAGGGCGGCTTCCAAATCCGCGTCCTCATCGGCTGCGGCTTCCGTGCCTGCCTCAGCCGCAGGGTCCGCATCGGGAGTGGCGGCTTCCGCATCCTCTACGACGGGTGCCTCTTCGGCCTCCGCTACGGGATCGGCCGGAGCGCTGCCTTCGGCGGGTTCTGCGCTTTCGGCAGGCTCGGAGGCGTCAACGGCGCTATCCGCCGCCTCGGGCGCGGCTTCCGGAGCCGGTGCCGGATCTGCCTCGGCCTCGGATTCGACCTCAGCCTCTGCCTCTGTTTCTGTGTCTGTTTCGGCTTCTGCCTCGGAGGCAGCTTCGGCTTCGGCTTCCGCTTCGAGCTCGGCTTCCGCCTCGGCAGCGGGTGCAGCCTCCTGCTCGGACGCGGTGTCAGAAGCTGCATCTATCTGCGCATCGAGATCCGCGATCATCGCATTGAGCTCTTGGACCAGCTCGGTATTGCCTGCCGCCTCTGCGGCGGCCCGTTCTTCAAGGACAAGCGCACGTGCGGCGGCCGGGTCCATCCCGCCCAGATCCAACGCCGATTGTGCAAGCGCCGGATTGGAAAGGCTGGCCACCAGGGCCAGGGCCGTCGTTGTCTTGAGGATACCGGTTTTCATCTTCACTCTCCTGAATTGCGTCGCACGCGACCTCTCCGCCCCCGCTTCTGAAGCGGACGCAGCGGCCAACCCGTGCGCGTCGCGAGTAAAACGCCGTGGGTCACCTGATTTGTTCCGTGCCGATTGTTCCGCGGCGGATCATCGCCGTTTTGGCGGCACGGGGCGCGCAGACGGATTTGCGGCGGGCGAGGCGTTCTTGCGCCTTGCAGACCGTGATGCTGCGCCACCGGCAGAGCGATGGCGCAGCTTGGCATATCTCGTGGGTACCAAAGCCGGGTTCGGTGCCGCCCCGCCTGTCCGGCAACGGCAGACACGGCGATGACGCGATCAGCCTTTGATCACGACCGCGTTGATCTTGTCCCAGCCATTATCGGCGTTGGAGCGGAAATCGATCTCGATCACGTCGCCCGCCTTGAGGTCCGCTGGCACCTCTTCGAGGGTTTCCAGCGACCAGACGGTCTTGTCGGTCAGAACGATGACATTCGCCTTCCGGTCGAATGCAAGGACGGTTCCGGTGGTGCTATCGGCAATGACCGGTGTCGCAACAGCTGCGATGAAGATCGCGGCAATCAGGGAACGCATGGCGTTTTGTTCTCATGTGGAGGATGGCGCTCTCAGGGCGTCGTCGCACCTTGCAGCCGCCGGACGGAGCCTCACGTCCGGATTTTCGCGCATTAGAACCAGTTGATGAGTCGCGCAAGCGAAATCATTTGGAGACCCGTGTTCGGCGCGTCTTTGGATCTGATGCGCCGCTCGGGCCCCGTTTAACGGCTCTCCTGCGGCCAATCCGAAACCCGTCGACCGCGCGACACAACCAGGATCAGGACCAGGGGCCTTTGGGCCGCCGCCCGCCGGTTTTCGGTATGCTGCTGCGCGAAATCGGCTGCGTCGCGGAGCGCGACACCGGCCCCCCTGCCCGACCGCCCTGCGCGGCAAGCTCGCGCAGGGCAGCGATGCGGTTCTCCGTTGCGGGATGCGTCGCGAAGAGCTTGTCGCGCGTATGGGCGTGCAGCGGATTGATGATGAACATATGGGCCGTGGCCGGGTTCCGCTCCGCCGCGTCGTTGTCAATTCTCGCAGCGCCGAGCGCGATCTTCTCCAGCGCAGAGGCCAACCACATCGGCTCACCGCAGATCTCGGCCCCGGCCTTGTCGGCGGCATATTCGCGGGTGCGGCTGATCGCCATCTGCACCAACGCGGCCGCCATCGGCGCGAGGAACATCATGAGCAAGGTGCCCACCAGACCGAGCCGCTCGCGCGAGCCGCCGAAGAACAGCGCGAAGTTGGCCAGCATTGAGATCGCACCGGCAAAGGTGGCTGTCACGGTCATGATCGCCGTGTCGTGATTGCGGATATGCGCAAGCTCATGCGCGACCACGCCCGCCAGCTCCTCACGGTTCAACGTCCGCACGAGGCCAGCCGTGACCGCCACGGCCGCGTTCTGCGGGTTGCGCCCTGTCGCGAAGGCATTGGGCTGCGCCGTGTCGATCAGGTAGACCTTGGGCTCCGGCATGCCTGCGCCGCGCGCGAGCTCCGACACCATCGCGTGCAGGCCAAGGCGGTCGCCCGGCATGACCGGTTGCGCATCGTGCATGCGCAGGACCATCCGGTCAGAATTCCACCATGTGAAGATGTTCATGGCCGCCGCGACTACGAGGGCGATGATCGCGCCGCCGGATCCACCGATGAGATAGCCCACGCCCATGAAAAGCGCGGTCATGGCCGCCATCAGTACCGCTGTCTTCACGTAACCCATGCTGCGCAGGCCCCTTCACCATCGTCGTGTCGCAAATATGGGTTTGGCATCATGGGCGGGCAAGTCGCGGCGAAACCCGTCTCTGCATCGCGGGGGCCGTCGCAAATGCGCCGCGTTGCGGTCGGTGCCGGCATCAAACCCCGAGATCACGCTCGATCTCGGCCCGTTTCGCGAGCCCCGGCAAATCCGGCAGGATCAACATTTGCCCGTCCCGGGCGAGCAATCCGTCATGCTCCAACGCGCGCAGCCGTTTGTTGACGGCCTCCCGCGTCGCGCCCAGAAGCTGCGCGAGGTCGCTTTGCGAATACCGCCGGGTGAAGCGCGCCTGCCCGTCCGCGATCTCGGCATTGTCGAGTGCAAGATCGTAGAGCCCGCGCGCCAGCCGCGTGTCCAGGCTGGAAAAGGCAAAGCCGCTGATCGTGCTGACATTCCGGCGGAGGATTTCGCAGAGGCATTCGATCAGGTGGCGCGCGAGCGCGGTATCGGCTTCGAGCGCATTGGCCATGGCCCGGACCGGCAGGAACAGGCATCGGGTCGGCTCCAGCGCGGTGGCGGAGGCGGATCTCGGCAGACCGTCGAGAAGGGCGATCTCCCCGAAGGGATCGCCGGGTTCGGCAAAGACGAGGGTCAGCTCGCGGCCTTCGCGATCGGCAATCCAGATCCGGACCTGGCCAGACAGGACGATGCGCAGGCCATCCGCCTCATCGCCCGTGGCGAAGATCTGCGCCCCGCGCTCCACCGTCTGGACCGAGCTTGCGCGCGCAAGGCCCGCGAGGCTCTCCTCCGGCGCATCGGTGAACAAATGGCATTTGCGCAGGTGGACCAACCTATCGTCCGACATTGTGCTCATCGGTCTGACCTCCGGCTTTTGCGTGTCGTCTGGGAGGCGCGCGGGAATGCGCCCATGTGGCGCGCCGGTGCCGCGTTCTGCTTGGGCGGTGGCATCCCGATCCAGATCGTCTCAGGCGCCTGCCTGCCCCGCAAGGATTGATCGACCAGAGGCGTCAGGCCCGCCGCATCAGCCCATGCGCGGGTCGATGGATCGCTTGCCATCAGGCGCTCGGACAGGGCCAGCGACACGCCATGGCCCTTCGCAATCTCCTGCAAGCGGCTGGCCGTATTGACCACATCGCCACTCACCGACACGATCCGGTGTCGCGTCCCGCCCAGAAGGCTGAACTGCACCTGCCCTGCATGGCCACCGACCCGCAAATGGATGTCATCCAGCGCCTCCGCTTCGAACAGCCGCTCGATGAAGTGCAGCGCATTGGCGGCATCGCTTTCGCCCGCGTCGGGCAAGCCGAACACGACCAGCACACCATCGCCCGCGAAATCCATGATCGTCCCGCCAAGCGGGTCTGCGGCGGCCTCGACCTGCTGGTGAAACATGCTCAGAAAGCGCGCGGTGTCGGCGGGGCCCATCCGTTCCGCCCGGGTGGTGAAGCCCGCGATATCGACGAAAAGCACGATGGCATGCTGCGGCGCCCGGCTTCCCAGCGGATTTGTCTGCGAGGCGATGGCCTCGACCAGCCGTGGCGACTGGAAGCGCGCAAGGTTGGCCGCCCGCCGTCGCGTATCCAGAAGCCGCAGGACCGTCCCAATGGCCAGCCCGCCTCCGAGGGCGGCCAGAACACTCAAGGCATCCAGCCACCATCCGGCAAGAAACGCCGCGTGAAGCGCGAGCAGCGTCGCGCTGATCACGCCAAGGCTGAGCGCAAGCGCCACCCATGGACGGGCGCGCGACCCGGACCAGAAGCCTGCCAAGGCGACCGTCACGGCCAGAACACCCCCGATGCCCAAAGCGGCCAGGTCGCGGCGGAGAACCCGTCCCTCCAGCAGATTGGCCGCGAGCGTTGCGTGCGCCTCCACCCCGGGCAGGGTCGCGTCGAAGCTGGTGGCATGCCGATCCCCGAAACCGGTCGCCGTGGCCCCCAGAAAGACAATCCGCCCGGTGAGATCAGCCTCGGAGAGCGCCGCGGCCGAATAGGTCGGGATGGTCGCTTCGGGGCCGTAATAATCGAGTGGCAGCGCACCCTGCCGGTCGAGCTTGGCCGTGGGCCATGACCCGCTCAAAACGCCGCCGGGACGGTCGCGGTGCAGGATCAGCTCGGGCCGTGCCCCTGACGTTGAAAGTGCGGCGATGGCCAGACCTGGTATTGTGACCACGCCTTCCGGGGTCTGCAGCGACAGAGCCGGGCGCATCCGGCGCAACATGCCGTCTCTGTCATGCTGCACGGTGACATGCCCCAAGCCCGCCGCTTGTTGCAATGCGGGGTTGGGGCCGAGTGCCGGCAGGGGCGACGCGGACGGCAGCCCAATAATCAGGCCGAACCCGTCCTTCTGTATCAGTGGCGTGGGGCGCGCGCCCATGGGCGCTTCAGCGACGCCGAGGAGTGTGGGCCCCAGTGACAGCGCCGCGCTCAGCTCCGGATCATCGGGCCGCGCATCGACCAGAAGCAGGTCGAGGGCAACGACCTCCGCTCCGGCGGCGAAGATGCGGCGCACGGTATCGGCGATATCCGCGCGCGAAGGTGGAAAGGCCTGTAACGCGGCGACGGCTTGGTCGTCGAACGCCACGATGGCCACACGTTGCGGTGCGGGAACCGGCCCGCGCAGGGCGAAGCGCATGTCCAGCAATCGCCCCTCGATGGCACTGCCGACCTGACCCCGCGCTCCGGGTTGCCAGACGGCCAGGGCCGTGGCGGCCAACAGGATGAACAGACACGCGCTTTTCCAGCCTTGGGGAGCCGCGCCCTGTCCTGTCACCAATCCGGGCCCAGAAGATCGGCAAAGAGATTGATCCGGGCCTGACCCCATTGCACGACCGGCCCGACCGCACCCGTCGATGCGACATCGACCCCCTCGCCGGGCCCGAGCGTGACGCGCCCCGTCTCGCCGACGACGTCCACCGCTCCTTCCCGCGCAAAAACCGCGCTGGCGCCATCGGTGACCTGCATCGCCCATTCGGTGGAGCGGACCGCGGCGACCGCCGATGGGGTTTGCACCTGAACGCTCCCGTCATCGCCCGTGCCATCGAAGATGAAGCCGGAAATGCCGCGCATCAGCCGCATGCGGAATGTCTCGGGCGCGTCTCCGACGATGCGCGCGACCGCGACTTCAGAGTCGGGCCCGACGATCACGCGCAGATCGCCGTCGCATTGCAGCGTGACGCGGGCTTCGGCTTGTGTTCGCAGCGTGGCGTTGCGCCCCAATCCCAGACCGGTTTCCGCCGCCCGTGGGCGCACGCCGCGGGCGAAAACCTCGCCCGCCCCCTCCACCGAAAGAATGACGCAGATGCCGTCGCCTGATGCCTGCGCCAGGGCCTGAGTGACCGGCGCACCTGTCAGCACGAGGGACAACAGCATCACGCGAAGCATGGGTTGAGCGATCCGATTTCTGGTTACCGCTCAACGGTGACCGAACTCCGGCACCGAGTCAAAAGATTGCCGGGCCTCTTCGGGCGAGGAAAATGGCCCCTTCCTTGTGGAAGGGGCCGACTGGTTAAAAAAGCACCGTTTAAAAAGGTCTTCTTGAAATTCGAGAAACGGATCAGGCCGCCTGCATCGCCCCCGAACCCGTAGGCCTTTGGGCCATCTGCGGCTTGATCCATGCGATCGCGCCATCGGCCTTCATCGTGTAGCGCACGCCGCGGTAGCACATCTCGGTCTGCGCCGACCGCGCGACTTGCGCCTCGGACATGCCGTCATGGGCAACCCCGCGATAGATCAGGTCTTTCGTGATCGCGCGCTGGGTATGGCGGGTCCGGGTATATGTCACGCCACGGTAAATCATCTTGGTCATTGAATATTCCTTCCATCCGATTGTCTGGCCGACCCTGTGTCTGACCGTGCACGCACCTTGGCATCACGCCGCGTCGCTGGCTGTGAAGCGGATCACACTTCGCCGGATTGGTGGTGCTGCGCGGCTCTTCTCACTGAGGGCGTCGGGCGATCTCGACCCGACATGAAGGCGGGCTGACTTCCCCTTCGAGACCGGAAAGGTCAGCGGTCGTGCCCTCCGACGACCTGCGCCGATCCGGTTTCCATTTCACCGCCCTTCCCCGGTGGCACGACTGGGCTAATTCCTCGGCATGACCAAGTTATCCAATGCCATCGACGCCGCTTACGAACGTTTCGCAGCCTCGATTTCGATGCTGCTGTTGCTGGGCATGGCGGTGGTGATCCTGGTTGCGACGTTCTCGTTCCTCCGCCTGACCGCCGGGGTGGTGATCGGAGCGCCGGGTGGTACGAGTTACACGACGCTTCAGGCGCTGTTCGATGCGCTTCTGGGCGCGATCATCGCCTTGGAGCTTGCCCATTCGGTGCATCTCATGGTGATCGGGCAACGCGGTTTCGCGCAGGTCCGCATCGTTCTGGTCATCGGTATTCTGGCCGTTGTCCGCAAACTCATCGTGGTTGAGCTGGAACAGGTCTCAGGCGTGCTTTTGATGGGGCTTGCGGCTGCGGTCATTGCACTTGGCGCGATCTACGCGACATTGCTGTGGTTGGACCGCAACGGAAAAATGCCCAAGGATTGAGGGCGCTCTGCCACGCGCGAAGACAGGTGCGACTGCCGTAGCGCCCGGCTTGATCCGGACGTCGGGAATTATCCGAAGGCGCGGCACAATCGGGCCGCCGCCGTCACCCCATCGATCACGCGGCAGGAAACCTGCGCCTCGATAGTCTCCGCGATGGTGACCGCACCTGCACATCCGAGGATCAGGGTATCGATGTGCCGGGGCAAGGCGCGCGCGGCCTCGGCAAAGACGCTGGCCGCCTGGCCCGGATTATCCTCCAACATCAGGACCGGGACCTGCGCCGCACTGACATGCTGGATTGACTTGTCAAAACCCGACTGGGCCAGGTTCGCCTCGATAACGGGAATGGCTGCCTCGACCGTGGTGATGACCGCAGCCGCGCCCGACACCATCGCAGCCATGATGAAACTCGCCTGACCGATCCCGATCACAGGGCAGCTGGCCAGCGCCCGTGCTTCGATAAGGCCTGTATCGTCGAAACAGGCGATGATGATGATTTCCGCACCGCCCTCTGACGCCTTTTTGACCAGCGCAAGCAGCGGCGGCACGGCCCTGTCGCCATCGGCGGCGCCTTCGATCGCAGCGGGCCCGTCGAACGAGGTCCATCCTTCGAAGTCGATCTCGGGCGCGGCTCGTTTTGCGGCGGCCAAAGCGCTTTGGGTCATGGCTTCGGTGCTGTTTGGATTGATCAGGACGGCACGCACGGCTCAGACCATGCCCTTTCCCGCATCCGACCCCTTGTCCCGGCGCCGGGACATCAGCCAGACCGCCAGGAAAAAGACCCCGATGATGCAGAAGGAAAAGATCGTCGTCAGGGTGCCGAGGGCGAAGATGACCGGCGTGGTCACGTTGGTGGTCATGCCGAAGATTTCCAAGGGCAGCGTGTTGTAGCTGCCTGCAGTAAGCAGCGTGCGGGCGAATTCGTCATAGCTCAGCGTGAAGCCGAACAGCGCCACGCCCAGCAGCGACGGCGCGATGATCGGCAGCACCACATGCGCGAAGGTCTGCCATGCCGTGGCGCCCTGATCGCGCGCGGCCTCCTCGTAGCTTTTGTCGAAGCGGTTGAAGACCGCGAACATGATCAGCAGGCCGAACGGCAGGGTCCAGGTCAGCTGGCTGCCAAAACCGGAGGTCGCCCAATGCACCGGGAAGCCCAGCTGGTTGAAGATCAGCCCCACGCCGAGCGAGATGAGGATCGACGGGATCACGAGCGAAGCGATGGCGAGGTAGAACAGAACCGACGCCCCCTTGAAGCGCTTCCGAAAGGCCAGCCCGCCCAGCACCGAGACGATGACGGTCGTGACCATCACCATCAGACCCAAGGCGAAGGAGCGACGAAAACTGCCCCAGATGTCGCCCACGGCCTGTTCCTGAAAGAGATCGCGGAACCAGTGCAGCGAGACGCCGTTCATCGGAAATGTCAGCCCGCCCTGCGGTCCCTGAAAGCTCAGGATGCCGATGGTCAGGATCGGCCCGTAAAGGAAGAGGACGAACAGGGTGAAGAACCCGGCAAGCACGTAGAAGCTGCGGCTGCGTCGTTCCATCTCAAAGCTCCTTGCGGATATCGACGAGGCGCAGGAACAGCGCGATGACGATCAGCACGGTCACCAGCAGCACCACCGCCGTGGCCGAGGCCGAGGGGTATTGCAACAGGTTGATATCGTTCGAAATCAGCCGTCCGACATTGGCCCGCTGGCTGCCGGACATGAAGCGCACGGTAATGAAATCCCCCATCACGAGCGTGGTCACGAAGATCGTGCCGATCATGATGCCGGGCTTGCAGAGTGGGATGATGACGTGGCGCAGCGTCTGCCAGCCATTCGCACCATTGTCGCGCGCAGCCTCGATCAGGGAGCGGTCAATCCGCATCATCGAGTTGAAGATCGGCACGACCATGAACAGCGTATAAAGATGAACAAACGCCAATATGACGCTGAAATCGCTGAACAATAGCCATTCGAGCGGTTCGTCGATCACGCCCCAGCTCATCAGGGTGGAATTCGCCAGACCATTGCGCCCCAGAAACGGGATCCAGCTGATCATGCGGATGATGTTCGAGGTCCAGAACGGGATCGTGCAAAGCAGGAACAGGGCCACCTGCCATTTCAGGCTGCGCACCTCGAAGGCCAGGAAATAGGCCACCGTGAAGCCGATGACCAAGGTGAAGGCCCAGGTAATGAAAGCGTATTTGAACGTATTGAAGAACACCGTGTAAGTCACGGGAGAGCCGAACAAAAACTCGTAATTGTCGAACTGGAAGGCGGGGTAGATCGAGTATTCCGTCGCGCCCCAGAAACTGACGATGACGATCATGACGATCGGCGCCACGAGGAAGGCCAAAAGCACGAAGCCTATGGGCGCGGCCTGAAGCCATGCGGTGATCTGTTTGCTCATGGGTGCCTGTCGTCCGGTCTTTTGGGATGCGGGGGGCACGCGGCCCCCCGATCCGGGATCTGCGTCTTAAGCGGCGATGAACTCGTTCCACTTGCGGACCATGTACTGGTTCTCGTCCATGACGGAGTTCCAGCAGGCGACGGAGCCCATCCGGGAGTAGAAGTCGCCGCCATCGCGCACTTCGCCCGCCTGGGCCAGCGGATCGCCGAAGGGCGAGGTGATAGTATCTGTGGCTTCCTTGCCCTCGAACCAGTAGCCCCATTCGTTTTCGGACATGAAATCCTTCGAGGTCGCGGGCACGGCCGAGTAATAGCCCTGCCGCATCAGGAAGCCGCCGACCCAGCCCGAGAGATACCAGTTGATGTATTCATAGGCCGCATCGAGCTCCATGCCCGACAGCGACGCCGAGAGGCCGATGCCGCCGCCCCAGCTGCGATAGCCCTCTTCGAGCGGCTGGTAGACGCAGGGAATGCCGCGGGATTTGACCGCCGTGATCGCGGGCGACCACATGGACTGGATCACCACCTCGCCCGAGGCCATCAGGTTGACGCTCTCGTCGAAGGTCTTCCAGAAGGCGCGGAACTGGCCGTTCTTCTTGGCCTCGGTGAAGATTTCGAAGGTCTTGTCGATCTCTTCGCGGGTCATGTTGCCCTTGTCGCCATAGGTCATCTCGCCCATCGATTCCACAACCATCGCCATGTCCATGATCCCGATGGAGGAGATGTCGAGGATCGACGCCTTGCCCGCGAATTCGGGGTTCAGAAGCTCGGACCAGTTGTTGATGGGGCGATTGATGAGATCGGGGCGGATGCCCAACGTGTCCGCGTTGTAGATGGTCGGGATCAGCGTCATCCAGCCGGATTCGTTGTCCACGAACTCCGTGCCGTCCGGACCGTCGACAAAGCCCACCGTGTGCGGCGCGGTGCCTTGGGCGATCTCGCTTTCGGGCGTCAGCTTGCCATCGCGGAAGATGCCGACGATCTGGTCGTAATTGGCGATGCGGCTGGCATCCATGGCCTGCAGATTGCCGGTGGGCCAGACCTTCTTGCAGACGAAATACTCGATGTCAGCAATGTCGAAGCTGTCTGGCTGCGTGGCCGCACGCTGGGTGACGCTGTCGGTATCGAGCGCGGTCATCTCGAGCGTGATGCCGAGGTCTTCCTTCACCTTCGTCGCCACCTCGTTGAGGTTCGACACGCCGGTGCCGAACTGGCGCAGGGTGATGTTCTTGCTCTCCTGTCCCCAGACCATGGGGGCGGGAAGCGCTGCGGCCGCGATGGCGGCCCCACCGGTCTTCAGCAGCGAACGGCGGCTATACCGGATCTTCGATATCGTGGTCATGTGGTCATCCTCTCTGTCTTTGGGGGGTGGCGAGCTTTTTTGTTCAGGCGCTCAGCGGGTGCGCGACCCGGTCGTCCCATTGCAATCCAATGACTTCGCCAAGGTCCTTGGGTGTCTCGATGAAGGCGGCGTCGGGCATGAGGGCCGTGACCTCCTGCCCGCCCGCGACTTCTGCGGTCAGCGCCACGTGCGTGCCCTGGTATTCGACGCCGATCACACGGCCATCGAGGCGGCCCTGGTCGGGCGCGGTCACGCGCATCTCGTCGGAGCGCAACGCGATATGGCCCTGCGGCAGGCTCAACACGTTGTGCCCGCCCATGAAGCGCGCCACGAAGGCAGTGCGGGGCGCATTGAAGACCTCGCGTGCGGGGCCCGCCTGTTCGATCCGCGCGTCATTCATGACGATGATCTCGTCGGCCAGCGCGAGGGCTTCGTCCTGACCGTGGGTCACATGGATGAAGCTGATCCCCAATTCGCGCTGCAGGCGTTTCAGCTCTGCCCGCATGCGGATGCGCAGGAACGGATCGAGCGCCGAGAGCGGCTCATCGAGCAGCAGCACCTGCGGGCGCGTGATCAATGCGCGGGCCAGCGCCACGCGCTGTTGCTGACCGCCCGAGAGTTGCGCGGGTCTGCGCTCTGCCAATGCGGTCATCTCCACCAGTTCCAGCATCTCGTCGGCGCGCCGGTCGCGGCTGGCTTTGTCAACGCCGCTCATGCGCAGGCTGAAAGCGACGTTGTCGCGCACGTTCAGATGCGGAAAGAGCGCGTAGTTCTGGAACATCATCGCCGTGCCGCGCTTGGCGGGCGGCAGATGCGACACGTCCCGGCCGCCCAGCACGATGGACCCGTCCGAGACGTCCTCGTGGCCCGCGATCATGCGCAGGGTCGAGGATTTGCCGCATCCCGACGGCCCCAGCAGGCAGGCATAGACGCCGCTGTGAAAGCGGTGGTCGATGGCATCCACCGCGACGGTGCCGCCGTAGCGCTTTGTCAGGGCGATCAGTTCGAGATCGGTCGGGGCTGTCATGAGGCACCTCGTTGAAGATGCCCTCAGCAAGCGGACGGCCCGGCGAACGGCGCAAGAATTTCACGCCGAAAACCGGGGCATTTTCTGCACTGCAAATAAATGCAGCGCAGATTTCGGACCTGCGCACATAAATTGCGCACAATATTGTATACAATAGTGCAAAAGCATGGATACGAAGTTCAGGTCTCTTGCACCAGATTCGCGAAACCGTCATGGCTGTCGACAGGAGCCAAGATATGACGTCCACCGCAGACCTGCCGACATTCACGCAATCCACCATGGCCGGGCCGAGTGCCACGCTTGTGGACTCGCTCAGCCTCGCCATTCACGAACATCGGCTGCTGCCGGGCACCAAGCTCGGCGAGGATGAGTTGAGCGAGATCTACAAGGTCTCGCGCACCGTCGTGCGGTCGGCGCTTCAGGCCCTGTCGCATCTCGAATTGGTGGAGTTGAAGCGCAATCGCGGTGCCTTCGTCTCCCAGCCCACGGTGCGCGAGGCGCGCGAGGTCTTCGAGGCCCGCGCCCTTCTTGAGCCGCGCACCGCGCGCTCTGCGGCCGAACGGATGACGCCCGAGGCGCTTGCCCGGCTTGAAGCCCATATCGCCGCCGAACATGCCGCCATCGCCGAGGGCGCGCCCGGTCGCGCCCTGCGCCTGTCCGGGCAGTTCCATATCGAGATTTCGCGCATCGCCGACCAGACCACCATCGCAGGCTTCATCGAACGCCTCGTGGCGCGGTCATCGCTGATCATCGCACTTTATTGGCGCAGGCAAAGCGCGCTTTGCGAAGAGCATGCGCATCACGCCCTCGTCGAGGCGTTTCGGAGCGGCGACGGGACGCAGGCGGAAGATCTGATGAAAAGCCACCTGGTGGATCTCGTCACCGCGCTGGACCTGCGGGACGCCCCTGCCCCCAGCGTCGATCTGAGGGACATCCTCGCCCCGTGAGATCGCCGCCTTATGCGAGGACAAGGACAGCGGCTTGGCGCGTCACGGCCACCAAAGCGACGGAGGCATGCTGCCGCCCGTCATCGCGATGGCGCGTTCGGAAAGCAAAATCATCCAAAGGAACGTTGCTCCGCAAAGGCGTGCATGTGTCATTGACCTTCCCCCTTCATGAATGCTGTGAGCAGGCTCAAAGGATAGCACGGAGCGTTTTACGTTACGTCACCTAATGCCGTGATGGGATCGTGAGCCTTTCCCAAGACTTACGAGACGCGTTCCGCCATTGGTTGTGTTAGAGGATCCGCGCCCAACTTTTGTACGAAGTCGATATGCGGCACGCCGGAGATGGCGGCGAGAGACGTGCATCCGTGGAGACCGACACTCCCGAATGGAATGGGTAATGCTCTAATACATTCGTCAGAGTTTTCGATTGAGATTCTGCAACGTTCCGCTCCTGCAATGCGTACCCGCATTACCGAGGCTTTGCTCTGCCATCAGACCTTATCCAATTACGAACGGATTGCCGCACTATCAGCAGCGCCCTCCAATCGGTGACGTTGGATGATTTTATAAATTCAAACGAACGGGATTGGCCCAGCTAGGCCAACCCTGTCCAATCGTATAAGGAACTTACTGATAATATTTGATCAGCGCTTTCGCGGTCGCCCGACCATCCGCAACGGCGTCAGACCCATGCAGCACGTTGATCACCGCCGCGGCCTGTGCATCGGTCAGGTTGGAGGCGTCGAAATGCGTCAGAGACCAGATCTCGAGCGATTGCTCCGGCGTAATGGCAACAGCCGCCGAACCGAACACGGATGTAAAGGAAAACAGCATCAAAAAAATGACTCTCGTCATGACCCTACTCCTTTATAAAATGTTTTGGTGAGTGCACTCAGAATACCACATTCGGCGCATTGATACGCGATGAAATCCCGAAATAATAAGAGACGCTATTCGAACGACTTGGCCGAGGCATTCATCCAAAAGTTGTGTTAGCGACCAACAGCACTTGCCATTTCTGATTCCTTTTCACGGTGATCAAGCAGCATTAAAAGCCAATGACGCCACCCGCTTGGAATTTCGATGAAAGACACTTTCGCAGCTGCGCAAGCTGACTTCCGCGCGCGCCGCGGGCATGGTATTTCTCACCCAACGGAGGATCAGCCATGCCCCTTACCGGCTTCAGCCATGTGAATGTCCGCACCGCGCGGCTTGCGGAGATGGTCGAATGGTACACGGATATCCTCGGGATGAAGACCGGCCCGCGCCCCGATTTCGCGTTCGATGGTGCATGGCTTTATCTCGGGGACAATCCCTTCATCCATCTTGTCTCGGTCCTAGAGGATCCCCGGACACAAGACCCGAAGATCGAGCATTTCGCTTTCGATGCGACCGGGATGGCCGCCTTCGCCGAAAGCCTCGCCTCGCACGGGGTCGCATTCACGATCGATCCGGTGCCGGGATTTCCGCTTGTCCAGATCAACTGCCACGATCCCGACGGGAACCACATTCATATCGACTTCGCCCGTGCGGAGGCGGAAACCGCCGGATTGGTGTGACCACGGGCACTTAGCCGAAAGATCACGCCCGTTTGTCCTGCAACCCTACCGCACGCGCTCCGCGTGACGTGACCACCCTTGACCTCGATCAAGGCACCGCGCGGCGCAGGCTTTAGCCTGACCGGAGCAGAGACGCGGCCGGGAATGCCGGGCCCGCGCTGGCCGCCAGGAAGTGGGACAGGATGCCCAAATCGACCTCGACCCGCCCGAAAACCGACCTGCCCGCCAAGGTGCATGACCTCGTGCCCCGCGCCGCTCCGGCCCCGGCGGATACGCATCCCTATGAGCATCTCGACAGGATCTCCCGGGCCCTTCTGGCGCGCAATACTGCCGGGTTGTCCCCTTTTTCCATCTTTCAGGCCTGGAACGATTGGGCCCTGCATATGAGCCGCGCCCCCGGTCGGCAGATCGAACTGGCTGAACGGGCGGTGAAGAACGCCCTGCAGGTCGTCTCCCACACCGCAGGCATCGGACAGGATGAAGACGCGGACCCGCCCTTTCGACCCAAACCCTATGACACGCGGTTCGCCCATGACGGATGGGCCAAAATGCCGTTCCTCTTCTGGCAGCAATCCTTCCTCGCCACGCAGGATTGGTGGGATCACGCGACGGATGAGCTGCGCGGTTTGTCCGCCGCGGATTCCGAGCGCGTGCGTTTCATGGTGCGTCAGGCGCTCGACCTCGTGTCGCCATCCAACATGCCCGCGACCAATCCCGAGATCATCGAAGAGACCATCGCCCGCCGTGGCGCGAATATCATCGAAGGCGCGGAGCATTTCCTGAACGACATGACGCATACGGTGATGCAGACCCGCACCGCCCCGCCCGAGGGTTTCAAGCTCGGAGAGGACCTCGCCTGCACACCCGGTGAGGTGGTCTTTCGCAACGAGATATTCGAGCTGATCCAATACGCGCCCGCGACCGACGATGTGCATGCCGAGCCCATCCTGATCGTGCCCGCATGGATCATGAAATACTACATTCTCGATCTCTCGCCGCGAAACTCGATGATCCGGTATCTGGTCGCCCAGGGCTTCACGGTCTTCGTGATATCCTGGTGCAATCCGACCCGCGATCAGGCCGACCTCTCCCTTGAGGATTACCGCAAGAATGGGGTCATGGCGGCGCTCGATGCGATCGGGAAGATCGTACCGGACCGGAAGGTGCACGCGATGGGCTATTGCCTCGGCGGCACGATCCTGTCGATCGCGGCGGCGACCATGGCGCGGGACGGAGATGACCGCCTCGCCAGTGTGACGCTTCTGGCCGCACAGACCGACTTTTCCGAGGCGGGAGAGCTGCTGCTCTTTCTCGATGAAAGTCAGGTCGCCTTCCTCGAGGACATGATGTGGGCGCAAGGTTATCTCGACCGCCCGCAGATGAGCCGGACCTTCGCCTCCATCCGCGCGGAAGACCTGATCTATGCCCGCGCCGTGAAGCGCTATTTCCTCGGCAAGGCTGACCTGCCCTCGGATCTGACCGTGTGGAACAACGACACCACCCGCATGCCCGCCAAGATGCATTCGGAATACCTCCGGGGGCTGTTTCTGGAAAACCGCCTGACCGCGGGGCGCTTTGCAGTCGAGGGGCGCGTGATCGCCCTGAAGGACATCGACGTGCCGCTTTACGTCGTGGGCACGGAGACCGATCACATCGCGCCCTGGCGGTCGGTCTACAAGATCCGGCTCTTCACCGATTGCGATCTGACATTCGCGCTGACGAGTTCCGGCCATAACGGCGGCATTCTCAGCGAGCCCGGGCATCCACGGCGCCACTTTCGCATCGGTCATCGGCCGACCGGGGCGCGCTACGTAGATCCCGACACCTGGTTTGCCGCGCATGATCCGGTTGAGGGGTCGTGGTGGACCGACTGGGTCCGGTGGCTCGCGAACACCTCGAGCGGCAGGGCCGAGCCGCCGCCCATGGGCGCGCCGGGCGCGGGCCTGCCCCCGATCGCGCCCGCGCCGGGCACCTACGTCCATCAGGAATAGGGTCGCGCCCCGCGCAAGGTCACGGCACCCGGCAATCCGAGGCGTCCAGTGTCTGGACCGGGTCGGTCGGCGCGCAAGGTGCACCGGACACGGGATAGGTTTCCGGATCCTCGCAGCCCATGAGCAGAACCGCGAGAACGGGCAGCAGCGCGATGGCCGTTCTGCGGCCAGGTGTGGTGGTGACGTTGGACATTTTGGCCTCTTTCATCATGGATGTGTCCTGAGAAATTAGCCGCTGATGGCGGGGCGAAATTGATCTTGATCTATCCGCCTTACGTTTTCTCCAACGCGCTTTGGCCTGCCACAAACTGAGCTCACACCGCGCTTCGATTTCCAAAACTCTGCCCTGACCGCCTGCCCCGCGCGCATCGCGGCGCAGATCATTCGATACTGCGCTCCGCGATTGCCATGCCGTCGGATATCGCGGCCGACGGGTACAGGACCACGCGATCGCCCGCAGACAGCCCGTCAAGCACCTCTGCCGTGACACCGTTGTTCTGACCGATCTCGACCGGGCTCAGACCGGCCCGCCCCTCCGTGTCGCGGAAGACCGCCCATCCGGCGCCGTCTCGAAACAGCGCGCTGGCGGGGACGCGCAATGCATCCTCGTTCTGCCAGACGATGATCCGCGCCTCGACGCGGTATCCGTGGCCAAGCGCGCGTCGCGCTTCCTTCGGTCCGGTCATTGCGATGGTGACCGCCACGCGCTGTTCCTCGACCCCGAGCGCCGAGAACGTGGTCACCCCGAACGGATCGACGCGCCGCACCTCGCCCGGCAGCGTGTCCGGACCACCCCAATCGGCGATAAGGACCGGATCGCCGGGCGCCACCTGCACCGCATCCGAAGAGATGAGATCGACAACCACTTCGAGCGATCCGTCCACATCGCCAATCTCCATGATCGGGGCGCCCGCAGGCAGGGTCGTGGCGCTTTCCTGCAAGATCCGCAGGATGCGCCCGTCGGCAGGTGCGTAAAGCGGGATGTCGTCGCTGCGGGTATTGCCGATGGCCCGAGCGAGCCCCTGATCATCGAACCCGATGAGTTGCGCGCGCGCATTCGCAAGATCGGCCTCCCGGATGGCAATGGCGGCCTCCGCTGTCTCGACCGTCGCTTCGGCCACGCGGAAATTCTGACGCGCGCGGTCGAAGGCGGCCTTGCTGGCGATCTGCCGCTCACTCAATTGCCGGGCGCGGTCCAGCTCGCTCTCGGCGAGGTCGCGATTGGCCAGTGCCGCATTCAGGTCCGCGCGGGCCACGCGCAAGGCCGCTTCGGCGGCTTGCAGGGCGGCTTGTGCCTGTTCCCGCGTCCGCACATCGAGCGCTGCGGGATTGGTGGGCAGCATATGCGCCACGACGGTCTGATCCTGGACCACCGGATCGCCGGGATGGACCTGCACGCGCTGCAGCCGCCCCGCAACCGGCGTCGAGACCACATAAGCCTCGGCCACGCGCGTGCGGCCCTCCTCATCGATCGTGACCATCATCGGGCCGCGCGTCACAGCGCCCAGATCGACCATCACCGGACGAGGCCAGAAGGCAATCACCAGCGCGGCCCCGATCAGCAGCGCAACAAGCCCAGAGAGGATCAGACGCGAACGTTTCCGTGCTTTTGCCATGGCCTATTCCCGTGTTTTGAGCGCTTCGATCAGATCGACCCGATCCAGATCGCGCTTGACCAGCCAGCCCGAGACGAAGGCCGCCCCAAGGACGACAAGCATGGCCTGACCATAGCTGACCGGATCGAAAATGGCGGGGATCTGGTAAAGATCGGTCGAGTAGCCCGCCGCGATCACAAACGACAGATGGTATCCGAGGATCGCCCCGACCGGCAGCGCGATCGCCGTGACCACGGCCAGTTCCCCCAGAAGGACAAACGCGACCTCCCCGCGTGAAAAGCCGATGACCCGCAGGCTGGCCAGGTCGCGCGCGCGTTCGGCCAGCGCGATCCGGGCGGCGTTGTAGACGATGCCGAAGGTTATGATGAAGGCAATCGCCCCCATCACGTAGCGGATCGAGCCCGCGCCTTCGTTCATCACGCGGGCGACCGAGTCGCGCGCCTCCGCCTTCAGGCTGACGCCCGCGACAATCGGCATGGCCTGAAGGGCGGCATAGATCGCCCCGGCCTCGCGTGTGTCGATGGTCAGATAGGCGGCGGAGATGCGCCCGGGCTCGCGCAGCGCGCGATTGAGGGCATGCAGGTCCATGTAGGCGGGCGATCCCAGCAGGGTCTGCGCCGTCCCGGTCACCGGGATCTGCAAGAGCGGGCGGCGCCCCTCGCGGACATCCACGGTCAGCATGTCGCCCGGCGCCACATCGAGCATGCGCGCCAGCACATCCGACAGCACGATTCCGCGTTCCGGCAAGTTGATCGCCGCGAGGTCCGCATCGAGCGCGCGATTGAGCTCCGGCTCCGGCGGCAAGCCGATGAGCGCGCCGCGATGGGCCCGTCGCCCGTTGCGCATCACCACGCTGACATGGCGTACCGGCTCGGCACGCTCCACACCTGGCAGCCGCACGAGTTCGAACAGGGTCTTGTCGCTTACGGGATGGGTGAAGCTGACGGTGACATCGCTGCGGTCGATGACCGAAAAGGTCAGGTCGATGCTGCGGTCAAAGCCCGCATAGATCGTGATCATGGCCACCGACAGCGCCATGCCCGAAGCAATGCCGATGACCGAGCCCGCCATGCGCACGGGCTGACGTGTCAGGCGGCGCAGCACCATCCGCGAGGGCTGATCGAGAAACCGGTTCAGGCTTCGGCCAACCCTACCGCTTCGGCTGAAATTGGGCGGCGCGGGCGGGCGCATCGCCATGGCCGGTGCCAGCGCGAAGACCCGACGCAGTACAAAAAGCCCGCCTGCCGATGCAGCGAGAATGCTGACGATCACGCCGGTCGCGAAGGAGGCAGGATCGAGTTGGAAGACGAGGAAGGGAAACTTGAAGTAGATCGTATAGATGCCGACCAAGGCCCGCCCGGCCGCGATACCGCCAAGACAGCCTGCCGCGGCTCCACCCGCTGCAATGGCGAGGATCAGCTTGAAATAATGCGCGCCGACTTCGGTATTGGTATAGCCGAAGGCTTTCATCAGCCCGATCTCCTCGCGCTCGGACTGCACCATGCGGCTGATGACGATGTTCAGAAGAAAGGCCGCGACCGCGAGGAACAGAGGCGGCACGCTGACCGCGGCGGCTTCAAGGCCGGAGATCTCCTCAGAGACGAAGCGGTTCGAGAACTGATCGGCCAGACCGTAAGCCCCTGCCCCGCCATAGGGATCGAGCATCCGGTCGACACTCTCCCGCACGGACCGCTCCGACGCGCCGCGCGACAGGCCCAGCAAGACCTCGTTGAAGGCGCCGTCCATGTCGTAAGCCGCGGCCAGGCTTGCACGGCCCATCCAGATCACGCCGAACCGCGCATCGTCGGGCACCAACTCTCCGGGTGCCGTGGTGTAAAGAAACTCGGGGCTTTGCGCGAGACCGACGATATCGAAGCTGCGCCGCGCCCCGTTCATGGTTGCGCGCAAAGCGTCGCCCGGTCGCAGGCCATGGGCGACGGCAAATCCCTGCAGCAGCAGAATTTCGTCCGGGCGCCCGACAGACGGCATCCGGCCATCGGTCAGGTACACGTCGTTGAGCGCCGGACGGCCCCGGTCTGGCAGGGAGGTTGCCATCGCCTGAACCGGCAGATCCCGCCCCGGCACATCGATGAGGGCGCGCCCGACCACCCGCGTCTGCACCGACGCAACACCGGGAATATCCGCGAGGCGTCCGCTCAGGCGCTCCGGCGCGCGGGCCACCGGCGCGAAGATATCGGCCATGCGGTAGCGGTCGTAATAGGCGTCGCGTGTCTCGCTCAGCGAGGCGACGAGGCCCGTCATCATCACCAGCATCATCACGCCCATGGCGATCACGGCGCCGATGGCGGCCGCCTGCCCCTTCATGCGCCACAGATCACGCAGGAGCTTGTGATCGAGCGGGCTCACCAGACGATCTCCTCGGGCGGGCGCTTGTCGCGGTTTTCCACGATCTCACGGATGTCTCCGTCGGCAAAATGGATGACCCGGTCGGCCATGCGTGCCTGGTTCGCGGCATGGGTAACCATCAGCACGGTGGAGCCGAGCCGCGCATTCACATCCGCAAGCACCCGCAGCACCGACCGCCCCGTGGCGGAATCGAGCGCGCCTGTCGGCTCGTCGCAGAACAGCACATCGGGCTGCTTTGCGATGGCGCGCGCGATGGCGACGCGCTGCTGTTCCCCACCGGAAAGCTGGGCGGGGAAGTGATCCGTCCGGGCGCGCAACCCGACAAGATCGAGTGCGGCATCTGCATCCATCGGATCCGTCGCAATCTCCGTCACCAGTTCGACATTCTCGCGCGCGGTAAGGCTCGGCATCAGGTTGTAGAACTGGAACACGAAGCCCACGTGGTTGCGCCTGTAGCGCGTCAACTCGGTGTCGTTCATGGCGCTGAGCCGCTGGTCCCGGAACAGAACCTCGCCCGCCGTGCCACGATCCAGGCCCCCGATGATGTTGAGAAGCGTGGATTTCCCCGACCCGGACGGCCCCAGCAGGACGACGATCTCGCCCTCCGGGATCTGCAGATCGACCCCGCGCAGGGCGTGAACCGCGGAATGCCCCTCCCCGTAGACCTTGGTCAGACCGCGGGTGGTATAGGCGATACGGGTCATGGGGCCCGCACCTCACCGGCCGCCCTTCGCGGTAAGCAGGCATTGGTTCTGACGGAATTATTCGCGGTCCACGCCGCGCCGATGTCCCGGCGCAATGGATGTCGCCGGTGCCTCTTTCGAAACCCCGGGAAGACATCTGATCGCTTTGGACACCGCATCCGTCGACCTTGCCGCCTGCGCCAAGAAAGCTGGTGCAGCGAGCCTATCAGACCGCTCATGTCTGTGGGAAGAAAACGCGCGTGACGTCGGCGTCACGACTTGCGCCCGGTTTCTGATCAGGCCGACTGGGCCTTGGCCGACAGATACTCATCGACATCTCGCAGCAAGGACTCGCAATCCGCGTCCTCGATACCGAGCGCCTCGAAATGCGCGACAATATTGGCCAGGTAATCCCGGCTGGTGCCCAGAAAGCCCGCCCCATGCGCGATATAGCGGATCTGCTCTTCGCGGGCGATATCGGCGCGCATGTCGGGCACGGCATGATCGGCCACGAAGGTCAGCGCCTGGACCGGTTCGTCATCAAGCTCGACGGGAACCATCCGCGCGAGATAGGCCGGCGCCAGCATTTCCCGACGGAAGAGAATCCGCGTCTCGGTATCGACCAAATCCGCCGCGATCCGGAACGCCAGCCCCTCGCAGCCATGGCCCGTATCGAGCGCTGCCATGAGACCGGGCGCCTCAGCGGTCCCACGCGCCCCGCGCCACTCCACCAGCATCATCTTGCGCTCGTAATCCGGCAGGTAGGCGCGACGGACTTCGGAAAAGTGGAGCGCCGGATCCCACATCAGGGAGCCGTAGCCAAAGACCCAGAGATCGCCCGAATGCCCGCTCAACGCCGCCGCGCGCAGCGCTTCCCGGGCGTCATCCCGGTGCGGCCAGTCGCGATGCACCGCCATTTCGGGAAAGCGCTCGATCATCCCCTCGAATGAGAAGTCGCGAAAGAACGACGCCTCGGGGGCTGCGATCTTGTCGCGCAGTTCGGGGTGATGTGCGAAAGGATCATCGGACAAGGGGTTGGCCTTCGGTCGGGGATGGGCATGCGCAGGGACCATGCGGCATCCCGCGCGGCGCGTCCAGCAGGCAAGGAGTGGCGTTGAGCGGACCCGAGACGGGCCAAAGCCCCGACTTTGCGCATCTTTGTTTGGATCGTCCCGCAGGATTGCTTAGGCTTTGCATGATGTCCCCTGCCGAAAAGGCGCCAGAATGACTGCATGCGCGGATCCCCGATCCGGCCCGGTGGCCTATCCCACCTCCCAAGTCCGGTTTGCGGGAGTGGTGCGGGCCACCGTTTGGAAGGTCGCGCGGCAGGGCTGGCTTTCCGTTTCAGCCCCGCAGGTTAAGTGATGCCATATGCGTAACCCGTTTGATCGTTTCACCGGGCAGACCCCGGAGGATGCCGCAGACCCGCCCCCCGAGGCGGAGGCAATGGCGCGCGACATCCCGATCGTCTGGCTGCTGGGGCGGACGGGTGCGGGCAAAAGCTCCCTCATCCGGGTTCTGACCGGGCTCGACGAGATCGCGGTCGGGAACGGCTATGCCCCCTGCACGCGCAGCTCGCAGAGTTTCGACTTCCCCGCCGAGGAGCCGCTCGTGCGGTTTCTGGACACGCGGGGCCTCGGCGAAGCGGGCTATGATCCAAGCGAGGATCTGGCGGCCTGCGAAGGCCACAGCCACGCCGTGATGGTCGTGGCCCGGCTCGATGATCCGATCCAGGGCGAGGTTGCGGACGCCTTGAAGGCGGTGGTGCAACGCCGCCCGAAGATGGAGATCTTGCTTGTGCATACGGGCGCGGATCTTGTTCCCGATCCGGCCATGCGATCCCGTGCCAAGGCCGCCATTCAGAAGCGGATCGAGGACGCGGCGGGGCGATCCGTTCCCCATGTCGTCATCAGCCTGCCCGCCCATGGCAATCCGCGCGCAGACGAGCTTGCCGCCCTGAAGGATGCGCTGGTCGAAACCCTGCCCAATGCCGGGCTGGCGCTGCGCGAGGAAGCCGCGACCGACGCCGAATCCCGCGCCTTCAACGCGGTGCGCCGAACCGTTCTGCTTTACTCCGGCATGGCGGGCGGGTCAGACGCGCTGCCCATCTTGGGGCTGTTTTCGTCGACGGGATTGCAATTCACCATGCTCAAGAAGCTTGGCGATCATTACGGCGTGCCCGTTACGCTGGCGCTGGCGCGGAATTTCCTGTCTCTTCTGGGTGTGGGCGTCGGTGGCCGCCTTCTGGGCAGCGTTGCGCTGCGGCAGGGCGGCAAGCTGATTCCGGGATACGGTCAGACCGCAGGCGCGGTGGCCGCAGGTGCGTTCACCTTCGTTGCGACCTATGCGCTGGGTCGGACGGCGGGGCGGTATCTCTATACCTTGTCGATGGGCGAGACGCCCACGCGCGACGACATCCAGGCCACCTTTCGCGAAGCCTTGAAGGGGGCTGGGCAGCAGCATGACCCCGGGCAGCAGCATGATCATTGATCGCGCACGCGGCTTCCTGCTCAGATGGCGCATCCTCGTGCGGGCGGGGGCAATCGCGGTGCCGGTTCTCGTGTCGTGCCTTCTGGGCCTTCTGTGGCTGCGCGAGCATGGCTACCTTCTGGAATTCACGATCACCTGTCTGGTCATCGGGCTCTTGGCCTATCTCGCGCTGAAACTGCCCATGTGGCTTGGCAAGGCCGCGCCATCCGAGCCGATGGACCTGACCGAGACGTATCATGTGGAGGCCGATCCCGATTGGTCGCCCTCCGAACAGAAGGCCTTTGCTGCGGCGCGCAAGCTGATCGACACGCGCCTGCGCCATCCCCTGCCCGTCGAGGAGATCCAGGATTTCGCCCTCGAGGTGATCCGCAAGGTGGCCGAGGCCTCGGGCGAGACGGGCAAGCGCGATCTCGACTTCACGATCCCCGAGGCCCTGCTTCTGGTGGAGCGCGTGTCATCCCGGCTGCGTGCCGATCTCAGGGCGCATATCGCCATCTCGGACCGGATCTCGGTCGGCACGCTGGTCTGGCTCTGGCAGAACCAGGACCGAGCCAAGCGGCTTTACGGTCTGGGGCACGGCGCCTATCGCGTTTATCGGCTGACCGCGGGCCTGCCTGTTGCGGTGATGCGCGAGACGCTGGATCTGGTTACCAGCGGCAATTCCAAGATGCTGACCGGGGAGTTGCAGGTCATCGGCCAGCGGATCCTCTTCGAGGAGATCGCCCGCGCCGCAACGGAGCTTTATTCCGGGCGCTTGCGGATGTCCGACGCGGAGCTTCTCGAAAGTATCCTGCAGGAGGCCGATATCGACCGACAGCGTCTGGCCGAACCCGATGCGCCCTTGCGGATCGCGGTCGCGGGACAGGTCAGCGCGGGCAAATCCAGCCTGGTGAATGCCTTGCTCGGGATGAATGTGGCCGAGACGGACATGCCGCCAACCACGGATCGCGACACGGTGCATGAAGGCGACATCGACGGTCTGCCCTGCGCCATGGTCGACCTTCCGGGCCTCGATGGCAGCGCCAAGGCCACCGAGATGACCCTGCGCGAGGCGGATCGCTGCGACATCCTTCTGTGGGTCGCGGCGGCCAACCGTCCGGGCCGGGAAATCGACCGGGCCACGATCGCGAAGATCGAGACGCAATTCGCGGAGAAGCCCGGCCGTCGCGTGCCGCCCCTGATCGGCATCGCCACCTTCTGCGACAAGCTGGCCGGGTCCGACTGGCCCTACCCGGAGCATTCCATTCCGCAGGAGGTGCAGACCCGCATCGGGGCTGCCGTCACCGCGATCGCGCAGGAGACGGGCATGGATGCGCCGGTCCCGGTGGCGCTGGGCAATCACCCGTGGAACGTCTCGGCGGTGCGGCAGCAGGTCTCCGTCCGGCTTCTGGAAGGCATCCGGGTGCAGCGCAACCGCACGCGCCTGACGCGCGGAGACAAATCCTTCGGGCGCGAGGCGCTGGATACGGTTCAGGGCGTCACCAAGAGCCTTCGGTCGCTCTCGAAACACGCGGCGGCGCGGTACAGGCGGTCCGACAAGACGCCACGCTGATTGGGTCCTGCGCGCCTCGCTCTCAGCTTCGATCGGACGGCACAACACCCGTGATGCTGTCGCTGACCGCGCGCGGATCGCGCAGGGGCCAGCGTCCCGCATCGACCTGCGCGAAGAACTTCTCCAACGCAGTGTTGAAAAGATCCGGTTCCTCAAGATTGACGGTATGCCCAGTGCCCGGCACGACCTGAAGCTGCGCGCTTGGAATGACCGATTTCAGGAATATGCCTGGCAGTGAACAGGGCCAATCCTCGTCCCCGTTCAGGATCAGGCAGGGCGTTGTCATGGCGCGCAGACCATCCTCAAGATCGTAGATCGACGGGCGTTCGCGCTGCACCTGCTGCTGGGTATGGGCCGAGCCTGTTGCCGAATGCTCCGCCATCGCGTCTGCGAATTCGCGCCAGCCGCGCGGATTCTTGTTCTGGAATTGCACGCGGGTCGGTCCTTGCGTGTAATGCTCCGCAAACGCCTTCATGCCGTCGCGGCGCAACCTTTCGGCGCTGGCATCCGCCTCGGCCCGCCATAGCGTCTGGCGCTCTCGCTCCGCGCCATATCCCACGCCGGAGACAACGAGCGACAAGGCGCGCTCGGGCGCGGTCAGGCCGAGATGCAGCGTCGCATATCCCCCCATCGACAGGCCCACCACATGCGCCCGGTCGATGCCGAGCCCGTCGAGGATGGCGATGACATCCGCCGTGGCCCGCGCCTGCGAATACTTCGCCGGATCGTCCGGCACGTCCGAGGGTGGCCAGCCGCGCGCATTGAAGACGATGCAGCGGTAGCGACGCGCGAAGTAGCGCACCTGCGGCTCCCAGCTGCGACAATCGCCTGCGAATTCATGCACGAACAGGACCGGCGTGCCCTGCCCCGTCTCCTCGTAGTAAAGGGCGACGCCATCATCGGTTGTGAGTGTCGGCATTGGCTTGCTGCTCCGCCTGCGATCCGGGCTTTACCCTTCGGTCTGGTCCAACCCGCAGGCTAGTGCAGAACGCGGCATTGATCCATCGGGCGCGGGCCGACGCCACGACCTGCGTGCGGTTCATGCGGGGCGGGCCGTCAGCAGATCAGACGCGCGGCAAGGCCAAAAGCGTAATCTTGAGCGTTCGTCGCTGGCGCGCCTCGTCGAATTTCCGCTGCGCCGCCTGAAGCTGCAACAGAGCACGGTCGCGCTGCTCATAGAGCTTGCGCAGTTTCGAGCCCGGCGCACCGATCAGCAAACCCGTCGGGCGCGCGCCCACCGGAAACCACGCCCGCGCATCGCGCTGCGCCTGCTGCCATGCGCGGTCAGAAGCCAGGTATCGTTGGTAGAAAATCATCACGGCCCGGCGCCGCGGAACCAGATCAGGGGTCATGGCAACTTACCTCCCATCACATTGCCCTATTAGCAAAAACCGATCACTTTTCCTAGTCCGAGCCGCCGATCCGCGCCTTCAGCGATGCCAGCACGGCGCGGCGGATATCATCTGGCTGATCCTCGACGGCCTCGCGCAAAAGACGCAGGTCGCGCCGCGTGCGATGCAGGTTGTCTATGAGTGACAGCAGCGTCGGGATCGCGTCTTCCGGCAGCGCCATGTCCTTGCTCAGATCGCACAGCAAGCGCAGGCGCGCGACATCCACGTCATCGAAAATCGGGCCCGCCTCGCTTTCGGCGGGACGGACCCAGCCTTCGCTGACCCATAGCCGCAGATCGTGCACCGTGAGGCGCTCGATGCGCGCGACGACCATCCGTTCATCGAGGCTCATAGGCTTTTCCTCAATTCCGCGCGCGGGTCGAAGGCGGCCTTGTCCCGCATCCGCTCCGCCAGCTTGCGCGTCTCGTCGTCGATCTCGGGCGGCAGCACGATCTTCAGCCGGACGGTCTGATCGCCTGCCTTGTTGCCCCGCTTGATCCCCCGGCCCTTGAGGCGCAGCCGTCGCCCCGAGGACGCACCCGGGGGGATCGTCATCGCGACCGAGCCCGCGATCGTGGGCACATCAACCTTCGCGCCGAGCACCGCCTCGTCGAGCGTGATCGGCAGTTCCATCTCGATATTGTCGCCCTCGCGGATGAAGACCGGATGCGCACCCACGGCGATGGTGATGAGCGCGTCTCCGGGCGGGCCATCGCCCAGTCCCGGCTGGCCCTTGCCGCGAAGCCGCAGGGTCTGGCCGTTGCGCACGCCCGGCGGAATCGAGATTTCGATGGCCTTGCCGTCGGGCATGGTGACAGAGCGTTTCGCCCCCAGCGCGGCATCGAGGAAATCGACATCCAGGTGATAGCGCTGGTCCTGACCGCGCGCCTGAAACGCCCCGCGTGGCCCGCCGCCGCGCGCGCGACCGCCGAAGAGGTCCGCGAAGGCCTGCGCCAGATCCTCATCCGCGCCGGGTCTGAACCCGCCTCCGAAGCTCGGCCCACCCGGTCCGCCATCGTAGCGCGCGCCCGCATCCTGATCGGCGTATTGATGATAATATTGCCGCTGCGGGCGTTCCTGACCGGAGGCGTCGATCTCGCCTGCATCGAAGCGCCGACGCTTTTCGGGATCGCGCAGCAGATCGTGCGCAGCAGAGACCGCCTGAAAGCGCGCCTGCTTGTCGGGATCGTCGGGGTTCAGATCGGGATGCAGGGACTTGGCGAGTTTGCGGTAGGCCTTCTTGATCTCGTCCTGAGACGCCGTCTTGGCCACGCCTAGAACCATGTAGGGATCGTCGATCATGTCACGGGGCCCCTTTTCACGTCCGCGCCTCGGCGCCGACCCAGGCCGCGATCTCGCCCGCCTGCGTCACGCCCGTCCGGCGCGCGATCTCTCGCCCCTTGCGGAAGGCAATGAGCAGCGGAATGCCCCGGATGCCGTAGCGAGCGCCCGCCGCCGGATGCGCCTCGGTGTCGAGTTTGGCAAAGCGCGCCCGGCCCTTGAGCATCTGGGCAGCCTTCGCGAATTCCGGCGCCATCATCCGGCACGGCCCGCACCATGCGGCCCAGAAATCCACGACGAGCGGGACCTCATCGGTCGCTTGCGCCTTCCTGAGAATGTCGAGGCTGATCTCGACGGGTTTCGCGGGCATCAAGGCCGCGCCGCAGGTGCCGCATTTCGGCCCCGCGCCCAGCCGGTCCTCGGGCACCCGGTTGGCTTGTCCACACTCAAAGCATGTCAGTTTCAGGCCCATCGGCGCTGCTCCACCTATTCCAACTCATGAATATATAAGAGGCCTGCGCCGCAGCATAAGGGGGGAAAGTGCCGGTCGATTTGATTCATGTCATCGTCTGGACAATTTCCGCCCCCTACACCTTGGGCGTCGAACATGCGCCGACGATCCGCAGGCGAGCCAGGCCCTGCCCGGCGCGCGTGACGTATCTAGCGTCCGCAGAGAGGAGCGAACGATGCCGGAGATCAGCACCAACAAGGTCGTGCGCGTCATATTCCTCGCGCGGGAATACGGACCGGAAAGCCACCAGCTTCACGACTACATCTCCGGATTGAACGAGGATGAGGCCGCGAACCTCGTGGCGATCATGTGGGTGGGTCGCGAAAGTTTCGATGCGGATGACTGGGACGAGGCGCTCGCCACCGCACGGGCCGAGGCGACCGCACCGACGGCGGATTATCTGTCGGGCATGCCGGAACTGGCGGACCAGTTGGAATCCGGCCTCGATGCGCTTGGTATCGATGTGAGCGACGCCGAAGACCATTTCCGCGACCGGTAACAGCGCGGTCACCTCTGCGCGCGATGCCTCCACCGCATGGGATGATGACGCCGACGGTGTTTCGCCCGACAGCCGCAGGAACGCTTCGCTCTGCGGTGCAACAATCGCCGATGCCACCGTGCCCGCGTCCGCCGCTCTCCGGCACCGATGTCTAGTTTTTAAGCACAGACGCAGGCGAGCCCGCGCTAAGCGGTCCTTTTTTGTTGCGCAAGGCGCGCGTTGGCGGGTCATCTTCGGGGTGCAGGACGTTTAGGGTTCCGCCGCGCCCCCGCGGGTCTGGTCCGAGAAACGTCACCTGACCGGCAAATTCCGGGCGGGCACACGGCGGGGCAAAATCCCGGGAGGCATACTGCGCAGGTCTGACCCGCGCCCACCTCTTTGTTCCGCCAGCGGGCCGGACCTTACCTCAATCGAGGGCGGGACGCTTACAAAGGGTAAGTCCATGAACCGAAGAACGCTGCTGTCCACGACGGTCCTGTCGCTTGGCCTCCTTGCCGCGACCCAAGGCCCTGTCGCCGCACAGGAAAAGTCCGAATTCCGTCTGGCCTGGTCGATCTATGTGGGCTGGATGCCCTGGGGCTACCTGGAAGACTCCGGCATCATGGACAAATGGGCCGAGAAATACGGCATCGACGTCGAGATCGTGCAGATCAACGATTACGTGGAATCCATCAACCAATACACCGCCGGTGCTTTCGACGGCGTCTCGGCCACGAACATGGACACGCTGTCGATCCCGGCAGGCGGCGGCGTCGACACGACCGCGCTGATCATCGGGGATTATTCCAACGGCAATGACGCGGTGATCGCCAAGGGCGACGCGACGCTTGAAGACCTCGCGGGCACATCCGTGAACCTCGTGGAGCTGTCGGTGTCGCATTACCTGCTCGCACGCGCGCTCGACAGCGTGGGCCTCGCGGAGCGGGACCTCGACGGCGTCGTGAACACCTCGGACGCGGACATGATCGCGGCGTTTGCGACCGAGTATGTGAGCACCGTCGTCACCTGGAACCCGCTCGTGTCGGAAATCCTGAACACCAATCCCGATGCCACGAACATCTTCGACAGCTCGGCCATTCCGGGCGAGATCCTCGATCTGATGGTGGTGAACACCGAAACGCTGGCCGCCAATCCCGATTTCGGCAAGGCCGTCGTCGGCGCCTGGTACGAGGTGATGGGCCTGATGGCCGCAGGCGACGAAGAGGCGCTGACCGCCATGGCCGAGGCCTCGGGTACGGATCTCAAAGGCTACAAGGCCCAGCTTGCCGCGACGGAGATGTTCTACACGCCCGCCGATGCGGTCGCGCAGGCCTCGAGCGCGGATCTGCCCGAGACGATGGTTAACGTTGCCGAGTTCCTGTTCGACAAGGGGATCCTCGGCGTCGATGCGCCCTCGGCGGATTTCGTGGGCATCGAATACCCGGACGGGACCGTGACCGGGAATACCGACAACGTGCAGTTCCGCTTTGACGCGAGCTACATGCAGATGGCGGCCGACGGCGCGCTTTGATCTGACGCCTGAGCCCAAGCCCGGCCGGTCGTCCTGGCCGGGCGCCTTTCCGCTGCCCCAGAGAGATCGCGCATGCGCCTGATCAATCGCCGCCCCACCTTCCGTCCGCTTGTGGTCGCGCTGGCCGCCCTGCCCTTCGTGGCCGTGGCTGTGGCCTATGCGGTGGGCTCCGATATCCGGCTGACCGCCAATCCGCAGGACAAGCTGCTGCCCGCCCCCGCGACGATCTTCGACACCGCGATCCGGCTTTTCACCGAAGGTGACCGCCGGTCGGGCGAGATCCTGTTGTGGCAGGATACATGGGCGAGCCTCAGGCGGCTGTTGTTCGGGGTCGGCATCGGGGCGCTGATCTCCCTCGCAACGGGCGTGCTGATCGGCATGCTGCCCTATGTGCGGCGCACCCTGTCGGATTTCGTCGCCGTCCTGTCGATGGTGCCACCGCTGGCGCTGCTGCCCATCCTGTTCATCGTCTTCGGCCTCGGCGAGACCTCCAAGGTCGTGCTGATCGTCGTGGGCATCACGCCGTTCCTGATCCGCGATCTGAGCCAGCGGGTTCTGGACATCCCGCATGAGGAGATCGTGAAGGCGCAGACGCTTGGCGCCTCGACGCTGGTGATCGCGCTGCGCGTGGTGCTGCCGCAGATCCTGCCGCGGCTGATTGCGGCGGTGCGGCTGTCGCTGGGATCTGCTTGGCTGTTCCTGATCGCGGCCGAGGCGGTCGCGGCGGATGTGGGGCTCGGCTACCGCATCTTCCTCGTGCGCCGCTACCTCGCGATGGACATCATCCTGACCTACGTGATCTGGATCACGCTTCTGGCCTTCCTGATCGACTGGGCACTGAAAACCGCCTCGCGCCGCGCCTTCCCCTGGCTGGGGGCGAGCCTGTGAGTTTCGTCTCTGTCACAGATGTCTGGCAGGCCTATGACGGGCGCTCGATCATCGAGCGCGTCAATCTCGACGTGGCCGAGGGCGAATTCGTCTCCATCGTCGGCGCGTCCGGCTGCGGCAAGTCCACCTTCCTGCGGCTCCTGCTGGCCGATGAGCGCCCGACGCGGGGCGAGATCCGCATCGATGGCGGCGCACCGGCGGTCGAACCGGGGCGCGAGCGGGGCGTCGTCTTCCAGCGCTACTCGGTCTTCCCGCACATGACCGTGCGCGACAATATCGTCGCCGCTGAGAGTTTCCCGACAGGGTTCGGGCGATTTTTCGGGGCGAAGCTGCGCGCCGCCCGCGCCCGCGCCGACGAGACGCTGGAGCGGATCGGCCTTGCGCACGTGGCCAAGAACTACCCCGCGACGCTCTCGGGCGGGATGCAGCAGCGGCTGGCCATCGGGCAGGCCCTGACCGCGCGGCCCCGCATCCTGCTTCTCGACGAGCCCTTCGGCGCGCTCGATCCCGGCACGCGAATCGCGATGCACGATTTCCTGACCGAGCTCAGGGCCGAGACGGCGATGACCGTCTTCATGGTCACCCATGACCTGGCCGAGGGCTTCAAGCTCGGCGACCGCGTTCTGGTCTTCGACAAGCCGCGCTGGGATCCGGACTTCCCCGAAGCCTACGGCGCCACGATCACCTACGATTTCGACGCCCGCGACGGCGGTATCCCCTACCAGCGCATCCTGAAGGATGTGCCGGCACTCGGGCCCGCTGTGCCGCCGCCGGACTAGCCCGCCCGCACCCGATGCCCATGCGCGCCGCCGGGCCCCGCGCATGGGAGACAGCCAAGGTCCGGAAGCCGCATGCCCCCAGAGCGGGGCGTACCCGAGAGGGAGACTGACATGCTCTTTGAGCCGATGACCCGCAACAGCCGGTCCCACCACCCCGACGCCGCGCGCGCACGCCATGCCGCGCGTGAGCGGCGCTTTCACCATCCCGACCTGACCAAGCTCGGCGGTTGGCGCGCCATGCAGAAGGAGGGCGAACTGCCCGAGGGCCGCTGGGACGAGGAACGCCGATGGGCGCTGCGCATGGGCCTGACCGGCGCGGACACGATCGAGGACAAGTCGATCCCGACCTTCGCGCGGGGCGAGCTGCCGCATTATGCGGGCATCAACACCTTCCTCAAGGCGCCCTATACCGAGGACGTGCTGGAGGTCGCCAATTACGACGCGACCGTGCTGGGCATCCCCTTCGACGGCGGGACAACCTACCGCCCCGGCACGCGCTTCGGCCCGCAGGGCGTGCGCAAGATCTCGGCGCTTTATACCCCCTACAACTACGAGATCGGTGTCGATCTGCGCGAACAGATGACGCTCTGCGATGCGGGCGACGTGTTCACCATTCCGGCCAATATCGAGAAGAGCTTCGATCAGATCAGCCGCGCGGTGAGCCACGTCTTCTCCTCGGGCTCGCTGCCCATCATGATCGGTGGCGATCATTCCATCGGCTTTCCCTGCGTGCGCGGCATCGCCGAATGCACCTCGAAGAAGATCGGCATCGTGCATTTCGACCGTCACGCCGACATCCAGGAAAAAGACCTCGACGAGCGGATGCACACCACGCCCTGGTTCCACGCCACCAACATGCCGAACGTGCCCGCGAAGAACCTCGTGCAGGTGGGCATCGGCGGCTGGCAAGTGCCGCGCGAGGCGGTGAAGGTCGCGCGCGAGCGGCAGACCAACATCATCACCATGTCCGACATGGAGGCGATGGGCATCGACAAGACCGCCGAGATGGCGCTCGAGATGGCCTGGGACGGGGTCGACATGGTCTACATGTCCTTCGACATCGACTCGATTGATTGCGGCTTCGTGCCGGGCACCGGCTGGCCCGAACCGGGCGGCTTCCTGCCGCGCGAGGCCTTGGCGCTCGCCTCCAAGGTCGCGGCCGAAGGCATCTGCGGGATGGAACTCGTTGAGGTCTCCCCGCCCTACGACACGTCCGACATCACCGCACTGATGGGCACGCGAGTGATCGTGGACGTGCTGGGCGCGATGGTCTCGAACGGCACGTTGGGCAAGCACAAGCAGCATATCGACAAGCCCGTCTCGATCCCGCATGGCGAATTCGAGGGCAAGAGGTGGTCCAATGCCACATGATCACGGGCCGCACGGCCATCATCACCATCACCACGACCACCACCACGATCATGGGCCGGGGGCGGGCCACAACCACGCCGATGCGGAGCATCTGCACAGCCACATGCATCACCACGACGATGCGGCGGACCTGCAGGTGCTGGCCACCCAGTTCATTGACGGCTTCCTGCAGGCCTCAGACAAGACGAGTTATCTCAAGCTTGCGGGCGTCCCGTTCGAGCGGGCCTCGAAGGACGGCGCCAAGGCGCTGAAGCTTGTCGATGTGGAACTGACCACCGACTGGCAGGTCGGCACCGCCTCGCCGAGCTTCGGCTCGCGCGAATTGTCCTACCTGCCCTTCCCCGGCGAAATGGTGCAGGAGCGCACCAACATGTCCCTGATCTACGTGTCGCTCGACGAAAAATCCGTCCTCGACATCCGCGACTTTCTCACCACCCGAAAAAAGGAAATCGACCAATGAAAACCCTGTCTCTCGCCGCAATCGCCAGCCTCGCCGCCCTGCCTGCCGCCGCGCATACCGATACGGTGCTCCACATCCATAACGCCGAGACAGGCGCGATGATCGTCGCGGCCTTCATGGTGGTCGTGGGCCTCGCGCTGGCTTTCAAGCGCTGACACGAAAGAGGCGGCCCCCGGGGATGATCGGGGACCGCCGCACATTGTCGGACCTGAGCGATCCGGGCTGTCCGCGCCCGGACGCGGCACCTCAGTTCAGTCGCTGACCGGTCTCGGGCGCGAAATAGGACACCTTGCCCAGATCGAAGGCCAGGGATTGCGGCGATCCGGCTTTCGCCTGCGTCTCAGCATGCAGCCGCGCAGTGACGTGCTTGCCGCCCAGTTGCATGACCGCGAAAGTGTCCGCGCCCGCAGGCTCCACGATCTCGATCAGGCATTCGGCGATCTGCGCATGCTCGCTCGTCAGGCGCGCGGGATCTGCGATATCTTCGGGCCGCACGCCCATGATGACATCTTCGGGCAGATCGGTGTTGCGCGTGTCGGTCAGCACGATCGGGTCGCCCTCCTTCCGGGCGATCTCGATCTTGGTGCCGTTGCCGTTACGCCGCGCCTTGGCGGGGATCAGGTTCATCGCGGGCGAGCCCATGAAGTCCGCAACGAAGAGGTTGGCCGGACGATTGTAGATCTCCGCCGGGGAGCCGATCTGCTGGATTACCCCGCCCTTCATCACGACGATCTTGGTGGCCAGCGTCATCGCCTCGATCTGGTCGTGGGTGACGTAGACCATCGACGCGCCGAGCTTCTGGTGCAGGGCCTTGATCTCGGTGCGCATCTCGACGCGCAGCTTGGCATCGAGGTTCGACAGCGGCTCGTCGAAGAGGAAGAGCTTGGGATCACGCACCAGCGCCCGGCCCATGGCGACGCGCTGCCGCTGGCCGCCCGATAGCTGGCCGGGCTTGCGGTTCAGCAATTGCTCGATCTGCAATTGCGCGGCAACCTTCTTGAGCTTCTCGTCCTGCGTGGCCTGATCGACGCCGCGCACCTTCATGCCGAAGGTGATGTTCTTGGCCACCGTCATCGTCGGGTAAAGCGCGTAGGACTGGAACACCATGGCGATGTCGCGATCCTTGGGGCTGACATTGGTCATGTTCTGACCGCCGATGAAGAGGTCGCCGCCGGAGATCGGCTCAAGCCCCGCGATGCAGTTGAGAAGCGTGGACTTGCCGCAACCCGAGGGTCCGACGAGGACGAGGAAATCGCCCTCCTCGATCGACACGTTGATGTCGTGCAGCACCGCGGTCGCGCCGTAGTTCTTGTAGAGGTTCTTGACGTCGAGGATCGGGGACATCGGGCTTATCCTTTCACGGAACCGGCGGTCAGACCGCGGATGAAGTACTTTCCGGCAACCACGTAGACGAAGAGGGTTGGCAGGGCTGCGATGATCGCGGCGGCCATGTCGACGTTGTATTCCTTCACGCCGGTGGTCGAATTGACGATGTTGTTGAGCGCGACCGTCACGGGCTGCGTGCCCGCCTGGCTGAACGAGACGCCGAACAGGAAGTCGTTCCAGATCTGGGTGAACTGCCAGATCACGGTGACCACGATGATCGGCAGCGACAGCGGCAGGAAGATCGACCAGAAGATGCGGAAGAACCCCGCGCCGTCGACCTTCGCGGCCTTGGTCAGCTCGTCCGGGATCGACACGTAGTAATTGCGGAAAAAGAGCGTGGTGAAGCCCAGACCATAGATCACGTGCACGAAAACGAGGCCCGGAATGGTGCCTGCAATGCCCATCACGCCGAGCATCCGCGCCATCGGCAGCAGTACCACCTGGAACGGGATGAAGCAGCCGAAGAGCATCAGGGCGAAGAAGATGTTCGCCCCCTTGAAGCGCCATTGCGCGACGACATAACCGTTGAGCGCGCCCACGAGGGTCGAGATCAGAACGCCCGGAATGGCGATCAGCACCGAGTTCCAGAAGAACGGGCGCACGCCCTCGCATTGGATGCCGGTGCAGGCCTCGGACCAGGCGGTGCGCCACGCATCGAAGGTGACATCGCGCGGCAGGGACATCAGATCGCCCGTGCGGATCTCGTCGAGCGATTTCAGCGACGTGGTGATCATCACGAAAAGCGGCATCAGGTAGAACAGCGCGAAGACGCACAGTGCCACGTAGAGGATGACGCGCAGGACGAGCTTCGTTGTCTGGTTCTGGGAACGGACCATCGAGGGGCCGCTGCTGGAAGAGATATCAGCCATCTTTGGTCCTCAATTCCGAATAAAGGTAGGGAACGACGATCGCGAAGACGACGAGCATCATGACCATGGCGGAGCTGGCCGCCTGGCCGATATCGCCGCGCGAGAAGGCCATCGCATACATGTAGGTTGCGGGCAGATCGGTGGCGTAGCCCGGGCCTCCGCCCGTCAGCGCGATCACCAGGTCGAAGGACTTGATGGCAAGGTGGGCCAACACGATGAACGCGCTGAGGAAGATGGGCGCCATCGAAGGGATGATGATCGCGGTATAGACGCGCCAATTCGGGATGCCGTCCACCTGCGCGGCCTTGATGATCTCGCCATCGACGGAGCGCAGACCGGCGAGAAACAGCGCCATCACGAAGCCCGAGCTTTGCCAGATCGCGGCGATGACGATGGTGTAGATCGCCATGTCCGGATCGACGAGCCAGTCGAAGGTGAAATTCTCGAACCCCCAGCCGCGTACCATCGCCTCGAGGCCAAGCCCCGGGTTCAGGATCCATTTCCAGGCGGTGCCGGTGACGATCATCGAAAGCGCCATCGGGTAGAGGTAGATCGTGCGGATCGCACCCTCGGTGCGGATCTTCTGGTCGAGCAGGATCGCCAGCAGCAATCCCAGCACCATCGCGATGATGATGAAGAGCGCCCCGAAGATGAACAGGTTGATCATCGCCGTCTCGAAGCGCGGCGACGTGGCCAGCCGTTCATACTGAATGAAGCTGTCGAGCTCGTAGCGCGGCATCAGGCGGGACCGTGTCAGCGACACCCAGGCCGTCCAGCCGATGAAGCCGTAGACGAAGATCATGACCGCGATGAACGACGGCGCCAGAACGATCTTCGGCATGTTGTCTTGAAGCCATTTCGACATGGCGTGCCCTCCCCCCTTTTTGGTAGCCCGATGGCCCCGCCCCCGAAGGGACAAGGCCGGAGTTTCGGTAATCGCGGGCGATTACATGGAGTTGGCGACAGCGTCCGTCAGCATCTGCACGGCGTCCTCGGAGGACATGTCAGAGTTGAAATGCGCGGTGACGACATCGGTGATCGCACCGGCCTGCGCGCCGAACAGGGCCATGCCGTGGGCATAGGACGGCAGGAGGGAGCCGCCATCGGAGGTGCTGGCCATGTCGGATGCCGAGGTCTGTGCGCAGCTGTCGAAGCCATCGAGCGCCACATCGGTGCGCGCGGGGATCGAGCCCTTGTTCATGTTGAACACTTCCTGGAAGCTCGGGCCCATGACCAGCTCTGCCAGAAGCTCCTGACCGGCCTGCTTGGCCTCGCCGTCGACTTCGAACATCGCGAAGCTGTCGACGTTGTAGAGGAAGCCGTCACCCGGCGTGGAGGCGCAGGTGAAGTCGACACCCGGCTCCTGACCGGCGGCGAGGAATTCGCCCTTGGCCCAGTCGCCCATGATCTGGAAGGCGGCCTCGCCGTTCATGACCATCGCGGTGGCAAGGTTCCAGTCGCGGCCCGAGAAGTTGTCGTCGACATATCCGCGCAGGGTGCGCATCTGGTCGAAGACCGCGACCATCGTGTCGGAGCCCAGCGCTGCGGGATCGAGATCGACCAGCGCCTGCTGGTAGAACTCGGGACCGCCGAGGCCGAGAACCACCGTCTCGAAGACGGTCGCATCCTGCCAGGCCTGACCGCCATGCGCGAGCGGGATGATGCCCGCCGCCTGCAGCGTGTCTGCCGCGGCGTTGAACTCTTCCCAGGTGGTGGGCATCTCGATGTCGTTGGCCGCGAGGATCTCGGTGTTGGCCCAGATCCAGTCAACGCGGTGGACGTTCACCGGAACCGCGCACCAGGTGCCGTCGCACTTCATGTGCGAGGCGATGGAGGCGGGCAGAAGCTCGCTCCAGTTGTTCTCTTCGGCCACGTCAGAGATATCGGCCAGAACGCCTTCCTGGTACCATTCCTGGATGGACGGGCCCTTGATCTGCGCCGCGGTGGGCGCGTTGCCCGACAGAACGCGTGCACGCAGCGCCGTGCCAGCCGCATCGCCGCCGCCGCCTGCGACGGGCATGTCGGTCCAGGTGCCACCATTCTCGGCGAACTCTTCCTGCAGAACGGCCACGGACTTCGCCTCGCCACCGGATGTCCAGTAATGCAGGACCTCGGCCTCGGGCGTGACATGGCTTTCGGCCAGTGCCCCGTTTGCGGCCACGATCGCGATCGCGGACACCATTTTAAATGCGCCGTATTTCATCTTGGTTTCCTCCCAGATACTGCCCTTCCCGGGCAATGGTGGGGGAACATTGTCGCTTGGCCCGAAGCGTTGCAACTTCGGAATGGCGGCTAATCGCTGGGGGCATGCAATTAATCGGGCAAGCCGTTACACATTGTTACGCAAGGCTCTGGGCCGGTGCATGAAAAGGCATATGATCCCGCCCGGAAGCGCCCGCCCGGCGGCGTGTCGAAGGAGATCATGGATGACGATCCCGCGCATTCTGGTGGTCGATGACGATGTGGAGATGCGTCGCATGATGACGCAGTTTCTGCAAAAGAACGGCTCCATCGCGCTGCCTGCGGCCAACGAGGCGGAGGTGCGCGGCCATCTCGAGGCCGGACGCATCGATCTCATCCTTCTCGACGTGATGCTGGGCGACGAGAACGGCCTGTCGATCTGCGACCGGCTGCGGCGCGAACAGGACGTGCCGGTCATCATGGTCTCGGCGCTGTCGGCCGATCACCAGCGGATGCAGGGCTACGAGGTGGGCGCGGACGATTACATCGCCAAACCCTTCAACCCCGAGCTGATGCTGGCCCGGATCAAGGCCGTGCTGAAGCGGACCCGGCGCGCGGCCTCTCTCGCGCATCGCCGCCAGACCGATATCTTCCATTTCCGCGGCTGGCGCTACGATGCCAAGCGCCGCGAGGTGCTGTCGCCCGATGGCGTGCAGGTCGCATTGTCGAAACGCGAAACGGCCTTGTTGCAGGTGCTCCTGGCGAACCCCTATATTCCGCTCACTCGCGAAGAGATCGCCGAAACGCTCAGCGTCGATGACACAGCCCCGCAGACGGGCGATGCCTCGGGACGCTCCATCGACATGCTGGTCAAACGGCTGCGCTCCAAGATCGAGGTCAATCCGAAGGAGCCCGAGGTGCTTCTGACCGAACGGGGCGTGGGCTATGTCTTCGCGGTCGATGTGACGACAGAAGACGCATGACGCGAAACGCGCCCAGCCTGCGCCTGATCGGAACGGTCATCGTCCTCTGCGCCTTCGCGGCGGGCCTCATCGCGGCCTGGGCCTGGGTACGCTCGGATGCGCGCTGGCAGCAGCATCGCTCCGAAGCTTACGTGGCGGGGCTTGCACTGTACGCCACCCTGCAGACCGGGGCTGCCGCCCCACGGGACATGGCGATCGCGCCCCTCTCCACCGAGGATCAGGCCCGCGCCAGCCGCAATGATTTCCTGCAGCTATCCCGCGCGCCGCAGGTGGTCCGCACCACCATCGTGCCCATCCTGCCCGATCCGGGCCGGGGCGGCGTGACCGACGCGCTGACCCTGGTGATCCTGTCATCCGACATCGTCTATCCCATTGCTCCCCTGCAGCAGCGCGCCGAGCAGACCGCGGCGGAGACCACGGGCGAGGTGCTGCGCCTTCTGGCCACCTATTGCAGCGATCCCGTGGTTCTGGCCCGCGTGGGCACCGGTCCGTGGCTTTACGTCGAGGGGGCTCGCTTCTGGAATTGTGCCGCCGCCCCCCCGGATCTGCGGCTCTGGGCGGCGATGGGGGCTGCTGTCGCCGTGGCCGGGCTGCTGACCGTGCTTCTGAACACCACGGCGCATTTCACCAATTTCGCGGGCCGTCTTCGCAGCCGCCGACGCTTGGACGGGCCGGACAGCTACGACACGGACGGGCCGCAGGAATTGCGGGACATCATCAACGCGGTGAACAACTACCTGGAGATGGAGCGCGCCCAGCTGGCCGCCCGGGCTGCCGTCCTTTCCGGGGTCAGTCACGATCTGGGCACGCCTGCGACCCGGCTGCGGCTGCGCACCGCGCTCATCGAGGATGCGGAACTGCGCGGCAAGCTCGAGCAGGACATCGACAGCATGACCGGCATGATCGAAAGCGTCCTGACATACACGCGCGCGGAGATGAACGCCGAGACGCCGCGCCGGATCTCGTTGCAATCGCTGATCGAGGCCATCGTCGCGGATTACGAGGATATCGGCCAACCGGTCCGGGTCCGCCCGCCGCGCGACAAGATCCTGCAAGGCGCGCAATCGGTGTTCATGTCGCGGCGTGGCAGCAGCGTCATCTCCGGCGATACCGATATCGTCGTGCGAGCGCGGCCCATCTCGCTGCAGCGCGCGATCTGCAACCTGATCGACAATGCGCTGAAATACGGCCGCAGCTCCACCGTCGGGCTGGAGACCGGCGCCACAAGCGTCACAATCACCGTCGAGGATGAGGGCACGGCCAGCACGGCGGAGGATATCGGCAAGCTGATGGCCCCCTTCACCCGCGGCGAAAACATCGCAGCGAAAGACGGCTACGGGCTGGGCCTGACCATCGTGAACACGATTGCGAGCCTGCATGGCGGGTCCTTGTCCTTCGAGGACACATCGACCGGGATCATCGCCCGTCTGACCATCGCGCGGGGCTGAGGCAGGGCGCGCGGCGCCGCATGTGCAAGGAGCCACGCCGCGTGAGCCCTCGCCACTGCCCGACGCGCCGCAGGCTGCGCGGAAAGAGATAACGCCAAGGCAGTGCGTGACCTTCGCGCCCTCCGCCACATCTTTCCCGGCAAGACGCGATACCGGGCTGACCAGGCTGCCTGGGCAGACAATCGAAAGGCGATCATGCGGTTCTGGACCAATATCAACCTCATCCTCGTTTTGTCGGTCGTGGGCCTCACCTACGAGATCGCGGCGGGCCGCGTTCTGGCGCCCTTCTTCGGCACGTCGCTGGTGACCTGGACCGCGGTGATCGCGACCGTTCTCGCGGGCTTTTCACTGGGCTCTGCCCTGGGCGGGCTCGTGGCCGAACGCGGTCGGCGCGATGCGGTGGCCGCGGTGCAGAAGGCGCTCATCGGGACGGCGGTGCTGATGGCGCTGTCGCCAACCATCCTTGCGGCCCTCTACGGCATGGGCGCGCGCGGCACGTCGGGCATGTTGCTGACCGTCTTCGTGGCATTCTTTCCGGCCTCGGTGCTGGTCACGCTGCCCACGCCGCTTCTGGCCAAGCTCGCCGTGGAGGCCCGACCGGGGCGCGAAGGTTCCTCCCTTGGCATCGTGCTGGCCGCAGGGTCGCTCGGGGCGATCTTCGGGGCGATCCTCGCGGGCTTTGTCACCCTGCCCTTCCTCGGCTCGGCGGCGACCTTCGCAGGCTGCGGGGCCGCGGCGCTTCTCTGTGTGCCGTTTCTGCGCGCAGAGCCGAAAACGGCCGCCGCCCGCGACGATGCCCGCATCGGCACGCCCGTTGCCGTGGGACCGGCTGCGGTTCTCGTGGCGCTCAGCCTCGCGACGGGTCCTGTCTGCCAATACGAATCCGGCCTATCCTGCATCGATGTCGTGCAGCGCGGGGGGAATGTTCAGCTATATTCCGACCGCACGCCCCAGGCGGCAGAGCGCGCCCTGCCCGACGGCGCCCGCGCCGATACCGGTCCGGAACTTGTGATGCCTTACGTGCAATGGATCTGGGCGCGTCTGGCGCAGGATCTTGGCCCTGCCCCTAAGGTCCTGTTCATCGGCGGTGGCGGCTATACCCTGCCCACGCAGCTTTTGTCCGAGCGGCCCGAGGCGCGCGCCGTGGCGGTGGAAATCGATCCGCTCATCACATCGGTCGTCCGCCAGCACCTGCCTGCCGCAAGTGCTATGATCGCCGAGACCGGCTATGATGCCGGGCGCGATCTGCCCGCGCGGACCACCGCGGAGAACCGGCTTGGCATCGTGCATGAAGACGGTCGGGTCTATATCAACGAGACCGGCAAAACGTTCGATGCCGTGGTGATGGATGCGTTCTCCTCGGGCTCGGTGCCTGCCCACCTCGCCACGCGCGAGACCTATGCGAGGCTGCGCCAGATCGTCGATGGCCCGGTCTACGTGAACCTGATCGACGCGCCCGACGGTCGGCTGGCGCGCGGGCTTCATGCGATCCTGACGGAGCTCTACCCGCATGTCCGCGCCGTTCAGGGCCCCGTCAGCAATCGCGGCCGCGCCAACATCCTGCTTGCGGCCTCCGACGTGCCGCTGCCTACCCTGACGCAGATGCCCACGGACTACGCGCTCACGGAGATCTCCGACGGTCGCGCCTTCACCGATGATCGCGGCTGGGTCGGTCACAGGTAGGCCCTGCGCTGAAACGCCACGCCCCCTGTTCCGGAACGGACAGGAATGACCGCGCATTGAGATGCGACTGGCGGGCGGCGGACCTCGCGTAAAGCGCTCGCATGAGACACCTGTTTCGGCCTGGCACAGGGCGCCGCGCGGAAGGCGCTGAGGCGGCGATCCGGTACGAAGCCGCCCGGCAAGACAGATCCTGAGACCCAATGCGCATCCTGGCGCACAGCAATACGGAGACCGGCGATGACCAGCCTTCTGAAAGCCTTTGCGGGATTGCTCGCCATTGCAGCCTTTGGCGCGGCGGGATTGTTCGGAACGGAATACCTGCTGTCGAACTCGGGCGCCGCGATGCAATCGGACGGTGAGCGTGCCCGCACCACCCCTGTCGGCGTCACCGCGCCCGAACAGCAGGCCGTCGACGATGCCGTCAGCGCGGTCGGCACGATCATGGCCATTCGCGACATCGAATTGCGCGCCGCCACGTCCGGACGGGTCGCCGAGGTCGCGGTTGCCTCCGGCGCGAGCGTTCAGGCCGGGGACCTCATCCTCGAGCTTGACGCCGACAGCGAACGCGCGGCTTTGCGCAGCGCAGAGGCCAGCCTTTCGGAGGCGCGGCAGAACCTCGACCGGGTCGAGGAGCTGGCCGCATCGAACACCGCTGCCGAGGCCCGGCTCGAACAGGCGCGCGCCATGTTCAACCGTGCCGAAAGCGAGGTCGCGCGCGCCGAGGCCGCCTTGGCCGATCACCGGATCACTGCGCCCTTCGACGGCACGCTGGGACTGATCGACCTCGATCCCGGAGCGTGGCTGACACCCGAAACACCGCTCACCCGCCTGTCGGACCTGTCTGTTGTCGAGGTCGAGATCGCCCTGCCCGAACGCTATTACGACCGCGTCGAACCAGGTCAGACCATCTCTCTCACCGTGCCCGCCTATCCGGATGCCACTTTCGAGGGCGCCGTCACGGTGCGGGACAGCGCCATATCGCCCGCATCCCGCAGCTTCGACATCCGGGCCGAGATCGACAATGCCGAGCGGCGCCTGACAGGCGGCATGTTCGCCCGCACTCAACTGGTTTTCGGCACGGGCGATGCGCTGACACTGCCCGACGACGCGATCATCTCCGAAGGTGAGACGACCTTCGTCTACATCGTCGAGGACGGTCAGGCTGTCCGGCGCGAGGTCAGCCTCGGCGGCTCCGCAGGCGAGCGCACGGTGGTCACGGAGGGCATCGGCGCCGATGACCGCATCGTCGTGACGGGCTGGAGCAATCTGCGCGACGGCGCGCCTGTGGACGTCGCGGACAACGTCGCTCGCGAGGCGCTGCAATGACCCTCTCGGATCTCAGTCTCAAGCGGCCCGTCCTCGCCACGGTCATGTCGATCCTGATCGTGATCCTCGGCATTGCCGGGCTCACGCGGATGCCGGTGCGCGAATTGCCCAATACCTCCACCGCCGAGGTGACGGTCAGCGTGCAATATACCGGTGCGGGCCCCAGCGTGGTCGATTCCGAGATCACCTCGGTTGTCGAGGGCGCGATTTCCACCGTGGCCGGGATCGACCGGATCTCGACCGAGGCCGAGCTTGGCGGCGCGCGCACCGTGATCACCTTCCGTCAGGGCCGCGATATCGATGCGGCAGCCTCCGACGTGCGTGCAGCCGTGCAATCCGTGGCCGCCGATCTGCCCGAGGCGGCGGGCGAGCCGCAGGTCGAAAAGAACGACAGTCAGGGCGATCCGATCCTCTGGATGACGATGACATCCGACCGCATGTCGGCGGTGGAGCTCACCGATTACGCCGACCGCTTCATCACCGACCGGCTCGAGACGCTGGGCGGTGTGGCTGCGGTGAACATTTATGGCGACCGGCCGTATGCAATGCGGATCTGGCTCGATCCCGACGCAATGGCCGCCCGCGACATCACCGTGAACGAGGTCTCCGCCGCCCTGCGCGACAACAACCTCGAACTGCCCGCAGGCCAGATCGAAAGCGCCTCGCGCACCTACCTTCTGCGCACCGAGACGCGGCTTTCGAGTGCCGAGGATTTCGAGAACCTGATCCTGCGCGATGCGGGCGGCTTCCCCGTGCGGCTGGGTGATGTGGCGCGCGTCGCCCTTGGCACCGAGACCGACGATTCCCGCTTCCGTTCCAACGGAGAGACGGCCATCGGCCTGGGAGTTCTGCGGCAATCCTCCGCCAACACGCTGTCGATCTCGCAGGCGGTCAACGAAGAAGTCGCCGCGATCCAGAGCGATCTGCCAAGCGGCACGACGCTTCAGGTCACCAGCGACGACGCGGATTTCATCCAAAGCTCGATCGAGCAGGTCCTGATGACGCTGCTGATCGCGGTCGGCATCGTCGTCACGGTCATCTTCCTGTTCCTGACATCGCTGCGCGCGACCATCGTGCCTGCGGTGACGATCCCCATCGCCCTTCTGGGTGCCTGTGCGGGCATCGCCATCGCGGGCTTTTCGATCAACATCCTGACGCTTTTCGCGCTAATCCTCGCCATCGGTCTTGTCGTCGATGACGCCATCGTCGTGCTTGAGAATATCGAGCGGCGGGTGGAGGAAGGCGACGATCCAAAGGACGCCGCGCGCAAGGGCGCCAACCAGGTCTTTTTCGCGGTGGTCTCCACATCGGCCACGCTGATCGCCGTCTTCGTGCCGCTGTCCTTCCTGCAAGGGGAGATCGGCAAGCTCTTCTCCGAGTTCGGTGTGACGCTCGCCATTGCGGTTGCGCTTTCGTCCTTCGTGGCGCTGTCTCTTTGCCCCGTCATCGCGTCGAAGGTCCTGAAACCGGGCATGAGCGAGGGCCGCTTCGCCAGGACGGTCAAGCGGATCACGGATGCCACGTCCTCGGGCTACCGTGCCTTGCTGACACGGGCGATCCGCATGCCCGTGCTGGTCGTGGGCATCGCCGCTCTGATGACCGGCATGTCCTGGACGCTCTATCAGAACCTGCCGTCGCAGCTCACGCCGCAGGAAGATCGCGGCATCTTCTTCGTCTCGATCTCTGCGCCCGCGGGCTCCGCGCTGGGTCTGACCGATCAGGCTGTGGATCAGGTGGAAGACCTGATCGCGCCCTACCGCGAAGACGGTGTCGTCGATGACGTGATCTCCATCATCGGGCAGTATGGCGAGACCGGCCGCGCCTTTGTGGTCGCCGTCATGTCGCCCTGGGGCGAGCGCAATATGGGGCCGCGCGACGTGGTGAACGAATTGCGCCCGGCCTTTGGGCAGATCACCTTGGCGAGCGTCCGCTCCTTCGCGCCGTCTGGGCTCGATGCGGGCGCCGGGTCTGGCCTGTCACTGACCATCACGGCCCCCAGCTTCGAAGAGGCGGCGGAATGGTCCGCCAACATGGAACAGGCGATGCGCGATAGCGACGTCCTGACCGGTGTGCGCCGCGCCTACGAGGTGAACACGCCCGGCTTCGACATCCGCGTGAACCGCGAGCTTGCGCGCGGGATCGGCGTGGATGCGCGGGCGATCTCGGATTCGGTGCGGACCTTCTTCGCCTCCGCCGAGGTTACGGAATTCATCCGGGAGGACCGGCAATACCCGGTGATCCTGCAAGCCCCCGAAGAGTTGCGCGCCACAACAGACAACCTGCGCGGCCTCAATATCCGCACCGCAAGCGGTGAGCTCGTGCCACTCGATGGGCTGGTTGAGCTAGAGCGCCGCGCCTCGGTCGCCGCGTTCAACCGCCTGAACCGCCAACCGGCGGTGGAGATCAGCGCGTCGCTCGCCGAGGGGGTCGATCTGGGTCAGGCCATCGCCGAGGTGGACCGCCTCGCCGATGAACAGCCCGCGCAGATGGGCGTCACCTATTCGGGCCAGGCGGAGCAGTTCCAGGAAACCTCGGGCGGGATCTTCGTGACCTTCGGCCTTGCGCTGCTGATCGTGTTCCTCGTGCTGGCCGCACAATTCGAAAGCTTTGTGCAGCCCGTGGTGATCCTGCTGTCGGTGCCCTTGGCCGTGGCGGGCGCGCTACTGACGTTGTTTGTGCTTGGCGAGTCTGTGAACATCTACAGCCAGGTCGGGATGGTCATGCTGATCGGTCTCATGGCCAAGAACGGCATCCTGATCGTCGAGTTCGCCAACCAGCTGCGCGAAGAGGGTCACGCCGTGCGCGAGGCTGTGATCGAGGCGGCAACCGTGCGTCTGCGCCCGATCCTGATGACGGTGCTGTCCACCGTGTTGGGCGCCGTGCCGCTGGTCTTTTCGTCGGGCGCCGGGGCGGAGAGCCGTTTCTCCATCGGTATCGTCATCATCGGCGGCTTTTTCCTGGCCTCCATCCTGACGCTGTTCCTGACACCGGTGCTCTATGACCTGATGCAGCGTGACCGAGATGAGGCCGGCGACGAAAAGCCGGGCGATCTGAGCCCGGCGGAATAGCCTATCCGAGCTGCGCCTGCCCGACGAGCTCGGGCAATGCGGCATCGAGCCCGGCCACACCGCGCGGTCGCCAGCCCAGAGCCCGCAGGCGGTCGCAGCGCATCTCGGATACCGGCGCATCGCTGGGCGGGGGCGGTTTAACCCCCGCGCCCGTCAGCCGGGCCACGCGCGACAGTAGGTCGTGCCGGTCGAGCAGAATGTCGGAGGCGTTGAAGGGCCCCGTCGCGTCATTGCACAGGAGCAGCCGCACAGCGGCGGCCAGATCGTCGCCGTGAAGCTCGGTGCTGCGGCGCGGTTCGATCTTGCGCGCGGCAAGGAAGTCCCGGAACAGCCCGCACCATTTGTGATCCCGCCCCGGCCCGTAGATGCCCGTCGCGCGGATCGAGGCGGTGGCAAATTCCGGGCCATGCATCGCCGCAAGCGCCTGTTCCGCTTCCCATTTCACCTGTCCGTAAAGCGTGTCGGACCGCGGCGTCAGGTCTTCGACGAGGGGCGTGCCGGGCGGGTAATCGCCATAGACCGCGCGGGAACTCAGAAAGATGATGCGCGAGACGCCGCATGCACGCGCCGCCTCGAACAGCCGCAGCGAGCCGTCCAGATTGGCGCGGCGGAAACCCTCCGGGTCGTCCCCCTCGCCGCCGCGATAGCGGCCAGGCACATGGGAAAAAGCGCAATGGATCAGCGCGTCACAGCCCTCGAGATCGGGCGCGTCTCCAAGACTGTAATCAGGTCGCGAAAGCGCCAGAAGATCGTCGCCCGCCGCACGGATTTCCTCAGCGATGAAACGCCCGACAAGGCCTGTACCGCCGGTCAACGCGATCTTCATGCGGGATCCGGCAGGCTTGCGATCTCGGGCACCGGCCCCTCGCCCGCATAGGCACGCCACAGATCGATCAGGGGCGCGAGGCGAGCGGCCTTGTCATGGTCCTGCCACGGCTTTTCGTATTGGAAATGAAGAACATGGATGTCCGACCAGCGCCAGAGTTCCGGCAGGTTGAACCACACATATTGCAGCATGTTCATGAAGACGGGCAGCCCGTGCCAATCGGGAAAGAAGTCCTGCAGGAAGGTCTGATCGGTCCGGCGCCAGAACATGTCCGGCACATCGAGCCGCGCCAACATCGCCTCGAACGTCGCGGGATCAGGCCGCGCGGTGAAGACGCCCGAATTCATCCGGTGAAAATCGCCCAAGCCCTCATAAACATTGGGGGCCGCGCAGAATTCGGGGTAGTCGAACAGCTTGTCGAGATTGCGCAGCACAAGCGTATCGGCATCGAGGAACACGACCCGCTCATAGGGCAGCTGCCAGAGCCGCAGCTTGGCGAAATTGTCGAGCGGCGTGTGAAAGGCGGGCTTGTTGCCCTTCGCAAACGGTGCCGCGTCATGCAGGGCCTTGCGCGCGTGCCGCGCGTTGAAGGCGTCCGATGTGGGCAACAGCTGGGTGGGCGTCAGATGCGTGCCCGGATGCGCGAGCGTCTCCAGCGCGGCCTCCGACACGCCGCCCGTATGCATCACCACCAGATCGGCCTCGGTCCCGGACAGCCGCAGCGAGCGCAGAAGCGCCCGCGCGCCCAGCGCGAAATCGTCATTCGTCACCAGGGTGACGTAGGCGCACCGGCTCATGAGACGGATTTGATGCGGCTGCTTTCGGGATCCTTTTCAACGCGGCTGCCCAGATCCTTGGTCCAGGCGCTGACCGCGGGCACGCGGGTGCGGTCGATGCGGTGGGCGAATTTGCGCGCGACCTCCACGACCTCATCGAGAAGCCCCTCTTCCAGCGTGGTGGGATCAAGGCCCAGCGCCAGGAACTGGTCGTTCTTCACGATCAGGTCGTTCTCGGCGGCTTCCATCCGGGGGTTCGGCAGATAGGCGATCTTTGCGCCGGTCTTCTTCGCCACCAGTTCGGCCAGATCGCGCACCCGGTGGGTTTCGGTCATCTGGTTGAAGATCTTCACCCGGTCGCCCGCCTCGGGCGCATCCGAGAGCGCCAGCGCGATGCAGCGCACGGAATCCTGGATATGGATGAAGGCGCGCGTCTGCCCGCCCGAGCCATGCACGGTCAGCGGATAGTCGATCGCCGCCTGGATCAGGAACCGGTTCAGCACCGTGCCGTAATCGCCATCGTAATCGAAGCGGTTGATGAGCTGCGGATGCCGCCGCGTCTGATCGGTATGGGTGCCCCAGACGATACCCTGATGCAGATCGGTGATCCGAAGCCCGTCATTCTGCGCATAGAACTGGAACAGGATCTGATCGAGCGATTTGGTCATGTGATAGACCGAGCCGGGCCGCGTGGGATAGAGGATCTCCTGCGCCTTCTTGCCGGTGGGCGTGTCGATCTCGATATCGAGATAGCCTTCGGGGATCGGCGCACCGACCGACGAATAGCCATAGACGCCCATCGTGCCCAGATGCACCAGATGCGCGTCGATGCCGGTCTCGACCATGGCGGTCAGCAGGTTATGCGTCGCGCTGACATTGTTGTTGACCGTGTATGTCTTGTGCCGGTCGGATTTCATCGAATAGGGCGCGGCGCGCTGCTCAGCGAAGTGGATGATCGCGTCGGGGCGTTCGGCTTCCAGCCATTGCTTGAGCCGCTGGTATTCCTTCGCCAGATCCAGCAGGTGGAAATGCAGAACGCGGCCCGTTTCCTGTTTCCAGATGCGGCAGCGCTCCTGGATGCTGTCCATCGGCGTGAGCGATTGCACGCCAAGCTCCGTGTCGATCCAGCGCCGGGACAGGTTGTCGATGATATGGATGTCGTGACCCTGCTCCGAGAGGTGCAAGGCCGTGGGCCAGCCGCAAAATCCGTCGCCGCCCAGAACTGCAATCTTCATCGTCTCACCCCGTCCTCTTGTCCTGCCATCCGCGCCGATCATTCCGACGCGCGCCTCTGATACGAGACTGCCCGGCAGGTGTCATATGAAGGTTTTATGTCGGGCTTTCCCGTGCCCAAGTCAAATCAGGAGGCGGGGCGGCGGCGGTGACTCGCCAGACCGGGCGCGGTGAATGCGGGTACGGAACAGCCATGCCGGGGTATCCGGATGGGATAGCAGATGGCAGGCTCAGATCCGATCGGCGGCCCAGCTCAGCACAGCCATGTCGCGCACGCGGTCGGTCACTTCGGGCTCCACGGGGCGTATCCGCTCGGACCGGTGCGGCTGATCGTGGAAGAGGTAGAGACGCGACAGGAATTCCTCGAAGGGCAGCGAACCTTCGCCGTAGCGTTCTCCATTGCCGCTGGTGGTGACGGTCAGCCCATGGCCCCAATCCTGACCGCTGTCATTGTTGGGGTTGTAGAAATAGACGCGCATCTCGCCCGAGAGGCCGGTGGCGACGCGCAGGATGGTGATCGCGTGCCAACCGATGAAAGCGCCTGTGGGATCGGTGAAGGCGATGCCCGCGGGTTGGGGATGAATGAGCGGCCGGTCGCCATTGTAATCGGGATGGTAGCTTTCGTGGAACCGCGCAACGAAGCGGTCGTAATCGTCAAGCTTGCCCGTCGCCACATCCACGGCCACCGCACATTCGCGGGCGACCCACCAGCCATGAAATTCCGGGTTGATCCAGCGATGCGGATCTCCTGCCCGGCCTGCACAAAGACGGCCCATCTCGGCATAGATCCGGTCGAGATGCGGCACCAGCAGCACGGAGACGGGATCCGCATCGATCGGACCGAAGCCCGCAAGGCCCGCGGGCAAATCGGCGGAGGCGATGCGCTTGCCCTCGAAATGCATGATGATCGTTTCGGCCTCGGCGGCCTGCACCACGAGATGCAGCAGGAAATCGGGATCGTTCAGCGCCCACATCGAGATGGCGCGTGCCGATTGGCAGGTCGGGTTCGCCCCCTGCCCCACGCCCAGCGGCTTGCCGATAACCTCCAGCAGAGATGCGGTGATCAGGCTGTGGGGCGACACGTGCGGGCCGAAGCCCAGCGCGAGCCGGTCCTGCACGGCAGGCGCGAAATCGATGGTCATGGCGCGGCGCAAGGCCGGGGCCACGGGTGGCGCGTGCATCACGCCGCGTTCGAGCAGCATCGCGAGCCCGTGCACCGCCTGGCTGGTCGCGGGGGTGACGCTGGTGCGGATCAGGTCTTCGATGAGGCTGCGGAAGTGACGCCAGCAATCGCGGCCCGTGGGACCGAGACCAAGCGCCTCGGGCACGAAGGGCCGGTCGGGGTACTCCACCGCCCAGACCAGGAAACCTGCATGGTAGTCCGAGACGAGCCCCGTGTCGTGCATCGACCGGGCAAAGCCCATCGCCTCGCGCGAGAGCGCCACCTCGTCGAGTTGATCGAGCCGGGCGACATAGGCCTCGATCCCCGGATCGTCCCGCGTTTCGGCCGTGGGACCGAAGAGCGCGCTGACCAGCCGCTCTGCGCCCAGCCTGTCGGCCCCAGGCGCGCTGCCCTGGCGCGCGAGCACGATGGCGATCTGCGTGATCATGTCCTTGACCGGCGCCATCTGAACGGGGCGCTGTTCGAGAATGCGCCAGATCTCGGTCACCATCTGGCCCAGCACGTCCTGCAGACCGATCCGGTCGGCCACCATGCGCAGAACGCGGCCCGCAATCGCGGCCCGCGCGCCTGCCGCCCGGCTGGCCTCGTCGGAGAAATCGAAAAAGCGCGGCAGATTGAGCGCGAGAAGCTGGGTCAGGAATTGCCGGGCGTAATCCTGCTGCAGCGCGGGATGGGTCGCATCCCCCACGGCCACTGCCAGAAACCGCATCAGGCTTGCCGCTTCGAGTGCTGCCAGAAGCCGGTCTTCGCCTTCAAGCGTCTGACCTGACAATTGGGGCAGGAGCGCGTTCGGCATGTTCCAGTCGGAGCCTGTGAACAGCCCCGCCTCATCGAGCGCAATCGCACGCGCATAGATTGCCTCCAGCCCCCCCTCGACGGCCATCAACCGTGACAGCACATCGAGAACGGGCCTTTGGTTCCGCTGCTTGGAGAAGGGGCGCGCCCGCTCCAGCCGTTCTGTCGCGACATCGAGCGTCCTGGACAGACGCTCGACATCACCAACAACCGTATCCATCAGGTATTGCACCTCCTGGATGCCCCGCTTGTTGCCTCAGACATAGAAATCAAGCTCTTCCTGAGCTTTCAAGAGATCCCGCAGCTTATGCGGGTCTTCGCCGAAGAAATAGGCAAGTCCCCAATGCGTACCGAAGGCGGTACGCTTCGTCACCTTGCTTTCCATGGGCTCGGCGAGCTCATGGAACTCGAAATAGGGGTGGTTTGCCGTCTCCTCCGGCACTTCGAGGCGGCTGACGACGCGGCGGCGCGGATAGACGCCGAAGCAGCCCGCATGGCCTTTCGCACCGGTCACTTCCTCGGGGAAGAAGGCGTCGATCTCGTCCTGCGTGGTGTTCGGATCGAACATCAGCACGAGGCCCTGATAGCCGTTGAAGCCGTAGGCGCGCTCGATCAGCTCCAGCGCCTTGAAGCCCGGCGGACGGTAGGCGACCTCGCCGAAGTAGAGCTTGTTGTCGCTCGTGAGGAAGTATTCGGGATGGATGAAGCCGAAATCGATATCGAAGGCCTCGATCAGCTTCTCGATCTCCTCGGTGATGCGGGCGCGATGCGCCTCGAGCTCGGGCGTCGCGGGCACGAAGACCGAATAGCCCAGAGTGACGTATTCCGAAATGTTGAGGAACTGGATCTTGCCGTCCTTGATCCAGGCCTCGACCGCAAATTCCCAGCCGTCGAGATGGCTTTCCAAGAGCGCCGGGAATTCGTCGTCCGGGATGTTGTCCACGTCCTCGGGCGTGCGGATCACGCGGTGGCCCGCCGTGCCCGACTTGTCGAAGGCCTTGAAGTGGATGGGATCGTTCGGGTCACCATCAAGCTTCAACAAGGTCTGGTTCACCCGCTTGAGGAACCGGATCACGTCGCCACGATCATGCGCCTCCTCGAAAACACCCACGCGGATACCGCCGAGCTGGGCGCGCCGCTTCATCAGCGACTTGTCGCGGAACAGCATGGATTGGCCCAGAAGGCGCGGGTTCTTCAGCAGCACGGCGTTGATCGCGCCGGCCCATTCCACCGTCTCCTCGTAAAGCGGGATCGCCACATCGACGCCTTCATCGGCCAGACGGTGCGCCAGCTCGTGCGAGCGTTCGTTCAGACGGTCGAAATCCCATGGAATGAAGGGAATGTCGTTCTGTTTGCAGTAATCTTCGGCCCAGGGCGGTGCGACCACGACATAGCGACGGTCAAACCGGTCGACGGCGTCGATGGCGTTCAGGCTCCAGCCCAGAAGGGCGACATATCCTTTGTCGGGATTGTAATCGTTCATGTTTCCTCCGTTCATTGCCACGAAGCCGCCGCGCGCGATTGCGCGGTCAGTAACCGACCGGTCACTCCCTCAGCGATGCGAATGCAGGGAAGAGAAGCCCGATCCAGGCGGCTGGGCTTGTTTGATTGACCGGACCCTACCAATCAGCCCGCCGCATGACAACCCGACGACACTTTCGGTCTGTTTTCAGTGACTTAACGTCGCACCTGAGCGGCGCGACGCGAGACGTCCCGAGGCTGCCCAAAGGCTATGATCCGTTGATCGATCCCTCAAAATCCGCCGGATCGCCGCTTGCGGCCTCGGCAGATCGGGCCAACGGAGATACGCTTGACGGGATTCCACACCGGGTATCCGGGCATCATCGGCCCGCGAAAGGCGCGCATTTTTTCAGCCACGTTTTAATACCTCCGGGAATCTGACGTTTTCTGCAACGCAGCGCTTGCAAGGATGCCGAGGCTGCCTAGTTTTGATCTATCGAAGGTGCGGCACCGACCCGCCTTCGGTTACGGTCAGGCCGATCCCTTCGCATGGCGGTTGGCACTGGCACTTTGAGCGCCTTTTCCTCCTCCCTTGGCGCTTGAGGGTTAGAGCGGTCGGTCTGCTACCTCCTCCCGGCAGACCGGCCGTTTTTTATTCCCCGAGAAATTCGCGCCTTGCGCCGGATCGCAGCCTTGCGGCTCAGAACCGCTGTCGCAACTGCGCCGCAGCCTGCGTCAGAAGTGTGAGATCGATGCCCACGGCAGTGAACCGCGTGCCCAGCGCCATGAATTGCGCGGCCTCGTCGGGATCGAGAGACAGGATGCCCGACGGCATTCCCAGCGCCTGGAGCCGCCGGATCACATCGTCGATGGTCGCGCGCACCTCTGGGTGTCCCAACTGGCCCGGATAGCCCATGCTGGCGCTCAGATCGGCAGGCCCGATGAAGATGCCGTCCACGCCGTCCACCGCGGCGATCTCGTCCAGCGCGTCGACGCCCGCCTGAGTTTCCACCTGCAGGATCAGGCACAGCTCCTCTTCGGCGCGGGTGAAGTAATCGGTCACGCGACCGTAGCGCGTGGCCCGCATCGCGCCTGCCATGCCGCGTATCCCGCGCGGGCCGTAGCGCATGGCTGACACGGCGGCGCGCGCCTCCTCGGCACTTTGCACATACGGCACAAGAAGCGTCTGCGCGCCTATATCCAGCAGACGTTTGAACAGCACCGGATCATTCGCTGCCGGACGCACCACCGCCGAGACATCGGGATATTGTCCGATGGCCTGGAGCGCGGGCAGCACATCGAGCGTATCGACCGGCGCATGTTCGCAATCGACGAGCACCCAGTCATAGCCCGCGCCCGCGAGCATCTCGGGCACGGTATTGCCGCCGATCATGTTCCACATGCCGATCTGCTGCGTGCCCGCCTTGAGCCGCGCCTTGAAGAGGTTCCGGGGCAAATCCATGAAGCATTCTCCTTGCTGGGTCTTTGCCCGCATGGCGACACAATGCGGGCCGGACAGCAAGATAGGAGATCGGGTATCCGCGCTGCGGCGACTTTATGCAGGCGGGCGGCTCCGAGACGCGCCGGAGGCGCATTTGCCTGGCCCGCGTCGATTAGTCCTTCGCGACCACGCCCCTCTCGTGCCAAGCTGACGGTATGAGCGCCCGTCCCTCACCGTCAGGAAAGCTGCCGATGCGCAGCCTTGCCGCCCTCGCCCTCGGCCTCTGGGCCACGCAGAGTGCCGCGCTGGAGATCACGCTCACGGGCAATTACGCGCTGAACCGCCCGGCGAGCCTCGATTACGATCCGACATTCTGCGGGCTCTGGATCGCCAATGAGGGGCCGGAGGCCATCCTCGTCACCCTTCAGGGGGACGAATTGCGGCGCATCTCCTCGGATCTGAGCCGGATCAAGGCCATCTCGCTCGAGGGGGACAACCTGATCGTGGCCGACGGGATGGGCCTGTTTCAAAGGCTAGACAAGTCCGGCACGCCGTTGGCCGCCCCGTTTCGCATCGCCAGCGGCTGGGCCGATACCGAAGGCATTGCCGTCGATGCGGACGGTCGGCTCATCACGGTGGAAGACGATCCCGAATACCTGACCTGGCTGTCGCCTGAAGGTGATATCCTGAAGCGGATCGACACGATGACGCTGGAGCCGCCCCTGTCGGAGGCCCAAGGCATCGCGCGGGATCCGCGCACGGGCCATCTGCTGATCGTGGACGATTGGGAAGGCTCGAACGCGCTTTACGAATTCGACGCGGAGGGCGGGCTGCTCGGCACCGTCTCGCTGGTGCCTTACGGCATCGACCCCGAGGGGATCGCGATCCGGCCGGGCTCGGGGCAATTGTTCATCGCCTTCGACAGCGGTGCCAAGATCGCGAGCTTCGATTACACGCCCACCCTGCCCGAGGGCGCACCGCCCCTGGCGCCGGGTGCCGATTGCATGATGTTCTGATCGCGCCAAACGTAAGTCAGGCGGTCAGCAGGAAGCGCGCGATGCGCTCGAACCGGCCATCCGGTCGCTCCCCCAGAAGCGTGACGGCGTCCAGAACGAACGGCGCGGGCAAGTCCGGCAGGTGGGTCGGCAGCGCCGCCTCGGCCCGGGCGAGATCGGATTTGTTCAGCCGACCCGTTAGCGTCATGTGAAAGCGGAATGCGTCCAGCACCTGCGGATAGCCCCAACGGGCCAGCAACTCTTGCTGGTGCGCGGTCAGATGTGGCAATTGGCGGCGCGCCCGTTCCGCCACATCCATCGGAGCCCGAAACGCATCGAGGTCCGTCACGCAGGCCGCCGCGATCCGGTCAATCCCGGTGCTGTCGCCATCGGCGACAAGGGCGAGGAACCGCCCCAGCCGCGCGAGCTTCAACCCATCCGCGCGCGCCTGGGCAGTGCGCCCCGCAAGCTCCGCGATGGCGGCTTCCAGATCCGCCTGGCTTCGACCCAGCGCGAGCCGGAACGGCGGCTTCAGCGTTGCGTGAAAGCCGTATTTGCGCGGGCCCGCCGTCATGGCATCGAGGCCGTCCAGATCGTAAAGCGGGGCCTCCACCCCCGCCTGCGCATCCCAGCCCAGCCAACGCGCGCCGAACTCAGCCAGCGCGCCCTCGGGCGGCAGATAATAGAGGGCGTATCGGGCATAAGAGGTCATTGGCAGCTGCGCCCCCGGCAATGCGATCAGACCGTCGAAACAGGTCCGCCCCGGTTCTTGCAGAGCATCGCGGCCTTGCCAATGCTCGGCACAGATGCGCCCGCGATAACGCCCTTGATCGCCGCGCGGGAATGCGTAGCAATACCCGTCCAGAGCGGGTGCCCGCACCGAGCGCGGCACGGCGGGGTTTCATGCATACGGGCGACCGACCCGATCTCAATTTTCGAAAGGACCTATCTCATGGCGTTCAAGCACAGCTCCCTCGCGGTCGCGGCCGTTTTCTGCCTGTCGGGCGTCGCGGCCCATGCACAGGATGCGGCGCAGGGCGAAGAGATCTACCAATCCGTCTGCAAGAACTGCCATGGCCCTACCGCGAACGGCATGGCGAGCTATCCCAAGCTCAACGACAAGGACGTGGCATACCTCACCGACCGGCTGGAGACCTACCGCGCCGGTGACAAGGTGGGGCCGAACTCGCTGCTGATGATCCCCCATGCCAAGCGCCTGTCGGATGACGAGATCGCCAGCATCGCCGTGTATGTAACGACCGCCTTCGAGTGAGGCGGCCGCTTCAAAGCCGCACCGCAACACATCAATGAGCGACGTCTGCGCAACCGCGCGGACGGGCGTCCCGTGGCCATCCTCCCGTCCGAACACCCCATAATTCTCCAAACGATTCCAGAGGCGTAACTGGCATGGGCCCGAAAACGCAAATGCGGTCTTCCGCCGAGCCCAGCACGGATCCGTCGGAAAATTCTTGCTCCAAAGCGTTTTTGCGGCCTACCGTCGGTGGCCCGGGTGACCTTGCGTCATTTATCCCCAAATCGCGCAGGCTCCGGCAACCATCGTATCAGGGAGGATAAAATGGTTAAAAAGACCAATCGCCAGACATCGGCACTCATCGCGACCATGCTGCTCGGCACGGCACTGGGCACGACCCCGGCGCTCGCGCAATCGGGTATGAACACGACCGCACTGCAGCACGAGGTGGTGCTCGATAACCTCGAAAGCCCGTGGGATATGGCCTTTCTCGACGACGGCACGATGCTCTTTACCGAGAAGTGCAAAGGCCTGTCGGTGCGCATGCCCGACGGCACCGTCAACGCGCTTTACGGGATGAGCGGCAGCGAAGGCTATGCCGCCACGGGCGACGATCTGTTCTGCGAAGGCCAGGCCGGGATGATGGGCGTCGCCTTCGACCCCGACTTCGCCGAGAACCGCCGGGTCTATGTCTATTCGACGTCGAACATGTCCGACCCGCATACCAACCGGCTGATGCGCTTCGAGGTGTCTGGGGACTTCACCTCGGTCTCAAATCGCACCGACATCGTGGATGACGTGCCCTACAAGATGGAAGCCTCGGACCACCCGTTCGGCGGCCCCGGTGCGCATAACGGCGGGCGCGTGCGCTTTGACGAAAGTGGTGCGCTCTGGCTGACCACCGGCGACAACCACAACGAAGAGGTCCCGCAAAGCCCGACGATGATGGGCTCCAAGGTCATCCGCATCGACACCGATGGCAATGCCCATCCGGACAACAGCCCGCCCGAGGGCTTCGATCCGCGGACCTTCACCTATGGTCACCGCAACGTGCAGGGCATCGCCTTCCACCCCGAAACCGGCACGCCCATCGCGGCAGAGCACGGCCCCTGGCACTCGGACGAGATCACCGTTCTCGTGAATGGCGGCAATGCCGGCTGGGATCCGCGCGACAACATGGCCGGACGCGGTGACTGCCCGGACGGCTATTGCGGCTACATGCCCAACCAGGGCGAGGGCATGAACCGCTACGAGCGCGCGGCCTTCATGCCGATGACCGACTTCGAGACCTATCCCGACGCCATGCCACCGATCTGGACTAACAATGGCTGGTCGCAGGGCACCTCCTCGGCGGCCTTCCTCGAAGGCGAGCAATGGGGTGACTGGGATGGCGCCATGGTTGTCGGCATCATGGGCATCGGCTTCGGCGGCACGCCCATCGGCCAGCGCATCGACGTGATCGAACTGACCGACGACATGGAGGTCGAGGACGTGACCGAGATGACGCTGCCCATGGACTCGGCGCGCTTCCGCTCGGTTGTGCTGGGTCCCGATGGCAGCCTCTACACGGCGGTCGATGAAGGCCAAATCCACAAGCTGACACCCGGCGGCATGTGATCGCCTCGCCAGAAACATCGGATGCGCCGCCTTCGGGCGGCGCAGTCGTTTTCGCTTGCGTGTACCCCTCGGCCTGTTCCGGACCGTGCCGTCACTCGCCGAAGATGAGCACATCCGGCAGGACAAAGCGCTGATCGTCGACACGGATGTTGTGCAGACCCTCTTCGATGCGCCAATCGGTATCCGTGCCCACACCCGACATGGTCGTATTGGCCCGCAAGAACGCGCTGTCTTCGAAGAACAAGGTGCGCGTGAAACTGTTCTCGAAGGTGATGACGATGGTCGCCTCTCCGCCCGGCGCCCGCGCCACGCGGGCGATGCAGCGTCCCATGGGCAACCCATCCCGTTGCACGCAATCGATCGGGCCTTCCGCATCGAAATCGCCTGACGTGGCCCGCGCGGCCGTCGTCTCGGCCGACACGTCTCCAGGGCCAAGGCATGCACATGCAAGCACAATGACCGCCCCCTGACGCAAGCGGTGAGAGATGGTCGCCACGGTCATGGACTCCATGCATCCTCCGATCAGTGTCCAACGCGAGGATAAAGGACCCGTGCCAGCACACAAAGCGCAATCGCGCGCCCCTCAGGCCGCGTCGTCCGACAAGGCCCCGCCCTGATCGGACAGGATGCCGCGCAAGGTGGCCAGCGTCTTCGACCTTGTGGAGTTCTGCCGATGCACCAGCCCCAACCGCCGCGAGATCTGGCCGCGCCCGAAAGGTCGACAGACCAGCCGCTCCGAACGGGCATCGAGATAGGCGATCCGGGGCACGACCGCGAAGCCCAGGCCCGCCTCCACCAGCCCGACCACGGCGGGCATCGTGTTGGCGACCGCAACTTCGCGAGGCGCGATGGCAAGCCGCGACAGCTCCGTCGTGATCTGGCGCGCCAGCGGCACATCGGTCTCGTAGCGGATGAAGGGCAGCCGCCGCATCAGCTCCGTTTCGGTCTCGTCCGCAGTGCCGGGTGGGGCGACCAGCACGAGCGGCTCCTCGATCACCGGGTGCCAGGCGAGGCTCGACGGGACGCCCACATGTTCGGCCACGAGGGCCGCGTCCAGCCGCCCTGCCCCGACATCGGACATCAGTTTTTCCGACAGCCCCACCGACAGATTGAAGGCGAGATCGGGATAGACGCGACGCATTTCAGCGAAGGCCTGCGGCATGAAGCGCGTCGACACGGTGCGAATTGCCCCGAATTTAAGCACACCCGAGGTCCGCCCGCCCGACAAGGCGACCCGCGCCTCGGTCATGGTCTGCACGACATTGCGGGCGGTTCGGAGGAAGTCCTCCCCCTTGCCATTGAGCCTTGGCGGGCGCTTCGACCGGTCGAAAAGCTGCACGCCCATTTCGGACTCAAGTGATTGAATTTGTTGACTAACAGCGGAGGATGTCAGGTTCACCAGCCGCGCCGCTGCGGCGAAGCTGCCGGTGTCCGCGACGGCGATCAGGGTTTCGAGCTGGCGGATATCCATTCCCGCTTCTTAAGCATCTCTTACGAAAATCCCAAGAACAATTCGCTTTCATAAGGTTTTCTTACGCCATAGCCGTGAGGCGTCCCGGCGCAGTGCCGGAGATTCGCTCAGAACAGGGAGTTCCCGAATGACTGTCCTCACACGGATCGCCGCAGGCATCGGCCTGGCCGCCGCCACGCTGGCCCAGCCTGCCCTCGCGCAGGATTACCCCGACCGTCCCGTCGAGTTCATCGTGCCTTGGTCGCCCGGTGGCGGCAGCGACACGCTGATGCGCATCGTGGCCAACAACGTCTCGCCCTATCTCGGCGCGGAGATGCCCGTGATCAACATGCCCGGCGTCGGCGGCACCGTGGGCCTGACCGAAGCCTCGCGCCGCGATGCCGACGGCTACACGATCTCCCAGGTGCATGAGGGCCTTCTGGCCGCGACTGCGACCGGCCTGACCGAGCTGAAATGGGACGATTTCGATCCCATCGCGCTGATGACCGCCTCGCCGCAATACCTCGTGGCGGCCTCCGATCAGCCCTTCGACACGTTCGAGGGCCTGATCGAATATGCCGAGGCCAATCCCGGCGAACTGACCATCGGCGTCACGCTGGGCGGCGTGCCCCATGTGCACGCGGCCATGATCGCCGAGGCCTATGACCTCGACTGGCGCTATGTGGGCTATGAAGGCACGGGCGAGCGGATCCGCGCGCTTGTGGGCGGCAATCTCGATCTCGCCATCGGTGACATCTCTTCGTCGCTGCAATTCGTCGAGAACGGCGATCTGGTCTTTCTCGCCACCGGCGCCACCGAGCGGATGGAGCAGACCCCGGACGTGCCCACCTTCATGGAACTCGGTTCGGATCTCGACCTTTCGGTCACCCGTGGCATCGTGATGCCCGCAGGCGCGCCCGAAGAGGCTCAGGCCACGCTGGAACAGGCCCTGATGGAGCTGTCGCAGGACGAAACCTTCATCGAGCAGATCAACAACGCCGGGGCGACCGTCGCCTTCCGGGGCCGCGAGGAGTACACCACCTACCTCTCGAACCTTTCGGACACGGTTAACCGCCTGGCAGAGGTCATCGCACCGTGAGCCAAGAGGCCACCCCATATGACGCGGAGGAGGCGGGCGAGGTTGCCCGCCTTCTCTCCTATGTCGCGCTGCTGGCGGTCTCGGCCGGATTGTTCCTCGAAGCCCGCGTGATCCCCACATCCCGTTTCGAGGTGCTGGGTGCGGGCGCCTTCCCGATGCTGGTGCACGGCGTTCTGATGCTGCTCCTGCTCATCGCCATCGTGGGGTCGGTCCGCAGCCTGCCCGGCTCCGCCTATGGCCGCTTTGCCGCCCGCATCACGGGCTGGGCCGTGGAACGCCGCCTCGTCTTCGCGGTCTTCGGCTGCTTGGCGGTGTATCTCGCGGCGATGCCGGTCATCGGCTATCCTATTGCGACGCTGGGCTTTCTACTGGTGCTGCAGATCGTTCTGTCGCCCAAGACCCGCACGGCCATCGCGCTGGCCGTCGCCCTGTCGATCCTCTTCTCCTTCGGCTTGAACTGGCTCTTCGCCGAGGTGTTCAACGTCTTCCTTCCGCGCGGGAGCTGATCCATGGATGCGTTTCTTCTCGGCGCCTCCGAGGTGCTTTCGCCCGTCACGCTTCTGATGATGCTGGCAGGCTCCATCGCGGGCATCATCGCCGCTGCGATCCCCGGCTTCACGGTGACCATGGCGATCGTCCTGACCCTGCCCCTGACCTTCACGATGGAGCCCTTGCAGGGCATCGCGGTGATGCTGTCGGTCTATGTGGGCGGCTATACCGGCGGTCTGATTTCCGCGGCCCTTCTGGGGATTCCGGGCACGCCCTCTTCGGTTGCCACGACCTTCGACGCCTTCCCGATGTCGCGCAAGGGCGAGCCCGGGCGCGCGCTATCCATCGGGGTCTGGGCGTCATTCTTCGGCACGCTCATTTCGACCGCCGTGCTGATCGTCGCGGCACCGCCGCTTGCGATCTTCGCGGTGAAGCTTGGCCCTTGGGAATATTTCTCGCTCATTGTCTTCGCGCTGACCATCGTGGCCTCGCTTGTGGGCCATTCGCTGCAACGCGGCCTGATCGCGGCCCTCATCGGCCTCGCCATCGCCACCATCGGCACCGACCCGATCCTGGGTCGCCCGCGCTTCGACATGGGGTTCGAGCTCTTGGCGGCGGGCCTGCCCTTCCTGATCGTGCTGATCGGCATTTTCGCGATCTCGCAGCTTGCCTCCGAGGTGGAGGATGCCAAGGCCATCAAGACCGGCGAAAAGCTCGTCGAGGGCGAGATCGACTTCAAGACATGGGCGGTGATGCGCGAAGTGCTGATGCGCCCGGTGAACCTGATCCGGTCCTCCATCGTGGGCGTGGCCATCGGCGCGCTGCCGGGTGCGGGCGGCTCCATCGCCAATCTCGTGGCCTATGACCAGGCCAAGCGCAGCTCCAAGACGCCCGAGAAGTTCGGCACCGGCATCACCGACGGGGTCGTGGCCTCGGAGGCGGGGAATTCCGCGACCGCGGGCGGCGGGCTTATCCCGCTGATCGCGCTCGGCATCCCCGGCTCCGCGGTCGACGCGATCCTGATGGCCTCGCTCATGGTGCATGGTATCTCGGTCGGTCCGCGCCTGATCATGGACAATGCCGATCTGGTTTACGGCATGTTCCTTGCGATGGCCGTCTCCAGCCTGATGATGCTGGTGGTCTGCGTCCTGTCGATGCGCGCTTTCCTGCGGGTGGCGGAGGTGCCGAAATGGGTTGTCGTGCCGGTGGTTCTGGTCTGCTGCGTCGTGGGCTCCTTCGCGCTGAACAACCGGGTCACGGACCTCTACCTTCTGGGCGCCATCGGCCTCTTCGGCTATGCGCTGAAGGCGCTGGACTATCCGCTGGCGCCCCTGGTGCTGGGCGTGATCCTGGGCCCCATCGCCGAGACGAACCTGCGCCGCGCGCTGATGACGGACAATGACTGGTCGCTCTTCGTGACCCGTCCCGTCAGCCTGCTGTTCCTCGTGGCGGCAATCCTTTCCGTGGCCTGGGCGATCCGCGGCATCGTGAAATCGCGCCGTTCCTGCAACAATGACACGAAGGACGCTTCCTGATGCATTTGCGCCATGATGCCCTCTACGCTTCCCGCCGCTCCCCGATCCTTGCGCAGAACGTGGTCTCCACGTCGCACCCGCTGGCCGCGCAGGCAGGCCTGTCGATGCTGGCGAAGGGGGGCAATGCCGTCGATGCGGCTATCGCCGCCGCCGCCACGCTGACAGTGGTCGAGCCCACGGGCAACGGGCTTGGCTCCGATGCGTTCTGCATCCTGTGGGATGGCAAGGAATTGCACGGGCTCAACTCCTCGGGCGCGGCCCCTGCGGCCTGGACGCCCGAGCGCTTCGCGGGCCAATCCGAGATCCCCTTCCGTGGCTGGGAAAGCGTGACCGTGCCGGGCGCAATTGCCGCCTGGGCCGAGTTGGCCGAGAAATATGCCCGCTTCGACCTGCCCACGCTGCTGGCGCCTGCCACGGCCTATGCCGAGGGCGGTTTCATCGTCTCCCCCATCATCGGCGCCTTGTGGGAGCGCGGCGCGGAGATGCTGTCGGACCAGCCCGGTTTCGCGGAAGCCTTCATGCCCGGCGGGGCCGCACCCAGGGCCGGTACGCGCTTCCGCAATCCGGCACAGGCGCAAAGCCTCGCCGCGATTGCCGAAACCAACGGACGGGCCTTCTACGAAGGCGCGCTGGCCGAGAAGATCATCGCCGATGCGCGCAAGCACGGCGCGGCTCTGTCCATGGCGGATCTGGCGGAGCATCGCCCCGAATGGTGCGGCACGATCTCGTCTGATTTCGACGATCTGAGCCTGCACGAGATCCCGCCCAACGGTCAGGGCATTGCCGCGTTGATGGCCCTTGGAATGCTCGCCCATACCGGCGTGCGCGATCTCGGCCCCGACGATCCACAGGCGCTGCATCTGCAGATCGAAGCGGTGAAGCTGGCCTTTGCGGATCTTTACGCCTATGTCGCCGACCGCCCCTACATGACCGCCCCCCGCGTGGAGGATCTGATCGATCCGGGTTACCTCGCCAAGCGCGCCAAGCTCATCAGCACCGACCGCGCGCAGGATTACGGCCCCGGCGAACCGCAGGCGGGCGGCACGGTCTACCTGACCACCGCCGATGCCTCGGGCATGATGGTGTCCTTCATCCAGTCGAATTACTCGGGCTTCGGATCGGGCGTGGTGGTGCCCGGTACCGGGATCAGCCTGCAGAACCGCGGCGCGGGCTTCACGCTGGAAAAAGGCCACCCGAACGAGGTCGCCCCCCGCAAGAAGCCGTTCCATACGATCATTCCGGGCTTCCTGATGAAGAACGGCCAGCCTGCCATGAGCTTCGGCGTTATGGGCGGCCCGATGCAGGCCCAGGGCCATGTGCAGATGACCCTGCGCACCCAACTATGGGAGCAGGATGTGCAATCGGCGGTCGACTCGCCGCGCTGGCGCTTCGTTAAGGGCATGAACGTCGCCTGCGAGGAGGCGATGCCTGAGGCCACGCGCGACGCGCTAGCCAAGCTCGGTCACGAGATCACGGTGGAGACGCCCGATACGGCCTTCGGCTTCGGGGGCGCGCAGCTGATCCAGCGGCTCGAGGATGGCAGCTACGCGGCAGGCTCCGATCCGCGCAAGGACGGACAGGCGGTGGGCTTCTGAGGCCCCCGCCCCGCCCTCAGGTCGATTGCCGTTCGGCCCAGCCCGCGAAGGTCTTCTCGAGCGCGACCACCGCGTAATAAAGCGCAATGCCCAGGATCGCGAGCGCGATCAGCACCGCGAACATCAGCGGGTAGTTGGAGTTGGTCTGTCCCGACAGGAACAGCGCACCAAGGCCCCGCCCGTGCGGCGAGACGATCTCCACGAGGTTGGTGCCGATGAAGGCCAGCGTCACCGACACTTTCAGCGCCCCGAAGAACTCGGGCAGCGTCTTCGGCAGCGCGATCTTGCGGAAGATCGTGAACCGTGACGCACCGAGCGAGCGCAGGATGTCGCGGTATTCCGGCTCCAGCGTCGAGAGGCCAATTCCGACCGACACGGCGATGGGAAAGAACGAGATCAGGAAGGCCATCATCACCGTGTTGAAATCATGCTGGCCGATGAACAGAAGCGCCAGAACCGGCACCAGCGTCGCCTTGGGGATCGCGTTGAAGCCCACCAGCAGCGGGTAGAGCCCGTCACGCGCGATGCGGCTGAAGCCCATGATCATGCCCAGAAGCAGGCCGAACAGCACTGCAAGGCCAAGCCCCGCCACCGTTCGCCAGAGCGTCTGCCAGGACCCGATCAGGAACAGCTCCCAGAATTGCGCGTAGGCGGCGGGCAGGTCCGATGGCGAGGCCATGACGTAGTTCGGCCAGTTGTTGATGCGCACCAGCGCTTCCCAGAAAAGCAGGAAGGCGAGGATGGTGGCGACGGGCACGCCGATCTTTCGAACCATATCCATCAGGCGGCCACCTCCGGATCGCGGCCCTGGGCGATCTTGATCTGATCGCGCAGCGTGTGAAGCATGTCGGCGGCTTTCTGAGTATAGAGCACGTCGATGGTGCGGTCCTGCGGCAGGTCCACGTTCAAAATGAACTGCGTGCGGGCGGGACGGCCCGACAGCACCACGACCTGATCGCCGAGAAAGACGCTCTCGCGCAGATCATGGGTGATGAGCACGGCGGTGAAGGGCTCCTTTTCGCGCAGATCGTGCATGGTCTGCCACAGATCCTCGCGGGTGAAATTGTCGAGCGCGCCGAAGGGCTCGTCCATGATCAGCACGTCCGGCTTGTGCACGATAGCCCGGCACAGAGAGGCGCGCTGGCGCATCCCGCCCGAGAGCTCCGAGGGGCGTTTTTCCTCGAAACCCGAAAGGCCCACCATCTCGAGCAATTGTTCGGCGCGGGCGACGCGGTCGCGGCGCGGCATCGACGGCGCCACGATCTCGAGCGGCAGGATGACGTTTTCAAGGATGGTGCGCCATTCCAGAAGCACGGGGTTCTGAAAGGCCATGCCGACAGTCTTGCGCGGGCTGGTCACCCGCTCTCCATGCAGCCAGACCTCGCCCGCATCGGGCTTCATCAGGCCTGCCACGAGCCGCGTCAGCGTGGATTTCCCGCAGCCCGACGGGCCAACCACGGCGCAGAACTCGCCCTCGGGCACGGAGATATCGAGCCCGTCAAGGACGGGGAGCGGCCCGGCCTTGGTCTTGTAGGCGTGCTGCACGCCCTTGATTTCTATGAGATTATCCATCTTCCCCGCCGCGTTGGAAGATGCCGGACCCGAAAGCCCGGCACCTTGCCCGATCTTACTTGAGCATCAGCACGTCGCCCGCAGGCAGATAGCTGTCATCGAAGAACTTTGCCGCGTCGGGTTCGTTCTGGAACTCGTAGACGGTCTTGGTCTGCTCGATGGCGGCGGCGAAGCGCTCGGGGTCGATATTGCCCATGCCGTTCTCGCCCACGTATTCGGTCATCACGTTGGCGTCGATGGCCAGTTGCAGACGACGCTTTTCGAGATCGGCATCGGCGGCCGGGTTGCGCTTCAGCAGCGCCTCGATGGCGGCGTCGGGGTTGTCGATGGCTTGCTGCCAGCCCTGCGCGATGGCGGTCAGGAAGCCGGTCACCGCCTCGGGGTTGGCTTCGGCGAAGTCGGTGTTCACGATGATCGCGTTGCCGTAGAGGTCAACGCCGTAATCGGCCATCAGGATGACCGAGATGTCCTCCTCGGGCACGCCCAGACGGATCAGGTTCAACGTCGAGGAGAAGGAGAAGCCAGTCACGGCGTCCACCTCGCCCTGCGCCAGCATCGGCTCGCGCGTGGGGAAGCCTACGGGCTCCACGGTGATTGCATCCACGTCGAGGTCATTCTCGGCGGCGAAGATCGGGAATTGCGCCCAGGCGCCATCGGGCGGCGGCGCGCCCAGCGTGCGGCCTTCCAGATCAGCTGGCTCGGACACGCCTTGGCTGATGCGGCCCACCACCGCAAAGGGCGGCTTGTCGTAGACCATCATGACCGGCATGACCGGCGCGTCGGGGTTCTGATCGAGAAAGCGCATCACCGAGTTGATATCGGCAAAGCCCACCGGGAAGGCGCCCGTGGCGACCTTCGGGATCGCGTCGAGCGATCCGGCCCCTTCGGTGATGCTGACGGACAGGCCCTGCGCCTCGAAGAGGCCCGCATCGACCGCATGGGTATAAGGCGCGGCGGGGCCTTCGAACTTCCAATCAAGCGCGAAAGGCATTTCGGTTTGCGCGGAGGCGGCACTGGCCGCAGTGGCGACAGCACCGGCGAGAACGATGTGTTTCAGCATTGTGGTTTCCCCTGTTGGATCGTCTTTTTGTCCTGCGGCGTGGCTGTGAAGACCAGTCCCATGCGCCGCTTCCCCTCGGGATAGCCCATCAGGTCGCAGATGGTGAGTAATTTTTGGGCAGAGGCCGGAATTTGGCGATGATTTTTGCGTCGCGGCGGGCTGACCGCGCAGCTTTGAGAGCGTGCGCGCCCTAGGTGCAGGCGTCAGAGCAGGCGCGACTTGGCTCAGCTCACGTGGGCCAGCGTGCCCATCATGAAATCGCGATTATAGTTCAGAAACCGCACGCGGGGATCATCGGCCGAGAGCCGCATCACCCGGTCGTAATCCGCAAGGCAGATGATCTGCGCATCGTTCTGAACGATCTCGAAGGCGCGATCGAGCAGGAAGGCGGCGGTGAAATCCTCGGCCAATTCACGAGACGGAAAGTTGAGAATGGTCGTCGTGCCGCCGATATTGTTCTTCAGGCCGTAGCAGACCACTTTCTGGCGCTCGAACAGGAAGTCGGCGAATTCCATGGTGTTTTCGGAGTAGGACGTCATCGAACCTCCTTCGCGGCACGCCGCACACGCGCAAAACCGGCGTTGCGTCAGAGGTAGTATATTTGCGGGCATGGGAAATGGGTAAAATTCTCTGCATTGCAGCGAAAAGTGGCTCATGGCACGGGAGCCTGCGCCCGGATAACGGGCAGATGATCGCGCAGCGGGCAATCAGCGCCCCTTTTTCGTGCAGGAACAGCACAGACCGGCCCGATGACGCGCCGCGCTACGGCCCCTTGGTGGCGCGCGCGCCATCGCCCAGCAATTCGGCCAGAAGCGGATTCGGAAAGCGGCGCTGCAGGCTCACCGCGTAGAACGTCTCTTCCATGTCGCGCAGGCGCAGCGCTTCGATCAGCACGCCCGAGGCCAGCTCGTCACGCACGACGATGGAGGGGATCACGGCAAGGCCCGCATCTTCCCGCGCAAGAAGGCGGAGCATGGCCATGTCATCAGCCTCGGCCGCGATATGCGGCGTGATTGACAGGCTGGCTGTCAGCGCGTCGAACGCGGATCTAAGCGCGGTTTCGGGCGTGGGCAGGATCAGCGGCATCTCGGTCAGCAAGCGCGCAAGCTCATGCGGCCCCTGCCCCAGACGCGAAGGCGTGCCGATCAGGCTCACCGGTTGCGCATCGAGCCTGCGGGTCAGATAGGCGCTGGCCGCATCCCGGCTGGGCGCCAGGTTGGTCAGCACCACGTCGAGCGACAGCGCCTCCAACCCCGACAGAAGCGAGGATTGCGAGCCCGAGCGCAGGATCACCTCCACATCCGGGCGCTGGATGAGCGGGCGCAGGAATTCCAGCTGGAAGTTGCGCGACAGTGTCGCAAGCGCCCCCACCCGGAGGGGACGGCGCGCCGATCCGGTTTCGCGCAAGGTGGCCGTCAGATCGTCGGCGGTGCGAAAGATCGCCTCCGCATGATCGAGCGCGATGCGCCCCGCTTCGGTCAGGACAAGCCCCCGCCCCCGCCGTTCGAAAAGCGGATGGCCGAGCGTCGCCTCCAGCGTCTTGATCTGGGTCGAGACCGCCGATTGCGACAGGTTCAGCCCGCGCGCAGCGCCCGTCAGCGTGCCATCGCGGGCCACGGCACGGAAAAGACGGAGGTGATGCAGGTTCAGCATGCAGGCGTTCTATCAAACAGAACGAAATCTCACAATATATGTAATTTTATTGATGCCTTTTCCGCCCTATCTGCCCCTCAACGAAAATTTTGACCGGAGAATTGGCCTATGTCCTCGCTGCTTCCGCTGTCTTTCCTGGCCCCCATGGTGCTATTGGCCGTGGCCGCGCGCGCCATGCTGACACCGGGCGCCCGCCCCGGATCTCTGCCCCGCTGGGCCGAGGCCGCGGCGCTTGCATCTCTTGGCCTGACGCTGGCCGGATTGGTCCAGCTCCTGGTCGCAGGACCGGAAACGCGCAGCCTTGGCGGCGGGCTTGGCCTGATCGCGCTGCGGCTCGATGCGCTCAGCGCCACGATGGCGGTGCTGGTGGGCTTTGTGGGCTGGATCGTTCTGCGGTATTCGCGCAGCTATCTCGACGGGGAGCCGCGCGAAGGCGCCTTTCACGGCCTGATGCTGGCGACGCTGGCCGCGGTTCTGATCCTCGTGCAAGCGGGCAGTTTTGCCGTTCTGGTCGCGGCGTTCCTCGCGATTGGCGCGGGCCTGCGGGCCTTGCTCCTGTTCTATCCCGACCGGCCCGAAGCGCGGCGTGCGGCCACGAAATTCACGCTGGTCTGGGGCTTCGGCGATGCCAGCCTCATCGTGGCCGGGCTTCTCTTCTGGGCGGCGTTCGGCACGAGCGACCTGACCGCAATCGGCGCCGCGGCGGCCGATGCGGGCCTGCCGGTTGCGGCTCATATCGCAGTGGCGCTCCTGGTACTCACAGCCGCGCTTAAGACCGCTTCCTTCCCGCTGCATGGCTGGCTGACCGAAGTGATGGAAGCGCCCACGCCCGTCTCTGCGCTGCTGCACGCGGGCATCATCAACTCCGGCGGCTTCCTTCTGATCCGGATGGCCGAGCCCATGCGCGAAAGCCCCGGCGCCATGGCCGCGCTGGTAATCCTGGGCGGGTTGACCGCGCTTTTCGGCGCGATGGTCATGCTGACCCAAAGTGCCGTGAAGACGGGCCTTGCCTGGTCGACGATCAGCCAGATGGGCTTCATGCTGCTGCAATGCGGTCTTGGCCTCTGGACGCTGGCGCTGCTGCACATCGTGGCGCATTCGCTCTACAAGGCGCATGCCTTCCTGGGCTCGGGCGGCGCGGTCAAGGCCGTGACCGATGCCCGGCGCCCCGGCCCCGTGGCCGCCCCCGATCTGGCCGCGGTGGCGCGCGCCTTCGTTCTGGCGCTGGTTCTATACGGCGTGGTCGCTGCGGGCTTCATGGCCTTCGTCGCGCCGAAATCCGCACAGGCGCTGGCCTTGGGCGCGATGTTGATCTTCGGCGTGGCCTATCTCGTGGCACAGGGTCTTGCGGACAAGGCCCCGAAAGCGCTGACGCAGCGCACGGCCCTGGCTTCTTTCGGGGCGGCGCTGGCCTATTTCGCCTTCCAGCAGGGCGCGCATGTGCTCTGGGGCGCGCATCTGCCCGCGCCGCAGGCGCCCGGTCCGCTTGAATGGGCGCTCATCGTGCTTGCGCTCTTCTCTTTCGGGCTCATTGCGCTGGCGCAGTCGCTCTTCCCGCTCTGGGCGCATCATCCGGCCACGGCGGGGCTTCGGGTCCACCTTGCCAACGGGCTTTACCTCAACGCGTTGCTGGATCGCCTGATCGGCGGATTCCGGGCTGCGAAATCCAACTGACACCTCAAGACGGAGCGAAACCCATGTTTCTCAAGCACAGCACCATCGCCCCCGCACGGGTGTCCGATATCCTGAAGGCCGCAGAGACCGCCTGCCGGGCCATCCCGCCAGCCTTCCCGCTATCGGCCACGGTCGCGGTCAATCCCTTTCTCGGCCAGACCGGCGAGCCGCTGACCATGGCCGCCGCCCGGCTGGCACGGGTCGCAGGCGTGCGCCTCACGCGGAGCCGCGAGGAATACGCAGCCGCAATCGCCAAGGGCACGATCAGCGATGACGACCTTGCCGCGGCCCTGTTCGAAAGCACCGATCCGCTGAAGCCCGTCGACCTTGCCGCGCTCAAATCACGGATGAAGCGGCCCCATCCCGCACCGCAGGCGCTGCCCACCGTGGCAGAGCTTGCCGCGCAGGCCGAGGGCACCGACTGGCCCGCCCTGATCCTGCGCGCGACGGGACTTTGGGCCGCGGGCCATTTCGACGAGGGTCAGGCGCTTTGGACGCCCGCCCCGGGCCGCCCGGCCTTTGCCGCCTGGCGCGACTGGGCGACGAACGACCTCACCCCCGAGATCGCGGGGCTGACAGGCTTCTGCGCCCATGTGGCCGACGCGCCCGACACCGCCGAACGCGCGATCCTGCGCGCCTGCGAAACGCTGGGCATCACCGACGAGGCGGCCGAGACGGTGTTCCACCGCCTGCTCGTCGATCTGGGCGGCTGGGCGCATCACGCGCGCTGGCAGCTCTGGCAGGCGGAGCTGGCAGGCGGCAGCGACACGGCGTTGACGGACCTCCTTGCGATCCGGCTTTTGTGGGAAGAGGCGCTCTTTCACCATGTGCCCGCCATCGCGCCCGATTGGGAGGCGACCATCGCCGCCCATGCGGCACCGATCGCGCCCACGCCGGACGAGGTTGCCGATGCAATCCTGCAGGACGCGGCCGAACGCGCGCATCAGCGCGGCCTCGAGATCACGTTGAAGGGCGGCACGACGTCTGACGCGCGGCCCGCGCTGCAGGCGGCCTTCTGCATCGACGTGCGCTCGGAAGTGTTCCGGCGGGCGCTCGAAAGCACCGGTACGGATGTGGAGACGATCGGGTTCGCGGGCTTCTTCGGCCTGCCTGTCGCGCACAGCGCCCATGGCTCCGATCTGCAGGAGGCGCATCTGCCGGTGCTTCTGCAGCCCGCCGTGCAGGCCACCAGCCACCGTCCGCCCGAAGCCGAGCAGGACGCCCGGATCTCGGCCCGCGCCGCGCGCGCCTGGGGCCGGTTCCGGCAGGCAGCCGTGTCGTCCTTCGCCTTTGTCGAGGCGGCGGGTCCGTTCTACGGCGCAAAACTCGTGAAGGACGCGCTGGGGCGCGGCGCCAAGACCGCGACGCACCCTGCCCCGCGCTTTGCAACGGAGCTCTCGCCCGAGGACAAGGCCGCGACCGCCGCAAAGGTCCTGCGCGCAATGAGCTTCACACGCAATCACGCGCGGCTCGTCCTGCTGCTGGGGCACGGGGCGGATGTCGCCAACAACCCGCATGAGAGCGCCTATCATTGCGGCGCCTGTGGCGGTCAGACCGGCGAAGTGTCGGCCCGGCTGCTCGCAAGCCTGCTCAACGATCCCGAGACGCGCGCAGGCCTGCCGGGGCACGGCATCGATCTGCCCGCCGACACGCTGTTCGTCGCAGGCCTGCACGAGACGACGACGGACGCGGTGACGCTTTATGCCGATGATGCCGGTCCCGATCATGGCGACGACCTGAAACGGGCGCGCTTGGCGCTCGATACCGCGGGCGCCCTTGCGCGGGCCGAACGAGCGGCCCGCCTGCCCGGTGCCAAGCCCGAGACCGTCGCAGCCCGGGCGCGCAACTGGGCCGAGATCCGTCCCGAATGGGGCCTTGCAGGCTGCGCGGCCTTCATTGCGGCGCCGCGTCCGGCCACGGCGGGCGTCGATCTGGGCGGGCGCGCCTTCCTGCACAATTACGACTGGCAGGCGGATGAGGGGTTCGGCACGCTGGAGTTGATCCTGACCGCCCCCGTGGTCGTCGCAAGCTGGATCAGCCTGCAATATTACGGCTCCTCCGTGGCGCCCGAGGCGTTCGGCGGCGGCAACAAGCTGATCCACAACGTGACCGGCGGGATCGGTGTCGTGCAGGGCAATGGCGGGCGGCTGCGCACCGGTCTGCCCTGGCAGGCGGTCCATGATGGCGACGGCTTCGCCCATGAGCCGCTGCGGCTGTCGGTGATGATCGAGGCACCGGAAGCGGCGATCCTCGATATCCTGGCGCGGCATGACGGCGTGCGGGAGCTGTTCGACAATGGCTGGCTGCACCTCTTCACGCTGAAAGAGGGTCGGGTTGCTGCGCGCTACAAGCCCGGCGGCACCTTTAAGCGGGCCGCGGCAGAGACACTGGCGGCCTGAGGCAAGCTGTCAAAGGTGTTTTTGAAAATGCGGGCCTCCGTTCCGGGGGCCCGCGACGCGCAATGTCAGCTGTTCACCACGCGGGGCATCATGTCCTCGGCGCGCATGCTGGCATTGAAGATGATCTGTTCGGCGAGTTCTTCGGCGAGTTCGCGCGCGAAGCTCAGGCAGGACATCCGGTCAAGCTTGGGGATGTATCGTGGGGGACCATCGCTGGCGATGGCCACCACAGGCGCGATCTGCGCATCGGGCGAATTGTCCGCGATCCAGTCATTGAGCGAGACCGCCAGCGATTGGCAATCGACATCGCTCGGACCCCGGATCGCGAAGGCGATGGCGCCATCGCCGAGATAGGCCATCTGCACATCTTCATCCCAAAGCAGCTCCGCCAGGATGAGCGCGACCTGACGGATCGTCTGCCGGAAGGCGGGCAGCGATTGCTCCGCGTGCAGCTCCTCGACATTGACGACCTTGAGCACGCAGATCCGGAACCGCGAAAAGCTCGGCAGCGCCTGCAGCGAGTTTTTCAGTGCCTCGACGCTGACCGCGCCGGGGACCTTCCGAAGCATGAAGGGCTCCGACAGGCTGGAGGCCGCGGTCTCGACCGGAACGAGCGCGGGCCGGGCCACCTCTGGCTGCTGGGACGCGGATCGCCGCCGCGCCAGATCGACCCGCAGGCCGATCTCTGCCTGTTCGAACGGTTTGACGATGTAATCGCTCGCCCCCGCGTCGAAAGCCTGCGTCACATAAGCCCGGTGGTCGAGGCGCGTGACCATGATGATGGGCACATCGGCATAATCCGCATGCGCCCGGATATGGCGGCACAGCTCTATCCCGTCCATGTTCGGCATGTTCACATCAAGCAGGAAGCAATCGAACGGCGCGTCCGCCTGCGCGATCAAATCCAGCGCAGCCTCGCCGCTTTCGGCGAAGGCCGTGTCGAAATACCCGGCACGGCTCAGGGCAAGTCTGAGCATGTCCCGTATGAAACTGTCATCATCAACGGCCAATATCCGCATGTCGCTGCTCCGGCTTGAAAAATACAACTCTAAGGAGCAGCCAGAATGTGGCGAGCGTTTGGCACTTTGCCGCCAGATCGGTGAACATTCTCACGGGCCTGTGAAGCCGCCTTTGCAGAAATTCGCTGAAATATACGAAAGTATAGTTTCCCATCCCTTCGCGCGGATGTCTGGTCAGGCATTCTCTGGCATTTGGATGGTTAACTGTAAGTGATTGAATGCGAATTTGAACTGGTACCCGAATCATGATTACGCACCGCATCTTTTTTACTGCTTTCGCGGCCGGCTTGCTCAGCATGTCGGCCATGTCGCCCGCCTCGGCAGACCAACTGCCGGAACCGGAAGGCGCGGTGCTCCTGACAGTCACCGGCGACATCAAGGTCACCAATGTCGGGGATACGGCCCAGTTCGACCTCGACATGCTGCGCGCAATGGAGCCTGAGACCTTCGCCACGTCCACCATCTGGACTGACGGCGTGCAGCGCTACACTGGGGTGCCCTTGCGCACCCTCATGGACCGGCTCGGCGTCGAGAGCGGCACGATCGAAGCGCGCGCAATCAACGATTACGCCATCGACATCCCCCTCGACGACCCGACTTCCAGCGCTCCGATCATCGCCTTCGCCGTGGATGACAAGCGGATCTCGCGGCGGGAAAAGGGACCGCTCTGGATCGTCTATCCGTTCGATTCGAGCGTCGAATACAGGTCGGAAGTGGTCTATGCGCGCAGCATCTGGCAGCTCGATCGTATCCACGTCACGCCCTGAACGCACCGCGACGTCCGGTAGCCCGCCAGCATCGCGCGCCGGTTACGCCCCAAGCCGCCCCGTGCGACCGCCGCTGATCATTCGATCTGCGCCTCGCGGGCCAGCATCGCGGCCTGGGTGCGGTTGCGCACGTCAAGCTTGCGGAACATCGTCTTCATATGCAGCTTCACCGTCGGTTCGGTGACGCCGAGATCGCGGGCAATCTCCTTGTTTGACTTGCCCTCCTTGACCCCGCGCAAGACATCCCGTTCGCGCGGCGTCAGCGACGCGGCGAGCGGATTGCTCGGCTCGGAATCGCCGCTCCGCATGAATTCGATCGGCGCGTATTGCTCGCCCATGGCCATGAACTTGATGGCGCTGACCAGCGACTTTGCCCCGAGCGTTTTCGGAATGAACCCGGCGGCCCCCATGTTCAGGGCCTGCTTGGCCACGTCCCGCGTGGCCTCCCCCGAGATCAGCGCGACACGCTGATTGCCGCCGCCGAGGCTGATGGCATCGGCCACGCTGGACAGACCGGTCATGCCGGGCATGCGGAAATCGAGCAGGATCAGATCGAATTGCGGGCTTTTCTCGACGCAGCGGCGCACCTCGTCGAAGGATGCGGCCTGCTCCGTCTGGACGCCGTCTTCGCCTTCGAGGTACGCAACCAATGTTTCGCGTAACAGGTCGTGGTCATCTGCGATCAAGACGCGCAAAAGCGGGCTCCGGACTGGCTACAGGGCGAACAGGTCAACTCACTACAGCGCCTGGCAAGCAACACCGATCACCCCGATACAAGCACTGGCACAGTCCCTATAATCGCATCGGGACGAATGTGCGGCAAGCCAAATTACGGGCAAAATTCGACCGATATCAAACAGCTTCTGTGCGCCCGTGCGACAATCACCCTGCCCTGCAACCATCTACCCTTTCCCGGAAAACACTGGCTGAAAACCCGCTTTGCGATATGATCGCGCAACACCGCAAAGCAGGCGCAGATGGCACTCGACCCTTCCAGAACGATTGCAAGGCGCGGCCTCACGGGCCTCATACTGGTTGCCGCCGTCTGTCTGCCGCTCATCGCGCTCATGGTCCAGGACGTGGTGCGGGAATTGCGCCTGCTCCGGTCTGCCTCCGCGGACAATCTGCAATGGACATTGTCCCAGGCCGAAATCGAATTCCAGGAATTTCGCCGCTCGGCAGAACGTGTCGCCAATGGCAGCGCCTCCGATCTGGAAACGCTACGGGCCGATTTCGATATCTTCTACAGCCGCATCGGCACGCTTGAGGCCAGCGGGGTTTTCGTCCGGTTGCGCGAGAACGACGAGTTCGATGCCGCCCTCACCACCCTGCGCGAATTCCTCGACGCCTCGGTCCCTGTCATCGACGGCCCGGACGCGGCATTGCGCGAAGAGGTGCGCAGATGGCCGCCGCAACTGGCCGAGTTGCGCGAGGTGACGCGGGATCTTTCGATTTCCGGGCTGACCTTCTTCGCCTCCGCCTCCGAAGCGCGGCGCGACGGGATCGCGCTCACACTGCGCCGTGTGGCGCTTCTGACAACAGCGCTCTTGCTGGCGATGGCTGCCACGCTGGTTATCCTGCGCCGTACCACGACCCAATTGCAGGAGCGCGGGCGTCTGCTCAGTGCCACGAATGCACGACTGAACACCATTCTGGACACGACCCGCGACGGCATCGTCGTGGCCGACCGCCATGGCCGCATCCTGCAGTTCAATGCCGCAGCGGAGGCGATGTTCGGACGCAAGGCGCCCCAAGTGGACGGGCTGCGCTTTTCGCGCTTCATCCGCTCAACCGAGACGAAGCACGATCCGGTACGCCTCGAGAGCCTGGACGGACAAGGCCGCTGGACCATGGAGGGATTGCGCAGGGACGGCAGCACCTTCCCCATCGAGATCGCCGTTTCGCGTGCCTCCGCAGGCGGCGAGGACATCTTCATCGGGTCCGTGCGCGACGTGTCGCACAGTGTCGCCGCCGAACGGGACCTTCTTGCCGCCCATGACCGGGCCGTTGCGGGCGAGAAGGCCAAATCCGACTTCCTGGCCGTGATGACGCATGAGATCCGAACGCCGCTCAATGGCCTTCTGGGCAATCTCAACCTGATGCAGGACACGGACCTCACGGAGGATCAGTCCCGCTTCACGCGCAACATGGCCATCTCGGGCGAGGTGCTGATGCGGCACGTGGATTCGGTGATGGATATCGCCCGGCTGGAGGCGCAGACTCCGCCCAATGCGCGCGAGCCTGTGCATCTGGGCCAGCTGTTGCAGGATGTGGTGGACGGGCAAAGCGGTGCCGCCGTCGCGCGCGACACCACGCTGACCTGGCGCTGGATCGGCCCGGCCGCGGGCTGGGTCGCAAGCGATCCGGTGCGCCTGAACCAGATCCTGCTCAACCTCGTCGGCAATGCCATCAAGTTCACCGAGGCCGGTGCGATCATCATCGAGGCCGAGGCCGAGACCGACCGTGACGATCCCGGCAAGCTGACGCTCGAGCTGCGGGTCATCGATACCGGCATCGGTATCGCCGAAGACGCACTCGAGACGGTGTTCGACGATTTCACCACGCTCGATACGAGTTACCGGCGCAAGACCGGCGGCACCGGGCTCGGCCTCGGGATTGCGCGGCGCCTGACCGAAAGCCTCGGCGGCGAGATTGGCGCGGAAAGCACGCTTGGGGAGGGCAGCGTCTTCTGGCTGCGCCTGCCCCTGACCCGGACCGCCGCGCCCGCCCAACCGATCCGGCAGACCGAGGACGCCGCGGAGGCCAGACCGCTCGATATCCTGGTTGTCGAGGATAACGACATCAATCAAGACCTCGCCCTCGACCAGCTGCGCGCGCTCGGCCATCGCGCTGTTGCCGCCAGTGACGGACGCGCGGGCGTGGCCATGGCGGAGGCGCAAGCCTTCGATGCCATCCTGATGGACATCTCCATGCCGGTCATGGACGGGCTGGAGGCCGCGCGGCATATCCGCGCCTCGAACGGGCCCTGTGCGAACGCGCCGATCATTGCGCTGTCCGCCAATGTCCTCGCCCGCAATCAGGAACGCTTCAAGGCCGCGGGCATGAACGACTTCCTGGGCAAGCCCTTCACGCGTGCCGCACTGCAGGCCACGCTTGAACGCGCCATGTCGCGCCCTGCCCCAGCCCCTCGCGCCGATGATGGCCCCGGCACGCGGATGCCCTCCGACGCGGTGGTCGCCCGGCTTCGCGCGACCTTGTCGAAAGAAGTGGCGGACCTGATCGACTGGCTGTCCGAGGCCGATATCGACACGCCCGAGATCGGGGAGCGTTGCCACCGGATCGCAGGCACTGCCGCCGCCTTCGAAGAGACCGGCCTGCGCGACGCGCTCGTCGCCATCGAGGAGGCAGCAGAGGCCAAGGATGCCCCGACCTTCCAAAGCCGTGTGGCGGATCTGGCCAAGCTCGACCCACGCCGCAACGACGCGTCCGGTGCGCCCCAAAAGCACGCCGTGTAAGCGGTCACGCGCGGGCTAGATCACCTCGTAGACATGCACGCGGTGGGTGATCTCGGGCTCACCGTAAGGCATCGACTGGAATGGCGCGGTCTTGAAGACCTCGCGCCAGCGTCCCGAAGCGGCAAGCTGCGCCACGGCCTCCGGATAGGCCGGGTCCTGCCCTGCATCGGCGCGGAGCGAGAACAGGACCAACCCGCCGGGCCGGGTCACGCGCGTCAGATCCTCGAAGGACGATGCGGGCGCATGGCCGGGCGAAATACACCCGCAGGCATAGCTCACGGCGAAATGGTCATCCGGAAAATCGAGCCTTCCGCCCAACGCCATCTGGCGCAATTCCGCGTAGAGCCCCTTGGCGCGTGCGACCGCCAACATGCCCTCGGACAGATCGATGCCCGTCAGCGGGCCGTACCCCAAAAGCGCCAGGGGTTCGGCCTGGATACCGCCACCGCAGCCCGCATCGAGGATGGGGCCTGCGTCGCGCGGCACATGGGCGGCGAAGACAGACGCGAAGGCTGCAGGCAGCCGGTAGCCCATCGCGCAAAGGTCGCGCTCATAGGCGTCGGCCCAATCGTCATAGGCCGCGCGCGCCTCGTCGCTGTTCTGCGCGCCATAGACACGCTCCAGATGTGCGTCGGACATGGTGCCCCCCTTTGCCGTGACAGGATCAGGTTAGTCACGACGCCGCGCGCGACAAGCCCCCGCCTTGGGTCGGCGGGGTCACCGTTGTTCCCCATTCACGGCATTTGGCCGCGAGCGATCCGGGCAGCGTCGCATCGGTAAAGAACGTATCGATATCGGCCAAGGTGGCGATCCGTGCGGGCGCGCTGCGGGTGAATTTCGATTGATCGGCGACAAGGAAGGTGCGCCGCGCTTGGGCGAGGATGGTTTGGCTGACGCCCACCTCCTCGATGTCGAAATCCAGAAGGTCGCCGTCATCATCCAGAGCCGAGCAGCCGATCACCGCGAGATCGAATTTGAACTGACGGATCGTCTCGGCGGCGAGGTTGCCGACGAGCCCGCCATCGGACCTGCGCAAGCGTCCCCCGGTGACCACGACCTCGCAGCCATCATTCGCGGCCAGGATATTGGCCACATTCATGTTGTTGGTCACCACCAGCAGGTTGGCATGCTGGTCGAGCGCCCGCGCGACCGCCTCCGTCGAGGTGCCGATATTGAGGAAAAGCGAGATATTGTCGGGGATCTGCGCCGCACAGGCCTCCGCGATGGCGGTCTTGGCCTCCGTGTTGAGCGCGCGGCGCTCCTCGTAGCCGATATTGGTGGTCCCGGACGGCAGCACGGCGCCGCCATGCACCCGCTCCAGACGGCCCGCCTCGGCCAGGTCCGTCAGATCGCGTCGGATGGTCTGGTGCGTGACCCCGAAATGAGCCGCGAGCCCTTCGACGGTGACGGCCCCGTCGCGCCGGGCGATGTCGATGATCTCGCTGTGCCGGAAGGTTTGGGACATCGGCGCTTTCGTTTTCGTTCGGTTATGCCCGCCACGGATGCGGCAAGGAGGGTGCGAGTCGCGAACCGAAACGACGTCCGATTCGGTTTTTTGCCTAAATTCAACGCTTACGATGACGATTTACGCAGGCATTGACGCCACGACACTGTCCGCCACGCCTCATAAAAATCAAGAAAAATCTTCGAAAACGAAAATAAACGAAAAAACTCTTGAACGGGACAGAGCGGTTTGTCAGTGTCGTGAGGCCTGATCGTTTTGGGAGGAACGGTATGGCCCAGCGGCCAGATACAGACATCAGCGACCTGTTCATCATCGGGGGCGGCATCAACGGATGCGGCATCGCCCGGGATGCGTCCGGTCGCGGTCTCTCCGTCACCCTGGCGGAGATGAACGATCTGGCCTCGGCCACCTCCTCCGCCTCGACGAAGCTCTTCCATGGCGGCCTGCGCTACCTCGAATATTTCGAGGTGCGGCTCGTGCGCGAAAGCCTGATCGAGCGCGAGACGCTGCTGCGCGCCATGCCGCATATCAGCTGGCCGATGCGATTTGTGCTGCCCTATCATAAGGATATGCGTTTCGAGAGCGAAACGCCGACGTCGCGGCTCCTGTCCCGGATCATGCCGTGGATGAAGGGACGCAGACCGGCCTGGCTGATCCGGCTGGGGCTTTTCATGTACGACCATCTGGGCGGCCGGAAGATCCTGCCCGGCACGTCGACCCTGTCGCTGACGGGCACGCCCGAGGGCGCGCCGCTCGAGGATCGGTTCGAAACGGCCTTCGAATATTCCGATTGCTGGGTCGAGGATTCGCGCCTCGTCGTGCTGAATGCGCGGGATGCGGAGGCGCGTGGCGCCGAGATCCTGACGCGCACGAAAGTGGTCAGCGCGGAGCGGGACGGCGATCATTGGCGTATCGAAACGCAAAATAGCGAACATGGCGCGCGCCGCACCCACCGCGCCCGCATGCTCGTGAATGCCGCGGGCCCTTGGGTCGGCGATGTGATCCAGACCAAGGTCCGGCTCAATTCCTCGGACGGGGTGCGGCTCGTGCGCGGCAGCCATATCGTGACGAAGAAGCTCTACGATCACGACAAGTGCTACTTCTTTCAGGGCACCGACGGGCGGATCATCTTCGCCATCCCCTATGAGCAGGATTTCACCCTGATCGGCACCACCGATGCCGAACATCTCGACCCGTCGGACAAACCCGTCGCAACTGAAGCCGAGCAGACCTACCTGATTGATTTCGCGAACAATTACTTCAAGCACCAAATCACGAAAGCCGATGTGGTCTGGACTTTCTCCGGCGTCCGGCCCCTTTTCGACGACGGTGCGTCCAGCGCCAGTGCCGCGACCCGCGACTACACGCTGAAGGTCGATGCGGAGGGCGGCGCGCCCATGCTGAACATCTTCGGCGGCAAGATCACAACCTATCGCCGCCTCGCCGAATCCGCGCTTGAGCAGATCGGCGGTCATCTGCACGTCTCGAAAGGGCCCTGGACCGCGGGCGTGCCCCTGCCCGGCGGCGATTTCGCCGTGGATGGCGTGGCTGCTCTGACAGACGCGCTCAAGGCGGAATACCCGTTTCTGGACGACAGATGGGCGGGCCGCCTCGTGCGCGCCTACGGCACGGAAGCCCGCGCGATCCTCGGAGACGCGAGGAGCCCCGAGGCTCTGGGAAAAAACTTCGGCGCAACCCTGACGGAGGCCGAAATTCACTGGCTCATGGCGCAGGAATACGCACAGAATGCCGAGGACGTCGTCTGGCGGCGCAGCAAGCTCGGCCTGCGCATGACGGACGAGAATATCGCCGCGCTCGACGCCTTCATGGCAGCGGCGCGTGACACGCAGACCCGCGCGGCGGAATGAGAGGACGGAACCGATGACGCTCGAACTCAAAGGCGTATCCAAGACGGTCGACGGGCAGACGCATATCTACCCCACCGATCTGACGCTCGAGAAAGGCACGATGAACGTCCTGCTGGGGCCCACCTCCTCGGGCAAGACGTCGCTCATGCGGCTGATGGCCGGGCTCGACGTGCCCGCGACGGGCCAGATCCTGTGGCAGGGCGAGGATGTGACCGGCCAGCGCGTGCAGGATCGCAAGGTCGCGATGGTCTACCAGCAATTCATCAACTACCCCTCGATGAGCGTCTACGACAACATCGCCTCGCCCATGAAGCTGATGGGGGTCGATGGCTCCGAGATCGACCGCCGCGTGCGCGAAACCGCCGAGCTGATGCAGCTCACCCCGATGCTCGACCGCAAGCCCTTGGAACTGTCTGGCGGCCAGCAGCAGCGTTGCGCCCTGGCCCGTGCGCTTGTGAAGAATGCGGGCCTTGTGCTGCTCGATGAGCCGCTGGCGAACCTCGATTACAAGCTGCGCGAGGAATTGCGCGTAGAGATCCCGAAGATCTTCGAGAAGTCGGGCTCCATCTTCGTCTATGCCACGACCGAACCCGAGGAAGCGCTGCTTCTGGGCGGCAATACCGCAACCCTCTGGGAGGGCCGCGTGACGCAGTTCGGCCTCACGCCCGACGTCTATCGCCAGCCGGTGGATGCGACCACGGCGCGGGTCTTCTCGGACCCGCCGATGAACTTCCTGCCGGTGTCGAAGACCGGATCGAACCTGATGTTCGGCGACGGACAGAGCACGCCCGCGAAAGGCCGCCTCGCCGACCTGCCCGACGGGCGCTATACCGCCGGGTTCCGGCCCAACCACCTCGAGATCGGCAAACATTCCGAGGACGCGATGGAGTTCACAACCCGGCTCGTCGTGACGGAGCTGACCGGTTCGGAGACCTTCGTGCATCTCGATCATCACGGGCAGCGCTGGGTCGGACTGATCCACGGCGTTCACCACCTCGATATCGGCAAGGACCTGTCCGTGTGGCTCGATCCGCGGCACGTCTACGTGTTCGGCGAAAACGGTGATCTGATCGCCCCCGCAGCCTACGCGCTGGCCGCCTGAGGAGAGAGAGACATGGCAAAGATCACCCTCGACAACCTCGCCCATTCCTACCTGCCCAACCCGGGCAGCGAGGACGATTTCGCGCTGAAGGAGCTCAACCACGATTGGGAAGACGGCGCGGCCTATGCCCTGCTCGGATCGTCGGGCTGCGGCAAGTCCACCCTTCTGAACATCATCTCGGGGCTGTTGCAGCCCAGCCAGGGCCGCATCCTGTTCAACGACCGCGACGTGACGCATCAGGAAACCGCCGAGCGCAATATCGCGCAGGTGTTCCAGTTCCCGGTGGTCTACGACACGATGACCGTGCGCGACAATCTCGCCTTTCCCCTGCGCAATCGCGGCAATGACGAGGCCTATATCGCCGAGCGCGTGCAGGAAATCGGCCGCATGATCGACATGGAGGACATGCTCGACCGCAAGGCGCGGGGCCTCACGGCGGATGCCAAGCAGAAGATCTCGCTCGGGCGGGGCATGGTGCGCAAGGACGTGAACGCGCTGTTGTTCGACGAGCCGCTGACGGTGATCGACCCGCATATGAAATGGGAGCTTCGGACCCAGCTGAAGAAGCTGCACCACGAGTTCGGCCATACGATGATCTACGTGACCCACGACCAGACCGAGGCGCTGACCTTCGCCGACAAGGTGGTGGTGATGTATGACGGGCGCGTGGTGCAGATCGGCACGCCCGACGAGCTGTTTGAACGGCCCGAGCATACCTTCGTGGGCTATTTCATCGGCTCGCCCGGCATGAACGTGATCCCCGCGCGGGTCGAGGGGCGCAAGGCCTATGTCGAGGGCTCCGAAGTGCCGCTGGGTGCGGGCTACGCGCCGCTTGACGGCAAGGTCGAGCTGGGCGTGCGGCCCGAATTCGTGCGCCTGTCCGCGGAAGAAGGCCTGCCGGTGAAGGTCCGCCGGGTCGAGGATGTGGGCCGCCACAAGATCATCCGCGCGGAATTTTTCGGAAGCGATATCAATATCATCGCAGGCGAAGATGATGTGATCGGTGCGGATATGACGCGGGTCGTGTTCGACCCGGACCACGTGAATGTCTATGCCAATGACTGGCGTGTGAAGGGGGAAGCGGCGTGATGTTGGCTCTCCATCATCACGCGCGCTTCGGGGCGTTGGGAGATTCTTGGGTCAAGGCCGAGGATGAGGTCTCTCGGGTCGGACGTTGCGCGAGCCGCGCCAGCGCTGGACCGGGGTTCGGCGCTCCGACTTCCGAGGTCTGCGCTTTATCCACGCCACGTCCCTCTGCCTCCCGAGCGGTGCGCTTGCATTTCCAAAGCGCCGGACCGTCGGGCTGGTCCAGCGCTGGCGCGACAGCCTGCGGCCTTGTTCCGCGCCCGGTGCATCGCTCGATCATCACAGCGCCAGCCCGCCGGTCCGGCGCAGTCTCGGTAAGCGACCAAATTGGCGACGCAATTCAATCCTCTTCCCGAAAGGCCCCGTGATGGAAAAGACCGTCAATCAGAAAGCCTGGTTTCTCGTCCTCCCGGTCCTGATCCTCGTCGCCTTCTCGGCCGTGATCCCACTGATGACTGTGGTGAACTACTCCGTGCAGGACACGTTCGGGAACAACCAGTTCTTCTGGGCCGGGCTCGAATGGTTCGAGGAGATGCTCGAGGATGAACGCATGTGGGACGCGCTCCAGCGCCAGCTGCTGTTCTCGGGGATTATCCTCGCGATCGAGATCCCGCTGGGCATCTTCGTTGCGCTCAACATGCCGAAATCCGGCTTCTGGTCGTCCTTCTGCCTCGTGATGATGTCGCTGCCGCTGCTCATTCCGTGGAACGTCGTGGGCACGATCTGGCAGATCTTCGGCCGCGTCGATATCGGCCTTCTGGGCCATACGCTCGATGCGCTGGGGATCAGCTACAACTACACGCAAGACACCTTTGCTGCCTGGGTCACGATCATCGTGATGGATGTCTGGCACTGGACATCGCTCGTGGCGCTTCTGGCTTTCGCGGGTCTCAAGTCGATCCCCGACGCCTATTACCAGGCGGCCAAGATCGACCAGGCGAGCCGCTGGAAGGTGTTCCGTTTCATCGAGCTGCCGAAGATGATGGGCGTTCTGATGATCGCGATCCTTCTGCGCTTCATGGACAGCTTCATGATCTACACCGAGCCGTTCGTCGTGACCGGCGGCGGACCGGGCAATGCCACCACGCTTCTGTCGATCGACCTCGTGAAGATGGCGCTGGGACAGTTCGACCTTGGCCCCGCGGCGGCGTTCTCGCTGATGTATTTCCTGGTGATCCTGCTGATTTCCTGGGTGTTCTACACCGTGATGGTCAATCTCGACAAAAGGGAGGGCTGAGCCATGGCTGACACGACGTCCCGCATCCCCGGCGATCTGACTGCCGAAGGCAAGGCCCGCAAAGCGCGCATGCGGCTCAATTCGAGCGCGGTGGTGATGACGCTCTACCTGCTGTTCCTGCTCCTGCCGATCTACTGGCTTCTCAACATGAGCCTGAAGACCAACACGGAGATCCTGAACAGCTTCACGCTCTGGCCGCGCAACCTGACGCTTGCCAATTACGCGACGATCCTGACCGATCCCGCTTGGTATATGGGCTATGTGAACTCGCTCATCTACGTGGTGATGAACACGGTGATCAGCCTCGCCGTGGCGCTGCCTGCGGCTTACGCCTTCTCGCGCTATCACTTCATGGGCGACAAACACCTGTTCTTCTGGCTGCTGACGAACCGGATGGCCCCGCCTGCGGTCTTCGCCCTGCCCTTCTTCCAGCTTTACTCCTCGGTCGGGCTCTTCGACACGCATATCGCGGTGGCGCTGGCGCATTGTCTGTTCAACGTGCCGCTGGCGGTGTGGATCCTCGAAGGCTTCATGCGCGGCGTGCCGAAGGAGATCGACGAGACCGCCTATATCGACGGCTATTCCTTCGGCGGGTTCTTCGTGAAGATCTTCATGCCGCTGATCGCATCCGGCATCGGCGTCGCGGCCTTCTTCTGCTTCATGTTCTCGTGGGTGGAGCTCTTGCTGTCCCGCACACTGACCACGGTGGACGCCAAGCCCATCGCGGCGATCATGACCCGGACGCAAGGGGCTGCGGGCATCGACTGGGGCGTGCTGGCCGCGGCGGGCGTGCTGACCATCGTGCCAGGCGCGCTCGTGATCTACTTCGTGCGCAACTACATCGCGAAGGGCTTTGCCCTGGGGCGGGTGTGATGCAGGGCATCGCTTTCCCCGTCGCGCGGAGCCGCGCCAGCGCTGGACCGGGGTTCGGCGCCGCAACCTCCGAGGTCCGCACTTTATGTCGGCCACGTCCCTCTGCTGCCCGAGCGGTGTGCAAGCGTCACCAAAGCGCCGGACCGTCGGGCCGGTCCAGCGCTGGCGCGGCGGCCTGCGGCCTTGTTCCGCGCCGATGGCACTGCGCGCGCCGAAGAACCAACCCGACACAGCGAAAGGACCACTGACATGGCATGGATGGCATGGACCTGGCCCACGGCGGCCTTCTTCGCGGTGATCGCGCTTCTTCTGATCACCTTCACGATCCTCGCGATCAAGTTCCCCGAAACCCCGCGCGTGGGCATCCTGCGCATCGAGACCACGCGGGGCGACCGGCTTTTCATCACCCTTCTGGGCTCGGCCTTCATCAACCTGGCCTGGCTTGGACTGATCGGGGCGAACCAACCCTTCGCCCTCATCGTCTGCCTGATCTATGCCGCGGCGGTCTTCCGCTGGGTCTGATCAGGTTTCCACCACGCGCGGGCAAACGAGGAGGTCCGCGCGGTAACGCTTCACTCCTCGACATAACGGTTCAATCAGGGAGGAACCAATGAACCTGAGTTTGAAATCAACCACGGCCATGGCGCTCGCGCTCGGCCTCGCATCCGGACCGGCCTTTGCCGGGATGGACGAGGCGCGCGCGTTCCTCGACGAGGAAATCGGTGAGCTCAGCGCGCTGACCCGCGAAGAGCAGGAAGCGGAGATGCAGTTCTTCGTGGATGCGGCCGAAGCCTTCCAGGGCATGGAGATCAAAGTCGTCTCCGAGACCATCACCACCCACGAATACGAGAGCCAGGTCCTGGCCCCCGCATTCACCGCGATCACCGGCATCCAGGTCACCCATGACCTGATCGGCGAAGGCGACGTCGTCGAGAAGCTGCAGACGCAGATGCAGTCGGGCGAGAACATCTATGACGCCTATATCAACGACTCGGACCTGATCGGCACCCACTGGCGCTACCAGCAGGTGCGCAACCTCACGGACTGGATGGCCAACGAAGGCGCGGACGTGACGCTGCCGACCCTCGATCTCGAGGATTTCATCGGCACCGAATTCACCACCGCCCCCGACGGCAAGCTCTACCAGCTGCCCGACCAGCAATTCGCGAACCTCTACTGGTTCCGCTACGATTGGTTCAACGACGAGAAGAACAAGGCCGACTTCCAGGAAGCCTATGGCTACGAGCTCGGCGTTCCGGTCAACTGGTCGGCCTATGAGGACATCGCGGAGTTCTTCACCGGCCGTGACCTGAGCCACCTCGATGTCGAAGGCGAAGTCTTCGGCAACATGGATTACGGCAAGAAGGATCCCTCGCTCGGCTGGCGTTACACCGATGCGTGGATGTCCATGGCCGGCATGGGATCCGAAGGTGAGCCGAACGGTCTGCCCGTCGACGAATGGGGCATCCGGGTGAACGAGAACTCGCAGCCCGTGGGTTCCTGCGTCGCGCGCGGCGGTGCCACCAACGGCCCCGCAGCGGTTTACGCCGTGACCAAGGCCATCGAATGGCTCGAGAAGTACTCCCCGCCCGCAGCGGCAGGCATGACCTTCTCCGAGGCAGGCCCGATCCCCGCGCAGGGCAACGTGGCCCAGCAGATGTTCTGGTACACCGCCTTCACCGCCGCCACGGTCGAGCCCGACCTGCCGGTGATGAACGAGGACGGCACGCCCAAGTGGCGCATGGCCCCCTCGCCGCACGGTGTGTATTGGACCGAAGGCACCAAGATCGGTTACCAGGACGTGGGTTCCTGGACGCTGATGAAGTCCACGCCGGAAGATCGCGCCAAGGCGGCCTGGCTCTACGCCCAGTTCGTCACCTCGAAGACCGTGGACGTGAAGAAGTCCCATGTGGGCCTGACCTTCGTGCGTGAATCCTCGATCCAGCACGAAAGCTTCACCGAGCGCGCGCCGCGTCTCGGCGGCCTGGTGGAATTCTACCGCTCGCCCGCGCGGACGCAGTGGTCGCCCACCGGCACCAACGTTCCGGATTACCCGAAGCTCGCGCAGCTCTGGTGGCAGAACATCGGCGACGCGATGTCCGGTGCGAAGACCCCGCAGGAAGCGCTCGACGCGCTGTGCGAGGACCAGGAAGACGTGCTCGCGCGTCTCGAGCGTGCAGGCATCCAGGGCGATATCGGTCCCAAGCTCAACGAAGAGCAGGATCCCGAGTACTGGCTGAGCCAGGAAGGCTCGCCCAAGGCCAAGCTCGAGAACGAGGACGAAGAGCCGATCACCATCTCCTATGATGAGCTGATCAAGTCCTGGCAGTAATCGAACCCGAACGGGGCCCCGCGCGGGCCCCGTTCCCTTTTTTGGCGCTGATTTCAGCCCTGCCGCGATCGCCCCGCACGCAGGCGCTATCGCCCGCCCCACGCCCCGGCCAAACCTGACGCGCCACCCCGCATCAAGGCCTTGATTTTCGGCGCGTTTGGCGCGCAATACGCCCCCCGCCTCGCAGCCGATCCCGCCTGATTGGGCTTTCCAGTCCCCGCCCGCGGCTTACCTGTAAGACATGAACAGCTTTTCTCTGACCCTGCCCGCCCATATCGATTTCGGCCGTGGTGGCGCGCAAAGCGCCGTTGATCACGCCCGCCGCTTCGGCACATCCATCCTTGTCGTGCGGTCTGCCTCCGCGGCCTTTGCGGGCCAAGCCGTGACAGCGCTGGAGGCCACGGGCGCGCGCGTTCGGGTCATCACGGGACGCGGCGAGCCCGCGTTGCCCGATCTCACACGGCACCTGGAGGATTGCGCGGGCGATCCGCCCGATTGCGTCCTTGCGATCGGTGGGGGATCGGTCATCGATCTCGGCAAGGCGCTGGCGGCGCTGATCCCGCAGCCGGGCGCACCGCTCGATTATCTCGAAGTGGTCGGAGCAGGCCGCGCGCTGGACGCAGCCCCCCTGCCGATGATCGCGGTACCGACCACCGCCGGAACCGGTGCGGAGGCCACGAAGAACGCCGTGATCGGCGTGCCGGAGCATGGCCGCAAGGTCAGCCTGCGCGACGCGCGCATGGTGCCGGTGCGCGCCATCGTCGATCCGGCGTTGACGGATAATTGCCCCGGCGCGGTGACGCTGGCCTCGGGCCTCGATGCGGTGACGCAGGTGATCGAGCCCTTTCTGTCGGCCCGCGCCAACCCGGTCACGGATGCGATCTGCCGCGATGCGATCCCCCGCGGGATCGAGGCGCTCGATTGGCTGATGTCCGAGGAAAACCCCGAGATGCGCGATGAGCTGGCTTATGTCAGCCTGTCGGGCGGGATTGCGCTGGCCAATGCGGGGCTCGGTGCCGTGCACGGGCTTGCAGGTGTGATCGGCGGACGCACGGGCATGGCCCATGGCGCACTCTGCGGTCGGCTCCTTGTGCCGGTGCTGCGCGCCAATGCCACCGCACTTGAGGCGGCGCGGGCCGACACGTCGCGCATGGATTGGGTGTTGCGCGTGCTCGCGGACCAGTTCGGCGTGCCGAAGATGGGCGCGCTCGATGCGCTGCAGGACTGGATCGACGGCCACGGGCTGCCCTTCATCCCGCGTCCCGACCCCGATCTGGAGACGAGGGAGGCCTGGGTCGACGATGCCGCTGCCTCCTCGTCGATGAAGGCCAATCCGGTCGTGCTGAGCACCGACGCCCTGATGCAGGCGGTCAGCGCTGCCTGCGCTGCGCCGCACTCCTAGCGCCCGTCCGCTATGTCCGGTGCTCTCGTCCAGGCAATGCGCGCCTTGAATCACCCGCGTCGCCCGAGAATGTCCGGACGCTGCGCGATTCCCCCCTCGACGTAAAAGCCCATGGCGCTTAGGCTTTCTGCCAAGCGCCCGCAGCGGCGCTCGTCATAAGGGAGGAAACCATGACACCATTCAAGCTGGGCCGTCGCGCCCTGATCGCGGCCACGGCGGCCGCCATGACCTTCGGCAGCCCTGTCTTTTCAGAGGGCCATCAAGTCGTCGAAAGCATCCACTTCCTGATCCCCGGCGGCGCAGGCGGCGGCTGGGACGGCACCGCACGCGGTACGGGCGAGGCCCTGACCAATGCCGGTCTCGTGGGCAGCGCCTCCTATGAGAACATGTCCGGCGGCGGTGGCGGCAAGGCCATCGGCTACATGATCGAAAACGCCGAGAGCCTCGAAGACACGCTGATGGTGAACTCCACCCCCATCGTGATCCGCTCGCTCACGGGTGTGTTCCCGCAAAGCTTCCGCGACCTGACGCTCGTGGCCGGAACGATCGGCGATTACGCGGCGATCGTGGTGCCCGCCGACAGCGACCTCGACTCGATGGCCGACCTGCTTGAGACCTACAAGGCCGACCGCAACGCCTTCGCGGTGGGCGGCGGCTCGGTGCCGGGCGGCATGGACCACCTCGTGGCAGCAATGACCATGAAGGCCGCGGGCGAGGATCCGACGGCGGTGAAATACATCCCCTATGATGCGGGCGGCAAAGCCATGGCGGCGCTGCTGTCGGGCGAGATCCAGGCGCTGTCCACGGGCTTTTCGGAAGCCGTGGCGCTGGCCGATCAGGGCGAGGTCAAAATCCTCGGCGTGACGGCGGACGAGCGCGTGGCGGCCTATGAGGACGCGCCCACGATGCAGGAACAGGGCATCGACACCACGTTCATCAACTGGCGTGGCTTCTTCGGGGCGCCCGGCCTCTCTGACGAGAAGCTCACCGCCTATCAGGACGCCATCGCCAAGATGTACGACACCGAGGAGTGGGAAGCCGTGCGCGCCCGCAACGGTTGGGTCAACATCCACAATCCCGGCGACGAATTCCGCACCTTCCTGGAGAGCCAGGAAAAGGAAATCGGCGACCTGATGAAAGAGCTGGGCTTCCTCTGAGCCCGTCCCGGCGCGCCGCCCTGCAGGGCTTGGCGCGCCGGAATTTCAATTAAAATTCCGGGCGGATTTTTAGATAAAAATCCGTGCCCTTGGCAAAGGTCACGCCTTTGTCTGCAAGGAGGATCTCATGGCCCTCGACCGCTGGATCGCGCTCATCATCCTCGGCATCTGTCTCGCTTATGGCTATGCTGCCTTCTTCACGATGGATCAGCTTCTGCCGCCGTTCATGCAGCGCAATCCGATCTGGCCCTCGACCTTCCCGAAGGTCCTGTCGGTGCTGGCGATCCTGACCGCGCTCATCATCGTGCTCGGCCTCGAAAAGCCTGCCGCGGATGAGGAAAAAGCCCCCGATATCGATTACCGGCGTCTCGGCGATTATCACCTGGGCAAGGCGCTGGCGCTCTTGGGCCTGATGGTGCTTTACGCCCTGATGCTGCGGCCTGCGGGCTTCATCATCGCGACGATCGGCTTTCTGTCGGGCGGTGCGGTGATCCTCGGCGAGCGCAAGTTTCACTACCTTTTGCCCATCACCGCGCTGGCCACCGGCATCGTGTGGTACCTCGTCGAGGGGGTTCTCGGCATTTTCCTGCGGCCTTGGCCGTTTTTCCTAGGCTGAGGAGCGCACGTCATGATCGAAGGACTTCTCATCGGCCTGTCCACCGCCTTCTCCGTCACGAACCTTCTGATGGTCATTGGCGGCTGCCTCATCGGCACCTTCATCGGCATGCTGCCGGGCCTTGGTCCGATGTCGATCATCGCCATCATGATCCCCGTGGCGATCACGCTGGGCGATCCGTCAGCCGCATTGATCCTGCTGGCAGGTGTCTATTACGGCGCGATCTTCGGCGGCTCGACCTCGTCCATCCTGCTGAACGCGCCCGGTGTTGCGGGCACGGTCGCCTCCTCCTTCGATGGCTACCCGATGGCGCGCAAGGGCATGGCCGGGAAGGCGCTGACCATCGCCGCGATCTCGTCCTTTCTGGGCGGCACGATCGGCGCGCTCTTGCTGATGGTCTTCGCGCCCATGCTGTCCACCGTGGCACTCCTGTTCCATTCGGCGGAATATTTCGCGCTGATGGTCGTGGGCCTCTCGGCCATTGCGGCCTTCGCGGGCACGGGCAACGTGGCCAAGGCCGTGCTGATGACGCTTCTGGGGCTCATCATGGCGACCGTGGGCGAAGGCGCGCTCTTCAACATGCCGCGCTTCACCATGGGGATGATGGACCTGCAATCGGGCTTTTCCTTCATCACGCTCGCCATGGCGATGTTCGCCCTGCCCGAGGCGATTTTCCTTGTCCTGAACCCCAAGCGCACCGCGACGGAGGGCGATGGCTCGTCGGGCAAGATCACCGGTCTGCGTATCTCGGGCGCAGAGGCCCGCAAGATCGCGCCCGTCATCGGACGGCAATCGGTGCAGGGCTTCTTCATCGGCGTGCTGCCGGGCGCGGGTGCGACCATCGCGTCCTTCCTGGGCTACGCCGTGGAACGCAATCTCGCCACCGAGGAAGAGCAGAAGGAATTCGGCAAGGGCGCGATCAAGGGGCTTGCCGCGCCCGAGACCGCCAACAACGCCGCCTGCACGGGTTCCTTCGTGCCGCTCCTGACGCTGGGCATTCCGGGCTCGGGCACGACGGCGATCCTTCTGGGCGCACTCATTGCGCTCAACGTGACGCCGGGGCCTCGCCTGATGGTCGATTCCCCTGAGATCTTCTGGGCCGTCATCACCTCGATGTTCATTGGCAATCTGGTGCTTCTGATCCTGAACCTGCCGCTCATTCCCTACATCGCCAAGGTCCTGTCGATCCCGCGCAACTATCTCATTCCGTTCATCCTCTTCTTCACGCTGATGGGCAGCTATATCGGCCAGAACAACGCGACCGAGCTTCTGATCCTCGTGGGCTTCGGGGTCTGCGCGACGATCCTGCGCTTTGCGGATTACCCGCTGGCGCCCTTGCTGATCGGCTTCATCCTGGGCCGGATGCTGGAGGACAACTTCTCGCGCTCCATGCAGCTTTACGACGGGGCGAGCTTCATCCTCGACCGGCCGATGACGCTGGGCCTTCTGGTGATCGCGGCGCTTCTCGTGATCGTGCCGAGCTACCGTGCGCGGCGCGCCCGTGCCCGCAAGCAGGGCGTGGCCGAGGGTGACTGAGACCGCGCGATTGCCGCTTGAGGGCGTGCGCGTCCTAGACCTGTCGAACGTGCTGGCCGGGCCTTATTGCGCCTTTCAACTGGCGCTGATGGGGGCCGAGGTCATCAAGGTCGAACGCCCCGGCATGGGAGACCTCGCGCGGCAATTGGGCGCTGATCCCGCGCGGAGCGCGGTCAATATGGGGATCTCGTTTCTGGCGCAGAATGCCGGGAAGGCCTCGGTCACGCTCGATCTGAAGCGCGCGCGCGGCAAAACCCTGCTGAAACGGCTCGTCCGGGATGCGGATGTGCTGATCGAGAATTTCCGCCCCGGCGTGATGGACCGGCTGGGCCTCGGCTACGAGACGCTGCGGGCCGAAAATCCCGCGCTGATCTACTGCGCCATCTCCGGCTTCGGGCAGGACGGGCCCTGGCGGGACAATCCGGCCTATGACCAGATCGTCCAAGGCGTCGCGGGCGTCATGTCCGTCACGGGCGATGCGACGAGCGCGCCGCTGCGCGTGGGCTACCCGCTGGCCGACACGGTGGGCGGCATGACCGCGGCCTTCGCCATCACGGCGGCGCTCAATGCCGATCCGCGCGGCACATTCCTCGATATCTCCATGACGGAGGCGGTGCTGTCTTCGATGGGTTGGGTCGTGTCGAACCACCTGATTGGCGGGGTCGCGCCGCAGGCGCTCGGCAACGAGAACATGACCTCCGCGCCCTCGGGCACCTTCGCCACCGCCGACCGGCCCATCAATATCGCCGCCAACCGCGACAGCCAGTGGGAGGCGCTGGCCCGGCACCTGGGCCGCGACGATCTGCTGACCCATCCCGACTATGCCACCCGCGAGGCGCGCAAGACGAACCGTCACCGCCTGCGCGCCGAGCTTGAGACTGTGCTGACCAAACGGCCGGCGGCGGATTGGGTGGCGGAGCTGAACCCGCTGAGCGTGCCCGTCGGGCCGGTGCTGAGCGTGCCCGACGTGCTGGAGACCGAGCAGATCACGGGCCGCGACCTGATCGCGGAGGTGGAAACGGAAGATGAGACACTGCGCCTCTGCGCCTCGCCCGTGCGGATGGGCACGCAGCGCCCTGCCCCGCAAAGCGCGCCGCCTGCGCTCGGGGCGGACAACGCGCGCATCTGGGGCGATCTGGGCCTGAGCGCGCAGGAGATCGCGGAGTTGCAGGCGGAGGGCGTGATATGAGCGATGTCAGCGATTGGTGGCGGACCTCGATCATCGACATGGAGCCGGGCCGGATCGCCCTGCGCGGGCATCCGATCGAGGATCTGATCGGTCAGGTCAGCTTCGCGCAGATGATCTGGCTGATGGTACGGGGCGATTTGCCGACCGAAGTACAGGCGCGGCTCTTCGAGGCGGCGCTTGTCTCGGCGGTGGATCACGGACCGCAGGCGCCCTCGATTGCCGCCGCCCGGATGGCTGTGACCTGCGGGCTGCCGCTGAACAACGCGATGGCGAGCGCGGTGAACATGCTGGGCGACGTGCATGGGGGTGCCGGCGAACAGGCGGTCGAGCTTTATCACCATGTCGCGGGCTTCGACGGCCCGCTTCCCGCGGCGCTGGCCGACTGGACCGCGACGCGCGGCAAGATCATCCCGGGTTTCGGGCATCGCTTCCACAAACCTGTCGATCCGCGCGCGCCGCGCCTGATGGCGCTGGTTCGCGAGGCGGCGGATGCAGGCGCGGTCTCGGGCCATTTCGCCGGGATCGCGGAGGCCATCGAGGCCGAGATCAGCGCGGCCAAGGGCATAGCCCTGCCGATGAATATCGACGGGGCCACGGCGGTGATCTACGCCGAGCTGGGCTTCGCGCCGCCCTTGGCGCGGGGGCTCTTCTGCCTGTCGCGCTCCGTGGGGATTCTCGCCCATGCCTGGGAACAGCGCGAGCAAGGCGGGCGCAACAAGGGGCCGACCCCGCCCGGATACCGCTGGACCTATGATGGTCCATGACCTGCGCGATGCGGCGACGGCCCTGGCGATTGGCGCTGTGGGCGCGGCGCTCTTCTGGGTCATCGGTTTTCCCGCAGCGCCCCTGACCGGCGGGGCCACCGCCGTCACGCTGGCCGGGATCGCGGGTCTGCGTGTCCGCCTGCCCGGGCCCTTGCGCATTCTCGCCTTCTGCCTTCTGGGCATCGGCATCGGCACGGGCGTCACACCCGAGATGCTGCGCACTGCCGCCGCCTGGCCTGCCACATTGTCGATCCTTGCGGTCTCCGTCCTCGCCGGGATGGCGCTTGCCCGCTACGGGCTGGAGCGTTGGATGGGTTTCGACCGCCGCAGCGCGACGCTGGCCGCAGCGCCCGGTCACCTGAGCTTCGTGCTCAGCCTGTCGCTCGAGACCGGGGGCCAGACAGCGCGCATCGCCGTGGTGCAAAGCATCCGGGTGCTGTTCATCACGCTCTGCGTGCCGGTCTTCGTCTCGGCCGTCTTCGGGGCCACCGGCGACCGCCTCGCCCCGCCCGTCAATATGGGGGCGCTTGCGGCGCTGACGTTGCTTGCGGGCACCTACGTTCTTGGGCGCCTCTTCGAGAAGGCCCGCCTGCCCGCGGCCTTCCTGCTCGCGGGCATGGCGCTGAGCGCGGGCGGCCATCTGAGCGGGCTGACGCCGGGCGGGCTTCCGGGGCCGGTGAATTTCGCGGCGTTCCTCGTGATGGGCGTGCTGATCGGGTCGCGCTTTTCCGGGCAAAGCTGGGCGGATGTGCGCGCGGCCATGGCCGCAGGCGCCTGGGTGACAGCGGTAACGGGCGTCATCACGGTGTTTGCCGTGCTGGGCGCCTGGGTCGCGATGGGGCTGCCGCCTGCGCTACTGATCGTGGCCTTCGCGCCGGGCGGGGTTGAGGCAATGGCCGCGATCTCCGTCACGCTGGGGCTCGACCCGGCCTTCGTGGCCGCCCATCACGTCGCGCGGCTCCTGATCCTGACGGCGCTTATTCCGCTGTTGATGGGCCGGGCACCGCGTCCGCCCGCGCCGCCGCCGCAGCACTGAGCCCCGCTTCGCGCACGATCTCGGCAAGGTCGGTCAGCTGATGGGCCAGCGGCGAGGATTTCCGCCAGATCATCCCCACGGTGCGGGTGGGCTTCGGCGCCCGGAACCGCCCTACTGCCACAGCCGCAGACCGGGTTTCCACCGGCACGGCCATTTCGGGAATAAGCGTCACGCCGATCCCCGCCCCCACCATCTGCACGAGCGTGGAAAGCGACGAGCCCTCAAGCCCCTCACGCGGCAATCGCGCGGGCATCTCGCAGAAGGACAGCGCCTGATCGCGGAAGCAATGCCCCTCCTCCAGCAACAAAAGCCGCATCTTCTGCAGAGCCTCCCCGTCGGGCACGGGCTCGTTCGCCTCCGCCTCGGGCCGGATCAGCACGAATTCCTCGTCGAAAAGCGCGGTCTCCATCAGATTCGGCTCCGAGACCGGGAGCGCCACGATGGCCGCGTCGATCCGGCCTTCGCCCAATTCGCGGATCAGCCGGTCGGTCAGGGTCTCGCGCACATGGATGTCGATGCCGGGATGCGACCGCGACAGCGCGCCGATCACCCGCGGCAGCAGGTACGGCGCCACGGTCGGAATGATCCCGAGCCGCAGCCGCCCCGACAGACGGCCCGACGAGGCCCGCGCGAGATCGCCAAGCTCGTCGACCGCGCGCAGGATATCCCGCACGCGGGCCGCGAAATCCTCTCCGAAGGCCGTCAGGCGCACCTGCCGCGCGGACCGGTCGAAGAGCTGCACGCCAAGCCCTGCCTCCAATTCCTTGATCTGCACCGACAAGGCCGGCTGCGTGATCGCGGAGGCGTCCGCCGCACGTCCGAAATGCCGGTGGCGCGCCAGCGCGTCGAAATAGCGAAGCTGTCGGAGGGTCAGGTTGTTCATAACCTGAAATTATCGACAGGATGAATATTTGTAAATTATATCTATGGAAAAAGGCTGCTATGGCAGGGGCCAGCGGGGGAATCGCTCCCGCAGAAACGTGGGCCGCGAAAAACCCGGATCGGATTGATCTCGGTCGCTTCGCGGCTACCTCGAAGATGCTATACCGCTGGCGGGTCTCGCCCCCCGGCCCACCGTGACAGACTACCGACTGGAGAGACGAAGATGATGGACGGAAACGACATCCCGGCAGGCAAATGTCCTGTGATGCACGGCAGCACGACCGCGCTCAGCAGCACCGCAACCGTCAGGTTCCCCGATGCGCTGAACTTTGACATCCTGCATGCTCATGGCAGCAAGTCCAACCCGATGGGCCCCGACTTCTCCTACCGCAAGGAGTTGGAGAAGCTGGACGTCGAGGCGCTCAAGGCGGACATGCACGCGCTGATGACCGACAGCCAGGAATGGTGGCCTGCGGATTGGGGCCATTACGGCGGCCTGATGATCCGTCTGGCCTGGCACGCCGCGGGCACCTACCGCCTGCAGGACGGGCGTGGTGGCGGTGGCACCGGCGACCAGCGCTTTGCGCCGCTGAACTCCTGGCCCGACAACGTGTCGCTCGACAAGGGCCGCCGTCTGCTGTGGCCGCTCAAGAAGAAGTACGGCAACAAGGTTTCCTGGGCGGATCTCTTCATCCTGTCCGGCACCATTGCCTACGAATCCATGGGTCTGAAGACCTTCGGCTTCTCCTTCGGCCGCGTCGATACCTGGGAGCCGCAGAAGGACGTCTATTGGGGCCCCGAGAGCGATTGGCTCGAGCCGTCGGACGAGCGCTATGGCGACGTGACCGACGCATCGACCATGGAAAACCCGCTCGCCGCCGTGCAGATGGGTCTGATCTACGTGAACCCCGAGGGCGTGAACGGCAATCCCGACCCGGCCCTGTCGGCGCAGCACGTGCGCGAGACCTTCGCGCGGATGGCCATGGACGATGTCGAGACCGCGGCCCTGACCGCAGGCGGCCACACCGTCGGCAAGTGCCACGGCAATGGCGATGCGGGCGCGCTCGGTGACAAGCCCGAAAGTGCCGACCTGCACGAACAAGGCTTCGGCTGGACCAACCCGAACTGGTCGGGCAAGGCCTCCGATGCCATCTCCTCGGGCATCGAAGGCGCCTGGACGACGGAACCCACGAAGTTCGACATGGGCTACTTCAAGCTCCTCTTCGGCTATGAGTGGGAACTGAAGAAGTCGCCCGCAGGCGCCTGGCAGTGGGAACCCATCGACATCAAGGAGGAAGACAAGCCCGTCGACGCCTCCGATCCCACGAAGCGCAACAACCCGATCATGACCGACGCGGACATGGCCATGAAGGTCGACCCGATCTACAACGAGATCTGTCAGAAATTCATGGCCGATCCGGAGTATTTCCGCGACACCTTCGCCCGCGCCTGGTTCAAGCTGACGCACCGCGACATGGGCCCCAAGGCCAATTACTGGGGTCCGGACGTGCCGGAAGAGGATCTGATCTGGCAGGATCCGATTCCCGCCGGTTCGACCGATTACGACGTGGACGCGGTCAAGGCGAAGATCGCGGATAGCGGTCTTTCGATCTCGGACATGGTCACCACCGCATGGGACAGCGCGCGCAACTTCCGCGGCTCGGACATGCGCGGCGGTGCCAATGGTGCGCGCATCCGTCTTGCCCCGCAGAAGGACTTCGAGGGCAATGAGCCCGAACGTCTGGCGCGCGTGCTGGGCGTCCTTGAGCCCATCGCAGCCGAAGCCGGTGCTTCCATCGCGGATGTCATCGTGCTGGCCGGCAATGTCGGTATCGAGCAGGCGGCGAAGGCCGGTGGTTACGACGTGACCGTGCCCTTCACGCCGGGTCGCGGCGATGCCTCCGAGGAGATGACCGACGGTCCCTCCTTCGAGTATCTGGAGCCCATCCATGACGGCTTCCGCAACTGGCTGAAGAAGAACTATGCCGAGAAGCCCGAGGAGCTGATGCTGGATCGCTGCCAGCTCATGGGTCTCACTGCGCCGGAAATGACGGTTCTGACGGGCGGCATGCGCGTGATCGGGACGAACCACGGCGGCACCAAGCATGGTGTCTTCACCGACCGTGAGGGCGCGCTGACCACCGACTTCTTCGTGAACCTCACGGACATGTCCTACAAGTGGGTCAAGAAGGACGATGGCGGCTACGAGGTGCAGGATCGCAAGACCGGCGCCAAGAAGTGGGAGGCAACGCGCATCGACGCCGTCTTCGGCTCGAGCTCGATCCTGCGGGCCTATTCGGAGCTTTATGCCCAGGACGACAACCACGAAAAGTTCGTGAACGACTTCGTGGCGGCCTGGAACAAGGTGATGAACGCCGACCGTTTCGACGTGACGCCGGTCAACGCCTGAGCCTAGGGCTTAATTGAACCAAAGGGGCCGCCCGCATGTGCTATGCGGGCGGCCTTTTTCTTTGCGCGAAGCCTAACGCGCCGAAAGGACCTGCCCGATCCGGTCGAGCGCGCGGGCAATGTTCTCCTCGGAATTGGCGTAGGAGAAGCGCAGGAACCCCTCGCCATGCGCGCCGAACGCGGTGCCCGCGACGGTGGCGACGCCCGCCTCTTCCAGGAACAGATCCTGCGCCTCCGTGGCGCTCAGCCCGGTGCCTTCGATATTCGGGAAAGCGTAGAACGCCCCGCCCGCATCCGCGCAGCGCATCCCCGGCAGCGCATTGAGCCCGTCGACGATGACCTTGCGCCGTGCGTCAAAGGCCGCGACCATCTCCGTGACCGCGTCCTGCGGCCCGGTCAGTGCGGCAAGGCCTGCATATTGCGCCGCCGCGTTCACGCAGGAATGGTCATTGATGCAGAGCCGCGTGACGTGATCCACCGCCGCATCGGGCCAAACCGCGTAGCCCAGCCGCCAGCCGGTCATGGCATAGGTCTTCGACCACCCATCGAGCAGGATCAGCCGATCGCGGATCTCGGGATATTGCAGCAGCGAGACATGGCTGCGGCCCTCGTAGAGCATCTGCGAATAGATCTCGTCGGAGAGGATCGCCACATGAGGATGCGCCTCCAGCCCTTTGACAAGCTTGTCGATTTCGGCCTTCGGCGTCACCCCGCCCGTGGGGTTCGCGGGCGAGTTGATGATCAGGAGCCGGGTGCGCGGCGTGATCTGCGACAGCACCGTTTCGGCGGAGAAGGCAAAGCCGTTCTCTTCCTTCAGGGCGATGGGCACGGGCGTCGCGCCGGAATAGCGGATGACAGATTCGTAGATTGGGAAGCCCGGGTTCGGGTGAAGGATCTCCGCCCCCGGTTCGCCGAACATCAGGATCGCGAAGAACATCGTGGGCTTGCCGCCCGGGACGACGACCACATTGCCGGGATCGACCGCCGCGCCATGGCGCCGCTCCAGATCGGCGGCGACGGCCTCGCGCAGCGCGGGCAGGCCATTGGCGGGTGTATAGCCGTGATGGCCATCCCGAAGCGCTTTGACCCCGGCCTCGACGATGTGATCGGGCGTGCGGAAATCCGGCTGCCCGATGCCGAGATTGATGATGTCGCGCCCTTCTGCCGCCAGACGCGCGGCGCGGCCCAGGACGACGAAGGCGGATTCTGTGCCAAGGCGCGACAGGTTCTCGCTGAAGATCATGCGGCTCACGGATGCGACCCTTTCGTGTTGTTGCGCGGGGCCATACCGCCTGAGGCCCGCGCAAAAGACAAGCCGCATGGCGCGCCGGGGGCTACGTTGCGTCAAGCTTCGCGATTGCACGCATTCCGTGTCTCAAAAAGCGGCTGAGGCGCTGCTATGTTGTGATTAAATCAGATGCGACGTGAGGACCAAGGCCCATGCAACTGACCGTGAACGGGACCCCGCGCGAGGTCGACGTGGAAGAAGACATGCCGCTTTTGTGGGTGCTTCGCGATGAATTGGGGATCACGGGCGTCAAATATGGCTGCGGCGCGGGACTCTGCGGGGCCTGCACGGTGCATCTCGACGGGGTCGCGGTACGGTCCTGCCAGACCTGGGCCGCGGATGCCGAGGGCGCGGAGGTCACAACAATCGAAGGGCTTGGCACGCCGGAGGCGCTGCACGCGGTGCAGGAAGCCTGGATCGCGCATCAGGTGGCGCAATGTGGTTATTGCCAGTCCGGCCAGATCATGCAGGCCGCCGATCTTCTGGCGACGACACCCGCCCCCACGGATGCAGATATCGACGCGGCGATGAACGGCAATCTCTGCCGCTGTGGCACATATCCTCGGATCCGGGCGGCCATCCACGACGCGGCCCGCCGCTTGCAGGAGGCATGAAATGAGCGCGAAGGACATTACCCGCCGGGTCTTCCTCGCGGGATCCGTCGCGATTGCGGGCGGCGCGGCTTTCGGCATCTATGCCGCGCGGCGCCCCCATGACAATCCGCTGGAGGCCAAGCTGAGCGCGGGTGCCGCGGCGCTCACCCCTTACGTCAAGATCGACGCGTCGGGCGTAACGCTGATCACGCCGCGCGCGGATTCCGGTCAGGGCGCCTACCACGTCCAGGCCGCGCTCATTGCCGAAGAGCTGGATGTCGACCTCGAAAACATCGCCATCGATCCCGGCCCGCCCGATGCCGCCTATTGGAACGGCGCCCTTGCGACGGAGGCGGCGGAATTCATGGTCCCCGCCGCCGGACTCGTTCGCAATGCCACCGAAGCGACAGTCGCCACCGCGCTCAAGGTGATGGGGCTGCAAATCACCGGCGGCTCGACCACCGTGCCGGACGCTTTCGACAAGCTGCGTGCCGCAGGCGCTTCGGCGCGCGAGACGATCAAGGCGGCAGCGGCAGACCGTCTTGGCGTCGATGCGATGGACCTCTCCACCGAGGCGGGCCATGTGATTGCGCCGGATGGAACCCGGATCGCCTATACCGAGCTTGCCGCCGATCTGTCGGGCCGCGCGGTTGTTCAGGACGTGCCGCTCCGTGCGCCCGAGACGTGGCGCTACATCAATAAGGGCATCCAGCGCCTTGATATCGTGCCGAAATCCACCGGAACGCAGGCCTACGGGATCGATGCCAACTTGCCCGGCATGGTTCATGCGACGGTGCTGATGAACCCCGCGCAAGGCGGCGCGCTCGACAGTTTCGACACGGCAGAGGCGATGAAACTGCGCGGCGTGCAGGCGGTCATTCCGATCACCGGTGGCCTCGGCATCGTGGCGGATAATACCTGGCGCGCCTTCCGGGCGCGCGCGGCAATCGCGGCGACTTGGGGCAAACCCGATTTCCCCACCGAACAGGCCGATCACTGGGCCGCACTCGAGGCCGCGTTCACCGAGGACGCCCGCGACAGCCGCAAACGCGACGATGGCGATGTGGAGGCAAATCTCGGATCGGAGGCGATCAGCGCCGAATACCGCGCGCCCTACCTCGCCCATGCGCCGCTGGAGCCGGTAAACGCCGTGGTGCGGGTGGACGAAGACGGAGCGGAGGTCTGGACCGGCACGCAGATCCCGCGCTTCATCCAGCGCAACGTGGCCCGGATCACCGGGTTAACGCCTGATCAGGTCACGGTGCATGTGCTGGCGATGGGCGGCTCCTTCGGCCACAGGCTCGAGGACGAGGTCGTCAAGCAAGCCACGGAAATCGCGATGCAAATGCCCGGCACGCCCGTGAAGCTGACCTATCAGCGCGAGGAGGACATGATCCACGATTATCCCCGGCAGATCGCCATGGCGCGGATGCGGGGGGCCGTGAGGGATGGTCAGGTCGAGGCGCTCGATCTCGGGATCGCGATGCCGTCGGTGATGGCGTCTCAGATGGCGCGGCAGAACCAGCCCGTGCCCGGCCCCGACAGCCAGATCGTCGCCGGTGCCTGGGACCAGCCCTTCGCGATCCCGCACCAGCGCGTAACGGGATATCGCGCACAGCCGCTGGCGCCGATCTCGTCCTGGCGGTCCGTGGGCGCGTCTTCGAACGGCTTTTTCTACAATGCCGCGCTCGACGAGCTGATCCATGCAGCGGGGGCAGATCCCTTGCAGGAGCGCCTGCGCCTGACCTCGGATCCGCTGGCCCGCGCCGTTCTGGAAACGGTGGGCGAAATGGCTGACTGGTCCGGTCCGAACCCGGCACCGGGACGCGGACGGGGCATCGCCCTGACCCGCAGCTTCGGCGTTCATTGCGCTGAAATCATTGAGGTTTCGGATACGGAGGACGGCATCCGCATCGACAATGTCTGGGTCGCCGCGGAAGTCGGCCGCGTGGTCGATCCGGTCAATTTCGAAAACCAAGTGCAGGGTGGCGTGATCTGGGCCCTGGGCCACGCGATGAATTGCGAGATCACCTATGCTGGCGGTGTGGCGCAGCAGGACAATTATTACGCGCATGAGGGAATGCGGATGCGGCAGGCCCCCCGGATCACGGTCCGCGGATTGGAAAACGGCGACCGTGTGACCGGGATCGGCGAGCCACCTGTCCCGCCTGCCGCCCCCGCGCTTGCGGGCGCGATCTTCGCGGCGACTGGCACGCGGCTGCGCGAAATGCCGTTCAACAAATTCGTCACCTTTGCCTGAGGCCTCGCCGATGTCGCGTTTCAACACCTTGCCCTATGCCGGACGCCTTTTGATGGTGGTCGCGGTCTTTCACCTCGTCGCGGCGTGGTTTGCTGGCCTGACGGAGATGGGCCTTGCGGGTCTTGCCCTCGCGGCGGGCCTCATCTTGCAGGCGGGTCTGCGCTGGACGGGCTGGCTCGTGATGCTCGCGCTGATCCTCGCCATGGGCGCACGGGCGGCCGAGATAGGCCTGCCGCCAGTGCCGGACGCGCTCGACATGGCGATCCTTGCGCTCGACGCCCTCGCAGCCCTGAGCCTCTTCACAGCGCTTTGGACGCCCGCAGAAAGCCCGGTCCGCGACTGACGCGACCGGCTTTCAGGCAGATGCCACGGCTCGAACGTGGCTCACGACGCGGCGCGCTTCCATCCCATTCCCCATGCCGTTACACATGGTTGAAACGCCAAGGGGAGGTTTTCGATGACCTATATTCTCGCCATCGATCAAGGCACGACCTCGAGCCGCGCCATCCTGTTCGACGAGAAACTCAGGATCGCCGCAATCGCTCAGGAAGAATTCGAACAGCACTACCCCGCCTCGGGCTGGGTCGAGCATGAGGCCAGCGATCTCTGGACGACGACGGCCGCCACCTGCCGCGGCGTGATCGAGAAGGCGGAGACCGATGCCAGCCAGATCGCGGCCATCGGGATCACAAACCAACGCGAAACCACCGTGGTCTGGGATGCCGAGACGGGCCATGCGGTGCACCGCGCCATCGTCTGGCAGGATCGCCGCACCTCGGCCTATTGCCAGGAGCTGAAGGCGCAAGGCCACGAAGAGATGGTGACGGATCGTACCGGTCTACTGCTCGATCCCTACTTCTCGTCGACAAAACTGAAATTCATCCTCGACGAGGTCGATCCCGACCGCAGCCGCGCCAAGGCGGGCAAGCTTCTGTTTGGCACGGTCGACACGTTCCTGATCTGGAAGCTCACCGGCGGCAAGGTACATGCAACCGATGCGACCAATGCCTGCCGCACGATGCTTTACGACATCCGCAAGGGGCGTTGGTCAACGTCGATCTGCAAGCTCTTGGATATCCCCGTGGAAATGCTGCCCGAGGTCCGCGACAGCGCAGCGGAATACGGCGTGACGCGCGGCGATCTGTTCGGGCGCGAGATCCCGATCCTGGGCGTTGCGGGCGACCAGCAGGCCGCCACGATCGGTCAGGCCTGCTTCGAGCCGGGCATGCTCAAATCCACCTATGGCACGGGCTGTTTCGCGCTCATGAACACCGGGGCCGAGCCTGTGCGATCGGAGAACCGCCTGCTCACGACCATCGCCTATCAGCTCGACGGCAAGCCGACCTACGCGCTTGAAGGGTCCATCTTCATCGCGGGCGCGGTGGTGCAATGGCTGCGCGACGGGCTGAAGATCATCCGCGAGGCGAAGGAAACCCAGCCCATGGCGGAGCGCGCGGACGATACGCAGAATGTCGTTCTGGTTCCGGCCTTTACGGGCCTCGGTGCCCCCTATTGGAATGCCGAATGCCGTGGCGCGATCTTCGGGCTGACGCGCAATTCCGGGCCCGAGGAATTCGCGCGCGCCGCACTCGAAAGCGTGGGCTACCAAACGCGTGATCTTCTGGACGCCATGCGCGCGGACTGGAAAGGCGATGGCGCGGGCCGGACCTTGCGCGTCGATGGCGGGATGTCGGCCTCCGATTTCGCCATGCAATTTCTGGCAGATATCATCGGCGCGGACGTGGACCGGCCGGAGGTTCTGGAGACGACCGCGATGGGCGCGGCCTGGCTCGCCGGGATGAAGGCGGGCATCTACCCCGACCGCGACGGGTTCGCCGCAATGTGGGCGCTCGATCGCAAGTTCGAACCGTCGATGGACGCTGACACGCGCGAGGAAAAATACGCCTCCTGGCAACGCGCGGTGGCGGCGGCCCAGGCCTTCTGAGGCTGATCTGGCGATTTTGGGCATTTGATCGCCGGGCGGCTTGCAAGCCCTTGCTCGTCCCTTGCCCGCCCGGCACACTCCGCTCAGCCAAGACCCAAAAGAGGCAGAGCAGAGCAGTCATGACCCTATCTCGTCGCACCTTCGCCCTCGGGGCAACCGCCTTCCTGTCCGCTTGCGGCGGCGGCGGTGCCTCCCCGATTTCCCCGACCCCCGCGCGCGATCCGGACCTGATGCCGACGCCCAATCCCGGCTTTGACGCCTGGGTGGCGGGCTTCCGCGCGCGCGCCCGGTCGCGCGGCATCTCCGAAAGCACGTTGGACAGGGCGTTTCGCGGCGCGGGCTTCCTGCCCGGCGTCGTCGCGCGGGATCGCAACCAGACCGAGTTCAAGCGCAGTTTTGAGGATTACCTCAACATCGTCGCGGGCGATGCGCGCGTGGCCACCGGACGAGAGAAATTCAGACAAAACAGCAGCTTGCTATCGGAAGTTGAAGCGCGCTACGGCGTGCCCGCATCCATCACCTGTGCCATCTGGGGCGTGGAAAGCCGCTTCGGGGCGCGCCGTGGGGACATCCCGGTCATCTCTGCCACGGCGACGCTAGCCTATGACGGACGGCGCGGTGACTTCTTCGAAGCCCAGCTTCTCGCAGCACTGCGGATCCTCGAACGGGGCGATACGAGCGCCGGGCAACTGACCGGGTCCTGGGCTGGCGCGATGGGACATACACAATTCATTCCAACCACTTATCAAGCCCATGCGGTCGATTTCCGTGGCGATGGTCGGCGCGATATCTGGTCGGAGGATCCGACGGACGGGCTTGCCTCTGCGGCGGCCTACCTCGCCGATAGCGGCTGGCGTCGTGGTCGTCCCTGGGGCCTTGAAGTGCGTGCGCCGGAGGGCCTGCCCACGGGGCGCGGCAACCGGCGCACCGTCGCCTCTTGGACAGCCGCGGGTGTCACCTCTGCGCGGGGCGGCGCGCTGCCAGCGCTCGGAGATGCGGCCCTGCTCAGACCATCGGGGATCGTGGGCCCGGCTTTTCTGGTCTCGCGGAATTTCGATGTGATCCTGCGCTACAACAATTCGGAAAACTACGCGCTTGGCGTGGGTTACCTGGCCTCGCGCATTGCGGGCGGCCCGCCGCTGTCAGCCCAGTTTCCGCCGGACGCAACCGGGCTGACCGCGGATGATCGCAAACGCCTGCAGGAATTGCTGACATCGCGCGGCTTCGACACGGGCGGCACGGATGGCGTGATCGGACCGAACACTGAAGAGGCAATCCGCGCCTACCAAGCCAGTGTGGGGCTGCCGGTGACAGGCACACCCTCGCCCGCCTTGCTGCAAGCGCTCGCGCGCTGATCAGCCAAAGACATCGATCAGCCGCAGGCCGCCCGTTTCCTCACGAAGACGGACGGCCCGAAACGGGTCTCCCGGTCTGAGCGAACCTATGCCACCTGTCAGCCCGGCCAGACTGGCCGGGCCGGATGTCGCGCGCCGAAGGGCCTGCTCCAGGCTCTGACCGCATTCCGTCATAACGATCGAGACCGCGCGCGTGAGGTCCAGATCCGCCCCCGCCAGCGTCTCATCTTCGAGCCGTAATTCATTGTTTTTCCGATAAACCTTTCGTTCCCCGAGCATGAAGCTCGGCAAATCTGTCCCGGCCACGGCCATGGCGTCGCTGACCAGCACGATGTGGTCGTTGGCCGCCAGCGCCACGCGCATCGCCTCCGGCGCCACATGCACCCCATCCGCGATCAAACCGCACCACACCCGATGCGAGAGCGCCGCACCCACGAGTCCCGGCGCACGCGCATTCATCTGGCTCATCGCGTTGAACAGATGCGTGACGCCCCGCGCGCCTGCCTCGAAATAGGCGGATGCGGTGACGGCGTCGCAATCGCTGTGGCCGAGCATGACGACGACGCCCGCGTCCGAAAGCTTGCGCACCTGCTCCAGGGTCGCGTTTTCAGGCGCCAGCGTCACCATGAGACAGGGCAAGCGTTTCGCCGCCTCGATCAGCAAGGCGAGGTCCGAGGCGTCCATCGGACGGATCATCGCCGGATCATGGGCGCCGTGTTTCGCGCGGTCCAGATGCGGCCCTTCCAGGTGCAGCCCGGCAATGCCCGGTACATGGTCTGCACATGCCTCACAGGCCGCCTCGATGGCCACAGACACCTTCTCCGGTCGGTCGGTGATCAGCGTCGGCAAGAGGGTCGTCGCGCCAAGTGCCCGATGCGCCTCCGTCATCCTGCGCAGTGTTTCAACGCAAGGATCGTCGTTCAGGTTGATGCCGCCACCGCCATTGACCTGAAGATCGACGAAACCGGGCGCCAAGATATCACCGTGAAGGTCGATTTGCGTGGCATCCTCGCCCTTGATGTCAGAGATTACTGTTCCATCACAGATCGTTAGCGCCTGATCCTCAAGTAGATGCTCCCCATCGAACACACGGCCGTTGAGGAATTGGATTGCCTCGCTCATGACTGGCCCGCCAAGTCCCGCGCCAAGGCGATCGCTCCGGCAAGCGGCGTGCCTCTGGGTTGGGTCAGCCGCTTTTGGATATGGGTCGGAAGATAGGCTGCGAGATGCGGGGCAACGCCCCCCGTCAGGCAAATCGGGCCGTGATCCGCTTCCTCCATTCCTTGCATATAATCAGATAGATGCCGGGCGGCGTTCATCAATATCTCCTGAGCGGATGGGTCAGTTTTGGCGCAGGCAACCACCCGCGGTGCCAGATCGGCAATGTCACGGACGGGTCGCGTGCCCGCATAGGCGATGACCTCTGCGGCGCCGCCGATTTCCGATTGAATTGCCGATGACAATTCACCTTTGTCAGCCCGCTTTTCGAGGACCCGCAAATGGTGCCGCAAGGCCTCCCGACCGATCCAGAAACCCGATCCCTCATCGCCCAGATTGGATCCCCAGCCGCCCGCGAACCGGGCGCGCCCTTCTGCCTGAACCCCGACGAAAGCCCCCGTACCGGCATGGATGACGGCCCCGTCCACGCCTCCGAGGGCACCGCGCAGCGCTGCAACACGGTCCTCGCAGACGCGGATGCGCGCGAAAGGAAACGTACGGGCCGCACGGTTCGCGATATCGTCTGACACGACGCCAGCCAGGGCAAAGACGGCAGGAAATTGGTTCAGATCTTCGCCCAGAACTTGAGACAGCAGATCAAGTCCGCGTCGCAGCTCTCTGATTCCGCCATCAAAATCGGATGATAGATTGCACGCCGCAACCTCGACCTGCTCGACGATATGCGCATTTGCAAACGCGATCCGGCATCGCGTGCCGCCCCCGTCGGCGGCAATCACCGGCACAGAGGCCGCTTCCAGGGGGAGAGCTGTTTTCACACTGGTCCTTCCACAGACACTTGACGGCTTAAGTGGCCGCTGATTCGGAGTAGGTTGACACAAAACGCGAACACAGATAGAACAAAGCCGAACATCACCTCGGAGGCGACCGCATGCTGACCAAGAAACAACTCGATCTTCTGGACTTCATCAACCGTCGCCTGCAGCGCGATGGCGTGCCGCCCAGCTTTGACGAGATGAAGGAAGCATTGGATCTGCGGTCGAAGTCCGGAATTCACCGATTGATCACGGCGCTGGAGGAGCGCGGCTTTATCCGTCGCCTCGCCCATCGTGCCCGTGCAATCGAGATCGTGAAGCTGCCGGAAACGCTGGGCGGCACTGCGCAGAACGGATTTCAGCCCCGCGTGATCGAGGGTGATGCCGCCACGTCCCGTCCTGCAGCGGCGCAACCCGTGTCGGCGACCCATGCGACGGATCTGCAGATCCTCGGACGGATCGCGGCGGGTGCACCGATCGAGGCGATCAATGACATCCCGCCCGAGATTGCGGTGCCTGGCCAGATGCTCGCCGGTGCCGGGCGGCACTACGCGCTTGAGGTCAAAGGCGATTCCATGATCGACGCGGGCATCAATGACGGGGATGTCGTGGTCATCCGCGAAACCGGCGAGGCGCAGAACGGAGATATCGTTGTGGCGCAGGTGCAAGGCTATGAGGCCACGCTGAAGCGGTTCAAACGCAAGGATGACATGATCATCCTGGAAGCTGCGAACCCAGCCTATGAGCCGCGCGTGCTGCCCCGTGGCGATGTCTCGGTTCAGGGGCGACTGGTCGGATTGATCCGCACCTACTGACCCGCTGGAGACCGGCCTTTCCAGGCGAGCTTCTGCGGACGCGCGTCCGACCATCGCTCCGATCTGGTTTCTGACCAGGGCCGCAGTCCGGTAATCTGCCGCGACGTGATGATCCGCAGCCCGTCCGGTGTGTGCGTGATCGCCATGGCACCGCTTCGCGCAAGCTCGGCAGGCCCGATGATCCTGCAGCCTTTTGCTGCGTCCAACGCGAAAACGCTGATGACCAGCATCCCGCGCTCACATCCCGCGAAGACCGCGAGGTCCCGCTTGCGCGACAGGTGCACCACCTCCCCATCAAGCGCGGACCAAAGCTTCGCGGCATCCTCCTGACCGATGCGCTCCCCATCGTTTTCGGCCCATAGACGCGCCGTGAACCCGGCACCACGGGCTTTCGACAGGGCACGGCCCTCTTCTGTCATGACGCCCACAAGGGCGCCGTCCCGCGCGATCAGGATTTCCGGACGCTCGCTCATGGCCCAGAGCGACAGCGCCGCGATGGCGGGAAATGCCGCGATTAGTCGTCCACGCCCCTGCCACAGCACGAAGATCAGACCTGCCGAGGCAATCAGCGGCAGGACCCATGGGGGCGGCGCCTTGATCTGACCGACAGCACCCGGCAGGCCCGAGACATAAGCGGCCACACCCATGATCCAGTCGAGCCCGCCCCCCATGATCCAAAGCGGCACGGCCTCCCATCCGAAGGGCATCGCCACGAGCGCCATGAGCCCGGCAGGCATGACCAGAACCCCCATCAGCGGCACGGCGAGGAGGTTGGCCAGGAGCCCGTAATGCGAGATCAGGTTGAAATGGGCCATGGCGAAAGGTGCGGTCGCCGCCCCCGCGACCGCCGAGGACAGCACGAGTGCCGCGGCACCGCGCAGCCAGCCCGGCAAACGGCCCTCGAACCCGCGATTGCGCCAGGCGGCAAAGGCTGCAACCAGCGCCGTCGTGGCGGCAAAGGACATCTGGAAACCGGGGCCCAGCAACGCTTCGGGCGTGAGGACCAGAACGATCAACGCGGCAATCGCCACGGATCTGAGGGACAAGGCCCGCCGGTCGAGCACCACGGCGAGCAACATCACGGACACCATGACGAAGGCGCGTTGCGTCGCGACATTGCCCCCCGAGAGGGCGAGATAGCCTGCCGCCGCGATCAATGCGCCGCATGCCGCGATTTTCTTCACCGGCCAGCGCAACCCGATGCCGGGCAAGGCCACGAGGCCCAAACGCAGCCCGCCAAAGACGAGCCCCGCCACAAGGCCCATATGCAGCCCGGATATCGCCAAAAGGTGCGCGAGGTTGGATTCGCGCAACGCTGTCAGCGCGTCAGGCGAAATGCCGCTGCGGTCGCCCACGAGGATGGCCGCCGCGACCGCGCCGCGATCCTCTCCCAGCGCCGCCCGGATCCGCTTCGCAAGCGCGTGTCGTACGCGTGCGACGGGCAACACATCGCCCCCTTCCGACAGGTGCAGAACCGGCGAGCGGGTATATCCCACGCCGCCCAGCGATTTGAACCAGGCGTGGCGGCGGAAGTCGAAACCATAAGGCTCCACCGGACCTTGCGGCGCGGAGAGATGCCCCGTAAGGATCACAACGCGCCCCGGTGCGGGATCGAGCCAGCGCTGATCGCCATGAAGGGACACGCGCACCCGGCGCGGCGTCTGTTCAGGCGGGGTCCAGGGCAGCACCACCTGGTCAAGCGTGAGGCGCGGTTTGCCCGACGCGGAACGATCAAGCGCGACGATCCGCCCTTGGATCGGACCGAAATAACGCCCGTCGATCAGCGGGGTGGCCACGATCTCCGTGCGCAGACCCGAAACCGAGACACCCAGCGCAGGCATGGCGACACAAAACAGGAGCGCCGAGGCCAGCAGCCCCGTCCGGCAGGCCTGCAGCACGCATAGCGCCCCCAGCCCGGCCATCACCGCGAGGGACCAGAGCGGTGGCTCGATGGGCAAAGCGAAATAGACCCCGACGCCCAGACCGAACAAAACCGCGAGCCACGGGAACAACGCCCCCGATTGCGAGGCGAGGCGTGTTTCCATGGCGGTCCAGACCCGGCCCATGCTTGTCCTCCCGGCCCCGCGTGATATGGGTCCGCAGCACTTTGCGCGCCCTTGGTTATCGAAAGGTTAACGCTTCTTATGTCCGAACAGGTCGTCACTCGCTTCGCCCCTTCTCCCACGGGATATCTGCATATCGGCGGCGCCCGGACGGCGCTGTTCAACTGGCTCTATGCGCGGGGTCGTGGCGGCAAGTTCCTGCTTCGGATCGAAGACACGGATCGCGCGCGCTCCACGCCAGAGGCGACGGCCGCCATCCTGCAGGGGATGGGCTGGCTCGGCCTCGATCACGATGGCGAGGTGGTCAGCCAGGCGGCCCGCGCCGATCGCCATGCCGAAGTGGCGCGCACGCTTCTGGACAAGGGGGCCGCCTACAAGTGCTTCTCGACGCAGGAAGAGATCGAGGCATTCCGCGAAGCCGCCCGGGCCGAGGGCCGCTCGACGCTGTTCCGCTCACCCTGGCGCGATGCGGATCCCGCGACGCATCCTTCAGATACCCCTTACGTCATCCGCCTGAAGACGCCCGAAACCGGTGAGACGGTGATCCGCGACGAGGTGCAAGGCGACGTGCGGATCGGCAATGACCAGCTCGACGACATGATCCTGCTGCGTTCGGACGGCACGCCCGTCTACATGCTGGCGGTGGTGGTCGACGATCACGACATGGGCGTGACCCATGTGATCCGGGGTGACGATCACCTCAACAATGCGGCGCGCCAGATGGGCATCTACGAGGCGATGGGCTGGGACGTCCCGGTCTATGCGCATATCCCGCTGATCCATGGCCCCGACGGAAAGAAGCTGTCGAAGCGCCACGGCGCGGTCGGGCTCGAGGAATACCAGCTGATGGGGTATCCGGCGGCCGGCATGCGCAATTATTTGACCCGCCTCGGATGGAGCCACGGCGACGACGAATTCTTCACCGATGCCGAGGCGCGGGACTGGTTCGATCTGGGCGGCATCGGCAAATCCCCCGCCCGGCTCGACTTCAAGAAGCTGGAGAATCTCTGCGGTCAGCATATCGCCGCCATGGACGATGCTGCGCTGCTGCATGAAATCTCGGCATATCTCGACGCCAAGGGAGACATTCCCTTGACCGAAGGTCAGAAAGACGGATTATCGCGGGCGATGTATTGCCTGAAAGATCGCGCGAAGACATTGCCGGAGCTTCTTGAAAAGGCGCACTTTATCCTGACCGACGCCCCCGTCGAGCCGGATGAGAAAGCCGCCAAGGCGCTGGATGATGTATCCCGTGGTATACTGGGAGAATTGACGCCGCACCTGCAAAATGCTAGCTGGTCGCGAGACGGATTAGAGGCAGCAACCAATGCTGTCGCGGACGCTCATGGCATCAAATTCGGCAAGATGGCGGGCCCCCTGCGTGCGGCGCTTGCCGGCCGCGCGGTCACGCCCAGCGTGTTCGACATGATGCTTGTTCTCGGGCGGGAGGAAAGCCTCCTGCGCATCGAACAGGCGGGACGCCTCGATGCCTGACGGGCGCCAGCCCCAGGCCTGAGCGACCAGCCCGAGCGTCCCGGAAACAAGGGCCCATGCCGGTGAACGCGGCATGGCGGAATGACAGGAAGGGATGACGGCATGGCTGACAGCTCCAAGAACGCAACGATGACCATCGATGGGCAGTCCTACGACCTGCCCATCTACACGCCCACGGCGGGCCCCGACGTGATCGACATCCGCAAGCTGTATGCGCAGGCGGGCGTCTTCACCTACGATCCGGGCTTCACCTCCACGGCAAGCTGCGACTCGACGATCACCTTCATCGACGGCGACAAGGGCGAGCTTCTGCACCGCGGTTACCCGATCGACCAGCTGGCCTCGAAGTCGCATTACCTCGAAGTGTGCTACCTGCTGCTTTACGGCGAACTGCCATCCTCGACGCAGCTCGAAGACTTCGAGAACACGATCACGCGCCACACCATGCTGCACGAGCAGATGGTGAACTTCTTCCGCGGCTTCCGCCGCGACGCGCACCCGATGGCCATCATGGTCGGGGTCGTGGGCGCCATGTCGGCCTTCTACCATGACAGCACCGACATCGCCGATCCCTATCAGCGCGAGGTCGCATCGCACCGGCTCATCGCCAAGATGCCCACCATCGCGGCCTGGGCCTACAAGTATTCGGTGGGTCAGCCCTTCGTTTATCCGCGCAACGATCTGTCCTATGCGGCGAACTTCCTGCACATGTGCTTCGCCGTCCCGGCAGAGGAATACGTCGTCGACCCGATCCTCGCCCGTGCGATGGACCGGATCTTTACCTTGCACGCGGATCACGAGCAGAACGCCTCGACCTCGACGGTGCGTCTGGCCTCGTCCTCGGGCGCGAACCCGTTTGCCTGCATCGCGGCCGGCGTGGCCTGCCTCTGGGGGCCTGCACATGGCGGTGCAAACCAGGCCTGCCTCGAGATGCTGAAGGAAATCGGCTCGCCCGAGAACATCCCGGAATACATCGCGCGCGCCAAGGACAAGAACGATCCGTTCCGCCTGATGGGCTTCGGCCACCGGGTCTACAAGAACTTCGACCCGCGCGCGAAGGTCATGAAGCAATCCGCGGACGAGGTGCTCGACCTCATGGGGATCGAGAACAACCCGATCCTCGCCACCGCGAAGGAGCTGGAGCAGGCCGCACTCAACGACCCCTACTTCGTCGAGAAGAAGCTGTTCCCGAACGTGGACTTCTATTCCGGCATCATCCTCGAGGCGATGGGCTTCCCGACCTCGATGTTCACGCCGATCTTCGCGCTGTCGCGCACGGTGGGCTGGGTCAGCCAGTGGAAGGAAATGCTGAACGATCCGCAGAACAAGATCGGTCGGCCGCGCCAGCTTTACCTCGGCAACACGCAGCGCGATTACCGCGATATCGAATCGCGCTGATCCCAAAAATCACAGATTGCAGACCGGCCGTGGCAGCGATGCCGCGGCCGTTTTGATTCCGGGCCTCAATTTGGAAACGACCCCGGAGGCAATACCGCCATGGGCCGCGCATTGTCTCCATGACGGGAACAAACGTAGCGTCATCTCTCTGAAAAACATAAAAAAATTGCTAAATCCTCGCCGTCTTTCTAACACAATTCAGGCCGGAGCCCCTGCCCGGCAGGTTTCTTTATCGATGCGGAGATTGCGCCATGTCCTCAGCCGACACGTTTTTCATCACCCTGGGCTGCGATCCCACGATCGACCTCGAAGTCATCCCCGACGGCAACAAGCTGGTCTTCCGCTTCGTCGACCCGTCGCAGGCGATGGATATCGACGGGCTCTTCTTCAATCTCAAGGGTGACGCCGAGCAGATGCCGCTCGACGTGTTTCCCTTCGAGGGCAATATCCCGATCACCGGCTTCGACAACACCGTCGACAGCGTGAACCACCTCGATAACGGCGCGATGGTGCAGCAAAGCTTCGATGTGGGCGTGCAGTTCGGCTCCGTCGAGGCAGGCAGCACCGCGGGCGAAGTGGGCGCGCCGCTGGCCTTCACGATCCAGCCTGTGGATTTTGACCAGACCCTCAGCATCGAAGATATCGACTTCACAAACATCACCGTCGTGATCGATTCCGATACCGGCAACGGCCAGGCGCTGGTCGGCAATCCCGGCGACAGCGACAGCGGCACAACGACCGAGCTGGTCGAGACCGTGGCCCTGTCCGAGGATTTCAATGCCATCCACACGCCCGAGCAGAGCGACAGCGTCGTGGGCAATGACGGCTGGTACATCTACAACAACCAGCTCTCGACGGATGGCTGTAATGACGGTGCTCTGACCTTCGGCAAGGTCGAGGCGAACGAGGCCGTCAGCCTGACCTTTGATGCCTCCACATGGAACGTCTCCTGCTTCGAGAATTCCGGCCATGCCGCGGACAGCCTGTCCGTGCAGGTCCAGATCGATGGCGGCGAGTGGGTCACGCTCGACGTGTTCGCGGTGAACGATGCGGGCACGGCGATGGTCGGCTCCGAGACCGGGCAAACCTTCAACGATCACGGCGGCACGCTGACCTATGAAGGCGGCATCCTCGACACGGTCGAGGAAGGCGCGCAGTTCCGCTTCGTCTCCGACATCTCGGCCGGCAACGAATATATCGACATCGACAATGTGCAGATCAGCACCGTGAACGAGGTCGTCGTCGACGGCGACACTCCGCCCGAGCCGATCTGCCTGCTCGAAGACGATTTCGACGGCATCCACTACGCATCGCAAAGCGAAATCGTCGAGGGCTCGACGCATTGGGATGTCTGCTATGGCAAGCTCGCGACCGATGGCGGAGATGACGGTCTGCTGACCTTCAAGGAAGTCGCAACCGACGATCCCGTGCGCTTCACCTTCGATGCCGAGTCGCCCTGCACCGGCACGTTCGAAAATTCGGGCCATTATGCCGACAGCCTGCGCGTCGAAGTGCAGATCGATGGCGGCGAGTGGGTGCTGCTCGACGAGTTCATGGTCAATGATGCGGGCACCGCGCTCGTGGGCTCGGAAACCGGCCAGACCATCACGAAGGACGCGACCACCCTGACCTATGAGGGCGGCATCCTCGACACCGCCTCGTCCAACGTGCAGTTCCGCTTCGACAGCGACATCTCCGCGTCGAACGAGGATATCCTCATCGACAACATCAAGGTCGAGGCCCTGCCGGAAGCGACCCAGGATGACGACGACAGCGAAAAGGTCTGCGAGGATTTCGACAGTGCAGAGGCAGGCGACGATCCGTTCAGCGCCTTCTCCGGGCTCCTGATCACCGGGCAGAATGCGGGCTCCGACCCCAACGGGCCGAGCGATGCGATGATCTTCGACACCGCGAACCCGACAGGCGGCGACTGGGACCTTGGCTTTGCCGATCAGGGCAAGGCGATCATCCTCTCCGAGGATGGCGACAGCTCCGACCCGGACGACAACGCCCATGGCGGCACGATCTCCTTCGAGTTCCTGTCCGCATCCGATGTGCAATCGGTCAACATCCTCGATGTCGAGGAACAGGGCGGCACCATCGACCTGTTCGACGCCGACGGCAATGTGCTGAACAGCTTCGAGATCCCGGCGGCGGGCGACAACAGCGTCCAGACCATCGAGATCGCAACGGCGGGCGTGACCTTCATGGATGTGAACCTCGTGGGCTCCGGCGCGGTCGACGATCTGTGCTACAGCAATCCCAAGGCGGATGATTGCGAGGGCGCACAATACGACATCCTCTTCAAGGACGAGCTTGTCGCCGAAGAGACCGAGGAGCAGCCGGAAGAAGAGGAAGAGGCCGACAGCATGATGGCCTGATCCCGGCCCCTTGCCGAAACAGAAACGCCCGGACGGTCACGACGACTGCCCGGGCGTTTTGCGTTTTTGTACTGGTGGGCTCAGCGCCCCTCGAAGACGGGCGGGCGCTTTTCGAGGAACGACACGACGCCCTCCTTGAAGTCGCGGGTCTTGCCGCATTCGCCCTGCAGCTTGGCTTCCAACGCGAGCTGCGCCTCGAGATCGTTCTCGAAACTCGCATGCATCGCGGTCTTCACCTTCTGATAGGCCGCGGTCGGCCCCTTGGAGAGATGCGCCGCACGCGCCTTCCATTGGGCGTCGAACTGGTCGTCCGGCACCGCCTCCCATATCATGCCCCACTTGTCGGCCTGCATCGCGGTGATCTTCTCGGCGAACAGTGCCGCACCCATCGCCTTGGCAAGGCCCATCTGGCGGGGCAGCGCCCACGTGCCGCCGGCATCGGGGATGAGCCCGATCCGCGTGAAGGCCTGGCTGAAGAAGGCGCTCTCAGTCGCGATGACCACGTCCGCGACCAGCGCCAGGTTGGCCCCTGCCCCGGCAGCCGCGCCGTTCACCGCCGAAATCGTTGGCACCGGGCAATCCACCACGGCGCGCAGCATCGGCACGTATTCGTCGCGCAGCGTGCGTTCGAGATCGAGATTGGCGGCATTGGCCCGGTCACCGAGATCCTGCCCCGAGCAGAAGGCCCGCCCCGTGCCGGTCAGCACGACGCAGCGCGCCTCCGTGCCGCCCTGCTGGATGGCATGGGTGATCTCCGCGCGCATCTGCGTGTTGAGCGCGTTCATCACGTCGGGGCGATTCATGGTCACCACGGCCACGCCGTCCGTGACCGCGTAGGTGATCGTTTCGTATTGCATGGGTCTGTCCTCTCGCGCGTTTGCCGCATCAAATACCGGCATGGCGCGAAAGGCAAAGCGCTACGCGGCGTCAGACATCGTCGAGAAGATCCTTGAGGCGCTTCTCTTCGTCCGGGCTGAGCGCTGCTTCCGCTTGCGGCACGGCCTTTGCACGTCCGCGCAGATAGCCCGCGCCGAGGCCCGCCGCTGTCAGCAACATCAGAGGACCGGCGGCCCAGAGAAGCCAGTTCCAGCCATCGGTCTGCGGGTTCAGCAGGACATATTCGCCGTAGCGCTCGACGATGTAGTCGACGGTCTCTTCGTTCGTGTCGCCTTCGACGAGCCGTTCGCGCACCAGGATGCGCAGGTCGCGGGCCAGCGAGGCATTGCTTTCGTCGATCGACTCGTTGCGACAGACAAGGCAGCGCAGCCCTTCGGAGATCTGGCGCGCCCGCGCCTCGAGGGCGGGATCGTCCAGCACCTCGTCGGGCTGCACCGCAAAGGCCGGGAGCGCGATCATCGCGGCGAGGACGCCCGCAAGGGCGGAGGCGCGCATCCCCGTCATTCCGCAGGCACCGCATTCTTGGCAGTACTCTTCCGGGCCCCGGCGGCCACCCGGAATCGGCGATCCGTGAGGCTCAGCAATCCGCCGAGCGACATGATCAGCGTGCCCGCCCAGATCCAGTTCGCCAGCGGCTTGATATAGGTCCGCACGACCCAGCCGCCATTCTCCTGCCGGTCGCCAATCACCACGTAGACATCGCGCAGGAAGCGGTAATCGATCGCAGCTTCGGTGGTGGGCATCTGCGCCACCGGGTAATTGCGCTTCTCGGGGAAGAGCTCGGCCAGAACCGTGCCGTTCCGCGCGAGCGTGACATCGCCCATGGTCGAGACGTAGTTCGGCCCTTGCACGCGCCGCACATCGTTCAGCGTCAGGGTGAAGCCCGCAACCTCGAAGCTTTCACCCACCTGCGCGACCCGGATATCTTCGCTTTCCCAGGCCGTCAGACCCGCAACACCGATGAACAGGATACCAAGCCCCGCATGGGCGGTGGACTTGCCCCAATCGGCGCGCGGCAGACGCAGCAGGCGCTTGAGGTCCCGGCTGCGGCCTGTGCGCGACCACAGATCGGTCAGCGCGCCGCCCACAAGCCAGGCGCCCAGGAAGACGCCGACCGGCCCCAACAGCGACCGGCCTGTCTGCATCGACCACGCCAGCCCGCCCAATGCCACGGCCAGCACGAAGACCGGCATCAGGGTCTTTGCCACACGGCCGAGCTTGCCGCGCTTCCAGGAAATCATCGCGCCCAAGGGCAGGATCAATCCGAGGATCAGCATGAAGGGCGTGAAGGCCGCGTTGAAGAAGGGCGGCCCGACCGAAAGCTTGCGATCGAAGAGCATCTCGGCCACCAGCGGCCAGACCGTGCCCACGAAGACCACGAAGGACGACACGGCAAGCAGGATATTGTTGGCGACCAGCGCGCTCTCGCGGCTGACGACACCGAAGACACCCTTGGCCTGCATCGCATGGGCCCGCATCGCGAAGAGCGTCAGCGCGCCACCGGTGAAGAACACCAAGATCATCAGGATGAAAACGCCGCGATCCGGATCGTTCGCGAAGGCGTGCACGGAGGTCAGAACGCCCGAGCGCACGATGAACGTCCCGATCAGGGAAAAGCCGAAGGCGAGGATCGCCAGAAGGATCGTCCAGGCTTTCAGCGCCTCGCGTTTCTCGACCACGATGGCCGAATGCAGAAGGGCTGCGGCAAAGAGCCAAGGCATGAAGGAGGCGTTCTCCACCGGGTCCCAGAACCAGAAGCCGCCCCAGCCCAGCTCGTAATAGGCCCACCAGGAGCCGAGCCCGATGCCGATGGTCAAGAACACCCAGGCGGCCAGCGTCCAGGGACGCACCCAGCGGCCCCAGGCGGCATCGACCCGGCCTTCGATCAGGGCTGCGACCGCGAAGGAGAAGCAGATCGAAAGACCGACATAGCCGAGATACAGAAACGGCGGATGGAAGGCGAGGCCCGGATCCTGCAGCAGCGGGTTCAGATCCTGCCCGTCAAAGGGCGGCACCGCCATGCGCGTGAAGGGGTTCGAGGTCCAGATGATGAAGGCATAGAAGGCCACGCCCACCGCGGCCTGCACGGCCAGAACGCGGGCCCGCAGCGTCTCGGGCAGGTTCGATCCGAACCAGGCGGCCATCGCGCCGAAGAGTGCCAGGATCAGCACCCACAGCAGCATAGAGCCTTCATGGTTCCCCCAGGTGCCCGAAATCTTGTAGATCATCGGTTTGGCGGAATGGGAATTCTGCACAACGAGGCTCAACGAGAAGTCGGACGTGATGAAGGCATACATCAGCGCGGCGAAGGAAAAGCCCACCAACAGGAATTGGGTCGTGGCCGCGGGTTCGGCCACAGCCATCCATCCCTGCCAGCGTTGATGCGCGCCGATCAGCGGCACGACCATCTGAACCAGCGCCACGAGGAACGCGAGGATCAGGGCGAAATGTCCGAGTTCTGTAATCATGCCCCATGTATATGCGCGGAGGCCGCGCAGGCCAATGGGGATCGGCCTGCACGGTTCAACTTGTCGCGCGTCCCGGCTCGGCGTTCAGCCCTGCCCCTGACGCCATTCGGCCAGCGCAGCGTTGGGCGCGTCATCGCCTGCTTCCGCCGGGGCATTGAGGCGCGCTGCGGGCGTCGCCCCGCCCTGCCCGGCCTCTGCCGATCCGCGGAGACCTTCGATGGCGCGCATCTGCGCCATGATCGCTGGCGCGCCCGCCAGCGTGGCGGCCATCTGGCGCTGCAGATCCTGCCCCTTCGCCTGGTGGCGCGCGCCGAAATAGAAGCTCACCACCGCGCCCAACAGCCACCAGAGCGGCTCCGGCACGAGGGCAATGCCCGCCATGCGCGCGCCGAACCAGACCGGGTCGACCATGGCCGTCACGAAGAGCCCCAACGTGCCGAGCGCCATGGCCGGGCGCGGCACCCGGTTCATCCCGTCGATCACCCGGTCGAAGAGGCCCTTCTTGGGCAGGGCGAATTCCGCGCCGAACTGCGCCATGGCAGCGGTGCGCAAGGCCGCATCGCGCGCCGCGTCGCCTTCGGCATTGACGCGAAACACCTCCGCCGTCTCGGCCACCACGTTGCGGCCCGACCCGAACAGGAACTCGATCACCCCCATGCCGCCACCCGCGCGCTGAACTCGGCGTCACTCAGATGATAACGCGGCGCCATGAACTCCTCCGCACGCTTGATCCAGCCGCCTTTGCGCCCGGCGCGGGTGCGCGCGTATTTGCGCGACGCAGGCCGCCTGTCCGCAAGGTCGAAGTAATAGTTGCGCCGCGCGATCCCGTAGGCATCGACCAGAAGCGCGCCCGCCTCGGCGAAGGCCTTCTGGCAGGCGCCCAACGTCTGAGGCCCGATGGCCCCGTCGACCGCGACCGGAAATCCCATCTGGCCCATCAGACGCTGCAGGATCTTCACGGCATTGCCGCCTGCATTCACGTACATGTCGAAGACCGAGGCCTGAAGCGGCTCCGGCAGGCCCGCGATCCCGGGGCGCGCGTAATAATGCTGCAGGAAGATATCGACCGCCTGCTCACGGCTCAGCGCGCGCACATCGGCGATATCCGTATCGCCATCGCCATCCAGATCGATGCGCAATCGGCGCATCGTGCCGATGGTCACGCCATATTTCGTCGCCCCGCCCGGATCGTCGGGATCGTTCACATATCCGCCCTCACGCGCCACGATTGCGCTTGCGATCCGGCGGACCTCCGGTCCGGTCTTGGTCATCAGCTTTGCCCCTTGTCACCCAGTGCGATGGGGGCAAAGGTCGCGCGTGTATGTTAATGCGGGCCTGCGGGCGCGTGCGATGCAGCAAGGGACGCCTCCATGTCAGACCTCACCGACGACGAGATCATCGACCTTCTGGCACTCGAGACGCATCCCGAAGGCGGCTATTACCGGCAGACATGGCAGGGCACGGAGACGCCTCGCGCCTCGGGCACCGCGATCTACTTTCTTCTGAAGGCAGGCGCAGGAAGCCATTGGCATCGGGTCGATGCGACCGAGATCTGGCATTACTACGCTGGCGCGCCGCTTAGCTTGCGCCTTGCGGCAACGGACGCCGGACCGGTCACGGACATCACGCTGGGGCCTGACCTGACAACGGGTGCCCGCCCCCAGGTCATCGTGCCGGAACGGCATTGGCAGGCCGCGAGAAGCTTGGGCGACTGGACATTGGTGGGCTGCACCGTGTCGCCGGGCTTCCGCTTTGAGGGGTTCGAATTGGCCCCGCCGGGTTTCGACATCCCGAAAGCCTGACGCCACACGACAAAAAAAGCCGGGCCCCGCGAGGGACCCGGCCGATACGTGCCTAACGTATCAAGGGAAGTCGTCTTAGTTCCAGAAGCCTTCGTCGACGGATTCCATTTCTTCCAGCTCTTCTTCCGACTGGCCGACGGCGATGGAGTAGGTCTTGTCATCAACAGCAACCAGCTGAACATCGTCCATCTGCATGAAGACGTGCTTGTCGCCGATATCGAGGAAGCCGCCGATTTCGAGCACGACGCCACGCATCTGGCCGTCCTTGCTCAGAACGATGTCTTCGATCTCGCCGATCTTGGTCCAGTCGTCGCCCACGGTCTCGTAGGTTTCGGCACCGAAATTGGCGACGCCGTTCTCACCGTCGACCGAATAGACCGGCCCACCGGTGATGTCGCGGGTGCGGATCAGCTGTGCGGGGTCGAACATTTCCATGTCCGCCACTTCATTCGCTTCTTGCTCGAGCTCTTCACCAGCGTTCTCGGCGGCCTGCTCGGTTTCCTCGGCTGCGTTCTCTGCGGCCTGTGCGGTCTCATCGGCGGCCTCGTCGAGCGCCTGACCGGTCTCGTCAGCGGCGTTCTCGATTTCCTGACCAGCTTCCTCGGCCGCGTTCTCGGTGGCCTGAGCTGCGTTTTCGGCTGCGTTTTCAGTTGCTTCCGCGGTGTTCTCGATCGCCTGGCCGGTTTCTTCGGCGGCGTTTTCGAGGTTCTGCTCTGCGTCTTCCATGTTGGAATGGCTTTCAGCCATGGCGCCACCGGCAGCAATGGTGAGGGCAAGAACGGATGTGGTAAGGCGGATCATTTCGAACTCCTTTGCGTCTCTGTGCATGTGACAGAACAACACACCCCTGAGCGGGTGCGTTCCGAAAAGGTGCTAAATTAAATCACAAAAAAATCTGGAACATTTCAGGGCCGCTCAACGTTTGCGCGGCCCTGAAATCAGGGGGCTGTTAGCCATCGCCTCAGCGATAGAGGCTCACATATTCGACAAGCTGTCGGGTGGAGCCGTCCTTGTCGTCCGCACTTGCCTCGCCCGAGATGACGGGCCCCAGCGACGAGGCCAGTTCCTTGCCCAGCTCCACCCCCCATTGATCGAAGGAGTTGATGCCGAGGATCACCCCTTCGACGAAGACGCGATGCTCGTAGAGCGCCACGATCTTGCCGAGGATCTCGGGCGTGAGTTCGGGATAGATGAGCGTGGTGGACGGCCGGTTGCCCGGAAAGACGCGGTGGCGCGCCTGGCGTTCGATCTCGTCGCCCTCGGCGCCCTTCTTCTCCATGATCGCGCGCGCCTCGTCGAGGGACCGACCCCGCATCAGCGCCTCCGATTGCGCGAGGCAATTGGCCACGAGAAGATCGTGGTGGTGGCGCAGATCGGCCTCGTGCCCCTTGGCGGCCACCATGAATTCACACGGGACGATGCGCGTGCCCTGGTGGATCAACTGGTAGAAGGCGTGCTGACCATTCGTGCCCGGCTCCCCCCAGACGACGGGGCCGGAATTCACCTCGAGATCGGCACCGTCCATCGACACGCGCTTGCCGTTGCTCTCCATCTCAAGCTGCTGAAGATATGCGGGCAGCCGCGCGAGGCGGTTGTCGTAAGGCAGCACCGCGCGCGTGGCATGGCCCTGCACCTGGTTGTGCCACATCCCCACCAGCGCCAGCAGCACGGGCATGTTCTCATGCGGCTCGGCCACCTGGAAATGGCGATCCATCTTCTGCGCGCCGCGCAGGAAGGCGCGGAACGCCTCGGGTCCGATGGCGATCATCAGCGACAAGCCGATGGGCCCCCACATGGAGTAGCGTCCCCCGACCCAGTCTGCGAAGCCGAAGGTACGTGTCTCGGGGATGCCCCACTCGCCCGCCGCCGCCTTGTTCGACGACAACGCGACGAAGCGCCCGTCGGTGGAGACGCCCTTGTCCATGAGCCACGCCTTCGCCGTCCGGGCATTGGTCATGGTCTCGATCGTGGTGAAGGTCTTCGAGGCGACGATGAAGATCGTCGTCTCCGGATCGAGGCCCCGCAACGTGTCGGCAATATCCGCCCCGTCCACGTTTGAGACGAAATGGCAGCGCGGCCCGTCGCAATAGGGTGCCAGCGCCTTGTAGGCCATGGCAGGCCCGAGATCCGAGCCGCCGATGCCGATATTCACAACATCGGTTACGTCAGAGCCCCGCACTTCACGTGCGAGCGCCGCCATCCGGTCCAGCGTCTCCAGGACCTCGGGCATGACGTCCTGTCCGTCCACATGCACGGGCCCGCCATCGAGGTTACGCAGAGCGGTGTGCAGAACCGCGCGATCCTCGGTCTCGTTGATGGCAGTGCCGGTGAACATGGCCGTGCGGCGGGCATCGAGATCGGAGGCTTCGGTCAGTGCGATCAGGGCCGCGCGGATCTGCTCGTCGATCTGCGTCTTGGAATAGTCGAACAGCATGCCCGCGGCGTTCAGGCTGAATTCCTCTGCCCGCTTTGCATTGTCGGCAAACAGATCCTCGATCCGCCGCGTCTTGATCCCCTTGGCCAGCGCGTGAAGGTCGTCCCACATGATGCTCACTCCGTCCAATGCACGATGGCGCCGTCGAGCACGGCGTTGATCGGGGCCTCCGAGGCGGATTTGCCGCGGGCATTCTCCAGCGCCGCGCGTTTCTCGGGCCCCATGATGAGGATATGTTTCGACAGCGCGCCATTGAGCACCGGGGCGCTCAGGGTGACGCGCGGCTCGGGCGCGCCGTCCGCCCGCATCGGCAGAAGGATCGGCGCATTGCGCGACAGCCCCTCCTCCAGCCGGTCCGCACCGGGAAACAGCGAGGCCGTGTGCATGTCCGCCCCCATCCCCAGAAGCACGACGGAGAGGGGCAATTCGGGGCGGATCATGTCGGCGATCTCGTCGATCCGCTCCTCGGGTGTCTTGCAGGGCAGATACATCGGCAGGAGGCGCGCCACTGCGGCCTTCTCGACCATCAGCCGTTCCCGCAAAAGCCGCGTGTTGGAGCGGTCGCTGTCCTCGGGCACCCACCGTTCGTCGGTCAGCAGGACGTCGACCCGGTCCCAATCCAGATCGACCGAGCACAGATCGTCGAAGACCGGCCCAGGCGACGTGCCGCCCGGCACCGCGAAGGCCACGCGATCGGTGCGCGAAAGCGCGCCGCGCAGGTCCCCGGCGATGCGGTTGGCGAGGTTGATGAAGAGCGCCTCGCGGTCGGGATAGGTTTCGAATTCGTAATTCATACCTTGATCTCCCGCCAGCGGCGCCCGTCGCGGTGCAGCAGCATCAGCGCATCCTCGGGCCCCGACCCGCCGGGATCGTAGGTCACCGGCACGTCGCCGCGCAACTCCCAGCCCTCGATGATGGGATCGGTCCAGGCCCAGGCGGCCTCGACCTCGTCGCCGCGCATGAACAGGGTCTGGTTCCCCCGGATCACATCCATGATCAGCCGTTCATAGGCATCCGGCACCGCTTCGGTATCCGCGCCCAGCGCATCCGCGAAGGCCATGTCGAGCGGCACGTCAATGAGACGCATGCCCCCCGGCCCCGGCTCCTTGATCGTCACGCCGAGGGTCATGCCCTCATTGGGCTGCAGGCGGATTGACAGCACGTTGCGGTGCCGTCCGGCATCGGCACCGAAGATCGAATGCGGCGCATCCTTGAACACGATGGTGATATCCGAGGTCCGCGCCCGCAGCCGCTTGCCCGTGCGCAGGTAGAAGGGCGTTCCAGCCCAGCGCCAGTTCGAGATATGCGCCTTCAGCGCGATGAAGCTCTCTGTGCGGGAATTGCTGTCCTCGACATGAGACTTGTAACTCTCCTCGCCGCCGCCCGCGCCGTACTGGCCGCGCACGATATCCTGCGGCTCGACAGGATCGAGCGCGCGGATCACCTTCAGCTTCTCGTCGCGCACCGCGTCGGGCTCGAACTTGGCGGGCGGCTCCATCGCGATTAGACAGAGCAGCTGCATCAGGTGGTTCTGCACCATGTCCCGCATGGCGCCTGATTTGTCGTAATAGGATCCGCGCCCGCCGACGCCCACGGTCTCGGCCACGGTGATCTCGATATGATCGACATATTGCGAGTTCCACAGCGGCTCGAACAGCGTGTTGCCGAAGCGCACGGCCATCAGGTTCTGGACCGTTTCCTTGCCGAGATAATGGTCGATCCGGTAGATCTGCGTCTCGTCGAAATACTGCGCCAGCGTCGCGTTGAGCGCGCGCGCCGAGGCAAGGTCATGCCCGAAGGGTTTTTCGACCACGATCCGGCTTTCCGGCGTGGACAGCCCCTTGTCGTTCAACCGCTCCGCGATGTCCCCGAACAGCGACGGCGCCACCGAGAAGTAGAAGGCCCGCACCGAATCGTCCCGCAGATGGGCTTTCAGGGGCTCCCAGCCGTCATCGCCCTTGGCATCCACCGCCTCGTAGAAGACGCGGTCGAGAAACGCGTCGATCTGGCCATTATACTGTGGTGCGGAGCCGAATTCCTCGATCACCTCGCGAGTCATGTCGCGGAATTGCGCGTTGTCCATCTCGGAGCGCGCGGCACCGATGATCTTCGCCTCGGGCGGCATCTGCCCCGCGCAGTAGCGGCGGAAAAGGCCCGGCAGGATCTTGCGGCGGGCCAGATCGCCGGTCCCCCCGAAAATGACGAGGTCGAAGGTTTCGACGGGAATGACGCGGGATACCATTGAAGACGCTCCGATTCGTCTGGATTTGCACCCTGTTTGCCCAATCGGGGGCGATGGGTGCAATGCCCCAGAGGTTTTTCCAAGTGCAGGTGTGGACCTGTGCGTTAGCGCTAACTGTTTCGCCGTCGGGTTAGCCCATCCGCATCGCTTTGTCTAATCCTATGGCACCCCCGAAAGGTGTCTGCCGCATCGCAGCGCGGCAGCCGCGCCACAGCGTCGGGGCGTCTTGCGCGGCGGAGAAACGCGTGCCACCACTTGCCCGCATATCTGCGCAGGAGCCGCCATGTCCGCCCGAAAGATCATTATCGACACCGATCCGGGGCAGGACGATGCCGTCGCGATCCTGCTGGCGCTTGCTTCGCCCAACGACATCGAGCTCCTGGGCATCACCGCCGTCGCGGGCAATGTGCCCCTGTCCCTCACCGAAAAGAACGCGCGCATCGTCTGTGAACTGGCGGGGCGCCCGGACATCAAGGTCTTCGCGGGCTGCGACGCGCCCCTTGCGCGCAAGCTCGTCACGGCGGAGCACGTGCATGGCAAGACCGGGCTCGACGGGCCCACCCTGCCCGATCCGACCATGCCCCTGCAGAAGGCCCATGCGGTCGATTTCATCATCGATACGCTGCGCACTGAGCCGGCAGGCACCGTCACGCTCTGCCCGCTGGGGCCGCTCACGAATATCGCCACAGCCCTCGACCGCGCGCCCGATATCGCCGAACGGATCGCGGAGATCGTGCTGATGGGTGGCGCCTATTTCGAGGTGGGCAACATCACACCTGCCGCCGAATTCAACATCTACGTGGACCCCGAAGCCGCGAAGGCCGTCTTCGCCTGCGGCGCGCCCATCACCGTCATGCCGCTGGATGTAACGCACAAGGCGCTGGTGACGAAGCCCCGCAACAACGCGTTCCGCGCGCTTGGCACGGCTCCGGGGCTGGCCGTGGCGCAAATGACCGACTTCTTCGAACGCTTCGACCGCGAAAAATACGGCTCCGAAGGCGCTCCGCTGCATGATCCCTGCGTGACGGCGTATCTGATCAAGCCCGATCTCTTCAGCGGGCGGCATATCAACGTGGAGATCGAGACCACGTCCGAGCTGACCCTGGGCATGACCGTTGCCGATTGGTGGGGCGTGTCGGGGCGGCCCGCGAACGCGACCTTCATGGGCGATCTCGATGCCGACGGGTTTTTCGCCCTCCTGGTGGAGAGGATCGGACGGCTGTGACGGACCTTCTTCTTTACGGACACCCGGACTCGGGTCACGCCTGCAAGGTGGCGCTGGCCCTCAGACTCGCGGGCCTGCCGCACCGGGTCGAGACCGTCGATATCTGGGCGCCGCCCGAGACTCGGCCCGCGGCGTTTCTGACCGCGAACCCGGCGGCCGAGGTGCCCTGCCTGATGATCGACGGATCGCCCTACGTGCAATCGGGCGCGATCCTGATCGAGATCGCCACGCGTTTCGCCGTACTCGGCGGCGCGGATGCAGCCGGACTGCGCCGTGGGCGCGAGATCCTGTTCTGGGAGGCCAACCGCATCGGAATGTGCGTGCCGCAGCTTGTCGCCGCCGCCAAGGACGGCGCGGGGTTTGCGCCCGATGTCGTGGCCTGGCTTCGCGGGCGCTTCGATGCCGATTGCGCCCGGTTCGACCTCTATCTCGGCGACGCGGCCTTCCTGCATGGCGACACACCCGGGATCGGCGATTGCGCGGTCTGGGGCTATACCCAATGGCTCGAAAAGGCGGACCTTGCGCCAACACCGGCGATGGCGGACTGGCTGGCCCGGATGCGCGCCCTGCCCGGCATGGTCACGCCCGAGGCGATGTTCCCCGGCTGAGACGCGAAGCTTCGCCGATGCCGCCCGCGCCCCCTTTCGCCGCGCCGCCGAATGGCCTAGGTCCGCTGGGACCACCCATTCAGGCTTGAGACTGCGAAAGACGCCCATGAAAACCTTGCATCTCGCCGCGCCGGACGATGCCGAAAAGCTCCTGCCGCTCGTGGCGGCCTTCCATGCCGAACAGGGCTTCGACACCGATCTTGAGCACCGCGCCGCGGCCATCGCGCCCCTGCTCGACGGCACGCCCCACGGGGCCGTCTGGCTGATCGGGCCGCGAAAGGCGCCTGTCGGCTACATCGTCATCACCTTTGGCTGGTCGGTGGAATATGGCGGCCTCGATGCGGTTGTGGACGAGATCTACATCCGGCCCGCCGTGCGCCGCCGGGGCATGGGCAGCGAGGCGCTGAACGATATCGCCAAGGCGCTGAAGGAGGCCGACGTGCGCGCGCTCCATCTCGAAGTGGCCCGCGACGATGAAGACGCCCAGCGGTTCTATTCCCGCGGGCGCTTCAAGCCCCGCGACGGGCATATGTTCATGTCGCGGACGCTGCGCTGAGCTCAGCTCAGCGAAGAGACGACGATCACCATCAGCAGCGAATAGAGCATGATGCCGCCGCCGATCATCCAGATCGGATAGTTGCGGCCAACGCTGGCCTGCGCCAGCACCTTCGCCTGATGCAGCAGATCGGGCCATGTATAACTGACGAAATCGCCTTGGGTGAACACGACCTTGATCCGCCCGTCGGCATCGACCACGGGCAGGCGGCGGAAGCGTTCGTTCGACATGATCCGCAGCCAGTCGACGAGATCGTCGTCTTCGCGCGCAACGCGCGGATCGGCGGTCATGATATCGCCAAGCTTCAGCGTCGCGGCATCCTTTTCGGCGCCGACAACCTTGCGCATGACATCGCGCTCGGTGACGACCCCAGTCACCTTCCCGGCCTCGTCGCAAATGATGACGGAGCCGTAATTCTTCTCGCTCATCGCCTTGACCGCATCGAGGACGCTGTCCCCCGCATTCATGGTCAGCGGCTTCGGCTTGCTCTTGAATTCGGGACGATCCTTGATCGCCATTCCGACGCGGTCCGTGGCGGCCATCTCGCACTCCTTTCCGGTTTCACGAGGATTCACCTAGCGCCATATGCGTTGCGACAAGGCTTTATGGCCGTGCCGCGGATCCCTATATCCGAGACATGACCCTGCATATCCCCTTCGACAATTCCTATGCCCGCCTGCCGGACGGCTTTTACACCCGCCTTGCGCCCGAGCCAGTGGCAAAGCCCGCGCTGGTTGCCTTCAACGAGGCCCTCGCCGCCGAGCTTGGCATTGTGCGCCCCGACAACGATGCCGAGCTGGCGCGTGTCTTCTCCGGCAATGCCACGCCCGAGGGCGCGGAGCCGCTCGCGCAGCTTTATGCGGGCCACCAGTTCGGGCAGTTCAATCCGCAGCTCGGCGACGGCCGCGCGCTTCTTCTGGGCGAGGTTGTGGATCGCGCGGGCCAGCGGCGCGATATTCAGCTCAAGGGCTCCGGGCCCACGCCCTACAGCCGTTCGGGCGATGGACGCGCCTGGCTGGGCCCCGTCCTGCGCGAATACGTGGTCTCCGAAGCGATGCATGCGCTTGGCATCCCCACGACCCGCGCCCTCGCCGCCGTGCGCAGCGGCGAGCCGGTCTATCGCGAAACCGCCCTGCCGGGCGCCGTCCTCACCCGTGTCGCCGCCAGCCATATCCGGGTCGGCACTTTCCAGATCTTCGCCGCTCGCCGGGACCGCGACGCGTTGCAGGCGCTTTATGACTACACCGTTGCGCGGCACTACCCGGACGCCGCCGACCCGCATGATCTTCTGGACCGGGTGATCGCGAAACAGGCGGCGCTCGTGGCGCATTGGATGTCAGTGGGGTTCATCCACGGCGTGATGAATACCGACAATTGCACCCTGTCCGGCGAGACGATCGACTATGGCCCCTGTGCCTTCATGGATGCGTATCATCCGAACCGCGTCTTCTCCTCGATCGACCGCATGGGCCGCTACGCCTATGCCAATCAGGCCGACATCATCGTGTGGAATATGGCGCAGCTGGCGACGGCGCTGGTGCCTTTGACGGACGACCCCGAGGCCGCAGTCAAGCGCTTCACCGATCAGGTCCACGCCATGCCGGACCGCATTCGCGCCGAATGGGAGGCGCGCTTTGCCGCCAAGATCGGCATCTCCGCCCCGCGCGCGGAGGACAAGATGTTGGTGGCCGAGCTGCTGACGTTGATGCAGGCCGAAGGGGCCGATTTCACCAACACGTTCCGCGCACTTGGCCGGGACGATGCGCGCGACGCCTTCATCGACCGGGCCGCCTTCGATGCCTGGGCCGGAAAATGGCGCGCCCGGATCGCCGAAGAGCCCGAGCCCGATGCGCTGATGGCGCGCGTCAATCCCGCCATCATCCCGCGCAACCACCGCATCGAGGAGATGATCGACGCGGCGGTCTCAGGCGATGACGGCCCGTTCCACCGGTTGAACGCGGCTCTGTCCGCCCCCTTCACCGAGGATCCCGCCAGCGAGGATCTGCGCCGCGCCCCCCTGCCCGACGAGGTGGTGCCTGCCACCTTCTGCGGCACCTAACCGGCGGCTCGAGCACGCCGCCCGGCGCCGCGCGCTCGAGACCCTGCACATCGCCGCCCGAGATCAAGGGCTGTGCAAACCCGCAAAACATGTCACCTTAAGACCGAATTTGAGAAAAGGAGATGCCCCATGGGCCTGATGAAGACGCTGACCAAAGTTGCCATTGGCTATGCCGCCGCGCGCGGCGTCGACCGGCTGTCCTCGGGCAAGGGGTTGTCCGGCCTCATCGGGGGTGGTGCGCAGCTCAAGGGTGACCACCCTGCCACCCGCACGGGCAGCGACATGACCCAGCAGATGCAATCCGGCATGACCCAGGCGGCGAGCCCCATGCAGGGTATTCTCGAGAACATGAAGAGCGCGGGCTTCGATCTCTCCTCGATGCTGGGCGGCGGCGCGACTGCCGGCGGCACCGGCGGCGCCGAGCCGGGTGCCAGCCACAAGGGTCTGTTGTCCTCCATGCCATCCGCAAGCGGCGGCGGCCTTGCCGGTATGCTTGCCGCGGCAGGCGGTGCGGCCGCCATGGGCGGCAAGGGCGCGGGCCAGCTGATCGACCAGTTCAACACCGAGCAGACAGCGCCCGAGCTGGAGAAAACCGCCGGTCTGATGCTGCGCGCGATGATCCAGGCCGCCAAGGCCGACGGCAAGATCGACGAGGAGGAGAAGGCCAAGATCCTCGAGCTGGTGGGCGACGACGCCACCGAAGAGGACCTGGCCTTCGTCCGCACCCAGCTTGCCGCCCCCATCGACATCAAGGCGCTGGCCGCGGACACGCCAGATAGCCAGAAAATGCCGGTCTATTCGGCCTCGCTGATGACTATCCGGGTCGATACCGACGAGGAAGCGGAATATCTCGACCAGCTCGCCAAGGCGCTCGGCCTCGATGAGCCCACGGTGAACGCGCTGCACATCCAGATGGGCAACCGTCCCCTCTACATCTGAGGTCAGGCTCCCTTTCATGCTTCGCACACACCCCGCCTTCGGGATCGGGCTGGCCGCGCTCGGCGCGGTCCTTTTGTCGCCCGACGCCCTGTTCATGCGCCTGTCGGGCATGGAGGGGCTGCAAATGGTGTCCTGGCGGGGCACCTCGATGGGACTCATCTTTCTCGCCGCCTGGGCCTTGACCAGCCGCACCCGGCGTGAGGATCTGCGCGTTCTCGGCACCGGGGCGGGGATCACGATTATCGCGGCACAGGTCTTCAACGCGCTCTTGTTTCCCACCGGAATCGCGCTGGCGCCCGTCGCGGTGATGCTGATGGCGGTGGCGACGGCGCCGGTCTGGTCGGCCCTGCTGTCGCGGGCGCTTTATGGCGAGAAGACGGGTCCGGCCACCTGGATCGCCATCGCCGCCGTTCTGATCGGGATTGCCATCGCCGTGACAGGCAAGGGCGATCTGGCCATCTCGCCTGCAGCCGCGTTGGGCGCGCTTTGTGGCGTCGGCGTCGCCTTGATGCTGGCGCTCAACTTTTCCGTTCTGCGGTTTCAGCGCGAGGTCCCGATCCTGCTGGCAATGGGCCTCGGCGCGCTCCTCGCAGGCGGCATCGGCATCGCTGCCACCGGTCCTGCTCAGATGAGCAACGGGAATGTTCCCGCCATCCTCGTGACCGCAATCGTGATCCTGCCCGCATCCTTTTTCGCGCTGTCTCTCGCCTCGCGCTATACGGCTGCGGCCAATGTCAGCCTCCTGATGCTGCTCGAGACGGTTCTCGGCCCGCTCTGGGTGTGGCTCGGCACGGGCGAGACCCCGACGCCGCGCATGCTGACCGGTGGCGCGATCGTGGTCACAGCACTCGCGATCTACCTCGCCCGCCCGAAACGCCGCGCGCGCATGGGCTGAGTTAACGCGCTTCCCGCGCCCTCTCCGCCCGCGCGTCCTACACAGGGCCCGAAGCGCCCGCGCCCTATCCGCCCGCGCGTCCCACGCAAGGCCCGAAGCGCAGGCCCCTGTCACGACCGGACCATAAATACCTCCGGGGAGCGCGAGGGGCTGGCCCCTCGCTTCCTTGAATGCGCCATTGGCCCAAGGACAATGGCGGCGGGGCTGGCCCCTCGCTCCCGCGCGCGCCATAGGCGGGAGGCTCGATCAGCCCCCAACCATCGCCACTGGCCAATTGTCCTCCGTCCCGCTACCTGCGCTGAGGTGGCATGCGGAAGGCAAAACGAATGGACAATCTGCGCGGCATTACCCTGATGATCGTGGCCATGGCCGCCTTCGCCATCGAGGACGCCTTCATCAAGGTCGCGGCCCGCGAATTGCCCACAGGACAGATCCTGATCGTCATCGGCGTCGCGGGCGGCGCTGTCTTTGCCACCATGGCGCGTCGTGCGGGCATCCGCCTCGTCACGCCCGAGATATGGCGCGGGCCGATCCTGCTCAGAAACGTGGCCGAAATCCTGGGCACGATCGGCTTCGTGACCGCGATCACGACCATTCCGCTGTCCACCGCATCGGCCATCGCGCAGGCCATGCCGCTGGTGATCACCATGGGGGCGGCCTTGTTTTTCGCCGAGCCCGTGGGCTGGCGGCGCTGGTCCGCGATCCTCGTGGGACTTTCGGGCGTCCTGATCATTATCCGGCCCGGGCTTTCGGGCTTCGATCCCAACGCGCTCTGGGCCGTTTTGGCCGTCTTCGGGCTCGCGGCGCGCGATCTGGCTGCCCGTGCGGTCCCCGCGCGCGTGTCGCATCTGCAATTGGCCTCCTACGGGTTTCTGAGCCTGATACCGACCGGGCTCATTCTGCTGCCCTTCGCTGCCACATCACCGGCCCTGCCCGATGGACGGCTCACGCTGATGCTGGGCGGGGCGGTTCTTTTCGGGATGGCGGCCTATTACGCCATCACCTCCGCCTCACGTACGGGCGATGTGTCGGTGGTCACGCCGTTTCGATTTTCGCGCATGTTGTTCGCGCTGATCATCGGCATGGTCGTCTTCGGCGAACGCCCCGATACCCTGACCTATCTTGGCGCGGCACTGATCCTGGGATCAGGCACCTATACCTTCCTGCGCGAACGCAGGCTGGGCCGCGCCCGCGCCGCGGAACCCGGCAGCCCCGGCATGGCCCGCGACCCCGGCTAGGGAACCGCGCCCCTCCCCGCACAAATCCTGTCACCCAATTCCGGCCACCTGATTGCAGCGTGTTATCGCTAACAAATGGCACGCCGCGCCGTTTACTTGACGTCAGAGCTTGATATAGACGCAGGCAACGCCCCAGCAGGGAGAGGAGCATTTACCATGAGCATTATCATCGACATCCATGCCCGCGAGATTCTCGACAGCCGAGGCAATCCCACGGTCGAGGTCGACGTCACGCTTGAAGACGGCACGATGGGCCGCGCGGCGGTGCCCTCGGGCGCCTCGACCGGCGCCTACGAGGCGGTGGAGCGGCGCGATGGCGACAAGTCCCGCTACATGGGCAAAGGCGTTCTGGATGCCGTCGCCGCCGTGAACGGCGAGATCGCGGACAATATCGTGGGTCTCGATGCCACCGAACAGGTCGGCATCGACGGCGCGATGATCGAGCTTGATGGCACCGACAACAAAGGCCGCCTCGGCGCCAATGCGATCCTCGGCGTGTCGCTCGCCGTGGCGAAGGCGGCAGCGGATTTCACCGGTCAGCCGCTTTATCGCTACGTGGGCGGCACCGGTGCGCGCCTCCTGCCCGTGCCGATGATGAACATCATCAATGGCGGCGAGCATGCCGACAACCCGATCGACATCCAGGAATTCATGATCATGCCGGTCGCTGCGGAGAATATCCGCGAGGCGGTCCGCATGGGCTCCGAGGTGTTCCATACGCTCAAGAAGGAGCTCTCGGCGGCGGGTATGTCCACCGGTCTCGGCGACGAGGGCGGATTTGCGCCCGAACTCGGCTCCACCCGCGACGCGCTCGATTTCATCCTGAAGTCCATCGAAAAGGCGGGCTACAAGCCCGGCGAGGACATGTATCTCGCGCTCGATTGCGCCGCGACGGAATACTTCAAGGACGGCAAGTACGAGATGAAGGGCGAAGGCAAAACGCTGTCGTCCGAGGAAAACGCCGATTACCTCGCAGCCCTTTGCGACGCCTACCCGATCATCTCGATCGAGGACGGCATGTCCGAGGATGACTGGGACGGCTGGAAAGCGCTGACCGACAAGCTGGGCGACCGCGTGCAACTCGTGGGCGACGACCTTTTCGTCACCAATCCCAAGCGCCTGTCGGACGGCATCGCCAAGGGTGTCGCGAATTCCATGCTGGTGAAGGTCAACCAGATCGGATCGCTGACCGAGACGCTGCAAGCGGTCGAGATGGCCCACCGCGCGCGCTACACCAACGTCATGTCGCACCGCTCGGGCGAGACCGAGGATGCCACGATCGCGGATCTGGCCGTGGCCACGAATTGCGGGCAGATCAAGACCGGCAGCCTCGCGCGGTCGGACCGGCTGGCGAAGTACAACCAGCTGATCCGGATCGAGGAAATGCTGGGCGAGACGGCCGAATATGCGGGTCGGTCGATCCTGCGCGGCTGATCCATCCCTGATCCGGCGGAGTGCGGGCCAAGGGGCCCGCACCCATGTCATCTCATCCGGGGCCCATTGGGCCCCGGTTTCGGATCGGAGCCTCTGACTTGCGCGATCTCATCGCCCATATCGGGCCACAGCTTGCCCATGTCACCGCGGCACGAAACCTACCCTCGATCCGGCAACACGGTCTCCGCCCCGCGGCCGAGCTGGCCCGGGCCACCGGATACGCGCCCCAGGGGATCGTCCTGCGCAACGAGCGTTTGCACCTGCAGGGTGCCAATTTTGACGCGACGCTCAATCATCAAAAACCGATCCTGCACGGGCGCACGGCCGCGGATCGCATAATCGACGGTCATGACGCCGCAAGCTGGGCGGCAGCGCTTGACGCCCGCGTGTTCTTCTGGCCGCACCGCAGAGGCGCAAAATTCCGCGCGAGCCTCGCCCGCGATCTGCCCATGGCGATCCTCTGGCTGTCGACCGAGGCGCTTCTTGAGCGCTGCGCGGACCGGCTGACGTTGTCGCCGATCAATTCCGGGAATTTCCTTCAGGGCGGGGCTCATGCACGCCGTGGAGACTGGCTGTTCGTGCCGGTCCGGGCCGGGCTTCCGGCCTTTCGCGAAAATCGCCGGTCTCGGGGCCTCGTGCGCAACCCGGATAGCGTGACCGAGATTTCCTTGCCGGGCAGCCTGTCCGTCTCCGACCTCGATGCCTGCCTTGTCCGCATTGATACAGCCGACTGAACAGGCCAAGCGCAACCAAGCGCCCACTCATGCGTTGGGTCTCAAGCAGTATTAGGGGAGACCATGTCCGGCTGGATAACCACATTTCTGACAGACCATGGATACAGCGCCATTGCGCTTCTGATGTTCGTGGAAAATCTCTTCCCGCCGATCCCGTCCGAAGTGGTGATGCCGCTTGCGGGATATACCGCGTCCCAAAGCGACCGCTCGGTCGTGCTGATGATCCTTGCAGGTACGTCCGGCTCCATTGTCGGCGCCTTGTTCTGGTACTGGGTCGGCATCCGGATCGGCACGGATGGCCTGCGCCGCGTCGCCGCCCGCTATGGCCGCTGGCTAACGCTCAATCCGTCGGACGTGGATGCAGCAGATGCCTGGTTCGACAAGCACGGACACAAGGCGGTTTTCGCAGGGCGTCTCATCCCCGGCGTGCGCACGCTCATTTCCGTACCGGCGGGCCTGTCGGAGATGAGCTTCCGGCGCTTCATGATCTACACGACAGCCGGAACCGCGCTCTGGACGGCGCTTCTGACGCTTGCCGGATGGTATCTCGGCGCCAATTACGACGCAGTCTCGAAATATACCGGTCCGGTCTCGAACCTCGTCATCGGCGGGGCCGTGATCTGGTACATTTACAGGGTCATCACATTCTCGCCGGACAGGAAGTAGCGCGTCAGCTCTCGGGCTCCTGGTAGACACCCTGTTCCTTCAAGGCATCGACGACTTCCTTGGGCATGTAGGTCTCGTCATGCTTGGCGAGGATTTCGGAGGCCTCGAACGTGCCGTCGATCAGCCGTCCCGTGCCGACCATGCCCTGGTTCTCCTCGAAAAGATCCGGCAGTACGCCGCGATAGGTCACGGGCACGCTCGCGCCGCCATCGGTGACGCTGAAGGAGACCGTCTCACCCTGCCCGCGCACGATGCTGCCCTCTTCCACGAGGCCACCGATGCGGAACACTTCGTTGGGCGCGGGCGGCGCTTCGGCCACCTGGGTCGGAGAGCGGAAGAAGTTGATCCCGTCGCGCATCGCATAGCCAATGAGCGCGGTGGAGATAATCAGCGCCACGGCGGTCAGCGCCACCACCTGAACGCGGCGTTTCTTCTTGAGGTTTTTCAGGGCCATGATCTTCCGCTTCCCCCCGGAGATATATTCGTTACTTAGCATATATGCGCTGCGGCGTCCCGCGCCTAGTGCCTGCGGGACTGCCAGATGCGATGCGCGGGCGCAGGATCGCAGATAATCGCCAGGGCCCTTGCACGCGATCACTCCCGGTCAGCGCGCCGAGGCATGCCCGCTGCGCACCTGATCCTCGAGATGCCGCGCGAGGGTTTTGCGATTGGGGAAATCATCGACGCGGACGGGCGGGTGATAGATCAGCTCCACCGCCCCCTGCCGCGGTGCGGCCAACGTCTTCAGAAGGTGCGATCCGAAATCCATCCCGCCCCACCAGCCGTAGAAATGGCCGGGCGCGCCTTCGGGCGGATGATAGCGCAGGGTCACGGCCTGGAGCCGCATTTCGTGGCGGATACGCGGATTGAGAAAGGCCTCGAAGAGCGTCGTCTTGAACGGCAGCACGCGCAGCCCGTCGGTCGAGGTGCCCTCGGGAAAGAAAACGAGCTTATGGCCGTGATGCAGCCGCCATTCGAACATGCGCGTCTGCTCGGAGGCGCGGCGGCGGTCGCGTTCGATGAAGACGGTGCCGGTCGCCCGTGCCAGCCACCCGATGCCGGGCCATTTCGCCACCTCGGCCTTGGAGACGAAATAGAGGTTCATCCGGGAATTGAGCGCGAAGATATCGAGCCACGACGTATGGTTCGCGACCAGCGCGCCGTGCTCGCGCAAGGGTGCCCCGCTATGGCGGATCGGCAGGCGCAGGATCGTGAAAGCGGCGCGGCAGACGCCTTGCGTGATATAGGGAGTGACCGGGCGGCGCATGCCGCAAAGTGGCCGTTCGATGAGCCGCGTCAGCAGCAGGAGCGCCAGCCCCCCAAACACCACGATCCCGAGCGGCACGCCACGCCAGGCAACGCGCAACCAGTCGGTCGCGCCAAGCCGCGGTGGTGCCGGCTCCTCCGGGCCCTCCCAGGTCGTCATTGCGAGCCCGCCTGCATTCGGGTTTCGCTTTCGCGCGGGTTGGCCACCTTGCCGAGGACGGCCCGACGCATGGCACTCAGCTGCGATGTCTCGAGGATGAGGCACACATCGACCGTGTTGAAGGCATGATCGATGAAGGCGCCATCGCCCACCATGCCGCCGAGGCGCAGATAAGCCTTGATCAGCGCGGGCGTGTCCCGCACCGCCTGACGGCGGTCGATCTCGGAGGCAGGCACGAGGTCCATGGGGTGATAGGCCCGCGACCGGACGCGCAGGTCAGGCGGGGCAAGATGACGGTGATGAAGGTTGGACAGGGGCTGCGCCAAAGCTTTCGTGTCGGTGCCGTGAAAGCTCGCCACGCCGAACAGGATATGAGGGCCGTGATCCTCCACATAGGCTGCGAGGCCCTGCCAGAGATGCATCATCGCCGCCCCGCCGCGGTAGTCTTCATGCAGGCAGGAGCGCCCCAGTTCCAGAAGCGGACGGCCCGTTTGGCGCAAGGGGTCGAGATCGTATTCCGCCTCCGTATAGAAGCGGCCCGCTTTCTGCGCGCCCTCATTGCGCAACAGACGGTAGACGCCGACCACCGGTTCGGCAGGCCGCGCATCGTCGAACAGAAGAAGGTGGTCGCAGACCGGATCGAAGCGGTCCTGTTCGATCCCGGCGGCGTGATCGACCTCTTCGCCGCCGCCGCCCAGTTCCTCGACAAAGACCCTGTAGCGCAGTCGCTGCGCCGCCTGCAGATCCTGCGGGGTGCGTGCCAATGCCACGCGGAATTGCGGCTCCCGGTCCGTCATGCAGGCGGTCTCCGTTTCAGTCGCTGCCTTCCTAGGCAGCACGCGGGGCGATTGCAACGGCACGGCGATCCCGTGTTAAGGTTCTGCTAAGCAATCGGCTCTAGCCTTCTCCGAAGACAGGAATCAGGAACACGCGGGACCCATCGATGACAACCTTGCCCTCATCCCTGAAGTTCACCGTGATGCGCCCGTTTATGTTGGACTGCACCTGTCCCCGTCCCCAATCGGGCCGGTCGGGATGCTCGACCAGCATGCCCGGCTCCAGCATCGCGTTCAGATCCTCGGACATCGGTCGGCCTCATGCATGATATAGTGGTTCCCCAGCACGGTAACGCAGAGTTGGCGGCGCTGATAGGCTCGCGCATCTGCCATGACCTCATTTCACCTATCGGCGCGATCGGCAACGGCATCGAGTTGATGAGCATGGGTCCGGGCAGCGCAGACAGCCCCGAACTCGCGCTTGTCTCGGAATCCTGTCGGGCAGCCCAGGCCCGTATCCGGTTCTTCCGCGTAGCCTTCGGCTCTCAGGTCACGTCCGAACAGATGGTCGCCGCGTCAGAAGCCCGGTCGATCCTGGCGGAATATAGCCGGGATGCGCGCCAGAACCCCGATTGGCGCGTGACCTCGGATGTCCCGCGCCGTGAATTACAGATCGCTCTCTTGGCATATCTGTGCCTGGAGACGGCGTTACCGCGCGGAGGCGCAATCGTCATCACTCACGGCGGTGGGCATTGGCAGTTGCAGGTGGAGGCGGATCATCTGTCGGTCGATCCGAAGCTCTGGTCCGCGCTGACCGGTACGCCCATGGCAACGCCCCCCGCGGCGGCGCATGTGCAATTCGTGCTGCTGCCGATGATTGCCGCCGAGCTCGGCCGCGCGATATCGGTCGCCCATGGCGAGACTCGGCTGACGCTGACAATCTGAGGCCGTCACGCCGACGCGCTGAATAGGCAAAGTCCCGGCGCGAACAAGGGCCGCCCAACCGAGTCACGCAGCTAAATCACCGCGCCACGTCGCACCATTGCGAGACGTGCGGCCCGTGCAACCCGCTCAGCTCGTTCAAACGATCCCCTGCGACACCCGCCCTGATCGAAGCCGACCCTTTGGCGCAGGGACGACGCCCGGCGTCGCCCCGACCGCTCAGCCGCGCGTCGTCCCGTTTCCGGTCACGAGATACTTGAAGCTCGTCAGCTGCTCGACGCCCACCGGTCCGCGCGCATGCATCTTGCCCGTGGCGATCCCGATTTCCGCGCCCATGCCGAACTCGCCCCCATCGGCGAATTGCGTCGAGGCGTTGTGCATGACGATCGCGGAATCGACCCGGGCAAAGAACCGCGCTGCCGTCTCGGCATCTTCGGTCAGGATGCACTCGGTATGCGACGACGAATGCTGCCCGATATGCGCGATGGCGCCGTCCACATCGGGCACGACCTTCGCCGCGATGATCATGTCGAGATATTCGCAGCCCCAATCGGCGTCACAGGCGGGTTTCACACCGGGAATTTTGGCCAGGCGCGCATCGCCGCGCACCTCGACACCGCCATCGATCAGCGCGCGGATCACGCCCTGCCCGATCGTGTCGACCACGTCTTCATGGATCAGCAGGCATTCCGCCGCGCCGCAAATCCCGGTGCGGCGCGTCTTGGCGTTCATCACCACGTCGAGCACCATCTGCGGGTCCGCGGCCTTGTCGATATAGATGTGCACGATGCCCTCGAGATGGGCAAAGACCGGGACCCGTGCTTCGCGCTGGACGAGGCCCACGAGCCCCTTGCCCCCGCGCGGCACGATCACGTCGACATGATCCGTCATGCCCAGAAGGTGGCTCACCGCGTCGCGATCCCGCGTGGGCACCCGCTGGATCGCATCCTCCGGCAGACCTGCGGCGCGCAGGCCTTCCACAAGGCAGGCATGGATCGCGGCGGAGGAATGGAAGCTTTCCGAGCCGCCGCGCAGGATCACAGCATTGCCCGCCTTCAGGCATAGCGCACCGGCATCGGCGGTCACGTTGGGACGGCTTTCATAAATAACGCCAATCACGCCGAGGGGCGTGCGCACGCGCCGGATGTGCAACCCCGACGGCCGGTCCCATTCGGAGATGACCGAGCCCACGGGATCAGGCAGCGCCGCGATGTCGCGCAAGGCCTTCGCCATCGCCGCCACGCGGGACGGATCGAGCTTCAGGCGATCCATCATCGCGTCGCTCAGGCCCTTTTCGCGGCCATATTCGAGATCTTTCTCGTTGGCCGCGAGGATTTCGGTCAAATGCGCGCCCATCGCATCCGCCGCCGCTTCGAGGGCGCGGGTCTTGGTCTCCGGTGCTGCAAAGGCCAACTCCGACGCGGCGCGCTTGGCGCGTGCCCCGATATCATCCATCAGCGCCGTGATGTTGTCCTGATCTTTCATCTCACTCGCCCTCCGGCCCGTAAAACCTGCTCGATCCTAGCACGGATCAGAGCGCCATGTCGTCGCGATGTACAAGAACCGCGCGCCCGGGATAGCCCAAGATCGTCTCGATCTCGGCTGATTTGTGCCCCCGGATCGCGCGCGCCTCGGCAGCGGTGTAGCGCGCCAGCCCCTGGCCCAGGGCGGACCCGTCCGCGCCGCGGATCATCACCGGATCGCCGCGCCCGAACGTGCCTTCGACAGACCGGATGCCCGCGGGCAGCAGCGACCGGCCTGCCTGCAAGGCAGCCACCGCCCCCGCATCGAGCGTCAGCACTCCACGCGGCTTCATCGCGGCAATCCAGCGTTTGCGCGCTGTATGCGGATCGCCCTGCGGTGTGAACCATGTGGCCGCGGCCCCGCCCTCAAGTGCTTTCAGCGGGTGCAGCGCCGAGCCTTCGGTGATCGCCATGGCGCAACCCGCCGCGGTGGCGGTCTTGGCCGCCATGAGCTTGGTCTTCATGCCACCCTTCGAAAGGCCCGAACCCGCATCCCCGGCCATCGCCTCGATCTCGGGCGTGATCGCGGTGATCTCGTCGTATCGGGTAGCCGCCGGGTCCGTCGCGGGGTTGCCGGAATAGAACCCGTCCACATCCGACAAGAGAACCAGCACGTCCGCCCCTGCCGTGACCGCAACCTGCGCGGCGAGACGGTCATTGTCGCCGTAGCGGATCTCGTCCGTGGCGACCGTGTCGTTTTCATTCACGATGGGCACCACGCCATGGCCCAGAAGCGCCTCCATCGTCGCGCGCGAATTCAGATACCGCCGCCGATCCGCGGAATCCTCCAGCGTGACGAGCACTTGCGCCGTGGTGATGCCATGCGGCGTCAGCGCCTCTTCCCAGGCGCGAGCCAGCCGGATCTGCCCCACGGCAGCCGCCGCCTGGCTTTGCTCGAGCGCGAGGTCCGTGGCGGGCAGACCCAACACGCCGCGCCCCAGCGCGATGGAGCCCGAGGACACCAGCACCACATCAGTGCCGCGCGCACGAATCCGGGCCACATCTTCCGCCATGGCGCGGAGCCAGTCGCTGCGGAGCGCGCCGGTCTGCCGATCCACCAGCAGCGCGGAGCCGATCTTGACGACCAGCCTGCGCGCCGCGTTCAGGGTTGCCATCCGCCGCTCTCCTCGTCGGCATCGGCCTCCGCGTTTTCTTCCTTGCGGCGGCGCAGACGCTCGTCCTCGATCTCGGCGCGCAGGGCCCGCAGCACGTGCGTGACGCCATCGCCAGAGATGCCCGACATGGTGAAGACACGGGCCCCCGCGACCTCTTCCAGCTCCTCGCGCAGGAACTTGATCAGCTCGTCATCGAGCGCGTCGATCTTGTTCAGCACCGTGATCCGTGGCTTGTCCGCAAGGCCCGCGCCATAGGCCTCGATCTCGTCGATGATGGTCTTGTAATCCTCGAGAAGCGTGCCCGAAGTGCCGTCCACAAGGTGCAGAAGCGCCGCGCAGCGCTCCACATGGCCGAGGAACAGATCGCCCAGGCCACGACCCTCATGCGCGCCTTCGATGAGACCGGGAATATCGGCCACGACGAATTCCACATCATCGACGCCGACAACGCCAAGATTGGGGTGCAGCGTCGTGAAAGGATAATCGGCGATCTTGGGCCGCGCATTCGATGTCGCCGCAAGGAAGGTGGATTTCCCGGCATTTGGCAGACCCAGAAGCCCCACATCCGCGATGAGTTTCAGCCTGAGCCAGATGGTCCGGTCGATGCCCGGCTGTCCGGGATTGGCCCGGCGCGGCGCCTGGTTGGTCGAGGTCTTGAAGTGCACGTTGCCCCAGCCGCCATTGCCGCCCTTGGCAAGCGTCACCTTCTGGCCAAGCTCGGTCATGTCGGCCAGCACGGTTTCCTGATCCTCGTCGAGGATCTCCGTGCCCACCGGCACGCGCAGAACGATATCCTTGCCGTCGCGGCCGGTGCGCTGACGGCCCATGCCACCCTGCCCGTTCTCGGCAAAGAAATGCTGCTGGTAGCGGAAATCGATCAGCGTGTTGAGACCGTCCACCGCCTCGACGATCACGGAGCCGCCGCTGCCGCCATCGCCGCCATCGGGGCCGCCATATTCGATGTATTTCTCGCGCCGGAAGCTGGCCGCACCCGACCCGCCCGAGCCGGAGCGGATATAGACCTTGCAGAGGTCGAGGAATTTCATGGGTCGCGCCTCGCGGAATGGATGGCTGAGGCGATAATCGGATTGCCGCGCGCGCTCAAGGCCCGCGGCGATCCTGCCCGTCTCAGCTGAGTTGTTTCAGATAGGTCCAGGTCGGGATATTCGCCTGGCGCGCAATGCAGAACTGTTCCGCATCGCCGATGTAATCGAAGCCGGAATTGACCAGAACCCGCGCGGAGGCGGCATTGTCCTGAAAGACGGCGGCGAACATGGTGGCGTTGTTCATCGGGTTCGCCTCCACCAATGCCCGCACGGCGTCTGAGGCGAGCCCGGTATTCCAGAAAGCGGGCGCCACCCAATAGCCGATCTCGGACTGGTTGCGATCCATGCGCTTCAAGGCGATCACCCCCATCAGCTCGGGCGCGCCTGCGCGCTGTCCGTCGATGGCCCAGATATCCTCTTGCCGGTCAGGGGCATGGGCACGGGCCACATAGGCCTCGGCCGCGCCTGGCGGATAGGGATGCGGGATCGCCCCTGTCATGCAGGCCACCCGCTTGTCGCCCGCGTAATGCGCGATCAGGCCCTGATCCGAAACGCGCAAGGGGCGCAGTTCGAACCTGTCGGCCGGAATCGTCGGCTGAAGGCTGGTCTGGTCAAGGCTCATGACGGGTCTCCTCCTGGGATCGAACTGCACCGCCCCCTCCCCGGTTCGGTCAGCCCTGTAATGTCATGTATGACGCGGGATCGCGGAATGCATGTGACAGCACGAAGTTTAATGACTTCGAACGCGGCACACCGCGCGGCGCGGGGTCGGAATGACAAAGGGGACCGGCGTGCCGCCGATCCCCTGAATGGTGTCCGATACGCGGCGGTGCTTACTCTGCGGCCTCGGCCACTGGCAGGACCGACACGAAGGTACGACCCTTGAGGCCCTTGCGGAACGTCACGGAGCCTTCGCCCGTCGCGAACAGCGTGTGGTCCTTGCCCATGCCGACGCCTTCGCCGGGATAGAACTTGGTGCCGCGCTGACGCACGATGATGTTGCCGGGGATCGCGCGCTGACCGCCGTAAAGCTTGACGCCAAGACGGCGTCCGGCAGAGTCGCGACCGTTGCGGGAGGAACCGCCTGCTTTTTTATGTGCCATGGGTGTCTCTCCTTACTTCTTCGACAGCTCTTTGGCCTGATCGATCCAGCCTTCACGCTCGATGCGGCCCTTGAACGACAGCTTCTCGCCGAATTCCTCGACGTCGGCTTCGGTCCATGCGGCGATCTGCGCAAAGCTTGTGACGCCAGCCTCGTTCAGCTTCTTCTCAAGCGCCGGGCCCACACCCGAAAGCTGCTTGAGGTCGTCCTTCGCGCCCTCGGACACGCCTGCCTCTGCGGCGGGCTTTTCCTGCGCTTCGTCGTTCTTCACGCGCGCCTTCATGTCCGACTGCTCGGCACGGTTGGCGACGTACTTCTCTTCGCCGAGGCCGCGGGGCAGAACGCCCGCGCCGATCGCGGCCTTCACACCGGATGCATCCGCGCCGGAGGCCAGGATGTCGGTCACGCGGATCATCGTCAGCTGCTGACGGTGGCCCTTCGTGCGCTGCGAGGAGTGCTTCCGGCGACGCTTCACGAAGTGGATGACCTTGTCACCCTTGACCTGGTCGACGATCTCGGCCTGCACGGCCGCGCCATCGACGAACGGCGCGCCAACCGTGGTGCTGTCGCCACCCAGCATCAGAATCTCGTTGAACTGGACTTTTTCACCAGCATCAGCCGCAAGCTTTTCCACGCGGAGCGTATCGCCCGCCTGAACCTTGTATTGCTTGCCGCCGGTCTTCATTACCGCGAACATGCGCGTCTTCCTTTTGCTTCCGCGTCCTGTGGCCCCGCCCTGTGGCGGAATTTCGGGGACCATCCCCGCCTCGAACAGCGCGCCCGATCGGGCGTCATGAATTCAAAACGACAAGCGGGGCGCAAAGCCCCACCTGTCAGAGCAGCGCTTATGCGCAGCATCCGCGCCCCTGTCAAGCGCCGCGACCGGGGAAAACCGCCCGAATCCGGCCCTAAACCGAGACTAGAGGTCGGTCCCTGCCATCTCCACCGCGGCACCGAGACCCATCGCGTAGGAAATCTCGTCATACATGGCGTTGAAGCCCGCAAAGAGCGCCTTGTTCAGCGCCTCGCCCGCCGCACTTTCCGACAGCGCCACGTATTCGGAAAGCTCGTCCTCGGAGAGCGGCCCGTAGGCCATCATCAGGTAGCCCCAGACCCATTCTTCCGTGTCACTCCGGGTGGCCTCTTCCTGGCTCCAGATATCATCGAGCATCTCTTCCTCGCTCAACTGCAGCGCGCCGCCTTCCGACAGGCCCGAATAGAACGCGTAAGAGGCGTTGAGCGCCCCGGTCACGTTCTGCTCGATCAGGTCATTGGCATCGATGAACCGCTCGATCAGTTGCAGCTTGGGATCGCCGGTCAGTTGCAGCTTGGGATCGCCGGTGCCGGTCAGTTCGCGGTATTCCGCGCGGGCGGCCTCTTCAATGGCCTCGTCGAGCAGCGCCTCCCGCGCGCCGATCTCCAGCGCCACCACCTCCCGGCCGAGATCGCTTTCGAAGAACGCGAGCAGAGGGCCCACGGCCTCGGGATCGATGGCCTCGCGGAAGCCTCTGGTGACGCTGCTTTCCATCGTGCCCGCATCGTAGATCGCGTCGACCGTCGCCTGCCAGCTTGCGTTGACGCCGCCCAGCATGTCGACCGCAAGCTCGTTGGCATATTCCTGCCCTTCGGCGCGCATGATCTCGACCGTGTCGTCGATCCGCAAAAACGCGATCAAGGCATCCAGATCCTCGGACTGCGCCTGCGCCGGGGCGGCCAGCGTGCCGATTGCGAGCCCGATCCCACCCACGAAATGTCGCATGAACATGCCAGTCGCTCCTTGCTTGGTCTGCCTCAACAGATACGTGCCGCCCGCCCCGTTTCCAACCATTCGAGCGTTGCATCGCAAAATTCATCGCACTCCGGGTTGCAAGCGCCCCCGGCCTTGGGTATTGGGCCGCACCAGACCCCCGCGGAGAGGTGCCGGAGTGGTCGAACGGGGCGGTCTCGAAAACCGTTGACCCTTCACGGGGTCCCAGGGTTCGAATCCCTGTCTCTCCGCCATTTCACTCAATAGATGTATGGACTTCGCGTCGAATGCGCGCCGGTCAGGCGCTCAGGCGACGTCTGTTGAGCATGTGGAAGTGGTTTTCGAGGATGGGTAATCCGTCGCACCTCCAGTGAGCGTGGATCGTCTCTCAAGAGTTGTGCTCGATCACGGATCCCCTCGCGCTGGGCTCTGCAAACATCCCTAGCAATCACGCAGGCGCGCGCAACGGGCCAAGCGCGAGGGCCGAGGCCGGGTGCGTGTGATAGCTCAAGCCGTCAAGAGCCAATCTACGGCCGTCGCATATGCGAAACCGACGCGCCGGTTGTCAGTGCCCAATTACTCCACGAGTTGAACATCGCAGTCGATATTCAGCACCTCGAGATAGGATGGCACAAGCGCCAGGTTCAGCAGCGACCGGGAGAGGATCTCCTTTTCGCTGTTTTCGCGCTTCTTGAAGAACGAGACCGGCGTGCTGCCCGAGAACAGCCCGGAGGTCAGCAATTCCTGCTGCAATATGGCAGACAGGCTCTCCTCCAGCTCCTTCTTCAGTTTCTGCAGGTCGTTCACCCGCATATACGCGACCTCTTTGCGCGCTCCCCGGTCGATCTCGTCTTGGGAGAAGCGCAAGGCCTCCTTTCGCTCCCGACCGAGCAACGGGACATAGGCGGTCAGATCCGTAACGGAGATCGGCAGAAGCGGCGTCGAGAGGCTCACACCGATATCGACCAAATCCACTTGGACAGGGTCGAAATGCACCGCGATCCGGTTCGTGTCGCGTGAGCAGACCTCGCTTTTGGCGGCCAGCTGCGCCTCGGCGCTGGCAATTTCGACCTTCAGTTTGAGCCCGGTCAACGACAAGAGGTCCGAGCCTTCAATCAAGAGGCTGATCTGCGAGGTGCGCGCGCGCGCGTTTGGATCGCCGGGCCTCGCGCCCACCACGATTTTGCGTGGCTCACCGACATGCAGATGCGCCGAGACCCGCCCCTGCGGCTCAAGATCGATCTCGAGCGCCGCATCGAGCAGCCGGTCCCCCAAAAGCTCGACCGCGCCGAACACCAGATCGGCGGCAGAGATCTCGATCCCGTCGATGGGGCTGCCAATCGTCAGTCGTCGCAGATCACTCGGCATGTAAATCATGTCGCCCAGGCGCAGGGTGTCGCCAATCGGCGGCACAGATCGCCCGAGAACCGCGCTCAACAGCTCCGAAACCTCGAACTCCGCATCCAGCACGTCGCCATAGGTGCTCGAATAGTTCAGGGCATCGCCCTCGACCGCAAGCGCCGAAAACAGCTCAACCGCATTCACGCGCACGCCCTCACCGGAGCACAAAACGTCCGTATCAAGTCCTGCAATCCCTGCGAGGGCCTGCTTGTACAATTCCAGCGACAGCAGGCAATTCGACAGGGCGAAGGAGACCCGCGGCTGTCGTATCGCCGTGGCGGACCGCGAAAATGCGAAACCGTCCACGTCGAGATAGCGACTCAGCAGGGAAAATGGCGCGTCGCCGGTCACATCCACCCGCACCCCCTCGACGAGATGAGGCGAATGATCGATCACCGCGTCGCTCAGCGGGGTGAAGGACCCTGATGTCGCGAATGTGCCGAAAGCGATATCGTCGTCATGCACCCTGCCCGCTTCGAAGAAGTCGTTGACGGCGACGGAGGCGCGGATCGCCTCCATGCTCTCCGCACGGCTTTCGAGGTTGAGCGCCCCGCTGATCGCGGCCAGATCCGCCTGGGATTGGACATGCTTGCGGTTCGCGTTCAGCAGGACGAAGTCGAGGCCGAGCGCCAGCACGATCAGGAACACCGGCAGCATCAGCAGCGAAAGGACGGAAATCCCGCCCTCTTCGCGTCGGAAAAATCTCGCCATGACCGTCATAGCAGGAAGACCGCGTCTTGCGTGGTCTGCTCCGTGTCGAGGCCGACCGCGTCCAGAAATCCGCTGAAGAACAGATGGTTCGTGGCATAGGACACGGACACATGAAGACCGGCCGGGTCCTCGATATAGGTGCAGCTCACCGACTGGATGTGTTGCGGATCGAAGAAGATCAACTCGGCCGATACGCGTTCGAAGGCAGAATGCTGCAACGCAACACAGAGCTCCGCCCCTTCCAGGTCAGACACCAGGAATCGCAGGGATTGCCGCGCCAGGTCCGAGCTGAACTGCTGAACCTCACTGATCGTCCAGATATATTGCGTGGCCGCGAACGCCGCCAGCAGCAGAAAGATGAAGGCCGGGAAGATGATAGCGAATTCAACCGTAACAGAACCGCTTTCGCACTTTGAAAAACACCGCAACCGCTTAAAACGATAATCTGGATATGACATGTCATACCTCCCTATATCATTTATTCGCACTCTCGCTGGTGACCTGCATGTTAAAACAATGTGGCAAAACTAGGTCAGCGCCTTGCGGTCTCGCAAAAGTGTTAAGTGAAGCCAGCGGATCTCAGAAAGCACCCAACATATTTTTTACTCGAAAAATCCGATATTTAGAATGAATCCATGTAAGAGACGGGATTCGATCTACTACTTTTGGATTATGTTTCGACCAATAAATAACTTAGCCTGAAATAAGGCCGCAAACCAATCAGGAGTTTCATTTATTAGCGCCACCAATTTATCGCGACGCATATTTTTGGCGCGCCGATAAATCAGACTTTTTTATGTACAACCCATGTGCGCCCTACGCGGTCATCATTCAGAACATGAATGAATACAAATATAAAATTGCATCTATCTAGGTCGCATTTGTTAACAAGCATCAAACGAACTGTTTCCGAAACAACTTGAAACAGGACGACCTGTATATCCGTGGCTGTCAGCGCTCTTTGTTCAACAATAAGGGAGAAGCGACGATGTTCAACTTCGTCAAGAGTGGCCTCGCCACCGCTACACACTTGATCAATGAAAAAGAAGCGCAGATCCGTGAGCTCTTCTCGCAGGATCAATCAGGCAAGGAGGGGTCCGACACATCCGGCGCAGACAATGCGTCAGATGGGGCTGGCCTGAGCCTCGATATCGGTCAAGAGACCTCCATCGGCGGCGATCAGGGCGTCGACATCGACAACCTCGCGAATGTCGACGCGGGCAAGGACGGTGTCGAGATCGACGTGCTCGAAGAAGCCTCCATCGGCGGTGACCAAGGCATCGACGTCGACAACCTCGCGAATGTCGACGCGGACAAGGAAGGCCTCGACATCGACGTGCTCGAAGAAGCCTCCATCGGCGGTGACCAAGGAATCGATGTCGACAACCTCGCGAATGTCGACGCGGGCAAGGACGGTGCCGAGATCGACGTGCTCGAAGAGGCCTCCATCGGCGGCGATCAGGGTATCGACATCGACAATCTCGTGAATGTCGATGCGGACAAGAAAGGCCTCGATATCGATGTGCTGGAAGAAGCCTCCATCGGCGGCGACAAGGGCATCGATGTAGACAACCTCGCGAATGTCGACGCGGGCAAGGACGGCCTAGATATCGACGTGCTCGAGGAAGCCTCCACCGGTGGCGACAAGGGCATCGATGTCGACAACCTCGCGAATGTCGACGGGGGCAAGGATGGTCTCGAGATCGACGTACTCGAAGAGGCCTCCATCGGCGGCGACAAGGGCATCGACATCGACAACCTCGCGAATGTCGACGCGGACGAGAACGGTCTCGATATCGACGTACTCGAAGAGGCCTCCATCGGTGGCGACAAGGGCATCGACGTCGACAATCTCGTGGACCTTGGTCTCGGCGGTGGTCATGCGGATGCCGCGCCCTTGGATGGGGCGGCGCTGCTGGCGGCGCTCGACACATCGTCCTCCAAGCCGTCCGAGGAAGACCACGACAAGGCCCATGACTGCGATGACGATGCGGAGGAGGATGGCCTGCTCGGCGGGATCTTCTAAGGGATCCTGATGCAAAGACGGGGAGCGGCGATCCGGGCGGTCACCGCTCCCCGCCCCTGAGAATTGAGCATTGCACGGCCTCGGGCGCACATGGGGTCATGCATGATGCGTTAGGTTCAACCGGACACACGCTGCGCCCCCGATTGACCTGCATCAACCGAGACCGCGCCGCGCATGGTATCCCCTCGGCAATTGCCCGGACGACAACGCGCGGCAATCGCATCGCCGTCCGGACCGCACGTTTTCAGGGGGGAGCCAAACCATGACGCATCGACCGTTCCGATTTCATCCGATCCAGCACAGGATCCTGAGCGCAGCCATGGCGCTGGCCAGTCTGACCGTGGCGGGCCCTGCCACGGCGCTCGACCGCGATGCAGAGATCATGCTGGGGCAATCGGAATACATGGCCCATTGCGCCTCGTGCCACGGGGCCTCGGGCTTGGGCGACGGACCCGTGGCCGACGTTCTGACAAACAAGCCGCCCGACCTGACCACGCTCAGCGCGCGTTTCAGTGGCAGCTTTCCGGCGGACGATGTCCGGCAATTGATCGACGGGCGCAACATGATCAATCCGCATGGCGATCGCGGCATGCCGGTCTGGGGTTATCGCTATTTCCAGAACGCGGCCGACCGCGCTGCGGGCGTCCCGCATGACGTGAATGCACAGGCGCTGGCCTTCGGGCGGATCACCGCTTTGGTCACATATCTGGAGTCGATCCAGGCCGAGTGACGCACGGAAAGCGTGCCGATGCTCACCCCCGCGCGAAGGCGTCCCGCAGCGCGTGGTAAGATGCTTTCGGCACGCGTGCCTGCGTCTCGTAATCCACGTAGATGATGCCGAAGCGCTTGTCGTAGCCGAAGGACCATTCGTAATTGTCCATCAAGGACCAGGCGTAATAGCCCGTGACCGGCGCGCCCTCCGCGATCGCGGAGCGGACGGCGCCCAGATGATCCTCGAAATATTGTACGCGCACCGGATCACCGATCTGACCGTCGACGAGATGATCGTCGCCCGCCATGCCGTTTTCCGTCACGACCAGAGGCGTGTCGCCCGTATAATCGCGCGCCAGCCGCACCAGCAGCGCACGCAGACCGTCGGGATAGATCTCCCACCCCATATCGGTCTTCGAAAGCGGCCCGGGCACGTCTTCGAGATGTGGCCAGAGGCTGTCCTCGACATGGCGCAACGTGGTGCGCGTGTAATAATTGGCGCCAAGCCAGTCGATCGGCGCCGAAATCGCGGCCATGTCCTTCTGCCATCCCTCGGGCATATGGGGGCCGAGCGCGCTCGCGATATCCTCGGGGTACCGGCCCTTGGTCAGAGCCTCGACGAACCAGCGATTGTGAATCCCGTCGAAGGTATGCGCGGCCTGCTTGTCGGCCTCGGCGTCGCTCGCGGCATGGGTATGCGTGAAATTCAGCACGATCCCGGCCTTGAGGTCAGGCGTCACCTCCCGGATCACCTCGAGCGATTTGGCATGGGCCAGAAGCACATGATGCATCGCGCGCGAGGCCGCCCGGATGTCCCGCAGGCCAGGCGCCTGAAGCCCCATGAAATGGCTGAGCCAGGCCACGCACCACGGCTCGTTGATCGTGGCCACGCTGTCCATCCGGTCGCCGATCCGCTCCATCACGACGCGGGTGTAATCGGCGAAGCGATCCGCCACGTCCCGGTTGGCCCAGCCGCCCTGATCCGCAAGCGCCGAGGGCAGATCCCAGTGATACAGCGTGAGCGAGGCCTTGAGGCCCCGCGCCGCAATGGCATCGGCAAGCCTGTCATAAAAGTCGAGCCCCTCGGCATTGGGCGTCCGCCCGTCCGGCATCACCCGCGCGAAGGAGGTCGAGAAACGGTAGGTGTCGAAATTGCCGTCCCGCACCAGATCGAGGTCTTCCTCGAACCGGTGGTAATGGTCACAGGCGATGCGGCCATCCTCGCCGCGCACCACGTTCCCCGGGGTGGCGGCATAGCTGTCCCAATGGGACGGGCCCGTGCCCCCTGCGGCCGTGCCTTCGATCTGGTAGGCGGCGGTGGACGCGCCAAGCTCGAAGCCGTCGGGGAAATCCGCGCGCGAGAGTGACAGCTGCATGTCGTCCTCCGTTCATTCAATCGCAAATCAAGACAATGTTGATGTGAACGCTAACAGTGGACATGCGAGGGGTAAAACCGAAATCCTGACCGGTCCGATCGGCGCCATCACGCGGCTTGATCTGCATTTCCCCATGCAAGTGCCGGCATCTGCGTTACATTTCGCGCATGACCTTTTTCGATTCCTATATTCTGGCCGCTCTGGCATTCCTCGCGCCGATCCTCGTGATCTACACGGTCTGGCGGGCGATCGTCTCTGCGCGCACGCCGCAAGGGGCGGCGGCCTGGGTCGTGTTCCTTCTGGCGGCCCCCTGGTTCGCCCTGCCCTCCTATCTGGTCTTCGGCCGCCACAAGCTGAAACGCTACGAACGCACGCGCCGCGCCTCGCGGGCCCTGGCGCAGGATCTCGATGCGCGCACCGAGACGCCCCTGCCCGATGAAGATCGCCGCACGCTTTATGCGCCGTTCGAGAAGCTCGCGGGCATGCGGGTGCTGGGCGGCAATGATGCGGCGCTTCTGATCGACGGGGAGGAAACCTTCGCCGCCATCTTCGAGGCCATCGACGCAGCGAAGTCTTATGTCTGCGTGCAATTCTACACGATTGCCGATGATGATCTGGGCGGCAGGCTGGCGGATCGCCTGATCGCCGCGGCCGAGCGCGGCGTCTCGGTGCGGGTGATGTATGACGGTGTCGGCAGCTACGGGCTGTCCGCGGCCTATCCCGAGAGGTTGCGCGCCGCCGGCGTGACGATCCTCAATCCGCGCAAGGCGCGTGGTCCCACCAAGCGCTTCGAGGTCAATTTCCGCAATCACCGCAAGACCGTGGTGGTCGATGGCAATGTGGGCTTCATCGGCGGACACAATGTCTCGGACCTTTATATGGGCAAGGACGCGCCCGGCGGGCATTGGCGCGACACGCATATCGCGCTGTCGGGCCCGGTCGTCGCCCAACTGCAGACCGTCTTCTTCGAGGATTGGCACTGGGCGACGCAGGAACGGCTGGACGAGGTGCTCGACTGGTCGCCCGCGCCGCGCGATGCAGACCTGCCCGCGCTGATCCTGCCCGCCGGTCCCACCGACGAGATGGACACGGCGGCGATGTTCTTCTTTACCGCGCTGTCGCGCGCGCAATCCCGGGTCTGGATCGCCTCCCCCTATTTCGTCCCAGACGAGGCGATCCTCTCCGCCCTGAAATCCGCGGCCCTGCGCGGCTGCGACGTGCAGCTGCTTTTGCCCCGCCATGTCGATCACTACCTCACCTGGCTTGCCGCGCATGCCTATTTCGACGAGGTGCGCGCGGCGGGCGTGACCATTCACCAATATGACCGCGGCTTCACGCATCAGAAGGTCGTCGTCATGGATGACGAGATGGTGGCGATCGGCTCGGCCAATCTCGACAATCGCTCCTTTCGGCTGAACTTCGAGACGATGGCGCTGGTTTTCGACGGGGCGCTGACCGCCAAGGTCGCGGCGATGCTGAAAGACGATTTCATCGACAGCACGATTGTCGACACGCCGCTTTCGGAGCAGCCTCTCTATATCCGCATCGGCGCGCCCGTCGCGCGGCTCCTGGCGCCGGTGCTATGACCGAACTGACGCTGGCCAGCTACAATATCCGCAAGGCGGTGGGACTCGACTGGAAACGCGATCCCGCCCGGATCCTGGCTGTCCTGACCGAGATCGACGCCGACATCGTCGTCCTGCAGGAGGCCGACAAGCGGCTCGGCGCCCGCCCCTCGGCCTTGCCGCACTTCCTGATCGCGCAGGAAACCGATTACGTGCCCGCCGATCTGGCGCGCAACAAGGTCAGCCTGGGCTGGCATGGCAATGCGATCCTCGTGCGGCGCGGCCTCTCGGTCGAGAAGACCCAGCATTTCGACCTGCCGGGGCTTGAGCCACGCGGCGCGGTGATGGCGCGGATCGAGGGATTGACCGTCGTCGGCACCCATCTCGGGCTATTGCGCAGCTGGCGGCGTCGACAGATGCGGCAGATCCGTCAGCATCTGGGCGATGCAGCACCGGGTGCGCTGATCGCGGGGGATTTCAATGAATGGTCCGATACCTCCGGCTATGAGCCCTGGGCGCGGGATTTCAAGCTCGTGACGCCCGGCCCCAGTTTTCACGCCGCCCGTCCGGTGGCCTCGCTCGACGGGATCGCGCATGGCACGCTTGTGACCGTCGCTGAATCCGGCGTGCATCACGGCGCCCATACGCGCGTTGCGTCCGATCACTTGCCGATCTGGGCTCGATTGCAGCTGCGGAGGGAAGACAGCGATCCTTCGACGGGCCCGCACCACCAGTGAGTTCGCACCTTTCCGTGGTGTCCGGTTGCGCGATGTCGAAGACCGAGGTTGCGCATGCCTTAGGGGCAATCAAGGGAATGGCCATGGGTCCGGACACCCAAGACGCGACTTGCACCGCATTCCGTCTCGACAATGCGAGTTTCCGTGATTGATTGTTGAAAATCCTATTTCGATCTCAGCATAATAGCTGCAATCGTAATGCTTCTGGATTTATTCCGATTCGATGCTCAGACCTCTAATGGAGGTATTCCAGACCTCAGGCGATTCGCGTTTTCGGACGCTCTTTCTCTCAAATGGCGGTCTTTTCGCGCAATAAACAACACTAGGTTGTGCGGATAATCTTCACATCGCCCCAAAGTTGCCGCTCGCCGCAATTTCGACAGATTCTCTTTGCGCAAAGGTTAACGAAGGGTAAATATGCAGATGTTGTTTCTGCGCCCTGGGGGGAGCGGCGCGACCACATTATTGAAGTCTACTTTTCATCGGTGCCGAAAGGCAGCGTGAAATTAATTCTGCCGCCTCCGGGCGGCAACCACCTTTCGTCTTTCGCTGTCATTCGGCAGCGGCCCTGTTGTTTTGTGCTGCTAACTCTCAGTGTTTTATAGTGTTTTTGTTTTCGGGAGATTATAATGTCCTTTGTTTCGATTAGGGGAAACCGGTCAAACCGGACGAACCAAAGATCTGAACCGGCAGTCTCCGGTCTGAGAAACGGTCCCACAGCACAATATCTCCGTCGCATCTTCGGCGAGTTGAAATCCCACAAGCGTCTGGCCGTGTCGGATCAGATTTTGCTGATGATTTCGTTTTGCACGGCATATCTTCTTCAAGTCGGGATGCCTGTTGGAGAAGCAGGCTACAAAGCGCTTTCGGGCCTTATTTTATATGGCGCTGCGGCATCCCTGGTCATCTTTCCCGTGGCCGGCATGTATCGTCGCCATCCCAAAACGGCATCAATCCCGGATGCTCTAAGCTCCTTCACCGGCGTCGCTATCGTTATCGGGATAATGACGATCGCCTCTCTGTCCGGAATGATAAGCATTCAGCCGCATTTAGGCACTCTGATTGTCGCATTCTTTATCGCGATGCCCCTGCTCAGCGGATCGCGGCTCGCACGTCGTATCGGCAGCCGGTATGAAACTGTTCTGAATGGTGAAAAGCGGGCTCAGACCGAAAACCGCATTCCGCTTCTGCTCGTGGGCACCGGGACAAGCTGCGATCTGTATCTGCGCGCGTTGCGCAACACCTCCGATACGGAATACCGCCCCATCGGGATCGTCGACTCGGTCGAGGATTCCAAAGGATTGTTTTTCCATGACATCCCGATCGTCGGATCTGTCCGGGATATCGACGCGGTCGCGGATTGGTGCACCCGCAAGGAAATGCCGCGCCAGATCGTGCTGACGGAAGCCCCGTCGCAATTCGACCAGAAAGCGATCAAATCGCTGGTCGAATGGGCCGAGGGCCGTGGAATCGCAATTCGGAAACTCGCCGGGCTTTGCGAAACCTTCGAATTGGAGGAGGCGCAGCCGCTCAAGACGCTCGAAGTGGCGCCCGACGATCTGCTGCAACGCCCTGCCCGCATGTGCGACCATCACCGGATGGCCAGGCTGATTTCCGGCGCCCGCGTGGTCGTGACCGGCGCAGGCGGATCCATCGGCAGCGAGCTGGCCCGCCAGATCGCGGCGAACGGTCCCGAGAGTCTGCTCCTGCTCGATCACTCGGAATACAACCTGTATTCCGTGACGAAGGACCTCGCCCATTATTTCCCGGAAGTGGATCGCCATTCCGAGATTTGTGATATCCGCGACAAGGAACGCGTGGAGCGTTTCTTCCAGCAGCACAAGCCCGATATCGTCTTCAACGCCGCGGCGCTGAAGCATGTGCCGATCGTCGAGAAGAACCCCTGCCAGGGTGTGCTGACCAATGTCGTGGGCACCCGCAATGTGGCCGAGGCTGCGCTGCGCGTGAATGCCAAGGCGATGGTGCAGATCTCGACCGACAAGGCCGTGAATGCGAGTTCCGTGATGGGCGCCACGAAGCGCGTGGCCGAGCTTTACTGCGCAGGCCTCGACCGCGAAGCCCGCGAGAGCGATACGCGCTTCATGACGGTGCGCTTCGGTAATGTTCTGGGCTCGTCGGGCTCGCTCATTCCGCTCTTCAAGGAACAGATCGCCTGCGGGGGGCCCCTGACGGTCACGGATCCGCGTATGGAGCGTTTCTTCATGACGATCCGCGAAGCGGTGGAGCTCACGCTCATGGCCTCCGCAAACGGCGTCGAGCGGCAGACGGACAAGGGGTCGATCTTCGTGCTCGACATGGGCGAGCCGATCAAGATCATCGACCTCGCCGAACGCATGATCCGGCTGTCCGGGATGGAGCCTGGGCGCGACATCGCCATCAAGATCATCGGCACGCGCCCCGGCGAGAAGCTGTTCGAGGAGCTTTTCGACAAGCTCGAGACGCGCTCCGCCTGTGGGATCGATGGTGTGCTCTCCGCGGCATCGGCCAGCGTGTCGCTCGCTGAATTGCGCCGCTGGGCCGACCGGCTGGAAGCCTTCGCCCGGCTTCAGGACCGGCCAATGGTTCTGCGCACGTTGCAGGACATCGTTCCCGGATATGGCGAGAGCGCCGACGAGATCGAAAATGCGCCCCGCCGCAACGATTTGCCCCCGGAAGAGGCGAAGGCCGTTCCACTTTCGAACAGGCATTTTGCCGATGCACCAAAAGGACCTTTCAGCATTGGCGCGGACCTGCTTCGCAACAAGATCGTGGTCCGACATTAACGCTGGCAGCTCCGTCCGGACCATGTCGCCGGCACGGTGCTGCAATCCCCACACGTAATGTTTTCACGGAGACCGGATAGCGATGAAGACGTTAGTAACGAGTATATTGCCCGAGAGTCAGAAAAACCGTATTCGCAAGGTGCAATCGGGCGGCTACAAGCTTGCCTCGCAAGCCAAGCCGCTTGCCTCTGCGTATTACTCTCTGCTCTCGCGGCAGTTTTTGCGTGAGGAACGCGCGGTCCTGCTCGGGCTCGCGAAGTATCATGCGGATCTTCAGGAAAATGACGCCAACATCTTCCTGCTGCGCCGCAACGTGCACCGGCTGGAAAAGGGCATGATGATGCGGCCGCGACGTGCGGTCTTCGCAAAGGAATACATCGTAGCCACGGTCAACGTTTATCGCAAGCTCGTGGCCGAGCCTGCGCGGTCTCAGGAAAGCAACGCCGTATCGCTGCACTGGGCCTATGACGTCCTGAGCAAGTATTTCGAGATCGTGGCACCGGAACCGGCTGTCGATCGCGCGCGCGAAATGTTCGAGAAATGCCCGATCCCGGCCAAAACCGATACGGACCGGAGCAAAACCCCCTATCATCGCGATCTCGATGAGCACCCGGTCACATATGAGCAGCTCGAAAGGCTCGCCATAAAGCGTCGGTCGGTCCGGTGGTACGAACAAAAGCCCGTGCCGCGCGAATTGCTCGACAAGGCGTTCACAGTGGCCGGCCTGTCACCCACCGCCTGCAATCGGCAGCCCTACCGCTTCCTTGTCTTCGACGATCCTGAGATGGTTCAGACGGTGGCGTCGCTGCCTGGCGGCACGGCCGGCTTCAAACACAATATTCCGGTGATCGTTGCTGTCGTGGGCACGCTCGATGCCTTCTACTGCGAACGGGATCGGCACGTGATCTATATCGACAGCTCGCTCGCGGCGATGTCGTTTTCTCTCGCGCTTGAGACCGTGGGGCTCAGCTCCTGCATCTTCAACTGGCCCGATATCGAAAAGCGCGAGAGGATGGCCGAAAAGGTTCTGGGTCTCGAAGGCTACGAACGTCCCATCATGTTCATGGGCGTGGGCTACCCGGACCCCGAGGCCATGGTCGCCTATTCCCAAAAGCGCCCACTGGAAGTCATTCGGGAGTATAATCGGCCGATCAACCCGCTCTGAGCCGACGCACGCGGTCGGTGCCGTGATCTGAAAGCCCAACTGCGCTGCGAAGGTCGTCGGAGGGATCATGGGGGAGGCCCTCCGCACCGGAGCATCGGCGGATAACGAAACTTAAGGGCGGCGGCACGCTTTTGAGGCGCTGCAAACCGTCAGGAAAATCGGACGTTTGCAAGAGGCGTCCAATTCAAGGGGACGATACGTGGGCATAGCCAGATCACGAAGCGCGTTGGCGCGCCTGGGGGACTCCTTCGAGGGCCTCCTGCCCCATATCGGCGTTCTTTTGTCCGCCAATGTGATCATCGTGATCGTCGGTCTCGCCACCCTTTCCATCACGACCCATGCGATTGGCGCGGTCGGCATCGGCCTTCTGGCCGTCATCGAGGCCTACCCGCGTACTCTCGACCAGGTCTTGCGCTTTGAGCCGTCCCAGGCCGTCATTCGCTACGGCAATCGCGCCCGCGTGGCGGGCGACGACGAAGCGTTCCGCAGGCTGATCAAGTTCGGCACGGTGATGGATGTCCTCGGGGCCGCGGTGGCCGCACTCCTCGCGCTCGCAGCGCTCGATCTTGCCAGCCAATGGTTCGATTTCTCCGATGCGGAGCGTCACATGATGATGCTCTTCGTCTTCGCCATGTTCACCTTCGTTTCGGCGACCTCGATTTCGGTGCTCAGGCTGACATCCCGTTTCGATCTCTACGCCCATGTCCTCGTGGGCGTGGCGGTTCTGCGTCTCCTGGTCAGCGCCGCACTCTGGTACGTCGGCGCGGGCATCGAGGCGTTCTTCTATTTGTTGCTGTTCACGGCGATCGCCGAGCATCTGGTCATGTTCTGCGTCGCCTGGTTTATCCTGCGCCGCGAGGTCCCAGGCCCCATTCTCTCCCTTCCGCTCAAGGGGATCTTGCGGGAGAACCCGAAGATCCTCTCGTTCATTTTCAACTCAAACATGAACGTTATCGCCCGCAACTCGACCCGCCGGTTCGATATCTTCATCCTCGGTGGCGTTGTGGGCTATGCGGATATCGGCCTCTACCAGATCGCCAAGCGCGTCGGCCTCGCCGCCACACGCCTGTCTCGGCCCATGCAATTCGTCGTCTTCCCTGCGCTGAGCCAGTTCTGGGAACGGGGCGAAGGCATGAAAATCGTCAAGCTGGTCCTACGCTTCAGTTCGGTCTTCGCGATCATCGCGGTGATACTGTTCCCCCTCTTCGCGATCTGGGGGGAGCAGTTCATCACCGTGGCGTTCGGCGAAGAATTCATCGCCGCCCTGCCCCTGGTGCTTTTGCAAATCGTCGCGGCATCCCTGTTCATGACGGGCGGCATCCTGAACTCCGCGCTGCTGAGCATCGGGCGAGATGGTGCCCTGCTCGGCGTGACCTTCACCGCATCCTTGTTGTTCTTCGCCCTCCTGATACCGGCCGTCAGCCTATATGGCATCGTCGCGGCAAGCTGGCTGCACGTGCTGGTCAATCTCGTATGGTGCGGCGGCTGCGTCTATTTTTTCGCAAAGGCGGTCAACCTGCATATGAAGCCGAAAATTCCGGATGATGTTGAGGATCTGTCTTTGTGAGAGACCACGGCGTCATCGATATGGATGCTTCGGAGCTGGCCGCGCGAAATGCGACCTTCACGGTATGATCGAAGGATGAATCGGATCGCCGCATTCCCGGACGTTTTCGTTTCTTTTCACGTGTCTTGCGTATGCATGCCCATGGACTTCCAAATCTGCCATGTCCGCGCACCTTCTCGATCTGTTGCATTGAATGAGAGGCAGATGGGCAATCATCCCTCGCGCAGATAAAGAAATTCCCGATCGCTTCTCAATTTTCTTGCCATCATACGGAAATTTACTACGCTACTGAAAACTATATCATTTTATTGATCTTTCTGCGCCCGAACGCAGCTTGGATTTCAACTGGAAGACATTTCACGAAGGGGCAATGATGCTTGGCCCGACACCCAAGATAACGATCAACCATAGCGACGCATCTGAAGCCGGGCAGTGTTACACCAACGACGAAACATGCACCGATCTATTTAGACGCGTGAGACATTATCAGGGTCAGTCCGTAATTTCATGAACTGACTTTACGGGGACACAGAAAGAAAGGGGAAGGATGGGCACGCTTTAAGCCCATCGATTGATATGAAGAAATTTATCATTACCGGTATTCAGATGAGAAACAAAGGCTCCCAGGCCATGTTTCTATCGTTGTGTTACGCATTGAAGGCCAAATTTGCAGGCTGCGAGGTCATCGGTTTTGCAAACAAGTACGATGCGCCTGAACAATATTCGTTCAAGCTTCTGCCTTATGACGATTATACCCGCCTCGTTTTCAAACATCACCTGAACAAGGTCCCGCTTCTGGAGCCGGTGCTCGCATTCGCGGCCGGCCAGCGCAGCAAGACCGACAAGTGGAATGGCGCAGTCAGCGAGATGGAAGAGGCGCTGCGCGACGCCGATGCGATCTTTGATGCGAGCGGCTATACCCTGGGCTCCGGCTGGCCGAAAAAAGGCGGGGGGATGCTGCTTCAGACCATCCGTATCGCGAAGCGGTACAACAAGAAGGTCATCCTGATGCCGCAAAGCTTCGGCCCTTTCGACTGGGGGGAGCCTGACGATGCGGACTTCCTAAAGGAAGTGAAGGAAGAGCTGTCCTATGCGTCGCGGATTTATGCGCGCGAGAAGGAGGGGTACGAATGCCTGCTCTCGCTCGGCCTCGACAATGTCGAACTTTCAACAGACATGGTCATTCGGGAAAAACCGTTCCCCACGGCCAGCGAAATCTTCAAATCCTATGATCCGGCCTCTGTCGAATATCCCAGCGAAGGCTCGGTCGGTTTCATCATCAATGAAAATGTCTTTCGGATCGGCAATTCCGATGCGGTTTTCGACCTCTATGCAAAGGCGCTGGATAAGCTGCTCGACAAGGGGGAAAAGGTCTACATCCTGAACACCTCGACCGCCGATATCCACCTGGTGGAGACGGTTCTGGGCAAGGTCAAGAACCGCGACAAGGTCAGCATCATCTCGGGCGAGTATTCCAGCCCGGAGCTGATCGATATCATCAGCCGGTTCAAATATGTCGTGGCGTCGCGCTATCACTCCGTCGTATTCGCCTACCGGAGTGGCGTGCCCGCCATCATCCTGGGATGGGCCAACAAGTACATCGATCTGGCGGAACATTTCCAACAGCAGGATTACGTCTTCGACATCCGGGAACCGGGCGTCGATCATATCGTCGAAAAGATCGACAAGATGAGCGACACCCACGAGGCCGAGTCCCAGCGCATCAAGGAATGTTTGGAAAAACTTCAGCAAAGCTCTGTGGTTGATAAGGCGATTGACGCTTTGGGGATCCATTGATCACGGGGCCTGACCCCACAGATTTGGCGACCTCGCACGGATAATGCCCGTCAATTAGGGCTATCAGGTTTTACGGCGCGCCGGACCCAATCATGGAAGGTGCGGCCCCGGACATTCGCCGATCATGTCTGACGGATCTGCACTGCACGCCGTCTGAGTTCGAGTTCCGGTCCATTGGAGGGCCATATGCCGAAAGATTCCATACGCGTATTGTTCTGCTCCGCCGGTCGGCGCGTCGGGCTTCTTGAGCGTTTTCGCACCGCCGCGAAGACACTCGATCTGAACCTCGAGATCCTGGCCTGTGACATGATGCCGGATCTGAGCGCGGCCTGTTTGCTGGCGGACAAAAGGTTCACCGTCCCCCGCTGCACCGACGCGCAATATGCGGATGCGATCCTCGCGATCGTGCGGGAGCATGATGTGGACCTAGTCGTTCCGACCATCGACCCGGAACTGCAGCCTCTGGCCCGAAAGGCCGAGGAGTTCGCCGCATGTGGCGCGCGTCTGCATGTCTCGTCCGAGGCGGTGATCGACGTGGTCCGGGACAAGCTGCGCACCTCGGACGTGCTGGGCGCCGCCGGGGTGCCGGTGCCGAAATCCGTGAGCCATTCCGCCCTTCTCGACGCGCCGGACGCGCTCGGCTGGCCGATCTTCGCCAAGCCGAGCGGGGGAAGTTCCAGCCGCGGCCTTCAGGTCTTCGAGCGCATGGAAGACGTGCCGACGGACTTCCCGGAGCCGATGGTGTTTCAAAAGCTCCTGCGCGGCGATGAATACACGGTGAACATCGTCGTGGACGCTCATGGCGCGCTACGCACGGTCGTTCCTCATCTGCGCCTGCAAATTCGCGCGGGCGAGGTCGAGAAAGGCAGAACCGTACGGCGGCAGGATCTGCAGGAGATCGCGGAAGGGATCGTACGCGCCCTACCCGATTTGCGCGGTGTTGCCTGTTTCCAGGTCATCGACGATCCGGATCTCGGCCCCTGCGTGATCGAGATCAACGCCCGGTTCGGCGGGGGCTATCCGCTGGCGGACGAGGCAGGCGCCACATTTGCGAAATGGCTTCTGGAAGAGGTGTCGGGCCGGGACTGCTCGGCGCATAACAACTGGCGTCCGGACGTGCTGATGGTCCGCTACGACGCCGCGGTGTTTCAGGGTTGATGCTGGTCTTCGACCTCGACGACACGCTTTACCTCGAGCGTGATTTTGCCTTTTCCGGCTACCGTCATCTGGACCATTGGGTCGCGGCGCAGACCGGAATCACCGGGTTTGGCGCGGCCTGCCGTGCGCTCTTCGAGGCTGGCGAACGTCGACATGTCTTCGATCGGGCCTGCGCCCAGCTCGGTCTGGACCCAAGTCCGGAATGGATCGCGGAGCTGGTCGCGGCCTATCGCGGTCACCCGCCGCAGATCACCCTCGCGGATGATGCGGCGCGCTATCTGGCGCGGGCGGAGGGTCCGTACGGGCTGATCACGGACGGGCCGGAACACATGCAGCGCGCGAAAATCGCCGCTTTGAGTCTAGAGCGGTGGATTGCGCATATCCGGCCCACAGGGGCCTGGCCGCCGGGTTTCGGGAAACCGCATCCACGCGCTTACGAAGAAATGGAAGGCTTCGGAAGCTCCTCCCCGATGGTCTATGTCGCCGATAATCCCGCCAAGGATTTCGTCACCCCGAAGGCGCGCGGTTGGTTGACCGTCCAGATCACGCGCCCGGGCAGCGTCCATTCCCCAGTTCCCCCGGACAATGACCATGCTGCCCATGTCAAATGTCAAAGCTTCGACGAGCTGGACGCAGCACTCGCGGGTCTGTCGGCCTGACGCGAAACGGTCCTCGACGCGGTGACGCCATCGATCACGCGATCCCACTCCCGCAGAATCCGCGCAGGTGCCAACCATTCGCGCGTCGGACCCGCCGCCTTCGAGATCGCCGCGCGCAGATCGGGGTCGCGGGCCACATCGGTAACGGATCGGGCAAACCCCTCGATATCGTCCTGCGGGACAAGAAAGCCGTTTTCGCCGTGCCGGATCAGTTCCTGCGGACCGTAATCGCAATCGAACGAGACGACCGGCAAGCCGCTGACCACGGCCTCGGCGATGACATTCGGGAACCCCTCGAACCGGGACGAGACGACGAGCATATCCTGCCCTTCGATCCACTGGCCCGGCAGACTTGCCCCCGGCAGGAAGACGCAATCCGCAATGCCGAGACGCTGCCTTTGCGCCTCAAGCGCGGCGCGTTCGCGGCCTTCGCCGAAGATGGTCAGGCGTGCTTCGGGAACGGTATCGCGGATCGAAGGCATCGCCTCCAGAAGCATGTCGAACCCCTTCTGGCGATCCAGACGACCGACCGCGACCAGATTGGCGCCGATCCCGGGACGGGCCTTCGACGGCGCAAGCGGCGCGCAGGGATTGGGGATGACAACCGCCCGCGATTGCAGGCCCGAGGGCAGATCCTCGCGCGCCCGCTCCGTCTGCATCGCGATAGAGGTGGCGCGTCGGCCCAGAAGAGATTGCGCGCGATCCCAGATCGGGTTTGCATTCTGCGCCTTGGGATTGTTCCGCTCGGAAATCACGACGGGCACGGAAGAGCCAAGCGTCGCCAACAGGACCAGCGTGTTCACCTTGGTCAGGAAAGAGATGATGACGTCCGGCTTCGTCTTCTTGATGACCCGCCGGATATGCCGCAGCCTTTGCCACTGGACCCGGCGCCTTGGGGCCGCATCCTCAAGGCACATCGGGTGCAGGCGCACGGCATCGGGATAGGTGAAAAAGGAGCCATCTTTCGGCATGGTCATCCCGGCGACATGCACCTCATCGCCTTGCTCCGCGCGGTTTGCGGCGATCATCGCGATGATCTTCTCCGCACCTCCGGCACCGAACCCGCCCTGAACGAACAACACTTTCATCAGTTGGCCCTGCCCGCGATGACGCGCTCCGCATAGGACCTCTGCCGCATCGGAGCGCGGGCATCGGCCGTGTTCATGCGGCGTATTCCTGAACGAGAATGCGGTCGATCCAATCGCTGCGTCATGGCGCGCTGACCTCCCGCTTGGTTTTCGGCTCCACGGCAGCAGACAAGGTTCCGGTCTGCGGCACGGCTTCAAGCCCGCCAATTTCGATCCCCATGCCGTGCATGAGCTTCGCATTGACGAGATGCACATCGTTTGTGCCGCACACTTTCTGACGGGCGGCTTGCCCGAAGCGCTCCGCCAGCCCCGGCTCCTTCACGAAACGCCGCATGGCGCCTGCAAGCGCCTCCGCATCGCCGCGCGGCACGACCAGCCCGGACACACCGTCATCGATCGTCTCCCCGCAGCCCGGACTATCGGTGGTGATCACGGCCCGGCCGCAGGACATCGCCTCAAGGATCGAGCGCGGAATGCCTTCGCGCAGATAGGTCGGAAGGACGAAGACACTGCAGTTCTGGATGAAAGGCACCACATCGTCGCTGGCGCCGAGATGGCGGATCAGACCGGCAGCTTTCCAATCTTCAAGTTCGCGGTCGCTGATATGGTCCGGGTTCGGGTCCTTCGGTCCGAGGATCTCGATCTCGAAATCGAGCCCTTCGCCCTTGAGCTTCTTGGCAGCCTCCGCCAGGACGGCAATTCCCTTGGACCGCAAGAGCCGACCGACGAAGAGGAACTTGATCGGACCGGCGGGAACCGGCGTGGGCGCGAAGCGGGATGTATCGACGCCGGAGCCCGGGATGTCATGCAGCGCGACCTTTGGCGGGATCAGCCCGAAGCGGCGAATATCCTCCCGGTCGGCGCTGTTATAGCAAAATGCCGCGGTGATCCCGCGCAGCGCCATCCGGTGCAGCCAGATCGTCGTTGTCCGCACCAGCCGCCGCCGTCCCGTCGGATTGGGCTCCGTGAAGGCGTAACCCAACCCCGTGAAGAGCGCGTATCGGTCCGGGACCGACGCAAGCTGCGCGGCAAGACAGCCATAGACGATGGGCTTCATGGTATAGGCAACGACGATATCGGGCCGCGCCCTCCGCAATTCCCGCAGGAGCGCCGTCAATGACCGGATATCGTGAAACGGGTTCGTTCCGGTGCGGTTCATCGGGATCTCGCGATGTGCGATGCCATTGCGGTCAAGCGCTGCGGCTGTGTCCGGGTCAATCTCGGCCGCCAGGGCAAGCACATCGTATCCGTTGGCCTGAAAACGGCGCATCAGGTCGAGACGAAAATTCACCAGCGAATAGCCAAGACTGCCGATGATGACGACGCGCTTGCGGTCCGCCGTTCCGGAGGGTGTCCGATCCGGGCCGCGGCCTCCCCGGTGCAGCGTGCCATTGACCGAAGACGTCACGACGCAACCTCCTTGCCGGGCAGGATCAGGGGCGCGACCGCGCAATAGGTCCGGTCCGGCGAAGGAACGGCCGGAATATGTCCGGCGGGGCGGGTGAGTGAAATCTTGACTTTGCCCGAATGACCGACCCGCCAAATATCAATAGCACGACAAACACGCACCTGCCGCAAAGCACTTGAGGGCATTGGTTCTGCTCGAGTCGCAAAAGGCAAAAGTCGAGATGCCGGTGCCGCACAGGCTTCAGGCCCAATGGCGCTTGAGACGACCATCATATGGCAGCACCGGCATTGATTTTATGAGAATATAAAACGAATTCTCTTGAGCAACACACGCTATACAAAACTGGTAACACTGAAACAGCGGCAGAAATTGCCAAATACATTCACAAACTCCCAGTCGACCTGGTTCGCCTTGCCTGTATCATGCTGTGGATTTCCGGTTCACCCGGATATGAATTGAGATTCATCTAAAATAGATGCGCAACAAGACACCACTCAAAACAACACAGATTCAAGATGTACTCTTTACCAATATACACACGACTAAATAAGCCATTACAGCGGGCTGAAAACGCGCCCAGTCTTAAGATTATATTAACCTTTGCTTTCCTGCAATTCTTTCTTGATCTCTTTTCAAGGACGCTTATCACCAATTAAGTGTGCAATTCCCCTAAATACACGCAAGGCGTGCATCGGGATCCTCAGGCAAAGGCAAAGTCGTCTCATGGCTGCGCTGCCGTGTCAGGTTGAGACGCCAAAAAAAAATCGAAGGGCCGCGCTTGCAGGCGCATGGCCGCCCGCAGAACGCCCCTGATGCATCCCGTCGATGGCAGCGCCTTGCCCGGATGGACAACCTCATGCGTAGCTCGGCTCGAGCGACGTCGCTGTCGGCCAGCCTTTCCCCACATGCGGCGCAAATTGCCGCAAGGCCGCCAAGTCGGCCTGGAAGAAATCGGCCATCTTCGCGGCCAGATCCGGCGGAAGCGGAGGATAGCTCACCTCGTTTGCAACGAGATTGCGCAACCTCTGCACGGGCCAGGTATGACGCACCGGATCCAGCACCCGGCGCATGGGGGCCAGCGCACCGCGAACGCCCGGCGGCACGATCGCCTGCGTCTTGTCCTTCACCCGGTCTTTCACCGGCGGTACCAGCGCCTGACCCAGCCCGATATGGTCCGCCACAAGCTGCGCCTGCGCTTCCGGGGCATGGCGGATCCGATCAAAATCCAGCACCAGGATGCGATCATCGCCAAACAGATCGCGGAACTTCTGAAGGTGATGGGCATAAAGCCCCCTATCGAGGAAGCGGTCCCCGTCGGCTTTTCTGTCCGGATCGAGGTAGCGACGGATATCCTTGGTCACGGCGCCGCGCCGCAGATGCATGCAATAGGACGAGTAGGCGCGCTGAACCGGATCGCGCAGCTGAACGATCAGTTTCACGTGCGGAAGATCATGCGCGATGCGCTCCGCCGAAGGCTCCTCCGTCAGGTAGGAATTGGATTTCTCGCCGATGATGGTGGCGGCACCGGCCTCCGCGAACTGGGCCCGGTACCAATCGCTGCCCCTGTGATATTCGCGCGAGAAGTAGTGCAGCTCCGGTTCCGGCATGAACACGCTCGGGTTCTCCGCGAGCGACATCTGAAGCCAGGTGGTCGCGCATTTGGCGGCACCGATAATCAGGAAATCAATTTTGGTCTCAGGCTGCATTAACATTGCGCTTACTCCTTAAAACAACATCTTCGTAAATCCGGCTGACCTGCGCCACGTGGCTGTCGGTGCCCAGGGTCTCATGCACATGGCGCTGCGCACGCGCGGTAATCGCATCCGCAAGCCCCGGCTCCTGCAACAACCGCAGAACGGGTGCCACGAAGGCCCCTGCATCGAAGGGATCGACGAGAAAGCCCGTCTCGCCGTCGCGAATGGCTTCGGGATTGCCGCCATGTTCGGTGGCCACCACGGGCGTGCCCAGATGCATCGCTTCGATCAATGTGCGCCCGAAAGGCTCTTCGAGCGCCGGAACAAGCATGACGTCCATGGCGGCCATCGCAGCCTCGATGGGCGATCGGTAGCCCATCAGATGCAGCCGGTCGGCCACGCCCAAGGATGCGGCCAATGCCCGGCACTCTTCATCGAGGCCCGACCCTGCCACCTCGACCTTGCCGAAGATCAGGCCATGCACCGGCCGGTCCGGCAGCGCCTCCGCGATGAGTGCCAGCGCCCGCACGAAGTGATCGGGGCGCTTACGGGTGTTCAGAACGCCGAAATACCCAAGAAGAACGGCATTCTCCGGCAGGTCGAGTTCGGCACAAAGGTCGGCATGGCAGGCATTGCGATCAGGCAGGGCCTGCGAAAAATCAAACGGGCTGCGCACCACCTCCAACCGGTCCGCCACTGACCGGATCGGGTTCTTCGGCTGCGAGAATTCCGAGACGCAGAAGATCCGGTCGGCCAGCATCGGCGCCAACCGATTCACCCCGGCCGCCTCCGGTCCCTGCCGATGGTGCCAGATGAAGGCCGCATCGGACAGTTTCGTGGGCAGCGCCCAGTTCGCGTGCATCCGCCCGTCATTGGTGTGGACGATGTCGATCTGCATGTCGCGCAGCATCGCCACGAGCCTCGGCACCGAACGCGTCAGGTAACGCGCAAAAGACACGTCATCGACGCTTCTGGAATATTTCGGCGCGACGATGCCGGGCTCTGTCAGCAGGCGGTATTCGAGGCCGAGCGAGTGCACATAATCGCCCAGCGCACCCTCCGTGCGGTGCAGGGCGATGATCGGCTCGAAGCGCGCGCGATCAAGGCCCGCCACCAGGCTCAGCGCCGAGACGTGGCTTCCACCGAATGTGTCCCCGCCAACGAAAGGGAAAAAAATGCGAATTGGGTACAAAACACAGAACTCCAAAATTACTCGGTCGTCGGTGCCACCTGTCTTTGGCGGCGCACGTAAAGCGTGTCTCCGGGCTGTAATGCGCCCGTCGGTTCAATCTCTTTCGCCGTGGGGCTCGTGCCCCGCGTCACGCTGAATTGCGTGACCAGCTCTCCGTCCAGGCTCGATTCGCTGACCAGTCCGGCTGCAATGGCTTCATCATACAGTGTCGCGGCCGTTTGACGCTGTGTGCGCAGTCTCACGATATCGTTTTCGATCCGATTGAGCTGCTCCAACCCTTCGGAGCGGGCTTCCCCCACCAAGGTCAGCGCGTCCCGTTCGGCCAGGTTGAGCTGCTGTTCGGCGGTCAGACGCGCAATCTCGAGCTGCAGCCGTTTGGCCTCCAGATCGTTGAGCGAATTGGTCAGCGCGCTCACACGGGTGTTCACCGCAAGCCCCCGCTCCTTGAGCGAACTCACGCTTTCCAGCTCCTGGCGGACGACCTCGATCTGATCCGTTCTGAGCGCGATCTGAGCGCCGAGCCGTTCGACCTGACCGCGCAGAACCGTCTCCAATTCCGCGATCTGGGTGCCCTGGGCCTCCCGCGCGGCCCGCGTCGAGGCCAGGATCTTGCCCTGAAGCCCGTCAGGCAGAGGTGCTGTATCCGCGTCATCCCCCTGCGCTTCCAGCCCTTCGAGATCGGAGAGGAAGCGGGCGCGTTCCGCGTCCAGCGCGGCAAGCTGCGCGTCCAGCAGGCGGATTTCGCCAGAGAGGCGCAGCGCGCCCATATTGGCGCCAGCATTGTTCAGGGGATCGGTCGGCACCCGCAGGAATCCGCCCGCGAGCGCGAGCGCCTGTTCACCGGACAGGCCCGGCCGAAATGGATATGCCCCCGGCGCGGCCACATCGCCCAGCACGTAGACCGGCAGGTGACCGATCACTTCGACGGCGATGTCGGGCGGCTCGGAGAGGCCGGCGCTTCGCTGCAGGCGCTGCTCCAACTCGTCCGCAAGCGCCCCGACCTCGAGCCCCGCCGCCTCGATCTGCCCGACAAGCGGTACGAGCAATACCCCGCCCTCCGTCAGCGTGAATTCCCCCGAGACGCCCTGCCAAAGGACATGGGTCGCGTTCAGGGGATCCCAGCGCATGACCCGCAACAGGACGCGGTCCTGCTTGTTCAGCTTGTATTCCTCCGCCTGGGCATCGGCGCCGCGCGGAAGGGCAAGAGACGCCAGAAGCGTCAGAAGAATGCAGGCGGCCCTCACCGGTCCAACCTCCTGATTGCACGTTCGCCCAGCGGATCTGGTCGGCTTGTCCGGGGCGAGGTTTTTGTCGGCGCCATCAGCCGGGATGCGCTCAGCGCGATGGCAAGGATCACGGGCACGTTCCAGAAACGCGCGTAGAAGGTGGGGAACATGTTCAGCATCAGCGCGAAGATCAGCAGCAAGGTCACCGTCACCGCGCCAACCTTGCGCGACCCGTCGGCGCGCATGGCCTGGACCGCCACGAAAATGCCCGTCAGTTGCAGGCCGATCAGCCCGAACAGGGAAACCGCGCCGCCTTCGGTCAGGATCAGCAGATAGACGTTGTGGACCGGGGCGCCGTGGGCGCTGAACTCCCGGTATTGATCGGCGCCCAGACCGATCACGAGCGTCCGGCGCGCCGTCTCCAGCGCCTCGCCCAAGAGGTAGGCCCTGTCCTCGAACGTTCCGGCCTCGGAGACGTCCTGCGTGACAAGCGCGTTCATGACCCGTTTCTGGAACACCTCGGGCAGGAACGCCTCGCCGAATTGCAGCGCAATCACGGCGCAGAGCAGGATGATCGCCAGGGTGATCACGCCGTGCTTCTTCGACCCGCAGAGCAGCACGATCGACAAGGTCCCCAGAACGCTCACGATCAGGCCCGAATTCGAGCCCGTGAGCAGGACGCCATAGCCGAGTGCGGGCATGCTGATCACCAACCAGATGATCCGCAGATGCCCCAGAAGATAGAGGCCCAGCACGAACACCATGCCGACCGCGCCCAAAGCGGCACATTCGTTTTCGCGCTCGATCAGGGAGCGCAGCCGCCCGCTGCCGGAGACCAGCCGCATGCTCGGCTCATCCACGAAATGAACCACGTAGATTCCGAACAGCATCACCGCGACGAGCGCCGCGATCAGGACCTTTATCAGCGAGACGATCTCCGGATAGCTCCGCCCGGCAATGACCATGGGCAGAATGATGAGCGAGAAGAAATATTGCAGGTAGACGCTTGCCAGCGCTGCAGGCGCGCCATTGACCACCGAGCCCAGCGCAAGCCCGCCGCAGAACAGCAGGAAGGAGAAATACCAGTAGCTGGTGGCAGCTCCGAAGAAATACAAAGGCAGCCGTCCGGTTGCCAGCAGCAGCACGAAGGCCAGCATCGTGGCCGCATCGGAGGCCGTGAGATAGATCCCCTGCAAGCGGAAGTAGCTCATCGGGGACAGCGCCACGGCGATGACCACCAGAACACCCGCAGCGCTCGTCATGGCCCGACGGCTCTGCGCGGGCCTGTCAGCGCCGTCCCAAGCGCGGCCCCAGGCGCCGCGATGCCCGGCTCCGCCCGGCACCCCGCCGGGCAGGCCCGGGACCTGTCGCGCCCGGCTCATGGCGCATCCCCCGATATCGAAACCCGCTCAATCCACATCGGCCCAGGTCCCGTCTGAAGCGGAGAGGGCAAGCCAGGTCTCGACATGGCTCATGCCGCTTTGCGGGTCGATGGCCCAGACATCGTCGGCACGCGCGCTGTCCAGTGCCGCGCGGGTCTCCTCCCAGAGATCGGGCAGACCGTCATTGTCGCTGTCGCGCGTCTCTGCGGGATCGGCCGGGGCCAGGACCGGCCAGCCGCCGACCTGATCCACCCGGTTGATCACCTTGCCACGGCAGTTGCGGACCCCCTTGATGACGCGCGCATCGAGCGCATCCGCCGTGCGGCGCCCCTGGATCCGGTCCCCCGCCCGCGCGAGCACCGCGTTCAACACCTCGGATGCGGGCATGGGCGTTACGCTGACGGGCCATCCGGGCGGCGCGACCAGCGCGCTTTCCGCGGCGCGATCTAGAACCTGCACATTGCGCCTGTCGCAGCCCTTCGCGACCCCGGCGAGGTTATCGCTGGCCAGCAAGCGGACGGTGGCCCCATCCGTCCATTCGAAGACCTGAACCGCCTCCGGCGTCTTCTGGATCGTCGATTTCCCGGCAAGGGCGAGATTGCCGAGATACGCGATGTCGGCATTGCCCAGAAGGTCGTAGAACTCTCCGAACTGGCTGATCGAATTGTAAAAGACGTTGTTGATGACCTCGACAGGACCGATATCGGTGGCCTTGACGTCCGGAGACCGATCCCGGTGATGCGCGAACAGGTTGCGCAGCAGCGTGATGCGTCCGCAGCGATTGCCCTGCCCTTCATCAGAGCAGATCAGCGCGCCCTTGGAATGGCGGCCCTCGGGATGGTTCGACCGGTCGAGGCTGTAGGCCAGGATGCTGTCGGCCAGCGTGATGTCGGACGCCGTCGCCCCCGAGACGTGGATGTTAAAGGTCTCATCCGTGGCGAATGCCATCGACAGGTTGCCCAGAAAGACGCGCTGCGCATTCTCCACCGTGATGGCGTCCACGGTCGGTGACGGCTCCGGGCTCGGTCCGGGGCGCAGCTTCAGATGGCGGATGACCACATCCGAGACATTCTTGAGGATGATCGGCCCGTGACCGCCGTTCGTGATGCGCAATTGCACGCCATCACCGGGCGCTGTCTGCCCCGCGATATAGATGTTGGAGCCCACATGGATCGGTCCCTCAAGATCGATCGTGCCGCTCACGGCAAAGCCACAGATGCGCGGCGTGCCCGCATTCTCGGCGCAGTCCCGCAAGGATCCCGGCCCGCTATCCTCAAGCGTCGTGACGAGGCGCAATTCCCCCTGCCGCCAGCCCACGGCACCCGCGCCGAAGCCCTCTGCGCCGGGGAAGACCAGCTCGGACGCGATGGCCCCGTGCCCTGCCAGTGCAAAGCCCAGCACGATGCCCATGCGCTTGAGTTTACTGATAATATTTTGCGGCATAATCATAGTATTGCGGTGCACCTCCGTAGCCATGCTTCCGGTGCTTGCGCAAATCCACATCGTTGATGACCGTCCCCAGGACATTCATGCCGTTCCGCTGCAGCCGTTCCATCGTGTCGGACAGCGCGGTCTGCGTGGTCTGCCCCCAGCGGACCACCACCACCGTCGCCTCCACGAGCGGTCCGAACCGGCAGGCATCGTCCATGATCAGGACCGGCGGCACGTCGACCAGCACGAGATCGTAGCTGTCGCGCAGTTTGCGGTTCAGCCGGTCGAGCCACTTCTTCAGATGCTGCGGCGATGCGCTGGCGCGGGTCTGCAGCGACAGGATTTCGAGCCCCTCGATGGGCTGGCCATCGACCACCACTGGCTCCGCCTCGAAATCTTCGGTCAGCGCCTCGCTGATCGGCTTCGCCGAGGTCTGGTAATTCACCAGCTTCGAGGACCCCCGACGATGACTGTCCAGATCGAGGACCAGAACCCGCATCCCTTCCCGCGCGGCCATGGTCGCCAATGACACGGTCAGGGTCGACTTGCCCTCATTGGGCAGGCCAGAGGCGACCATGATGATCTTGGCCCTCTCGCGGCGATTGAACCACAAGGTCAAGAAACTCCGCAGCGTCTCGCTGAAGGCGGAATAGGGGTTGTTCACCAGGAACCAGACGGGCGCGTGCCGTCGCCAGAGCAGGCCCCTGCGCTTGATCCGCGGCAGATATCCCAGGTTCGGCACGCCGCTGACCGGAACGGTGCCGTCCTCGGTCCAGAGCCTGTTGTTCATTCCTTCCAGAAGCAGGGCGATCACGAACGCGATCGTGAACCCGACCACCGCACTGACCACGAGGGCCACCGGGATGTTCGGCCAGGACGGCTCCAGCGGGATCCGCGCAACCGAGACCTGCCGCGCGCCCTGATTGGAGAATTCGAGCTGCGTCTCGAACTCCGTCAGCTTCTCGATCGATGTCTGATAGCTCGTGCGCAGAAGCTCCATGGCGCGCTGCATGCGCATCAATGTCAGCTCGGCGCGGGTGTGGTCGTAAAGCGCCTGCTCGGCATTTTCCAGTTGCCGCCGCGGTTCGGCCAGTTCGGCAGGATCGCTCGGCCGTGCTTCGAGGATTTCCACCACGGCAGAGGCACGCTCAAGGTCTGAGCGCAGCCGGTCGACGAGGTTTTCGTCGTAAAGATCATTGTTGCGGATGAAATCCGCGAGTTCGAGCTCGGATTGCGACAGATCCTCCCCAAGCTTCTCCACCCGGTCGCGCAGGAACGCGATGGATTCCTCGATCGTTTCGCGCCGCTCCAGCCTCGAGATGTCGATGAACGTGTCCGAAACCTGGTTGGCGATCGCCGCCGCCATCTCCGGGTTTCCCGAGGTGGCGACGACCGAGAAGGCCAGGCTCTCGCCCTGTCGGTATACGTCATACGTGCCCAGAAGCTTGTCGATCACCCGCTCCTGGCGGATCTCGGGCGTCTCAATGGTTCCGTCTGCCGGCGGCCCGACGAAATCGAGATTGTCGAAGAGCTCCAGCGCGGTCGCCACTTCCTCTGCGAATTCATGCGAGCGCAGGACGTCCATCTGCGTCTCGATGATCGTCCGGGTCAGTTCGAAACTTTCAAGCTGCACATCCGTCGACCGGACCCGCGTGTCGAAAAGGGTCATCACCACGGTGGATTTCGCCGTATACCGCTCGTCCACATTCGTCAGAACGACATAGGTCAGCGCGACAATGCTCGCGACGATCAGCAGGCCCATCAAGAGATGCCTGCGCAATAGGCTCCAGACGCCTTCCGTCCCGAACCGCCTTTCCGAAATCCGTTCCGGCATGGTTAAAACTGGTCTTGCCGATGTCATAACTTCCCCTCAGCGATCAGAATGGATCGCTTGTCGTCACTCGTCACCACGAACCGACCCAGACACCCCGGTCCGGAAAGACCGTATCAGGCGGAAACAGACTGCCTGGTCTGGGTCGTCTCACCAAAAGAAACCGCGCGATAAAGCTTGTCATGCTCATCGCGATAAATATCGGTCGAATAAAATTTTTGTACGCGTTCCCGGGCCTTTGCGCCCAGTTCCTGACGTCCTTCACGCCCCAATGAAATGAGTTGCGAGACCGCTTCGGCCTGTACTGCGGGATCTTGCGGCGGCACGACAATCCCCGTGTCTCCGACAAGCACGGCGCAGTCGCCCACATCCGTGACGACGCAGGGCACGCCCGCCGCCATCGCTTCGGTCACGGCAAGCGGGAAGGCCTCCCCCCAGGCCGAGCACAGAAGGAAGACATCGAGCCCCGGAACAAGCGCCGCGATATCGTCGCGCACCCCCAGTGCCGTCACACGATCCGCAATGCCCAGCTTTTTGGCCTCGGCAAGCGCCGGGCCGTCGCCATGGCCCTCCCCGATGAGGACCGCTTGCACATCATGCCCCTGCTGCAAAAGCTGTGCGCAGGCCTGCACCATCGAAGGATGGTCCTTCATCGGATGGCTGCGGGCGACATTGCCGATCAGAAGGCGCCCCTCCGGCACGCCGCAGATCTCCGCCAGATGCGCGTGCGCGGCAGGATCAGGGCGAAACTGCTCTGCATTCACCGCATTCGGGATCAGCACCGACTTGTCCGGCGCAAAGCCGATCGCCTCATGCTGTCGGCGCGATGTGTCGGAGCAATAGGTGATGGCGTCGGTACGGCCGGACAATGCGGCCATGGTCCGGATCACCGCCCGGCTGGACCGCTTTTCGTTGCGGATATCCTGCAGGGAATGATGGATGCCCCAGACCAGCCTTGGCCGCCGGGCGCGCCGCCCCGCCAAAGCCGCCCAACTCGACAGGCAGCCGTGATACATCCAGCCATGCACCACATCCGGCGCGAGCGCGCTCAGCCGACTGCGAAGCTGCGGAAGGGCCGCGGGCGTAATCTGCCCGGCCGAAAGCCCGAGTGTGTCCACCGCGACACCAAGGTCGCGCATGGCGATGCCAACTGACCCATCTTCAATGAGGGACAGGACTGTGTGATCGGAAATGCGTGGACCCAATGACGAAAGGTAGCGGAGTAACATAACTTGAGCACCACCCACACCCGTGGAAGTGATGAGATGAACAATTTTCATGAATTCAGCATCGAGATTTTCCGATTCAATTCAAGAAGACTCTCTAAACCATGATCAAAAAAGTAGTTTTGGCAGCCTTCCACTGGTGTAATCTGTCTATTGTTTCCAAAGATTCGTTCTAAAAATGATGATTAACGATCACGGACCTGATACGCTCAGGACGTAATTATTGTGACCCGGATTGTGATTCGGGGGAATTTTTTTGCCATGAGTCGACCAGTAGAGTTCATTATCTGCATCTTACTGGGCATTATTGCCCTGCCGTTTTTCCTTATAGGTTGCATTATCATTTACGCGACCCTGGGGCGGCCACTCTTCTTCTCGCAGACGCGTGCGGGAAAAGGCGGCGTGCCATTTCGTCTGTTTAAATTGCGCAGCATGAGTGACGCGCGCGATCACACCGGGGCGCTCCTTCCCGATGAGGCGCGCCAGACCTGGGCGAGCGCGATCATCCGGCGGCTCAGGATCGACGAGATACCGCAATTGCTGCTCATCCTGCAGGGAAAGATGGCGCTGGTGGGCCCCCGCCCCCTGCTGCCCGAGACCGTCGCCTCCTTTGGTGAGGCGGGCCGTCGGCGCGGTCTGGTGCGACCGGGGCTGACCGGTTGGGCGCAGGTCAGCGGCAATACTAATCTCGACAATCACGAAAAGATGCAGCTCGACCTTTGGTATGTCGCGCATCGCTCGGCCGCGCTCGACTTTCGTATCCTGGCCGAGACCGGCGGCACGGCGCTCGCCGGTGAGAAGCGGCGCGCAGACCGTCTGGAGGAGGCCGCGCGCTGGATGACCGAAGATCCAGCCAGGCCCTTCGTGGATATCCCGGCATGAAGACGGTCTTTGTTGGTGCCGTCGAAGGCTCGCTCGAAGCGCTGAGCGCGATCTGCGCGCAGGGCCATCCCCCGGCGCTCGTCGTGACGCTTCCGCCCGAACTGGCCAAACGCCATTCCGACTTTGCCGATCTCGCCCCGGTGGCGGCCGCGTTCGACATCCCGGTCCATTACACGACCAAGAGTGATTCCACCGAGACGCTGGACGCCATTCGCGCGGTGGCGCCCGATCTCGTCATGGTCATCGGCTGGTCACAGATCTGCGGGCCGGAATTTCGCGCCATTCCCCGGATCGGCTGCCTCGGCTTCCATCCCTCCGCCCTGCCCCGTCTGCGGGGCCGCGGGGTGATCCCTTGGACCGTCCTTCTGGGCGAGACGCAATCCGGCAGCACGATCTTCTGGCTTGGTGCGGGTGCCGATGACGGGCCGATCGCGGCGCAGACACTTTATGATATAGACCCCGAAACCGTCACCGCGCGCGAGATCTACGACCGCGTTCAGGTCGCCCTGATCGAGATGCTGCCGCCGCTGCTGTCGCGGATCGCGGCCGGGGACATCCCATCGGAGCCGCAGCCCGAGGACGGGATCAGCATCTGTGCGCGCCGCAGGCCCGAGGACGGCCGGATCGACTGGACCCGCCCCGCCCGGGAGATCCACCGCCTGATCCGCGCCGTGGGTCCCCCGTATCCCGGTGCCTTCACGGAAGCTCCCGACGGCACGACGCTAACCGTCACCGATGCGCGGATCTTCCCCCGCGACGGCTATTACATCGGTCTGCCTGGGCAGGTGCAGGCGATTGATGGAACCACCTTCATTGTCTCTTGCGGCGATGGTCGCTGCCTCGAGATCCTCGAATGGAGCGGAGCCACGCTCCCGCCTGCCATGCACAGCAAGCTTGGAAAGAGTGCCCTATGATCTCGACCCTCATGTCCAGCACCGGTCCGGTTCTCGTGATCGCGCCTCACCCGGATGACGAAGTCCTGGGCGCGGGCGGGACCATCGCGCGCCTCGCCCGGCAGGGATGCGACGTGCATGTGGCGATCGTGACGCGCGGGCAGCCGCCCGCTTTCGACGCGGCACAGATCGCGCGGGTGAAGGCCGAAGCCGAGGCCGCGCATGCCCATCTCGGAATCACGCAGACCCATTGGCTCGATTTTCCGGCGGCGGGATTGTCCGAGCATCCGCATGCCGTGCTGAACGGGGGGCTCGGATCGCTCGTGCGCGCGCTCTCTCCGGACCTGCTGCTCGCGCCGCATCCCGGCGATATCCATCTCGATCACCAGCTGACATTCCTGTCCTCGCTCGTGGCAAGCCGCCCGCATCAATCGAGCTACCCGGCCACGATCGCCGTCTACGAGACGCTGTCGGAGACCAACTGGAACGCGCCCTACCTGACGCCGCCCTTCATTCCCAATGTCTTCGTGGACATAACCGACACGCTCGAAGCCAAGCTGGCCGCGTTTCAGCTCTTCGCCAGTCAGGTCCATCCCGCCCCGCATGAACGCTCCGTCGAAGCGCTGCGCGCGCTCGCCACCCTGCGCGGCGCCACCGTTCACCGTCCGGCGGCCGAGGGCTTCGTTCTCGTCCGCTCCGTTTGCTGAGGTTGCCCCCATGACCCGATGGCCCGTCTTTGACACCGAAGAGATTGAAGCGGTCGCGAACGTTCTGCGCTCCGGCAAGGTCAATGCCTGGACCGGACCCGATGTGGCAGCCTTCGAGGAGGCCTATTGCGCCGCGACCGGGGCCCGGCACGCCATCGCCATGGCCAACGGGTCGGTGACGCTGGACGCGGCCCTGCACGCGCTGGACCTGCAGCCCGGAGACGAGGTCATCGTCACGCCGCGCAGCTACATCGCCTCCGCAAGCTGCGTCATGCTGGCAGGCGGCGTGCCGGTCTTTGCCGATATCGACCGTGACAGCCAGAACATCACGCCCGAAACCATCGCGCCCCTGATCGGTCCGCGCACCCGCGGCATCCTGCCCGTGCACATGGCGGGCTGGCCCTGCGACATGGACGGCATCCTCGATCTAGCCCGCGCGCATGATCTGTGGGTGATCGAGGATTGCGCCCAGGCCCATGGCGCGAAGATCGGCGACCGGCATGTGGGCACGATGGGCAGTTTCGGATCGCTCTCCTTCTGTCAGGACAAGATCATCTCAACGGGCGGCGAAGGGGGCATGTTGCTCTGCAATGACGACGCCCTCTGGTCGCGCGCCTGGAGCTTCAAGGACCACGGCAAGGGACACGCCACGGTCCATGCCAAGGACCACCCGCCGGGCTTCAGGTGGTTGCACGATTCCGGTCCCGGCACCAATCTGCGCATGCCCGGCCCCCTGGCCGCGATCGGGCGTATCCAGCTCGGACGTCTTGACGCGACCCTCGCCCACCGGACCCGCAACGCGACCATCCTCGCCGAGACGCTGGGGCAAAGCCACGCCCTGCGCGTGCCGATGCCGGCCGCGCCGTTCACCCATGCCTATTACCGCTTCTACGCCTTCGTGCGCCCCGCAGCCCTCGCCTCCGAATGGTCCCGCGACCGCATCATCGCCGAGATCACGGAGGCCGGCATCCCGGTCTTCTCGGGCAGTTGTTCGGAGATCTACCGCGAAGCCACGTTCCGCAGCCGCAATCTGGGCCCGGATCAGCCGCTTCCGGTGGCACGGGAGCTGGGCGAGACCAGCCTCGCCTTCCTCGTCGACACGACCTGGTCCCACGAGACGATCGCCGCCCTTGCCGAGACTGTGCGCGACATCGCGGACGCGGCGCTTTCAATCAAGGTTCAATCAAAGCTGGCCTGAAACGAAGTAGCTGTCAGCGAGACGTGCGCGTCTAACGGCGGGTGCAATTCAAACGCCTTTGCCTCGCGTCCAAAGTTCCAAAGGCGAAAAAGTGACCATTCAGAACGCCGCTCCTCGGCCGCCGCCAATTCGTTGCGACTGATGTGAAAAGGCGTGCGTTCCCAGCCATTCGTTGTTTTCACCTCAATCAAACGTGGGCGTCCGTTCGGCGCGAAGCTGGCGATATCGTAGCCAGCACCATCGCCATCCTCCTCCGACACCCACCGGACTCTACGCACAAGGTCGTCGCGTCCCGCTGATTTGAGGGCTGCTCGCTCGTGCGCCAAGACGCGCTCCTCACCGGCACGGCCGAGGACGCGATTGCGCTCATCTCTCGCCGCTACATCGAATTTTCGGGCGATGTGCAGCATCTGCTCCAGCTCCTGCGGCGGCGGCTGGTTCGACAATGTGGGCGGCGGCCCTATCCAGATTGGCGCGGCTTCGGCCAGGCCGGTCGACGCTCTTGCACCCGAACGGCGGCCAAGCCACGCCGGGTTCAACGCTAGCCAGCGCACCACGGCATCCACCAGTGTCATCTGGAAATTGAAGGCTGGCTTGTAGCCTGGGATCCAGTCCTCACCTAGCCCCTTCAGCACGGCGCTGATGTTCTGATGTTTAAACTCGATCGAACCCTCGGATCGATCTTTCAACAACGGAATAAGCGCCCGTCGATGCTCGGCCTTGTTATAGCGTTGTCCAGCAATATCATCGGCTAACATCGCAAAGTAATCAGCGACGATCAGATCGTTTTCTTCGTCTGTCCAGGGCCCATTCGACATGCCGCCAGGCTATGAGCGAAAAGTCTCTTTGTCATCAGAGACTTCTCATGATCGTTCGCACCAATACGCACAACTGTGCCGCCTTCGGGTGTCTCTGATCGCATTGATTGCAGCCGAGCTTACTTCAACTTCGGCGCAACCCATTCTCAGCAAAAAATTGAAAAGGCGTTACTTTTTGAATCCGTCCCGGTCTAGGTGGGCGGCAGGTGGAAAAAGACGCCGGGCTTTGAGAGATTAATTTCAGGCCAATCGCCAGTCTCCACAAGTCGGGTGCGTTCCTCAAACCCCATTGAACCAAAAAGAAAAAAGGCCCCATCAGGGACACTATCTCGGGTTCGCGAATGGTTTGTGGCGGACAGGAAGGGATTCGAACCCTCGAGACGGTCTCCCGCCTACGCACTTTCCAGGCGCGCGCCTTCGACCACTCGGCCACCTGTCCGAGGCGGTGTGTAGCGGAAAGCCAAGGCGGGGTGCAAGGGGCGCAATCACCGAAATTTCCAGCTTTTTGCCGACTTTTCGGTCAAGGTGGCGTGCGAGGCGTCGGCGCAGCGGCACGCGCCACCCATCGAGGCGCGCCCGTATGCCCTCCAAAGCCCTGCAGGTGGCGCATGTCAGGCGCCATCGCCCAGCACGATCTGCACGCGGCGGTTCTGTTTGCCCTTGTTCTCGATCTTGCCCAGACGCAGCGCGCCGATCTCGCCCGTGCGTGCCACATGGGTGCCGCCGCAGGGCTGCAGATCCACTTGGTCCGCCCCCTCGCCGATCCGCACGAGCCGGATGCGCCCCGCACCGCGCGGGGGCTGCACCGACATGGTCTTCACCAACCCCGGATTGGCATCAAGCTCGGCCTCGTCGATCCAGCTTTCCGACACCGGCAGGTCGCGGGTGACAAGTGCGTTCAGCGCGTCCTCAACGGCCTGCTTGTCCTCGGGCGGCTCCGGCATCAGGAAATCGAGCCGCCCCTTGCCCGCGCCGATCTGCCCGCCCGTCACGGGCAGCGGGATGACCACGGAGAGCAGGTGCAGCGCCGTGTGGATGCGCATATGCGCGTACCTACGCCCCCAATCGAGCGATTGCGTGACGCGGGCACCTTCAGGCGGCAGGCTCCGCGGCTCCGATGGCACCAGGACGATGCTGTCGCCCTCTCCCTTCACGGCGGTGGCGATCTCGATCTCGCCGCCCTCCCAGCGCAAGGTGCCGCTGTCGCCGGGCTGTCCGCCGCCTGTCGGGTAGAAGACCGACGCATCGCAGACAATGCCGCCCTCGCCGGTCAGCGCGGTCACACGGGCCTCCGCCTCGCGCAGATAGGCATCGTCTCGAAACAAAGGCGTTGTCATATGGCTCGTCCTCATTCTCCGTCGGGGTCAGCGCCGCCGGTGCTGCGCGCGACGTTGTCGGGCAACGGCTTCTTGTCCGCCATGCTTTGCGGCGATTGATCGTCGCTTGCGAAGGCCCGCTCTTCTGCCGGTCTGCCGCTGCTGTCGACCTCGCCCTCGCGCAAGGTTTCGGGATTGCGCAGCCACAGGTCGCGCTGCGGGATCGGAATGCGGATGCCCTCTTCGGCGAAACGCTCGGCGATCTGGTGGTTCATCTCGGTCTGCACGTCGAAGATCTCGAGGATATCGCTGAGGATCACCCGGATCTCGAATTCCAGCCCGTCATCCCCGAACCCTGCGAACAGGACGTAAGGCGCGGGGTTCATGATCACGATGGGATGTGCGCGCGCAATGGACAGCAGCGTAGATTCGACCTTCCGCGTGTCAGAGCCGTAAGCCACCTTCACCGGCAGGATCAGACGCCCCAGCGTGTTGCCGCGCGTGTAATTCGTCACCGTGCCCGACACGAGGTCCGAGTTGGGCACGATCACGTCGAAGCGGTCGAAGGTCTCGATCCGCGTGGAGCGGACGGAGATATCCTTCACGAAGCCCATGTTGTCGCCGACCGCGATCCAGTCCCCCTCGCCGATGGGCCGCTCGATCAGCAGGATGATGCCTGAGACGAAGTTCGACACGATGTTTTGCAGGCCAAAACCGATGCCCACCGACAACGCACCTGCCACGATGGCGAGCGACGACAGGTCGATCCCGGCGGTGGTGAAGGCGATCAGGGCCGCGAGGAAAATCCCCAGATAGCCCACGCCCGCAACGATCGCGTTCTGCCCGCCGATATCCATCCGCGTCTTCGGCAGCACGCTGGAGCGAAGCCCCGCCTGCGTGCCGCGCGTGACCGCGAAGCCCACCATGAAGACGAGGATGAAGGACAGGAAATCTGCCGGAGAGATAACGCTGTCGCCGATCTCGAAGCCCGAAAGGAACGTGTTCCACAGCTCCGTGAGGTCGGCCACCCGCGCGCCCCAGATCAGGGCCAGAACGGGGATCGAGGAGAGGATCAGGACGAAGCCCGCAAAGACCGGAACGAGCGAATTGCTCTCCTGTGGCGAGACGCCCGCGATGAGCTTGTAAAGCTCCCCGATGAAGCGCAGCAGCACGAGGATCGTACCCGCGAGCACCATGGTCGCGATCATGGGGAAGGTCAGCGTCTGCGCGACCTCCTGCAACCCGGCGGCGGAAAAGATCGGCGCGGCAATCGCGCTCAGCGTCAGAACCCGCCCGAAGAACCGCACGAGACGCAGACGGAAATGCATCGTGTCGTGGCGATCCTCTTCCGCGCCGTCCTCGCTGTCGCCTTCCAGTTTGGCGTGGCGGAAGATCGTGCCGAGGCGGAACAGCAAAAGCGACGCGAAGGTGACGATGGCGAAGCTCAGAACCGCGCGGACCCCGTCGGTGTAGACATCCGCACGCGAGAAGGTGACGATCACGCCGCTCAGGATCATCAGCGCCGCAAGCGCCCCGAAATAGTACCGCGCCTCTTTCCGGCGTGAGGATTCAAGCGGCAGCGTGGCCTCGTCCTCGTCTGTCGAGAAGGTCTGCTGCGCGAGCCAGCGGATATAGACGAAGATGCCGACCCAGATCGGCAGCCGTTCAAGCAGGAGCTGTCCGCGCGGCCCGGCATAGCCCGTCATCTGCGCGCCGTAGGCAATCGCGATGATTCCGCTCAAGGGCAGCACGACCATTCCGAAGGAGGCCAGCGTGCGCCACACGCCGGTGCCCCGCCGCGAGGTCGCATTGCGCAGCCACGCCGCGCCCCGCTCCGCCCAATGTCGCCCCTTGAGCAGCAGAATGAGGCCGACGACGCCCAGGAATACCGCAAGCGGCACATTCACTTCGTTGGTCGACAAGAGACCGCGCGCGATCTCCCGGTCGGTCTCGGTCAGAAAGCCCACGCCCGAGGACAGCACCGCCTCCACCGCTTCGGGCCAAAGCGCGGGATTGATTGGTGTCGGGCCACGGCTGAACAGCTTCTCGGTCGCCCGCGTACGGATGGTGGCGTCAATCTCGCGGATGATGCCATCGGCGCGGGTGAAGGCCTCCTCCGCGGCCACGATCGGCGCCTGAGCGGCTTCGAGCTGGCTGGTCAGCTCAGCGCGCCGCTGGGCGATCTCCTCGGCCTCGCTGGCGCCCTCTTCGGGGACGGGACCGAGCGCGTCGATCTGCGATTGCAGCGTCGAGATGCGCTCGGATTCCATGTTCTGCTGGGAGTTCAGCCGTTCGCGGAAGGCCGCAACCTCGGAGCGCAGCTCTTCGAGTTGCGGGATCGTGGCATTGCCCTCCGCGAGCGTATTCTCGACGCGGCTGGCGACATTGTTCCACAGGTCGAAATCGATCTCCGGGCGCGGCCCGGAGGGCGACGCTTCGCTGACCGCTTCGGAGGATTGCGCCTCGCCGCCCGCATTGCCCCCGTCGGAACCACCCGCGTCCGAGCCTTGCGCAAGCGCCGCCCCGGTCCAGAGACACAGGACCAGAGCAGCTTGAACCAGCCAGCGCGCCAGCGGTTTCATGTATCCTCGAAGACGCCCGGAATGGAGGCCGGTGCCCGGTCCATCCAAGGCGGAACAGGCAGGCCCTTGGCGGTCAGGAAGTCGGGGTTGAAGAGCTTCGATTGGTAACGATTGCCGAAGTCGCACAGGATGGTGACGATGGTGTGCCCCGGCCCCATCTCGCGCGCCATGGCCATCGCCCCCGCGACGTTCACGCCGGTGGAGCCGCCCATCACAAGGCCTTCGTGCTGCAGGAGGTCATAGACGATGGGCAGCGCTTCGCTGTCGGGAATGCGGCAGGTGAAATCGGGCGTGAAGCCTTCGAGATTGGCGGTGATCCGTCCCTGCCCGATGCCTTCGGTGATCGAGTCGCCCGGGTTTTCCTCACCGGTATAAAGCTTCAGAAGCCCCGCGCCTTCGGGATCGGCAAGGCCCACTTTCACGCCCTTGGGCTGCAGCGCCATGCCCACGCCCGCCACCGTGCCGCCCGATCCGGCCGCACAGATGAACCCGTCGACGCGGCCCGATGTCTGCTCCCAGATCTCGGGGCCGGTCGTCTCGATATGCGCCTGCCGGTTGGCCACGTTGTCGAACTGGTTGGCCCAGATCGCGCCATGGGGTTCGGTCTTGGCCAGCTCCTCGGCGAGGCGACCGGAATAGCGCACGTAATTGTTGGGGTTCTTGTAGGGTGCTGCGGGCACCTCCACGAGCTCCGCGCCTGCAAGGCGCAGCATGTCCTTCTTTTCCTGGCTCTGCGTCTCGGGGATGACGATGACCGTCTTGAAGCCGAGCGATGCCCCGACAAGCGCGAGGCCGATGCCGGTATTGCCCGCCGTGCCCTCGACGATGGTGCCGCCGGGCTCCAGCAGTCCGCGCTTCACCGCGTCGCGGATGATGTACAGGGCGGCCCGGTCCTTCACGGACTGGCCGGGATTCATGAATTCGGCCTTGCCATAGATATCGCAGCCCGTCGCCTCGCTGGCCTGGCGGAGCCGGATCAGTGGGGTGCGGCCGACCGCGTCGGCGAGGTCCTTGGCAATGCGCATGGCGGCTCCTTTACGATATCTCGCTGCGTTGCCCATGGGTGTAGGGCGCAGGTGGCGGGAACTCAAGGAGATGACGGCCCGGCGCGCCGGGATCGGCAAGCGGTCGGTCCGTTGTCCTTGCGTCCTAGGCCGCTGCCCGCAAGCCTGGTCGCTCGCGCGCCAACCACAGCAGCATCATCGCGAGCGGGCCTGCATTGATCTCGCCCGTCTCCACCAGCTCCATGGCCCGGTCGAACGAGATGACATGGCTGCGGATATCCTCGTTCTCCTCGTCGAGCCCCGCATGCACCGTGTCGCGCCCGGACAGATCCGCAAGACCCAGGAAACAGTGGAAAAATTCCGTGGAATAGCCGGGTGAGGCGTAGACCTTCACCATCAGGCGCACATCCTCGATATCGAGCTGCGCCTCCTCGCTGGCCTCGCGGCGCGCGGTCTCCGCCGGGTCCTCGCCAGCATCGATCAGCCCCGCGATGGGCTCCAGCACCCACGGGGCGGGATCGTCGCGCATCAGCGGGCCGTAGCGAAACTGCTCGATTAGCAGGACCTGGTCGGTCACGGGATCGTAAGGCAGCACGAGCGCCGCATCGAAGGCGCAGAACGCCTCCCGCGTGAGCCGCTCCGATACCCCGCCGCGATACTCGGAATATTGCACGGAGAACCGGCGCAGGCGGAAAAACCCGTCCCAACCGCCCGGCTCATGGGCGAAATGGCGGATGTCATCGCGCGACATCGCCGTGCGCAGCGTGGTCGGTGCTGCATTCTGCGCCATCTGGCGGCCCCAGGCGCGGGCTGCGAAAACCGGCCAGAGCGCATGTGCCTCTTTTCCGGTCTCGCGCCCGTGCCGCGCCATGATTTCCTCGGCCGCGCCGGTCGCGATGGCGCCCCAGCGCGTGGCCCAATCCTCCAGATCGAACGGAGCCCCAGGATCGGCATCGTGATCGGGGAAATACACCCAGGCCTCGACCGGGCCATTCGCCGTCTCGACCTGCCGCGTCTCGGCCCGGTAGCCAAAGCCCGCCTCGTAGAAGTCGAGCCGCGCGGCCATGTCCGCCCCCGCCTCGATCAGACGGCCCTTTGCCACGCGCGCGGGATCGGCATGGATCACGGGATAGGCCGCGTCGCGCACCCAATCGACGCCATATCCCGACAATTCCGCCGCCTCTCCGGCCAGCGCGTCTTGGGCCACCACCTCGAACAATGGCGCGTGCAGCAATGTGCCGTAGAGAAAGTAGCGCGGCACGTCAGCGCCAGTAATTGCTGGAGATTTCAGCGGCCATGCCCACGATGATGGCACCGAGAATGAACAGACCGAAGAAGGTGGGCGTGAGGAGATACGCCCCGTATTCGAGGAAATTCTCGATCGCGGAATTGATGGCTTCGAACACGTTGTCGAATTTCCGGTCGAGGGAATCCTCGACCATGGTGTTGACGGAATGCACGAAAAGGCAGCAGACGATCATCGAAACGGTGCCGGTCAGCCCGTTCGAGATCGCGGCCGCCGACCCCTGCCCGACGCCGTAGCCGACCTGTCGCCAGCCTATGATGAAGCCGATCAGCGCATTGACCACCGAAAACCATCCGAACACGGTCGAAGACGGCAAAAGCGGCTTCACCATCTCCGAGGCCACGAAGGCCAGGGCCGCAAGCAGCAGGCCTGCAACCAGTTTCGGTGCTGTCGGCATGGATCATTTACCCCGGACGCGACAATGTGATCTGCGTGACGTCGCAATTGCCCGACGAGAAGGTCGCGGCGCAGGACGTCAGGTAGAAATTCCACATACGACGGAAACGTTCGTCAAATCCTAACCGCGCCACATCGTCCCATTTTTCGTTGAACGTGTCGTGCCAGCGACGCAATGTCTGGGAATAGCTCTCTCCGAACTCGATGGAGCGCACGAAATCGAGCCCGGCGCGCGCGATCTGCTCGCGCAGGATCACCGGGGAAGGCAGCATCCCGCCGGGGAAGATGTATTTCTGGATGAAATCCGGGCTGCGCTTGTAGACGTCCCAGCGCCGGTGCTGGACGGTGATGATCTGCAAGGTGGCATTGGCGCCGGGTTTCAGCCGCGCCTTCACGTTGTCGAAATAGACCGGCCAGTATTTCTCGCCCACGGCCTCGAACATCTCGATGGAGGCGATGCCGTCATAGGTGCCGCGCTCGTCGCGGTAATCCTGCAGCTTGAACTCCACGCGGTCCTGCAGCCCGGCGCGGCGGATCCGCTCCTGTGCGTAATCGAACTGCTCCTTCGAGATGGTCAGCCCCGTGACCTTGAGGCCGCGTTCCTTGGCGGCATATTCCGCGAACCCGCCCCAGCCGCAGCCGATCTCCAGGACGTGATCGCCGGGCTTGGCCCCCATCTCGTCGATCATGGAGGCGTATTTCAACTCCTGCGCGCGCTCGAGGCTCTCCTGCCCCGTCTCGAACTTCGCCGAGGAATAGGTCATCGTATCGTCGAGCCAGAGCCCGTAGAAATCGTTGCCCAGATCGTAATGGTGCGAGATGTTCTTCTTGGCCTGGCGCTTCGAGTTCGACTGCCACCAGAAACGCAGGTTCTCGTAGAGTTTCACGAGCTTCATGCCCGGGAAGCCGTCATAGATATCCTCGTTATCGGCATGAACGAGTTCCATGAAGGCCATGAGGTCCGGCGTGGACCACCAACCATCGAGATACGCCTCGCAGAACCCCATATCGCCCTCGCGGATCAGACGCGCGAAGAGGTCGGGATTGTGGATGCGCAATTCCGAGACGGGCCCGGGATTTCGGCCCTGGGCGCGGAAGACCCGCCCGTCGGGCAGCACGAAATCGATGCGGCCATTGTTCATGTCGCGTGCCATGCCGAAGACCTGCGCAAAGTAGCGCGGCAGGTTCGGCTGGCCGGTCGTCTCGGTCAGGATCATTCAGGTCTCTCCGGTCGCTTGCACCCGAGACACGGGCGCCGCGTGCTTCTGGTTTCAGATTTGTTCTATAGCGGGCAAGGCCTTGGCGGCAAGCCGGGGGTCTGCGGCGTGCCGCCTCAGAAATCGCGGTTCTCGTAGGCCTCAAGCGCCCGCTCGCGGCCTTCCTTGGCGCCCACGATCGGATCGGGATAGGGATCGTCCGGCTCCATGTTCCACGATTTCGGGATCGCGTCGAAATAGGACAGCGCCTCTTCGGGTGGGGTCTTCTGCCCTTCGGCGATCCAGCGCTGCACATAGGCGCGCTTCTTGTCGAACCGGTCGAGCTGGGTCTCGGGATTGAAGACCCGGAAATAGGGCGTCGCATCGGGGCCGGAGCCGGCCGACCATTGCCAGCCCATCGCGTTCGAGGCGGGATCCCAGTCGATCAGGTGCTCCTCGAACCATTCCTTGCCGATCTTCCAGTGGCACATCAGGTGCTTGCAGAGATAGGAGGCGACGATCATGCGGCCGCGATTGTGCATCCGGCCCGTCACGTACATTTCGCGCATGGCCGCATCGACGAAGGCCATGCCGGTGCGCCCCTGCTTCCAGGCCTTGACCTCCGCCAGCCGCTCATCCTCGTTCCATGGGAAGGAATCCCAATCCTCGCGCCAATTGGCGTTCTGGATGCGGGGCGTGTGCCACAGGAGGTGATAGGCGAACTCGCGCCAGACCAGCTCCTTGAGGAAGGTCTCGGCGCCATCCTTGCCATCCTTGAGCGCGCGCAAGCCCGCATGCCAGCATTGCGCCGGGCTGATCTCGCCCAGGGCCAGGTTCTCCGACAGGTTCGAGGTGCCGTCCGCCCAGGGCCGGTCGCGCCCCGCATCGTAATCGGCGACCTTGGAGGACATGAAAGCGCCGAGCCGCGCCTGTGCCGCACCCTCGCCCAGCTGCACATAGGGCCGCACTATATCGGCACCGCGCTCCATGCCCGCGCCCAGCGCCCAGCTGTCCAGCGTCTCGCTCTCCGGCCAGGAGGCAGGCGCCGGGATCTTGGAGGGCGTGCCCAGGGGGGCGGGCACATCGCGATCCTTCACCGACCGCCAGAACGGGGTGTAGACCTTGTAGAACTCGCCCTGCTTCGTCTCGACGGTCCAAGGCTCGAACATCAGATGGCCTTCGAAGCTCTGCGCATCGAGCCCTTCCTCTTTCAGGCCTTCCTTGACGCGGGTGTCACGCTCCACCGCGTCCGCGTCATAGGCGCGGCTCCAATATACAGCCTTAGCGCCGGTCTCCTTGGCCAGTTGCAGCAAAACCTCCCGCGGCGGCCCCGCCCGCAGGATCAGGCGGCTGCCCTTGTCGGCGAGGCTTTCCGCCAGCGCCCCCACGCCCAGCCCCAGACGCCATTGGGGCGCGGTGCCCAGCCCATCGACAAGATCGTCACGGATGAAAACCGGGATGACCGGGCCGCCTGCCTTGACGGCCGCGTCCAGCGCTGCGTGATCCGACAATCTCAGATCGCGGCGAAACCAGACCAGGATGGGCGATGCGTCTGACACGGGATACCTCGTTCGTTGAGTTTCGCGGAAAGCTGGTCCCGCTTGGGCGAAGGTCAACCTCCGTCGCAGGAGGACAGGCTGTCAGTGCGCCGTCTCGATGCTGCGCGCGTCAACGGGGCGACCCGCCCCGCCTGCCCCCGTGATCCGCGCCGGATCGCGGGGCCAGACATGCATGCGGGGGCCCGAAGGCCCCCGCATTCGATCAGATCAATCGGGCGGTGCGCGTCAGCGACGCTCGCTGCGCAGGCCCGCATAGATGGCAAAGCACATCACCAGGAGCACCAGCGTGAAGGGCAGACCGGTGGAGATCACCATCGCCTGCAGCGACGACAAGCCGCCGCCCAAGAGGAGCGCGATGGCGACAGCCCCTTCCACGAGGCACCAGAACACCCGCTGCGGCACCGGCGCGTCGACCTTGCCGCCCGCGGTGATCGTGTCGATCACGAGGCTGCCCGAGTCCGACGAGGTCACGAAGAACACGATGACCAGCACGATGCCCACGAAGCTGGTGATCTGCGCAAGCGGCAGTTCGGCCAGCATCTGGAAGAGCTGCAGCTCGAGGGCCGCATCGCGCGCGCCGGTATAGCCGTCATTGACGACCTGGCTGATCGCGGTGCCCCCGAAGGTGGTCATCCAGAGCACGCAGACGAGGCTCGGGATCAGCAGCACGCAGATCACGAATTCCCGCACGGTCCGGCCGCGGCTGACGCGCGCGATGAACATCCCCACGAAGGGTGACCAGGAAATCCACCAGGCCCAGTAGAACGAGGTCCAGCCCTGCATGTAGTTGGTGTCGGCGCGTCCGAACGGGTTCGAGAGCGCGACGAGATTGGCAAGATAGGCGCCAAGACCCGAGAAGAAGCCGGTGATCAACTCGACCGTCGGGCCCACGAAGAGCACGAAGAGCAGCAGAAGGGCCGCGAGACCCATGTTGATCTCGGACAGGATCTTCACGCCGCCATCGAGGCCGCGCATCACCGAGACCAGCGCCACCGCGGTGATCGCCGAGATCAGCACCACCAGAAGCGCGTTGGAATTGGTGGCCCCGCTCTCTTCGGTGTTGCCGTAGGAAATGCCCCAAAGGCTGCGTGTGCCTTCGGCCGCGTCACCCGACCCAAAAAGAAGCGTCAGGCCAGACGCCGCCTGCTGCGCGCCGATGCCGAGCGAGGTTGCCAGACCGAACAGCGTCGCCAGAACCGCGATCGTGTCGATGATGTGCCCCGGCCAGCCCCAGACGCGATCGCCCAGAAGCGGGTGGAAGGCCGAGCGGATCGAAAGCGGAAGGCCCTTGTTGTAGGAAAAGAGCGCCAGCGCCAGCGCGACCACAGCGTAGATCGCCCAGGGGTGCAGACCCCAGTGGAAGATCGTGGCGGCCATGCCAAGCTGGGCCGCGGCCTCGGGGTTGGAGGCGGCATTGAGCGGCGCCCAGTCCGTGCGCAGGCCGTTCTCGCCCACACTCGTTCCCGCATTCGCCGAAGCGAAGTGCGACAGCGGCTCGGACACGCCGTAGAACATCAGGCCGATGCCCATGCCCGCGGCAAACAGCATCGCGAACCAGCCGGGATAGGTGTAATCCGGCGTGGCTTCGCTGCCGCCCAGACGCACCTTGCCGACCGGCAAGACAATGAGCGCGAGGCAGAAGAGCACGAAAAGGTTCGCAGCACTCAGAAACAGCCAGTCGAAGGTCGAGGTGAGCCAGGGACGAAGCGCCCCGAACACCGTCGCCGCCTGCTCGTTGAAGATCAGCGCGTAGAACGTGAACAGAACCGTTCCCAACCCGGAGATCAGGAAGACGGGATTGTGAATATCGAAGGGAACAGGTCCCAGGGAGCCGTCGATATTGTCCTGACCGATATCGTAATCGGTCTCGATTAGGTTTGTGTGGCCTTCAGGGGTCGGTATCCCCTCAGCCACAACGTCTTCGTTAGACATTGTCTGTCTCCTTATGTCTGTTGCGGGACCGCGCGCTTGCGAGAAGGCGCGGCCGCCTCAGCGATAATTTGCCGACGATGGCTGCACTGGTCTCACGATTCAGCATGCGATTCAAACGGGCTTCCGATCAAGACAAAGCTTGGAACACCCCTTCAAGCCCGCGCGACCGGACGCGGGCGGGGCGCGCGACCATGCGCTCACGGCGCGGATTGCGGACGGAAAAAGGCCCCGGAATCCCTCCGGGGCCCTGTCGCACGGAACCCGCGCGCAATCGGTCTGCGTGTTGTATGCTTGAGCGTATCGGCGTCGTCAGCCCGCGATATCGACGACCACCCGGCCCCGCACCTGACCTTGCAAGATATCCGCGCCAAGCTTCGGCAGATCAGCCAGCGTCGCGGGCTGGATCATCGCCTCGAGCTTTTCCATGGGCAGGTCTTTCGCGATCCGTTCCCAGGCGCGCAGGCGGTTGTCATAGGGCTGCATGACCGAATCGATGCCCAGAAGATTCACGCCGCGCAGAAGAAACGGCACGACCGTCGCAGGCAGGTTCGCGCCGCCTGCAAGCCCCACCGCGGCAACCGAAGCGCCGTATTTCATCTGCCCCAAAACGCGCGCCAGCATCTCGCCGCCCACCGCGTCGACGCAGCCCGCCCAGCGCTCGCTTTCGAGGGGGCGCTTGACGGTCTCGGCGATCTCTTCGCGGGCGACGATTTCGGTCGCGCCCAGATCCTTGAGGTAATCGGCACTTTCGGGCCGCCCGGTAACGCCCGCGACCTCGTAGCCGAGATTGGACAGGATCGCCGTCGCGACCGAGCCCACGCCGCCGGAGGCGCCGGTGACGAGCACGGGCCCATGGCCCGGCGCGAGCCCGTGATCCTCAAGCGCCATGACCGCCAGCATCGCCGTAAAGCCTGCCGTGCCCACGGCCATCGCCTGCTTGGTGGACAGCCCCTCAGGCAGCGGCACGAGCCAGTCGGCCTTGACCCGCGCCTTCTCCGCGTAGCCGCCCCAATGCGCCTCGCCCACGCGCCAGCCGGTCAGCACGACCCGGTCGCCCGGCTTGTAGCGGTCATCCTCGGAGGCCTCGACGGTGCCGGCAAAGTCGATGCCCGGCACATGCGGGTATTTCCGAACGAGCCCGCCCCCCGGCCCGATGCAGAGACCGTCCTTGTAGTTTAGCGTGGAATACTCGACCGCAACGGTCACCTCGCCCTCGGGCAGGTCGTCCAGCGCGATATCCTTGACCGCGGCGCTGGTCTTGCCGCTGTCTTCGTCCTTCTCGACGACGAGTGCCTTGAACATGAACGTGCTCCTTCTGGGCTGGCGCGGCTTGGCGCATGCATTTGCCCCAGAGGTAACGAGCCTTGTCCGCCGCGCCAAGCCCCGGTGGCTTGGATGGGCTGTGGATCGCCCTCCTCTTGCGCATCCGCATATCGACGCGACCGCGGCCTTGGCCGTGATAGGGCCGTTAAGGGCTGACACTGAGCCGCCACTGGCCCGCAGGTCACCGCGGCCTAGATCGCAGTCGGAACAAACGGAGCCATCAGCACATGGTCGACCTCATCAATATCGCGATGGCGCTTGCCACCATCGCCTTCGGCGCGTTCGGGCTCGTGGCGCCAAGCTACACGGCGCGCGTCCTCGATCTCGAATTCGGCGCGAGCGACATGGGCAAGAGCGAGTTGCGCGCGTCAGCAGGCGGTCTGTTCGTGGCGTTGGGTATCGGCGCGATCGTGATCGGCGCGCCGCTTGCCTATGCGATGGTGGGTCTTGCCTATCTCGGCGCGGCCATCGGACGTTTGACGGCCAATATCATCGACGATCTGCCCCAACCGAAAGGCTGGACCTTTTTCGCGTTCGAGGCGGTGTTCGCGGCCTGGCTGATCGGTGCGAACCTGCTCTGAGCGCGGGGACGCCGCGACGTGCGACATCGCCGGACACTTCGCCCAAGCGTCCCGGCTGATCGCCCGCATTCCGCGCGCCGCGGGGTCTGGACCGGACCCTGTTCTTTTGTGTTAGCCTCATGCTCTCAGGAAAAGGGAGATCCGCGATCATGACCAGGCTTGTTGCAGCGCTCAGCGCGCTTTTCTTCATGGCAGCCGGGCCGCTTCTGGCCCAAGACGACACCGGTTACGGCAAGCAGAAGGTCGTCTATCACATCAATTACAACGGCGGTGAGGACGACCGCGCCTATCGCGGCGCGATGCGCAACATCCAGAACCACATCAACGCCGTAGGCGCAGAAAACCTTGAGGTGAAGGTCGTTCTGCACGGCAACGGGCTCGGCCTTTTGAAAAGTGCGAAGTCCGATGACAAGCTGCAAACGCAGGTGGGCGGGCTCAAGGGCCAGAACGTGTCCTTCAGCGTCTGCAACAACACGCTGAAAGGCCGCCAGATCAGCTATTCCGACGATCTTTACGACGTCTGGGAAGAGGATATCGTGCCCTCGGGCGTGGCCGAACTCTCGAAGCTCCAGCAGATGGGCTACACCTACATCAAGCCCTGAGCCGGGCTTCACCGCCCCGGAAACCGCTTGAAACACGGGCGCACGGCCTCCATATTACGAGTGTCTCGCAAGAGACTATGGACATAAACGCGCTCGTAATAAGCGGATCGGACCCGGGGGCGGTACCCGGCGACTCCACCAATTAACCCGCGTTGGGGGTTCATGGGGTCGAAACAGGATCGACGAACGTCTAAAGGGGTTTGCTTTGTCCCGGTGAGGTACCACCGTTATCGGTCCGTAAAGCATAGTTGCCAACGTCAATCATGCTCCGGTTGCAGTTGCCGCGTAAGCGGTAACGAGACCGAAACTTAAGCCCTAACCTCTAGCCAGGTTAGGCGGGGTTCGCAGGCACCTGGCAACAGAAGCCTGCATTCATCCCCTCCCAATCCTGATCGACCGCAGCCCTTCATCCTGTGCGGAAATCCGCCTCGGCTGCCGCGATGCGTCGGCATCTTTCGCCCGTTTTTCAGGCGCAAACCGGCGAGGCTGCCCGCGTAAGAGCCCAATTTCCCCCAAGACTGCCGAGAGAGCGGGCAATCGGACCGGATTGAAAAAATGCGAGGCTCTGCCCCTTTCACTCCGCTGCAAAAGCAATAAAGTGGCGAGACGTCACCCAAGGGAAGAAATATGTCCGGCGGAATCGACTACGGCAACCTCATGCACAAAGCCATGCGCAGCCTGATCCAGCAGGTTCTGACGGATGTGGCCATGTCCGGTTTGCCCGGCGAGCACCACTTTTTCATCACCTTCGACACCGGCCATCCGGATGTCGAACTGGCCGATTGGCTGTCCGACCGCTATCCGGGCGAGATGACGGTGGTGATGCAGCACTGGTTCGACGCGCTCGACGTGACGGATGACGGCTTCTCCGTAACGCTGAATTTCGGCGACGCGCCGGAGCGGCTTTATATCCCTTACGACGCGATCAAGACCTTCGTCGATCCCTCCGTCGAGTTTGGCCTGCGCTTCGAGACCCAAGACGAAGACGGCGATGACGACGACGCCACCGCCGCGCCCCGGACACAGGATGACGAGGCCAAGACCGCGGGCAAAAGCGACAAGTCCGACGCCGAGATCGTCAGCCTCGACAGTTTCCGCAAGTAATTCCGGCCGCAGCCGCGAGGATGACCGCCGACCGCGCGTAGCGCTTGGCCTTTCGCGCCGCGCGTCGTAGGACCGGCCCCGATCAGGACGCATTCCGCGAAAGGAGCCCCAAGATGACCGCGACCCGTACCGAAACCGACAGCTTCGGCCCGCTCGAGGTGCCCGCCGAGAAGTATTGGGGCGCGCAGACCCAGCGCTCGATCATGAATTTCCCCATCGGCTGGGAACGTCAGCCGGTCCCGATCATCCGCGGCCTCGGCGCGATCAAGAAGGCCTGCGCGCTGACCAATGTGGAGCTGGGCAACATGGAGGCCGAGATCGGCGAGGCCATCGCGGCTGCCGCGCAAGAAGTGATCGACGGCAAGTTCGACGACAATTTCCCGCTGGTGGTCTGGCAGACCGGATCGGGCACACAGTCGAACATGAACGCGAACGAGGTCATCTCCAACCGCGCGATCGAAATGCTGGGCGGCGAGATGGGCTCCAAATCGCCCGTTCACCCCAATGATCACTGCAATATGGGGCAATCCTCGAACGACACCTTCCCGACCGCCATGCATGTGGGCATCGCCCTTCAGGCCCGAGACGTGCTGCTGCCCGGTCTGCGCAAGCTGCACGCGGCGCTTGTCGCCAAGTCCGAGGAATTCGCAGATATCATCAAGATCGGCCGAACCCACACGCAGGATGCGACGCCACTGACGCTGGGCCAGGAATTCTCGGGCTATGCCCATCAGGTCGCCAAGGGGATCGAGCGGGTCGAGGCTTGCCTGCCCGATATCTACGAGCTGGCGCAGGGCGGCACCGCCGTGGGCACCGGGCTCAACACGCAAACCGGTTGGGCCGAGAAAGTCGCGGCCCGCATCGCCGAGATCACGGATCTGCCCTTTGTCACCGCCCCCAACAAGTTCGAGGCGCTCGCCGCCCATGACGCCATGGTGATGTTCTCGGGCGCGCTGAAGACGGTGGCCGCAAGCCTCTTCAAGATCGCCAACGACATCCGTCTCCTGGGCTCCGGTCCTCGCTCGGGCCTCGGAGAGCTGATCCTGCCCGAAAACGAGCCCGGCTCCTCGATCATGCCCGGCAAGGTGAACCCCACCCAGGCCGAGGCGCTGACCATGGTCTGCGCGCATGTGATGGGCAATGACGCGGCAGTGGGTTTTGCTGGCTCCCAGGGCCATTTCGAGCTCAACGTCTACAACCCGATGATGTCCTACAATGTGCTGCAAAGCATGCAGCTTCTGGGCGACAGCGCGTCCGCGTTCACCGACAACATGGTGTCGGGCATTCAGGCCAACGAGACGCGGATCGGAGAGCTGATGCGCAATTCGCTGATGCTGGTGACCGCGCTCGCGCCCACAATCGGCTATGACAACGCCACCAAGGTCGCCAAGACGGCGCATAAGAACGGCACCACGCTGAAGGAAGAGGCCATCGCGCTTGGCTTTGTCGATGAGGCCACCTTCGACGCCGTGGTCCGCCCCGAAGACATGATCGGCCCCAAGGACAGCTGAGGTCTTCGCCAAAGGGCGCGGATGGGGTATCATGCCACCATGGCAAAGATCGTGAACCTCAGCCGCGCCCGCAAATCCCGCGCCCGCGACGACAAACGCCGCAAGGGCGATGAGAACGCCGCGAAGTTCGGGCGGACGAAAGCCCGCAAAGGGCTTGAGAAGGCGCGCGCCGAAAAGGCCCGCCGCGATCTCGACGGGCACGAAAGCGAATGACCGCGCGGCCGGTGAAACGCTCGCTCACCCTGCGCGGGCACCGCACCTCCGTCTCGCTGGAGGATCCGTTCTGGCAGGAATTCCGCGCCATTGCCGCCCGCGACGCCAAGCCGATCAACGTCCTTGCGACCGAAATCGACGCAAGCCGCGGCCTCGATGTCGGATTGGCCTCCGCGATCCGGCTCTACGTGCTGGCGGATCTCAAGGCGCGGGTTACTGGATGATCTCGAACACCATCGAGACCTGCGCGGAATAGCCCGTCTCGCCCTGCGCGATCGGCACCGAATCCGCAGCCATCCGCATCTCGGCCATGGGCATCGGCATGGGCCGCGCGCCCCCCTGCTCGTCGATCGACAGAACCCGGCCCAGCGACACGCCCGCGGCTTCCGCGTAGAGCTCGGCCTTGCGGCGCGCATCCGCGACCGCACTGCGCCGCGCCTCGTCCAGAAGCGGCGTCTCGTCGATCACGCCAAAGCTCAACCCGTCCAGCGTGTTGGCCCCGTCCCCCGTCACGGCCCCCAGAACATCGCCCAGGATGTCCAGATCGCGCACCCGGACCGTGACCTGGTTCGAGGCGCGAAAGCCCGTGATTTCCGGCGGCTTGCCGTTGTCGCGATCATAGCGGGTATAGACCGGCTGCAGGGACAGCCCCGAGGTCTGCACGTCCCGCGCCGCGATTTCGAAGCTTTCGAGCCGCGCGATGATCCGGCCCGCGACCTCGGATGTCGCATCGAGTGCCTCTGCCGCTGTCTCTTCCTGCGCCATGACGCCTAAGCGGATCGTCGCCATATCGGGCACCGCGGCCGCCTCGCCGCGTCCCGAGACCGACATCCGGGCAAGGATGTCCTCCTGCGCTTGTGCTTGCGCAGCAACCGGCGCGGGCACAGGCGCGACAAGCGCGGCAGAGACGAGTAGCGGGGCGAGAATTCCGGCGATGAGACGCGGCATGGCGATCCTTTCGGTGGCATCGGCTAGGCCCCGATACCTTCCTCCGATGCCGCCCCGTGCGCAAGCGTCTTGGCTTTGCGTCGGCGCGTCCCTGCCCTATATTCTGGATTGGCGGATGCGGACTCCCACGCAGCTGAAAGCGGTGTTAAACCATGGCCATGAGACCTGATTTTGCCCTGAACCTTTCCTTCGACGGAATCACGCTTCTCCAGCGGGTGAAGGGGGGCTGGGCCCGTCTAGGGCAGGCCGGGCTCGACGGGGATCTCGCCGCCGAGATGGCCGCGCTGCGGGATGAGATGGCCAAGGCCGGACAGACCGACGGCGTGGTCAAGCTGATCCTGCCCGAAGACCAGATCAAGCTTCTCGAGCGTGACATGCCGCAAGGCGCCTCCCTCGACGCGGCGGCGCGCGATGCGGTTGACGGTCAGACCCCCTACGCTGTGACCGAGTTGCGCATCGACGCGCTGGAGCGGGACGGACGCCTGCATGTCGCCGCCGTCGCGGTCGAGACGCTCGAAGAAGCGGAAGCCTTCGCGCTCGAGCACGGATTTGCGCCGATGGGCTTTGTTGCCGCTCAGGGCAACGGTTTCGGGCGCGAAGTGTGCTTCGGATCCGCAGAAAGCTGGAGCGGCAAAGCCCTCAAGCCGGACAGCACGCCGCTGCGGATCGTGCCGATGCCCGAACCTGAGCGTGAGGCTGAGCCCGCGCCGGAGGAAGAAACCGCAGCCGAGGCATCCGCCGAAGACGCGCGCACAGCGCCCCTAGAGACGACGCCCCCGGAGACAACGCCTCAGCAGACCGAAGCTCCGGTGTCAGCGCGCGAGAGCGACCCAGCGGACGCAGCAGCCGATCATGGCCGCGATGCCCAGTCGGCAGCACCAACGCCTGAGCCGCCCGCAATCGAAGCCGCGAAGGCCGACAAGCCCACGGAGGTGAAGGCCGACAAACACACTGAGGCGGAAGTCGATACGCTGGACCGCGAGGATGAGAGCGACGCTTCCTCAGCCGAGCAGACCGAGCCCTCTGTACCCTCCGAGGCGAAGCCGTACCCCGTTCGCGCCCGTGCGGCTGACCCCTTGGCCGATCCCAAGGCAGCGCCACCGGTCAGGGCGCCCGCCGCCCCAACGCCCCCCGATGCCAAGGCGCCCTCGACCCCGCCCGAGGAAAAACCCGCCTTCGTGTCGATGCGCGCCCGCCGTGATGCGCCGCCACCGGCCCCGAAGACGCCTGCCGCACCGCTACGTGCGCGCGATGACAGCCCGAGCGGTGCGCCGCGCCTGTCGGTTCGTCCGGTGGCTGCGGACCGGATCGACAGTCCCGTGGCGCCCGACCCGCAGGTCCTCGACAGTCTGACACGTCCGGCCCCGCCGGTCCTGCCGGAGGACAGCGATCTGACGCCGGGCCCCTTCGGACAGCCCGCGCAGGATCAGGCCACCCGCAACAAGGCTGCCGCAGTCAAAGCTGCCGATGACAAACCCGCGCCGCGCGACATGGCGCGTCCCATCGGGCATGACCAATTCGAGGCCGCGCATATCCCCAACGATCCGGCGCCTCTCCCGGCGGGGGATGCATCCGTCACGGCACCTGTCGGGACCGCCGTCGACAGCCCCGCGCTCGCTGCGAGTTCCGCGCGGTTGGGCTCTGCGGGCCTTCGTCCGGGGGCCGCGGCGGATCCCGCCCCCACAAAAGAAGCGCGCCGCGGATTGGGCGCGCGGATTGGCCTGGGCGGAAAAGACGCGAAGACCAAGGCTGCGCAGTCCGCAAACGGCGCGCAGGCCACCACCGCCGCCGCCAACGAAGCCGAACGGATGACCGTCTTCGGCGCGCGCCGGAAGGACAATTACGTCGGCGGCAAGCCTCGTTTCCTCGGTCTGATGCTGACTTCGGCCCTTCTGCTGTTCCTTTTGGGCGTTGCCGCCTGGGCCTCGGTCTTTCTCGAGGATGGGCTTGCGCGCCTCTTCCGCAGTCCCGCACCAAGCGAGATCGCGGCGGTTCCCGAGGATCCGCTGCCCGAGGTCGTCGCACCGGCCGACGATCCGGCACCACTGCCCGAGCAAACCGCGGAGACCGGCCTGGAATCGCCCGGCGCAGCGCCCGATGCGGAACCGCAGCGCGAAGCCAGCCTTGCGGTCGAGCCGGTCGCCCCGGCCCCTTCCACCCTCACATCCGATCCCGCCATCGCGGCGCCGCAGCCCCAACAGGAACCCGAAGCGCTCAGCACCGAGGAGGCCGAAGCGACCTATGCCGCGACTGGCATCTGGCAGCGCGCACCCGAGGCCCCGGTCGATATCCGCGAAAGCGACGCAGGCGATCTCTATGTCGCCTCCATCGATCCGGACGTGCCGCAATTCGACGCCAATGCCTTGCCGATGGCGCGGGTGGCACGCGATCCGGCCTATGATGCGCCGCCTATCCCGGCCCCTGCGGGCACGCCCTTCGATCTTGACGATCGCGGCCTCGTGCGGGCCACGCCGGAAGGCGCCGTGAACCCCGACCGCGTGCGCATCTTCGCGGGTCTGCCCCCTGCCGTGCCGCCCTTGCGGGGCGATGCGCTGGCTCCGGTGGTCGAGGCGATCCCGGAACGCGCGGATGGCAGCCGACCCGCACCCACGGAAATCTTCCAACGCCTGCAGGAATTTGACGATTTCCGCCCGAATACCCGCCCCGGCGATCTGCAGGAACAGAACGACCGCGCCAACCTGACCGGGTTTTCCCGCAACGAACTGGCCGCGTTCCGTCCTGCCCTGCGCCCGGACGCCGAGAAGACCGCGCAGGAAGAGGACGTGACTGCAACCGATCAGGCGGTCGCGGTATCCGAACGCCCCAGCTCCCGGCCCGTGAACATGGCGCGCATCGTGGCCGCCGCCCAGGCGCGTCAGGCGGCATCGCCCGCGCCCACGACGCAGGTCGCCTCCGCTGCCGCCGTGGCCCCCCGCACCGTGGCGCCCAGCATACCGTCCAACACCTCCGTCGCGCGGGCCGCCACGGAAGAGAATGCGATCAACCTGCGCCGCATCAACCTGATCGGCGTCTATGGCCAGCCGTCGAGCCGCAGCGCGCTCGTCCGGCTTTCCAACGGGCGATATGTGAAAGTGTCTGTCGGGGACCGTCTCGATGGCGGGCGCGTTGCAGCCATCGGCGAAAGCCAGCTGCGCTACGTCAAGGGCGGGCGCAACATGACCCTTCAGATGCCGCGCGGCTGATCCGGCACGCGGCACCGTCGCGCAGCCTTGGCCGCGCGACACTCTCTACTTTCGAAGTGTCCCGCACCGGGCTTATTCGGTGCCTTCCAACTCGCCATTGGCGATCTGTTCGGCCTCGATGGACTCGAACAGCGCCTTGAAGTTGCCCTCTCCGAAGCCGTCATCGCCCTTGCGCTCGATGAATTCGAAGAAGATCGGACCAATCACCGTCTTCGAGAAGATCTGCAGCAGGATTCGCGTCTCGCCGCCATCTACCACGCCCTCACCGTCGATCAGGATGCCATGCTTCTTCATCCGGTCGATGGGCTCTTCATGGCCCGCCACGCGCGTCTTGCTCAGGTCGTAATAGGTGTCCGGCGGGCCCGGCATGAACTTGAGCCCGTTCTCGGCAATCGCATCGGTCGCATCATAGATGTTCTTCGCCCCCACCGCGATGTGCTGGATACCCTCGCCGTTGTACTTCTTGAGATAGGACACGATCTGCCCGGTCTCGCCACGGTCCTCGTTGATCGGGATTCGGATACGTCCGCAGGGCGAGGTCAGCGCACGGGAAAAGAGCCCCGTGAACTTGCCCTCGATATCAAAGAAGCGGATTTCCTGGAAATTGAACAGGCGGCCATAGAAGTCGAACCACTTGTCCATGTTCCCCTTGAAGACATTGTGCGTGAGGTGATCGAGATACCAGAACCCCACGCCCTCGGGTTTGGAGGTCGCGATCCAGTCGAACTCGCTGTTGTAGGGCGAGGTCGCGTAATATTGGTCGGTGAAGTAGAGAAGCGACCCGCCGATCCCCTTGATCGCGGGCCAATCCACGGTCTTGTCGCTCCCCTCATAGGGCTCCGCCCCTTGCGCGACGGCATGCTCGAAGGCGTGCTGCGCATCGCGGACACGCCAGGCCATGGAGGGCGCGCAGGGGCCGTGCTCCTCCACGAAGCGCGCGGCGAAACTGTCCGGCTCGGCATTCAGAACGTAGGTGATATCGCCCTGCTGCCAGAGCTCCACGGCCTTCGTCTTGTGGTTAGCGACATGGGTATAACCCATTTTCGTAAAGACATCGCGCAGCGCATCCGGGTCGGGATGGGCAAATTCCACGAACTCGAAACCATCCGTCCCGGCAGGGTTCTCGGACGTGATCTGTGCCTGCGGCGCGTCGTGGGGGAACGGGCCCATCATCTTCTCCTCTGACTTGGGTGTAGGCCGTATCATACCCGTTTGCACATGCTGAAATTGCGCGAAATTGACCGGAATAGTGACGTTGATTGCGTAAGACACGCGCGCTATGCTCATATTATGCAAGATACCCGCATCGATCTGGACGAGACCGATACCCGCCTCCTCGCGGCCCTGCAGGAGGATGCGCATCTGACGGCGGATGCGCTCGGACAGATGCTCAACCTCTCGGCAAGCCAGATTGGCCGTCGGCGTCAGCGGCTTGAAAAGATCGGCGCGATCCGGGGCTACCGGGCCGATCTCGATCCCGAACGCCTGGGCCTCGCAGTGCAGGCCTTCATCCAGGTCAGTCTTGGCAGCCATGGCGCCGATCAGTCGAAACGCTTTGCCCGCCTTGTGGCCACACGGTCCGAGATCGTCTCCGCCTGGACCCTGACCGGCGAGGCGGATTACCTCCTGCGGGTCTATGCGCCCGATCTGCGGGGCTTGCACCGGCTGATCCACGATGTGCTGCTGAGCCATCCGTCCGTGGCCCGCGTGCAAAGCCAGATCGTGATGGACCAGCTCAAACGCGACGCCCCCCTGCCGGTGTGACGCCCGCCCCCTCTGCACTGCCCTTGCATGTCGGTGCTGCACGCGCAGAATGAGGAGGACGCCCGAAGGAGCCCTCGCCGATGGACGCATTTCTGTTCCAAGCCTCGATCTACCTCGCCGCAGCGGTCATCGCCGTGCCGATTGCCGCCCGTCTCGGATTTGGATCGGTGCTGGGCTACCTCGCCGCGGGCCTTGTGATCGGCCCGGTTCTGGGGCTCGTGAATGCAACCGAGGATCTGCAGCATTTTGCCGAATTCGGCGTTGTCATGATGCTGTTTCTCATCGGCCTCGAGCTTGAGCCGCGCGCGCTTTGGGATATGCGCCACAAGCTGCTGGGCCTGGGCGGGTTGCAAATCAGCGTTACAACGCTCGCCGTGACCGGCCTCGTGATGCTGTTCGGCTATGTCTGGCAGACCGCGCTCGCCATCGGCCTGATCTTCGCGCTGTCCTCGACGGCGATCGTGCTTCAGACCCTGTCCGAGAAACGCCTGATCCAGACAAGCGGCGGGCGGTCCACCTTCTCGGTCCTTCTGACGCAGGACATCGCGGTGATCCCGATGCTGGTTCTGTTGCCGCTTCTGGCGGTTGCCGCGCCTGCCACGATCAACGAGGACGGCTCCATCGGCGTGGGGCACGGGGAAGATGCGCATCATTCCATGAGCCTCGTGGAAGGCCTGCCCGGCTGGGGCGTGACCCTCGTGACGCTGGGCGCCATCGCGGCGATCATCCTCGCGGGCATCTACCTGACCGGCCCGCTTTTCCGCTTCATCCACCAGGCGCGCCTGCGCGAGATGTACACCGCCGTGTCGCTGCTGATTGTGCTGGGCATTGCCTTCCTGATGATGCTCGTGGGCCTCTCGCCCGCGCTCGGGACGTTCCTTGCGGGCGTAGTGCTGGCCAATTCCGAATTCCGGCACGAGCTGGAATCGGATATCGAACCCTTCAAGGGCCTGCTTCTGGGCTTGTTCTTCATCACTGTCGGGGCCGGTATCTCCTTCGGCACCTTCTTCGCAGCCCCCCTCCTGATCCTGTCGCTGACCCTCGGGATGATGGCGCTCAAAGGCGTCATCCTTTACGTGCTCGGGGTGATATTCGGCCTCACTGGCAAGGACCGATGGCTCTTCACCCTCGGCCTTGCGCAGGCGGGCGAGTTCGGCTTCGTGCTCGTCTCCTTCTCGCTCCAGCAGAACGTGCTGACCGACGCGCTCGGCGAACGCATCCTGCTTGTCATCGCGCTGTCGATGCTGTTCACGCCGCTGGCCTTCATGGCCTATGAGCAGTTGTCCAAACGCATGAGCTCCGGCGACACCCAGCGCGAGCACGATGAGATCGACAAGACCGCGCCCGTCATCATCGCGGGCATCGGCCGCTTCGGGCAGATCGTGAACCGGATGCTGCAATCCACAGGGTTCGAGACGGTGGTGATCGACCATGACATGGAGACGATCCAGACCATGCGGCGCTTCGGCTTCAAGGGCTTCTTCGGCGATCCGACACGCCCGGATCTGCTTCATGCCGCGGGCATCGAGAAGGCGCGCGTGCTCTGCGTTGCGCTGGATGATCCGGCCGCGACGTCCAGGATCGTGGCCTATGCGCGGCGCTTGCGTGGGGACGAGTTGCACATCGTGGCGCGCGCGCGCGACCGCACCCATGTCTACGAGCTCTATCAGGCGGGCGCCGACGACATCGTGCGCGAGCTGTTCGACAGCTCCCTGCGTGCGGGCCGCTATGTCCTTGAGAATATGGGCCTGACCGAGTTCGAAGCGGCAGAAGCCGAGAAGACCTTCTTCCAACACGACCGGATGACCGTGCGCGAATTGGCGCAGCATTGGCGGCCCGGTGTGCCCGCAGGCGAAAACGAGCCCTATATCGCGCGCGCCAAGGAATTGGAGAAAGACCTGGAGACGGCCCTTCTGTCCGCGCTGGACAGCCAGGCCAATCGCGACAGCAAGTCCGAGGAGGCATGAAAAAACCGCGCCCCGGTGGGAGCGCGGTCTTTGCATTGTAATCGAAGGAGTGTCGCTTAGGCCGCGGCGGCGCGCGACACGAGCACGTCGTCGATCTGCTTGGCAGCTGCGACCTCGTCGCCGCCGGAGACCGCAGAGATTTCGCGGGTCAGACGCTCAAGGGCCGCTTCATACAGCTGACGCTCGGAATAGCTTTGCTCGCGCTGATCGTCGGCACGGTGCAGGTCGCGCACGACCTCCGCGATGGAGATCAGATCGCCGGAATTGATCTTCTGCTCGTATTCCTGCGCCCGGCGCGACCACATGGCCTTCTTGACCTTGGCCTTGCCCTTCAGCGTCTTCATGGCCTGGCTGACGACGTCAGGCGAGGACAGCGAACGCATGCCCACCTCGGTCGCCTTGTGCGTCGGCACGCGCAGGGTCATCTTGTCCTTCTCAAAGGAAATCACGAAAAGCTCGAGCTTGATGCCCGCAATCTCCTGCTCTTCGATCGACATGATCTGACCGACGCCATGCGCAGGGTACACCACGTAATCGTTCGGGCGGAATTCGGACTTGTTCGACTTCGACATATTGCTTCCTCAGGCAGCGCGCCTTCCCATATCTCGGACCCATCAAACGGCACGAAAAGAAGCGAACGGAAAAACCAATTTCCGATCACTTCATGGAATGCCAGACTTTACAGATGGGTGCAGACGCCCCGAAACTGATATGGATAAAGCGCTATCATTGAGTTGTCACAATAGCACAAAAATGAGCCACTTCCCAGCGCCCTGAGAAAGCGACCCATTGTCAATGCGTTTCAAGGGCTTAACGGCCTAAACCGCCGCGAAAGCCGCCCCGTCGTGCTGCACTGCGCGAATCAGGCTCAGCCGCCCTCGCCCGGCGCTTCGGAGAAGTACTTCTCGAGCTTGCCTTCTTCGCCGTCGCGTTCCTCGGCCTCGGGCAGCGGGTCCTTCTTGGTGATGATGACCGGCCACATTTCCGAATATTTACGATTGAACTCGACCCACTTCTCGGCCTCCGGCTCGGTATCGGGCCGGATCGCATCTGCGGGACATTCAGGCTCGCACACGCCGCAATCGATGCACTCGTCGGGATGGATGACGAGCATGTTCTCCCCCTCGTAGAAGCAATCCACGGGGCAGACCTCGACGCAGTCGGTGTATTTGCAGCCAATGCAGGCATCGTTGACGATATAGGTCATATCAGCAGGGTCCGTCTTCAGCTTTTGGCACAGCTAGACCAAGGCCCCGCATCATTCAAGCGCATCACGGCGGGTTTGATCGAGCAGCCTGCGGTCGCGCTTCGAGGGGCGCCCGCCCTCATCGTAACGCGGGACATGCGGTTGGACCTCGCGCACACGCGGTTGCGGTGGATCGAGGTCCTCGTAGAGCGCCTGAGCCTCGGGTGCGGGGCCGCGCCGCTCGCCCGGCGCGATGACCCGGATGACGCGGACGTGATCGTCTTTCGGGAATGTCAGAACATCGCCCGGCGCTACCTGAACTGCCGGTTTCGCGACGGGCTGGCTGTTCAGGCGCACCCGGCCCGAGGCCACCAGCTTGTTGGCCAGGCTGCGCGTCTTGAAAAATCGCGCATGCCAGAGCCATTTGTCGATGCGGATGCGGTCCGACATCGCGGCTCAGCCAACCCGTCTCGCGGTGGAGACGGGTCGCGCTGATCGCAAAGCGTGTGCGTCGAGGATCAAGACTTGCCCTTGAAGCCCTGCAACGCCGCGGCGAAGGGGTTGTCGGGGTCGATCTTGTCCTTCTTCTGCGGACGTGCCTCGTAATTTTGGACCTTCTTCGGCCCGCCATCGCGCGGCCCTTTGCCCTTGGGCTTGCCTTTGCCTTTCGGCGGGCCGCCCCGGCCCCGGCCTTGGCCCTGCCCCTGCGGCTTGCCACCGCCGCGATTACGATTGCCGACCCAGGTGAAAGTATAGAACACCTCCATCTCGGGGCCTGCGATATCCGCGTCAGGCGCTGTGCCAACCGGCGTTTCCTCGTCCGAGACGGCATCGACAGGCGCTTCGTCCTGCGGCTGAGCAGGCTCTGCCGCGATCGGGGCTTCACCGTGATCGGTGATCGCCTCGACACCTTCCGTCGCCGTCGCTGTGGCTTCCTCGCCGGTGATGGCACCGGCCTCCGCGGCATCGGGCTGTCCCGCGTCGAAGACCGGCGTGTCGGCGGCAGGCGCCTCCTCGGGCGTGTCGGCTGCGGGCACTTCGGCCTCATGCGCGATACCCTCATCGGTGGGCACTACCTGATCGACGGCCTTTTCCTTGGCCCGCTCGCCCCTCTCGGCGCGATAGCCCAGACCTTCCATCAGATCCGCGAATTGCTCCAGCGTGAGACCGGTGATCGAGAGCATGTCGGCCTTGGCCTCGAACCCGCCCCGGCTGTCCTCGCCGCGGACCATGTCGGCCAACCGCTCCAGCATGTCGATGCGGATGGCCCGCTTGCCCGCGCGGCGATACCCCATCGTGGTGAAGGCGTCGTTCGACGTGCCCGCCTCGGCCGGTACGGTCACGAGACCCGGCGGCGGCGCTTCGGGGAAAACGTCATGACCCTGCGCGAGGCTCCACAAAACCAGACGCAGGCGCGTCGGCGCGGGCTTGAGCAGAAGCGGCATGAAAATGGTGAACTGACCGAACCGCATGCCGTGCTTGCGCAATGCGCCACGCGCGTCCTGGTCTAACTCCTTGACGTCGTTGGCCACCGCACCGCGCGGCAGCACGCCCATCGCCTCGACCATGCGGAAGGCGAACCCCTTGGCAAGGCCGGTCAGCGTCTCGTCGCGCTGGATATTGATCAGCGGCTCGAAGAGGCTCGCCACCTTGCGGTCGATGAAATGCTGCAGGCGGCGCTCCACCTTCTGGCGCACATCGGGCCCGGCTTCGTCGTCGACAAAGGCCACGACCCGCGGCTTGAGCGCATCATCGCCCTTTTCGAGCTTGCCCACCGCCTGGTCGCCCCACATGAGGCCGCCCTGCTCGGTGAAGTCGATCTCCGTGTCGGGCGCGTTGTAGAACCTGTCCGCGCGCAGATGGAAATGCGGGCTGAGCGCCTGCAAGGACGCCGTCTTCAGCGTCTTGGCCTCCTGCCCCTGGGCGTCCTTGTCCTGCCGGAACCGGAACCCTTCGAGCCTGCCGACGAATTCGCCTTCGACGGTCACTTCACCTTTGTCGTTCACTTCGGCCAAAAGGGCCTCCTTTTGCTTCAACCGGCGAAGGAGGACACTCGTCCGCCGGTCAACGAATCTTTGCGTCAAACGCTCATGCAGGGCGTCCGATACTCTGTCTTCTACCGCTCGGGTGCGGTCGCGCCAATGCTCTTCATCACCGACCCAACCTTTGCGCTGCGCGACATATGTCCATGTGCGGATATACGCCAATCGTTTCGACAATGTGTCGATATCGCCTTCGGTCCGGTCGATCCGGTGCACCTGCCGGGCCAGGAAATCATCGGGCACGCTCCCTTTCTCGTGCAGATACCCGAAGATAACGTCGAGCAGGCCTGCATGTTCCGCGTGACTGATACCGCGAAAATCCGGGATGCGGCAGACATCCCACAAAAGCTGAACCGACCGCGCATCGGAGGCCCGCGCCCGCACCTCCGCCCGGGTGGACAGCTCCTTCAGCGCTTGCAGATCGTCGGCCTCCCGCGCCTTGACGAGGATGGGATCATCGGTGCCCGCCTCGAGCGATGCGATCAGCGCGTCGATGGACCCGAAGGACAGCTTCGCATTGCGCCAGTTCAGTTTCTTGATCGGCGTGAAGCGGTGGTTGCAGATGGCCTCGGCCACGTCGTCCTGCAAGGGCGGAGCCTCGCCCGTCACGCCGAAGGTGCCATGGCTCATGCCGCGCCCCGCCCGGCCTGCGATCTGCGCCAGCTCGTTCGGGGCGAGCGGCCGCATCCGCCGTCCGTCGAACTTCGTCAGCGATGAGAACGCGACGTGATCGATATCGAGGTTGAGCCCCATCCCGATGGCATCGGTGGCCACGAGGTAATCCACCTCGCCGTTCTGATACAAATCGACCTGCGCATTCCGCGTGCGGGGGCTGAGCGCGCCCATTACCACGGCAGCGCCCCCCTTCTGGCGACGCAGCAGCTCGGCGATGGCATAGACGTTCTCAACCGAGAACCCGACGATTGCCGATCTCGGGCGCAACCTGCTTATCTTTTTCGAGCCGAGATAGGACAGCTGGCTCATCCGCTCGCGGCCGATGAACTCGCATCCCGGCACCAATGCGGCGATCGGACCGCGCATCGTATCCGCGCCCATGAACAGGGTCTCGTGCGTGCCGCGCATGCGCAGAAGGCGGTCGGTGAAGACATGACCACGCTCGGGATCGGCGCATAGCTGGATTTCGTCGATGGCCGCGAAATCCGTGCCCATGCCTTCGGGCATCGCCTCGACAGTGCAGACCCAATAGGCCGCGCGGGGCGGCACGATACGCTCCTCCCCGGTCACAAGCGCCACGACGCCGGGGCCGCGCGCCGCGACGACCTTGTCGTAGACTTCGCGTGCAAGAAGGCGCAGCGGCAGGCCGATGATGCCGGTGCGATACCCGAGCATCCGGTCAATCGCGTAATGCGTCTTGCCGGTGTTTGTCGGACCGAGCACCGCCGCCACGCGGGATCTCATTTCCATATGGATGTGCCCTTTGCCGCCTCGGGATCAGAGCCGGGTGCCGTTTGCCGCAAGATCCAGCCGCTTCAACGCCTCTGTCACATCCTTGTCGAAGGGACGCAATGCCTCGGCCTCCGCGTAGGCGCGATAGGCCAGCGCCTGTCGGTCCAATTGTTCAAGAAGCGCCCCCATGCCCTGCAAGGCGCCGAAGTGATTCGGATTGAGGGCGAGCGTGCGCTCCAGCGCATCCGCTGCCTGGCCGTATTGCCCTTGCGCGTAATAGGCCTGCGCGAGCGAGTACCACCCTTGGGCGAATCCGGGCGCATGATCGGTCAGCGCCAGGAGATGGTCGATGGCGCGATCCGTTTCGTTGATCTCCAGCGCGTCGCGTCCCCGCTTCAGCAGGAGATCCATGGCCGCGGAGCCGGATTTCGACCATTCGAGCTGCAATTCGCGCTCCAGCCGCTGCGCTTCGGCGGCGTCCACGGCTTCGGCCAGATCGCGCGCCAGTTCCGCGGCACGATCGCTCGTCGCTTCGGCATGGCCTTGTGCGGGTATGGAAAACATGACCAGCACGGCAAATGCCGCAACGGTAGAATTGAATTCGGGGCGTGTCCTAATCATGGTCCCGATGAGATTAGCGCCTAGTTCGGGAATTGCTACCCGAACCGGATCACATGGAGGACAGCGCGCATGAGCGATATCATCAACGAGGCCGTATCGGCCCTGAACGACAAGCTGGCAGGCCAGGACATCGGCGGCACGGCAAAGTTCGACATCGAGGGCGAAGGCACCGTCATGATGGACGATTCTGGCGCGCGCGCCGCGGATGAAGAGGCCGATGTCACCATGACCTCCGACGCCGACACGTTCCGCCAGATCCTCGAAGGCGAAATGAACCCGACCGCCGCATTCATGTCCGGCAAACTAACGATCGATGGCGATATGGGCATGGCGATGAAGCTCGCGGGCGTGCTGGCCTGATGTCGGATGCGGCCCCTTTCCTGACCGACGCCGCGCATGGGCCCGATGGGGCCCGGGCGCTGTGGATCCAATCGGTTGATGGCAAGAGGCTGCGCATCGGACATTATCCGGCAGCGGCAGATACGCCCGTGCGCGGGACCGTTCTGCTGTTTCCGGGACGTACGGAATATATCGAGAAATATGGCCGCACCGCCGCTGATCTGGCGGCGGGCGGCTATCACACGGTCACCATCGACTGGCGCGGCCAAGGGCTGTCGGACCGGCTTCTGGACGATGCGCGCACCGGTCATGTCGATGTATTCGACGATTATCAGCGCGATGCGGATGCGCTGATGGAATGGGTCAAGGCCGAAGGATTGCCGCAGCCCTGGCACCTGATCGGCCATTCCATGGGCGGCTGTATCGGCCTGCGGTCGCTGATGAACCGCCTGCCCGTCGCCTCGGCCGTCTTCACGGGCCCGATGTGGGGCATCCGGATCTCGCCCGTCATGCGCCCCGCCGCCTGGGCGCTGAGCTGGGGGGGCGCGCAGGTTGGCATGGGCCATCAAATCGCGCCCGGAACCCGACCCGAGAGCTACATCGTCTCGGAAGGTTTCGACGATAACATGCTGACCCGCGATCGCGACATGTTCGACTACATGCGCGCGCAGGTTTTGGCAGAGCCGAAGCTGCAACTCGGTGGCCCGTCCCTGCGCTGGCTGAACGAGGCGCTGAAGGAATGCCGCGCCCTGTCGCGTCTGCCGAGCCCGGACTACCCCTGCCTCACATTCGTCGGTACCAATGAACGCATCGTCGACGTGCCCCGGATCGAGGCCCGCATGAAGGCCTGGCCCAAGGGGCGTCTCGAACGCGTGCCGGGCGGCGAACACGAGGTCCTCATGGAGGGGCCGCAAGTTCGCGGCCGGGTCATCCGCGAGATCATCGCGCATTTCAACACCTCCGGCAGCACCGCGGACGCCACGGCGACAGGTTGACCCGCACCCCGGTGCCGCGACGATCCCCGGCATTGGCACCGCGCCGGACCGCCCTATCCTAAAGGCCATGTCCGACCCCGTCCTGACCTTCACAGAGCGTGGCATCTACTGCCCCGCAGGCGATTTCTTCATCGATCCCTGGCGCCCGGTCGACCGCGCGCTCATCACGCATGGGCATGCCGACCATGCCCGCTGGGGCCACGCCCATTACCTCGCAACCGAAGCCGCCGCCCCGGTCATGCGCTACCGTCTTGGCGATGTCTCCCTCGACACGATCGCCATGGGCGAGCCGCGAAAGATCGGCGGCGCAACCGTCTCCTTCCATCCGGCAGGTCACATCCCCGGATCGGCTCAGATCCGCGTGGAGGTCGGCGGTGAGGTCTGGGTCGTTTCCGGCGACTACAAGACCGAGCCCGATCGCCTGTGCGAGCCCTTCGAGCCCATCTCCTGCCACGCTTTCATCACCGAATGCACCTTCGGCCTGCCGGTTTTCAAATGGCGCCCCGAAGCCGAGGTCGCCGCGGAAGTTAACGAGTGGTGGGCCACCAACGCGGCGGAAGGACGCGCATCGGTTCTGGGTGCCTATTCCCTCGGCAAGGCCCAGCGGGTTCTGTCCTTGATCGATCCCGAAATCGGTCAGATCCTGACCCACGGGGCCGTCGAGGCCACCAATCGTATCCTGCGCGATCAGGGCCTGCCCTTGCCCGAGACCACGCAGGTCACATCCGATATAGATCCGAAATCCGTAAAGAATCCGTTGATCATCGCGCCCCCTTCGGCTCTGGGCACGCCCTGGATGCGTCGCTTCGGCCCGTCGAGCCAATCCTTCGCGTCCGGATGGATGGCGCTCCGGGGGGTCAGGCGACGGCGGGCGATGGACCGGGGCTTCGTGATTTCCGACCATGCGGATTGGGACGGCCTGCTCTGGGCGATTCGGGAAACCGGGGCGGAAAAAGTATTCTGCACACATGGTTACACGGAGATCTTCGCGCGATGGCTGAAGTCTGAAGGCTATGACGCGCATGTCCTGTCGACCGAGTTCGGATCGGAAGATGCCGACGACGTCTCGCAAGAGTCGGAGGAGGTGCGCGCGTGAAGGATTTCGCAGCACTCTTCACCGCCGTGGACCAGACCACGAAGACCACCCTCAAGACCAAGGCGCTGGCGGAGTATTTCCGGACCGCGCCCGATACCGACAAGCTCTGGACCATCGCGCTTTTCTCGGGCCGACGCCCGAAACGTGCGGTCAACACGACCCAGCTGCGCGAATGGGCGGCGGAGCGCGCAGGCATTCCGCTTTGGCTGCTGGAGGAAAGCTATCCCATTGTCGGCGATCTTGCCGAGACGATCGCGCTTGTGCTTCCGGATGCGAAAATACATGAAGACCGTCCGCTAACCGACTGGATACTCAAGCTTAAGTCGCTGTCTCAGGTGGATATCGCGGAGCGCAAGACGCGCATCCTCGATGCATGGGCCCGGCTCGATACGACCGAGCGCTTCCTCTTCAACAAGCTCATTACCGGAGGTTTCCGGATCGGGGTCAGCCAGAAGCTGATGACCCGCGCCCTGGCGCAGGCCACCGGGCAGGAAGAGGCCGTTCTGGCCCATAAACTCATGGGCAAATGGACCCCGGACGACATCACCTATCACGCGCTCATCGAAGCAGACGACCCCGCCGCGGATGCCTCGCGCCCCTACCCGTTCTACCTGGCCTACCAGCTTGACGACGGCCCCGTGGATATCGGCCCGCCGGAAGAGTGGCAGGCGGAGTGGAAATGGGACGGCATTCGCGGTCAGCTTCTGATCCGCGGCAGCGAACACCACGTCTGGTCGCGCGGCGAGGAGCTGATGACCGACCGCTTCCCCGAACTTGCCCGCGCGCGGGACTACCTGCCCGAGGGCACCGTGCTCGACGGCGAGATCGTGGCCTGGAATGCCGAGGACGAAATCCCGCTCCCTTTCAATACCTTGCAGGCCCGCATTGGCCGCAAGACCGTGCCGAAGAAGCTGCTGAAAGACGCGCCCGTGATCCTGCTGGCCTATGACGTGCTGGAAGCGGACGGCCGGGACCTGCGCGATACGCCCATGGCGGATCGGCGCGCGCGACTTGACCGGATGCTGGGCCAATTGCCCGCCGAGGCCCCGATCCGCCCCTCCCGTCTGATCGACTTCGATACCTGGGACGTGCTCGCCGAGACCCGTGCCCAGGCGCGGGAGATGCGCGCGGAAGGTGTCATGCTGAAACGCAAGGACAGCCCCTATCTGTCGGGCCGCAAGAAGGGCGATTGGTGGAAATGGAAGCTCGATCCGCTCACCATTGATGCAGTGATGATCTATGCCCAGCAGGGCCACGGCCGCCGCGCCAATCTCTTCACCGATTTCACCTTCGCGGTCTGGGATGGCGACGCGCTCGTACCGTTCACGAAGGCCTATTCCGGCCTGACCGACGCGGAATTCCGCAAGATCACGGCCTGGGTGCGCAAGAACACCCAGCAACGCTTCGGCCCGGTGCGGCAGGTCACGCCGCACCATGTCTTCGAGATCGCCTTCGAAGGCATTCACGAAAGCCCACGGCACAAATCCGGCGTGGCGCTGCGGTTTCCCCGCATGTCCCGCTGGCGGCAGGACAAACCGCTGGCCGAAGCGAACACGCTGGACGATCTGAAGGCCATCCTCGCCGCCTATGGATGACAGCTCCCGGGGGGGGAGACATCTGGGAAAAGCGCCGGACAAACGCATCCTCGTGTTGCACGCGCCGCGAGCCGGACGCACCGCAGCTCAGGCGGCAAACGCCCCGCACCAAGCGACTGCCTCGGATCACGGCCCCTTGAACCCGGGCCAGCTTCGCGCCACCTATCGATAAGACAGATGAACAGGAGCATTCCATGACCGCACGCCCGCTTTTCGACGCCAATGCCTCAGCCGGGGGTCGCGACCTGGGCGATCTGCCCGAATGGGATCTGACCGACCTCTATCCGAGCGAGGACGCCGCCGAACTGAAGCGGGATCTCGACTGGCTGGAGCAGGCCTGTCAGAGCTTCGCCGCGGATTACGAGGGCAAGATCGCGGATCTCGATGCGGGCGCCTTCGTCGAGATGATCGAGCGGCACGAGAAGATCGAGAATATCGCAGGTCGGATCATGTCTTTCGCGGGCCTGCGCTACTACCAGAACACCACCGATTCCGGGCGCGCGAAATTTCTGTCGGACGCGCAGGAAAAGATCACTGTCTACACGACGCCGCTCGTGTTTTTCTCCTTGGAACTCAATCGTGTGGACGACGACGCTTATGCGGATCTGTTCACCGATGACCGGCTTGCGCGCTACAAGCCCGCCTTTGACCGCGTCCGCGCGATGAAGCCTTACCAGCTGTCCGACGAGATGGAGAAGTTCCTGCACGACATGGGCGTTGTGGGCGACGCCTGGGAGCGGCTCTTCGACGAGACGATCTCCGGGCTAGAATTCGACGTCGGTGGCGAGATCATGGGGATCGAGGCCACGCTCAACAACCTGACCGAGCAGGATCGCGACACGCGCGAAGCCGCGGCCCGTGAGCTGGCCCGCGTGTTCGGCGCCAATATCCGCACCTTTGCGCGCGTGCACAACACGCAGGCCAAGGAGAAGGAAATCCTCGATCGCTGGCGCGGCATGCCCACCCCGCAGACGGGACGCCACCTGTCCAACGACGTGGAGCCCGAGGTGGTGGAGGCCCTGCGCAACGCGGTTGTCGCGGCCTATCCGAAGCTCTCGCACCGCTATTATGAGCTGAAGCGCAAATGGCTGGGCCTCGAGGTCATGCAGGTCTGGGACCGCAACGCCCCCCTGCCGATGGAGACGACGCGCATCGTCGATTGGGACGAGGCGCGCGAGACGGTGATGAACGCTTATTCCGAGTTCGACCCCAAGATGGCCGAGATCGCGGAGCCGTTCTTCACCCGTGGCTGGATCGATGCCGCCGTCAAACCGGGCAAGGCGCCCGGCGCTTTCGCGCACCCGACCGTCACGGACGTGCACCCCTACGTCATGCTGAACTACCTCGGCAAACCGCGCGACGTAATGACGCTCGCGCATGAGCTCGGGCACGGCGTGCACCAGGTGCTGGCCGCCGATCAGGGCGAGATGCTCTCCTCGACGCCGCTGACCCTGGCCGAAACAGCATCGGTCTTCGGCGAGATGCTGACCTTCCGCCGCATGCTGCGCAACGCCAAGACGGATGCCGAGAAGAAGGTCATGCTCGCGGGCAAGGTCGAGGACATGATCAATACGGTCGTGCGCCAGATCGCGTTCTACGATTTCGAGTGCAAGCTGCACGAGGCGCGCCGTGGCGGTGAGCTGACGCCCGACGATATCAACGCGCTCTGGATGAGCGTTCAGGCGGAAAGCCTCGGGCCCGCCTTCGAGTACATGGACGGGTACGAGACCTTCTGGGCCTACATCCCGCATTTCGTGCATTCGCCCTTCTATGTCTACGCCTATGCATTCGGCGACGGGCTCGTGAACGCGCTTTACGCCAATTACGAAGAGGCGCCCGAGGGCTTCCAGGAGAAGTATTTCGACATGCTGAAAGCGGGCGGGTCGAAGCACCACACCGATCTGTTGAAGCCCTTCGGCCTCGACGCCACCGATCCCGCCTTCTGGGACAAGGGCCTGTCGATGATCTCGGGCTTTATCGATGAGCTGGAGGCGATGGAGGACTGATCGCCCCGCCAGACCGGCGCGCGGGTCTCTCGCGCGCCGTTTTGCCGCCCTCGGTTCCCGTCTCTGAAGCCAGAGCCCCCAGCGGCGGCTCTTGCTGCCCCTGCCCTTCACCTTTCCAGATAAACGCAATCCATCGCCGCCGTCCCGCACAACCGGTGGAACGGCGCGCCTTCAGGCCACGCGCGCCTTGGAATAGGTATCCGGCAAGCGCTCCAGCCCATTTTCGGCCCCCGCAACAAAGTCACGCGAATAGCCAAGCTCCATGCAGAGCGCCGCGCAGGCGTCCCGCAGCGCCGGGCGCACCGTGAAATCGTAATCGCCCTTGAGCGCGAAATTATAGGCGTCGCGCTCGTCGTCGGGTTTCGGGATATGGATGCCCGCGAGATCGAAATAGAACATCGGCATGGCCGTCGTCTTCGTGCCGTAGAGCTCCTCGAACCGGTAGAGCGGCGCGTCATAGGCGCGGCAGCTCTCGAGGATCAGCGTGTTCGCCTCCAGCCAGTGAAACAGCAATTTCTCGAAGGGCGAGAAGTCGGCCCAGTCCGCCCCCAACGCGCCATGATAGACGCGTGGATCGCCGCCCCGGATAAATCCGCAGCGCTGCATCGTGTCCTGCCGCGCACCGGTAAACAGATCGTGCGTGAGGAAGCTGGCCGCGACCTTGTAGGGGTTGCGCACCAGACCGACGAAGGACACGGCGCCGCCGAAGCGCCATTTCAGGAACGTGGCCCAGGTGAACGTGGTCCAGCCCGCCGACACGTAGCGCTCCCCGCGCGCCAGCACGCTTTCGATCTCGTTGAGCTTTGCGTCGATCAGCGGGTCGCGACGCTTGATTTCGGCGCACATCTTGGGTTTGCGAAAGGTCTGGCGCGGATTGAAATGCACGCGCAGCGGCTCATGCTCGACCAGCCCGCGAAAATTCGACTTGCGGATTGTGTTGTAGATGTTCTGCGTCGAAACGCGTCCCGTGGACAACAGATACGTTGCCTTGCCCATGCTCTGCCTGCCTTTTCGTGTTTTTTTAGGGCAGGATGGCCCAGCGGGCCGCAGCGCGGCAAGGTTGCAGGGAGCCAGTGGCGGTCTTACGGCCACTTCTTCAACGTCTTGTTGCAAAAAGGATTCGCCCTCGGCGCGATGGGCTACTTCAACTGGCTGTCCTTGGAGCCCCGTCGGTTGATGCCCCCGCGCGGCGCCGCACGGCCGTCTCGTTCCGACTGGCAATCGATGCATAGCTTGACACCCGGGATCGCCACGCGGCGCGCTTCGGGAATGGGCTCGTCGCATTCGGCGCAATGCGTGCGGCTCTCACCGACGGGGCCGCGCCGCGCCTTCAGCCGCGCAAGCTCGTCGCTGATCGACGCTTCGATCTGTTCGCTGACCGCGCCGTCGCGGCTCCATCCGCCTGCCATGTCCGACCCTTCCATCGGCCCCGGGATATCCGCCGACGCAGGCGTGATTTGACCGTGGCCATTCCACGCTAAAACATAGGCACACAGAGGAGAGTTTTCCATGACGCGACTGATCGCGCCCTTCGTGGCCTTGCTGCTGTCGGCCCTTCCGGTGGCCGCGCTCGATTTCAGCTTCCCCTCCATCGATGGCGGGACGGTCGAGATGTCGGACTGGGACGGCCAGCCGGTGCTTGTGGTCAATACCGCCTCGCGCTGCGCCTTCACCGGCCAGTACGATGCGTTGCAGACATTGTACGACCGGTATCGCGATCAGGGTCTCGTGGTCCTGACCGTGCCCTCGGGGGATTTCCGCCAGGAACTGGGCTCCGAGGAAGAGGTGAAGGAATTCTGCGAGGTCAATTTCGGCCTTGATCTGCCGATGACCACGATCACCTCCGTGCGCGGTGCAGCAGCGCATCCGTTCTATGCCTGGCTGCGTGCGGAAACCGGGTTTGAGCCCACATGGAACTTCAACAAGGTCCTGATCGGCCCCGATGGCGCGGTGGTCGCGACCTATGGCTCGACCACCCGCCCTCTCGCCCCCGTTCTGACGCGCGAGATCGAGGCCCTGCTCAGCCCGGCACGCGGGTAAGCGCGGCGTAAAGCTGATCCTTCAACGCCGCACGCGCCTTGCGCTTGGCCGTCTGAGTGGCATCATCCGTGGGCGATACATCCGTCTCCATGCGGTGAATCTCGCCGTTGATCGCGGCATATTCATCCGCCATCCGCGCGAAATGCGCATCCGACTGGCGCAGCTCGGCAATGCGGGCACGGTGTTCGGGGAAGTCTTCGACAAGCTGGTGGGGAACGTGAGTCATGTTGGGCTCCTGTTTGTGTCGGACCCAATCTCGGTCACATGCCCCCACCCCTTCCTTGACCGGGATCAATCCGCGCCGCGTATCGCGAAAAAAGACCGGGCGCTGGGGCCCGGTCCGGTCTTCATCGTTGCGCGGTCTGCCAGTCTGGATGCAGCCAGGGTTCCGCGTTCTCCGGCGGCAGGTAACGGCCCAGAACGTGATCCGCGATCTTCTCGCCGACCATGATCGAGGGGCCGTTCAGATTGCCGTTGGTGATGCGCGGAAAGATCGAGCTGTCGGCAACGCGCAGACCCTCCACGCCGATCACGCGACCCTGCGGATCGACCACCGCATGGCGGTCATCCGCGCGCCCCATCCGGCAGGTGCCGCAGGGGTGATAGGCGCTTTCCGCATGCTCGCGCACGAAATCATCCAGCGCCGCGTCGCTCTGCACCGCCTCGCCCGGCTGGATCTCGAAATCCGCATAGGGCTTGAACGCGTCCTGCGCGAAGATCTCCCGCGTGAGGCGGATTGCGCGGCGGAACTCGGCCCAGTCGTCCTCGTGGCTCATATAGTTGAACGCGATCTTGGGCGCGTCTTCGGGATCTGCCGAACGCAGCGTCACCGCCCCGCGCGATTTCGACCGCATCGGTCCCACATGCGCCTGGAAGCCATGCCCCTCGGCCGCGGCCTTGCCGTCGTAGCGCACGGCGAGCGGCAAGAAATGGTATTGGATATCGGGGTAATCCACGCCCGCCTCCGAGCGGATGAAGGCCGCGCTTTCGAACTGGTTCGAGGCCCCAGGCCCGGTCTTCGTGAAAAGCCAGCGCGCCCCTACATAGGCCTTGCCCAGAAGGTTCCAGTACTTGAAGAGGCTGACGGGCTGTTTCGCGGCCATCTGGATGTAAAGCTCCAGGTGGTCCTGCAGGTTCTGCCCGACACCCGGCCGATCCGCGACCACGTCGATGCCATGCTCGGCCAGATGCGCGGCAGGGCCAATCCCCGACTGCATCAGCAGCTTCGGCGAATTGAGCGAGGACGCCGCGACGATCACCTCCCGGCCCGCGCGCACGATCTCCGTCCCGTTCGGGAAGCGCACTTCCACGCCGGTTGCCCGGCCATCTTCCATCACGATCCGGCGTGCGAGCCCGCGCACCAACTCCGCCCCCAGCTTCTGCGCCGGGCGCAGATAGGCATGGGCCGCCGACCAGCGCACTCCGCGATGGATCGTGGCCTCCATCGGCCCGAAACCTTCCTGCTTCTCGCCGTTGTAATCGTCGGTGGTCTCGTAGCCCGCCTGGCGCCCCGCCTCCACGAAGGCCTGCGTCAGCGGGTTGTCGCGCGGCCCGCGCGTGACATGGAGCGGCCCGTCCGTGCCGCGCCAGCCCGCCTGTCCGCCATGCGACGTCTCCAGGCGCTTGAAATAGGGCAGCACGTCGGCATAGCCCCAGCCATCGGCGCCCTGATCGCGCCAATGGTCGAAATCCTTCGCATGGCCGCGCACATAGACCATCCCGTTGATCGAGGAGGACCCGCCGATCACCTTGCCGCGCGGCGTGGCCAGACGGCGTCCGCCGAGATGCGGCTCGGGTTCGGACGCGTAACCCCAGTCGTACATCTTCATGTTCATCGGGTAGCTGAGCGCCCCCGGCATCTGGATGAACGGCCCGCCATCCCAGCCGCCTTCCTCGATCACGATCACCGACCGGCCCGCCTCGGCCAGACGGTAGGCCATGGCGCAGCCCGCACTGCCCGCGCCAACGATCACGTATTCCGCTTGCATCTCACGCTCCTTCGCGTGGCTCCGGGGCGGGTCAAGGATGGCCCTTCAGGGCCACCGCGGCTTGGCCGCGGCCTGTCCTTGAGGCGCGCCGGAGCCACCTCACACTTGTCATGGCGCCTTGAGGGCAGACCTGCCCCTCAAGCGCCTCCCCAGCAAATATCCGAAATCCCCCGCCCGCGCGGCCCGCGGGATCGCAGGTCGCAATCCCTGCGAGGACGCCCGCGAGGGCGGAGGAGCAGCCTCAGAACGGCGCCTCCACCCGGCCCATGCGCACATAGACCGACTTCACCTGCGAATAATGCTCGATGGCGGCCTTGGCGTTCTCGCGCCCCACACCCGACATCTTCACGCCGCCAAAGGGCATTTCCACCGGCGCATCGTTGTAGGAATTGATGAAACAGGTCCCGGCCTGCAATTCCCCGATCACCCGGTGCGCGCGCGAAATATCGCGGGTGAAGACACCCGCCGACAGCCCGAAGGGCGTATCATTGGCCCGCGCGATGCCCTCTTCCTCGGTCTCGAATTCGAAGACCGATAGCACGGGCCCGAAGATCTCCTCGCGCGCAATGGTCATCTCGTCGGTTACCCCGTCGAAGATCGCGGGCGTCAGCCAGAAGCCGTCCTGGTCAAGCCGCTTGCCGCCCGTGACCAGCCGCGCGCCTTCGGCCACGCCTTTCTCAAGGTAGCCCTGCACGATCTCCATCTGCCTCTGGCTCACCATCGGCCCGAAATTCGTGGCCTCGTCCAAGGGATCGCCGATCACCGCGCCTTCCAACCGCTCCTGCAGCCGTTCGACGAAACGATCCTTCAGCCCCTTCTGCACAAAGACGCGGGTGCCGTTCGAACAGATCTGCCCCGAGGAATAGAAATTCCCCAGGATTGCGCCGCCCACCGCATCGTCGAGATCGGCATCGTTGAAGACCAGCATCGGCGATTTGCCGCCGAGCTCCATGGTGACGTGCTTCAGCTCACCGGCGGCCGCCGCATAGACCTTCTGCCCTGTCGGCACGGATCCTGTCAGCGACACCTTGTCGATGCCGGGATGGGTCGAGAGCGCGGCGCCCACGGGCCCCATGCCCTGCAGCACCTGGAACAGCCCGTCGGGCAATCCCGCCTCGGTCAGGATCTCGGCCACCTTGAGCGCGCAAAGCGGCGTGGTCTCGGACGGTTTGAAGATCATCGCGTTGCCGCAGGCGAGCGCCGGTGCGGCCTTCCAGCAGGCGATCTGCGTGGGGTAGTTCCACGCGCCGATGCCTGCGCAAACCCCCAGCGGCTCACGCATTGTATAGGCCCAATCCTCACCCAGCGGGATATGCTCACCGGTCAGCCCCGCCGCGATGCCCCCGAAATACTCGAGCGCATCGGCACCGGAGGTCGCATCGGCCACCAGCGTCTCCTGCAACGGTTTGCCGGTATCGTAGGTTTCCAGAACCGACAGCGGGCGGTTGCGCTCGCGCATGATCTGCGCGGCGCGCGTCAGGATGCGGCCGCGCTCGCGCGGGCTCACCTTGGCCCATTCGGCCTGCGCGCGCCTGGCTGCCGCGACAGCCTTCTCGATCAAACCATCGGTCGCCTGATGCACGCGCCCGATCACTGCGCCCGTCGCGGGATAGATGACCTCGATCACCTCGCCCGCGTCATCTTCGAGATAGGCGCCATCGACGTAATGGCTGGCTTTGGGTTGCGTGTCGTACTCGATGTCCATCGTCATTCTCCTCTCGGGAAACGCTGGTTGGTTTCAACCTCGTTGAGGTCCATGTGATTGCGCATGTAGCGATCCGACGCGTCGCGCAGCGGCTGGAAATCCCACGGGTAATAGCCACCCTGCCGCAGCGCCTCGTAGACGACCCAGCGGCGGGCCTGGCTTTTCCGCACCTCGGCATCGAAGGACTCCAGATCCCAGCGCGCGGCGGCTTCCAGCCGGAAAGCCTCCAGCGTCGCGGCATGGGCCGGATCCTCGGCGAGATTGGTCAATTCATGCGGATCGGCGTCGAGATCGAAAAGCTGCTCGGGATCGAGTGCGCAGTTGGTGTATTTCCACCGCCCCTGCCGGAGGGCCACAAGCGGCGAGTAGGAGGCTTCGGCGGCATATTCCATCGCCACGGGGCTCTTGCGCGCCCCACCCTGCCCCAGCCGCACGAGGCTTTCCCCGGTCGTCCAGGGCATCACCTCGGCCATGGAGACACCGGCCAGATCGCAAAGCGTGGGGCACAGATCGATGGTCGATACGGGCGTTTCCACAAGACCCGGCGCCATATTCGGCGCCGCGATCATCAGCGGCACCCTTGCCGAGCCCTCGTAGAAGCTCATCTTGAACCAGAGGCCCCGCTCGCCCAGCATGTCGCCGTGATCCGAGACGAAGACCACGATGGCCTCCTGCCGCGTACGCTCGAGCACGTCGAGGATGCCGCCGATCTTGTCGTCGAGGTAGGAGATATTGGCAAAATACGCCCGCCGCGACCGGCGGATATCGTCCTCGGAAATCTCGAAACTGCGCCAATCGTTGGCGTCGAAGATGCGCTGCGAATGGGGATCGTGATCGGCATAATCCATCGCGGGAACGTCCGGCTCCAGATGGGCGCAATCCGCGTAAAGGTCCCAGTATTTGCGCCGCGCCACGTAAGGATCATGCGGATGGGTGAAGCTGACGGTCAGCATCCACGGCCGCGCATCCTGTCCGCGCGCCAGATCGTAGAGCTTCTGCTCCGCCTCGAAGGCGACCGCGTCGTCATATTCCATCTGGTTCGAGATCTCGGCCACGCCCGCGCCGGTCACGGATCCCAGATTGTGATACCACCAGTCGATCCGCTCACCGGGTTTGCGGTAATCCGGCGTCCAGCCGAAATCTGCGGGGTAGATGTCCGTGGTCAGGCGGCTCTCGAAGCCGTGGAGCTGATCCGGCCCAACGAAATGCATCTTGCCCGAGAGGCAGGTCTGGTACCCCGCACGGCGCAGGTGATGCGCATAGGTCGGGATGGACGACGCGAACTCGGCCGCGTTGTCATAGACGCCCGTCTCCGAGGGCAATTGCCCCGACATGAAGGCCGCCCGCCCCGGCGCGCAGAGCGGCGAGGCCGTGTAGGCATTGGCAAAACGGGTCGAGCGCGCAGCCAGCGCGGCAAGATTGGGCGTATGGAGCCAATCCACCGGGCCGTCCGGAAACAGCGTTCCGTTCAGCTGGTCGACCATGACGACAAGGATGTTGGGCCGGTTCATCGCATTTCCTCGGTTGGTGACCCAGAGGTAATGCGCACTGATTGACTCGTCAATCAATATCCCGAAAGAGCGCAGGCCAGACATGAAAACGCCCGGCAGCCAATGGCTCCGGGCGTCAGCGTTCAGCGATATTCATATACTCGATCAGGCCTCAATCATTCCCAGAACGCTCATCTGCGGCAGGCGGGCCACTTCGTAGCCATGATCCGTCCGACGCAGATTGTAGCCGTAGCCGCGCATGCGGAACCGCCATTCCGTGTCGGACAACACCTTTGCGCGCTCACCCAGAGCGAAGCTGGCGACATCGTCGAAATTCTCGGTCAATTGGTTGTTAGCGAACATATCTTGCACTCCGTTACACCGTTTTTCGGACCTCTTCGGGTCTGTGATCTCACCTTTCCGCGCAATTGGGGCAGGATCGTGCCGCCCCTGTGATCATTTCTGGAATGGAAACAGTTAAGGCTTGGTCAATGCTTCGTTGCGTGAAACGCAGGTGTGACCCGGCGGCGGTTGGCGCGCGCCTCCCGCCAGGTCATGAAGCTGACGGCCACGATGATCAGGGTCCCGCCCGCGATCACGAAAGGATCGGGCGGCTCGCCGAAAAAGGCCGCACCGATCAGAACGGACCAGACAAGCTGCAGGAAGATCACCGGCTGTGTCACGGTGACGGGGGCTGCCGCGAAGGCCCGCGTCATCGTGTAGTGCCCCGCCGTGGCGAAGAAGGCGACGGCGAAGAGGATGCCGAACTCCCAAAGCGTGGGCCAGACCCAGCCCACGAGCGCGAAGGGAAAGAGCACCAGTGTCACGCTCACCGACAGCATCGCCACCACGACCGATGCCGACACCTCGTCCGACAGGATCTTGGCCAGAAGATAGCCCCCCGCGAAGGTCAGCGCCGTCACCATCATCGCAAAATGCCCCGGATCGAGCACGCGCATGCCGGGCCGCAGGATGATGAGCGCACCGAGCAGGGCCGCCACGATGGCCAGGATGCGCGGCGCGCGGATCCGCTCGCCCAGAAAGAGCACGGCCAGTACGCTCACGAAGACGGGGTTGAGGTAATTCATCGCCGTCACCTCGGCGATGGGAATGCGCGTCATGGCAAAGAACCAGCAGATCACGCCCAGCCCGTGCATCAGCCCGCGGATGGAAAACAACGTCCATTGCCGTCGGCTGAGCCGTGCCGCCACCAGCACGCGCCAGACCGGGATCAGGAATACAAGCCCGAGGAGATAGCGGAGAAACGCGCTTTCGGTGGGCGGTATGCGGGTCCCCAGCGCTTTGACGAGCGCCGTGACCATCACGAAGCAGATCCCGGTCACGACCATCCAAAGGATGCCCTGAAGCGGGCGCTGCATGCTGTCCGTCATGGCGCCATCAAGCGCGGGACGCGGCGGGATTGCAAGGGGCCGCTCAGCCAAGAAGAAGCGAGACCGCGATTGCATACATCGTCAGTCCCACGAGCGCATCGAGCACCTGCCACGCCCGCGGCCGCGCGAAAAGCGGCGCCAGGGCCCGCGCCCCGTATCCGAGCGAGAAGAAGAAGACGAAAGACGCGGTCATCGCGCCCAGGGCAAAGCGCAGCGCGCTGGGATATTGCGCCGATATCCCGCCCAGAAGCACCACCGTGTCGAGATAGACATGCGGGTTGAGCCATGTGAGCGCGAGACAGGTCACGATGGAGCCCTGCAGCGACGGCGCCGCCTGCCCCGCCTCGAGCGCCGTGCCACCCCGCCAAGCCGCGATCAGCGCGCGGCTCCCGTACCAGAACAGAAACGCCGCCCCGAAAAGCCGCATCGCATTCTCGAGCCAGGGCAGCCGCTCCACCAGCGCGCCGAAGCCCGCGACCCCGCCCGCGATCAGCACCGCATCCGAGACAGCACAGGTCAGAACCACCGGCAGCACATGCAGACGCATCAGCCCCTGCCGCAGAACGAAAGCGTTCTGCGCGCCGATGGCCAGGATCAGGGAAAAGCCGAGCGTGAAGCCCGCAAGGATCGATTGCATGCCTCCTCATGGCCCGGCGCGCCCGTATCTGCAAGGACCGCGCCGCACGGGCTTGCCCCCGCCCCGCCTCCTCCCCTATATGAGCCTCGACTTTCAGACAGACGTGAGTGAGGCAAACATGGCCGGCCATTCCAAATGGGCGAATATCCAGCATCGTAAGGGACGCCAGGACGCCGCGCGCTCCAAGCTCTTCTCGAAGCTGTCCAAGGAAATCACCGTCGCCGCCAAGATGGGCGATCCGGACCCCGAGAAGAACCCGCGCCTCAGGCTCGCGGTGAAGGAAGCCAAGTCGCAATCGGTGCCGAAGGACGTGATCGAGCGTGCGATCAAGAAGGCCACCGGCGGCGACAGCGAAGCCTATGAGGAAATCCGCTACGAAGGCTACGGGCCGAACGGCGTCGCGGTGATCGTCGAGGCGATGACCGACAACCGCAACCGCACCGCTTCGAACGTGCGCTCCACGTTTTCGAAGAATGGCGGCAATATGGGCGAGACGGGCTCCGTGGGTTTCATGTTCGACCGCAAGGGCGAAGTGATCTACCCGGCCTCCGTGGGCGATGCGGACACCGTGATGATGGCCGCGATCGAGGCAGGCGCCGAGGACGTGGAAAGCTCCGAGGACGGTCACGTGATCTGGTGCGCCGATACGGATCTCAACGAGGTCTCGACCGCACTCGAGGCCGAGCTGGGCGAGTCCGAGACCACGCGCCTCGTCTGGAAACCCTCCACCACGACCGAGCTTGACCTCGATGGCATGCAATCGCTGATGAAGCTCGTGGACGCGCTCGAGGATGACGACGACGTGCAGCGCGTGACGACGAATTTCGAAGCCTCCGACGAGGTCATGGCCCAGCTCTGAGCCGCCCCCTCTCCATCCGCGCGTCCCACCTCTGGCGGTTCTGCGCAGCACGATGTCACGACCGGACCATAAATACCTCCGGGGAGCGCGAGGGGCCGGCCCCTCGCTCCTGCCCCCGCCACGGCATCGAAGGGTGATCTCAAAATTCCGACCGCGTCACTCGAGGCCTCGGTCAGCCGCCTGTGTCGCCGTCCGGATACCGACACCAGCGTTTAAAGACATGACGATTGAGGGAGCGAGGGGCCCTGCCCCTCGGTCGCCATTGTCTCTCGGACCAATGGCGCGACAATGACGACCCCGGAGATATTTATAGTCCGGTCGTGACAGGGTGTGGCGCCTAAGCGACGGTGTGGAACGCGCAGGCGAGGAGGTTTTGTGGCGCGTCCTGAAATCAGACGCCGCGCTTCAGATGTCGAAGCGGCCCTGATCCACGTTCTTGTCGAGCCGCGCCGCCGGGAAGACCCGGCCGTTCATCACGCCCCAGACCCCCGGCTCCAGGATCTGTGCCGCGACGATTGCGGCGCCGAGATTGAACTCGCCATCCGAGGCATAAAGCGAAAAGGGCCGCATCGCGCCTGTCAGCACCACGCACTTGTCCGTGTCGCCCAATTCCGCGGCGAGATAACGCGCCGTCTGCCCCATCGTACCGGTGCCATGTGTCAGCACAATTGAAGGCTCGGGTGCGGCACGCACCGCCTCCGCGATGGCGGCCCGATCCGCATCGTCGAAATAAAGCGAATCTTCAGCATCAGCTTTTCGACCACCGGGAAATGGCAGCGCCCGATGCGCAGCATCTCCGGCAGATGCGTAGCGCCGTCGGGCGAAAAGGACAGCCCTTCGCTCGCCGGATCGTGGACCTTGTCGATGGTCCCGCCCGTCACGATCACGCGCAGCTCTTTCATCCCGGCGATCCTTTCGCGGCTTTACTGATTGGCGCGCTCGGCCTCGAGACGCCGGTAGGCGGCGACATTCTCGTTATGCTCGGCCAGGGTCTGCGCGAAGAGATGCCCGTCGGACGGATCGAGCGTCTTGGCCACGAAGAAGAGGTACTCGGTCTCGTCGGGATTCAGTGCCGCCTCGATCGAGGCCCGGCCCGGATTGGCGATGGGTGTCGGCGGCAGCCCGTCGATGACATAGGTGTTGTAGGGCGTCTCCGCGCGCAGCTCCGACTGGCGGATGCCACGGCCCAGCGTGCCCTCGCCGCCCGTGATGCCGTAGATCACCGTCGGGTCGGTCTGAAGGCGCATGCCCTGCCGCAGGCGGTTGATGAAGACGGAGGCCACTTGCGGACGTTCCTCTGCGCCGCCCGTTTCCTTCTCGATGATCGAGGCGAGGATCAGCGCCTCGGTCGGGCTTTCCAGCGGCAGGTCGTCGTCACGATTGGCCCAGGCATCGGCAAGGATGATGTCCTGCGCGCGGCGCATCCGCTCGATCAGGCTTGCGCGGGTATCGCCCTCGGCGACCTCATAGCTGTCGGGCGCGAGCGATCCCTCCGCCGGGACCTCGACCTCGCCCTGCAACACATCGACGGATTTCAACTCCTCGATGACCTGCCAGCTTGTCACACCCTCGGCCAGGGTCACGCGGTAGCGGGTGTCGGCCCGGGCGCGCACGTCCTGGTAGGCTTGCGGCGCCTCTTCGGCGGCAGGGTTGAATTCCGCGATCTCCACGAAGCGGCCCGTGGCCGGATCCAGTTCGCGCACTTCCACCTCGGCCGCGGTGACACCGATGCGGTAGACCACTTCGGTGCCGCAGGTCGAGGCGCCGCCGCGGGTCACGATGTCGACGATCTCGCGCATCGAGGCGCCTTCCGGCACCAGGTAAGAGCCCGCTTTCAGCTCCTGCGTCTTGTCGGCGTAATCCGCACCCAAGCGAAACAGCATGCCGGAGGACACCGCGCCCTGCTCGGCGAGATTGTCAGAAACCCGGGTCATGTTGGTGCCGCGCGGCACTTCGAGGCAGATGGGCTCGCCCAGGGGGCCCGCCGCCTCGTATTCCTGCTGCGCCCAGATCAGCATGCCGCCGAATAGGAAGACGACCACGACCAGGAAGGTCAGCGCGTTCGAGGCGATGTTGCGCCACATGGATATTGCCCTGCTCTTTATTGCGACAGGCGCGGCCGAGCGACCGCCCCCTTCGATCTATATGTGCCCGCCCCGGCTGCCGGAGAAAAGCCCGGGGCCGGGCATGGTCACGCGGATTTCAGCCGACCTTGGAGAAAACCACGCTGGCATTGGTGCCGCCGAAGCCGAAGGAGTTCGACAAGGCATGGGTGATCTCGCGCTCGACCTTGGCGTTGGGCGCAAGGTCCACCTTCGTCTCGACCGCGATGTTGTCGAGGTTGATCGTCGGCGGCGCCACCTGATCGCGGATCGCGAGGATCGAGAAGATCGCCTCGATCGCACCGGCAGCACCCAGAAGGTGGCCCGTGGCGGATTTGGTTGAGGACATGGTGACCTTGGAGGCCGCGTCGCCCATCATCCGTTCCACCGCGCCCAGCTCGATCACGTCAGCCATGGTCGAGGTGCCATGCGCGTTGATGTAGTCGATATCGGCAGGCTCCAGCCCGGCATTCTTCAGCGCCGCGCGCATGGACCGCTCGCCGCCCTCGCCGTCCTCGGAGGGGGCCGTGATATGGTAGGCATCGCCGGAAAGCCCGTAGCCCGCCACTTCCGCGTAGATCGTCGCACCGCGCGCGACCGCGTGCTCGTATTCCTCCAGCACCACGACGCCCGCGCCCTCGCCCATCACGAAACCGTCGCGATCCGCGTCATAGGGACGGCTCGCCTTTGCGGGATCGTCGCTGCGCTTGGTAGAAAGCGCCTTGCAGGCGTTGAAGCCCGCGATGCCGATCTCGGAAATGGCCGCCTCCGCGCCGCCCGCGATCATCACGTCGGCGTCGCCATGCTGGATGAGCCGCGAGGCGTCGCCGATGGCATGCGCGCCGGTGGAACACGCCGTCACGACCGCATGGTTCGGCCCCTTGAAGCCGTACTTGATCGACACCTGGCCCGAGATCAGGTTGATCAGCGCGCCGGGAATGAAGAACGGCGACACGCGTCGCGGCCCCTTCTCCTTGATCAGGATGGCGGTCTCGGCGATGGAGTTCAGCCCGCCGATACCCGAGCCGATCATGACGCCCGTGCGCAAACGGTCCTCTTCGCCCTCGGGCGTCCAACCCGCCATCTGCACGGCCTGCTCTGCCGCGGCGATGCCGTAGAGGATGAAGTCGTCGACCTTGCGGCGGTCCTTCACGGCCATCCACTCGTCCGGATTGAACGTGCCGTCCGACCCGTCGCCCCAGATCACCTCGCAGGCGTAATCCGTGGCGAGATGCGAGGCGTCCCACTTGGAGATCGTGCCCGCGCCCGATTTCCCCGCAAGGATGCGGCTCCAGCTTTCCTCGACCCCAGTAGCAAGCGGGGTCACGAGGCCCATTCCGGTGACGACAACGCGACGCATGAGGCGGCCCTTTTCGCTCAAATCTCTGTCAGGCCCGGCTCTTATCGCGCGGGCTGCGCTGGAGCAAGACCGGGACGGTGCCGCACCGCGGCGGGATGCCGCAAAACATAGTCTCGGCGGGATGCCGCCAAAACGGGGTTCGGCGGAAGGCCGCCAGACCACTCACCGGATAAAGCCCGGTCCTCTACGCCCAGTCCGGCCCCAGATCCGCCGCCGTCCGGTCGATCCAGTGCTCGCGCAGCCAGGGGCACGGCTTCGAGTACCGGATGAGCGAGCCGCGATAGCCGTCGATCGCCTCATCCATCTTGGGATGGCCGTGAAAACACACGACACGCGCCTCCTCGGGCAAGATGGGCGGGCGCAGGTAATTGCCCGGAAACGGATTGCAATCGTACTTGTAGGACACGACCCAATCCTCGGGGATATAGGTGAAGACACCCCGATCCATCGCCTTGTGCGAGGTGTAGCGCTGCTCGGACCCGCGGGCCTTTTCGACCTCCGCATAAGGGTTCTCCGCCAGATCGTCATAGAGAAAGCCGTGCACGCCCGGGTCATACCGGAAGACCGAGCCATGCCCGGTGGGCCGCCCCTTCCGCTTCTCGGTCCAGTCGTGGCGCATGGCGACATGGCCCGGCGCAAGCTCGAGGATCGGTTGCAGATCGCCGGTGATGACCACGTCGAGATCGAAGCCCAGCACCGGCCCGTCGAGATCCGGGATGAGCCCCTCGCGGAAGAGCGAGGTCTTGCGCATGGCCCCCTGCCGGTTGGCGACCGCAAGCGCCGCGTCCATTTCGGCCCGGAAGGGCTCTTCGGGGAGGCTCAGCACCTCGATATCGGGGTGCAGGCCGTCTGTGTGTTCGGTCATGCAGAGGAAGCGGATGGGGGTGCCGAGGTTCCGCCGCACGCCGGAATAGAGCCGGTTGACATATTCCGGCCCGAAGAGCGTGCCCCACTTGATGCAGATGATGTTGGTTCGGGTCATGGGGTGGGTGATAGCGGAGGGGGGTGGTGGGGGGAAGTAGCTACTCACCTATTCAACCGCGGAGAGGTTCTAGTCAGAGACTAGCAATACAGTGAGCCAATGATCTTCATGCCGCGCACACCAAACCTCAAATATTATGAAATTCGTAGCGATACTAAATCTTTATCCGTAAGAGTCTGAACACTAGAATTCAAACCTGACAATCTGGCCATTTCGTGAAACAAGTATGAACCAAAAGTATATATTCGAGCTACGAGGTCCAGAACATCAACCTCATCTTGCCCTTCAATTTCCACATTCCGAAAATATCTCATTGTATTATCTTCTAACGAAGCGGGCTTTACCGAACCAAACATTTCTGATGATCGAGTACCAAACGGCTCACGGTGAATGAACTTATTTCGTAAGCTTGACAGATCCTTCAACCAGCCCGAAAATTCAAAGTCTCCCTTACCGCTACTGCTTCTAATTATACACTTCGAATCAAGGAGAAACTTCAACATTGCATCATCAGGAAAACTTTCCACACTGAGAGACCTCACTAATTTCACCATAGAATCGCATTTGTTTGATATGTTGTGATTGCGTAAAGCAATAAATTTTGCCAGATAGTCCCTCGCAGCGCCAATATGAACAAAAAATGCATGGATATTTGCATATAGTAGCCGCGACTGCGTATTATCCGAACGCTCACCAGACACTCTACCGTCAAACATCCCATTGAGAAGCTGTTCGTTATAGTATGACGCCAGAGCTTCTACCGTTATATCCATACTCTCGAGGCTTAGACGAATGAAGTGGGCCAGAGCCTCAATACCCCCTCGACTATCAAATATCTTTTCCATGTCGATATCATCCGCGCACAAACGACTATCACTAAACCGTTCTTTTCGCTCTTTTAATAAATGCGATGCGATATTACCCCATAACATAACCGGTGATTCAGAGTGATTATTCTTTCCGTCCATCACTGGAATCCAAGAGGAGTAGTAACTCCCATCAATTATACCAGATTGCTGAAATCCTAACGCCCGAAACGAACTTCGACGTGCTATTGCCTGAACTTCGCCCATAGAATAGCTTCCACTTATAGCGGGCCGCCCTTCGTATAAAATCGGCCCAATATCCCAGAGACCCTTCGAAATCATAGAGGCATAAAATCCACCAGTAAAATGCAGGTAAAATCCGCTCCATGCTGGCGTCTTTCTCAACAATTCATTTCTTTTAAGACTATTTCTATTAGACACTTACACCTCATGAAATTTTTCTTGAACACGTCTTATTCGGCAGGCACAATAACAGTAACTATCTTGCATCTCTAGTTTTCAAAAACTCTCCACTCAATACCCACTCTCCGACACCAAAACCCGATGCCCCGGCCCCACCTCCTCGTACACATTCGCCACGGGCTCATACCCCACCGGGTGAATGGGTGACGGGATCGGCTTGAAGTTCAGGTCCCGCTCGGATTTGCGCCGCGCTGGGTCCGCAACCGGCACCGCGGCCAGCAGCGCCTGCATCACCCGATGATATGTGCACAGGCCGAGACCGCAAGCCAAGCGCGTCACATACCCCTCAAGAAAAACGAAAAACCGGACCGCGCTTGCGCGCGACCCGGTTTCCCTCCGAACACAGGCGGGGATGGCCTCAGAACGGAACGCGGAACGAGTCGAACAGGCTCTCGCGGTTGGCATTGCGGGAGCCGCCGAACAGCAGCGTCGCGCCCACATTCACGGAGGTGGCATTGGAGGTCTCGCCGCCAAAGCTTGCAGAGCTGCGCGACAGACCGGCGGATAGTCTCACCGGCGCATCCCCTGCCGCCACGAAGTAATTCCCCCCGACGGAGAGCGTGTTGACGTCGAGATTGTCGTCGACCCCGTCGAGGGACGCGGACAGCGAGTCGTAGTTCGCGCTCAGCTGAAGCGTCTCGGACAGGGCCACGTCGCCGCCGACACCGATCAGGGTCACGTCGACATCGTCCACGCCCTCGATATCCGCAGAGCCGAGATACCCACCGAAGGTATAGAGACCCTGCGTCATCTGGCCCTCGATCCCGTAGGTGGAGACCGTCTGATCCAGGTCCGCCGAGCCGACATCATAGATCTCGATCTCACCGAGATTGAGCGAGCCGCCGAACAGACCGACCTTGCCGCGGCCGAAATCGCCGTAGATATGCGTCGCGAAATAGCTGGTATCGAGATCGCCGTAATCATCGACATGGGTGTTGGCCGCAAATCCGTCGAGCTGGATCCCGAGACCCGCGCCGGAGACGAAGGCCGCACCGCCCTGGAGGGTTATCGTATCAGCCGCGCCGTCGAAGTCTTCGCTGGTTGCCCGGCCATAGCCGAGCCCGACTTCACCGAACACTTTTTCCTGTGCGTGCGCAAATGATGCACTGGCCGCGACAATAGCCACGGCTGTCCCGATCGTTCTCATAACTACCTCAATTATATGGTGTTTTAGTTATGTATTTGAGACTCGCATAACGGGAATCGCTTGTATAGGGCTTGCACCGTCACACGAATGAGAACCCGGTTTTGGGTTCGTGCAACGAACGCCCGCGACCCCACCGAAGGCGTTCCCTCAGTAGCCACTCTCCGACACCAGTACCCGATGCCCCGGCCCCACTTCCTCGTACACATTCGCCACAGGCTCATACCCCACCGGGTGAATGGGTGACGGGATCGGCTTGAAGTTCAGGTCCCGCTCGGATTTGCGCCGCGCGGGATCGGCAATGGGCACCGCTTTCATCAGCGCCTGCGTATAGGGGTGGCGCGGGTCCTCGAAGACCGCGCGGCGGGGGCCGATCTCGACGATCCGGCCCAGATACATCACGCCCACGTAATGCGAGACGCGCTCGACCACCGCCATGTCGTGGGAGATGAACAGGAAGGACAGCCCCATTTCGGCCTGCAGCTCCAGCATCAGGTTCAGGACCTGCGCCTGCACCGACACGTCGAGCGCCGAGACCGCCTCATCCGCGACAATCAGCTTCGGATTGAGCGCCAGCGCCCGGGCAATGGCGATCCGCTGGCGCTGCCCGCCCGACAACTCGTGCGGATAGCGCTGCATGAAGCTGCGCGGCAGCTCCACCCGGTCAAACAGGTTCGCCACCTTGTCGCGGATGCCATCCTTGGGCAGCCCCAGCCCGTCATAATTCCACAAGGGCTCCGCCACCTGATCGGCCAGCTGCATCTGCGGGTTGAGCGAGGCGAAGGGATCCTGGAAGATCATCTGCATATCGACCCGCGCGCGGCGCAGATCGCGGTCATTCAGCCCGATGATATCCGTACCATCGAGGTCGACACTGCCGGAAAGCGGCTCCACCAGCCGCAGAATGGACCGGCCCGCGGTGGATTTCCCGCAGCCCGATTCGCCCACAAGGCTCAGCGTCTGGCCGCGATTGATCGTGAAGGACAGATCCTCGACCGCGTGCACATTGGCCACCGTCCGGCGGAAGAACCCGCCCTGCACCGGAAAGCGCGTGGTCAGCCCCTCGACGCGCAACAGCGTCTCGTCCGTGCCGGGGATCGGATCGGTCGCCTGATCGTCGCGCCCCACGAGCTTCATGGGGGCTGGCGCATCCGTGCCCGCCATCTCTCCGAGCTTCGGCACCGCCGCCAGAAGCGCCTGCGTATAGGGATGCGTGGGCGCTGCGAAGATGTCGGCCACGGGCCCCTCCTCTACCTTCTCGCCCCGGAACATCACCACGACGCGGTCGGCCATCTGTGCCACCACAGCCATGTCATGCGTGATGAACATCACCGCCGTGCCGGTTTCGCGCTTAAGTCGGTCGATCAGCGCCAGGATCTCCGCCTGGATCGTCACGTCGAGCGCGGTCGTCGGCTCATCGGCAATGAGCAGCCGCGGCTTGCAGGCCAGCGCCATGGCGATCACCACCCGCTGGCGCATGCCGCCCGAAAGCTCGTGAGGATATTGCTTCAGGCGGCGTTCGGGTTCGGGAATGCGCACCTCGCGCAGAAGCTCCAGCGCACGGGCGCGGGCAGCCTTCTGGTCCATGCCACGATGCACGCGCAGCCCTTCGGTGAGCTGCCGTTCGATGGTGAAGACGGGGTTCAGCGCGGTCATCGGCTCCTGGAAGATCATGCCGATCTCGTTGCCTCGGATGGTGCGCATCAGGTCCTGCTCGGCCCCTGCCAGATCGAGCGTGCCGCCCTCCTTGCGGTCGAAAACCAGCGTTCCGCCCGCAATCGCCCCGCCCGAGAATTCAATGAGCCGCATCAGCGACAGCGAGGAGACGGACTTGCCCGATCCGCTTTCGCCCACGACGCAGACCGTCTCTCCGGGATCGATGGAGAAGGACAGATCCTTCACGCCTGCGACGGTGCCCGCCCGCGTCTGAAATTCGACCCGCAGGTTCTCGATCCGGGCAATGGGGCCCCGTGGCGCGTCATCAAGCATGGGAGCTCCTTCTTCCGGCGTCGAAATGCGAGGGTAAGAACACCGGCATGGAAGTGTCAAACCTTCCCCGCTGCGCGGCACGCGGTGACGACGGGGAAGGCGCGGGATGCATCCCGGATGAACAAGGAATGCGCGCCCCGCCCGACAGGAGCCGATTGCCGCAAGGCAAGGGTTGCAATTTCAGCGGTCTGTGGTTTCGTCGGACACTTGTGGGAAGGTCGCGGCCGCCGCGTGGCGCCCGGCCCCTCATCATCCAATGGACGGCGTGGCCGAACCGACCGCTTGCAACGATCAAACATAACGGCCGACACGACAACCAACGTGGGAGACCATCTCTATGAAACTCAAAACTCTGCTCATGGGAGCAGTGGCTGTGACCGGGCTTGCGCCCGCCGCTTTCGCGGAGCGCGCGTCAGACGGCCAGGTGAATATCATCTATTGGCAGGCGCCCTCAATCCTGAACCCGTTCCTGTCGGGCGGCACCAAGGATATCGAGGCGGCCTCGCTCGTGCTGGAGCCGCTCGCGCGCTATGACGAGACCGGCGCGCTGGTCCCCTGGCTCGCAGCCGAAGTGCCCACGCTGGCCAATGGCGGCTTCTCCGAGGACAAGACGCAGATCACCTGGACGCTGCAGGACGGGATCGTCTGGTCCGACGGCACGCCCTTCACCTCGGCGGATGTGAAATTCACCTATGATTACTGCACCGACCCCGAGGGCGGCTGCGCGCAGCTTTCCAAGTTCGAGAATATCGCGAGCGTCGAGACGCCCGACGACCTGACCGTGGTTGTGACCTTCAACAGCCCCACCTCGAACCCCTACCAGCCCTTCGTCGGCGGTCAGAGCCCGATCCTGCAGCAGGCGCAATTCGCCGATTGCATGGGCGCGAACGCCCCCTCCTGCACCGAGCAGAACTTCAATCCCATTGGCACAGGCCCCTTCACCGTGGCCGAGTTCAAGCCCAATGACGTCATCACCTTCGAGGCGAATGACAACTATCGCGATCCTGCGAAGCCTGCCTTCGCGACCGTCAATTTCAAGGGCGGTGGCGATGCGACGGCCGCAGGCCGCGCGGTGATGGAGACGGGCGAGTTCGACTATGCCTGGAACCTGCAGCTTGCGCCCGACGTGATCGCGTCCATGCAGGAAGGCGGCCAGGGCGTGCCCGTGGCAGGCTTCGGCACCGGCGTCGAGCGGATCATGCTCAATTGGACCAACCCCGACCCGTCGCTCGGCCCCGATGAGCGCGCCGTGATCGGCCCGCACCCCTATTTGCAGGAACCCGCGGTCTTCAAGGCGATGTCCATGGCCATCGACCGCACGCTTCTGTCGGAAGTGGGCTATGGCGAGGCGGGCAAGCCCACCTGTTCCTGGGTCGCAGGCCCTGAGATCTACGGCATCTCGCCCGAAGGCTGCCTGACGCAGGACATCGCGGGCGCCAATGCGATGCTCGACGAGGCGGGCTTTGTCGACAGCGATGGCGACGGCATCCGCGAGGCCAATGGCGTGCCCATGTCGCTCGTCTTCCAGACCTCGACCAACGCCGTGCGCCAGGACTTCCAGGCCCTGATCAAGCAGTGGTGGTCCGAGATCGGCATCGAAACCGAGCTGCGCAACATCGACGCGTCGGTCTTCTTCGGCGGCGATCCGGGCAGCCCGGACACGTTCCAGAAGTTCTATGCCGATGTGGAGATGTACCAGAACACCTTCGACGGCACCGATCCGCAAAGCTATTTCGGCAACGGCCTCTGCGACAAGATCCCCTCGCCCGCGACCCAATGGCAGGGCGAGAACGTGTCGCGCTTCTGCATGGAGGAATATGATGCCCTCCACGCCAAGCTGACCGAGACCGACGATCCCGATGAGCGCGTGCGCATCTCCCAGGAGCTGAACACGATGGCTTTCGAGAACGGCATGATGATCCCGCTCGTGCATCGCGGGCGCATCTCGGCGGCGTCCAACTCGCTCGGCGGCGTTGTCCTCAATGTTTGGGACAGCGAGCTGTGGAACGTCGCGGACTGGTACCGTAAGGACTGATCCGATCCACACGCGCAGGCCGGTACCGCACCGGCCTGCGCGCCAAGCCGCACTTCCGAAAGATCTGACCCGAGGCGCCGTATGCTGACATTCATCGCGAGACGATTGCTTCTCTCGATCCCGACGCTTTTGTTCATCTCTTTCGCGGTCTTCATGCTGTTGCAGCTCGCACCCGGCGATCCGATGGCGCAGGTGCCCCTGACCGTGCCCGACGCGGTGAAGGAAAAGATGCGCGAGGCCCTGGGCCTCGGCGAGCCGCCCTTGGTGCAATACTGGAAATGGCTGGTGCAGGTCTTCTGGATCGAGCCCAAGGTGCTGATCGACTACCTGACCACATCCTCGACGCTGTTTTCCTGGCTGCCCGACACAGCGCTTTATCAGGGCGAGTTGCGCGTCATTTCCTGGCAGACCCGCTCGCCGGTCATGGATATCGTCGTGCAGCGCATGCCGCAGACACTCTGGGTCGTAGGGCTGGCCTATGTGGTGGGCGTGCTGATTTCCCTGCCCATCGGCGTCTATTCCGCCTACCGGCAATATTCCGTTTTCGACCAGGCGGGCACCTTCGTGACGATGATCGGCTTTTCGATCCCGCCCTTCTTCACCGGCCCGCTTCTGATCGTGATCTTCTCCGTCGGTCTCGGTTGGTTCCCGTCGATCTACGACACCACCCACGAAGTCACCGACTGGGACAGCTTTGTGGTGCAGCTTCAGCAGATGATCATGCCGGTCATGGTGCTGGCGCTGCAGACCACGGCACAGATTTCGCGTTACATGCGCGCCTCCATGCTCGACAACCTCGGCGCGGATTACGTCCGGACCGCCCGCGCCAAGGGCCTGTCCGAGGCGGTCGTGGTCAATATCCACGTCCTGCGCAATTCGATGATCCCCGTTGTGACGGTCATCGCGCTTGGCGTTCCGGCCATTTTCGGCGGCGCAATCATCACCGAGAACGTCTTCAAGGTGAACGGGATCGGCCAGCTTCTGATCACCGCGCTCTTTGCCAATGACCTGCCCATGGTCATGACGCTGACCTTCATTTTCGCCGTGCTCATCGTGCTGTTCAACCTGATCGCCGATGTCCTTTACGGCGTGCTCGACCCGAGGATCCGCTATGACTGAGCCCGTTCCCGCAAGCCCCAAGGCCATCGAGGCGCTGCGCGACGAAGGCCCCCTCGCCCCGCCCACAAGCCAGGCCGCCGATATCTGGGCGCAGTTCAAGAAGCACAAGGGCGCCATGGTGGGCGGCGGCTTTCTGGTCTTCATCACCCTTGCGGTGATCTTCGGCCCCTATATCTGGACGCTCGATCCCCAGCGGCTCGATATCCGCAACAAGGATCTGCGGCCGATCTACACGCTTCTGTGGGACGGCACCGCCAAGACCGCCTGGGGGCATCCCTTCGGCACCGACAATCTGGGCCGGGACCAGCTCGCCCAGATGATCGCGGGCGGGCGCGCCTCGCTCGCCGTGGGCTGGGCCGCGATGGTGCTGAGCCTCGTGATCGGCGCCACGATCGGTGTGGTTGCGGGGTATTTCCGCAGGCTCGACGGGCCGCTCATGCGCCTGACGGACCTGTTTCTGTCCCTGCCCATCCTGCCGCTTCTGCTGGTCGCGGTGACGCTCTTCCGTCAACCGCTGCGCGCGAATTTCGGCGCCGAGGGCGGCATGTTCATCCTCATCGTGACGATCATCGGCATCACCTCGTGGATGCCCACGGCGCGGATCGTGCGGGGCGATGTGCTGGCGCTGAAGCAGCGCGAATTCATCCTGGCCGCGCAATCCATCGGCACGACATCGGGCAAGATCATCCGGCGCCACCTGCTGCCCAATGTCCTTTCGCCCATCATGGTCTCCGCGACGCTCGGCCTCGCCACCGCGATCATCACCGAAAGTGCGCTGTCCTTCCTGGGCGTGGGCTTCCCCTCGGACTTCCCGACATGGGGCAAGATGCTGGCCGATGCGGTCCCGCGCATGTCCGAATTTCCCGAACGGGTGATGCTGCCCGGCATCGCCATTTCGCTCACGGTACTGTCGGTGAACTACCTGGGCGACGGGCTGCGCGATGCGCTCGATCCGCGGTTGCGCGGTCGGTGAGACCGCTGAAATAAGGACAGAGACAACGACTGCGCGGTCGGCGCAGGAGCCGTGTTGCGCGCTGGACCGCTGAGCAGAACCGCGATTACGGCTTTTGCGCGCGAACCGGAATTTTGTTCTCGAAAGCGCTTCTGTTCTGACCCCCCTCCCCCTTGAACGGAGGGGAAAACCTCGGCAGATGAGACCGATTGTTCTCATCGAGGTGATCCCATGTTCGCTGATTTCGGATTCGAGACCCTGACCGCGCCGCAGGCCGCCATCTTCTTCGGTCTTGGCCTTGGCGTTCTCTTCGGCATCCTGGCCGAGATCACCCGCTTCTGCTTCCGCCGCGCGCTGGTGGGCGAGGATCGCCGCTCCGCCGCAGGTGTCTGGCTGACCGCCTTCGCCGCCGCCCTTCTTGGCACGCAGGCCGCCGTTCTGACGGGCCTTGTCAGCTTCGACGCGCATCGCTTCATGGCCGCGGATCTGCCGGTTTTGGCCATCGCCGTGGGCGGGCTCCTGTTCGGTGCCGGCATGGTGCTGACGCGCGGCTGCGTCTCGCGCCTCACGGTCCTGACCGCCAGCGGCAACCTGCGCGGGCTTTTCGTGCTCGTCCTCTTCGCCATCGTGGCCCATGCCACGCTGAAGGGCGTTCTTGCGCCGCTGCGCACCTCGCTGGGCGCCGTGACCGTCCCGCTGGGTGAGGCCGTATCGCTGGCCGCCCTGCCCGGCGGTGCCGCCCTCTGGACGGCGCTTCTGGCCATTGCCGCGCTGGCCTTCGCCGTGCGTTCCGGCACGCGTCCCGTGATGCTCGGCCTCGCGGCCCTTCTGGGCCTTCTGGTGCCCGCGGGTTGGGTCGGCACGGGCTTCGTCCTTTATGACGACTTCGATCCCGTCGCGATGGAAAGCCTGTCCTTCACAGCACCCTGGGCCGACACGCTGTTTTTCACCGTGGCCTCGACCTCGATCCCGGCGGGTTTCGGCGTGGGCCTGATCGGTGGCGTGCTGGCCGGTGCGCTGGTCTCCGCGCTGATCGCTGGCCGTTTCGCGTGGCAGAGCTTCGAAAGCCCCGCTCAAACTGGCCGCTACGGTGCAGGTGCAGCCCTGATGGGCGTGGGCGGTGTGCTGGCGGGCGGCTGCACCGTGGGCGCGGGTCTGGCCGGTGTGCCGACCCTGTCCGTCGCGGCGCTTCTGGCGCTGGGTGCCATAGCGGCAGGCGCGTTTGCCATGCAGGCGATCCTCGTCCGTGCGCCGCGTGCAGGCATCATGCATCCCGCTGAGTAAGGCGGTTCTGACGCGATTTCGAAAGGCGGGCCCTCGGGTCCGCCTTTTTTCATGCCCCGCCTAGAGATCGGGCCCCTGCTTTTCCATCTGCACCCGGATGCGCCGGATCATGTACCACACGCCCAGCACCACCGGCACGGTGATCCCCGCGATCAGCACACCGCGGGAGATGCCCAGGAGTTCTGCCAGCGGATAGACGAGGTAGGAGACGAGCGAAACCGCGTAATAGCTGATCGCCACGACCGAGAGCCCCTCGACCGTGCGCTGCAGGCGCAGTTGCATGTCCGCGCGCTGGTTCATGCTTTCCAGAAGCTGCTGGTTCTGGGCGGAGCGTTCCACCTCGACCCGCGTGCGCAAGAGATCCCCCGCCCGCATCGCCCGTTCAGCCATGGTACCCAGCCGCCTTTCCGTGGCCTTCACCGTGCGCATGGCCGGATCGTAGCGGCGGGTCATGAATTCCTCGAAGGTCTGGCGGCCGCGCCAGCGCTCCTCGCGCAGGACCTCGATGCGTTGCGCCACGATGGCCTCGTAGGCGCCCGTGGCCCCCAGCCGGAACGACGTCTGCGCCGAGAGGCTTTCCAGTCGCGCCGAGACTGACAGCAGCGCCTTCAGAGTGTCCTCGGCGGCCCCCTGCCCATGGGTCATGGCCTCCATCAGGTGGCTGAGTTCGGTATCGAGATCGCCCATCTTCGGGCTCAGCGACTTGATGCGCGTGAAGCCCAGCATGGACATGGATTTGTAGGTCTCGATCTCGCAGAGCCGCTGCACGATGCGGCCCACGCGGCGTTCGCCCACATGCGGCTTGGTGAAGACGCCGAAGCGCATGTGCCCCGCAGGATCGATGCGGAAATCGCCCGCGATCACCGCCTCGTCGTCGATTACCGAGGACACGGCGAGGCTTTCGGGCACGAACCAATCGTTCAGCATCGGCTCGATCTGTGTGTCGTCGTCGGGCCGCTGGCAGCAGCGGATCAGGCAGGATGTGATGCGCACGCCGGGCGCGTCATCGAGCCATTCGCTCGGGAACACCTCGAAATCCGCGGGGTCGAAGGGCCGGTCGGTCAGCCCGTTCATGAAGACGGTATAGGTGACGAACTCGGTATGCTGCTCCCATTTGAGCATGTGCTGGCCGATCTTCGTCTGGTAATGCGTGGCGCCCGGCTGCGGATGCGCCGTGCCGTAGCGGTCCAGCAGATCCGTCAGGTGCTTGAGATCGAGCGAGCGGTCCCGCCCGGCCGCCCCCTTGGCTTTCTTGATCGCGAGATAGACCGCCCGGCAGGGCGGCTTCAGCGCCGGAAAGGGCCGGGCATGCAGCTCGTTTGCCAGCTTGTAGCGCAGCGGATGGTCTTGGATCGGCGGCATGAGGGGGCCTTACTTGGGAGAGCTTTCCTACGCATGTAAACTGCCCTCTGGCAGCGGCAAAGGGATTTTTTATCGATTTCAATGGGTTGGAAGGATGCAACAGTATACTGATCGCGCCTATCAACACTGGCTTTATCAAGAAAACCAAGTGCTTGGGGCGCATCAGGGTCGTCGAAGGGCGGGCCCTACGCCCGTTGAGCGCGTATTTTCTAGGCGCTACGAGACCTTGCGTGGACGAATGGAAAGATGGGCGTGTAAACCCTCGCATTCACGAGCGCTTGGACATCAAGCCCTCCTTTTCCGGAGTGGTGAACCCCAAGGCGCGGAATCAAGGCAGCTTGCTGCCGCCGCGCTTAGCGCCTGCCCGCCCCAACGGGCTGGCGCTTTGTCAACGCAGGCGCTGACGTTCCTTCTGCGGAGGTATTTGGCTGCCATAAAGCGCTGACGTTCATACGTAGCTGCGCCATCCCGCGGGCAGGCGTTCCAGCCGCGGGCCTCTGGTCTATGGTCGCTCCACCCAAACGCAAAACGCCCCGGCCTTCCAGCCGGGGCGCTTCGCATCTCTCAAAACCGACGATCAGCCGATCTTCGTCAGCAGGTCGCTGATCGTGGCCTTCGCATCGCCGTAGAACATCCGCGTGTTGTCCTTGAAGAACAGCGGGTTCTCGATGCCCGAATAGCCCGTGCCCTGGCCGCGCTTGCAGACGAAGACGTTCTTGGCCTTCCACACTTCCAGAACCGGCATGCCCGCGATGGGCGAGTTCGGGTCGTCCTGTGCGGCCGGGTTCACGATGTCGTTCGAACCGATCACGATGACCACGTCCGTATCCGGGAAGTCGTCGTTGATCTCTTCCATCTCGAGCACGATGTCGTAGGGCACCTTGGCCTCGGCCAGCAGCACGTTCATGTGGCCCGGCAGACGGCCCGCGACGGGGTGGATGGCGAAACGCACCTCCTTGCCCTGCCCGCGCAGCTTCTTCGTCAGGTCCGACACGGCGTTCTGCGCCTGCGCCACGGCCATGCCGTAGCCCGGCACGATCACCACGCTGTCGGCCTCGTCCAGTGCGGAGGCCACGCCATCGGCGTCGATGGCGACCTGTTCGCCCTCGACCGCGGCCTGCTCACCGGCGGCAGAGCCGCCCCAGCCGCCCAGGATCACCGAGACGAAGGACCGGTTCATGCCCTTGCACATGATGTAGGACAGGATCGCACCCGAGGAGCCCACCAGCGCACCCACGACGATCAGCAGATCATTGCCGAGCGAGAAGCCGATCGCCGCCGCGGCCCAACCCGAGTACGAGTTCAGCATCGACACCACCACGGGCATGTCGGCGCCGCCGATGCCCATGATCAGGTGGTAGCCGATGAAGAGCGCGAGTGCCGCCATGATGAACAGCGTCCACGAGCCCGAGCCGGACATGTAGAGCACCAGCATCAGCACCGAGCCGATGACTGCGGCAAGGTTCAGCATGTGCCCGCCAGGCAGCTGCTTGGCCGAGGTGTCGACCTTACCGGCAAGCTTGCCATAGGCGATGATGGAGCCGGTGAAGGTCACTGCACCGATCCAGATGCCAAGCGAAAGCTCGACCATCAGGATGCCGATCTCCACGCCCGTCTTCTTGGCGACGAGCTCCGCGAAGTTGCCCTCGACCATCTCGCCACCGGCCTTTGCGGCCTCGACCATGTTGATGGTGAAATCCGCATTGAAGCCCACGAAGACCGCCGCGAGACCGACGAGGCTGTGCATCGCCGCCACAAGCTCGGGCATCTGGGTCATCTGTACCCGCGTGGCCAGCTGCCAACCGATCACGCCGCCCATGGCGATCAGTATGACCGACACCACCCACAGGCCCGAACCGGGGCCCACCAGCGTCGCCACCACGGCCAAAGCCATGCCGACGATACCGTACCAGATCGCGCGTTTTGCGCTTTCCTGACCGCTCAGACCGCCGAGCGACAGGATGAAGAGAACTGCCGCGACCACATAGGCCGCTGTCGTAAATCCGAAATCCATTGTCCTGTCTCCCGCTTACGATTTCTGGAACATGGCGAGCATGCGCCGGGTGACGAGGAAGCCGCCGAAAATGTTGATCCCGGCCATGAAGACCGAAAGCGCGGCGAGCAAGATCACCAGGAACGAGCTTGATCCGATCTGCATCAGCGCGCCCAGAATGATGATCGACGAAATCGCGTTGGTCACGGCCATGAGCGGCGTGTGCAGCGAGTGGCTGACGCCCCAGATCACCTGGAAGCCCACGAACACGGACAGCACGAATACGATGAAGTGCTGCATGAAGCTCGCCGGTGCGATCAGACCCACGCCGAGGATCAGCGCCGCGCCGATGCCCAGAAGCGCCACCTGCTGGGTGGTCTGCTTCTTGAAGGCCGCCGCTTCCTGCGCCTGCTTCTCTTCCGCCGTCAGCTCCTTTTCCTTGGGCTTGGGCTTCTGTGCCGCAATCGCCTTGGTCTTGGGCGGCGGTGGCGGGAAGGTGACCTCCTTCGCGTGCGCGATGGTCGCGCCGCGGATCACGTCGTCTTCCATGTTGTGATTGACCTGGCCGTCCTTCTCGGGCGTCAGATCGGTCATGAGGTGACGAATATTCGTCGAGTAGAGCATGGAGGACTGCTTGGCCATCCGGCTCGGGAAGTCGGTATAGCCGATGATCGTCACGCCATTGTCGGTGACGATCTTCTTGTCCTTCAGCGTGAGCTTGCAGTTGCCACCCTTCTCGGCGGCAAGGTCCACGATGACCGAGCCGGGCTTCATCGCCTCGACCATGTCCTGCGTCCAGAGCTCGGGCGCTTCGCGGTTGGGGATCAGCGCCGTGGTGATGACGATGTCCACATCGGGCGCCAGTTCGCGGAACTTCGCAAGCTGCGCCTCGCGGAATTCAGGGCTGGACGGCTTGGCGTAGCCACCCGATTCCGCGCCATCCGTCTGCTCTTCCTCGAAGTCGAGATAGACGAACTCGGCGCCCATCGACTCGACCTGCTCGGCCACTTCGGGGCGCACGTCGAAGGCCAGCGTGATCGCACCCAGAGACGTGGACGTGCCGATGGCCGCAAGACCGGCCACACCGGCGCCCACGACGAGCACTTTGGCGGGCGGCACCTTGCCTGCGGCGGTCACCTGGCCGGTGAAGAAACGGCCGAAATTGTTGCCCGCCTCGATCACGGCGCGATAGCCCGCGATATTGGCCATCGAGGACAGCGCGTCCATCTTCTGCGCGCGGGAGATGCGCGGCACCATGTCCATCGCGATGACCGATGCGCCCTTGTCGGCGGCTGCCTTCATCAGATCCTCGTTCTGGCCGGGCCAGAAGAAGGAGATCAGCGTCTTGTTCTCGGAGAGCTGCCCGACTTCGGCATCAGTCGGTGGCTGCACCTTGGCGATGATGTCGACACCGGACCAGAGCGCATCCGCGCTCTTGACGATCTCGACACCCGCTTCTTCGTAGACGGCATCCGGGAACCCGGCCTTTTCGCCCGCGCCGGTCTCGATGGCGCAGTCATAGCCGAGCTTTTGCAGCATCTTGGCGCTGTCAGGCGTCATCGCGACCCGCGCCTCGCCCTCCATCAGCTCTTTTGGTGTACCAATCTTCACAGGTCAGATCCCCTTTCGATACATCATTCGTTATTTTCGCATACAGAACGTTTTTGCATACAGAACTCGGGCCGCAGGCATATCCTGCCGCCCGGTAAGTCTCAACCTCGTCGGCCCTAGACCATAGGTCGCGGCAAAGTTAAAGCCACCTTCGCACTTGTTGCGCATAAGTATCGAATTCAGCAAGAAACGTGCTTCTCAGCAGCGCCTCCTCCTTCTCGATAAAACGCTTGTTTATCAACATCATGAAGACCGGAACCAGGACCAGCCCTAGGATCGACCCCCAATAGAGCGCTGCGCCCAGCAGGATCAGCGCATCGCCCAGATAGATCGGATTGCGCGTCTTTGCGAAGATGCCTGTGCGGATTATCGCGGAGGGCGCTTGGCGGGGGATGATCGTGGTGCGGGCACGGCGAAACTCCCAGGCCGCCAAGAGGATCATGATCAGCCCCATCGCGACGAAAATCGTGCCCGAGAATTGCAGCGCGGGCAGCGGCCCGATCCCGGCGCCGATCCGGGCGAGGATCAGCGCACCGAGAAGCCAGACGGGCGGCATGTCGATCCATTTCATCGCGGGTCCCCGGCCTGTTGCGTCCGGCGGACCCTGCCCCAGCGACAAGACGGCGGCAAGCGCCTTGTGAGCCCTGCCCCGCGCCCCTAGGCTCGGGCCGAACAAAGGGAGGAAAAACCATGCATCTGGCAGGCAAACACGCGCTGGTCACGGGCGGCGGCACCGGGATCGGGCTCGCCATCGCACGGGCGCTGGCGGATGCGGGCGCCCATGTCACCATCACCGGACGCCGGGCGGAGGTTCTGGGCGCGGCAGAAGGGCTGCGCATCACGGGCCGGGTCATGGATGTCGCCGAGGAAGCGTCTGTACGCGACGGCATCGCCGCAGCGGTCGCCGCCCACGGCCCGGTGCAGATCTGCGTCGCGAATGCGGGCGTCGCCGAAGGCCGCGCGCTGCACAAGACCGACCTCGATTTCTGGCGCCACATGATGGCGATCAATCTCGACGGCTGTTTTCTGACCATCCGCGAGGCGCTCGCCTCGATGCGCGAGACCGATTGGGGCCGAGTGATCGCGGTGTCGTCCATCGCGGGCATCCGCGGACTGAAGGGCGCGCCGACCTATACCGCCTCGAAGCATGGCATGATCGGCCTCATCCGCGCGCTCGCCGCCGATTACGCGGGCAAACCCTACACATTCAACGCGCTCTGCCCCGCTTACGTGGACACAAATATCGTGTCCTCGAACGTGACCAAGATCATGGAGCGCACGGGCATGTCCGAGGCAGACGCGACCCGCGCCATGGTCGGCGTGAACCCCCATGGCCGCCTGATCCGCCCCGAGGAAGTGGCCGAGGCGGCGATGTTCCTTTGCGGGCCGAATTCCGGCAGCGTGAACGGTCAGGCGATCCAGATCGCGGGCGGGGAGGTGTGAAGCCCCAAGACGCGCACCACTGTCGACACTTACTGTAGGGTGGGTGAAAACCCACCAAACCCCGATCACGCCGAGAGCCGCGCCTCCGGCCGCTTGCCCGCAGCCCAGTCCCGGGCCGCGGCGCCGAAGGCCTCGAACAGGGGCCGCGAGACCGGGTCGTTCCCGGCCTGCCATTCGGGATGCCATTGCACCGCTAGCGAAAAGCCCGGCGCGCCGTCGATATAGGTCGCCTCGGGCGTGCCGTCGGGCGCGTATCCGTCGATCACGACGCGGTGCCCCGCGGCCTTGATCCCCTGCCCGTGCAGGGTGTTCGTCATGACCTCGCGCGCCCCCAGCAGGCGATGAAAGACGCCGCCTTCGGTGAAGGCCACCTTGTGACGCAGCGCGAACTTTTCCTCGAGCGTGCCATCGGGCGGCATCCGGTGGTTCATGCGTCCCGGCAGGTCGCGGATCTCGGGATAGAGCGTGCCGCCCATGGCGACGTTCATCTCCTGAAAGCCGCGGCAGACCCCGAAGACGGGCTGCCCACGCTCAACGCAGGCCCGCACGAGCGGCAGCGTGATCGCGTCACGGTCCCGGTCGAAGGCCCCATGCGCCTCGGTCGCGGCCTCGCCGTATTCCTCGGGATGCACGTTCGGACGCCCGCCGGTCAGAAGAAAGCCGTCGCAGACCTCCAGAAGCTCGTCCAGCGCCACCACCGACGGATCGGCCGGCACGAGAAGCGGCAGGCAGCCCGACACCTTGCTGACCGCTTCGGAATTCATCGAGCCACCCGCATGGGCCGCGTACTGATCGTTGATCAGGTGGTGATTGGTGATGATGCCGATGACGGGCCGCGCCATGGATGCCTCGCAGAGCCTGAACAGAGTTGCCTGTTTCTAAGGCATTGCCCGCCAAAGGTGAAGGCTGCTCAGATCTCCGCCGTCAGCCCGACCGCCTCGATGCCCGCTTTCGCGGCAGCCGCGTCGTTATCCGAGCTGTCGCCGGTCACGCCGACCGCGCCCAGAAGCTTGCCCTTGGCGTCATGCACCAGAACGCCCCCCGGCACCGGCACGAGCTGGCCGCCGAACGCACCGTTGGCACAGGCGATGAAATAGGCCTGCGCCTCGGCGCGCTGCATCTGCGCGGTGCCCGCCATGCCCAGCATGATCGCGCCGTATGCCTTGCCATGGGCGATCTGGAAGCGGCCGGGGCTCGCCCCGTCGCCGCGCTCGAAAGCCTGGATGTTGCCGCCCGCATCGAGCACAATGGCCGAAAGCGGCTTCATGCCCGCCTCCTTGCCGTGCTCCAGCGTCTTGCGGATGATGGTGCGCGCGCGGCGCAGCGAAATCTCTGCCATGTCGTCCTCCCTTTTCGCCGAGCCGCCGGGACCCTGCCCCTGTCACGTTCGGACCAAAAATACCTCCGGGGGTGTGGGGGCAGAGCCCCCACTCGGGTCCGGCCAAAAGGCCGGATCCGATCCTATCCCGCCGCCTTCAACTCGAGACGCCGCTGGTGCAGCACCGGCTCGGTATAGCCGGAGGGCTGTTCGCGCCCCTTGAAGACCAGGTCGCAGGCCGCCTGGAAGGCGATCCCATCAAAGTTGGGCGCCATGGGCCGGTAGGCCGGATCGCTCGCGTTCTGCTCATCGACGACCTTCGCCATGCGGCGCATGATCTCCATCACCTCCTCGCGGCTCACCACGTCGTGGTGCAGCCAGTTGGCGATGTGCTGCGCCGAGATCCGGCAGGTCGCGCGGTCTTCCATCAGGCCCACATTGTTGATGTCGGGCACCTTGGAGCAGCCCACGCCTTGGTCGACCCAGCGCACCACGTAGCCCAGGATGCCCTGCGCGTTGTTCTCCACCTCGCGGCGGATCTGATCCTCGTTCCACTTTCGGAAGGCGGCGAGCGGGATATCCAGGATGGCATCGACCTGCGCGTAATTGTCCGACGCCTTCATCTTCTCCTGCAGCGCCATCACGTCGACCTGGTGGTAATGCAGCGCATGCAGCGTGGCGGCGGTGGGTGACGGCACCCAGGCGCAGTTCGCGCCCGCCTTCGGATGGCCGATCTTGGCCTCCAGCATGGCCGCCATCTTGTCCGGCATGGCCCACATGCCCTTGCCGATCTGCGCCTTGCCCGAGAGCCCGCATTTCAGGCCGATATCGACATTGCGGGTCTCGTAGCCGTCGATCCAGCCCTTGCGCTTGATGTAATCCTTGCGGCTGAAGGGCCCTGCTTCCATCGAGGTATGGATCTCGTCGCCCGTGCGATCAAGGAAGCCCGTATTGATGAAGGCCACGCGGTTCTGCGCCGCCCGGATACATTCCTTGAGGTTGACGGAGGTGCGCCGCTCCTCGTCCATGATGCCGATCTTGACGGTGTTCTGCGGCAGGCCCAGCGCCTTTTCGACCGCGGTGAAGATGCGGTCGGTGAAGGCCACCTCATCGGGGCCGTGCATCTTCGGCTTGACCACGTAGACCGAACCTTTGACAGAGTTGCGCGGCCCATCGGTCTTGGCGAGGTCATGCTTGGCGATCAGCACCGTGACCATGGCATCCATCAGCCCCTCGAAGACCTCGCGGCCCTCGGCGTCGAGGATAGCGGGGTTGGTCATCAGGTGGCCCACGTTCCGCACCAGCATCAGCGCGCGGCCCTTGATGCTGAACTCCTTGCCATCGGGTCCGGTATAAACCGGATCGGGGTTGAGCGCGCGGGTGACGGTCTTGCCACCCTTCTCGAAACTGTCCTGCAGATCGCCCTTCATCAGGCCCAGCCAGTTGCGATAGGCGAGAGTCTTGTCCTCGCCATCGACGCAAGCGACCGAATCTTCGCAGTCCATGATGGCGGAGACCGCCGATTCCAGCCGCACATCCGCCAGACCCGCCTGATCGCGCGCGCCGATATTGTGCGTGCGGTCGAAGACGAGCTCCACATGCAGGCCGTTATTGCGCAGGAGCACCGCGTCGGGCGCTTTCGGATGGCCGCGATATCCCACGAATTTCTCAGGGGATTCCAGCGGCTTGTCATCAACCAGAAGCTGCCCCTTGGAGATGTGGTAGCGCCGCGCATCCGCGTGGCTCGTGCCCTCGACCGGGAAGGCCTGATCGAGGAAGACGCGCGCCCGCGCCACGACCCGCGCGCCCCGGCCCCGGTCATAGCCGCCCGCAGGCGGGACGGAGCCCATGGCGTCGGTGCCGTAGAACCCGTCGTAAAGCGAGCCCCAGCGCGCATTGGCGGCGTTGAGCGCATAGCGCGCATTGGTGATCGGCACGACGAGCTGCGGGCCGGGCACGGTGGCGATTTCAGGGTCGGTATTCTCGGTCCCGATCTCGAAATCGGGGCCCTCGGGCAGCAGGTAACCGATCTCCTGCAGGAAAGCCTTGTAGGCTTCGTGGTCGCGCGGCGCATTGGCGCGCTCCCGGTGCCAGGCATCGATCTGGGTCTGCAGCTTGTCGCGGGTCTCGAGAAGGGCGCGGTTTTCCGGCGTCATCTCCTCGATGAGGCTCGCAAGCCCGGCCCAGAAGGTATCCGCGTCGATGCCGGTCCCTGTCAGCGCCTCACCCTCGATGAAGTCGCACAGCAGCGTGTCGACCTGCAATCCGTGCCGCTCGGTCCGGTCTGCCATAAATTCCTCCCTGAATTCTGTATACACTCGTCGACGGCCCATATAGCGGGGCAGACCGGTCCGGGCAATGTCAGGTCGGGATGATAACGCTCACAGGCCCTCATATGCACAAAGCGCATGCACCTCCATGTTCATGCCTTCGAGCTTCGCGCGCCCGCCGAGATCGGGCAGATCGACAATGAACGCACAGCCGATGACCTCGGCGCCCAGCCGTTCACAGAGCTTTATGCCCGCCTCGGCCGTGCCGCCCGTGGCCAGAAGATCGTCGACCACGAGCACCTTTTCACCGGGCTGCAGCGCGTCATCATGGACCTCGACCACCGCTTCCCCGTATTCCAGCGTATAGCTTTCGGAGATCACCTTGCCCGGCAGCTTGCCCTTCTTGCGAATGGGCACGAAGCCCGCCGAAAGCTGGTGCGCCACCGCTCCGCCCAGGATGAAGCCCCGCGCCTCGAGCCCCACGACCTTGTCGAAGCGCACGCCCGCGTAAGGGTGCAGAAGCTGATCGATCGCCATGCGAAAGCCCCGCGGATCGGCAAAAAGCGTGGTGACATCGCGGAACATGATCCCCTCATGGGGAAAATCGGCGATGGTGCGGATGTAATCCTCGACCTTTTTCATCGGGGTTCGGTCCCTTCCTCTGAGGCTGTCTGTGTCAGTCCGGTGCGGGCAGGACGCGGCCTGCAATGGTGGCCAGTTTCCGGACCATGGCCGGATCGCGCGCGGCATCCTGGGTGATGATCGCATGTTCGAGCGCGCGGTCGCAGCCGCAAGCGCAGGGCACCTCCCGGGTCGTCATCCGCTCGGGCAGGCCCCTGACCAGCGCGCGGGCATGCTCCGCATTCGCGGTCAGGACGCGGATGACATCCGTCACCTCGACCGCCTCGTGCCCCGGATGCCAGCAATCGTAATCGGTGACCATCGCCACGGGCGCGTAGCAGATCTCGGCCTCGCGGGCGAGTTTGGCCTCGGGCATGTTGGTCATGCCGATCACGTCCGCGCCCCAGGCGTCACGATACATCCGGCTTTCGGCGAGGGTCGAGAATTGCGGGCCTTCCATCGCGAGATACGTACCGCCCGGATGGACCGTGACACCCGTAGCCTCGGCGGCGGCGCCCGCGATCTGCGAGAGCCGCGCACAGACCGGATGCGCCATGGAGACATGCGCCACGCATCCCGCCCCGAAGAACGATTCCGGGCGCGCGCGTGTGCGGTCGATGAACTGGTCGACCATGACGAAATCGCCGGGCGCCATGTCCTCCCGGAAAGAGCCACAGGCCGACACGGCGACGATATCGGCGACACCCAGTTGCTTCAGTGCGGCGATATTGGCGCGGTAAGGCACATCGGAGGGCGCGTGCACGTGGCCGCGTCCGTGGCGCGGCAGGAAGGCCATGGGCTGTCCGGAGAGCGTGCCTGTGAGGATCTCGTCCGAGGGCGCCCCCCAAGGCGTGTCGACCGCGACCCACCGGGCCTCTTCCAACCCGTCGAGCGCATAGACCCCCGATCCACCGATCACGCCAAGCCGTGCCTGCATGCGCTCATCCCCGTGCCGCTTGTTGCGCGGCAGAGAACCAGCTTGTCCCGCTCTTGGCAATGCCCGCCCGCAGGACTGCGCAACAGGCTAGCGGGCGTTGCTGCCCGGTATTCCTAGAGGAGGTTGCTACCGGGACCGGCGGGGCTGACGCTCGACCGCGTCGCGCAGCTGGGCGATGAGCGCCTCGCGCGGGGTGCCCGTCTGCTCGGCCAGCTTCTTCAGGCCGAAATGCACATGGGCCATTTCCTGGTAATAGCTGGTATAGGCGTAGTTGGTGGCGGCCCCTGCTGCCGCGCCGAGGATCGGAATGGTCTGCGCGGCGAGCTTCTGGCCCAGCACCGTGGCAAGACGGGGGGCGACCCGCGCGATCACACCGTGCACCGTGGCGCCCGTGAGGGTGACGCGCGCCGACAGGAAGGCCATATCCGCGCCGTCGTCTGCTTCCAAAGGGCCCGCCGAGCCGAACACCATCAGGCATTCCTTGGCAATTTCGGGATCGGCAGGATCGAAGCCATGCTCGGCCGCGATGCCCTGGATCGCGCGCAAAAGGACCGTGGTCGTCACCGGCAGCTCGGCCATCGCGGTGGGCAGACCGCCCGCGCCGCCGGCCGCGCCCATCGCGGTCGTGAGCGCGGTGTTGAGCCAGCTTTTCTGATCCGGCACGACGCTGCGCGAGGACGAGGCTGCCCGCATCGCCGTCTCGAGCGCGCGCTGGGTCGATGCCTCGAGCCGGTCCTTGACCCGGTCGGGCAGGCGTTCGAGCAGGTTCTCCGCCTGGCTGCCCAGCACGTTGAGAAGCTGAAGCCCCACACCGCCCGCGCGCTTGTGACGGCGCGCGAGGGCCGCGATTTCCGTGTCGGTCGAGGTCGGGATCAGGTCGGTGCCGGTCATGGGCTAGAAGATCGGCGCTCGGACAGGCGGTTTCAAGCGGCGCGCGTAACCGTGCCCGCAACCCCGTCCCAGGCGCCGTCCGTCAGGGCCAGCTGCAGCACGCGGTCCGGGTTCGTGGGCGGCGGCATCTCGACGCCCGTGGCGCGGGCAAAGCCGAAGCGGCTGTAATAAGGCGCATCGCCCACCAGCAGGATCCGCGGGCAGATGGGGCGCGCGCGTTCCAGGCTGTCGCGGATGAGCGCACCGCCCAGGCCCTCGCCCTGCGCAGTCGGGTGCACGGCGATGGGGCCGAGCAGCAGCGCATCGGTGCCGCCCACCTGGACCGGCCAATAGCGGATCGCGCCGCCGACCTGTCCGCCATCTTCCGCGCGGGCCACGCGGCAGAGCTGCGCCACGGGCGGCACATCCTCACGCAGGCGGTAGGAGGAAAGCGCCGTGCGGCCCGGCGCGAAGGACAGATCGAAGAGGGCCTCGACCTCCCACCAATCCGCCGCGCGTTCCTGATCGAGGATGTACAAATCCCTGCCCGCCCCCTCGCGGCCCTGCCCCTTGGCCCATGCGGCCCGCTCATTGGCCCTTGCGGGCCGCTTCGCCGGGTAACATGCGCGTGGCCCTTCGGCAAACCGCTGCCGGGGACTTGTCGGCCCCGCGCCAGTACGGTCTACCTGTGGCTGAATTCGCATCCGAGGAGAAAGCATGTTCTATCGCCCCGAAGACGGCCACGGCCTGCCGCACAACCCCTTCAACGCCGTGGTCACTCCGCGGCCCATCGGCTGGATTTCGACCCGTGGGGCGGATGGCTCGGAGAACCTCGCGCCCTATTCGTTCTTCAATGCCGTGGCCTATGTGCCGCCGCAGGTCATGTTCGCCTCGACCTCGGCAAAAGAGGATCGCGGCGACACCAAGGACAGCGTCGCCAATATCCGCGATACGGGCGTCTTCTGCGTGAATATCGTCGAATACGAGATGCGCGACGCGATGAACCAGACCTCGGGCGCCTGGGACAAAGACACCGACGAATTCACCCTCGCCCAGATCGAGCGCGCGGAATGTGAAAGCATCGCCTGTTCGCGGGTGGCGCAGGCACCGGCCAACCTCGAATGCAAGCTGACGCAGATCGTCCAATTGCCGGGCGAGGCCAATTTCGCCGTCTTCGGCGAGGTGACGGGCGTGCATCTGCGCGACGATTGCCTGGTCGACGGGGTGTTCGACGTGCTGCGCTACAACCCGCTCTCGCGGATGGGGTATCGCGACTACACCGTGGTGCGCGAAAAGTTCGCCCTCAAACGCCCGGGCGAGTGAGATCCGGGGGTGTTCGACGTGCTGCGCTACAACCCGCTCTCGCGCATGGGGCATCGCGACTACACCGTGGTGCGCGAAAAGTTCGCCCTCAAACGCCCGGGCGAGTGAGATCCGGGGAGGGAGGGGCCCTGCCCCTCTTGGCGGGCCGGGCCCGCCAATTCACCCCGGCGGTTTACGGGAAAGGTGAAGCGCAACGTGGCCCGCCCGGTGTTTGCAGGTCCGGGTAAGAATGCCACGGGCGGGGTCCGCTCTGAGACGAAGGACGCCGCTTCCTGCCCGGGCCTCTTGCCGAAGACGCGGTGCGGCGCGCGCGGCGGGGCTAGTGCCCGCCGATGATGCCCGTGCGCACGCCGTAATTCACCGCGACGCCGTAATCTGGGTCGTCATCGGCCTCGATCACGAGGTGCCCGGATTTCTTCAGCAGCCAGTGGCAATCGCGCGAGAGATGGCGCAGCTCGATCCGCTTGCCCTCTGCCTCGTATTTCTCGGCCACCGCCTCGATCGCCTGCAGGGCGGATTGATCGGCCACGCGGCTGTCGGCGAAATCCACGATGACGAGACCCGGATCGTTCTCGGGATCGAACATCTCGTTGAACCCGTCGGCCGAGCCGAAGAAGAGCGGCCCGTTGACCTGGTAGACCTTCGCGCCTTCGGGCGTGGTGTAGGTCTTGGCCGAGATCCGGCGCGCATTGGTCCAGGCATATTCGAGCGCAGAGGCGATCACGCCCACCACCACCGCCACGGCGAGGTCTTCGAGCACCGTCACGACGGTCACGAGGCCGATCACGAAGGCGTCCATCTTGGGCACGCGGGTGAGGATCTTCAGCGAGTTCCAGGCGAAGGTGCCGATCACCACCATGAACATCACGCCCACCAGCGCAGCGAGCGGGATGAGCTCGATCAGCGGAGCGGCGAAGAGGATGAAGACCAGCAGGAACAAGGCGGCAGCAACGCCTGCGACCCGGGTCCGCCCGCCCGATTTCACGTTGATCATCGACTGGCCGATCATCGCGCAACCGCCCATGCCGCCAAAAAAGCCGGTCACGGTATTGGCCACACCCTGGGCCACGCATTCCTGGCTCGCGCCGCCCTTCCGGCCCGTCATCTCGCCCACGAGGTTGAGCGTCAGCAGGCTTTCGATGAGACCGATCGCGGCGAGGATCACCGCGTAGGGCAGAATGATCTCGAGCGTTTCGAGATTGAGTGGCACGGTCGGGACATGAAAGCTCGGCAAGCCGCCCTGGATCGAGGCCAGATCGCCCACGCGCGGCACGTCGATGCCGAAGCCGATGACAATACCCGCCGTGACCACGATGCCCACGAGCGGCGCGGGCACGACCTTGGTCAGCTTGGGTAGCAGCCAGATCACGCCCATGGTCAGCGCGACGAGGGCCAGCATCGGGATCATCTGCGCCATCGGCAGCCATTGCCCGCCCGATGCGCCATGCCCTGAAACCTCGGCGGTGCCCGGCACCTGGAACTGCGTGAGCTGCGCGAGGAAGATCACGATGGCCAGCCCGTTCACGAAGCCCAGCATCACCGGATGCGGCACGAGCCGGATGAATTTCCCCCAGCCAAGGACACCGGCGGTCATCTGCAGAATGCCCATCAAGACCACGGTCGCGAAGAGGTATTCCACCCCGTGCTGCGCCACGAGCGCCACCATCACGACCGCCAGCGCGCCCGTCGCACCCGAGATCATGCCGGGGCGTCCGCCAATCAGCGCGGTGATCAGACCGACAAGGAAGGCCGCGTAAAGACCGACCAGCGGATGCACGCCGGCCACGAAGGCGAAGGCCACCGCTTCGGGCACCAGCGCCAGTGCGACGGTCAAGCCCGACAGGAGTTCGGTCTTGAGCTGCGACGGGCTCAACTTGCCCTGCGGCAGGATGTTCAGATCCGCCGAGGAGAGGCTTTGCGCGAAGCGGGCGAGCGGGGCACGGGACATGAAGGGGCCTTTTCCAACGGACAGAAGTATCGCAAGCCCCGGCGCCTATCGGGATTCAGGCTGTGGTGAAACCGCGCTGGGTGAATAGCCGGTATGCAATCACTGCATGACTTAGCGCGTTTCCTCGAAAGTCCCGCAATGGGTGTCAATCCTGCCGCAGGCCTGTCTGAACCCGCGCGGGTCAGCTTGCGCGGGCGAGATAGTCCATCACTGGCCCGCGCACCGATTGGTGGCCGTCATGGCAGGCGCCCTTGATGACCTCGCGCAGCTCATCGAGGCGCACGCGCATCAGAAGGTGCTTCACGGGGCCGATGGAGGCCGGGCGCATGGACAGCGTCCGCAGACCCACCGCCGCAAGGCAGGCGGCTTCGATCGGTCGGCCCGCATCCTCACCACAGAAGGACAGATGCGTGCCCGTCTCGGCGCAGCGGTCCACGATCCCCTCGATGAAGGTCAGGAAGGAACAATTGAGCGTGTCGTAGCGGCGGCGCACGCGCTCGTTCTCGCGGTCGGCGGCGAAGAAGAACTGCTTGAGATCATTGCCGCCGATGGACAGGAAATCGACCTCCTCGAAGAACTTCCGCGGCGCGAAGGCCAGGCTCGGCGTCTCCAGCATGGCGCCCACTTCCAGCGTCTCGGGCACCGGATGGCCCAGGCGCTTTTCGCGGGCGATTGTTTTTTCGACCTCGGCGCGGCCCGCGCGGAATTCATCCAGCTGGGCCACGAAGGGGAACATCAGCGTCAGCGGTCGGCCATTGGCCGCGCGGAAGAGCGCCTGCAGCTGCATCCGCATCACGCCCGGCTTGTCGAGGCCTACGCGGATCGCCCGCCAGCCCAACGCCGGGTTCGGCTCGTCGTTGGGCTTCATGTAGGGCAGCACCTTGTCCGAACCGATGTCGAGCGTGCGGAAATTCACCCGCTTGCCATGGGCCGCATCGAGGACGCGGGCGTAAAGCGCGGCGAGCTCGGTGCGCGTGGGCATCTTGTTGCGCACCAGAAATTGCAGCTCGGTGCGGAACAGACCGACCCCTTCGGCGCCGGAGCCATCGAGGCTTGGCAGATCGGCCATCAGGCCCGCATTCATGTTCAGATGCACCCGGGTGCCGCAAGCGGCCACGCAATCGGCATCGCGGATGGAGGCGTAGCGCTCCTGCGCCTTGGCCTGCATCGCCATCTTGTCGCGGAAGGCGCCGACCACGGTCTCGTCGGGGCGCAGGTGCACGATGCCCTGATCCCCGTCGACCATGATGTGATCGCCGTTCAGCGCCTCGGTGGTGATATTGCCCGCATGGATGATGAGCGGAATGGCCAGCGCGCGGGCCACGATCGCCGCGTGACTGCCGACCGAGCCTTCCTCGAGCACGATGCCGCGCAGGCTGCGACCGTATTCCAGAAGCTCGCCGGGGCCGATATTGCGCGCCACGAGGATGGGATCGGCGGGCATCTCCGCGCCGGTATGGTTGCCCTGCCCCGTCAGGATCCGGAGCAGCCGGTTCGACAGATCGTCGAGGTCCTGCAGCCGTTCGCGCAGATAGGGATCGGTGGATTGGGACATCCGCGAGCGGGCGTTGGATTGCTGCTTTTCGACCGCCGATTCCGCCGAAAGGCCCCGGTCGATATCTTCCTGCATGCGCCGGACCCAGCCCTTGGAGGCCGCAAACATGCGGTAGGCTTCGAGGATCGCGCGCTGTTCGGGATCTTCGGCCGAGGCCAACAGATCATCGACGGAGACCTGCAGCGATTGCACTGCTTCGGTCAGCCGCGCATGTTCCTTCTGCGGATCGTCGGCCACGAGGTTGGTAACGACGACGCGCGGCTCGTGCAGCCAGACATGGCCCTCGGCGGTGCCCTCCTGCCCTTGCGTGCCGCGAATGAGCCGCGCTTCGGTGTGGCGGGCCTGCAGGGCCGCGCCCTCGCCCACGAAGGCGCCCAGCTCGGCCATCTCGGCGAGCACCATGGCCACCACTTCAAGCGCGTATAGCTCATCGGCGGAGAATTCGCGTGCCTCCTTGGACTGCACGACCAGAACGCCCAGCGTCTCGCCCAGGCGCTGAACCGGCACGCCCAGGAAGGACGAGAAGATTTCCTCGCCGGTTTCGGGCATGTAGCGGAAACCGGGCTGGGACGGCGCGTCGGCGGCATTGACCGCCTCGCCCGAGCGCGCGACACGGCCCACGAGCCCCTCTCCGATCCGCATGCGAGTCTGGTGCACGGCCTCTTTCTTGAGGCCATGCGTGGCGCAGAGCTCCAGGGTTTCGGGGTCGCGGAACAGGTAGACGGAACACACCTCCGTCCCCATGGAATCGGCGGTCAGATGCGTGATCTTGTCGAGGCGCGCCTGTCCGGCGGCTTCCTCGGCCATGGTGTCGCGCAGCCGGCGCAGCAATTTCCGGCTTTCGCTCTCGCTTTCGCCGCGATCCGGCATATCAATTCCCAGCTATGAAATCGGCTGTCCCCGGTTATAGGCGATGCAGCCCGTCGAGGGGAAGACGTACTAACCCTTGAGTTGAAAAACTAGAACCTTTCGCATGCGAAAGGTGCATGCGGCGGCAAATTCCGCCTAATCCTTGGGATATCAGGCTTTTTCCAGCTCGAACGCGTCATGCAGTGCCTGCACCGCGAGTTCCATGTACTTGCGATCGACCAGGACGGAAATCTTGATTTCCGAGGTCGCGATGACCTTGATGTTCACGCCTTCCTGCGCCAGCGTCTGGAACATCTTGGCGGCGACACCTGCATGGCTGCGCATGCCGATCCCCACGACAGACACCTTCGCCACGCCGGTATCGGCCACGAGGTCATGGAAGTTGATCGCGCCCGAGGCCTTCGCGTCATCCATCGCCTTCTGCGCGCGCTTCACCTGGTCCACGGGGCAGGAGAAGGTCATGTCGGTGCGCCCGTCATCCGAGATGTTCTGCACGATCATGTCCACATTGACCCCCGCCTCGGCGAGCGGGGTGAAGATGGCCGAGGCAATGCCCGGACGGTCCGCAACCGAAACGAGCGTCATCTTCGCCTCGTCGCGCGAATGGGCCACACCGGCCACGACCTTGCTTTCCATGATGTCCTCCTCGTCGCAGACAAGCGTACCTGCCGCGTCATCCATTTCCTCGAAACTCGACAGAACCCGCAGGCGCACCTTGTAGCGCATCGCAAGCTCGACAGACCGGGTCTGCAGCACCTTGGCCCCGAGCGAGGCCAGTTCCAGCATCTCCTCGAAGGCGATGCGGTCAAGCTTGCGGGCTTTCTCGCAGATGCGCGGGTCGGTGGTGTAGACGCCGTCCACATCGGTGTAGATATCGCAACGCTCCGCGCCGAAGGCCGCCGCAAAGGCCACCGCCGTCGTGTCAGACCCGCCGCGCCCCAGCGTGGTGATCCGGCCCTCGGGGCTGATGCCCTGAAAGCCCGCCACGACCGCGACGCGCATGCCCTCGCCGAACTTGGCGTTGATGTTGTCGGTGGGGATGTCCTCGATCCGGGCCGCACCATGAGCCGAGGTAGTCAGAAGCGGCACCTGCCAGCCCTGCCAGGAGCGCGCAGGCACGTCCATTTCCTGCAGCGTCAGCGCCATCAGCCCCGCGGTCACGTTCTCGCCCGAGGACACCACGGCGTCATATTCGCGCGCATCGTAGAAAGGCGAGGTCTCGTTCACGAAGCCCACGAGCTTGTTGGTCTCGCCCGACATCGCGGAGACGATGACGATCACGTCATAGCCCTTGGATACCTCGACGCCCACGCGTTTGGCCGCGCGGCGGATACGATCGAGCGTGGCGACGGACGTGCCGCCGAACTTCATCACGAGAACGGGCATGGCGCGCCTCCCGGGGACTGACTTCGCCTCGCCCTTTAATCGGGGGGTCGAACACGCGCAAGAGCGTGCTTGCATCCGCGGCGCGGGGCTGGCCCGGATGCCGCTATGACGCGTGCCTCAGGATGTTGCGCACAGACCCGGGGGGCGGGCTCAGAACGGATGCACCTCTCCGTCCCAGGTCAGGAAGGCGCCGGTCGTCTCGAGGCTCAGCTCCGCGATCCGGTCTGCAAGGCCCGCAGCGGACGCCTCGGGCGAGATGCTCGCCCCCTGCCCGCCCATATCGGTGCGCACCCAGCCGGGATGGTAGATACCCACGGCGATGCCGTCATCGCGTAGATCGGCGGCAAGGTTGCGCCCCAGATTGGTCACCGCCGCCTTGGTGGCGCGGTAGATATAGCTGCCGCCCGGCGCGCGTTCGGACGATCCCATCTGCGAGGAGATGATCGCGATCTTGCCGGCCTTCGAGCGCCGGAGCGCGGGCAAAAGCGCCTGGATCGTGGCGAAGACGCCGGTGACGTTGGTGGCGAAGGCGTCGGCCCACATTTGCGGCGGATAGCCATTGTCGAGCGCCTCTGCCTTGTCGGGGTAGATGCCCGCATTGCAGACCAGCACGTCGAGGCTGTCCTCCCCGATCCGCGTGGCAAGGTTCGCGATCGAGGCCGGGTCTGTCACATCGAGGGCGACCGTACCGCCCCCTGCCCGCGAGGTGCGGATCGCTTCGTGTCCTTGCGTCTCCATGCGCTCGGCCAGCGCCGCGCCGATGCCGCGACTGGCACCCGTGATCAATATCCGCGCCATGTTACCTCAGTTACTTTTGCGTGTCGGGGTGAATGGCAAGGGGGCGATGGGTACCCCGTCCTCTGCCAATTTGCGCGCCTCGTCAGGCCGCGCCTCGCCCCAGATGGGGCGTTCGGGCGCATCACCGTCATGAATCGCGCGCGCCTCGCTGGCGAAGCTTTTGCCGACATAATGGTGGTTCTTCTCCACATGCGCCTTGAGCGCGGCAATCGCCTGTTCCGCCGGGCTTTTCGGCGCAGAAAGCGGCCCTGGCCGGTCCGGCGCCGCTATGGGCTTGGCCTGTTCGTCCTTTGACGTCGACTTGGACACGGCAGGCGCCATCAACGCTTTTTCCACTTTCGTGTCCCCGCAGATCGCGCAGGAGACCATGCCCTGCGCCTGCAGGGTTTCGAAGGCGGTGGCGGATTGGAACCAGCTGTCGAAGCTGTGTCCCGACGCGCATTTGAGCGTGTAGCTGATCATGGACTGGCTCTGAGTTTCTACCTTTAAAGATATTGCATCGCCCAAGGCCTTCAAGCCATGCCCGACCGCTCCGGCAGCCGCTGCAGGATCGCGGCGAGGAGCGCATCGAGATCGGCCTCGGGCTGCAGCGCCTGCTGTGCCGCCTGCCCTTGCCGCACCTGGTCCGCGGGATCGCCCAACGCCGTCAGCGCCTCGGCCAGCCCGTCGGCATCGGCGATCCGGCGCGCCGCCCCGGCCTTGTCCAGCTGCGCGAAGGGACGCGCGAAATTCGCCACATCCGTCCCGTGCAGGAGGGCCGCACCGAAGGCCGCAGGCTCGAACGGCGTATGCCCGCCGCGATCGGTGAGCGTGCCGCCGATGAACACCCGACCGGCCAGGCGATACCACAGCGCCATCTCGCCCATCGTGTCGGCCAGCAGCACCTCGGCGCCAATCTCGCCCCGACTGCGCCGCGCGATCTCAAGCCCTGCGCCCTGCAACAGCGCCGCGACCTTGTCCCCGCGCGCGGGATGACGCGGCGCGAGGATCAGGCGCAGCCCCGGCTCCGCCGTGCGGGCCTTGAGATGCGCCGCGATCACCGTCTCCTCCTCGCCCTCATGGGTCGAGGCCGCGAGCCATGTCCGCGCCCGCGGATAGGCGGCCATCAAATCCGCATCAGGCATAAGGTCCTGCGGCGGCGTATAAAGCGCTTTGAGATCGGTCACGGGGCCTGCTGCGGCCTCGGGAAGACCAAGGCCCAGCAAGCGCGCGCGCGAATTGTTGTCCTGCGCCGACAGGTAGTCGATGCGTGACAGAAGCGTGCGCGCCAGGGCGGGCAGACGCTGCCAGCTGCGCGCGGAGCGTTCCGTCAACCGCGCACCCAGAACGATCACCGGCCCCGGCATGCGCAGGATCCGGTTCGGCCATATCTCCGATTCGAGCGTGATATGCGCCGCCACCTGCCAGTCGCGCAGAAACCGCGCCACGATCCAGCGAAGATCGAGAGGGGCAAGCCGGGCCTCCAGCCCCATCTTTCGCGCCAGATCGCAGCCCGTCTCCGTGTTGCAGGTGACGAGGATGGGCAGATCGGGCCGTGCCTTCCGCAGGGCCTCGATCACCGGGCGCGCGGAGGCCAATTCGCCATTCGAGGCGGCGTGCAGCCAAAGCCGCGCCTGTCCGTTGCGCGGGCCACCTATCCCCAGCCTCGCGGCGACGGCGCTCCTGCCCTCGCGCAGGCCCGTGCTCACCAGAACGACGCTAGCAAAGATGGAGATCAGGAAACGATAAAGCAGCATGGCTATCCCGTTGCGGCGGATCGCGCCCTCCTACACCGCGCGACGCTGCGTTGTGAAGGCGGCGGGGCTGGAGGCGGGTCTGTGACGTCCGGTTTGGTCAGTGATCAGGCGCCCTTGAGCGTGGCGCGGATCGTGTCTTCGAGCTTTGCCAGCAATCGTTCGTTGTCGAACCGCGCCTCGGCCACCTCTCGTGCACGCGCCGACATGGCCGCGTGGTCCGGCGCGTTCAAAGCGGTTTGGATGGCGGCGGTGAACCCCGCCGCGTCGTGTTCGGCCACAAGATAACCCGTCTCACCTTCGTCGATCGCCTCGGGGATGCCTGCATGCCGGGTGGAGACGGTGATGCAGCCCGCGGCCATCGCCTCCTGGATCGCGGTGGGCAAACCTTCGGTATTGCCATCAGCAGCCGTGACCGAATGCTGCAGGAAAAACGCCGTCGTCTTCAGCTTTTCTCGCACGAAATCATGCGGTTGCGCGCCATGGAATCGGACCTTCTCGGTCACGCCCAGACTTTCCGCAAGCGCTTTGGATTGTTCGAGAAGCGGGCCGTCGCCCACGAAATCTAGCCTGGCGTCGGGCAGGCCTTCCGATGCCTCGGCGAAGGAGCGCAGGGTGGTCAGTGGCGCCTTTTTCTCGACGAACCGCCCTACGGCGAGGCAGGACAGCGGCACCTTCCGGCCCGGCGCGAACCGGCGCACATCCACGCCCGAAGGGATCACATGCGCATTGGGATGCGACACGCCATGGGCGGCAAGATTGTCGAGCAGGAACTGACTGACCGAGATGACGCCCGCAAGCCGTGGCATCATCAGCCGGTAGGCCGCCTGCATCCGTGGCGGTGCCAGGGATTTCGACGCATCGGTGCCGCGAAAATAGGTGAAGATCGGGATGCGCAACTCGTTGGCCAGGGGGGCCAGTGCCAGGGCTTGCGTGCCGAACTCGGCGAGGATGACCTCAACGCGTTCCGTGCGCAGAAAGGCAGCAAGGGCCGCTTTCTGATGGCCGAACGGCAGCCGCGTGGTCTTGTGCCGCACCCTGTTCCACACCGTCCAGAACGGGGCGCGGATTACGTCCGACAGGGGCGGTTTGGCACGGCGCTCGAAAAGGGGTTTGGAATGGGCATCGTCGCCGTTGAAGCGGCCGGTGACGATCACAGTGTCGCCACCGAAAAGATGCGCAATATGGCGATTGATGAACGTCTCGCCGGGGACGTGGTAATCGCTTGTGGCGATGGCTGCGCGCATGATCCGGCACCTTGGGCTGTGACGCTTGGGGCTTATCAACCGGACCCCGCGCAGACAAGCGCAGGCCAAGCGCCTGCGCTCGTTGCGTGGATAGGGAAATTCAGAGGACGAACTGGACGATAGCGACAACGATGACGACGAGGCCGACAAGGTAAATGATATTACGCATCTTTTTTCTCCACTTTTACAATTTGTATGTGGATGAAGCGTCGGTAACGCCGTTTTGTTCCGCGCAATGTGTAAGAACGTCGCAAAGGAGGCATCTCCGACGGAATGGCGCTGCGGGCCACTGAGACTGGGCGATGAAGGGAGGAAAATGGTGCTGCTGGAGAGAATTGAATTTTGGATTTCTGGCGATAAATCATATACTTACAAGGCATTTTGTAACGGCGTAACGGGCTGATTTTTGTAACATTTTGCCGAGATCGTGATCGCCCACGAGGGCGATGCCTAGCCAAGGGAGCCGCGAAACGAAGACGCCCGGCGCGATGGCCGGGCGAAGAATTAGATGGCGGGGGTTCGACGGCCTACTTCACCGGGAGTTGAAATTCCTCGACAAGCAAAGGCCTGATCCTGTGGGCGGCTCCTGCATAGGTTTGTCCATTCACCTGCCACTGACGAAAATCAGCTTGGCTTTTAACAATGGCCGCAACATCTGGCAGGTAGAAGTCTGGCAAGCGTGCCCCGACGTTCCACACAGCGCCACAGGCTCGATAGAGCTCGAGTGCATTATTTGCTGTCGGCTCCTGAACGAACGTTTCGAGCGCGGACGTGAAAAATTCGCGTGCATTCATATTGGTGCCCTCAGATTCGCGCGTTGCCGGATTGTTCGCCGAGCTGCTCCGCAAACCGATGCGGGCGCTCATCGCCAATTGTCACCATGCATTCATCGAGCCGAGTGACAGCCTTCGGTGCGAGCGCAGCAGCGGCATGGCGCAGCGCAGAGAGGATCGCCCGCCGGGCGGTCGGCGCGTGCCGGAACTTCGGGCCGGTGGCGACCTCGGCCCCGATCATCAGGAGCGCGGCAGTGTGCCGGTCCTCAGGCGTTAGGCGATCAACCTCAGGATCGTCGAGGATGGTGTCGGGCCAAAGGTTGAGGCGCTCGCCCAGGGCCTCCTTCACGGCGCTGGAGGGGCACATGGTGGCGGGTGCCGCCAGGAGCTCGGCAACAAGGGTTTCGTAGCTCGCGGCGGGCATGAAAGCCGGGCCGGAACTGACACAGGTGTGCGTCATGCTGGTTACTCAAAGGGGTTTCGGTGAGATCAGATTCCGCTATTGCCGGAATCCTGTCCAGCAAAAAGTGAAGGTAAGCATCTGCTTATCATCACTTTTTTCTCGGATCGCATGTTCGCTGCGCCGGAGATGAGAACGCCCATGCCGGTGGCTTACTCCCGGCATGGGCGAAGATGCGCCCCTTCTAACTGACGCAGTGTTATACTATAACATTTACGTCATGCGCGCAAGGAAGATCGTGCCGCGTCACCGGCTGAGGCGAAGTGCGGCCTGGTTAGCAGGTGCCGGAAGCGTATCGGGATGAACGGTCTCGACCGTCACGGTCTTCCGCTTCTTCCTGGGCCTGATCGCCGGACGCCCAGCTTCATAGAGGGCGCGCGCCACACGACGCATCTCATCGTTCATATAGGTGGTCGGCTGCCCAGGGAATGCCTCTGCGAGGCGCTCCCCTTCCTCGCGGTGGTCTGTGCGATCCCAGGTCTTCCCGGCATAGCCAATGGTGCCAGGGCCGTAGAAGACATCCCTGGCCGTCACCAGCCGCGCCTTCATGCCGGTGGTTTTCCCCGCGACATCGAAGAGCGCGCTCTTGATGAGAGGAAGAGGGTGCGCGCCGGGAAGGATGTTGCCGTGCAGATGGATGCGGCCAGTGCCGGAGATGCCGAGCATGATCTGAACCGGCACGCCGGAGAGGCCATGCTTGGCGAAGATGGTCTGCACGCGACGCCGGACATAGCCGAGGGCATCCTTGTGGCCGATGAGCGTCTGGTGCTGCACGTCGCCGAACTGGATCGTGACGTTCTGCCCGCCGAGGTGCTCAGCGGCGATCCCGGCGGCGACGTGCTTCTGGGCCTCGCTGAGACTCTTCCAGGGGCCAGTGAGCACGGGGGCGGCACCGTGCTTCGCCAGGTAGGCGGCGCGTTTCTGGGCGAGCTCTGCGGCGATCTGTGGGGCGTGCTGGCGATGGTGCTGGGCGACGGACGCGGGGATGGGGGTCGGAGGCGTGGTCTTGAGTGTGTGCGAGGGCGTGTGAGTTATGCGCGGCGCGACGGCCTTTGGGGTGTGTGCGTTGGCTGCGATGAAGGCGCGGAGTGCTGGACTCAAGTTGCCTCCAATGCGACCTACTGCACGAAAGCCATCACTCCAGCCGTTGGGGCTTGTGTTTACTGGGGTTTTCGGCAGATCCGGCGTGTCCGAAAGTGCGCGGATTTCGCTAAGCTCGTTGAGCCCGACGATCTGCTCGAGCGCAGCGTCAAGCTCAGCGAGACTGGATTTTCCGTCGAGCATGATTTTCTCAGCCGAGGGTTCCAGCGCGCGTGCCGCTGGAGTTGGCTCGTTCGATATGACCCCAGATCCACGGACCTCTACGAGCTGACGAAGCTCAAGCTCGGCCATAGCCCGCTGATACTCCTCCTCGGTCTCGAAGCAGTCGTCGTCTTCCGGCTCAGGAAAGTGACCGGAAAGGTCGAGGTCAGCGAGCACAAGCTCGAGCTCCTCGTCAGAAATCTCATGCAGTTGAGCGGCGGTAGTGCTATACATGGTTGAGCTCGTGCTGGTGCAAAGCGGTCTCGGGCAGTCGTGTAGGAGCGACGTTTTCAAGGCCGGAGCGTTGGTGCGCTCCGGCCTTCATCATGTATAGCGGGTCAGGTGTTCGCTTGCGCGATGTTCCGCTCGAGGAGGTCAGCGAAGTCCGCCGCGATGTCCGGGGCGAACTGCTTGGTGATCTTCCGCTTGATGAACTGGATCGCGACCGAGCGCCCGATCCCCTTCACGATGAAGTCGCGCGTCGGGTGAGCGAGCGCGGTCTTCCTGGGCTTCGTGTCGGCCAGGTATTCGCGGATCGCGCCGACGAGATGCATGGCATCTTCATACGACATCCCGGCGGCGGTCGTGCCGTCGAAGCGGATCACGAAGCCATCGGTCGCGGCACGTATATCCACGCCGGGAAGCGAATGTTCGATCTTGCCGATTTCGGCGAAAGTCTTGATCAGCTCACCGATGGCTGCGGAGAAGCTAGGGGCATTGAGCAGGTCGCGGAGATCCACGAGCTGTTGATAGCGCTCCAAGGGGAGCGCGATTTTGGGAAGCTGTCCCATATTGCAAAAAGGTCTCCAGACGATATAGCACTACAATACCGTTTATTGTATTGTATGGCAAGATATACCTTGCGCTGCCTGGATGAAGGCGAGAAGGTCGTGAGGCGATATGCAAGCCAGGGAATTATAGATGCCAACCCCCACCCCCGAATTTCGTTTGGAAAATCCTAATATACTTCAAGCCGACACTCACATAAGTGAAATCCAAACTCACGAAATTCCGAGAGCGCCCATTAGATGCCCTCATTGCCATACATCAAGTGTATTCTCCGTATTAAGGACTCCTGTTCAATATCAGAAGGCGACCATAAATAGCGAGGGCAGAAAGTTAACGGAGCCCGTCAAGGTAGCAATAAGGCAGTGCCCAAATGAAAGTTGTCGTGGAATTGTTCTCTATCTGCTCTATAGTGATAACCTAGAATCCATCTTACCTCCAGAGCGGATCGGCTTTTCAACTGAGAATATTCCCGAGCGACTGGTCTCTACACTCCAAGAGGCAATCACCTGTCATGCTAATGGCGCATTTCGTGCTTCCGCAATGATGGTCCGGCGTCTTCTGGAAGAGTTATGCGATCTCAATGACGCCGACGGGAAAAACCTGCATGACCGATTAACAGCGCTTCAAGAACAGGTCATTCTTCCTCCCGCCCTATTTGAGGCCATGTCTCACCTTAAGGCCCTTGGGAATGATGCAGCGCATATCAAAGCCAAGAATTACTCTAGCGTTGGAGCGGAAGAGTCCAAGCTCTCCATTGAGCTGGCTCAAGAAATACTAAAGGCACGATATCAATATGACGATCTAGTAAACCGCCTAAGAGCGCGGCAAAATGATGCCGCCAGAGAATGACACAAATTCAATAACCTAATCGAAATGGATTATGCGCTTTACCTCGATTCGCACTCATCTTCTCTCATTTTTTCTGCTTCTTGAAGTTTCGCTTGCAACCACTCAACGACAACCTGTCCAAGCTCAATAGCTTGATGCTCTGCAATAATAGCCTCATTTGGAACCCGATACACTCCACTCCTTGTTTTAACATCCTTTAAAACAAGGAAGTGCTCGTGCTCTTTGACACCTTCTCTTCCAATTGAGCCTCCGGCATATCGACCGCCCTTCACTTCAAGCTTCCCATCAGGCAAGCGCTCTACACGACCATCAGGATGAATGATGCGATTATTATACAACTCAATAGAGGAATCTCCCGAAACCCGAATAAAGTCACCGATTGAAACTGATCTTTCTCTAGCCTCCTTTTCATCTTCAAAGACATGATTAGCATGATCTCTTGCTTGAAATGCATACTGGAGATATGGATGAGACCTTTGCTCCTGAAGCAACTTATCAGACCAAGACTTTGATGAGCCAGTATCTGTCGCCCTTCGCAAAGCGGCCACTGCTTTCACATATTGATCGAGAAATCCGGACCAAGCGCGCCAAAGAGCTCTAGCCTCGTCAGCATGCCTCAACTCTTCGAGGTGGTCGCCAGCGTATGATATTGCGATTTCAGCGTTTTTCAAAATGCCCTTATATCCTTCGCGCATTATACGCTACTCCAATTCTCTAAAAGCACGTGTAGCATATATCATTCGTTGCTCCCTAGTGAAGAGGTTACCTGCAATCCAAAAACTCCTCGTTTCTCAGCAATCTGGAAAACAGCTCATCTCCGCCCCAGCATATTCCCCGGCCTCGTCGCCCGACGCAGCTCGTCAATCACCAAGCCGCGCACCGTGTTCTCCATCTCGCGCGCCATGCGCTTGGCAAGGTCATTGTTCTGTTCAGGTGATCCGGATGAACCCTGCACCGTCACCGGCGCGTTGATCGACACAGCGATGCCACCAGGCGCTGCCGGAGCGAGCCCAGGAGTGCGGGTGAGCGCTGGAGCGGCACCGACATAGCCGCCAGCGCTATAGCCCTTGAGTGCGCCCTGGTGCAGAGCCTCCAGGTTCGCCACGCCGATCCGCTCGACCGCAGGTTTTGAGAGCACGAACTCGCCGCGATGCACAACACCGGCAGGCTCATGGCGCGCACCGTCGCCGGTGTAGCCGCCACCGGCGAAGCCAAGCAGCCCGCCCAGGAGATTGCCGAAGCCGGTGCCGCCGAAGACACCGCTGAACACGCTCTGGAAGACCGATGACGCCGCCATCTCGAGAAGCTGGTCGAGCACCTGGGCGAGCGCATCCCGCCAGGTCAGCGTGCCCCGCACTAGGCCAACGAAGGCGCTCTCGGCGGTGCCTGCCAGCCGCTCGCGGGCATCCTCGATGCCTTCCAGTTTGTTGGTCACGGCGTCCACGGCGTCGGCCTGCGCGCGGTGCGCGGCTACAAGCTGATCAATCTCGGCGCGCAAGGCAGGAGTGTCCGCGCGCCCAGCCTGGAGTGCAGCGTTCAAGAGCTCGGCCTTCCTTGCGGCATCGTCGATAGCGCCGGAGAGGTCGCGGCCTGCGAGGGTGACACCAGCCAGCGCCAGCGCTTCGAGCTCCAGCTCACGGGTCAGCTCGCGGATCGCGGCCACCTCGCGCTGATACTCGTCAGCCTTCGTTGCACCACCACCGCCACCCGATCCACCACCACCGCCAGACGATGAGTGTGCCGGTGCGCCGAAGCTGGCGTCGATACTCGGCAGAACCGGGCGCGGCGAGCTCGTCGGGGCGATGGCGCTGCCGGGCGAGTTATACTTGGGGCGTCCGTTCTGTGGCCCGTAGCTGATCGCGGTCTCTGTGTCACCGGCGGGCAGGTTGCCGCGGAGCGTGGCCGCGTTCTGTGCGGCGGTCGCCAGGGCTCTGGCAATGCCATTGATCGCGCCGATGACATTCCCGAACCGCTGAGCATCAACGGCACTCAGCTCACCGAGTAGCGTCTGTGCCTCTTCTACCAGCTCGGCGACCTCGGCCTCGAACTCGGCGGCGCTCTTCGAGCCGTTCTCGAAGGCGCGCATCTCGCGGTCGATCTCCTGCAGGATCGCCGCCAGGTCCTGAGCGACATCAAGATCGGCCACGTCCATGAGCCGAATGCCATCCGGGCCGGTGGCAGCATTGATCGCGCGGAACAGCTCGTCATAGGTGCCGATTAGGCCTTCGACGTTCTGGCGCTGCTCTTCGAGCTCTGCCCCGCCCTCTTTCAGGGCGCGGTAGTTGGCCTCGCCCATCATGGCGATGGCGCGCTCGACCGATCCGAAAAGCTCATCCACGTCCACCGTGAAGGCGTCCTCGATGGCTGCGCCCAGCTCGACCACGGAAGTCTTCGCGAGCGTCGAGACACGCGCGCGCAGCTCGTCGAACTTGCGGTTGATGCGCTCGGCCCGGTCGAGCACGTCGCGGTCCATAATTAGGCCTAGATCGCGCGCCCTCTGCATCGTCGCGCGGATATTGCCCTCGCCCTGGGCCAGAAGCTCGACGAAGCGCTCGCCGCCCGTGCCGCCGAAGATCTCATCTGCCACGCGGATCTGTCCGGCCCGGTCGAGGCCTTCCAAGCGCTTGGTGATCTCGAGGAAGAGCTCAGTCGGGTCTTCGAGCCGCCGCTTCAATTCGCTCGCGCCGAAGCCGAGCCGCTGGAATGCCTCGGCACCGGAGCCCTGGCCGGTCAGGATGAACTCGTCGGCGCGGAGCTGGAGCTCTTTGAGGCCATCGGTCAGCACGTCCACGCCGATCCGGTTCTGCCGCGCCACGAAGTCGAGCGCCTGAAAGCTCTCGAAGTCCACGCCAGCGCGCCGGGCCGCATCGGCGGTCTCTGCGATGCTCCGCGCCACTGTGTCGAGGGTCTTCGCGCCACCTGCAGCGGCAGCGGTGATCGCGCCGATGATGGGCACCGCCCTGGCACCGAGACGGGTGAAGCCAGCCGTGATCCGGTCCATCGCGGAGCCATAGCTCGCATTCATCCGGTCCGCGCTGTCGCGCGCGCGGCGCTCCATCTGCGTCGCGGCGGAACTCTGGGCGCGGTTGGCACGGGCCAGGCCGCGCTCGAGCTTGTCGATCTTGGCCTCGAGCTCGATGATCATTCCAGGCAGGCGGTCGCTCATTTGGTCTTGTCCTTAGAAGGTGAAGATCCCGCCATGCGCGGGGTCATTGTAGGCGGAAACGGCGGTCTCGGCGGCGCAGGCGCGGCTCACGGCCATCGCGGCGGCAATGGCAGCGTCGATGCGGTCGGTCTTGCGCGCCTTGTGCATCCGGATCAGGCCGGAGTTGTCATTGCGGCTCGCGACCACGTTGGCGAAGTGCACAGCGAGCACCGGGTGCCCATCATGGCGGATCATGCGCCCGTTCACGGTGCGCTCAAGATCGCCAGCGGCCACGCCCATGTTGAGCGGTGTCTGGCGGAACTCGACCACCGGCAGGCCATCGTCGTGCAGGTTCTGCATCATCTTCCGCGCGAGGTGCGGATCGAAGGCGATCTCTTGCACGTCGAAGCGCGCGCAGAGCTCGGTGATCTGGGTCTCGACCGCACCATGATCGACCACCGGCCCAGGCGTCACGATGATCTGGCCCGCCGCTTCCCAGGCCTCGTAGGGTGCGCCGTCACGATCCGCACGGGCACGCAGATCTTCACCAGGCACGAAGACCCAAGGCGCGATGGTGATCTGTCCATCAGTGTGCCGCCACGCGGCCACCACCGCGCTCAGGTCGCCGGAGAGCGAGAGATCGACACCCAGCCAGCACGGGAGGCCCTCGAGCTCCTCAAAGTCGATCTCGAAGGCGCGCGCCGCATAGGTGTCGAGATCGAAGAGCGGATCGCGGCTGTTCGCCATCCAAACGTTCAAATTGTATTGCGCGAAAGCATAGCGGTCGCCTGGCCGGTGCTCGGCCTCACGGGCGAGGTTGCGCAGGCCTTCGAGGCTCGGGAAGCCGTGCTCGAGACCGGGGTTCACGCGGTGCCACACAGCCTCATCGCGCCAGTCTTCCTCGGGCTCGGCGGCGAAGATGATCGGCAGGAAGCTCGGATCGGTGATCTCGCCGAGCGCGACACGCCGCCCGTAGTCAAAGAGGTCCGCCGCCACGGTGTCAGAGCCGCGCCCGGCGGTCGTGGCGATCACGGTGAGCGCGTTCGGCACCTTGGCAGTGCCCGAGCGCAACGCCTCCCAAAGATCGCGGCCACGCCAGACGTGCAGCTCGTCGGCCAGGATGAAACTCGGCGTCAGGCCGTGCTGGGCGGAACCGTCAGAGCTGATCGCGCGGAGGGTCACGTCCTCGGCGCTGTAGACGATTTTCTTCGGGGCATTGTGCGCGTCATAGATGCGCGTCGCGGCCTCGATGCGCTTGTCCATGCGGACGATGTTCGCGGCCTCGCGGAAACCGATGCCCGCCTGCTCACGATCCGCCGCCGCGAAGATCACCTGCCCTGCCGGGACACGCTCGGGACCGATCAGATGCAAGAGTGCTAGCGCAGCGGCGAGCGAGGTCTTCCGGTTTCCGCGCGGCAGAAGCAGGAGCACGGTCTGCACGATCCGCCGCCCGTCTTCGTGGCGCGGCCCGTAGATATGCCGCACGATGCGCTCCTGCCAGGGGAAGAGCTGGAAGGCCTGGCGCGGCGCATCGCTCTGGGGATGCCGGAGGCGGCGCAGGAACTCGACAGCGCGCGCGCCACAGCGCAGCGGATCGGGGATGGCCGATCCGTCGCTGATCCATGCCGGGTGCACGCTGCCAGTCATCACCGCACCGTCAACGGGTTGTCGTCGTCATCGTCTTCGGCCTGGGTCGCGCCGATCCGGGCGCGGCTCGTCGGGCTCAGCCCATACTCTGCGGCGAGCTGGCGCGCGGTCTGCGCGCAGCGGATCGACAGGCCCATCATCTTGAGGTCAATCACGCCACCGGCGGCGGCTTGATCGTCGGCGATCTGCCGCACGGTGCCAGCCATCACGCAGTAATTTTCGACACCGCCGAGATCGGCCTTCGTAAGCACGCGGCGCGCGATGAGCTGGGGCATGATCCGCTTCCACTCGGCGGCGGCGTGCTTCGAGAGATGCTTCGGCACCGGCGGCGCTTTGGTCAGGGCGTCTTTGTCAGCGGAGAGGGGCGGCTTTACGCCGCGCAGATGCGCGCTCATGCCGCCACCGCCCGAAGCTCGAGGCCCTGCCGCCGCCCAAGCTCTGCGATCTCTTCGAGGTCATAGGCGCGGCCCAGATAGGTCAGCCGGTCAGCGGTCGAGATGTCCGCGCGCCACCGAATGCGGAAGATCACGGCCACGGTCTCGCGCTCGATGTCCGAGGCCAGGAACTCCTCGGCGCTCCGCTGCACCAGCTCGGCGCGGATCGTCGCGATGGGTGCCCAGGCTTCCGAGACCGCGCCGGATGCGGCCACGGTCTCGACCTTGCGCTCGAGCGTCACGATCCGGTCGAGCTTGCCTGCGCGGATCATGCGTAGGCCCTCCAGCGGATCGCAGCTTCGAGCTCGATGACGCCATGCGTCCAGGCGCGCTCCGGGGCCGGGTCGCGCAGATACCGGATGCTGGGCTTCGTCCATTCATCGACGTGGATCTCCTCGGAGGTCGGCGCGTCGAGCAGCGCCAGCATGGCCGCGCCGCCGATCTGGTGCGCCAAGTCCGCGCCTTCGGGTGCCCAGATATGCGCATCGAGATAGACACTGGCGCAGAACTGCTCGCCGGAGGCGCGGCCTTTGAAGACGATCTGCTCCCCGGCAAGCACGATGCAGGCGGCGTCACCGGGCCGGGTGGAGCCTGCGCGGATGCGATCTGCCGGGACCAAGGCGGTGACGGCAGGTGCACCCATCAGGGCAGCGCGCACAGCGGTGCGGAAGGCGAGTGTCGGGTCGATCATGTCAGGGCTTTCTTGATCGCGGTCGTGATGGCTCGTTTTATGCGGCGCTCGACGCGGGGCTTGGCAAGGCGCCAGCCGGGCCGCATGAAGGGCTGCGCCTCGTGGTGGACGGTGCCGAACTCTTGCAGGTGGCCGTGGCGCATGTCTGGATCGCCGACCGTCACCAGTGCTTCATTCGGGCCAGCGGTGCGCCTGCCGCCGCCATCTGCATAGGCCGGGGTGGTCTCGAGTGGGCCGGTCACGGCGATGGACGCGATCAAATCACCCTCATCTTCTGGTGCGAGCGCGCGCATGTTGCCTGCAACCTCGTCAGCCGAGCGCACCAGAGCGGGCCGGAGGTGGGTGAGGATCTCGGTGGGGATGGCCCCGAGGCGCGCGGAGATGCGCTTGGCGTCGTCAGATGCTGACATGACCAGTCACCACCTCGGCATAGGGCCGCAGAAGGTCGTGCACGCCGAAGGGGATCATACCCATCGGCCCGGAAGTGACCGCCTCGCGCTCGGCATACCAATATGCGGCGAGCTGCAGGACGGCCTCGGTCAGCACCGGCGCGGGGATCTCGTGAACGCCCAGGAAGGTCGCGCACCAGGCTTCGGCGGTGGCGATCTTGTGCTCGAGGAGCGCGTCATCGAGATCGTGATCGAGGTTGATCTGGGCTTTCACTAGGGGAAGCAGAGGGTGTGGCATGGGTCAGGTCTCAGTGAAAAAATCTAAATTCGGCTGTTTTGCCGAGCGCAAATACCGGCGATGGCGTAAGAGCCTTCCCGCGCCGGTCCCGTGGATCGGTCGAAAGACCACAGGCACCCCCGGCATCCTTCGCCCTGCGGCGCGTCGGAGTGGCGCGCGGCGAGTGACGCACCGGCTTCGAGATCAGCACCTCGGGTGTCTCAGCCGCTTCGATCTGCCGGGCCACACGGTCGCGAACCGCAACGGGATCAAGGCCGAGGAGCTCGCAGATCGCGCGCAGGCTGTCATTCGGGGCGAGGAAGTATTCGCGTGCTTTGCGGGTCTCGACGATGCGGAGGCCAGGCGTTCCGAGGCAGGCTGGTGCACCGAACACTGCGTCTTCGATGAGCGCCAGAAGCACGGACGCCCAGAGCCGCCGCTCGGGCGCGGTCTCGTTGTCGAGGGTGTCGATGGTGAAGCGGCCGGAGAATGGCGCGGTCATTCGCTCCGCTCCTGCCGCTGCTTGTGCGCGTTGTGGTGGTGCGCGCACAGCGCCTGCCAGTTGGTGCGATCCCAGAAGAGCTGCATGTCGCCACGGTGCGGGATGACGTGATCGACCACAGAGGCTTTTTCGGTGCATCCGGAGTGTGCGCAATAGGGGTAAATTGAAAGGAACGTAGTACGCGCTTCCTCCCATGCTCTCGTGTATCCGCGAGCACGCGCATTCGGACGGCGAGCATCGTGGCGCTTGTTCCTGGCACGGATAGCAGGGCGTTTGCAGGCACAGAGAACGCCATCGGGCACGATCTTTCCGCAGGTGCAGAGATGCGGAGGCCGGGGCATTAGGCGATCCCTCCGGCGATCTTGGCCTTGAGTGCGCGCAGGGCATCGCGGTCGAACTCAGGGTCGAGCCCTTCCGCGATGTTGCGCTCGCGCTGCTCTTCCGAGACCTGGCCAGTCTCTTTGGTCTCTGCCGAGCCGTGGATCGTGCGCAGCATGTCGAGATGCTCTTCGAGCGCAGCTGCGATCTCGGAGGGTGTGGCGTTCCATGCAGCCGCCGGCGTCCAGTGCAGCCAGCCGGTCGCGCGCCGATGAAGCTGTGCGTAGACATTGGCCCAGGGCATAGGCTCAGCGGTGATGCCTGTCTGAAAGCGTGTCTTTTGGTCCTGAGAGACGTGGGGGATGAAGCCCAGGCAAAGCGCCTGGAGGGGCCGCCGGAGCGCCGCCTCGGCAGCGCGCAGGGGCACATCTGCGATGTCTGCCAGGAGTTGCTCGGCGACGCTCCTACCGACCACCACGCGGATGATCTTCTTCACGATGCCCAGCTCGAACTGAGCCAGGCCCCGGAAAAGACGCTCGAGGCCAATGTCGGCCTCGAGGATGGCAGCGGCGCGCAAAGAGGGACGGAGCTGCACGGCGAGATCGCCGAGCTGCACCGTGGCCTCCTCATATGCGAGCCGGATGGTCATTAGGCGGCTGCCAGCTCGAGCTTGACCAGTGACTCGCCCAGGATGACGCGGCCACCGACGCGGCGGCGGGCCACGAACTTGACCATGCTGTTGAGCGCGCCGGTCAGCTCGTCGCGGATCACCTCGAAGCCGATGCGGTCAGCGATGGCGTAGCCGGTGGCGAAGTCGCCGAAGACGATGGGCGTGCCACCGGGGGCCGGATCGGGCATGTCCACCGCCTCGAGCACGGGGCGACCGTAGAGGGTCGGCGGCTGACCGGATGCAAGCGAGGGCTGCCAGATCGGCACACCGTTACCATCGCTGATTGCGCGGATCACCGACATGGTGCGGCGGTTCATCAGCCAGACGCCGTTGACCGCATACGCAGTCGGCAAGCCGTAGAAGAGCTGATTGATCGCGTCCAGATCGACAAGGCCCCCGGTATGCTCGAACACCTGCACCTCGGTCGAGGTCAGGACACCCTCGGCCTGCGAGGTGCCGTTGCCGGTGACGAACCAGGAGGCCTCTTTCTGGCCGAAGCGGCGCGCTATGTGGTTCGCCAGGTAGCCGGAAATATCCACCTGTGCGTCTTCGATCAGCGTGCGGCTGACCGGAACCATTACCCCCATCTCGAAGGGCTTGAGGTCGATCTGCTCGAAGGTCGGCTCGCTCTCGGGCTTGGCCTCGAGCTCGGCCACCTCGCCGACCGTCACTTCGGTAACAAGGCGCGGAAGCTGGAGCAGCGGCCCATTCATGGCAATGGTCTGGGCGATGCCGCGCACCGGGCTGAACTCGGCGATCTTCTCGATGATCGTGGCCGAGACCGTTTCAGGTGCGAGGATGCCGCCGGTGCCGCTGTTCGCGGCCAGCGCCTTGAGCTCGGTCGCATCGCCAGTGCGCAGGTAGTCGGTGAAGGCCTTGCGCTCATCGCCGGTGTGGATGGCCGGGCCGGTGATCGTCACGCCGTGGGAACGTGCCGCTTTTGCCTCAAGGGCGTCCAGACGATTGCGGATCGTCTCGAAGGCTTTCAGATCGACCGCCGGAGCATCATTCGCCGGGACGGTCGGAACAACCGGCGTGATTGCCGGGGTCGTTTCGTTTTCCATTTTTTCTCCAATGGAAGGATGTGCCGTGTCATCGGCGGCAGATTTTGCAGTCGTGATGCGCGCCGCCGGATGACACGGAACGGCGACCAGAGAGACCTCGAAGAGGTCGAGCGCGGTGATCGTGCGACCACGGACGCTGGGTGCTGCGGCTTTCGTCTTGAAGCCGATGCTGAGGCCGGTGACGGCCTTCTCGACGAGCATCGCGCGGACCTCACGGGCACGCGCGATCTCATCGACCAGAAGGCGACCTTTGACGGTCAGGCCTTCGGCTGTTTCGGTGATCTTTTCCCAGACGCCGACCACCTGGGTCTGATCGTGCTGGAAGAGCATGGGCAGCGGTGCGGCCACGGCCTTGAACGCGCCGGGCAGGATCTCGTCGCCGACATGATCCGGCGATCCAAAGGGCCAGGCCAGTCCGGAGACGTGGCCGGTATCATCGACGGCGAGCTGCGCCTTGATCTCGATGAAGTCGGTCATGCTGCGTCGCTCGTCTTGGCGGGGGCACCGCTCCAGCGCGCATCCAGCACGTCGAGCGCGAGCGGCAGGGTTTCGGCAATGGGGCGATTGCGGCACCAGGCGGTGACGAGGCGCTCAGCCTCTTCGGGTGGCGTGCCTGCGCCGATCAGAGCGAGCCGGAGCGTCTCGGTGATGTCTTTGAGGCCGAACTGCATGGCAGTGGCGCGGCGGTAGATGAGGCCGATCCCGGCATCACTGAGCCGCTCGAGCTCTTCGATCATGTGATCGGTTAGCGCGAAGTCGCGCTCTGCATCGCCGAAGAATGCGCGCACGTTGATGGTCATTTCTCGGCCTCGACCTTTACCTCGGCGATCAGCTCATCCTGATCGCGCAAAAGCGCCTCGCCTGCCGGATGGCGGCGGAGCTTCATCGCCTTCAAGCCGCGCTCAGTGTCGCGGCGCATGGCTTCGAGGATGTTCGCGGTCGTGGTGCTCATGCAGAGGGCTCCTGCACCGGGGCGCTGTTTGAGGTTGTGAAGGGGTTGCTCAGCTCATCACCGGCAACGTGAGCGGGAAGGTTGAGCCCGGCGCGGACCTCGTTCGCGGTCATTGCGCCCATGCTGCGATATTGCGCGTAGGCAGCGGCGCGCGTGGCGGCGTCGGTCTCAAGGAGGGCATCGACGACAAACTCGATGCGCAGCGCCTGGCGCTCTTCCAGCGTCAGCAGCGTGCGGGAATACGCGGCTTCCCAGGCGCGCAGCCAAGGCGCGAGCGTCATCTGGAGGAACTGGCGGTTGAGCTGCTCGAGGTTCGACCAGGTGGCGCGGCCCAGCTCGCCGATCATGGGGGCCGGAATGCGGAAGGCACGCGCGATCTCGCGGATCTGCTCGACACGGTTCTCGGCGAACTGTGCATCGGCAAGCGTCGTGCTCAGCGCCTGGTAGCTCATCCCCTCGTCGAGGATTGCAGTGCCCCCTGAGCGAGCGCCGGAATGCGTGGTGAACCAAGAGCCAGCAATCTTCTTCTTGCCCTCGGCGTCGAGCGTCTTGGGCGACATGATGATGCCGGAGGGACGGCCACCATTCTTGAAGAGCGAGCCGATGTGCTGCTCGAAGGCCAACGCCAAGCCGATGGCCTCGCGCGCCTGTGTCAGTGGGGCGATGCCGCCGAACGGCGCGACGTGCAGAATGTCCTCGAAGCTGTAGGTCGCCTTGCCGGTCGCATTCTGCACCAAGTAGGCGGGGCTGCCATCCGATGCCGTGGCAATCGTGACCGCCGAGGGCTCCAGGCGGTGGAGCTCAAGCGGACGGCCATCGCTGGCGCGCACCACGAGCGCAAAGCCGCCCTTGTCATTCACCAGCGCATCAAGCGTCAGCGCCGTGCGCAGCGCTCCGGCGGCGGTCCAGGGATTCGCCTCGTCATGGGTCAGCCGGAATGAGGGATGGGTGCGGTTGGCCTCCTTCGTGCTCTTGTCGAAGCCCTTGACCGGCAACGTGCCGATGGTCTCGGCGATGAGCGCCACGGCGCAGGCGACGGCAGGCACGCGCATCGCGGTCGCGGCGGAGACCGACATACCGCTCGAGGTTGGCATGACACCGAAGATACCGAGGGCCTCGGCATCGGTCAGAGAGATCGGACTCGTGCTTTTTTTCTCGAGGGCGGTGCGGCCCAAGAGGCGGTCGAAGATAGTCATGTGGGAAACAAATCGGGCGGTATGATGATTTAATCCATCATACCACAATCTCAGACTCCCAGCATAAAAAATCTACGGGTTTGAATGAATATTATCGATCTGGCTCAAAATATTCGAGCCAACGATCTCGCAAGTGCCCATCAAGATCCTTTACGGCAGCCCTAGAAAAAGCTTGCGAGTTTTTCTCAAGATCTACTAGAAATGATCGGATGAGATTTTGATGTGCTTCGGTAATTCGTGACGACATGTCACCCTTAGATCCAGTCAGCAAATAAGAACTCGACCAAAGCGAGTATCTATAGATAGAAGGAAGCTTCAATTCTTCATTATGAACGTTGCGAAATCCAGTAGCCCAAACCTTCAACTTCACATTGGCAGCACATGAGTAATCATCTATGGCGTAGCCATTTGCAGAGACAAATATTTCCGGCGTGAAAAAACTACCTTCTTCAATGTGAATCGAACTGCGCAAGAGCTCCAACTGGACAACATTCATCGAAGCGGTTGGGTCTATCCAGCATCCACCAGAGACTTGATCATTGATAGAAACCGATGCTTCTCTATACTTTGATAGAAACACCCAACTCGGGTCTCCCTCGATTGCGAAAAAATCCTCCTGCGCAGTTGCTAGGGGAGAAAATATAATTGAATAGGCCAATGCCAGAATAATAGTCGAGGGTTTCTTCACGCCCATTAACTCCAATGAGTGATTTCTTTTTCAATAAGTGTTGGTGATGAGCACAACATCACTCAACGGTGTATGACGGCATTTTCCCGAGCACCACCGCTTTAGCCTTGATCGTTACATCGCCGTAGTCATCACCAGCGGTCCGACCGGCATGACCGCAGATCGCGTCGGCGATGCGATCAGATATCCCGACCTCACGGGCGACAGTCTTGAAACGATGCCGCCAAGCATGGTTCGGCTGCACACCATCAGGCACCAGACCGGCCTCTTTCAGCCATTTCGCAATCCGCACCCCCTGGTGCTGAGCCTTCTGCAAAGACAGCTTTTCGGGACTGCCGATGTAGAACAGCGGCCCATCCGGAGCTGCATTCACCACAGCCGGAAAGCCGAGGTCGATCAGCTGGGGATGCAACGGCACGTCCCGATATTGCCCTGTCTTCACAGTGCCAGCCTCAGGGGTGATCCGGATCACCAGGCTGCCGTCCTCCTGCCGAAGGTCAGACTTCCTGAGCTGCATGATCTCGGTGATGCGCGCCCCGGTATGAGCCGCGAGAAGCGGCCCCCAGCGGCGGGCCAGCGTTGTGGTCGGTGCCTCTCGGACGATTCCCATGTCGACCTTCGGCTCGTGGGCGCGGCTGAATTTCAGGATCGCGCGCGCCTCCTCATCGGTATACCCCTTCTGCCGGGAGCGCGTTTTCTTGGGCACCGCCTGCCGCACCTTCTCGACCGGATTTGCATCAAGCCGGTCCTCGGCCACCGCCCAGTTAAATGCAGCTCTGAGCGCGCCGAGATATGTCTGGCTCACCGTCTTCGCCGAGCGCGAGGTCAGGAGCTTGTCGCGCCATGCAATCGCATCCTTCCTGGTGACGCGGCGCGCATCGTCGTGGCCGAGATCATCGACAAAATCATCGAGAACGCCGCGCCATCTCTTGATCGTGGCAGGTGATCTCCGCTGCACTTTCAGATGGCCCAGGTAATCATGCAGTAGCCTGCGGAGCGGGATCGGTGGCGGTCCCTCTGCTTCGGGCTCAGCGTCACGGATCATGGGATGCGCCGGGATGCCCGCGAAGTCTCCCTCATCGCGCTCTGCGACGCGGCTCAGCGCCTCGTATTCGGACACGCACAAAGCCATTGCCAGGCTGCGCCATTCTGGCGTGCCGCGAACGGCGATCGTGTTGCCGATCTTCCGATAGTGCGCGATCCGATGGCCGACGAGCTCCTCGAGCTCGGCATCGCTCGCGTGCCCGGCCATACCGGCGCGGAGCTGAGCGGCATAGGTCTCATCCACGCTGACGCTCGCGTAGCCAGGCAAGCGCTGTCGCTCCCCGGCATCCTGAACCAGTCGGGCGCTATAGCTGCGAAAGGCGATCTGCGCATCGCTCAGAGGGTATCGGCCTGGCACCTGGGCGATGCCCTGGGCGTCCGCCAGGGCGCGCTCAGCGACCGCGATCTTCTGCATCAACTCGGCGACCGCGATGGGATGGTGCCGGAGCGCCGTGCGTCGATCAGGACCGAGCGGCGCGCGGAGCTCGGTCTTGTTGTCGAGATATGGCCGGAGCTCTTTCGGCACCACGATGCGCGCGAAGTAGCGACCGCCACGGTCGAGGAAATGACGAGGATTCCGCCCCATGTCACAGCCCATTTTGTAACACTGTTTGTAACAGCGAAATGGTGAAAGCCCTTAGAAAGCAAGGGGTTTCTTTATGATCAAGGGGTTAGAGTGGTGCTGCTGGAGAGAATTGAACTCTCGACCTCTCCCTTACCAAGGGAGTGCTCTACCTCTGAGCTACAGCAGCGCCGGGTCGCCGTGTCTGGCGATGTGGCGGGTCTCTACTGGCAAAAAACCGAAGGCGCAAGCATGAATCTGGACCCTCTTTGCCCGCTGCGATAGAGAGCGCCCATGGAGCAGAAACGCACGCCCGGAAAACCCCGCGACACTGGCCGAGAGGACCGGCTGAAAGCCGCGCTCAAGGCCAATCTGGCCCGCCGCAAACGGCAGGCCAAGGCGCGCAGCGGTCCCGACGAGGCGCAGGACAAAGACAAGGATTGAGGTCATGGATTCCATCGTCGTCACCGGAGGCGGCCCGCTTTCGGGCCAGATCCCCATCGCGGGCGCGAAGAATGCCTGCCTCACGCTCATGCCCGCGACGCTTCTGTCCGAAGAGCCGCTGACGCTGACCAACGCGCCGCGTCTGTCGGATATCCGCACCATGACCACGCTGCTGCAATCGCTGGGCGCGGAAGTCTCCAGCCTGCAGGACGGGCATGTCCTGGCCCTGTCGAGCCATGACATCCATAACCACAAGGCCGAATACGACATCGTCCGCAAGATGCGCGCCTCAATCCTCGTTCTGGGCCCGATGCTGGCGCGGGACGGGCATGCGGTGGTCTCCCTGCCCGGCGGCTGCGCCATCGGGGCGCGGCCCGTGGACCTGCATCTGCGCGCGCTGGAAGCCATGGGCGCGGAGCTCGACCTGCGGGACGGCTACGTCCATGCCAAGGCGCCGGGCGGTCTGAAAGGCGGCACGTTCGAGTTTCCGCTTGTCTCCGTGGGCGCCACGGAGAATGCGCTGATGGCCGCAACGCTCGCGAAGGGCACGACGGTGCTGAATAACGCGGCGAAAGAGCCGGAAATCGTCGATCTGGCCGATTGTCTGCGCCGCATGGGCGCCCAGATCGAAGGCGACGGTACCGACACGATCACCATTCAAGGCGTCGAGCGGCTGGGCGGCGCCACCCACCGCGTCGTCACCGACCGGATCGAGCTAGGCACCTATATGCTGGCGCCCGCGATCTGCGGCGGCGAGGTAGAGTGCCTGGGCGGGGAGATCCGGCTGGTCGCGGCCTTCTGCGAAAAGCTCGACGCGGCGGGCATCTCGGTCGAAGAGACGACGACCGGCCTGAAAGTGTCCCGCAAGAATGGCCGCGTCTCGGCGGTCGATGTCACCACGGAGCCCTTCCCCGGCTTCCCCACCGACCTGCAGGCGCAGATGATGGCGCTTCTGTGCACCGCCGAAGGCACCAGCGTTCTGGAAGAGAAGATCTTCGAAAACCGCTTCATGCATGCGCCCGAATTGATGCGGATGGGCGCGAAAATCGACGTGCAGGGGGGCACCGCCACCGTGACGGGCGTCGACAAGCTCAAGGGCGCGCCGGTCATGGCGACCGATCTGCGGGCCTCGGTGTCGCTGATCCTCGCAGGACTCGCGGCCGAGGGCGAAACGCAGGTCAACCGGGTCTACCACCTCGATCGCGGCTATGAGCATGTGGTGCGCAAGCTTCGCGGCGTGGGTGCCGAGATCGAAAGGATCAAGGAAGCATGAGCGAAGACGCACGTTTCGAAGACGCGACGCCGAAGCCGCTGAACCTCGGGGCGCTCGACATCGACGATCTGGCGGTGTTGTCCGCGCTGGTGCAGGACGCGGTGCTGCCTGCGACCGAAATTTCCTTCTCGCGGAAAGAGCGGCGTCTGGCCCTTCTCATCAACCGTCTGCGCCACGAGGAAACGCGCGCAGATGTCGAGCGGGTGCAGGCCGTTCTGTCCGTGGAGAACGTGCTCAAGGTGGCCAGCCAGGGCGTGACGCGCGGCGATGCGGATACCATCCTACAGATCCTGTCCATCGCCTTTCAGCCGGGCGAGGACGGCGCGGGCTTCGTCGAGATCACGCTTGCGGGCGACGGCGCGATCCGCGCGGAGGTCGAAGCGCTGGAGCTGCGCGTGAAGGACGTAACGCGGCCTTACCTCGCGCCCTCGGGCAAGCGGCCGGATCATCCGCTGGACTGATCGGGTCCGCCTTTCGCACCTGCAATAAAGCCTTATCATGAGCGACAGCCCCCGCGCGTTTTGCGCGGGCTTTCGCCGTGCGAGCGCCCCTATCGGGCATAGACCCGCCGAAGCGCTCATCCCTCTGTTCTTCATCACAAATTCTCTATCGAAACGGTGGAACCGGGGCGCCACTCTGGTGTTGATAGCATTCCCAATGCATCTTTTCCGGAGCTCCCGTATATGCCAGCCCTCCTTCTCGGTTCCATCGGCGTCCTGGTCGAGACGTCGGCCGTGCAACGCGATGCGTTCAATCGCGCTTTCGGAGAGGTCGGGCTCGACTGGAAATGGAGCGACGAGGACCTGAAATCGCATCCCTGCGCATTGAGCGACCGTGCGCGGATCGCCCGGCACGCGGAGGCCTCGGAACTCCATGTTGATGTCGACGCGCTGGCCCGCCGCAAGTCGGAAATCGTTCAGACCGCGCTGACCCGCCCCGTCACATTGCGGCCGGGTGTCGCCGACACGATTGCCGAGGCCCGCACCAAGGGTTGGCGGATCGGGCTGGTCTCCTCTGCCTCCGAGGCCATCGTGGATGCGGTGCTCAGGGCGACTCATCTGGGCCGCGACAGTTTCCATGCAATTGTGACCCGCGCAAACCGCGTGGCGCCGAAGCCCTCCCCCGACAGCTACCTGAAGGCGCTGCTGGAGCTTGAAACCCTGCCGCATGACGCGATTGCCGTGGAGAACACGGCACATGGGCTTAGGGCCGCACGTGCGGCGGGTCTGGCCTGCCTTGCCTTTCCGGACAAGCGCAATGCGCGCGCGGATTTCGGAGGTGCGGCCGCCCATCTCGACCGTCTGGCCTTGCGTCCCGAACTTCGGACCGGTTGATCCCCGGGTGGCGTGCGGCCCCCTGCCCCGGTTGCGCCCGGCGCGCATCCCGCTAGAACCCCGGGCAACAGGCTAGAGAGGTCGCCGCAATGCCCGTCTTTCTGAACACGACACAATCCGATTTCGAGGCCGCCTTTGCCGCGCTTCTGACCGCCAAGCGCGAAGACAGCCCCGATGTGGACGACACCGTCGCCGCGATCATCGCAGACGTGCGGGCGCGGGGCGATGCGGCCCTTCTGGACTACACCGCGAAATTCGACCGGATGGAAATCACTGCGGACAAGATCGCCGTCAGCCGCGACGAGGTCGATGCCGAGATCGCCAAGGTGCCCGAGGCCGAGCGGCAGGCACTGGAGACCGCCGCAGACCGCATCCGGGCCTATCACGCGCGCCAGATGCCCGAGGATCAGCGCTGGACCGACGAGACGGGGGCCGAGCTTGGCTGGCGCTGGACGCCGGTGTCGGCGGCAGGGCTTTACGTGCCGGGCGGCATCGCCTCCTACCCGTCTTCGGTGCTGATGAACGCGGTGCCTGCGAAAGTCGCAGGCGTCGGGCGGCTGGCCATCACGGTGCCGACGCCGGATGGCGTGATAAACCCGCTGGTCATGCTGGCCGCGCGCATCGCGGGCGTTGACGAAATCTACCGCGTGGGCGGCGCGCAGGCCATTGCGGCACTGGCCTACGGCACCGAGACCATCGCGCCGGTGGACAAGATCACGGGGCCCGGCAATGCCTTCGTTGCCGCTGCCAAGCGCCGCGTCTTCGGCCGTGTGGGCATCGACATGATCGCGGGGCCGTCGGAGATCCTCGTGATCGCCGATGGCGACAACGATCCCGACTGGATCGCGCTCGACCTGATGAGCCAGGCCGAGCATGACGAGAGCGCGCAGTCGATCCTGATCACCACCGATGCCGCTTTCGGCCGCGCCGTGGCCGATGCCGTCGAGACCCGGCTGCAAACGCTGGAACGGCGCGCGGTTGCGGGCGCATCCTGGCGTGATTTCGGTGCCATTGTCGTGGCGCGCGATCTCGAGGAGGCGGCGGCGCTGTCGAACCGCATCGCGCCCGAGCACTTGGAGCTCTGCGTGGCCGATCCCGATGCGCTGTCAGAAAAGATCACCCATGCGGGCGCCATCTTCCTTGGGCAATGGACGCCGGAGGCCATCGGCGATTACGTCGGCGGGCCGAACCACGTCCTGCCCACGGCCCGCTCCGCGCGCTTTTCGTCGGGCCTTTCGGTGATGGATTTCGTCAAGCGCACGACGCTGGCCAAGATGACACCGGAGGCCTTGCGGGCCATCGGACCTGCCGCCGAAACGCTGGCGCGGGCCGAAAGCCTCGAGGCGCATGGGCTATCCGTCACGGCACGGCTCGAGAAGCTGAACCGATAAGCGCCACTTTCCTGCGCATGTCCCGACGCGCAGGCCTGATCAGGGCTGCCGGCCGGACCTTCGACGAATGCATCGTTGCCCGGCCCGGTCTTTGCCGCTAGGCAGGACGGCAGACATGCCGGACCGTTATTCATGAGCTACATCGCCGATATCGCGCTTGATGACGCGAACCTGCCCCCGCCCACGCCCGAGATCGAGCAAGAGCGCCGCGTCGCCCTGTTCGACCTGATGGAAGAGAACACCTTCACCCTGCCCGCACGGGACGGCACGCCCCCGCCGGAGGGGCCTTACCGGCTGACGCTCGCGATCCGGGACAAGCGGCTGGTCTTCGACGTGACCACCGAAGACGGCACCAAGGCCAGCGAGTTTCACCTTTCGCTCTCGCCCTTTCGGCAGGTGGTGAAGGATTATTTCCAGATCTGTAAAAGCTATTTCGACGCGGTGAAATCGCTGCCGCCAAGCCAGATCGAGACGATCGACATGGCCCGCCGGGGCATCCATGATGAAGGCGCGCGGCTGTTGCAGGACCGGCTCGACGGCAAGGCCGAGATCGACGACGACACGGCGCGGCGGCTCTTCACGCTGGTCTGCGTGCTGCAATTCGGCGGCTGAGATGCCCCAGACCCTGCCCCGTTCGGTGCTGTTCTGCTGCGATCACAACGCGGTCCGCTCCCCCATGGCCGAGGGACTGATGAAACAGCTCTATGGTCAGGAGCCTTATGTGCAATCGGTGGGCGTGCTGGGCGATCTCGATATCGACGGCTTTGCCATCGCCGCCTGCAAGGAGCTCGGCGTCGAGCTTTCGCGCCACAAGTCGCGCAGTTTCGAAGAGCTTGAGGAGATGGGCGAGGCGTTGTCGGATTTCGACCTGATCGTCGCCATGTCGCCTGCCGCGAACCGCCAGGCGCTGGAGCTGACCGCCAAGTTTCACCTGTCGGTCGAATACTGGCCGATCATGGATCCCACCGGGATCGGTGAGACGCGGGAGGTCAAGCTTCAGGCCTATCGCCAGACCCGCGACCAGTTGCGTCGCCACATGATTGAGAAATGGGGAACAAGATGAGCCATCCGACCCTGACCCGCTATTTCGACGCGTTCAATCGCGGCGATACGGACGCGATGATCGATTGTTTGTCCGAGGATGTCGCTCACCACGTCAACGAGGGCGATGTGCGCATCGGGCGCGACGCGTTTCGTGACTTTTGCGCGCACATGTCGCGCTGCTACGACGAGAAACTGACGGAGCTCGTGATCTTCGAGGCCGAGAAAGGCGCGCGCGGGGCCGCGGAATACATGGTCAATGGCACCTACCTTCAAACAGATGCGGGCCTGCCGGAGGCCAAAGGTCAGACCTACAGGCTGCCTGCGGGGTCGTTCTTCTCGCTCGACGAGGGGCGGATCACGCGGATCGCGACCTATTACAACCTCTCCGACTGGATCCGGCAGGTATCCTGATGCGGGTGAAGGCGCTGACCGGAGACGCCCTCGAGGCGGTGCTGGACGACGTGGCCGCCCTCAGGATCGCGGTGTTTCGCGAATATCCCTACCTTTACGACGGCGATGCGGCCTACGAACGGGATTACCTGCAGGCTTACCGGGACAATCCGGATGCGATCGTGATCGGCGCGTTCGACGGCGACCGTCTGGTGGGGGCAGCCACAGGCACACCGATGGAGGATCACGCCGAGGATTTCGCGGCGGCCTTCTCCAATACCGGGCATGATCTCGGCAGCATCTTTTATTGCGCGGAATCGGTGCTGTTGCCGGAATACCGGGGGCGGCGCATCGGCCATCTGTTTTTCGACATGCGGGAAGAGCATGCCCGTGCCCTGGGCCGGACGCATTCGGCGTTTTGCGCGGTAATGCGCCCCGATACCCACCCGCTGCGCCCGGAGGACTTCCGCCCGTTGAACGGGTTCTGGCGCAAGCGCGATTACGCGCCGCTGCCCGGTGTGGTCGCGCGATTTTCATGGAAGGATATCGACCAAGAGGCCGAGACCGCACATGAGTTGCAGTTCTGGATGCGGGAACTTTGATGCGCGGCTTACCGAAAATTTATTAATTTTCGGCGCGTCCATGGGCAATGCAAAATCTTAATTAAGATTTTGACCCGTCTCCAGCTCGCCCCTTGGAGCGGCGACAGCGATCGGAGCAGTATCGCACCTCGTCCCACACATCCGCCCATTTCTTGCGCCATGTGAAGGGCTTACCGCATGTGGCGCATGTCTTCTGAGGCAGATCGCCCTTCTTGCGCATCTTGGCCATGGCTGCCTCAGATAGACGGGGCGGCACAAGGCCGCCCGCTCACTCTCATTCGGATTCGAGAGTGACGGATCCGGTCGAGTTTCCGCCGGGCTCATACCCTTCGGCCTCGTAGCCCTCGAGCGCGGTACCTTCCGTCTCCCCTTCGACCATCGACGATCCGGCCGTGTCGGCACCGGCAACGCCCGTTTCGCCCTCATTCGAGGCGGTGATCACGTAAATCGTGAAAATCGCGAGCAGACCGACGCCATAGGCAAGCGAGGCCTTGATCCCGAGCAAGGAGTGGCGGTGCTTCTTTTCTTCGTTTTTCACGTTGGTATCAGGTGCGGACATCTGATTACTTCCCCTTTGAACACATTACAGGTGCGGACAGGCCAAAGCCCATCTGCTGTTACGCACCTAACGACCAGTGGACGCCGCTTGTTCCTGCGACACATTGAACAGCCCGGCCCTACGAAACATGAAGGAGTGCCACCGCGTGAAGGATGCGAGCCCGCAAACCGTCTATCTCAAGGATTACACCCCGTTCGGCTTCGAGGTCGACGCGGTCCATCTGACATTCACGCTGAACCCGGATGCGACCCGGGTGAAAAGCCGCATCGCGTTCCGGCCAAATCCCGACGCCACGGATCGACGGTTTTTTCTGCATGGCGAGGAGCTGACGCTCATTTCGGCGCGGATCAACGGGGCCGAAGTGACGCCCGAGCTGACCGCGGAAGGACTGAGCTGCGACGTGCCCGACGCGCCCTTCATCTGGGAGGCGGAGGTCGAGATTGCACCCGCCGCCAATACGGCCCTCGAGGGGCTCTACATGTCGAACGGCATGTATTGCACGCAATGCGAGGCCGAGGGGTTCCGCAAGATCACATATTATCCCGACCGGCCTGACGTGATGGGTGTCTTCACCGTGCGGATCGAGGGCGATCTGCCGGTGCTCCTGTCAAACGGCAATCCGCAGGGGGCGGGCGATGGCTGGGCGGAATGGCACGATCCCTGGCCGAAACCGGCCTATCTTTTTGCGCTGGTTGCGGGCGATCTCGTGGCACATCCCGACCGCTTTACCACTGCGTCGGGTCGCGAGGTGGAACTGAACCTCTATGTGCGGCCGGGCGACGAGGGCAAATGCGCCTTTGGGATGGAGGCGCTGAAGAAATCCATGCGCTGGGACGAAGAGGTCTACGGGCGCGAATACGATCTCGACATCTTCAACATCGTCGCGGTCGACGATTTCAACATGGGCGCGATGGAGAACAAGGGGCTGAATATCTTCAACTCCTCCGCGGTTCTGGCCTCGCCCGAGACCTCGACAGATGCCAATTTCGAGCGGATCGAGGCGATCATCGCCCATGAATATTTCCACAACTGGACGGGTAACCGGATCACCTGCCGCGACTGGTTCCAGCTCTGCCTCAAGGAAGGGCTGACCGTCTTCCGCGACAGCCAGTTCACCGCCGATATGCGCTCCGCCCCGGTCAAGCGGATCTCGGATGTGATCGACCTGCGCGCGCGGCAGTTTCCCGAGGATCAGGGCCCGCTATCGCATCCCGTCCGGCCAGAAAGCTTTCAGGAAATCAACAACTTCTACACCGCCACCATCTACGAAAAGGGCGCCGAGGTGATCGGCATGCTCAAACGGCTGGTGGGCGACGAGGCTTATGACAAGGCGCTCGAGCTCTATTTCGACCGTCATGACGGACAGGCCTGCACGATCGAGGATTGGCTGCGGGTCTTCGAGGATGTGACCGGTCGGGATCTCGCGCAGTTCAAGCGCTGGTATAGCCAGGCAGGCACGCCGCGCCTGTCGGTCAAGGAGAACTGGGCGCCCTCAGGCGATGGCGATGGCGGCACCTACACGCTCACCTTCCACCAGCACACGCCGCCCACGCCGGGCCAGCCAGAGAAGGCGCCGCAGGTCCTGCCCATCGCGACGGGGCTTCTGGGTGCCAATGGTGATGAGGTCGTGCCCACCACCCTGCTCGAGATGACGGAAACCGAGCAGAGCTTCACCTTCGAGGGGCTCTCGGGGCGACCGGTCCCATCGATCCTGCGCGGCTTTTCGGCGCCCGTGGTGCTCGACCGCGATCCCGGCCCCGAGGAGCGTGCCTTCCTCCTGGCCCATGACACCGACCCGTTCAATCGCTGGGAAGCGGGCCGTCAGCTCGCGCGCGAAAGCCTCGTGGCGCAGATCACCCAAGGGGCCGCGCCCGATGCGGGCTATCTCGACGGGCTGACAGCGGTGATCCGGGATGAGACGCTCGATCCTGCGTTCCGTGCGCTGATGCTGGGCGCGCCGACCCAGTCCGAAATGGCGCAGACCCTGCATGAGCGCGGCGTCGTGCCGGACCCCGATGCCATCTATGCCGCCGCCGAAGCGTTGGCGGAGGCGAAGGCGGCGGCACTGGCGCCGATGCTCGATGGTCTGGCCATGGCCTGCCGGGTCGATGCGCCTTACGCGCCTGATGCCGCGCAATCGGGCAAGCGCGCGCTCGGCGCCGCGGTCCTCAGCCTGCAGACCCGTCGCGACGGGGGGCGCACCGCGCAGGCGCAATTCGAGAGCGCGGACAACATGACGCTGCAATTGTCGGCCCTGACGAGCCTCGTGCGGGCCGGTCAGGATGCCGAAGCGCTCGCGGCCTTTGCGGAGCAATGGCAAGAGGACCGGCTCGTCATGGACAAGTGGTTCGCGATGCAGATCGCGGCCACAGCGCCGGACAACGCCCTGCCCCGTGCAGAGGCGCTGACACAGCACCCGGCCTTCGACATGAAGAACCCCAACCGCTTCCGCGCCGTGCTCGGGGCGTTCGCCATGAACCATGCGGGCTTTCACCGAGCGGATGGGGCGGGTTACGATTTTCTAGCCGATTGGCTGGTCAAACTCGATGCGAAGAACCCGCAGACGGCGGCGCGGATGTGTGCACCGTTCCAGACCTGGCGGCGCTATGACACGGACCGGCAGGCCAAGATGCGCGCGGCCTTACAGCGGATCGCGGACCAACCGGGTCTCAGCCGCGACACGACCGAGATGGTCACGCGGATGCTGCAGGACTAAGGACGCGGGTTGTTGCTCGATGGGTGCGGCCCGGATCGCGTGTCGGTCCGGGCGGCGCCCTTTCATTGTCCGTGGATGCGCCGCGCCGGTGAACCGGATCGGTCGGGACGGCTTGTTCGAGCCGTTTCGAAGCGCGGGCCGTTGCGATGAAACGTGTTTCGCCAATGGCGTCGTGATGGCTGCACAGCCGCCGGACAGGTGCGATTTCCTTGCCTCGAACCTGTGGAACGTGGTGAAAAAGTCCGCTCGGGCACCGCATCCGAAGCCTCGAAAGGACCTGAAATCAGGCGCTTGTCCAGGCAACCAGCACCGAAAATGGAACCCCACCCTGACATTTTGCGTTGGAAGGTGTTAAGTTGACGTGTAGGCAATCTGCTGCCCATCAAGCGGCAGGAACGGCCTCTTCCCTTCACGCGAGCGTCATGCGATGGGAATATAAGCAAGGTTGAAACGGGATTAGGCCGCCATGAAAGAGCGCATCGACCCCCTGATCGAAGAGCGTGCGCCGTGGCTCTTCAGCGACAGGCTTGGCACACGCCATGCCCGGCGCGTTCTCAACATGCTTCTCGGATACAAGAAGACGATAACGCTGGCCGAGCAATTCCGCGACATGCCCTCGGCCGAGTTCATGACCATCCTGGGCGAGATGCTGGCCCGCGACGTGGAAGTGTCCGGCCTCGATCATATCCCGCGCAATGGTCCGGCCCTTGTGGTGGCGAACCACCCGACGGGCATTGCCGACGGGATCATCCTGTTCCACCTGCTGCATTCGATCCGCCCGGATCTTTATGTCTTCGCAAATCACGACATCCTGCGCGTCATGCCCCAAATGGAGGACATGATCGCGCCGGTGGAATGGCGCAAGGAAAAGCGCAGCCACGGCAAGACGCGCGAGACGATGGCCTATACCCGCCGCGCGGTCGACGAGAACCGCCTCGGCATCATCTTCCCGTCGGGTCGTCTCGCGAAACGCCGCGGGCTCAGCCTGCATGAACGCGAATGGATGCCGTCGGCGGCGATGCTCGCGCGCAAGTTCGAGTTGCCGGTCGTGCCGCTGAATATCCGCGCGCGAAATTCGGTGCTGTTCTACCTGTTCGACTTCATCCATCCGACGCTGCGCGATATCACTCTCTTCCACGAGACGCTGAACAAGGCGCGTCAGCCGTACCGCGTCACCATCGGGGAGCCGATCTCGGCCAGCGCATTGCCGCAGAAATCCGAGGACGGGATCGAGATTCTGCGCCGTGCCACGCTGGAACTGGGCGGCCATCGGGCGCCTGCGGTGTCCTTGCTGGACAATTCGCGCAGGCCGTCCTGGCTGAAGGCGATCAAGGCGACGTAGGCCTTCTGCACCGCGTCTTTGGCCGGTGCCACGCCGTTCATTTTACTCAGGAGAAGTCGCGCGGACGCAGCTTCGGGCGGGTCGAGATCAGCGGCTTGCAATAGGTCTGCGACCGGGTCCAGGCCATCATGTCGCCGCGCTTGGCGCGCGAATGAAACGGGCCCCAATCGGCGGCGACACCGCGCATGCCCTGGCTCACGACGCCATCGCGCTTCACGGTCTTGGCCATGATCCGGAGCCCGCATGCGAGGTTCGCAGGACCGTGTTTCAGCGCCTCGCCGGAGCCTGCCTTGCATTGATAGGCGCGCGCGGTGGAGGGCAGGATCTGCAACAGCCCGTACCATCGCCCGCCCCCGCCCACGACGCGCGGGCGATAGGTGCTTTCGTGTTTCGCCAGCGACGAGACGAGGCCGACCCAGAACGCCTCCCGGTCGCGACGCGAGGCTTCGGGATAGGCGGGGCACCACTCGCGGATATCGCCGGGCACGATCTGCGGCAGGTCGTCGGCATGGCTGCGCAGCGCCGAGACGGCCGCGCGGGTCCAGAGTGCGGGCCGCCCGGTCGCGCCCCAGCGCGCAGGCGGCAGCACATCGAGGCGCGGCTTGGGGCGCAGGGAGGCAATGACCGCTTGCGGGCTCGCCTCGGTCACGAGGTCCAGCGGCAGGGACCGCGCGACGGGGTGCAATTCGGACGCGGCATCGCCCTGCGCGGCAAGCGGCGGGGCCAGACAGATCAGGGCGAGTGCGGCAGCACGGGCAAACATGGCCGCAAAGATGGCCCAACAGGGACGCATCGCGCAAGTCGCCCCGCGACAGGCATGGGCGGATTGCTGCCCGAGACCTTTGCCGGAACGGTCGTGCGGGAACGCGCAATGACCCTCTTCGCCCCTCTTGCCCCGTCCCGGCCGCTCGCCTAAACCGCTCCTCGAACCGACACGCATAAAGGACACGGGACGCATGCTGGATCTGACGTTCGACGCCCCGAAGCCCAAGGTCATTGCCGGGGCAAAGCACGATTGGGAGCTGGTGATCGGCATGGAGGTCCATGCCCAGGTCGCCTCCAAGGCCAAGCTCTTCTCGGGCGCGTCCACGCAATTCGGCGCAGAGCCCAATTCCAACGTGGCCTTCGTGGATGCGGCGATGCCCGGCATGCTGCCCGTCATCAACGAGTTCTGCGTCGAGCAGGCGGTGCGGACGGGGCTTGGCCTCAAGGCACAGATCAACCTGCGCTCGGCCTTCGACCGGAAGAACTACTTCTATCCCGACCTGCCGCAGGGCTACCAGATTTCGCAGCTCTACCACCCGCTCGTGGGCGAAGGCGAAGTGATCGTCGACATGGAGCCGGGCATCGCCCGCCGGGTGCGGATCGAGCGCATTCACATGGAACAGGATGCCGGCAAGTCGATCCACGACATGGACCCCGCGATGTCCTTCGTCGATCTCAACCGGACGGGTGTGGCGCTGATGGAGATCGTCTCGCGCCCCGATATCCGCGGCCCCGAAGAGGCGGCGGCCTACGTGGCCAAGCTGCGCCAGATCCTGCGCTATCTCGGTACCTGCGACGGCAACATGCAGAACGGCAACCTGCGCGCGGATGTGAACGTGTCCGTCTGCCGCCCCGGCGCGTATGAGAAATACATGGAGACGCAGGATTTCAGCCATCTCGGCACGCGCTGCGAAATCAAGAACATGAACTCCATGCGCTTCATCCAGGCCGCCATCGACTATGAGGCACGGCGTCAGATCGGCATTCTGGAAGCAGGCGGCGAGATCACGCAGGAGACGCGGCTTTACGATCCGGACAAGGGCGAGACCCGCTCGATGCGGTCCAAGGAAGAAGCGCATGATTACCGCTACTTCCCCGACCCCGACCTGCTACCGCTTGAGATCGAGCAGGCCTGGGTCGACGACATCGCCGCCAACCTGCCCGAACTGCCCGACGCCAAGAAGGCGCGCTTCGTCAAGGATTTCGGCCTGTCGGAATACGACGCCTCGGTGCTGACCGCGGATCTCGCCAATGCCGGATACTTCGAGGCCGTGGCAGCACAAGCGGGCGACGGCAAGCTGGCCGCGAACTGGGTCATCAACGAGCTCTTCGGTCGGCTGAAGAAGGACGACAGGGGCATCGAGGAGAGCCCCGTCTCGCCGGAGCAACTGGCCGGGCTCGTCAAGTTGATCAAGTCGGGCGACATTTCCGGCAAGATTGCCAAGGACGTCTTCGAGATCGTCTATACCGAGGGCGGCGATCCCGCGCAGATCGTCGAGGACAAGGGTCTCAAGCAGGTCACCGATACAGGCGCGATCGAGGCTGCCGTCGATGAGGTCATCGCCGCCAACCCCGCGCAAGTGGAGAAGGCGCAAGCCAACCCCAAGCTCGCGGGCTGGTTCGTGGGCCAGGTGATGAAGGCCACCGGCGGCAAGGCGAACCCCAAGGCGGTGAACGAGATCGTGACCGCGAAGCTCGGCCTCTAGGCCCCTCCCTGCCCCCGCGTGATTGGCGTCCGCTTTTCGCGCGGGTCCCGTTTCTTTCTTTGCGGTCGGCACTCTGCAAGTGACCGCGCATGGCGCGGGTCTCCGCGCCGGAGCGCTGGCCTTCGCGCAAGCTCCGGCCTATGGTCCGGCCCGCGCCGAACAAATCAGCGAGATCCCAATGCCGCATTACGAATACCGCGTCCTACCCGCGCCTGAAAAAGGCCTCAAGGCCAAGGGCGTCAAAGGTCCGAAAGCGCGCTTTGCGCATAGCGTCGAGACGCTGATGAACGAGATGGGCGCCGAGGGCTGGGAATATCTGCGCGCCGACACGCTGCCGTCCGAGGAGCGCGCAGGCCTGACCTCGTCGGTGACCGAGTGGCGCACGCTGCTGGTCTTCCGGCGCATCCGCCTCGATCACGCCGACGCGTTCCGCCCCAAGGAGCTGCCCGCGCCGGACGAGGACGATGCGCAAGCGGCCACTCCCGCCGATGCAAACCAGCAGGAGCAGGAGCCGAGCGCCAAGGCCGACGCCGAGGACAAAGACGCGGATCGCATGGAGACGATGCTGAAATCGCGCGCCGACAGCCTCGTGGCCATGCCCACCGATCTGGGCGGGCCGGAAAGCGATGGCGGGACAGCCGACCGCGACGATCCGTCACCGGACGACGCGCCCCGCCGCGACTAAGTCATTCGCCAAGATCCAGCGACAGCGCATGGATCGCCGTCACCAGCTCGGGCCCGAGCGCGCCATGCACCGCCCGGTGCCGCGCGATCCGGCTCTGGCCCTTGAAGGCCTCCGAGCGCACGATCACATGGAAGTGGCTCTCGCCGCCTTCCTGGAAACCCGCATGACCGCGATGCCGTTCGCTGTCGTCTCTCACAACCAGTTCGCGCGGTGCGAAAGCCTCGCGCAGACGTGTCTCGATCATTTCAGTTCGCGTCATTTTTTCCTGCCTCTCCCCCTACAAACCGCTGGGGTTTTGTCTAAACTCTGGCGTCCGAGTCGAAAAGGTACCCGATCATGAGCAAACCCGATCCCTTCGGTTTCGACATGTCTATCAAGTCGTCGAAGAAGAAAAACCCGCGCGGACGGCGGGGCATGTCCGGCGAGAGCGAAACCTCGACGCGCATCTGCGATCATGACGGCTGCAACGAGCCGGGCAAGTTTCGCGCGCCCAAGGCGCCGGACGTGCTCGATGATTTCTACTGGTTCTGCAAGGACCATGTGCGCGAATACAACGCCAAATGGAGCTTCTTCGACGGCAAGACCGAGGCCGAGATGAACGCCCAGAACACCGCGGACAAGGTGTGGGAACGGCGCACCAAGGATTGGCGCGACCCCGAAACGCGCGCCTGGGCGCGCCTCGGGATCGAGGACCCGCACCAGGTGCTGGGCGACAACGCGACGCGCAATCCGGGCCGCAACGGCCAGACCGCCGCGCGCCGCCTGCCGCCGACCGAGCAGCGCGCCGCCGACATCCTCGAAGTGCGCGCCGATGCCACCAAGGCCGATGTGCGCAAGGCCTACAAGGCGCTGATCAAGGTCCTGCACCCGGACATGAATGGCGGCGACCGCAGTCAGGAAGAACAGCTGCAACAGGTCGTCTGGGCCTGGGATCAGCTGAAAGACAGCCGCAACTTCAAGTAACGCCTCCGCCAAAACGCAAATCGGCGCGCCCATCCCGAGGCGCGCCGTTTTTCGTTCGGACGGACCGCGACTTAGGCATCGCCAGCCATCCACGCGTCCAACGCCTTAGTGACGCGCGGCCCCCTGTCACGTTCGGACCCAAAATACCTCCGGGGAGCGCGAGGGGCAGAGCCCCTCGCTTTTCTGAGTGCGCCGATGGCCCAAGGGCATCGGCGGCGGGCAGAGCCCCTCGCTTTTCTGAGTGCGCCGATGGCCCAAGGGCATCGGCGGCGGGCAGAGCCCCTCGCCTTTCTGAGTGCACCGATGGCCCAAGGGCATCGGCGGCGGGCAGCGCCCCCAGCGGATCGGCGCGGCACGCGTCGATCCGACAACGTCAGCCGTCCGTCACGCCGCCACGAAAGTCAGCGAAACTCCGTTGATGCAATGCCGCTTGCCCGTCGGCTGCGGGCCATCATCGAAGATATGCCCCAGATGCGATCCGCAGCGCGCGCAATGGCATTCCGTGCGCGTCATGAACAAGGACCGGTCCTGCTTGGTCCCGATCGCGTCATCCGAGATCGCGCGCCAATAGCTCGGCCAGCCGGTGCCGCTGTCGTATTTGTGCAGCGACGAATAGAGCGGCAGGTCGCAGCCACGGCACACATAGGTGCCCTCGGCCTTCTGATCGTTCAGCGGCGAGGTGAAGGCCCGCTCGGTCGCCTCCTCGCGCATCACGCGGTATTCCAGATCGCTCAGCATGGCGCGCCATTCGGCCTCGCTGCGCGTCACTTCGAAATTGCCCTCCACGGCGGAGGCGCTTGTCCCCAGCCCGAGGGCTGCGGCGGTCGTTCCGAGAAAGGTTCGGCGGTGCATGTCGTCTCTCCGGGTTGGATCTTCAAAAAAAGGCCCGGCCGGAAACCGACCGGGCCACCTGCAAGTCAAGGTAGGGGGCTCTACCCCGACTTGAAAGGGATCAGCCTGCCTGACCGGCGGGCAGCATCACGCGGTCGATGACGTGGATGACGCCATTCGACTGGCGCACATCGGCGATGGTCACGGTGGCCGAGCGGCCATTCTCATCGGTCAGGATGATGTCGGAGCCTTCCATCTTCGCCTGCAATGTGCAGCCACCGACGGTGGGCACCGGGTGCATGCCGCCATCATCGGCGATCATGCCTGCAATCGCGCTCGACATGGCTTCCGCGGCGACCACGTGACAGGTCAGGATCTGCTGCAACTGGCCCTGGTTCGCGGGATCGAGCAGCGCGTTCAGGCTGTCTTCGGAGATCATGCCAAACGCATCGTTGGTGGGTGCGAAGACCGTGAAAGGCCCTGCGGAATTGAGCGTATCGACCAGCTCGGCGGCCTGGACCGCTGCAACCAGCGTGGTGTGATCCGCGGAATTCACCGCGTTCTCGACAATGGTCTTCGAGGGGAACATCGCGGCCCCGCCGACCATCGGATTGTCCTGCGCCGAGGCGGTGCCTGCGGCCAGAAATGCAGTTGCGGTGGCGATTGCGCCGAGTGTGAAAGTCGCGTTCATCTTCATCTCTCCGTTCTGGGTCTCTCCACCACGTTCTTGCGATGGAGTTGCCCTGAGCCACGCGCGCCGCGACGCCGGAGTTTCAGAGGATGAAGATTATTGCGCTCACGTCTCCGTGAAGGGAACGATCGGACCGATTGCGCGGACTTCCGTGGGCAGCCCGGTGGGCGAACCGCCAAGCGGCTCCTCGGAGATGGCAAGCGTGCCGCCATCCAGGAGCGGGCGCAGCGCCTCGGGCAGAACCTGACGTCCGATCACACCGGTCTCGCGCGGCACGAGGCCCAGCGAGATGGGCGGGCCGTCATCCGGCACGAGCCAGATCTCGTTATCGCGCTCTTCGGGCACCAGCCCGCCGTCTCGGCGCACGAGGAACTCGTTCGTCTCTTCGAGATAGCCTGCATGGACCAGCAGTTCCGGCCCCTCCGCAGCTTCCAGATCCGCCACGTAAAGCGGGGTCGGTGCATCGGGCATCAGGAGCCCGGAGATCATGACCGCCCAACCAAAGAGGGCCGCGGCCACCGCGCCCACCGCGTAGGGAATGAGGCTTTGCCACCAGGGGCGACGCGGCGCATCACCGAAGGCCAGCACCTCGATCCGGCGCTTGAGCTGCGGCGCGGGCATCTCCTCGGGCAGGTTTTCGGTCAGGGTCGCGAGATGCTCCGTCCAGGCGACGACGGACAGCACGAGATCGGGCTCCACATCGAGCCGCGCCTCGAAGGCCTCCGTCTCGGCGGGATCCAAGAGACCAAGGACATATTCCGCGGCCAGCGCGTCGTCCTCGTCCCCGGGCCCCAGGGGGCGTTCGCCGTCCTGCCCGCTCATGACGCCAGACACTCCTTGAGATCAATGAGGGACCGGCGCAGCCAGGTGCGCACGGTGTTCAGCTTCACGCCCGTCGCCTCTGAGAGGTCGGCATAGCTCCACCCGTCCAGATAGACCCGGCTGACCATTTCCGCGCGATCGGGCGACAGCCCGTCCATGCAGGCGTAAAGCGCGCGGGCATCGGAAGACATCATCGCCTGCGCCTCGGGTCCCGGGGCCGCATCGGCCACGAGATCCGCCGTGTCGAGGGTCGCGCCCGTGTCGGGCACGCGCTTGCGACGCCGGTCGATGGCGACGTTGCGCGACAATGTGATCAGCCATGTCATCGGCGAAAAACCGTTGGCGCGGTACATCTCTGCCCGGCCCCAGATGCGCAGGAATGCCTCCTGCAAAGCCTCTTCCGCCTCAGCGCGGTCCTTCAAGACACGCAGGCAGACGGCAAAGAGTTTCGCCGCGGTGCGATCATAAAGCTCCGAAAAGGCCGCGCGGTCGCGCAAGGCGATGCGCGCCAGCAAGGCCTCGATTTCTTCCTGCGGTGTTATGATGGACTTGCCCTGCGTTTGTCTGGCCTGTGTCACGATGCGGCATCTGCCCTTTTTTTGTCGGACCGCAACGCCGCAGGTCCGGGCTTTCCCTTGCTCCCCCTCGCGATATGTTGCACGACGGGCGCAACTCAAGGATCGGCCGAAAGGACAGTGAAAATCATGGCGGACGGATCGATAGATATCAATGCAAAACCGACGGTCGAACACTCGGTGCGCGAGCTCTTCGGCCTCGACACGGACATGGTCGTGCACGGCTTTCCCGAAGCGAGCGATCGCGTGCCGGATATCGACTCGACCTACAAGTTCGACCACGACACCACGCTCGCCATCCTCGCGGGGTTCGAACATAACCGCCGGGTGATGATCCAGGGCTATCACGGCACCGGCAAGTCCACCCATATCGAGCAGGTCGCGGCGCGTCTCAACTGGCCCGCCGTGCGCGTGAACCTCGACAGCCATATCAGCCGGATCGACCTGATCGGCAAGGACGCGATCCGCCTCGTGGACGGCAAGCAGACCACGCAATTTCAGGAAGGCATCCTGCCCTGGGCGCTGCGCAATCCCACGGCCATCGTCTTCGACGAATACGATGCGGGCCGCGCGGATGTGATGTTCGTGATCCAGCGTGTTCTCGAAGTGGACGGCAAGCTGACGCTTCTCGACCAGAACGAGGTGATCCACCCCCACCCGTTCTTCCGCATCTTCGCGACCTCGAACACTGTGGGCCTTGGTGACACGACGGGGCTTTATCACGGCACCCAGCAGATCAACCAGGGCCAGATGGACCGCTGGTCGCTGGTGGCCACGCTGAACTACCTGCCCGTCGATGCCGAGGTGGAGATCGTGATCTCGAAAAACCCCGCATACGACACCGAAAAGGGCCGCCGTCAGGTGCGCCAGATGGTGACCGTGGCGGAGCTGACCCGCACCGCCTTCATGAACGGCGATCTCTCCACCGTGATGAGCCCGCGAACCGTGATCGCCTGGGCGCAGAACGCGCAGATCTTCGGCGATGCGGGCTACGCCTTCCGCGTGTCGTTCCTGAACAAATGCGACGAGCTCGAGCGCCAGACCGTGGCCGAGTTCTACCAGCGTTGCTTCGACGAAGAGCTGCCCGAAAGCGCGGCCTCCGTCGCGATGAAGTAAGGCCAATCGGCGCCGCCACGCGCGGCGCCCGCGGCTCCCGCGTGCCGCCCCAGTGTCCAAGCTGTGGCACGGCGCCCCCCCCCTGTTACGACCGGACCAGAAATACCTCTCGGGGGAGCGCGAGGGGGCAGACAGCCCCCTCGCCCTTTTGGTGCGCCATTGATCTAAAAATACTGCCGGCGGGGCAGACAGTCCCCGCGCCTGCAACGGCTCTAGCCTGCGCGCGGGCTGATCACCTCTCGCTCGGTCACGATCAGGTCGAGCGGCTGATCGGTCTCCTCGACCGGCAGGCTGTCGGTTTCCTGAGCCGCATAGGCAAAGCCCACGGCCAGAGTGGCCTGCCTTGACCGCAAAAGCTCCAGCGTCCGGTCGTAAAAGCCCCCGCCATACCCCAACCGCGCGCCTTGCCGCGTGAAGGCCAAGAGCGGCACGATCAGGATTTCCGGCGCGATGAAGTCCTGCGTTTCAGGCACCATGGCGCCGAAGGGCCCCGGGATCATCGCGCAATCGGGCTCCCAGCGGGCAAAGCGCAGCGGCATCTCCGGCCCCTCGATCACCGGCAGGCCGACGGCCCCGTGTGCTGCGGCCTCCTCCATCGCGGGGCGCGGATCGATCTCGGTCCGGATCGGCCAATAGCCCGAGACCGGCACACCGCGATAGCCCGCGAGCACCTGCGACAGATGCCCTGCCCGTCCCGGCCCGTGCATGTCATGCGCCGCGGCCCGTCGGGCGAAGGCGGCCTTGCGCGCCGCGGCCTTGGCCTCGGCAAGGCTCACAGCAAGACAGCCGATGCGAGCCCGAGGAACGCGAAGAAGCCCACCACATCCGTCACCGTGGTCACGAAAGTGCCCGAGGCCAGGGCCGGATCGACTTTGAGCTTTTCCAGCACGATGGGGATGCCGATCCCCGCCAGCGCGGCCGCGACCATGTTGATGATCATCGCCGCGAAAATGACCCAGCCCAGCGCGGGCGAGCCGAACCAGATCAGCCCGACGATGCCCATGACGATGGCGAAGGCCACGCCCATGATCAGGCCCACCGCCGCCTCGCGCCGGATGACCCGCCAGGCGTTGGACCCGGTCAGATCGCGCGTGGCCAGCGCGCGCACGGCCACGGTCAGCGATTGCGTGCCCGCATTGCCGCCCATGGAGGCCACGATCGGCATCAGGACCGCAAGGGCCGTGATCTGCGCGATGGCCGCTTCGAACTGCGCGATCACCAGCGAGGCCAGGATCGCGGTCGCGAGGTTCACTGCGAGCCAGGGAAAGCGCTGTTTCGTCGTCTCGACGGCACTGTCCGACAGGGAACTTTCCTCACCCACACCGGCAAGGCGCAGGATGTCTTCCTCGTGTTCTTCATCGAGGACCATCATCGCGTCATCGATGGTGATCACACCCACGAGCCGTTCGTTTTCGTCCACCACCGGCGCCGAGATCAGGTGGTACTGGTTGAAGGCATAGGCCACGTCGGCTTCGGGCCGGGAGACCGGGATCACATGGAAGCTGGCATCGGTGATCTCGGCCAGTTTGGTCGCGCGCGGCGACGACATGAGCTTGCCGAGCTGCACCTTGCCCACGGGCTTCATGCGCGGGTCGACCAGGATGATGTGGTAGAACTGGTCCGGCAGATCCTCGGTGGCGCGCATGTAGTCGATGGCCTCGCCCACGCTCCAATGCTCGGGCGCCATGACCACTTCGCGCTGCATGAGGCGGCCCGCGGAATATTCCGGGAATTCCAGCGACTGCTCGATGGCGAGGCGGTCGCGGTCGGTCAGCGCGCCCAGGATGGAGTCGCGCTGCTCCGCCTCGAGGTCTTCCAAGAGGTCGACCACGTCGTCCGAATCGAGCTCGCGCACCGCATCGGCCAGAACCTCGGGCCGCAGGATACGGATGACTTCCTCGCGGATGCCTTCATCGAGTTCGGTCAGGATTTCGCCGTCGAATTCCTGGTCGTAAAGCCGGATCAGCGCCGCGCGGTCGGGCGCGTCGATCTGCTCGAGCATGTCGGCGATATCGGCGGCATGAAGCGGCTCCATGAGCGACACGAGCGCGTCGCGGTCCCCCGCCTCGACCGCCTCGAGAATTGCGGCAATCGTGCGCGGCGACAGCGCATAGGCGTCGTCCTCCGGGACCTCGGGCTCAGGGGCGATATCGGGCTCGTGCACCATGGCAGATTCCTTTTGCGGATTTGGCCGGAGACTAGGACAGCGCCCGGAAAAGCAACAGGGCGGATCGACAATTTACCCCCGCAGCCGGGGCGCGTAGGGTCCGGCACGCACGAGCATGAGGCAGGCCGGAATGAACGAACAAACCTTGATAAGCGGTCGGGTGTTGATCTGGGACGGCGCGCCCATGACGGAGGGGCCCGGCGCCGCGCGGATCGAGCCCGATTGGGCGGTTCTGATCGAAGGCGGCAAGGTCGCTGCACTCGGCCCGGCAGGTGCGTTGCGCAGCACCCATCCGCAGGCCGCCGAGACGCGCTACGGCTCCGACCTGATCTGCCCCGGCTTCGTCGATCCGCATGTGCATTACCCGCAGACCCGCATCATCGCGAGCTGGGGCAAGCGGCTGATCGACTGGCTTGAGACATATACCTTCCCCGAGGAGATGCGGTTTGGCGATCCGGCCTATGCCCGGGCGGTGGCCGACAGCTATCTCGACCTGACGCTGGCCGCGGGCACGACCACCGTCTCGAGCTATTGCACATCGCATCCCGCTTCGGTCGATGCCTTTTTCGAGGCGGCCGCCGCGCGGGGACAACGGGTGTTCGCGGGCAAGACCTGCATGGACCGAAACGCACCCGAAGCGCTTTGCGACACCGCTCAAAGCGCTTTGGATGACAGTGCGGCCCTGCTTGCGCGTTGGCACGGGGTTGGTCGGGCCTCCTACGTCATCACGCCGCGCTTCTCGCCCACCTCCTCGCCGGAGCAGCTGGAGGCGCTCGGAGCGCTTTGGGCCGCACATCCCGACTGCCTGATGCAGACCCATCTGTCCGAACAGACCGATGAAATCGCCTGGGTCCGCACGCTCTATCCCGGGGCGCGCGATTACCTCGATACCTATGAGCAATTCGGTCTGCTCGGGCCCGGCGGGCTCTACGGCCATGCCATCCATCTTGAACCGCGGGAGGTGGACCGGCTGGCTGAGGTTGGCGCGGCGCTCATCCATTGCCCGACCTCCAACACGTTCATCGGATCGGGATTGTTCGACATGGCGGGGCTTGTCGCGCGCGGTCTGCGCGTGGGACTGGCCACCGATACAGGCGGCGGATCATCTTTTTCGATGCTGCGCACCATGGCCGCGGCCTACGAGATCGGACAGCTGCGCGGCCGCGCACTTCATGCGGCCGAGCTTCTGTGGCTCGCCACCGCGGGATCGGCGGACACCCTCGGCATGACCGGTGTGATCGGGACGATCGCGGAGGGCGCCGAGGCGGATCTGACGGTCCTCGACCTCGCCTCCACGCCTGCCATCGCGCAGCGAGCAGATCGGGCCGAAGATGCCTGGGAAGAGGTCTTCGCAACCATCATGATGGGCGATGACCGGGCCGTGCGCGATGTCTGGGTCGGTGGGCGCCGCGTCTAGAGCGTTTCGGCAAGGCGGCGCGCGCGGCGGTTCTGCTCGGTGATGGTGGCGGCGAGGTCGATGGTGGTGATCTGCCCGCCCCGCACGATCTGACGTCCTTCCACGAAGAGATCGCGCACGCGGGTCGGACCGGCCAGAAGCAAGGCGGCCGGGTCCCAACTGCCCGCAGCCTCGATGCCCGAAACATCCCAGACCGCGATATCGGCGCGGGCACCGACCGCGATGCGGCCGCAATCCTCTCGGCCCAGCACCTCCGCCCCCCCGCGCGTCGCGATCCAGAGCGCCTCCCGCGCGCTCATCGCATCCGCACCTTTCGAGACACGCTGCAACAGCATCGCCATCCGCGCCTCGGAGACGAGGTTGCCCGCATCGTTCGAGGCCGACCCATCCACGCCGAGCCCGACCCGGACGCCCGCGTCCCGCATGGCCCGGACCGGCGCGATGCCGGATCCGAGGCGACAATTCGAACAGGGACAATGGGCGATACCGGTGCGCGTGCGGGCAAAGAGATCAATCTCGCCCGCATCGAGCTTCACGCAATGCGCGTGCCAGACATCCGGTCCGGTCCATCCCAGATCCTCCGCATATTGGCCGGGACGGCAGCCGAAGGTGGCAAGGCTGTAAGACACATCCTCGTCGTTTTCAGCCAGGTGCGTGTGCAGCATTACGCCCTTGTCCCGCGCGAGCAGTGCGGCGTCTCGCATCAATTCGCGGCTGACCGAGAAAGGCGAACAGGGGGCGACCCCCACTCGGATCATCGCGCCCGGTTCGGGATCATGGAAGCGGTCGATCACCCGGATGGTATCCTCGAGAATTGCCGTCTCGGCCTCCACAAGGCTGTCCGGCGGCAGCCCGCCCGCGCTTTGCCCGATGGACATCGCCCCCCGCGTTGGATGAAACCGCAGGCCGATCTCGCGCGCCGCGTCGATCGTATCGTCGAGCCGCGCCCCGTTCGGAAACAGGTAGAGATGGTCGGAGGTGAGCGTACATCCCGACAGCGCCAGTTCCGCCAATCCCGTGAGCGCCGAGATGCGCATGTCCTCGGGCCCCATGTGTGCCCAAATGGGATAGAGCTTCTGCAACCATCCGAAAAGCAGCGCATCCTGCGCGCCGGGAACAGCCCGGGTCAAGCTTTGGTACAGGTGATGATGCGTGTTCACGAGACCCGGTGTGATAACGCAGCCCGCCGCATCGACAATCTCGCCTGATGTCCGGAGATCTGGACCGATTTCGGCAATGACGCCATCGCGAATGCGGATATCCTGGCCCGTGCGTTCAGATTTCTGATCGTCCATCGTCAGGATGTGATCGGGATTGCGCAGGAGCCATTCGCCCATGACCTACCCCATCAGCAGGGTTTGCGCTGCGCGGTGCAACTCGGGCGTCGCCGCGGCCAGAACCGTGCCGCCATGGAGCGCCGGTCCGCCGTCCCAGTTCGTGACAATGCCACCCGCCGCTTCGATCACGCCGATGGGCGCCTGGATGTCATAGGCATTCAAACCGGCCTCTATGACGAGGTCAATCTGACCCGTCGCCAGAAGTGCGTAGGCGTAGCAATCCATCCCGTAACGGGTGAGTTTGGTCCGCGTCGCGACCCGCTCGAAGGCTGTGCGCTCCGCAGGCATGCCGATTTCGGGAAAGGTCGTCATCAGGCGAGCATCGGCAAGATCGGTGGTCTGGCGCACGCGCAGTTTGTGGCGTCCCTGCGGCCCGCTCACATCCGCCCGACCGAGGCCACCGCAGAACCGTTCTTTGGTGAAAGGCTGGTCGATGACCCCATAGAGGACGCGATCTGCGGACGAGAGCGCGATCAAAACGCCCCAGGTCGGCGTGCCGCAAAGGAAGCCGCGGGTCCCGTCAATGGGATCGAGCACCCATGTGCGACCACTCCGGCCCGGCGCGTGCCCATATTCCTCGCCAAGGATCCCATCGTCAGGATGGCGGTCTGCGAGGATCTCGCGCATCGCGCGTTCCGCGGCGCGGTCGGCCTCGGTGACGGGATCGAAGCCGTCTGCCAGTTTGTTATCGGTTGCCAATCCCGCTGACCGGAAGAGCGGCAAGACCGCTGCGCGGGCGGCATCCGCTAGCGCGTCCGCTGTGTCCTGGATCCGGGATTGACCGATTTCGGAGTTGGGTGGCGTCATGCTGCGCAGCCCTGGAGGTCGACACGCGTGAGACGGCTGTAGCCGCGCGGTATCGCGTGGGGGCCTCGCGGTAGAATTTTATTGAAGGGCACGGTGCAGGTGTCAGCACCTTGCGCCTCAGGCGACGTCCGACAGGACCCGTGCCAGTTCAAACAAGCGACGCCGCTGGTTTTCTGGAATGGCATAGTAGGACCGCACGAGGTCCAGCGCTTCCTTGTCACCGAGGATATCGGCGGGAACTTTCGTGTTCGGCGCGGCATCTTCTGATTTCTCTTCGGTCTCGTCGATGCCTTCAAAGAAGCAGCTGACCGGGACGTCAAGCGCATCGGCGATATCCCAAAGCCGGGACGCGGAGACACGGTTCGCACCGGTTTCGTATTTCTGGATTTGCTGAAACTTGATTCCGACCTTTTCCGCGAGCTGCTGCTGCGTCATGCCGACGAGCCATCTGCGATGGCGGATTCGCTTTCCCACATGGACGTCGACGGGATGTGTCATACCCTCTTTCCCTTATTCATTGTCGGGTGCTTTACAATCCGACCCAAGCAGGCTGATTGTTGCGGCACAGCCGACCGGACTACTCGTACCTCACACAGGCGGTGATCTGCCCAGCAATTTTCTTCCGGGAAGGTACAGCGAAAGCCCCTTCTGTTACAAGATGCAAGAACGCCTGTCACGAACCGCCTTCCCCTCCGTAAACTACGGAATTTTTGCAAAGGCGCGCGGTTTAATCGCTTTATTTCGGTGTGCTTGACGCAAAGGTGAACGGCGGGCAACAACAACGCCATCACAAATCCGAGGACCGAACCATGCGCGCGCTTCTTGTCGAAACCCATGATGCACCGCCGCAAGAAGCCGAAATCGCGCGGCCAGAACCCGGATCGGGAGACATTCGCGTCAGGATCGAGGCCTGCGGGCTGAACTTTGCTGACCTCCTGATGGTGAAGGGCACGTATCAGGACACGCCCGCCCTGCCCTTCGTTCTGGGGATGGAGGTTGCGGGCGTTGTTGACATGGTCGGAAGCGGCGTCTCGCATCTGGCGCCCGGCGACCGCGTTGCCGTCTTTGGTGGTCGGGGCGGGCTTGCCGAATACGGTGTCTTCGATGCGCAGCGCGCCGTGCGATTGCCGGACGCGATGAGTGCGGTCGATGCCGCCGCTTTCCAGATTGCCTATGGCACAAGCCATGTGGCGCTGGACCATCGCGCGCGGCTTCAACCGGGCGAAACGCTTCTGGTTCTGGGCGCGGCAGGCGGCGTGGGCCTTACCGCGGTCGAAATCGGAAAGCTGATGGGTGCCACCGTCATCGCCTGCGCCCGCGGGGCCGACAAGCTGGCCGTTGCTGAACGCGCGGGGGCCGACCACCTGATCGATGCCGAAACCGCCGATCTCAGGGCCGAGGTCAAGGCGCTTGGCGGGGCGGATGTGGTCTATGACCCCGTTGGGGGCGATCAATTCAAGGCCGCTTTCCGGGCCTGCAATCCCGAAGCGCGGCTCCTGCCGATCGGTTTTGCGTCGGGGGATATTCCCGAGATCAAGGCGAACCATCTTCTGGTGAAGAACCTGTCTGTCATGGGCCTTTATTGGGGTGGCTACCTGGCCTTTCGCCCAGACATCATCACCAAAAGCCTGTCGACGCTGATGGATTGGTACACTGAGGGGCACCTCAAGCCGCATGTCAGCCACGTCCTGCCCTTGTCGGAGGCGGCCCACGGGTTGGAATTGATGCGGACCCGGAAATCGACCGGCAAGGTCGTGATCGAGATCAAGTGACGGGTTCCAATCACGGCACAAGGCCCGAAACGACCCGATGACAATCCGCAGGACGCACAGGACGTGCAGAGATATCCACATTGTCGCGCCCTCCCTGTCCTTGAGCCCACTTCGTGTCGTAAGGGCGAAACGTTGCGTCTTTCCTAATGCCTGACCGGAAAGGCGCGTCAGATGCGGGCAATCCGCGCCCGCGTATGATCATTGCAAGGAGACAGCGGCCATGACCGACGCAACCTTTACCCATGCCGCGGAAGAGGATGCGCGCAACGAGACGGTTCAGCTCTGGCTCAACGGGAAATTGGTGCCGCGGGCGGAGGCGACCGTTTCGATCTATGATTCCGGCTTCATGTTGGGGGACGGCATCTGGGAGGGCCTGCGCCTCTATAACGGGAAATGGGCGTTTCTCGACGCCCATATCGCGCGGCTCTTCGAGGCAGCCAAGGCGATCGATCTCGACATCGGCCTGAGCGCGGAGGACATCGTGGATGCGTTGGAAAAAACCCGGACAGCCAATGGGATGCAGACCGATGCTCATGCACGATTAATGGTAACGCGCGGGGTCAAAACCCGGCCGTTCCAGCACCCCGGCCTGTCCCGCTCAGGCCCGACCATCGCGATCATCATGGAGCATTCGAAGCCCCAAATCGCGCGTCCGATCCGGCTGGCAACCGTGCCGCATATCAGGGGGCTGCCGATGAGCCAGGATCCCAAGCTCAATTCCCATTCAAAGCTGAACTGCATCCTCGCCTGCATCGCGGCCGAAAAGGCCGGGGCGGATGAAGCCTTGATGCTGGACGTGCACGGGTTCGTGAATACGACGAATGCCTGCAACTTCTTCATCGTGCGAAAGGGCGAGGTTTGGACCTCCACCGGGGATTATTGCATGAACGGTATCACAAGGGGCCAGGTGATCGATATCTGTCGTACGGAAGGCATCCCGGTCTTCGAGAAAAACTTCTCCCTGACAGAGACTTACAGCGCGGAGGAGGCGTTCCTGACCGGCTCTTTCGGGGCGCAGACACCGGTTTCCGAGATCGATGGACGCCGCATCGGAGATGGCGAGCTTGGCCCGCTGACCAAACGCATTCGGGCCGCCTATATGCAGCGGGTGAGCGCATGAACCTCGCGATGTGGTCCGGCCCGCGCAACCTTTCGACCGCGCTGATGTACGCGTTTGCGGCGCGCGGGGATTGTACGGTCTGGGACGAGCCCTTCTACGCGGCGTATCTTGATCGTACCGGTCTGGACCATCCGATGCGGGCCGAGATCATGGATGCAGGCCTGCGCGATCCCGCAGATGTGGCCCGCAGATGCGCTTCAGGGGCGAACGACAAGCCGTTGTTTTATCAAAAACATATGTGCCAGCACATGATCGCGGAGATGCCCCGCGATTGGATGGAAAAGGCCACGCATGTTTTCCTGATCCGGCATCCGGCGCGCGTGCTGGCGAGCTTCGCCGCGAAATATGAGGCGGCGGGCCTCGACGATATCGGTTTTGTGCAACAGGAAAGCCTTTACCAAGATGCGGCCAAGCTTGGCGATACCGCGCCGATTGTCATCGATTCCAGTGACATACTGGCCGATCCTGAAGCAGCTTTGCGCGCGCTTTGCGCAGCACTCGGGATCGAATACCGCAATTCCATGACCTCTTGGCCCGCAGGTCCGAAACCGTTCGACGGGGTCTGGGCACCGGTGTGGTATGCGTCGGTTCACGCCTCGACGGGGTTCCATGGATCCGAACGCCCCTTGCCGAAGCTGGAGGCCCCCTATGATCGGATCGCGGAGGCTGCACTTCCCTATTACGAGCGTATGCGCGCGCGGGCCCTTCGCATCCCGAAGCGCAAGGCGGACTAGATCGCCGCAAACCCTGTACGCAGCAGATCGACGAGCGCTGCAGCTGGTCCGGTGGTCGAACGCGCGGCATAGAGGTTGATCTTCGTCGTACCGAGATCGGGCAGCGCACCGCCGGTATCGATTTCTTCCAGCTGCGGCGGCGCATGCCCCTCAATGAGCGCCATGACACCGAGATCGGCCGATACCGTGGCCTCGATCGAGCGGTCGCTATCGGTATCAATGACCTGAAACCACGGGATATTTTCGGCATCGAGATGCCGGATGACAGCGGCCCGGAAGGCGCAGATCCGTGCCTGCGCGTATGGCAGCGGCCTTTGCCGCCAGGCAGTCCCGTCCGGCGCACCATACCAGCGCAGCGGGGCTTCGCTGAGCGTCTCGCCCTGCGCCTCCTCTTCCGTCGTCAGGATGATGTCGATCTCACCAGCGGCATATTTCTCCTTCAGATTGAAAGTTGAAAAGGTCAGCAATTGCACGCGCATACGCGGGAAACTTGCGGCAAACGCCTTCATGGCACGCGGCACGACGGGGTAGAGGATATCCTCGGGCACACCGAGCGTGATCTCCCCCTCAAGAGCATCATGCGTCAGAAGCGCGTAGACCTCGTCATTGAGCGCGATCATCCGCCGAGCATAGCCGAGAAGCTGCTCCCCGGAGGCGGTCAAGGCCACTCCACGACCGGCGCGTTCCAGAAGCGTCAGGCCCAGAAGATCCTCAAGACGCTTGATCTGCATGGACACGGCGGACTGCGTCAAATTCAGCATGCGCGCCGCGCTCGTCACCCCGCCATTATCGGCGACGGCTGCAAACGAGCGCAGAGTTGTCAGATCGAGATTACGCATGCGGACCCCATTCATCACAACCTGTGATGCGATACCCTATAATCATTCATTTTTCAAATATTCATATGTAGCCTATCTATCACCCATCAAGAAGGCAGACAGCCAAAGCATCACAGATACTGAAAGGTCACATCATGTCCCTCATGGATCTCGCATTTCCCCTGCCCCGCCATCGCCAATCGCTCCGAGCGCGCTTTGCCCGCATGGTACGGCTGCACAGCCAGCGTCGGGCCTTGGGCGCGCTCGACGCACATTTGCTGCAGGATATCGGCGTTAGCGCCGAAGACGCACGGATCGAAGCCGCGCGCCCGGCCTGGGATGCCCCCGATCACTGGCAGGGCTGACCCGACAGGCATGCGACCGAATGTTTCGGTCAAAAGCGCCGGATATTCTTGAAAAGCTCGGTAGGAGCGCCGATATTTCTCACAGTTTCCGGCAGGTCGCCGGGGTGGATTGATTTCGGAGGAAAGAATGGCTGAATACAGAACCGTTCGAACCGGCGCCGCCGCCGGCGCGCGTTCGGCTCAGATCGATGAGGGCCTGCGCGCCCATATGAACAAGGTCTACGGCACGATGTCCGTGGGCATGTTCCTGACCTTCCTTGTGGCCTGGGCCGTTGGCTCCAGCCCGCAATTGCTGGGTATCTTCCGCGACCCTGCCACGCTCCAACCCAATATCCTGGGCTGGATCGTCATGTTCGCGCCCCTCATCATGGTGTTCGCCTTCGGCGCCGCGATCAACCGGCTGTCCGCGGCTGGCGCGCAGACATTCTTCTACGTCTTCGCCGCCGTGATGGGTCTGTCGCTGTCCTGGATCTTCGTCGCCTTCACCGGCATTTCGATCGCGCAGGTCTTCCTCGTGACCTCGATCTCCTTCGCGGGCCTGTCGCTCTTCGGCTACACCACGAAGAAGGATCTGTCCGGCTGGGGCACCTTCCTGATGATGGGTGTGATCGGCCTTGTTGTGGCGTCGATCGTCAACATCTTCCTGCAGAGCCCGGCGATCATGTTCGCGATCTCGATCCTCGGCGTGCTGATCTTCGCGGGTCTGACCGCGTATGATACGCAGTCGATCAAGAACGAGTATATCGAGCATGCCCGCCACGCCGATCAGGAATGGCTTGGCAAGTCGGCGATCATGGGCGCGCTCCGCCTGTATCTCGACTTCATCAACATGTTCATGTTCCTGCTGCAGCTGTTCGGCAATCGCGAATAAGCGCGTAGAGCAGGCACGTATCCAAGGCCGCCGGAGCCCAGCTTCGGCGGTTTTTTCATGCGGCTTCAGCGATTTGCGCGCGACGTCTGCAGCATCCACGACACGCATGGCATCAATTTGCCGGGCGTCTAGGTGAACGGCCGCACGGGCCGCGTCGTCTCTTTTGGGAGTGAATGGTGCGGTCGAGAAGACTCGAACTTCCACGGGAGTTACCCCACAGCGACCTCAACGCTGCGCGTCTACCAATTCCGCCACGACCGCACTGTCTGAGGCTTGGTTTTCAACGCCTTACGTAGAGCCGACCATTTCACCTAACCAACCTTAGACTTACCCTCGGTGGTGGTTCGAGTAGCATCGGTAGTGTAAGGGTGAATCACCTGTCAACCCTTACATGTCAGGGTGAGCCTCCGAGCCCCCTGCCAAGCGTTGTCGGTAGTCTTCGAGTTCCTCGGACTTGACCGAAGCAAGGAAAGCCAGTTCTCCGCTCTCCCATCCACGCCGGAAGCCGTCTTTTAGAGAACGCTTTTCGGCATCAGTTTTGACGCAGGGGAAGCACAGGCCGTTCAGGTCTTGGAAGAGATGCCAAGCACGGGCCTCGCGATCACGATAGAGGAAGCGCATTCTGCCATCGACCTCTACAAACAAATGGCCCATCCGGTCTGCCTCATTCCTGCTCTCGTGGCGTCTCAGGTAAGCCTTGGCCGCTTCGTCAAATAAAGCTGATCCAAGAATGATCGGGCTGGGCTGGCTCACAGCGGCCCGGAGAGAGTCACTGAGTGCAGGCTGGGCTTTCTTTCGTGTCGGCACCTCCGTAACCTCAAGAGGCTCTGAGGAGTCCTCTCCGTGGCCCTCAGGGTCCATAAGAAATTCGCTCATATATGATCCTTAAAAAATGATGATGGTCGAGGAAGGAGAGCGTTTGTCCCCCTCCCCTCCGAAGGCGTTGCGGGTCAGCCTACGTCTACCGGGAAGTCCAGTTGGTCAGCCGGGATTACTCCGGCGAACGCATGGGGTCCCTCGGGTTCAACAGGTTGTACTCGGTTCGCCGTGACGACTTTGACAGCATTGCCAATGTCAGTTGCCGAAGCTTCGTTGTTCTCAAGCTTTGCGATCAAAGCGCGGATGAGAAGGCCATTGAGTTTCTCTAGGTCCTCTCGGGTAGCATTGAGGTCTCTGGGCGCTTCGATCTTCGTGGTCTTGCGTTGAGCCATGCGGGTTACGCCTTCTGACCGTAGGGCGAGTAGAGGTAGCTGTAAGCCTCAGCAGCGTCTTTCTGGGTCAGCTTCCCCGTCGCGGCCATGAACCAGAGGTTGCGAACAATCGCTTGCTCTTGCTGAGTCCCGTTCCAAGCCTTGTCTGCGAGGAAGTCCATACGCGCTTCACCGTATTCGTCGCCTACCGCCATAAAATCGGACAGGACTTGGGACCCTGCCTCTTCCATGTCAGCGTACCTCTGGCGAACCGAAGCTTCCGACATACCCAGCTTGTCCTGGGCGAACGCAAATGTCTCTGCCCCAAGTTCACCGTTGTACACGATATCATTCTGGAAGGCCGACAAGGCGGCATCAGCATTGCCCTCGCCTACTGCGACCTCAAGTTGCGCTTCGAGTAACTGAGCGGCTTCATGGCGGTTGTCCTGCTGGGCCTCTTGAAGTTCGGCTCGGGCATTCTCGGCGTCAGACAGGAAGTCGTCCGAGGGATTGCTCAGGGTCTGTCCCTTGATTAACCCGAGGGACACAGCCTGATCGTATGCGACCTCCATGCCTTCAATCACTACGAGATCGCCCGGAAGGTATTCGCCGTTAGAGTGCTGGCGTGAACCGTCTCGAATGACAACCTCAGGATTGTTGTTGGTTTCCTCATCCGAGAGATACGTATTCGCAACGGAGTAGTGTCCCTTGGCGACCTTCTCTGCCGAGTAGTCCCGCGCGGTGAACCCGAGATCATTACCTTCGGTGAGATCGTCGGAGTAGGTAGGAACGGCGTTGCCGTTGGCGTCGATTGCGTTGGTCATTGATTAATGTTCTTTCTGAAAATGTTTGGTGAGGCTGTCTCCGCCTAGCGGGAGACCGAGGGCCTCGGTGGCCTTTACGAGAAGGCGATAGTCGGAGAGCCAATCGCTCCCCATTGCGTGTTTTACTGCCAAGCGGAGTTCGTCTCCGATTGCGCGTACAAGAGTGGCAGACCGCCAGAGGTCTAGCTGTTTGGTCTTCGTGATTGTCTCGGTAATGGGTTGAGAGAGATTGTCCCTCGGGTTCTCCGAGATGTACCAAGGGCGCTCCCAAGCGATCACCTTTTCCTCGGTGGTGGTCTTGGTGAACCCCGAGTTCGCCAGAACGAAACGCCCTGCCAAGGTATTTACGAATTGATCCCGTTCCTTGGTGAAGCCTTTGCGGCTTCCCTCGGGCATCTTCCATTTGAACTCTGCCCACAGTCTGATGGCCATGTAGCGCAACATAGCGTCGGACAGAGAGTGCCCTTGGCGGTGGAAGTAATGTGACAGGATAATCCAGCCTTTGGCCTTCTGGGTGTACCCTGAGACGCCTTCGAGGCGATAGAACGGGAGAGCGTAGGAGGCATGGTGTCGTATCTTCCTTTGCCCTGAACCCCAAGCGGCCTTGAAGGCTTGTCGCTGGTGGTCATTGGTCAGGAGGTCGGTATCCAGCCACTGCTTTAGGGCTTCCTCTAGTGCCCTCAGGTCCGCCAGTTTTGGTATTTCATTGGTGGGGTGACCGAAGCGCCGATATCGCTGAGCATGGCTGTAGCAGTAGGGGTACAAATCATGTCGATGAATAGCGCATCCCGAGACCGCACAGACCTCCGCTTTGTTTGCTCTCTTGGCTTGCCGAACTTCAATGGAACGCTTCTCGCGTTGTCTTGAGTCTTTCCCTTGGCGCTTGGATTTCGGAAGGCCAGTCTGAGACCTATGAACCACAGCCCGACCCGTCCGCTACATCGTAGCGCCTATCGTAGAGGAACGAGAGGTAATTGATTGCCGTAGTCGCTAACAGTTCACTGGAGAACTCTAGGTTGAACTCTGGCTCCCCCTTGGACGAGAAGAACGAGACACGGAAATTCCCTTCCTCCGTTTTCTGAATATCGCCGTAGCTGGTGCAGCCCGTGCTATACATTCGGTTTTCCATGTTCTCCCGAGGTGTTGCCGCTTTGAGATTACTGGGACGATTATCGAAGGGGATACGATTAATGTGGTCAATCAATTTGGGCGGGGCTTCTTCATATTTGAGAAGCCAGATAAGGCGATGAAGCATCACTCGGACCGGACCTAAGTCAGGATGAGTTACCCCGAGGATAATATGTGGCATTTTAAGACAAGGATTCTTGCCGACAAGAGTTCCCGCGTATTGGTTGTTGAAGTTGGTCTGATTACGCTTCGATTTGAAGTGGTGACGGGGGCGCTCTTTCCAGTAGAGGAGGCCTTTGTCGATCTTGGTTGCATCGAAGCAAGCCCTGAGGAAATCTAGGTTCTCTGGGCGTAGTAGTTGGTCGGTTTTATTCATCATTTGAATGCTTTCGTTGTAGTTGGATGGTCATCAGAAATTGATGATAGGAGTTGGGCCTTTGGTCTGGCCTATTGTGGCACTCGGTCTTCTCGGCGGTGCCAACGATTGTACCTTCGTCTTCACCTTGGTGATGACAAGGTTTCGTCTGTCGGTTCTATAGAGGGGGTGTCCCCGGTTTTGACCTGAGACCAGACCATGCTGTCTATAGAAGGGGTGTCCCCGGTTTTGGTAATTGCAGGTGGGTACAAGCCTTGAACCCCGGACCAGCGTCATCGACGGTACCGTCATCCGAGACAAGCCCAGTTGACGGCTCAGGGATCAAACCTCGAACGACACGATCAATAGTGGCGCTCCAAGGAGACCAAACGGTATAGCGATTAGCGGCTTGGGCAATCGTGCAGTAGACAGAGGGACGACCCCGGTAGAATAAATAGCGGTTTTTTGGGTTGGGGCGGATCAACTGAGGGGTGGTTAGAATATCGCGCACCATTGGGCTGTGACCATCACGGGCCAGCCTGATGACGGTTTCGAGATACCCGAGTCGGAGCGCAGGAGGTATTGAATAAAGCCGTTCAGCCATGCGCTCAGCGAGTTCAAACTTCTCGTGTTGCTGTCTGTCTTTGGCGTAACTGTAGCTAGCGTTAACGGGTGTCTTACGTCTAGCCTTGCGCTTCTTTGCAGCATCGCGGCAGCGAGGTGAGCAGTAAGTCTTATTGCTTCGGTAGATGAATAGGATACCGCAATTCGGGCAAATTAATTGCGTTGGCGGAGAAACAGAACTCCCCGCGTCCGGCTCGATAACTTCGTATTTCAATGCTGGATATTCACTTTCAAAAGTATGGACGCTCAGAAACGGTAAACGAGCAATTCAGAGTTGGTCTTAGACAGACCTAGAGCCTCCACCCTGGCCTTAACGTGGGCGGCGCTTCTGGCTGGCATAGTGAACAATCGGTCGAGATGAGTTGCTCCGGTCTTGGGATCGGTTGTGAGCAAGCTGGCTTCGTACATGGACATGATGAAAAACCTCTTAACTACGCACTGTCGTGCGCGGCATTAACTTGAGGGAATGAGTTTGGGGCCGCTTGAAGCGACTGAAAATGGTCTGGGTAGTCGGGAGAAAATACGTGAGGACGCCTGAGAAAACGCAGGGGACCTTGGGTGAGTCTGACGCGCGTGTATCTCCAGATGAGGGGGTTTAAATTTTGCCCCTATTTTGCTGGACTTTCAGCAGCTAGGCAGGGCAACGCCTAGAACGGTAGCGTGTGTGTTATCTCCATATGCAGACATAATTAAAAACGACAAAAAGGGAGGCCCTAAAGCCCCCCTTCCTTGTCTTGTGTCGATCAGATGCCGCAGCTTCCGCCCTTACCGGAAATGTCGCAAATGTCATGTGTCTGAACACCTTCCTCGAACTCTTGTCCGAGATGCTCCACAGCCTCGCTGTAAGGGACGCTGGTGAGCGGTTGTCCACCTCGGGCACCATCGGGCAGGACGAGGCGTGTATCTCCATATGGAGGGGTTTAATGGATAACACGTGTTTAGCCGGGCTTTCCGGGCCTCAAGAGAGCAAGTCCCAAGACAGTAGCGTGTGTGTTATCTCCATATGGTGTGGTTTAACGGATGACCGAGCGAAACCCGTACAGAACCCTAACGCTCCCCGCGCTAACCTACTGTTATCCCTGCGTTCACTGCGAGTAACTATGATCGAACCAGCTAGAGCCCAAGCGTTTTCGTGTCGGCAGCGAGAGAAGCAAATGGTTAGGCTAGGTCGCGTGAGATATTCCTAGGGTCTACCTTGGGTTTCCCTAGGGGGTACGGGGGGAGGGGGTATCGCGAGACTACGATATACCTCTACGAATTTTCTCCAGAAAACTGGGCGTTATGAATTTGAAACTGGTGGATATCGACCAACCATCGTGTGAATGAAAACCCTTGGGTTACGAGAAGGAGACCAAGTTCTTCGGTTGGCTGGGAAGGTTCAGGCTTACCCTCTTCGTGGCGGTAAAAATGGGCCGCATCGATCCATTCCCCAAAGCTTTTCAGGATACGTAGGGAAGCCCTAAGGCCATTAGTTTTTTCTGGATACATATTTTCAAGTATCGGCGATAATAAATCCCTTGCCTCTCCAACCCCCAAGCGTGGTTTTCGGCCCAATTGCTTGAAGATATTCTCTGATGCGAGGAAAATACTACGAATTGCCTGAGAACCATCTACCGGGTCCTTCAGAAGCGCCGCCTCACAAGCCTCAACATGCAAACGCGCAGCCTCATACGAATCTAAATCTAATCCTCGTATCAGCGCCATCCTCTGCTGATCAAATGCCATATCATACTTCGGGTGTATTATCCCATCATTCTTTAAGACCAGTCGCGCTTTCTGCTCCCCGAATACACGATTCACCATAGCTAAATATTGACCCAATTCTCGTCTAGCTACATCTCCACGGGGTCCAACAACAATCTCCGCCTTAATCGTATGATACAGTTCACCTAGAACGTCGAGAAAATCTCCCCACTCCAATGATCTCATGAACTTCCGAACGTCACTCGCAACTCTAAGTGAGCCTGGATAAATACCAATTTCAGCCTCAATATTTTTCGCTACTTTATGAGTCCTGTTCTCGGAAAAAGAAATGAAGACCGCTATTAATCGGCTTCGTGTTCGTTCGTTATCCCCTGAGTTTTCCTCAAGTCCAACATAGAGTTGTTTATGCGTACGCGCAGGATACTCTAGATAACTCAAAATCATCTCCGTGTAGTAAGGGATTCACAATCATGACTTGCTGTGCGTTACGCCAGCCATCAGGTCAACAGTGGATACGGACACAACAGCTTAGAAATCGATATCGTCCAACTTCTCACCCACAGGATGATCCTCCCGCCCTGTGATTTCCTCATAGGCCCACAGAGCATCCGCAAGCTGCTTGAACAATCCCTCGCGTCCCTCAGGGCATTCCGAGGTATGAAGACGGTTCAGACCCCACCCTGTCTCTATGCCCCAGTCGGTGACCAGAAGTTCACTGCGGTTATCCGTGAGCATTAGATACAGAAGACAGATACGCTCATGGATTGCTTGTGCCGGGGTGAGACTGCCTACGCTCAGCATTACAGGCTCCCCCCAAGTTCACCGTAGAGCGCCTCAAAGGTCGCCTTTATGACCTCGCTCAGGTCGCCCCGCTTTGCATAGACTGACATGCCAATATCGTCCTTGTTCGAGTGGCCCACCGCAAGGTTCCGCGCTTCCTTGGCAACCCCGGCGTTGACCAGCGCGGAAACCCCGGTCCTACGAAAGGAATGCATGTCCCACTCACCCGATTGCATGTCCAAGGTCTTCCTAGCGTTCTCCAACGCCTTCCCGAGATAATGCCCCGGCGTCCTGTCGTATCCGCCTCTGAGCAGCCTCGGGAACAGTAGACCGCGATTATCGGGACAAGCTGGCTCGGTCACCTGAGCGCGGCGGATTGCTGCTCGGAGTAACTCACAATCATCCTGCCCGACGACCATCACCTTCCGGTTCCCGGCCTCTGTCTTGGCTCCCGTGATGTTCAGCCGGATATGGTCGCCCCGGTCGTCAATGTTGCCCAGAGAAAGCCCTGCGATCTCCCCGAGGCGACAGGCGGTCACCCAAAGTAACCTTACGGTCACGCTCATCTCGAACTGATACTTGAGGCGTTGGTTACGTTCGATGAAGGCCAACAAGGCTTCGGCCTCTTCACGGGTCACCGGACGCAGGTTCTTCTTCCTCGGGTCTGTCTTCTTCTTCTGCCCTGCAAGGCGACGAAGGAGAGAAGAGAACGGGTTCTTCATGTCACCATCGACAAGCCCCCAGTGCTCTAGGACGCGCCAGTAGGAGGCGAGGCAGATTTGATGGATGGACAGGCTTCGATGCGAGAGCGGTTGCCCTGTCTTGGGAGAGGGAGTTGCCCTGAGATGGTCCATGAAGCCCAAAGCCATCTCACGCTTAATCTGGGACACATCACAGTTTCCCGAGTATTCCTCGAACCGCGCGAGGATGCTTCGATAGCGAGCGCGGGTGGAGTTATTAATTCCGTCACTTTCGCTCAGCCAGCGATGGGCTGTCTCCCTCACGGTCGAACCTGAGGACACCCTACAGTGCACTTGAGGCTTCTCTACCTTGGCGCTGAACAAATTCTCTCTGATATCCGAGAGGACCTCAGGGCTTCTGGCTAGGGCTTCACCTAGGTCCCGAGTGCCGAGTGATCGGACGATCTCCTTCTTTCCAACCACGGACTGAGCCTCGGTTGGAACGCTGAAACGCACAGCGTACACGCCGTTACGCTTGAAGATACCTTTGGGAAGTGTACGGGTCACAGGTCTTTTTCTCCCTTACAGATGGGAGAGCAAGTCCTTGATTTTTAGGTGAATGGTGCGGTCGAGAAGACTCGAACTTCCACGGGAGTTACCCCACAGCGACCTCAACGCTGCGCGTCTACCAATTCCGCCACGACCGCACTGTCTGAGGCTTGGTGGCGTGCGTATAGAGGACGCTTTTCAGCTTGTGAAGGGGGAATGTCGCGATTTTTTTCGTCGCCTGAAATCAGTACGGGCCGGACGGCTTTTCCCCCGCAGAACAGGTTGAAAACGGCGACTTTCCTCACCCCGCGCGTCAGGGTAAGAGCGGCAGGACACGGCAAGGAGGCGACCATGGTGGAATGGCGCATCTCGGACGGATTGACCGATTACGCGGAGGCCGTGCAGGTCATGGAAGACCGCGCGGCGGCCATTGCGGAAGGCACGGCGGATGAGCTGATCTGGCTGGTGGAGCATCCGCCGCTCTACACGGCGGGCACATCGGCGCAGCGCGCGGATCTCAAGGATCCCGACCGATTCCCGGTGCATGTCACCAAGCGCGGCGGGCAATACACCTATCACGGGCCGGGACAGCGGGTGGCCTATACCATGCTCGATGTCAGCCGCAGGGGGCGCGATGTGCGGCGCTTCGTGGGCGATCTCGAGGCCTGGGTGATTGCGGCCCTCGGCGAGTTCGGACTGACCGGACATATCCGGGAGGGGCGCGTGGGCGTCTGGATCGAGCGGCCTGACCGGCCTCGTCTCGCCACGGGCGCCATGGCGGAAGACAAGATCGCCGCCATCGGCATCCGCCTGCGCCGCTGGGTGAGCTTTCACGGTGTGTCGATCAACGTCGAGCCGGATCTGAGCCATTTCGACGGTATCGTGCCCTGCGGCATCACCGATTACGGCGTCACCAGCCTGGTCGATCTCGGATTGCCCGTGACGATGGACGACGTGGATGTGGCGCTGCGGCGCAGCTTCGAGGATGTGTTCGGCGATAAGCCTTCCGGCTGACACTCTGTGCACCGGGGCCGCATGTCCGGGGCGGGACGCACGGGCTGGGGCGCCTGCCCTGCGGCTCCCGCGAAATCCCGGCCTGCGGCAGTGCGATTTTAAGCCAATCTCCCGCTTTCACCTTGCACCTGCAGCATGGCGCCTCATGTTAGCGCGAACGGCCCCAGAGCATCGGGCCAGAGACAACAGGAGCGACCCCATGTCCGAATGGTGGAAAGACGGCGTCATCTATCAGATCTATCCCCGCAGCTTCCAGGATACGAATGGCGATGGCGTGGGCGATCTGCGTGGCATCGAGGCGCGGCTCGATCACCTCGTCGATCTGGGCGTCGATGCGGCTTGGATTTCACCGATCTTCCCCTCGCCCATGAAGGACGCGGGCTATGACGTGTCCGACTATACCGGCATCGATCCGACCTTCGGCACGCTCGAGGATTTCGAAAGCCTGATCGCAGCAGCCGAGGCGCGCGGCCTGAAGGTGCTTCTGGATTTTGTGCCGAGCCACACCTCGGACCAGCATCCCTGGTTCATCGAGGCTTGCGCATCGAAGGACAGCCCCAAGCGCGACTGGTATGTCTGGCGCGACCCGAAGCCCGATGGCAGCCCGCCCACCAACTGGATCAGCGAATTTGCAGGCCCCGCCTGGACCTTCCACGAGGCCACGGGTCAGTATTACATGCATATCTTCCTGACCGAGCAGCCCAGCCTCAACTGGCACAATCCCGAGCTGCGCGCCGCGATGTACGACGTCATGCGGACCTGGTTCGACCGGGGTGTGGACGGCTTCCGCGTGGATGCAGTCGAGAACATGGTTCCGAACCCCGAAGCGGGCGACAACCCGCCCAACCCGGAATGGGTCGAAAGCATGGGGCCCGCGCGCAGCCATCTTGGCACCAATACGAAGCACCAGCCGGAAATCTTCGACATCGCCCGCGAAATGCGCGCCGTGGCCGAGGAATACGACCCGCCCCGCCTTCTGGTGGGGGAGGCCTACGGCGAGACAGAGCAAGTCATGAAGTATTACGGCGATGCGCTCGATGCATTTCAGCAACCGTTCAACTTCATGCTGATCGAGACCGAGTGGGAGGCGGAGAACCTCGCCACGCTCATCGGGGAATACGAGGCCGCCCTGCCCGAGGGCGCCTGGCCCAACTGGGTGCTGGGCAACCACGACCGCTCGCGCATCGCGAGCCGGATCGGACCCGAGCGGGCACGCGCCGCGGCGCTGATGCTGCTGAGCTTGCGCGGCACGCCCACCATCTATCAGGGCGAAGAGCTGGGCATGGAGAACGTGCCGATCCCGCCGGACCGCGTGCAGGATCCGTGGGAGAAAAACGTGCCGGGCCATGGCCTTGGCCGTGATCCGGTGCGCACCCCGATCGCGTGGGAGGACGCGCGCCATGGCGGCTTCTCCGAGGTTGACCCCTGGCTGCCCATGGATCTCGATCCCGCGCGGATCGTGGAGAACCAGACCAACGATCCGGCCTCCATGCTCGCCTTCTACCGTCGGCTGCTGGCCTTGCGCCGGGAACGGGAAGCGCTGCGCCGGGGCGCGCTGGAGGATCTGCGCGCCGAGGATGGCGTCCTCTTCTATACGCGCCGCGCGGGCGACGATGTCGTGCATGTGGCGATCAATTGGGGCGAGAGCCCGGTCGATATCGTGCTGCCCGGCCAGGTGGTCCTGGCCACGGATGAGGTCGAGGTCGGCGCCCTGGCTCCCGGCTCTGGCCGAATGTCGCTGGGCTGAGCGGCCCCCCGAAGGGAAGTTCCGCGTGGGTGACGGCGGATCGGATCGACGCGGGACAAGCCCGCGCCGATCCGCTGGAGGCTCTGCCTCCAGACCTCCGGAGGTATTTTTGGTCCGAACGTGACAGGGGGCGGCGCCCGGATTGGCCGCGTGGGAGCGTAGTCCGCGCAAGCCTTGGGGCGGCGATTGACAATTGCCGGGTCGCATTCTGTCAGACTTGATTGACACATATTCAAGAAATCAGACATGTGCGACAAAAATGACCGCCCTGCGACGAAAGCGGTCATTGCCGGACGGAGATGCTTTGCCTAAACAGGCAAACGACGCGCGGGGCGAGTCTGTCCTGCCTGATCTGATAACACCTTGAGGAGGCTTACATGGCAGACGCCGCCATCCACGGCCATGAGCACGAAGACAACCGGGGGTTCTTCACCCGGTGGTTCATGTCCACCAACCACAAGGATATCGGGATCCTGTACCTGGTCACTTCGGCCCTGGCAGGTTTCATCTCGGTCGCCTTCACCGTCTATATGCGTCTGGAGCTCATGGAGCCGGGCGTTCAGTACATGTGCCTCGAAGGCGCGCGGATGTTTGCCGCCGCCCCCGGCGAATGTACCCCGAACGGCCATCTGTGGAACGTTCTGATCACCGGCCACGGCATCCTGATGATGTTCTTCGTGGTCATTCCCGCGCTCTTCGGCGGCTTCGGCAACTACTTCATGCCGCTGCAGATCGGCGCGCCGGACATGGCCTTCCCGCGTCTGAACAACCTGTCCTACTGGCTGTACGTTGCCGGTACGACGCTGGCGGTCGCCTCGGTCTACTCGCCGGGTGGCAATGGTCAGCTGGGCTCCGGTGTGGGCTGGGTTCTCTACCCGCCGCTGTCGGTGCGTGAGGGCGGTCTCTCGATGGACCTCGCGATCTTCGCGGTGCACGTCTCGGGTGCCTCGTCGATCCTGGGTGCGATCAACGTGATCACCACCTTCCTCAACATGCGCGCACCGGGCATGAGCCTGTTCAAGGTGCCGCTCTTTGCCTGGTCGATCTTCGTGACCGCGTGGCTGATTCTTCTGGCCCTGCCGGTTCTGGCGGGCGCGATCACCATGCTGCTGACCGACCGGAACTTCGGGACGACCTTCTTCGATCCCGCAGGCGGGGGCGACCCGGTGCTCTACCAGCATATCCTGTGGTTCTTCGGGCACCCGGAAGTCTACATCGTGATCCTGCCGGGCTTCGGTATCATCTCCCACGTCATCGCCACGTTCAGCCGCAAGCCCGTCTTCGGCTACCTGCCGATGGTCTGGGCGATCATCGCGATCGGCGCGTTGGGCTTCGTCGTCTGGGCGCACCACATGTACACCGTTGGCATGTCGCTGACCCAGCAGAGCTACTTCATGCTGGCCACGATGGTCATCGCGGTGCCGACGGGCGTGAAGATCTTCTCCTGGATCGCCACGATGTGGGGCGGCTCGATCGAGTTCAAGACGCCGATGCTCTGGGCGTTCGGCTTCCTGTTCCTCTTCACGCTCGGTGGTGTCACCGGCATCGTGCTGAGCCAAGCCGCCGTGGACCGTGCCTACCATGACACCTATTACGTGGTCGCACACTTCCACTACGTGATGTCGCTGGGTGCCGTCTTTGCCATCTTCGCGGGGATCTACTTCTACTTCCCCAAGATGACCGGCAAGATGTACCCCGAATGGGCCGGCAAGCTCCACTTCTGGACCTTCTTCATCGGCGCCAACATCACCTTCTTCCCGCAGCACTTCCTGGGCCGTCAGGGCATGCCGCGCCGCTACATCGACTATCCCGAGGCCTATGCCCTCTGGAACTACGTGTCGTCCTGGGGTGCGTTCATCTCCTTCGCCTCGTTCCTGTTCTTCTTCGGCGTGATGTTCTACGCGCTGTTCAAGGGCAAGCCCGAGACCCGCGAGAACCCCTGGAACGAATACGCGGATACGCTGGAATGGACCCTGCCTTCGCCGCCGCCCGAGCACACGTTCGAGCAGCTGCCGAAGCGGGAGGATTGGGACAAGGGCCACGCCCATTGATCTCCGGGTTTCCGACCTGACACAGAAGAGGCCCCGGATCACCATCCGGGGCCTTTTTCATTCGACCCGATGCGCCGGCCGCCCAAGCGTGGAAAACCGCGCGCATCGCGCCATATCCCAAACGGGCCCCGCGGCCGACCCGCCGCCCCAAGGCCCGCCCGAGTAACGACAGACGACCGGACATCGACATCATGCCCTATCGCTGGACCCAGAAAGACCCGAGCCGGACGGAGCAGGAGCTCACGCTCTGGCCGCATAATTCGCTGCCGCCCAAGGGCTTCGCGGCTTTCATCCTGGGCACGTTCACCCTGGCCACGATCCCCCTTTACGGGCTTCTGGGCACGTCGCTCCTCTGGGGCATGCTGCCCTTCCTGCTGATTGCACTTGGCGGGATGTATTACGCGCTACGCAAGAACGAGGCGGACCGCCGCATCCTCGAAGTGCTCAAGATCACCGAGGCCGACCTGCATCTGACCCGCTACAACCCGCGGGGCGACGCGCAGGACTGGCATTGCAATCCCTATTGGGCCAAGGTCGCGCTGCACCAGAGCGGAGGTCCCGTGCCGAATTACGTCACCCTGAACGGCTCTGGCCGCGAGGTCGAGATCGGGGCATTCCTGTCCGAGGATGAGCGCAAGGCGCTCTATTCGGAGCTTCTCGACCGGCTGGCTCGGCACAGCCCCGCCTGATGGCACAGGTCCCGGCGACCCCGAAAGCGCGGCGCCTCGCGCATCGCTTGCGTGTTGCGCTTCTGGGACCGACCATGGCTGCAGCGCGAAACGATGTGCAGCCCTCGGAGGCCGCCGCCCTGGCCTTGCGCACGGCGAGGCGCATCCCGGCGCCTGCGCCCGAACGGGTGATCTTCCTCATCCCACTCGTGGCACCGGCCCATGTGGGCGATTGGGACGCGGTCACCGCACGGCTGGGCCGCACGCTTCAAAGCTTCCAGGCGCAGGACAATCCCAATTGGGAAGCGGTCATCTGCTGTCAGGTGCGCCCGCCCCTGCCCGAGGATGACCGCATCCGCCACCTGCCCTTCGACGATCCGACGCCCGGAAACGACAAGTGGCGCAAGCTCGCAGCACTCTACGAGGATCTGGCCGGGCGGGACGTGCCGCCCGCCTTCGTCATGTCCTTTGACGCTGACGATCTGCTGCGTCAGGGCGTGGTGAGCGAGATGCTGGAGGGCGGCGGTGACGGCTGGCTGGTCGAGCGTGGCTTCGTCCGGGATGTGGCGTCCGGCAAGGTAGCCCTGGCCGCCCCCGCATCCCTGACGGCACCGCGTCAAAGGGCATTCTGGAAGCTGTGCGGATCCTGTCTCGCGCTGCGCCATGACCCGGCCTTGCCCGAAAGCGCCGCGTTCATGCGGGAGATGACACAGCACGAGCACCGCATGTTTCCGTATCTGGCGCGACTTGCGGGCTTGCGCATCCGCGCCCTGCCCCGCCCATCGGTTCTATATGAGTTGAATCACGGCGAGAATTTCGGCGCGCGGCGTGGGCGCGTATCGTTCAAAACCCGGTTCGTGGAGCGGTTCACGGTGCGGGATGCGGAGACGTTGGAGGCGGTCCGGACGGATTTTCCGGTGTCCATCGACACGGCGTGAGGTGAGAAACGCCACCCTCGTGATCTGCCTGTTGGCGTCGGTGTTTCGCAAGCGGTTGGAAAATTCCGCAAACTGCAGGGAGTCCTCGGGTCAGGCCCGAGGATGACAGCGCTTGGCGCGGACGACCGCATCTGGCGCGTATGAGAGCATCAGGCGCAGATCGGCATCCAACGCCGCCTGCGCGCTTAGCCCGCCAGACGCTCCTTCACGCGCGGGCCGACCGCGCCGAAATCCATCTGACCCTGATATTTGGACTTCAGGACGCCCATGACGCGGCCCATATCGCGGATCGAATCGGCGCCGACATCGGCCACGGCCTTGTCGATGGCCTTGGTGACTTCCGCATCGGACAGCTTCTTCGGCAGGAACTCTTCGATGACGACGATTTCCGCCTGCTCGCGCTCTGCCAGATCGAGACGGCCGCCCTCTTCGTAGGTCTTCACGCTCTCATGGCGCTGCTTGACCATCTTGGAGAGGATCGCCAGCACTTCCTCGTCGCTGACACCGTCTTCACGCCCTTCGCCGCGCGCGGCGATGTCCCGATCCTTGATCGCGGCATTGATCAGGCGCACCGTCGACAGACGGTCGGCGTCCTTGTCTTTCATCGCCTGTTTCATGGCGGCAGTGATCCGCGTGCGCAGTTCCATGGCCTCTCATCCCTCGATTGGCTAGAGGTTGATAGGTAGGGTTTTGCCGCCAGAGGTGCAAGCCTTCCCTGAAACCCAGCAAGCCATTGTTTTCGCTACATTTTGACATCAGGGCCTGCTCTTGACCCGGCTTGCAGGCGGTCTTAGACAGGCGCGACACCCAAGATGCCCGGAGGCTCGCCCATGACCGCTCCTACCGCTTGCCTCGCCCTGGCCGATGGCACGTTGTTCTATGGCATGGGCTTCGGCGCCACCGGGGAGACGGTGGCCGAGCTCTGCTTCAACACCGCGATGACCGGGTATCAGGAGATCATGACCGATCCCTCTTATGCGGGCCAGATCGTCACCTTCACCTTCCCGCATATCGGCAATACCGGCGTGAACCCCGAGGATGACGAGACGCAGGACCCTGTGGCGGCCGGCATGGTCGTGAAATGGATGCCCACGCAAAGCTCCAACTGGCGGGCCGTCTCGGAATTGTCGGACTGGCTCGCGAGCCGGGGCCGCATCGCCATCGGCGGGATCGACACGCGGCGTCTGACCCGGGCGATCCGCCAGCAGGGCGCGCCCCATGCGGCCCTCGCCCACAATCCCGATGGCGTGTTCGACACGGAAGCGCTGGTGGCCAAGGCCCGCGATTTCGCCGGACTGGAGGGGCTGGACCTCGCCAAGGATGTCACCTGCGCGCAAAGCTATCGCTGGGACGAAATGCGGTGGGCCTGGCCCGAGGGCTATGCCCGTCAGGAAAACCCCGTCCACAAGGTGGTGGCGATCGATTACGGTGCCAAGCGCAACATCCTGCGCAGCCTCGCCTCGGCGGGTTGTGACGTGACTGTCCTGCCCGCGACCGCCACGGCGGAAGATGTGCTGGCGCTCAACCCCGACGGGGTCTTTCTGTCGAACGGACCGGGCGATCCGGCGGCGACGGGCGAATATGCCGTGCCGATGATCCGCGAAGTTCTGGACAAGGGTCTGCCGGTCTTCGGCATCTGCCTCGGTCACCAGATGCTGGCGCTGGCGCTGGGTGCCAAGACCGTGAAGATGAACCACGGCCATCACGGCGCCAATCACCCGGTGAAAGACACCGAGACCGGCAAGGTCGAGGTGACGTCCATGAACCACGGCTTCGCGGTCGACAGCCAGTCCCTGCCCCAAGGCGTGCTCGAGACGCATGTGTCGCTCTTTGACGGGTCGAATTGTGGTCTGCGGGTCGAGGGCAAGCCGGTCTTCTCGGTCCAGCAGCACCCCGAGGCCAGCCCCGGCCCGATGGACAGCTATTACCTGTTCGAGCGGTTCGCCGACTGGATGGCGGACCATAAGGCCGCAAATACCTAATCAGCGGTTAATCTTAAGCGCGCATTAACCCACGCGGGCGTAACTGGTCTCCGATCGACAACGGAGACCAGCATGCTTTCGAGCAAGGTCGACCCCCCACCCAGCCGCCAGGCGGCCAGCATCGATGATCGCGGCCGTTCGGTCGCCGGTCTCCTCGTCGATGGCGGTCATGTGCCTGCCGCTGACATGGTCGCGGCATTGGGAGATGCGGTCGCGACCGGCGCCCCCTTGCGGCGCGTGCTGCTCGCCAGTGACCTGATCGGAGAGGACGAATACGTCCCCGCCCTGGCCCTGCGCTGCGGCGTCATGGCGCTCAACCGGGCCGATCACCCCGCCGATCAGACACTTGCAGGCCTCCTGCCTGCGGAGACCTGCCTGACCCATGGCGCCCTGCCCTGGATGTGGATCGGCACATCGCTGGTGGTGGCCGCGACAAGCCGCGCGGGCTTCGACGCCGTGCGCGCGCCCTTCGACGCCACGGGCCAAGCCGTCATAATGGCCGCGATGTCCGAGGCGGACATTCATGCCGAGATCGGCGCGCGCTACGGGCGGGCCATGGTCGAAGCGGCGGAAACCTGGGTGCCGGATGCGGAGGCCTGCCGCGATCTGGGCCATGCCGGGGCTGCACGGGTCGCGATTGCAAGCTCCGTCACGATTGCAAGCGTCGGGCTTCTGGCCCTGGCGCCGCTGGTCTTCTTCGCAGCCCTTCTGATCATCGCGGTGGTGTCGCTGCTCCTGACACAGGCATTGAAGCTGGCCGCGTTGATCGCAGCGCGCAAACCGCCGCCCCGTCCGGGCCCGCCCCGCCATCCGCTGCCCGATGTGACGCTGCTGGTCCCGCTGTTTCGCGAGGCGGCGATTGCGCGGGCGCTGATCGACCGGCTGTCGCGGCTCAGCTATCCCAAATCCTGCCTGTCTGTCTTGCTGATCCTGGAAGACATCGACCGGGAGACCGCCAGCATCCTTGCCGCCGCGGACCTGCCGGGCTGGGTCCGGATCGTGGTCGTGCCGGGCGGCAGCATTCAGACCAAGCCGCGCGCGCTGAATTATGCGCTGCGATTTTCCAAGGGCAGCGTGATCGGGATTCTCGATGCGGAGGATGCGCCGGCGGTCGATCAGATCGAGCGGGTTGTCGCGCGCTTCCAGACCGCGCCGCCGGAGGTTGCCTGCCTTCAGGGCGTTCTCGATTTCTACAATCCGCGTGCCAATTGGCTGTCGCGGTGTTTCGCCATCGAATACGCGACCTGGTTCCGGCTGATCCTGCCCGGTCTCGCGCGGCTCGGCGTGCCGATCCCGCTGGGCGGCACCACGGTCTATTTCCGCCGCGAGGCGCTGGAGGCCGTGCGCGGCTGGGACGCCCATAACGTGACCGAGGATGCCGATCTCGGCCTTCGTCTCGCGCGTCACGGCTACCGGACGGAGCTTTTGCAGACCGTCACCCGCGAGGAAGCCAACAACCGTGTCTGGCCGTGGATCAAGCAGCGGGCCCGGTGGCTCAAGGGATATGCCATGACCTGGGCCACGCACAGCCGCAGTCCGCGCGCGCTTATACGTGACCTCGGGCTGCGGCGCGCGGCGGCGGTGCAGGTGCTGTTTCTGGGCACCTTGCTGCAATTCCTTCTGGCGCCCGTCTTGTGGTCGTTCTGGCTGATCCTGGCAGGCGTGCCGCATCCCGCGGCGGAGATCCTGTCGCCCGCCGCTCTGCGCGGGCTTTTCGTGATCTTCATCGCCTGCGAGGCGGTCACGGTGCTTGCGGGCATGCTGGCGCTGGCCCGATCTCCGCATGCGCGTCTCATGCCCTGGGTGCCGGGCATGATCCTCTATTTCCCACTGGGCACGATTGCGATGTATCGCGCGGTCTGGTCGCTGATCACGCGGCCGTTCCATTGGGACAAGACCCAGCATGGCCATTCCGCACCGGACCGGCCCGGCAGCGACCGCGTGCCGGAATAGCGCCGCCCGCCTTGCGCGCCGTTCAGCGCTCCGTCGCCGCGTCGAGCTTGAGGCGCGTCACGAACGCCACCGAGATATGATCGCGCAAGGCCTGGTAGGCCGCCTCCTCGTCACGGCGGCTGATCGCCTCGACGATGGCGTTGTGTTCCTCGAGCGCGCGCGTCCCCCGCCCTTCGGCGGCCAGCGACGTCGTGGCCATCAGCGCCATGGAGCGATGGACGAGGTCGAGCTGCTGCACGAGATAGCGGTTGTGCGACGCGAGATGGATCTGCTTGTGAAACCGGCGATTGGCACGGGCCAGGGCCTTGGGGTCGTCGAGCCGCGCGCGGTCCTCCTCGACCATGTCAGCAAGCACGGCGATCTCTTCCTCGGTGGCGTGACGGGCCGCCAGACGCGCCGCCAGCCCCTCAAGTTCGGTGCGCACGGCGTAGAGCTCGGCCATCTGGTTGTGATCGAGCGAGGCCACAATCAGCGAGCGGCCATCGCGGGCCAGCAGGGATTGGGTCTCAAGCCGCTGCAACGCCTCGCGGATCGGCGTGCGCGAGACGCCGAAGCGTTCGGCCAGATCGCTTTCCACCAGTCGATCACCGGGTTTGAACGTGCCCACATCGATCGCCTCGAGGATCAGGGAATAGGCATCGCGCTGGGGGGTGGTTCTGTCCCGCATTTTTTCTTCTCTCCCTCGCTTGCCGCGAAAATACGCAGGTTCAAGGGCTTGTGGCAAGCGCAGGGCCATTGCTTTGGCTCTGCGACCGGTCTAGCTCCGCCTTATGAAAGAGCGTTTTTCACATGTCCGCCACTGGGTCTTCGACCTCGACAACACCCTTTATCCGCCCGAGGCGCGGCTTTTCGACCAGATCGAAACGCGCATGACCGACTGGGTGATGCGCGAACTCAGCGTCGATGCGGTGGAGGCCAATCGCCTGCGCAAGAAATACTGGGCCGAATACGGCACCACGCTCGCAGGGCTCATGCAGGTGCACGGGGTAGATCCGGGCGGATACCTGCACGATGTGCACGACATTTCCTTCGCGCCGCTCGTGCCCGACCCGGTTCTTGCCGCGCGGATCGCGGCGCTGCCCGGACGCCGGATCGTCTATACCAACGGTTCGGCCCCTTACGCGAACCGGGTGTTGAAGGCGCGCGGTCTCGACGGGTTGTTCGATGCGATCTACGGGGTCGAGCACGCGGATTTCGCTCCGAAGCCCGAACGTGTGGCCTTCGAGCGCGTCTTTGCCCGCGACGGCACGGACACCGCTCGTGCCGCCATGTTCGAGGACGAGCCCCGCAACCTCGCAGCCCCCCATGCGATGGGCATGCGAACCATCCACGTGGCCCCCGAGGCGCATGTGGCAGAGCATATCCATCACCATACGGACGATCTGTCGGGCTTTCTGTCCCGCATCCTGTAAGCGATGCGACCAAGCGCCCACTGGCGCCGGGGCCCGATGAAACCCACCTGTTGAGGCAATGACGGAGGCAACGCGCATGGACCATGACATCCTCATTTCAGGCGGCGGCATTGCGGGCATGTCGGCGGCAGCCGCCTTCGGGCGCGCGGGCTTTTCGGTGCTTTGCGTCGATCCCGCCCCGCCGGTGACGGAGCGCGACGCGGATGGTGCCGATCTGCGCACGACCGCCTTCCTGCAGCCTGCCCGCGATTTCCTGGATCGCGCAGGCCTGTGGGCGCGCCTGTCGGACCACGCGACGCCCCTGCAGGTCATGCGCATCGCCGATGCGAGCCGCAGCCCGCCGATGACCCGCGATTTCAACGCCGCCGACATCTCCGACCTACCCTTCGGATGGAACCTGCCAAACTGGCTATTGCGGCGCGAAATGGCCAAGGCGCTGGACGAGATGCCGGGCGTCGATTTCCGCCCCGGAACCGCAACGAAATCGCTGTTCACGCGCACTGGCGAGGCGCGCGTCGGGCTGTCGGATGGTACACGCCCCCGGGTGAAGCTGGTGATTGCGGCGGACGGGCGCGGATCGCCCATGCGGCAGGCGGCCGGAATCGGCGTGACGACCACGCGGTATGGGCAGAAAGCGCTGGCCTTCGCGGTCACCCATGACGCGCCCCATGGCAATGTCTCGACCGAGATCCACCGCGCGGGCGGGCCTTTCACGCTCGTTCCCCTGCCCGATCACGACGGGCGCCCCTCCTCCGCGGTGGTCTGGATGATGGCCGCGCGCGATGCCGAACGGCGGGCCGCGCTCGATGTGCCCGCTTTTGAGGCGGAGATGACGGATCGCTCCGCCGGGCTTTATGGCCCGCTGAAACTGGCCTCGAAGCGCAATCTCTGGCCGATCATCACCCAAGGGGCAGAGCGGCTGACCGCGCAGCGCCTGGCGCTCGTGGCAGAGGCCGCCCATGTGATGCCGCCCATCGGCGCGCAGGGTCTGAACATGTCGCTGCGCGATCTCGAGACGCTGCTCGACCTTGCGGTCGCGGCGCCCGAGCGCTTGGGCGATGCGGCCATGCTGGACGCCTACGAGAAGAAGCGTGCGCCGGATATCCGGTTGCGCATGTCGGGGATCTCCGCGCTGAACCGCGCCTCCATGCAGGGTCTGCCCACGCTTCAGGCCGCACGGGCCACCGGATTGGGGCTGTTGCATGATCTGGCACCGATGCGGAAGGCCGTCATGGAACTGGGTCTCGGCGCCAAGGCCCGCTGAACCGGTCGACGCGGGGCAAGCCCGCGCCGATCCGGGCGAGGGCTCTGCCCTCGCGCTCCCGGAGGTATTTCTGGTCCGGTCGTGACAACAGGCTGCGCGCTGAGGCGCAGGTCAGTGATAGGTGAATTCGCCGGTCACATGCCGCCATTCGCCGGGCGAGATCATCTTGCGATGGGTGAAGCGTACGGAATGCAGCGGGCCTTCGATCTCATCCTGCCAGAAGGCGATGAAATCGAGCAGTTTGGGATGATCGGGGGCCAGATCGTAATCCTGCCACACGAAGGTGTTTAGCACGTTGCGGTAATCCGGCATGCGATAGAAGATCTCGGCCGTGGTCAGACCGTAGCCTTTCAGCATCAACTCCGTTTCGCTTTGGGACATCGTGTTTTTCTCCTCGTTAACCTCGGAAGAGAATCCTGCCCGAACTTTGTTAAAAATCAACAAAAACAGGTTGTTATCAGTCAGACCACCTGGCTGCCAGCGACGAGAGGGGATGTGCACGGCATTGCACCTGTCTGTTGCGCTCTGCTATAGATGTGACAACAACATATAGAATAACGACAGGCGGACCTTCCCGTGACCGACACACCCGAACCCCCTGATAACGAAGAACAAAATCCGCCCGCACCGGCACCGCACAGCGGGCCTACGATCTCGATCGAGCAGGAGATGAAATCCTCCTATCTCGATTACGCCATGTCGGTGATCGTCAGCCGCGCGATTCCGGACCTGCGCGACGGCTTGAAACCGGTGCATCGGCGCATCCTTTACGCCATGCATGAGACCGGCAACACGCATGACAAGTCCTACCGCAAATCCGCGCGCCCCGTGGGCGACGTCATGGGTAAGTACCACCCCCATGGCGACAGCGCGATCTATGACGCATTGGTGCGGATGGCGCAGGATTTCTCCATGTCGCTGCCGCTTCTGGACGGTCAGGGCAATTTCGGCTCGATGGATGGCGATAACCCGGCGGCCATGCGCTACACCGAAGTGCGCATGGACAAGCCCGCAGCCTATATCCTGGCCGATATCGACAAGGACACGGTCGATTTCCAGGACAATTACGACGGCAAGGATCGCGAGCCCACGGTCCTGCCCGCACGCTTTCCGAACATGCTGGTCAATGGTGCGGGCGGTATCGCCGTCGGCATGGCCACCAACATCCCGCCGCATAACCTCGGCGAAGTGGTCGATGCGACGCTGGCACTGATCGAGGATCCGGATCTGACCTCCGAGGCGCTGATCGAGTACATACCGGGTCCCGATTTCCCCACGGGCGGCATCATGCTGGGCCGGTCGGGCGCGCGGAAGGCGTATCTCGAAGGGCGTGGCTCTGTGATCGTGCGGGCCAAGACCCGGATCGAGGAGCTGCGCAAGGATCGCTACGCCATCATCATCGACGAGATCCCCTACCAGGTGAACAAGTCGGCAATGATCGAGAAGATCGCCGAGGCGGCCCGCGACAAGAAGATCGAGGGCATCGCCCATGTGCAGGACGAGAGCGACCGTTCCGGCGTGCGCGTGGTCGTCGAGCTCAAGCGCGACGCGACCCCGGACGTGGTGCTGAACCAGCTCTTCCGTTTCACGCCGATGCAGACCTATTTCGGCTGCAACATGCTGGCGCTGAACGGCGGCAAGCCCGAGCAGTTGACCCTGCGGCGCTTCCTGACCTCCTTCATCGATTTCCGCGAAGAGGTGGTCGCCCGGCGCACCGCCTACCTTCTGCGCAAGGCGCGCGAGCGGAGCCATATCCTCTGCGGTCTGGCGGTCGCGGTGTCGAATGTCGACGAGGTCGTGGCCACGATCCGCGCGAGCCAGGACGCCGCCGAGGCGCGCGAGAAGCTGATGACGCGCCGCTGGCCCGCCGAGGAGATCGCGCCCTTCATCCGGCTGATCGACGATCCCACGCATACGATGAACGAGGACGGCACCTACAACCTGTCCGAAGCGCAGGCCCGCGCGATCCTGGAACTCAGGCTGCAGCGCCTGACACAGCTCGGGGTCAAGGAAGTCACGGACGAGCTCGAGGAACTGGCGGGCAAGATCAAGGAATACCTCGAGATCCTGGGCTCGCGGGAGCGGATCATGGGCATGATCGCCGACGAGCTGCGCGAAGTGCGCGAGCTTTTCGCCGTGCCCCGCCGTACCGAGATCGTCGACTGGTCCGGCGACATGGAAGACGAGGACCTGATCGAGCGTCAGGACATGGTCGTCACCGTCACCGCAGGCGGCTACATCAAGCGCACGCCGCTGGCTGATTTTCGGGCGCAGAAGCGCGGCGGCAAGGGCCTGTCCGGTGGACAGCTCAAGGATGATGACGTCGTCACCACGCTCTTCGTGGCCAACACGCATACGCAACTGTTGTTCTTCACCACCGAAGGCATGGTCTACAAGCTCAAGACCTGGCGTCTGCCGCTGGGCGGACGGACCTCGAAGGGCAAGGCGATCGTCAACATCCTGCCCATCCCGACGGGCGTGTCGATCGCGGCCATCATGCCGGTGGACCGCGACGAGGAGGATTGGGACGATCTGCAGATCGTCTTCGCGACCTCTGCGGGCGATGTCCGGCGCAACGCGCTGTCGGATTTCACCAACGTCAAGCGCAACGGCAAGATCGCGATGGAGTTGAGCGAGGGCGTCAGCCTCGTGAATGCGCGTATCGCGTCCGAAGATGACGACGTCATGCTGGTGACCGATAGCGGCCGCGCGATCCGCTTCCGCACCACCGATGTGCGGGTCTTCAAGGGCCGCAAATCCACCGGGGTTCGGGGCATCAAGCTGACCGGCGACGATCACGTGGTCTCCATGGCCGTGATCCGCCACTCGCGCTACACGCCCGAGGAGCGGACCGCCTATCTGAAGATGCGCCGCGCCATGGCCGGCCTTTCGGACGAAGCCGAGGCCGGGGACGAGGATGCAGCCATTGCCGATCCCAACTTCTCGACCGAGCTTTACGCCGAGATGTCCGCTGCCGAGAACCTGATCCTGACCATCACGCGCGGTGGCGCGGGCAAGCTGAGCTCGAGCCACGACTACCCGATCCGGGGACGCGGCGGCATGGGCGTGCAGGCCATGGACAAGGCGATGCGCGGCGGGCCCGTCATCGCAAGCTTCCCGGTCGAGCTCGACGATCAGATCATGCTCGCCACGTCGAAGGGACAGTCGATTCGCGTGCCTGTGGACGGTATCTCGTTCCGGTCCCGCTCTGCGGGTGGTGTGCGCGTTTTCAACACGGCCAAGGGCGAGGAAGTCGTCTCAGTCGCGTGGATCGCCGATCAACCGGAAGATGAAGCGGATATCGCGACGGATGGCGGCGAAAACGAATCGTGAGGCGAAAACTCGCTGACATTTCCCGCGAAAGCGGCGCGTTGATATTGCCTCTGCGCAATCGTGCCTTTACATTTTTGCGCGCGGCAATGTCGGCAGGTGCAGTCATACGGCGGCGCAACCCTAACCCCGGGGTTGCGCGAACGAACCGAGGCGCACCGATGTAAAGGTTGGGACGGATGGATAATTGGGACGATCTGCGGTTTCTCGTGGCGCTCTCGCGGACGGGAACTATGACCGCAGCGGCAAAGCTGCTGGGGACGAATACCGCGACCGTGTCGCGGCGGATCGACCGCCTGTCCGAAACGCTCGGAGAGGCTGCCTTCGTCAAGACCTCGCTCGGTTGGCAACCGTCCCCGTCCGTGACCAAGCTGATCGATCTCGCGCAGACCTTTGACGGCGAGTTGCAAAGCACGCTCAATGCACGCGAAGTGGATGGGGAGCTGGGCCTCGCGTCGATCAATCTCGGATCGCCGCCCATCGTCACGTCGCAGGTTCTCATCCCGGGATATTCCAACGGGTCCAACGAGTTGCGCGGCATCACGATCACTTTCAATGACCGTCTTCTGCGCGAGGGTCTGGGCGAAAACGATGTCGTTCTGCAATTGGGGGCGCCGGAAGTCGGCCGCATCGTGACGCGCAAGGCGGGCACGATGAACTTCAACTTCTTCCAGAAACGTGGCGCGCCGGAGCCCGCCGAAAAGTGGATCGGGCTGTCCGAGGCGTTCGAGCACGTGCCGGTGCAGCAGATCGGGTTCGAAAGGTTCCAGTCCCCGCCCACCGTCCGGGTCGAAAACTTTGCCGCGATCTACAGTCTGATCCATGTGACCGGAATGCCGGGCCCCCTGCCCGACGTGATGGGCCTGCGCGATCCCGAACTGATCTACATGGATCCGAACCTGCCGTCTTACCAGGCCGAGTTCTGGGTCATGTACCACGAAACGCGCCGTTCCGACCCGGTCATGCGCCGCGTTGTCGACTGGATCATGTCGTGTTTCGAGACTCTGGAACGCGACCAGCGGGCGACCATCGCGAAGTCCGCCTGAGCCGCCAAGACCGAATTCTGCAAGGCCGGGATATCCCCGGAATATCTTGTGAGATCGGGGGAATTGTGGTCCACTCTTCCCGGTAAGGTTGTATCACTCTCCCAGTGTCGTACCGGGGACGCACTCTCCCGCCGAAGGTTCGCCTTTTGATCCAGCGGCGGAAGCCCCGGGCCGTAATGCTCTTTACGGAATTGATGCCACGGCATCATCACTTGCACACCGTAGACTACGCGGCCTTCGGGCCGCGTTTTTTTATGCGTAGAGCGCTTTGAATTTCGCGTCGAGATAATCGAGCAGCGGCCCTTCATCGGGTGCGCTGCCCGTCGCCCGCTCGACCAGCGCGCGCGGCTCGTAAAGCCCGCCATGCACCTGCACATTCTCGCGCAGCCATTCGGTAGCCCCGGTCAGATCGCCTGAGGCCAACTCGTCGTCCAGCGCGGGGCGCGCCTTGCGCAAAGCCGAATGCAGCGAGCCTGCATAGACATTGCCGAGCGTGTAGGTCGGGAAGTAGCCGAAAAGGCCCACGGACCAGTGCACATCCTGCAGCACGCCGTTTGACGCCCGATCGACCTTGTAGCCGAAATCCGCCTCGAACCGGTCGTTCCAGGCCGCTTCCAGATCATCGACCTCAAGGTCACGGGCGATGAGGGCCCGCTCCAGATCGAAGCGCAGAAGCACGTGGAGGTTGTACTGGATCTCGTCCGCCTCGGTCCGGATGAACCCGTCATGCACGCGGTTCACGGCGCCGTAGAACGCGTCCGCATCCGCGATGCCGATTTCGCCGAAGGCTTCCTGCATCTGACCGAAGAGATAGCCGCAGAAGGCGCGGCTGCGGCCCAACTGGTTCTCATAGATGCGGCTTTGGCTTTCATGCACGCCCATGGACACACCGGCACCCACAGGCGTCAGCAGATGCGCCGCGTCGATATTCTGCTCGTAGCTTGCGTGTCCCACCTCGTGGATCGTCGAATAAAGGCAGTTGAAGGGATCATCCGCCGCCGTGCGCGTGGTGATCCGCACATCATTGCCCGAGCCCGAGGAGAAGGGATGCACCGCCTTGTCCACGCGGCCCCGGCTCATGTCGTAGCCGAAGGTTTTCGCGATGTGGCGCGCGAGCTTCATCTGCGCCGCCTCGTCGAACGTGCCTGTCAGGGCCTGCGGTGCCGGGCGTCCGCGGATCTCGTCTCGCAGCGCCACGAGGCGCGGGCGCAGCGCCCCGAACATCGCCTCCAGGCTTTGGGCCGTGGCGCCGGGCTCGTAATCATCCAGAAGCGCGTCATAGACATTGCCGCCATCAGCCAAGGCCGCGCCCTCTTCGCGTTTCAGGGCCAACACCTCGCGCAGGGTCGGCGCGAAGGCCGCGAAGTCGTCCTTGGAGCGCGCCTCCGCCCAGACGCCCTGCGCCACCGAGGTCAGCCGCGCCAAGGCTGCCGCGAGGTTCGCGGGCACCTTCATCGTGCGGGCATAGCTGCGGCGAATGTGGCGCGTATTGGCCTGCCCCACCGGGTCGAGCCCCGCATCGTCGATCGCCGCCAGCCATTCGCCGACACGCGGGTCGGTGCGGCGCGCATGAAGCACGCCCTCCAGCGCCGCCATCTCGTCGGAGCGTTGCGGCGCGGCGCCGCGGGGCATCACCGTCTCCTGATCCCAGGAAAGCCGCCCCGCGACCTGGCTCAGCGCCTCCGTCTCGCGTTGGAAGGCCATCAGGTCGGAATAGGGATCGCTCATGCCGTGCCTCGCAAGGATTGGGATTTCGGATAGCCTGCGCCGAAGCGCGCGCGGATGACCAGCACCCAGAGGAGGACCGCGCCAAGCTGGTGCACGATCGCAATCTCAAGCGGCGCGCCGTAGATCACGGTTACGATGCCAAGCACCATCTGCACCACCATCATCGCCAGCACGGCGTTGAAGCGGAACCGCGTCTCGGCATTGGGCGAGCGGCGCGCGCGCAACCAGACAACGACGCCGAAGATCATCAGCCCGTAGCCTGCCATGCGATGCATGAATTGCACCGTGCCGGAGTTTTCGAAGAAGTTGCGCCAGACAGGCTCAATCTCGAGCGGGGTCGGCGGCAGGAACTCCCCCGCCATCAGCGGCCAGTCGGTGTAATTGCGCCCGGCATCGATGCCCGCGACGAGCGCGCCCAGCAGGATCTGCAGGAAGGTGAAATGCATGAGCCCCGTGGACATGGAGAAGAGCTTGCCTTCCCGCACGCGGCGCTGCTGCATCAGATCCCGCTCGGAGCGGCCAAGCTGAAACGTGAACCAGGCGATCACGCCCAGGATCACGAAGGCGAGCCCCAGATGCGTGGCCAGACGGTAGCTTGCCACGTCGATGCGGTCGCCCGTCAGGCCCGAGGCCACCATCCACCAGCCGATCGCGCCCTGCAGACCGCCCAAGCCCCCGAGAAGCAGAAGCCGCCCGGTCCAACCCGGCGGGATCTTCCGGGTCACGAGGAAGCCCACAAAGCCCAGCGCCCAGACGAGCCCCACGAAGCGGCCAAGCTGCCGGTGGCCCCATTCCCACCAATAGATGAACTTGAACTCGGCCATGGACATGCCGACATTCTGCAACTGGTATTCCGGGATCTGCCTGTACTTGTCGAATTCCGATTGCCAGGCGGCCTCGGACATTGGCGGCAGCGCGCCCGAAACCGGCGCCCATTCGGTGATCGACAGGCCGCTATCGGTCAGGCGCGTCAGACCGCCGACCACGATCATCGCCATGACGAGAACGAACAGCATCATTAGCCAGATGCGGATCGCGCCGCGCGCGCCACGGCGGCCCTTGTCGATCAATCCGGTCTCCCGGGGGGCACGGGCGGGCGTCTCGGCACCGACCTCTTCGAACAGTTTTCGGGAATTGCTCATGCGTCTCACGCGGCCTCTTTGGTGTCGCGCCAGACACTATGCCCCGGGCCGGGGCGCTTCAAGTCAGCCCCCCCGGTCTTTCCACCGCACCAATTGACGCAGCATGCCATGGAAGGTCTGCACATCCGAGCGGGTGAGCGGCATCCGCGACCACAGATTGCGCAGGTTGCGCTTCATGGTCTCGGCCTTGTGGTCGGGAAAGAAGAACCCCGCCTCCTCCATCCGCTCCTCGTAATGGCGCGATAGCGCGTCGATCTCAGCCTGATTGGCCCAGTCGGTCCCGGCCATCTCCAGAACGCGCGGGGTCACCTCCGACGTGGCACGGCGCCATTCATAGCCCGTCAGCAGCACGCATTGCGCAAGGTTGAGCGAGGGGAAATCGGGGTTGACCGGCACCGAGATGATGCCATTGGCAAGCGCGATATCGCTGTTCTCGAGCCCCGCACGTTCCGGCCCGAAAAGCACGGCAGCCTTCTGCCCATCCTGGATGCGCGCGGCGATCTCGGACATCGCCTCTTCGGGGGAATAGACGGGCTTTGTCAGCCCGCGCGGGCGCGCCGTGGTGGCCAGCACGAAATCGGCCTCGCCCACCGCATCGGCCGTCGTCTCAAACACCTGCGCCGCGTCGAGAAGCCGCCCCGCGCCACAGGCCATCGCCACGGCCTTTGGATTGGGCCAGCCGTCGCGCGGCGCCACAAGGCGCATGTGCTCGAGGCCGAAATTCCACATCGCACGCGCCGCAGCACCAATATTCTCGCCCATTTGCGGCTGAACGAGGACGAAGGCGGGCTGCGGTGCGGGCTCGGTCGGCATGATGGCTCCTTGGAAAGACCGCCTGCATCTACGAACTTGCCGCCTCCGCCGCAAGATCACGCCGCCCCGCGAAAGTGTACCTGCCTGAGGTCCGGCGCGCCCTTGTTCGGGTGCCACGGCTCCCCCGCCCCGCCGCCCGCGCGCGCCCTTGCCTGTTGCAGCACACCCCTCTGCGCTTCACCTTTCTGAAAAAACGCAAACAAGACCGTGCCGTAAGCGCCCCCGCTGGCATCCGCCGCGCGCCTTCGATATGACACCTCAAAAGACCGAAGGACCGCCCGCCATGGCCGAGGATGACCGCCCGCAACTCTATCTCGTCACCCCGCCCGAGATTGACCTCTTGGCCTTTCCCGAGCGGCTCGCGACCGTGCTCGACGCCCATGACGTGGCCTGCCTGCGCCTGAGCCTCGCCACCCGCGACGAGGACACGCTGCTGCGCGCCGCCGATGCCGTGCGCGAGGTTGCCCATGCCCATGACATCGCCCTGGTGATCGACACGCATATCGTGCTGGCGCAACGCCTCGGCCTCGACGGGGTGCATTTCCCCGATGGCGGTCGCTCCGTCCGCGCCGCGCGGAAGGAACTCGGCCCCGATGCCATTGTCGGCGCCTCCTGCGGCACGTCGCGCCATGACGGCATGAATGCAGGCGAAGCGGGCGCCGATTACGTGGCCTTCGGGCCGGTCGGCGGCACCACGTTGGGCGATGGCAGCGTGGCTGAGCGCGAATTGTTCGAATGGTGGTCCGAGATGATCGAACTTCCGGTCGTGGCCGAAGGCGGGGTGACCGAGGCGCTGGTGCGCGAGCTGACCCCGGTGGTCGACTTCTTCTCCATCGGAGAGGAGATCTGGCGCACCGAGGACCCCGCAAAGGCCCTCGGCACATTGGTCGCCGCGATGGATCAGGGATAGCAGGGCGCGAGCATCAGTCCCGTCGTCTCTGCGATCCCCAGCATCAGGTTGGCGTTCTGAAGCGCCTGGCCCGACGATCCCTTTGTCAAGTTGTCAAGGGCAGCCACGACGATGGCCCGGCCTTCAATGCGGTCGGCCACCACCCCGATATGGCAGAAGTTCGAGCCCCGCACGTGATGCGTGGACGGCGTCTCACCCATGGGCAGAAGCTCGATGAAGGGCTCGTCCGCATAGGCGGCTGATAGCGCGTCATGCACCGCCTGCGCCGCGCCCGAAACATAGGCCGTGGCCAGGATACCCCGGTTCATGGGCAGAAGATGGGGCGTGAACTGGATCTTCACATCGCGCCCCGCAAGGGCGGAAAATTCCTGATCGAATTCGCCCAGATGCCGGTGCGTGCCGCCCACGGCATAAGCATTTGTGCCCTCGGAGAGCTCCGCATGCAGCAGGTTTTCCTTCAGCGACCGGCCTGCCCCCGACACACCGCATTTCAGGTCTAGGATGATGTCGTCGAGCCCGATCACACCCGCGGCGATCAGCGGGCGCAGCACGTATTGGCCGGTGGCCGCGTTGCAGCCGGTGCCCGCGACCAGCCGGGCGGCCTTGATCTCGTCGCGGTAGAACTCGGTCAGGCCGTAGACGGCCTCGCCCTGCATCTCGACCGCAGCATGCGCATTGCCATACCAGCGGGTATATTCTTCGGGATCGCGCAGCCGGAAATCCGCTGACAGATCGACGATCTTGAGATGCTTGGGCAGTTTCGAGATCACCTCCTGGCTCGTCTTGTGCGGCAGGGCGCAGAAACACAGGTCGATCGCGGAGAAGTCGATCTCTTCCCAGGTGACGAGGGTCGGCAGGTCGAGATGGCGCAGATGCGGGAAGACCTGCGCCATGGTCTGACCGGCCTTGGAATTGGCCGCGAGGGCTGCGATTTCCAGCTCCGGATGGGTGGCGATGAGCCTGAGAAGTTCGGCGCCGGTATAGCCCGACGCTCCGATGATGGCGATTTTGTACGGCATGGCATGTCCTGTCGGTGACGAGGATGAAAGGAAGGACGCGTTGGGGCGGATCAGGCCGCCTCGAAGGCGATCCGTCGTCGGAGGAACGTGGTCGCCTGACCCGAGACACGGGCCGGATCGCCCGTGGTGAGGAACCGTGCTTCGCTCCCCTGCCCCTGCATCTCCGGATGGCGGGAAAGGTAATCGGCGAGGCTTTCGGCCACGACGGAGGGCTGGGAATAGACCGAAACATTCGGGCCCAGCGCGTCGCGGAAGATGTCTTCCATCAGCGGGTAATGCGTGCAGCCGAGGATCGCGGCGTCAGGCTCCGGCATCTTGCGCTTGAGCGCGTCCACGTGGGAGCGCACCAGCGCCTCGGCGAGGATCATGTCGCCCTCTTCGATGGCATCGACGAGCCCGCCGCAGGCCTGCGCCTCCACATCGACGCCCACGGCGCGGAAGCTGAGCTCGCGCTGAAACGCCCGGCTGCGCACGGTGGCGGGCGTGGCGAACAGCGCCACGGAATTCACCGCGACCTCGCGCGGCGGGGAATTGTCGCCCCATTGCCGTTCCGTCAGCGCCTCAATGAGCGGCACGAAGACCCCAAGGACGCGCTTGTCGCGCGGCACCCATGCCTCCTGCATCCGGCGGAGGGCGGCCGCGGAGGCCGTGTTGCAGGCCAGGATCACCAGATCGCAGCCTTCCGCCCAGAGCCGCTCCACCCCCTTGGTGGTCAGATCGTAGATGTCATCGGCTTCGCGCACGCCGTAGGGCGTATGGGCATTGTCGCCGAGATAAATCAGCGGCGTGTCCGGCAAACGCTTCGTCACCGCGTCCAGCACGGTCAGCCCGCCCAGTCCCGAATCAAATACGCCGATGGCCATGCCTCACCCTTTCGCAGCACGCGTCAGGGGATCAGCCTTCGCGCCTTTTCCACGCCGCGTCAAATTCAAAGCCGCGCGTTGCGGCGGCACAGGGCGTTGGAGACAGCGCATACGTGGATTTGCGCAGGAAATCCATCAGGACGCGCGGATCCCGCGCCCGGGCGGCGATTTCGCCGGGATCGATGGGTTTGCCAATGCTGATGCGCACGGGCTTGTCGGTCTGGCGTTTGAATTCCCGGATCAGAAGCCCCATCCGCAGCGTGTAATGCAGATGGCTCGCCAGCTGGAACAGCCGCGAATTGGCCCCGTCGAAATAGACCGGCACCACCGTGGCGCCCGAACGGGCCACCATCCGGGCGGTGAAGCTGCGCCAGCTGGGATCCATCGGGCGGCCCATTGGGGTCGCCGACGTGGATACCGTGCCGCCGGGGAAGATGCCGATCGCCCCGCCCTGCCCGAGGTAGTCAAGCGCGGTCTTCCGCACGGCGAGGTTCTCGGCCATGGCCGCTTTGCTCTCGTCGAAATTCACCGGCAGGATCACGTTTTCCAACTCGCGGGCCTGCAGGAAAACCTTGTGCGCGAGAATGCGGAAATCGCCGCGCGTCATTGCCAGAAGATGCCCGAGGATCAGACCGTCGAGGATTCCGTAGGGGTGATTGGCCACCACGACGAGCGGACCATCCGCCGGGATATTGCTCAGCGTGCCATGCACCACGTCGAGTGCAAGGCCGTAGCGGTCCACCATGACCTGCCAGAAATCCGCGCCCGCCGCGATCTCGGTCTCGTAGCCCGCCGCGCGGCGGATGAGCCCGATGCGGCCTGTTGCGGTTTCGAGCGCGCGGATGATGGCGCGACCACCCGGACCTTGCGCGGAATGGGCATAGCTGATCTGGCGGGCGATCTGGCGATCTGTGGGCATGTGCGGGCCTCGGGGTGACGGTCAGGCGCGTGTTATGCAACGAAATTGTAACCGTTGTGTAACGCGCGCCTGCCCCCGAGGGCCCTACTCCGCGGCTTCACGCATCGGCGTCGCGGGTGCCGCGAGGGCGGCAAGAAGCTCCTCGCGGCGCTTCTCGGCCTTTGCGAGATTGGCCATTTTCACCGGGCCGAACCCGCGGATCTGCAGGGGCAGCTCGGCCAGTGCGATCAGCGCATCGAGATTGGCGGTATCGGCGCGGGGCAGCCATTCGGCCATGTCCTTTTCGTATTGGCGGATGAGCGCGCGCTCCGCCCGCCGCTCGCTCGTGTAGCCGAACGGATCGAAGGGTGTGCCGCGCAAGGATTTCAGCTTCGCAAGCAACCGGAAGTTGCGCAGCATCGACGGGCCGTATTCCTTCTTCCTTGGGCGCCCATCCTTGCCGGTCTTCGAGATGAGCGGCGGGGCCAGGTGGAAGGTCATGGTGAAATCGCCGTCGAAGGCGGCACGGGCCTTCTCGCGGGTGTCGAGATGCAGGCGGGCCACCTCGTATTCGTCCTTGTAGGCCAAGAGCTTGTGATAGCCCTTGGCGATGGCCTCGCGCAGGCGGGGATCCTCGGCGCGGTCCACGAGCTTGGCGTAGCGCTTGGCAAGACGGGTGGATTGATAGGCGGTCAGATGGGCCGCGCGCACCTCGATCCGCTCTTCGAGCGTCCTCGGCTTGTCCACGACGTTGGGCGTCACACGCGCCGCCGCCTCCTCGGGGTGGAGCGCGGCCCAGCGCCCGATCGCGAAGGCTTCGAGGTTCTTCTCGACCGCGGCCCCGTTGAGGCGCATCGCATCCTCGATCGCCTCCTTCGGCAAGGGGATCAGCCCCTGCTGCCAGGCCGCGCCGAGGATCATCGTGTTGGAATAGATGGAATCGCCCATCACGACGCGGGCCAGCTCGGTCGCATCGAAGAAGATCGCCCGGTCGCCCATCCGCCGCTGCAGCGACATGCGCAGCCGGTCGGCGGGCAGCGCGAATTCCGTATTCCGGGTGAAGTCGCCGGTGATGATCTCGTGGCTGTTGACCACGGCGCCCGTGCGGCCCGTCGCAGTGAGCCCCAGCGTCTTGGCCCCTGCAGAGACCACCAGATCACCGCCAATGAGCGCATGCGCCTCGCCCGTGGCCACGCGGATGGCGCTGATGTCATCGGGCCGCTCCGCGAGGCGCAGGTGGATATGCACCGCGCCGCCCTTCTGGGCGAGGCCTGCCATCTCCATCATGCCGGCCCCCTTGCCCGCGATCTGCGCGGCCTGCGCCAGCACGGCCCCCACGGTCACGACGCCCGTGCCGCCGACACCGGTGATGACCATGTTCCAGGTCTTGTCGATTTGGGGCAGCTCCGGATCGGGCAGATGCGGCAGGTCGAGCCCAGTGCCGCCGCCTTTCTTGCGATGCGCGCCTTCGAGCGTGACGAAGGACGGGCAGAAGCCTTTGAGGCAGGAGAAATCCTTGTTGCACGACGACTGGTCGATGGCCCGCTTGCGCCCGAACTCGGTTTCCACGGGGACAATCGAGACGCAGTTCGACTGCACGCCGCAATCGCCGCAGCCTTCGCAGATATCGGTGTTGATGAAGACGCGCCGGTCGGGATCGGGGAACTGCCCCCTCTTGCGACGGCGCCGTTTCTCCGCCGCACAGGTCTGCACGTAGATGATGGCCGAGACGCCCTTGGTCTCGCGCAGCTCTTTCTGGATCGTGTCCAGGTTCTCGCGGCTGCTCCAGCCGACGATGGGCGGGAAATCGTCGCGGCAGGGCTCTTCGTTCTCGTCGAAGACCACCTCGATGCGCTGCACGCCCATCGCGTCCAACTCGTAGGCGATGCGCCCGGGGCTGAGGCCGCCCTCGTTCTTCTGCCCGCCGGTCATGGCGACCGCGTCGTTATAGAGGATCTTGTAGGTGATGTTGGTGCCCGCGGCCAAAGCTGCGCGGATCGCCTGCACACCCGAATGATTGTAGGTGCCGTCGCCCAGGTTCTGGAAGACATGCTCCGTCTTGGAGAAGGGCGCCTCGCCGATCCAGTTGGCCCCTTCGGCCCCCATATGGGTGAAGCCGGTCGTCTCGCGGTCCATCCACTGGACCATGTAATGACAGCCGATCCCGGCATAGGCGCGACTGCCCTCGGGCACCTTGGTGGAGGTATTATGCGGACAGCCCGAGCAGAAATAGGGCAACCGGGCCGCGATCTCCTCGGCATTGTCGGCGCGGCGCGCGGCATCGAGCGTGGAAAGCCCCGCGCGAATGCCATCCGTGTCGCGCCCCTCCTCAAGGAAGATGCCGCCCAGCTTTTCCGCGATCCAGACGGGATCGAGCGCGCCATGGGTCGGGAAGAGCTCTTCACGGTGCATGCCGCCCGCTCCGCCCTTGTACCAGCCATAGACCCGCCGACCCCGGCGGTCGTCGAAGATCGCCTCCTTGACCTGCACCTCGATCAGCTTGCGCTTCTCCTCGACGATGACGATCAGGTCGAGCCCCTCGGCCCAGTCATGGAAGCCCTGCATGTCGAGCGGGAAGGTCTGGCCCACCTTGTAGGTGGTGATGCCAAGGCGTTCGGCCTCGCTCTCGTCGATGTTCAGAAGTGCCAGCGCATGTACGAGGTCGAGCCAGTTCTTGCCGGCCGCGACGAGCCCGATTTTGGCGCCGGGCTTGCCCCAGACGCGCTTGTCCATCCGGTTGGCGTGGCTGAACGCCTCCGCGGCGAAGCGCTTGTACTCGATCATGCGCGCTTCCTGCGCATGTGGTGTATCTAGAAGCCGGATATTGAGCCCGCCCTCGGGCATCAGGAAATCCGCAGGCTGCGTGAGCTGCACACGGTCCACACGGCCATCGACGACCGCCGTCGCCTCGACCGTGTCCTTCATGGTCTTGAGACCCACCCACAGCCCCGAATAGCGCGACAGCGCATAGCCGTAGATGCCGTAATCGAGAATTTCCTGCACGCCAGCCGGTGACACGACCGGCATGTAGGCATCGACCATCGCCCATTCGGACTGATGCAGAACGGTGGAGGATTCGCCGGTATGGTCGTCGCCCATGGCCATCAGCACACCGCCATGACGCGACGTGCCCGCCATGTTGGCGTGCCGCATCACGTCGCCTGACCGGTCGACCCCAGGCCCCTTGCCGTACCAGAGCCCGAAGACGCCATCATACCGGCCCTCGCCGCGCAGCTCCGCCTGCTGGCTGCCCCAGAGTGCGGTGGCCGCGAGATCCTCGTTCAGGCCTTCCTTGAAGAGCACATTGGCCGCGGCAAGATGCTTGGCCGCGCGGTTCATCTGCAGATCGACCGCCCCGAGGGGCGAGCCGCGATAGCCCGTGACATAGCCCGCCGTGTTCAGCCCCGCCGCGCGATCCCGCGCCGCCTGGGCCAGCATCAGCCGGACAAGGGCCTGCGTTCCATTCAGCAGAACCTGCTCTGATTGCAGGTCAAACCGGTCTTCGAGGGTGATTTGATGCTTCGACATCTCGCGCCTCCCGTCGCCAAATGTGCATGCGAATGACGCATATTTTAGGTCAAAAATTCTGACCCGCATAGCGTTTTCACTGGCATATTAACGGTTTTGTGCACTAGTCCGTTACATAGCAGACATGTTGCGATGACATAGCGACGGACAATCGAAAGCGACATTTATGGACTGGGACAAGCTCAGAATCTTTCACGCCGTGGCCGATGCGGGCAGCCTCACCCATGCGGGCGATGCGCTGCACCTGTCGCAATCGGCGGTCTCGCGCCAGATTCGCGCGTTGGAGGAGACGCTTGATACCACGCTGTTCCACCGGCATGCGCGGGGCCTCATCCTTACCGAACAGGGTGAGCTTCTGTTCGACGCGACCGTCGCGATGGTCAAACGGATAGACGCCGCCACCGCGCGCATCCGCGACAGCGAGGAGGAAGTCTTCGGCGAGTTGCGCGTGACCACGACGACGGGCTTCGGCTCCCTGTGGCTCGCGCCGCGCCTGTCGAAGCTCTACGACAAATATCCCGACCTCAATATCGACCTGATGCTCGAGGAACGGGTGCTCGATCTGCCCATGCGCGAAGCCGATGTCGCGATCCGCATGAAGGAGCCGAGCCAGGCCGACCTGATCCGCAAGCGGCTGATGAACATCAGGATGCGGCTTTACGCGACAGAGGAATATCTCGACGCCAACGGCACGCCCTCGTCGCTGGACGATATGTCGTCGCACCGGCTGATCTGCCAGAACACGCGCTCGGCGCAGGTGTCGGCCGGTCTGCAGCTGGTCCAGGAATTGCTCACGCATGACATCCAGGCGACGCTTTCGGTGAACAACTATTTCGGCGTGCTGCAGGCGGTGATGTCCAACCTCGGCATCGGCGTGTTGCCCGATTACATCATCGAGGATTTTCCCGCGATCGTTCGCGTTTTGCCCGATGTCGAAAGCGTCGAGGTGCCCGTTTTTCTGGCATATCCGGAAGAATTGCGACATTCCAAACGGATAGAAGCCTTCCGCGATTTCGTGCAGGACGAAATCATCCTGCATCGCAAGACCCGGAAGGCGATGGGCGCCAACTGACCTGCAGCCATGACGCCACAGCATAGCGGCCATGTTGCACCTGCGGCATCTTCAGGCTTGATCGACTCAATCCCGCCTACTAATTCAGCTTTATGGCGATGGGGCGCTGTTTGGCGCATCATCTTCATACCTCCCTGTTGGACTACGGCCGAGCTTTGTGCTCGGCCTTTTTTTTTGGCCATGGGTCAGGTCATGCCGATATATGCGGGTATCAAAGCCTCACTGGTCGCGCTTGGGTGGTAGAGAATAGGTCAGGTTGGCGCGCGCCACCGGTGCCGGATCCCCTTCGGAGAATAGAAGCACGTCGCAGACCGACAGCGCCCGGCCCAGCTTCAGCACCCGGCATTCCGCCAGCACATCCCGGCCCGAGGCGGGCTTGCGCATGAAATCGATGGAGCAGTTCGTGGTCACCGCCAGCGCCTCGCGCCCGATGCGCGCCATCGTCGCCACATAGGCCGACACATCCGCCAGTCCGAACATCGCGGGCCCCGATACCGTACCGCCGGGGCGCAGGTGCTTTTCATCGGCGAAAAGCCGCATCACCAGAAGGTCGGCGTCCAGCCGGTCGATCCCGAACATGCCCCGCACCTGAGGAAACACCTGGTCCAGAAACTCGGACATCTCGTCTGCGGATACCTTGATCGTCACGACTGCTTTCCTCCTCACGCTCGCGGGCCTAAGCTGCCCGCGCAAGGATCGGAGGGCAAGATGGCGTATCTCGAGCGGGTGGACAAAAACGCGGTGGCGTATCTGACGCTGAACCAGCCGGACAAGCTCAATCCCCTCTCGAACGCGATGCTGGCCGCGCTGTCGGACGAAATCGCCCGCCTTGCCGAGGATCGCGCCATCCGCGTCGTCGTGATCGCGGGGGCCGGTCGGGCATTCTGCGCAGGCCATGACCTGAAGGAAATGACCACGGCGCGGGATGCGGACGATAACGGGCGCGCGGCCTTCGCGGACCTTTTCGAGCGCTGTTCGATGATGATGCAGAGCCTGCAGCGCCTGCCCCAGCCGGTGATCGCGCAGGTGCATGGCCTCGCTGCCGCTGCCGGATGCCAGCTCGTTGCGACCTGCGACATGGCCGTGGCCGCGGAATCGACGCGCTTCGGCGTGAACGGCGTGAATATCGGGCTGTTCTGCTCCACACCGATGGTGGCACTGACCCGCAACATCCCCCGCAAGCACGCATTCGAGATGCTGACCACGGGCGCGTTCATTGATGCGACGCGCGCGCGGGAATTGGGGCTTGTGAACCGGGTCGCCCCAGACGACCAGCTTGAGGCGGAGACGCAAAACCTCGCGGAAACCGTGGCGGCGAAACTCGCCACCGCCGTGCGCATCGGCAAGGAGGCATTTTATGCCCAGGCGCAGATGCCGCTCGACGAGGCCTACCGCTATACCGGCGACGTGATGGTGGCCAACATGCTCGATCGTGACACCGAAGAGGGCATCCAGGCCTTTCTCGAAAAACGCGCCCCCGCCTGGTCGCAGGACGGATCCGACCCGTGACAAGGCGCGCGCGAATGACTATCTCGGCGCCATGACAGAGACATTGCATATCGTGGGCGGCGGCATGGCCGGGTCCGAGGCCGCATGGCAGGCCGCCAATCTGGGCGTGCGCGTGGTGATTCACGAGATGCGCCCGAAGGTGGAAACCTTCGCGCATAAGACCGGCAAGCTGGGCGAGATGGTGTGCTCCAACTCCTTCCGCTCGGACGATCACGAACAGAACGCCGTTGGCCTTCTGCATTGGGAGATGAAGGCCGCGGGCGGTCTCGTGATTTCAACGGCTTACGACCACCGGCTGCCTGCTGGCGGCGCGCTGGCCGTCGACCGGGAGGCATTCTCCGAAAAGATCACCGCGGCGCTGACGGCCCATCCCAATATCGAGGTCAGCTACGAGGAAGTGACCGAGCTGCCGGATCAGGGCCAGTGGATCTTCGCGACCGGGCCGCTCACCTCCGAAGGTCTGGGCGGCGCCATCGCGCGGGCCACGGGGCGCGACAGCCTCGCCTTCTTCGACGCCATTGCGCCCATCATCTATGCCGACAGCATCGACATGTCGAAAGCCTGGATGCAGTCGCGCTACGACAAGGGCGAGACCGAGGACGAGCAGCGCGCCTACCTGAATTGTCCCATGGACAAGGCGACTTACGAGGCCTTCCTCGATGCGCTCCTGGCCGCGGACAAGACCGAATTTCACGAAGGCGAAACGGCCGGTTACTTCGACGGCTGCCTACCCATCGAGGTGATGGCCGAGCGCGGCCGCGAAACCCTGCGCCATGGTCCGATGAAGCCCGTGGGCCTGACGAACCCGCATCAGCCGGACGTGAAGCCTTGGGCCGTGGTTCAGCTGCGCCGGGATAACGCGCTGGGAACGCTCTATAATATCGTGGGCTTCCAGACCAAGATGAAATACGGCGCCCAGAAAGAGGTGCTGCGGATGATCCCGGGCCTTGAAGAGGCCCGCTTCGCCCGTCTGGGCGGCATCCACCGCAACACTTTCCTGAACTCGCCCACGTTGCTCGATGCGCAGATGCGTCTGAAATCGCAGCCAAATATCCGTTTCGCGGGTCAGATCACCGGGGTCGAGGGCTATGTGGAAAGCGCCGCGATGGGGCTCCTTGCGGGCCGCATGGCCGCGGCGGAGATCCTTGGCCAGCCGCTTGCCACCGTGCCGCAGGACAGCGCGCATGGCGCGCTCGTGCATCACATCACGGGCGGCGCCGAGGCCAAGACCTTCCAGCCGATGAACGTCAATTTCGGTCTCTTCCGTCCGCTTGAGGACACGACCGGGATCAAGGGCGGTCGGCGCGGGCGCCGCGACCGCTACAAGGCCTATACCGACCGCGCGAAATCCGCGTGGCAGGGTTGGCTGACGGATCAGGCGGGCGCGCCCGCTGCCGCAGCGGAGTAACGCGCATGAACTACGTCCTCGCCCTCTTCTTGCCGCCCCTGTCGATCCTTTTGACGGGCCGGATCATCACCTCGATCGTGGTGTTCATCATCTGGGTGCCTGCGATCCTCATTCCCGGTGGCGTGCTAACACATCCGCTATTCATCCTGCTCGCCTGGATCCTCATCTACCAATCGGGGGAAGAGGCCCGCGCGCGCCGCCGCGACCATTGATGCGCACGCGCTTTGCGCCGTCGCCCACGGGGCCCCTGCATCTGGGGCATGCCTATTCCGCTTTGATCGCCTTCGACATGGCGCAGGCGGCGGGCGGCGCGTTCCTCATCCGGATCGAGGATATCGACCAGAACCGCGCGCGGCCCGAATGGGAGGCGCAGATTTACGACGATCTGCGCTGGCTGGGTCTGTCCTGGGAGCGCCCGGTCATGCGTCAGTCGGACCGCTTGCCTGCCTATCGCAGCGCACTGGAAATGCTGTGGTCGCAAGGACTTCTCTATCCTTGCTCATGTACCCGCCGGGACATTCAGGACGCGGCTTCCGCCCCACAGGAGGGCGCGCAGCCCCCGGTCGGACCGGACGGCATCGTCTATCCCGGCACCTGCCGCCCCGACACGCCGCCCACGGGGGCGATGCCGGATAACGCGGTCTTGCGGCTTGATATGCGACGTGCGCTGGCCGGACTGGCAAATGACCTGTCATTCGAAGAGCGGGGGTATGGCCCACGGGGAGAGCATGGCACGATCCAGATCGCACGGGATGCGATGATCCGCGATGTCGGCGACGTCGTCCTCGCGCGCCGCGACATGGGGACATCCTATCATCTGTCTGTCGTGGTGGACGATGCCGAGCAGCGCATCTCTCACGTCATCCGCGGCGAAGACCTCTTCGATGCCACGCCAATTCATATTCTTTTACAAAGGCTTCTCGGGCTTTCCTCACCTGCGTATCACCATCACCGGCTGATCCGCGACGCTGCGGGCAAGCGTCTTGCCAAAAGGGACGATGCCCGCGCGATCCGGACCTATCACGAAGAGGGCCTCACGCCCGCCGATATCCGCGCCGAGGTCGGCCTGTAAGTCACCGTTTTCAAACAATCATCGGCGTCATCAATTCGCGCTCTTCACCGTCGATGATGCCCGTATAGAAGCAGCTGCGCCGATTGGTGTGACAGGCCGGGCCGCTTTGTCGCACCTTCACCAGAAGGCAATCGCGGTCGCAATCGACCCGCATTTCCACCAGGGCCTGCGTGTGACCTGAACTCTCGCCCTTGACCCAGAACGACTTTCTCGATCTGGACCAATAGGTTACGCGCCCTGTTTCAAGTGTTTTCGCGACTGCCTCGGCGTTCATCCAGGCCAGCATCAACACTTCGCCCGTCTCTGCATCCTGCGCGATGGCGGGTAAAAGGCCGCGGTCGTCATAGACCAAGGTCTGAGGATCGAAGGACATGGCAAGAAACCTTTTTGCACAGCGCGGTTGAACGCCTATTTATGAAGACAAGACGGAAAGGGAAAGCCATGACGGCCGAACAGGATCTCATCAAACTTTATTCCGACCGCATTCTGGCTCTCGCGGCGGACATCCCCTGTACCGAGCGCCTCGATGCGCCGGATGCAAGTGTGAAGAAACGCTCGCCGCTGTGCGGATCGACGGTGACCGTTGATCTCAAGGTCGCGGACGGGCGCGTGGCGGGCTACGGGCAGGACGTGAAGGCCTGCGCGCTCGGACAAGCGGCCGCCTCGGTGGTGGGGGGCGCGATCCTGGGGTGCGATGCCGAGCAGATCACCACCGCGCGTGACGAGCTGAAGGCGATGCTGAAGGCCGATGGCCCTGCCCCGGCAGCGCCTTTCGATGGACTTGAGGTGCTGCGCCCCGCGGCGGCCTACAAGAACAGGCATGCCTCGATCATGCTCGCGCTCGATGCAGCTGTCGAGGCGATGGAAACCGTGCGCGCACGCGAGACGGCTTAACCGAATCTTCCGAATTGCGGGCCTAGTCACAAAGAGCCCGCAGTTTCGGAGTGATGCATGCGACTTGATCCCGTGCCGCAGGACACCCCCCAAGTGTCCGAACGGCTTTCCCATATCGTGCGGGTTGCGACCGAGCTTGGACGGCGCAACGTGGAGATTCAGGGATTTCTTCAGTCCCTGGACGAAAACTGCACGGCACATTCAGGGTCGCTCAATACGTTGCAGACGCGCGGTGATCGCGTGCAATCCGCGGCGCAGCGCGCAATCGAGACGACTACTGAAACACGCGCTCTCGCCGATTCGGCGCTTGTCCAGATGCAAGGCTCGATCAAGCGCCTCACGGAGACGGGTGGCCTTTCGCGTGATCTAGCAAGCTGGGTCAACCAGGTGCATGCCGATAGCGGTGATGTCGATGCGATGCTCGTGGCGGTAGGGAAATCCAATGGCGATATCGCATCCATCGCCTCACAGGTGAACATCCTCGCCATGAACGCCAAGATCGAAGCTGCGCGCGCGGGCGACGCGGGGCGCGGTTTCGCCATCGTGGCCGAGGCGATCAACGATCTCAGCCACAAGACGCGGAGCGCCGTGGAGGATATATCAGCCACGATTCAATCGATGTCTCAATGGATTACGCATCTCAACGATGGGGCGCGGACAAATTCCATCGGCGCGCAGACCCTCCTCAGCGAGGTCGAGGTCAGCGACGCGGAATTGAGTGACATCGAGGCGCGCATGACCGAATTGCGCGAAGCGGCGCACAAAACCGAAGCAGAGGTCGCAAGTGCGCAGAATGCGTCCGCGGAATTCGTGCCCGCCGCCGCGACGTTAAGCGGATTCATGAAAGAGCTCGGGCAAGGCGTTCACGAAGCGAAGACACGCACCGAAAGCTTGATCGATCAATCCGAATCCATTCTTCAAGACGTTGTCAGCCTCGGCGGTTCGGGCAAGGATTCCCCGATGATCGTCATGGTTCAGGACGTTGCCGGACGGATTTCGGAAGCATTCGGCAAGGCTGTCGCCACGGGCAGGATCAGCGTGTCCGACCTCTTCGACGAGGCGTATACGCCGATGCCCGGCACCGACCCCGCGCAGATGACAACCCGGTTCACCAAGCTGACCGACGACATTCTTCCAGCCCTTCAAGAGCCTGTATTGTCCCTCGATCCGCGCATCGTCTTTTGCGCGGCTGTCGATCGCAACGGATATCTGCCGACCCATAATGCGAAGTTTTCTCAACAACAAAGCAAGGATCCCGTCTGGAACGCCGCGCATTGCCGCAATCGCCGCATTTTCGACGATCGCGTCGGGTTGAAAGCCGGTCGGAACACCGAGCCCTTCCTCCTGCAGATCTATCGCCGGGATATGGGCGGTGGGAATTACGCGATGATGAAGGACCTCTCCGCACCGATCCACGTGGAGGGACGACACTGGGGCGGGCTCCGTCTGGCGTATCGACTGAACGGGTGATCACGCCAAGATGCACAGCGATACGGCTCCCCGCATGCCCTTCACAAAAAAACCGCCGCGTCTTGGGGGACGCGGCGGGAAGTGGCGTGTCTTGTGGGCGTTTGGGACGCGGGAAATCGCACATAACGGGACAGGCAGTGTCCGTGGCGATGCATCAGGGGACAGTCGATGCGTTGGGACAGGCGTCCGGCACAAGCTACGCAGGCAGAAACCGAAGCGTCACGATCCGATATGCAGACCGGTGACGAGCATAACGACGAGGGAGAGCACACCCAGCGAATCCATCCAAAGCGTGCTCTGCGAGCGCCGGATCGTGGTCTTGATCTGATCAATCATCGGTGCATCCTCTCGTTGGCGTTGCCCATTTGTTCTCACAATTGACCACACCTGTAAAGAACTTTTTAAGAACATTTGAGAACACGGGAGAACAGATGGGAACAAAGAGGCGGCTAGCCGACCTGAAGCAGCCGGATCGCACGGTCCTGACGCATCAACCACAAAAGCGTCCGCGCGGCCTGACCGCGGGGCGTTTCGAGTGCCGGGTCATCTGCCAGAAGGCGGCGCGCATCGCTTTGCGCGATGGCCATGAGCCCCGCCTGCGCCTCCATATCCGCGATCTGAAATCGCGGCAGGCCCGATTGCGCCGTGCCGATCAGATCCCCGGCACCGCGCATCTCGAGGTCGACCTCCGCGATGCGGAACCCGTCCTCGGTCTCGCGCAGCGTGGTCAATCGCCGCTCCGCACTCTCATTCAGCGGCGGGCGATACATCAAAAGGCAGGTGGACTCGCCTTCCCCGCGCCCGACACGGCCACGCAATTGATGAAGCTGCGCAAGGCCGAACCATTCCGCCCGCTCGATCACCATGATGGTCGCATTGGGCACGTTGACACCCACTTCGATCACCGTGGTCGCCACCAGGACCTGGGTATCTCCGGCCACGAAGCGAGCCATGGCGGCGTCCTTCTCGGCAACAGGCATCTGGCCGTGGACAAGCCCGACAACATCGTCGCCCAGCGCGGCGCGCAAATGTTTGAACCGGTCTTCCGCCGCGGTCAGATCGACTGCCTCGCTTTCATCCACCAGGGGGCAGACCCAATAGACCTGGCGGCCTTCCGCGACAGCTCGCACCAGGTGCGAGACGACCTCGTCCATGCGTTCTGTCGATACCAACGCCGTGCGCACGGGTTTGCGCCCGGGCGGCTTCTCGTCCAGCACCGAAATATCCATATCGCCATATTGCGCAAGCGACAGGGAGCGCGGGATCGGCGTTGCCGTCATCACCAAGACGTCGGCGAGAGGCCCCTTCTCGCCCAGCTCAAGGCGCTGATTGACCCCGAACCGATGCTGTTCATCGACGATGGCCAACCGCAGATCCTTGAAGGCGACATCCTTCTGAAACACCGCATGCGTGCCGACGAGGATGTCAATGCGCCCATCCGCGAGTGCAGCAATTTTCGCCGCCCGGTCGCGACCCTTGTCCCGACCTGTCAGGATCTCGAGCGTGACGCCCGCACTCTCGGCAAGGGGGCGCAATCCGTCCAGATGCTGCCGCGCGAGAATTTCCGTAGGCGCCATCATGACGCCCTGCCCGCCCGCCTCCACCGCGATCAGCAAGGCCATGATCGCCACGAGCGTCTTGCCGGAGCCCACATCGCCCTGCAGAAGTCGGCTCATGCGGTCGGGCCCGGCCATATCCGCGGCAATCTCGGCGATGGCGCGGGTTTGCGCCCCGGTTGGCCGGTAAGGCAAGGCCTCGAGCACCTTGGTGGAGAAGCGCCCGTCGCCCCGGCTGACCTGACCGGGCCGCTTGCGCCGCGCCGCACGCGCCAGCGCCAATGTCAGTTGATGCGCCATGAACTCGTCATAGGCCAACCGTTGACGCGCGGGCGCTTCCGGCGCGAGGTCATCGGCCCCGTTCGGCGCGTGGGCTGCGCGCACCGCGTCTGCCCATCCGGGCCAGCCCGCCTTTGCCTTTTGTGCAGGATCGATCCATTCCTCAAGATCAGGCGCCCGCGCGAGCGCCGACTGCACGGCCTTGACCACGGTTTTCTGCGTGACGCCCTGGGTCAGGTGATAGACCGGCTCGAACCCCGGCAGGGTCTCAGCGTCGTCCGGCGCCAGAACATGATCGGGATGGACCATCTGCGCCCGCCCGTCGAACAACTCCACCCGCCCCGACACGATGCGGCGCTGCCCAGTGGGTAAAATCTTCTGCAGATAATCGGCGCGCCCGCGAAAGAAGAGGAGCTCAAACGCGAAATGTGCATCCTCCACGTCAATCCGGTAGGCGCCCGTGCGCGACCGAGACGGTCTGTGGTTTCCGACACGGACCTCGACCGTCAACGTGGCGGGCAGATCCACGCCCTGGATGGAGGGGAGCAGCCTGCGGTCGATGCCGGAATAGGGCAACAGGAACAGCAGATCGCGCGGCGCCTCGATGTCCAGCGCCTCCAGCGATTGCGCCGTTTTCGGCCCGACACCGTCCAGCGCGGTGAGGTCGCCGAACAGTGGAAACAGCGCTTCCGGCCGCGTGCTCATGCGGCGCCGATCAAGGTCAACCAGCCGTCTTCGTCCAGAAGCTCGATCCCAAGCTCGCGGGCCTTCTTCTCCTTGGAACCCGCGCCCGGCCCCGCGACCACAAAGTCCGTCTTGGCCGATACCGAGCCGGAAACCTTGGCCCCGAGCGCCTCCGCGCGTGCCTTGGCCTCGGCGCGGGTCATCTTCTCGAGGCTGCCGGTGAACACGACGGTCTTGCCCGCGACCGGGCTGTCTGCGGTCTGCGGACGAACCGCCTCCTCGACGTCGAGATAGGCGACCAATCGGTCGATGGAGGCGCGTTCGGCCTCTTGGTTCATCGTTGTGACCAACGATTTGGCCAGGGTCTGACCGACGCCATCTATGCCGATCAGATCGTCCCAGGCAGGCCCCTCGCAGCTTGCGGCCTCCTGCATGGCGGCCTCGAAGGCCGACCAGGTGCCGTAGTGGCGGGCCAAAAGCTTCGAGGCCACCTCGCCCACATGCCGGATGCCCAATCCGAAGATCAGCCGGCCGAGCGGGATCGTGCGGCGTGTTTCGATTGCGGCAAAGAGGTTCTCCGCGGATTTTTCGCCCCAGCCCTCGCGGTTCTTGAGCTGCTGGAGGCCCGAGCTGTACTTGTCGCGCAGGGCGAAGATATCGGCGGGTTCGCGGATCCAGCCGTCATCGTAGAATTGCTCGACCTGCTTGGCGCCCAGTCCTTCGATGTCAAAGGCCGCGCGTCCGACGAAGTGCTTCAGGCGTTCCACGGCCTGCGCGGGGCAGATCAGACCGCCGGAGCACCGGCGCACGGCGTCGCCTTCCTCGCGGATCGCATCCGATTGGCATCGCGGGCAGATTTCCGGGAAGACGAAAGGCTCGGCATCCTCCGGGCGCTTCGACAGGTCGACATCGGCGATCTTGGGGATCACGTCGCCTGCACGATAGACCTGCACCCAGTCGCCCACGCGGATATCCTTGCCGTCGCGGATCGGCGCGCCATTGGCATCCCGCCCGGCGATGTAATCTTCATTGTGCAGCGTGGCATTCGAGACCACGACGCCGCCCACGGTGACCGGTGTCAGCCGGGCGACGGGCGACAGCGCGCCGGTGCGACCCACCTGGATGTCGATCGCATCGAGCCATGTCCAGGCAAGCTCGGCAGGGAATTTATGCGCGATGGCCCAGCGCGGAGTGGTGGAGCGGAACCCGAGCCGCGATTGAAGTGCCAGATCGTCGACCTTGTAGACGACGCCGTCGATGTCATAGCCGAGCGTCGCGCGCGCCTCCTCGATAATGCGGTATTGGTCGAGCATCTCGACCGGACCGTCACAGAGCCGGGTCAGGGGATTGGTCTGAAAGCCCAGTTCTGCCAGCCGGTCGATGGCGGTTTTCTGCGTCTCCGCCAGCGGCGCAGAAATCTCTCCCCAGGCATAGGCGAAGAATTTCAGCGGCCGATCACGGGTGACGGAGGGGTCGAGCTGGCGCAGCGATCCGGCGGCCGCATTGCGCGGATTGGCGAAGGTCTTAGCCCCTTTTTCGGCCTGGCGCGTGTTCAGATCAGCGAAATCGGCGTGGCTCATATAGACCTCGCCGCGCACCTCCAGCACGTCGGGCGCGCCCTCAAGCTTTTTCGGGATGTCGTCGATGGTCCGGGCATTGGCAGTGACATTCTCGCCCTCCGCGCCATCCCCGCGGGTGGCGGCCTCCACCAGCTGGCCATTTTCATAGCGCAGGCTGAGGGATAACCCGTCGATCTTGGGTTCTGCGGTATAGTTGAGGTGCTCGTCCGCACCAAGGCCCAGATACCGACGAATCCGCGTATCGAACTCGGTGATGTCATCATCCTCGAACGCATTGGACAGCGAGAGCATCCGCACCCTGTGCTGCACTTTGTCGAACCCGTCCGAGGGCGCGGCTCCAATCTGCTCGGACGGGGAGTCGAGGCGTTTTAATTTCGGGAATCGCGCTTCGATCGCGGCGTTGCGACGCTTGAGACGGTCATACTCCGCGTCACTCAGCGTGGGGGCATCGCGCAGGTAATACTCGTCATTCGCCGTCGCCAGGCGTTGCGCGAGCCGTGCCAGTTCCTGCGCAGCCGCCTCTTCGCTCAGCGCGTCAACCGCGATCTCTCCGTTGTCCGTTTTCCCGGCCATGCCGCACGCCTCGCTCCGCCTTGTTCGAGGCAAGTGATAGGTCGCGCAGGCATGCGGGTCCAGTCCATCGCGGTTGAGGTAAAGCGGAGTGGCGGCGTTGGCCCGGGATCAGGCGCCGATGGCGATCGGTCCGGGTGTTTCGCTTGCCGGTTCGGGATCGCGCAGAACGTATCCGCGCCCCCAGACCGTTTCGATATAGCTGGCCTCACCCGTGGCTTCGGTGAGTTTCTTGCGCAGCTTGCAGATGAAGACATCGATGATCTTCAGTTCCGGCTCGTCCATGCCCCCGTAGAGATGGTTCAGGAACATCTCCTTGGTGAGGGTCGTGCCCTTGCGCAGGCTCAACAGCTCGATCATCTGGTATTCCTTGCCGGTCAGATGGACCTGCCCATCCCCGACCTCGACCGTCTTCGTATCGAGATTTACCGCGATCTTGCCCGTGCGGATCACCGATTGCGAATGCCCTTTCGAGCGCCGGATGATCGCGTGGATGCGAGCGACAAGTTCGTCCCTGTGAAATGGCTTGGTGAGGTAATCATCCGCCCCGAAACCGAAGCTTTTCAGCTTGCTTTCGGTATCGTCGTCGCCCGACAGGATCAGGATCGGCGTGTTGATCCGTGCCTTGCGCAATTGCCGCAGCACGTCATGCCCGGTGATATCAGGAAGATTTATATCGAGAAGGATCAGGTCGTAATCATAAAGCTTGGCAAGATCGACGCCCTCTTCCCCCATATCCGTCGCGTAGACGTTCAGGTTTGCATGGGTCAGCATCATCTCGATGCTTTTCGACGTCGTCAGGTCGTCTTCGACGAGTAGAACGCGCATATGGTCTCTCCCATTGAGCTGCCCGGGGTTGCGCCAATGTGTGCGTAAAAGAGTTAATCACTCCTAAAGATAGCCGAAAATACAGCAAATACAACTTAAAGTTGTCTGTATTTCTGCAGTGTTGTCGTTTTCAGAGCGTCAGGCCCGTGAAGGCGCGCCGCCGCGATCCATTCCTGCAGCTCCTCCTCCGACAGGGCGTAGAGTTCCTGCGCCTGTTTGTCGGTTATCAATCCAAAGAGCACTGCCTTGACGACAGCCAGCTTGCGCGAGGCCACCCAGCGTTTGATATCGGTTGGCGGCAGGTCCGCGCGTGTCATCGTGCTGCCATCGGGCAAATGCACCGCGCGCGGTCCGTCGATCCTTTTGAGGTACATCCGGCTGATCCCTTGTTCGTCCGGATGCGACCCTTGCGCAGTGGCGCTTAACGCAGCATGAAGCCGCCCCTTGAGAATAGGTTGGATTTTCATATATTCCGCCAGTCTCCAACCAAGCTGCAGATTGCGATCCCCATGGCCTTTGACGCAACAACCCCGAACTCGCTCGGCTTTGCCAAGCCCCCGTCCGAGACGCGCGTCGTCGTCGCCATGTCGGGCGGCGTGGACAGCTCGGTCGTGGCCGCGCAGCTGGCAGAGGAAGGCTACGACGTCGTTGGCGTCACGCTGCAGCTTTACGATCATGGCGCGGCGCTGGCCAAGAAGGGCGCCTGCTGCGCGGGGATCGACATCCACGATGCGCGCCGCGTGGCCGAGGAAATGGGTTTCCCGCATTACGTGCTCGATTACGAGAACATCTTCCGCGACGCGGTGATCGACGAATTTGCCGAAAGCTATCTGGGCGGTGCGACGCCCGTGCCCTGCATCCGCTGCAACGAGCGGGTGAAGTTCAAGGATCTCTTGGCCACCGCGAAGGATCTCGATGCCGATTGCATGGCGACAGGGCATTACATCCAGCGCAAGATGGGCGCGGCAGGACCGGAATTGCATTCCGCCGCCGATGCCAACCGCGATCAGTCCTATTTCCTGTTCTCGACCACACCCGACCAGCTCGACTATCTGCGCTTCCCCTTGGGCCATCTGCCTTCCAAGGACGCGACCCGCGCGCTGGCCGCGAAGTACGGTCTGACTGTCGCCGACAAGCCCGACAGCCAGGACATCTGCTTCGTGCCGGACGGCAATTATGCCTCCGTCATCGAGAAACTGCGCCCCGGTGCTGCGGAGCCGGGCGAGATCGTGCATGCCGACGGACGCGTTCTGGGCACCCATCGGGGCGTCATCCACTACACGATCGGGCAGCGCCGCGGGCTCGGCATCGGCGGGCTCGATGAGCCGCTTTACGTGGTCAAACTCGATGTCGACGCAAAGCGTGTGATCGTCGGCCCGAAGGACATGCTCGCCACGCGCACGGTTCCGGTCCGCGAGATCAACTGGCTCGGCGATACGCCCTTCGCCAGCCAGTCCGAATGGCATGTCTCGGTCAAGGTCCGCTCCACCCGCCCCCCGCGCGAGGCGGTGATCCGTCCCCTGTCGCCCACCGAGGCGGAGGTCGAATTGCTGACCCCGGAAGAAGGCGTGTCGCCCGGTCAGGCCTGCGTCTTCTACGAGACCGGCGGCAGCCGCATCCTTGGCGGCGGATGGATCTGGCGCGGCCACTGAGCCGGACGGCGCGCAGATGGCTTGGCGTCGCGTTTGGCCGCCCTCGGCTCCCGCGGTCTGACCGGCTTCCAACCGGACCTCTCATGCGAAACGCCCCTATGCGCTTCACCTTTCCCGAAAACCGCCGGGGGTGAATTGGGCCGCCTGCGGCCCAAGAGGGGGCCGGCCCCCTCCGCCGAGATCGGGGCCAGAAGGCCCCGAACGAGATGACATGCGCGGGCGGAACGCCCGCACCGCCAGATCAGGCAAGCACCGTCAAACGCGTGCGAAGGCCAGGACCGCGTTCAGCCCTCCGAAGGCGAAGGCGTTCGACAGGACCGCCTCGACACGGGCCTCCCGGGCGGCGTTCGGCACGACGTCCAGCGCGCATTCGGGGTCGGGCTCGTCGTAATTGATCGTGGGCGCGATCACGCCGTCGCGCAGGGCCATGATGCAGGAGAGCGCCTCGATGGCCCCGGTGCCGCCGATCACATGGCCATGCATCGACTTCGTGGACGAGATCATCAGCCGGTCCGCATGCGCCCCGAACACATCCGCCACCGCGGCGCATTCGGTCTTGTCATTGGCCGCCGTTCCGGTCCCGTGCGCATTGATATAGCCCACCTTTTCAGGGGCGAGCCCCGCATCGGCCAGCGCGCCCTGCATGGCCCGCGCGGCCCCCTGTTTCGACGGCATGACGATATCGGCGGCATCGGAGGACATCGCGGCCCCCACCACCTCGGCGAGGATCTCGGCCCCGCGCGCGCGCGCATGCTCGTAATCCTCGAAGACGAAGATGCCCGCGCCCTCGCCCTGCACCATGCCGTTGCGGTTCGCCGAAAACGGGCGGCAGCCATCCTTCGACATGACCCGCAGGCCTTCCCAGGCCTTGATCCCGCCGAAACACAGCATGCTCTCCGACCCGCCCGTGACCATGACCGGCGCCATGCCCGACCGCACGAACCAGAAGGCCTGTCCCATCGCGTGATTGGACGAGGCGCAGGCGGAGGCCACGGTGAAGCTCGGCCCCTTGATGTTCCACTGCATGGAGACATGGGAACAGGCCGCATTGTTCATCAGCTTCGGCACGATGAAGGGATGCACGCGGTTCTTCCCCTCCTCATAGACCGCGCGATAATTCTCGTCCTGCGTGGTCAGACCGCCGCCGCTCGTGCCCAGCACGACGCCCGAGCGCGCGGCCAGCTCGCCCTCGAAGCTGAGCCCCGATTGCGCGATGGCCTCTGCGGCGGCCAGAAGCGTGAATTGCGTGTAGCGATCGTAAAGCGCGATCTGCTGGCGGTTGAACCGCGACTCGGCGGCGTAGCCCGTGACCTGCCCGCCGATCCGGATAGACAGCCGGTCGGCATCGCGGATATCGAGCGGCCCGATCCCGGAACGGCCCTCGCGCATGGCCTCGAGTGTGGTCGGCACATCATGGCCGAGGGCGTTGATCGTGCCCGCGCCGGTGATGACAACCCGCCTCACGCGTGCTGTTCGGCGACCAGCCGCTCGACCTCGGCGACGATCTTGCGCACGGATGAGATATCGAAGCCGCTTTCCCCGGGGGCGTTGGCGTTGAACGGCACGGAGATATCGAAGGCTTCCTCGATGGCGAAGATCGATTCCACCAGCGCCATGGAATCGATGCCCAGATCCTCAAGCGTCATGTCCATGTCCACATCCGACGGCTCGAGCACCGCCTGATCGGCCAGAATTTCAACAACCTTCGTCTTCACATCCATGGATCATCTGCCCGGTCTGTCGCCATTTCCCTGCGATTTAGCCATTCCCCGAGAGCTTTGAAACCGCTTTCCTGAGCGCGTCGACCTCCCGGAACAATCGTGGCAGGCGGCGCAGGCCCTTATAGGCTTCGATATTCTGATCCATCTTCATGGCGGGATAGCCCATCATCACCCGCCCCTCGGGCACGTTCGACAGCGCCAGCGTGCCTGCCCCGAGGATAACGCGCGCCCCGATCTTCAGATTGTCGCCGACACCGGATTGCCCGCCGAGCACGCTGTGATCTCCGATCACCGTGGAGCCCCCGATCCCGACCATCCCACAGAGCAGGCAATGCTGCCCGACCACCACGTTATGGCCGACCTGGACGTTGTTATCGATCTTGGTTCCGGTGCCGATGCCGGTGTCGCGGACCGTTCCCCTGTCGATCGAGGAATTGGCCCCGACCTCCACGTCGTCGCCAAGGGTGACAGCCCCTAGCGAATGGATCCGCGCCCAGGGTTGGGCCTCGGCCGCGCCCTGATCGCCGAGGCTTTCGCGCGCCCGCTCCACCCCGGAGACTTCCGGCGTCACGAAGGAGAAGCCGTCGGAGCCGATGACCGCGTTGAATTGCACGATGAGCCGGTCTCCGGCAGTCACACCCGCGCCGATCCGCGCACCGGCATGGACAAGCGCGCCCGCCCCGATGCGCGCGCCGCGCCCGATGAAGACCTGCGGGCCGATCACCGATCCTGTGCCGATCTCGACTTCTGCCCCGATCACGGTGAAGGGACCAACGGCCACGTCCGGCGCGATACGCGCCGATGGATCGATGTGAGCCGTTTCGTGAATGCCTGCGCCGTAGCCCTGCCCGGGATCGAACGCCGCCGAGACCCCCGAAAGCGCGTAACGCGGCCGCTTGGCCAGGATCGCGGCCTTGAGGCCCATGCCCTGCCAATCCGCCCCGTCCCAAAGAAGCGCCGCCTGCGCCTCTCCCTGACCGAGCTGCTCGGCGAAGGCGGGCTTCAGCGCGATGGCCAGACGATCCGGCGGACAATCTGCGGGCTCTGCCACCCCCTCGACCGCGATGGCACCATCCCCCACCGCCTTGAGGCCGAGGGCATGAGCGATCTCGTCTATAGTATGGCGCATTGGGGCCTCCGGGCAGAATTGCCCGAAGTGTTAGCTTTGAAGGCCGCCCAGCGAAACCCCTGCCGCTTCGAGCGCCTGCCAGATCTGCGCGTCGCGGCCGTAGATGTCGTCGCGGAACTGCGTGCGACCCTTCGCGGTGGTGAAGGCCGTGCGATAGATCAGGTGGACCGGCACTTCCTTCTCCAGAACGACGCGATGGGTCTGGCCCGTGCGCAGCTTGGATTTGAAGAACCCGACCGGATCGTCTTCCTGCTTGGCGAGCAGCGCGTATGCAAAGTCGTGCGGGTCGTTCAAGCGAACGCAGCCATGCGAGAAGGCGCGCACCTCGCGGGAGAACAGGCTCTTGGCGGGCGTGTCATGCAGATAAATGTTGTAGCGGTTGGGGAACATGAACTTCACGGTGCCAAGCGCGTTCTTCGGCCCCGGCGGCTGCTGCATCGAGAACGGGAAGCTCGAGGCGGAATATTGCGCGAAGCTGCGTCCCCGGCTGACCGTGCGCCCGCGGCTGTCGACGATGCGCAGATGCCCCGCCGCACCGGGATTGCGCCGCAATGCGGGCAGGTATTCGTTCACGATGATGGAGCGCGGGACGTACCAGCTCGGATTGATCTCCATATGCTCCATCACGTCGGAAAACTCCGGCGTCTGATGGGTGGAGAGATTCTTGCCGATCACGGACCGCGTCTCGAAGGTGACCTTCTCGTCATCATAGATTCGCGCGACGAACTCGGTGAGGTTCACCTTGATATGCCGCTGGCCGAGGCCGCCCGGCATGTTCATCCAGCGCTCGCGCTCCATCGCGACGATCACGGATTTGAGCCGTGCGTCGATACCGACATTGATGGCCTTGAGCGTGGCCGCGCCCGCGATGCCGTCCTCCTCCATGCCGTGATCGCGCTGGAAGTCGCGCACGGCGGCCTCGATCGTCTTGTCGTAGCGCGCCGTCGAGGTGTGCCCGAGATAGTCCATCGCGATGAGCCGGTTGCGCAGATCGACCACGGCCTGTCCGGTATCGCCCGGCTCCAGCTTGGACGCGCTGACCGTCTTGCCCCAACCGCCCTTCGCGCGCCGCTTCTCGAGCGCCACACGGGTCGCCATCAGGCGCACATATTCCGGACTTTGCGGTGCGAGCGACCGGAACAGCGCGCGCGGCGGTTCTCCCATCAGCCGTGCCAGCAGCTCTTCGGGGCTACGCATATGCGGATCGCGCTTGATGCCGCTGGCCGCGCGACGCGGATCGAGGATGCCGGTCTGCAAGTCATGGGCAAGCTTGAGATAGGCCTTGGACAGCGCAATCTCGGCGACCCCCCGATCGCGGGGCGTGCGGGCGTCGCGCAGCTGGGCATAAAGCGCATCGGCATTGTGACGGGATGCGGGAATGCCATGGGCCGGTGCGCGTCGCATCGCATCGAGCAGGAAGGCGCGGCGCTGGCGGTCGAGTTCCCCCTCGCCGGTCCAGACGGGCTCGAAAATTCGTGCGCGGTAGAAATCGTTCAGGCCCTCATGATCCGCCACGTTTTCCGCCACTGCCTGTTTGAAGGCCGTCACCTGCGCCGTCGCAGGCAAGGCCACAGCCCCGAGGACCAGGGCGAGTGCGCTGGCCGCAGCAAAGTGTTTCAGGACAGGGGGAAGACGGAAGACCATGCAGGAACCTCAAAATACTTTGACACAAAGGGCTTAGCTTATCTGACGGGCAATCGTGGGTGCTGTCCATTCACAAATGCTTTCCCCATCGCTTTGGATCCCGGATTTTTTACGCCGCAGCGCGCTTGTGACATGGCTGCGACAATCTGGACACGTGCCTGCAATTTCAGCGGCTTTTCGCCGAAAATTGTTGTACGCTTCGTGAACATCCCCGGACCGGGTTTCAGACAGATTCGGTTTGTGCAATAAAAATTAGGACATCTGGGGATAGATGGCAGGCGTGCCCAACGAGGCGCGCGATACAGGACAGAAAACGGGACAGGCTTCCGATGACCGATGCACGCTTTGGCGGCTTCACGCGCCGTGGGCTTTTGCAGGCCTTCGCCGCGACCACGATCACAGCCGCGCCGACTTTCGCTAATGCCGCGGGATTTCTTCGCGGCGGCGGGGATATCCGCCGTATCAAGATGTATTCCGGGCGTACCGGGGAACGTATCGACATGATCTACTGGGTGGACGGCGATTACATCGCCGACGCCGTCAAGGAGATCAATTTCTTCATGCGCGACTGGCGCAACAACAAGGTCAAGGGAATCGATCTGCGGACGATCGACATCATGGCTGCATCGCATAACCTTCTGGATGCGTCCGACCCTTACATGCTGATCTCGGGTTATCGCAGCCCCGAGACGAACGCGATGCTGCGCCGCCGGTCCTCCGGCGTTGCCAAGAACTCCCGCCATCTTCGGGGCGAGGCTGCAGATCTGCGGCTCAACTCGCGCTCCGTGGGACAAATCGCCAAGGCGGCGGCGGCCTGCCGTGCCGGCGGCGTCGGCCGGTATTCCGGTTCGAACTTCGTGCACATGGATTGCGGTCCGGTACGCAGCTGGGGCCGGTAAGGCCCCGAAGAAAAACAAAAAATGATGGAAGGCGCCCGATGCGGCGCCTTTTTTCGTGGGGGCATTTCCGATGTGGGGCGCTCTATACCGATGGCCCGGCGTTCGGGAGCGCTGGGCAAGGGCGCGGCCCAAGGGCCGCGTGGAGGCTCTGCCTCCAAACCTCCGGAGGTATTTTTGGTCCGAACGTGACAAAGGCCCGCGCCAAATGCCCGAGGTGGGACACGCGGGCGGCGCCATCTTTTCCGAACTGTCGAGGAAGAAGTGGCGCGGTTGACGGGGCTCGAACCCGCGACCCCCGGCGTGACAGGCCGGTACTCTAACCAACTGAGCTACAACCGCGCATTACGCACGAGACTTCGGGACGGGACAGCGGTGGCGCGGTTGACGGGGCTCGAACCCGCGACCCCCGGCGTGACAGGCCGGTACTCTAACCAACTGAGCTACAACCGCTCGCTGCCCGTCCGGTCGCCCGGACGTGTCGCGCGTTCTATGGCCGCACCTCCTCCCCGTCAAGCGGAATTGGCGGTGGTTTTCACGAAGAATGCGACTTGCCGGAAAGTTCGCGGAATTGAGCGTGGGGATCGCGGAATGCGAAAGGCCATGAGCACGTGGCGGTGGCCTTTCCTGGCCATGCGATGGGTGACTTGGGAAGGCGGGCAGAACCCTGCAGCCGCCGGACGCGCGCAGATTTTTATTAACCACGTTTCGCGCTCGTGCGGTGCCGCCCGGCATGTCCGGTGGGGTGTAACTGCAATTGTTTGGACGTGGCCTGCACGGCAGCAGATCAGACAGAGACATCCCGCACAGATACATGGGAAGCCAATTACGCAATCCTATTGATTTAAGGCCGAACTGACGCTAAACGGCGTCAATTCTGTCGAATTCCGTGCTTTCGAGGACATCTTTCGCCAGGTGCAGGACACCGCGTTTCACCAGTTGAAGAAGCTGAGCCGTGATCAAGAGTGCAGATACCCCCCAGCCGGAATGGCATATTCAAGACTGGTTCGGAAAGCGCCACATCTGCGATTGCGGCCTGATCCGGGACACGCTGCGCTCGGACAATGGGCGGATCCTCGTGATGTGCCTGTTGCTCGTGCTGGTCATCTCCGACCCGCTGCGCCTTTTCAGCCATGCGGACCATTCGCTGGCCTTTCTCGGCTACCTCATCTTGCTGCCGATATATGCGCTCTGTCATTGGGCGATGCTGCACGGCGCTACGTCGCTGCGCGAAGCGGGGTTGCTTCGACACTGGCCCATACTGGTCTCCACCCTGCTCTCCGCGATGATCGTGACGGTGCCGTTCCTGTTTCTGATGGCCAATGTCAGTTGTACCAATGCGCTGTTCTGCGCCTCGATCTACGCCGTATTGCTCGGAATATTCGAGACACTGTTCCTGCGATTCGTCCTGCCCGCGGAGGCCCGCGCGCTTTGGCCCGAGAGCAAAGAGAGCGCAGCGCCCGGGGTTTCCGCCGAAAGCCTGGCCCCCCGCACTGCAGACCAGATCTTCGTCGGCGGATTGTGCATCGATCTCCATGATCTGCTCGCGATCGAGGCCCGCCAGCATCACCTGTGTATCCACCTCAAGGGTGGCGAGGTGACGCGCCGCGCGCGCCTGCGCGACGTGCTCGCACAGGTTCCCGAGAGCAGCGGCATCCAGCCGCACCGTTCATGGTGGGTGGCCGCGCAGGCTGTGACGCGCCTGATCCGGCGCGACGGAAAATCCTTTCTGCAACTGGCAGATGGCACGGACATACCGGTGGCCCGCGCCCGCCTCGACACCGTGACCACCTGGCTCGACCAGCGCTGAGCCTTTGCCTTGGAAGGCGCCGCCGCTACCTCGATCACACGACCGAGGAGAGCCCATGCTGACTGCCCGCGATATCGAGAAAAGTTACACCTCCGCCGACCGGGCGCTGGCCGTTCTGAGAGGCGTGTCGCTTGATGTGGCGGGCGGGGAAAGCGTGGCGCTGACGGGCGAATCAGGCTCCGGGAAAAGCACGCTCCTGCATTGCCTGGGCTGTCTGGACACGCCCGATCGCGGCGAGGTGACGCTCGATGGCACGCGGCTTTCGGGCCTCGATGAAGCGGGCCGCGCGGCCATGCGCCGGGACCGGATCGGCGTGGTCTTCCAAAGCCTGAACCTCATCCCGTCCCTCGATGTGCGCGCGAACCTGTCCTTCCAGGCGCGCCTGTCGGGTCACGCCGACCCGGACTGGCAGGCCGAATTGTCCGAGCGGCTGGGCCTCACGCCCTATCTCGACCGCTATCCCGAAGAACTGTCTGGCGGGCAGCAGCAGCGCGTCGCCATCGGCCGCGCCATCGCCAACCGCCCTGCCCTGTTGCTGGCGGATGAGCCGACCGGAAACCTCGATGAGGACACGGCGGGGCGCGTGCTGGATCTGCTTCTGGAGCTCGCGTGCGAGACGGGTGCCGCTTTCCTTATGGTCACCCATTCGGAGCGGCATGCGGCACGCATGGACAGGCGGCTGCATCTCGAACAGGGCCGCATCGCATGATGATGCGCACGGGATTATCGGCGCTGCTTGCCCATTGGTGGCGGCATCCGATCCAGCTTGCGACCTTGCTGATCGGGCTGGCGCTGGCAACAGCGCTCTGGTCCGGGGTGCAGGCGATCAATGCCGAAGCGCGCGCGAGCTATGATCGCGCCGCAGGAGCGCTGGGACAGGGCACGCTCGACCGGCTAGTCTCTGCCGAAGGCGTCACCATGACCGATTTCGCGGAATTGCGGCGGGCGGGCTATGCGGTCACGCCGCTGGTCGAAGGCAGTCTGACGCTTGGCGAGACGCGCCTCACCCTGCGCGGGATCGACCCGCTCACCGCGCCGCCGGGCCTTGGCAGCGCGGCCATCGCGGGCGATGCGGAGGCGCTTGACGGGCTCCTGTCGGAGACGGGTCTCCTGATCGTCGCACCCGAGACCGCAGAGACGGTGCGGAACGCCGATCTGCCGCCGCTTCGCCTGAGCGGACAGGTCGCGCAAGGCACTGCCCTGACCGATATCACCACTACGCAACGGCTTCTGGGGCTCGACCAACTGACCGCCCTCGTGATCGCGCCCGAACAGGCATTTGGCCTGCCCGCGATCGAAACCGCGACGGAGCTCACGCGAATCGAGGGGCAAACGGGCGGCGATCTCGCGCGGCTGACCGATTCCTTCCACCTCAACTTGACCGCGTTCGGCCTTCTGTCTTTCGCCGTCGGTCTGTTCATCGTGCAATCGGCCATCGGCCTCGCCTTCGAACAGCGCCGCGCGACCTTCCGCACCCTGCGCGCGCTCGGCTTGCCCCTGTCACGGCTGATGCTGCTTCTAGGCGCGGAACTGTCGCTGATCGCGCTGGTCGCCGGGATCGCGGGCATCGCATTGGGCTACGCCATCGCCGCAGCGCTCCTGCCCGGGGTCGCGGGCACGCTGCGCGGGCTCTACGGTGCGGATGTGTCGGGCCAGCTCGGCTTCGATCCGCTTTGGGCGCTCTCGGCTCTTGCGATTGCCCTTCTGGGCGCGGGTCTGGCGGGGGCGCAGGCGCTTTGGCGCGTAGCGAAGATGCCGCTTCTGGCGCCGGCCCAGCCCCGCGCCTGGGCGATGGCGAATGCGCGCGCGTTGCGCGTGCAGGGCGTGTTCGCCGCTTCTTTGCTGCTGGGCAGTGCGATCCTGGCCGTTTGGGGATCGGGCCTGATACTGGCCTTCGCCTGCCTTGCGGCACTCCTGATCGGTGCTGCCCTGGCGTTGCCGCCTGTGCTGATCGGAGCCTTGCGCGCGATGCGCCCCTTGGAACGCGGCCCGATCGGCGAGTGGCTTCTGGCCGATGCCCGCCAGCAGGTCCCGGCCCTGTCGCTGGCACTGATGGCGCTTCTGCTGGCCCTCTCGGCCAATATCGGCGTCGGCACGATGGTCGGCTCCTTCCGGACGACCTTCACCGGGTGGCTCGATCAACGCCTCGCGGCGGAGCTTTACGTCACCGCCCGGACGCCGGGCGAGGCGCAGGCGATCCGGGATCGCGTGGCGCCCGAGGTGGATGCGATCCTGCCCGTCTGGTCCGTCGATGTGAACGTCGCAGACCAGCCAGCGGAAATCTTCGGCGTCGCGGATCACCCGACCTATCGCGACAACTGGCCACTTTTGCGCGCCGCCCCCGACGTCTGGGACCGCATCGCTGCGGGCGATGCGGTGCTGGTCAACGAACAGCTTTACCGCCGCGAGGATCTGGCTCTTGGAGACGAGGTCGCGATCACCCCGGATTGGAGCCTGCCCATCGCCGGCGTCTACTCGGATTACGGCAATCCGGCCGGTCAGCTGATTACGGGCATCGACGCGCTCGATCAGCGGTTCCCGGACCGCCCGCGCTTGCGCTTTGCCCTCAGGGTGGATCCCGAGCGCGTCCCGGACCTCGCGCAGGACCTGCGCCAGCGCTTCGATCTGCCCGATGGGAATGTCATCGATCAGGCACAGGTGAAGGCCCTGTCCTTGCGCATTTTCGACCAGACCTTCCTCGTCTCGGGCGCGCTCAACGTGCTGACGCTCGGGGTTGCGGGCTTTGCGATCCTCACGAGCCTTCTGACGCTGTCGAGCCTGCGCCTGCCGCAGCTGGCCCCGGTCTGGGCGCTTGGTTTGACGCCCGGTCGGCTGGGCTGGCTCGAGATCGCGCGCACCGCTCTCCTCGCGCTTCTGACCTGGGCCATTGCCGTGCCCGTTGGCCTGTGCCTCGCCTGGGTGCTGCTGGCCATCGTCAATGTGGAGGCCTTCGGCTGGCGCCTGCCCATGGCGCTTTTCCCGGTGCAATGGCTGTGGCTTGCGTTGGCCGCCCTTGCCGCGGCGATCCTCGCCTGCCTCTGGCCGGTCTTTCGCTTGACGCGGCTACCGCCCTCCCAACTTCTGCGGGTGTTCGCAAATGATCGTTAAAGTCTCCCTGATCCTGGCCTGTCTCGCGGCCCCCCTGCCCGCGCTTGCCCAAGGTTTTGCGGGGCTCGGCGCGGAGGCGGAGGGCTTCGCCGTCCCTCAACCGGACACCACTTTCGAATTTCCCGCCGATCACCTGCCGCATCCCGATTACCGGATCGAGTGGTGGTATCTGACCACGAACCTGACGGCGGAGGATGGCACGGAATATGGCGGGCAATGGACGCTCTTTCGCTCGGCCCGCAGGCCCGACACCGCGGAGGGATGGGAGGCCGATCAGCTATGGATGGGCCATGCGGCATTGACCTCGGCGGATTGGCACCGCGTCGCCGAACGGCTGGGTCGGGGCGGCACCGGACAGGCAGGCGTCACCCCGGACCCCTTCGAGGCCTTCATTGACGATTGGTCGCTCCGCTCGGATGCGGAGGCGGGCGAAGACGCGCTGTCATCCGTGCAACTGACCGCACGGGGGCGCGATTTCGCCTATGATCTCGCGCTCGACGCGACCGGCCCGCTGATTTTTCAGGGCGATGCGGGCTATTCGGTCAAATCCGCCGAAGGTCAGGCAAGCTATTACTATTCCCAGCCCTTCTACGAGGTCGCGGGCACGCTGTCCCTGCCCGAGGGCGATGTCGAAGTGACCGGAACCGCCTGGCTCGATCGGGAATGGTCCTCGCAGCCCTTGTCGGAGACGCAGACCGGCTGGGACTGGTTTTCGCTGAACTTCGACGGGGGCGCGAAGCTGATGGGCTTCGGCTTGCGGTCCTCGGATGGCGGGCATTTCACCTCCGCCACCTGGATCACGGAGACGGGCGAGACGCGGCCCTATGGCGACGGCGCGCTGCGACTGACCCCGCTTGAGACGGCAGACGTGGCGGGCCGCGACATCCCGGTGCGCTGGCGCGTCGAACTGCCCGAAGAAGGGCTCGACATCACGACTGAGCCGCTGAACCCGCAGGCCTGGATGGGAACGCTCTTTCCCTATTGGGAAGGTCCGATCACGCTGTCGGGCAGCCATCCCGGTCGCGGTTATCTGGAGATGACGGGATACGCCGAGCGGGACTGACCTGGCGGTGGGTGTCACGGGAGCGTCGGCGGGAATGGTGGGCGGTGAGGGATTCGAACCCCCGACATCTTCGGTGTAAACGAAGCGCTCTACCAGCTGAGCTAACCGCCCCCGACCCGCTGTCTAGAGCGGCGCCGCACGGCCTTCAAGCCCTCTCGCACCGCTCCTGCAAAGGAAAAGGCGCGCCCCGATCGGATGCGCGCCTTTCCGAATTCTGGTGGGTGATAAGAGATTCGAACTCCTGACATCTTCGATGTGAACGAAGCGCTCTACCACTGAGCTAATCACCCGGTGCGGGCGTCTTTAGCTTTACTCCGCCGCCTGCGCAAGGGGGTCAGGCGCGTCCTTTTCGGCCTCTTGCGGCTGGCGCACCTTGGTGACGAGGACCTGCCCGTTGCCGGTGTCGCGCACGCGCTGCACCTTCATCTTGCCGAAGGGTTTGACGTTCAGATCCCGGCCCTCGGCCAGCGCCTCGCCCAGGATTTCAAGCGCCGCCTCGATCGCGGGTTTCGCGTCGCGTTTCTTCACACCCGAACGGCGCACCACCTTGTCTATGAGCTCGCGCTTTTTCAGCTCGGGCTGCATGGCAGGGGGCAGCAGCGTCGGATCGAGCGTGGCCGCCACGGCGGTATGCAGCGCATCCTCCGTTTTTGCGGGTTCCGGCGCGGGCGCGGCTGCGGGACGCACAGCAGCCGTCTTGCGGGGCGCGCGCGGTTTCGCGGGCGTGCGCGCGGATTTCGCGGACGTGGTCCGAGATGTGGTTTTCGAGGTGGTCATATCGCCTGTATCCTTCTTGTGGGGCCGTTTGCGGCCTTCTGCTCGGGCAGACGATAGCAGGTAATCTGCGTTTCGCCAAAACCTTGTCGGCCCGAAAGGCGCAGTCAGGGCCGAAATGACGCGATAACATCGCTGTTTTGACGGGAAATTGTTGCTGCTGGACGCCTGCGCAAGGTCGGCTCTCCCCGCGAGAGCGCCGAGGCCGACAACCCGCCGAGGAGCGGCTCCATAACCTTGCAGCACGAAAAACGCCGCGGGCCAGAGACCCGCGGCGTTGTTGGTTCACACGAATGTGGCGCGCTTAATGCGCGATGGCACCCGCTGCGTCGCCACGCTTTTCAGCCAGCGCCTGCGCTGCGGCCTCTTCCGCGGCCTCGTCCCACTCGATGGGCTCGGGCTTGCGCACAAGCGCCCGGTCCAGCACCTCGAAGACGTGGGAGACCGGCACGATCTCAAGCCCGTCCTTCACGTTGTCCGGCAACTCGGCGAGGTCCTTCTCGTTCTCCTTCGGGATGAAGACCGTCTTGATCCCACCGCGCAGCGCGGCAAGCAGCTTCTCCTTCAGGCCACCGATGGGCAGCGCGTTCCCGCGCAGCGTCACTTCGCCCGTCATGGCGATGTCGCGGCGTACCGGGATACCCGTCAGCACCGACACGATGGACGTCACCATCGCGAGACCTGCCGAGGGGCCGTCCTTGGGCGTGGCGCCTTCGGGGACGTGGACGTGGATGTCCATTCGCTCGAACTTCGGCGGTTTGACCCCGATCTGAGGGCTGATCGACCGCACATAGCTCGATGCCGCGTCGATCGATTCCTTCATCACGTCGCCCAGCTTGCCGGTGGTCTTCATCCGACCCTTGCCCGGCAGGCGCAGCGCCTCGATCTGCAACAGATCGCCACCGACCGAGGTATAGGCGAGGCCCGTGACCACACCGACCTGGTTCTCTTCCTCGGCGAGGCCGTATTTGTGCCGCCGCACACCGAGGTAATCGGACAGGTTCTCGGGCGTGATCACCACCTTCTCGGCGTCCTTCTTGACGATCTCGGTCACGGCCTTCCGCGCGAGCTTCGACAGCTCCCGCTCGAGGTTCCGCACGCCCGCCTCGCGGGTGTAGTAGCGGATCGTGTCCGTCAGCGCCTCGTCGGTGATCTCGAACTCGCCCTTCTTCAGGCCGTGGTTCTTGACCGCCTTGGAGATGAGGTGCCGCTTGGCGATCTCCGCCTTCTCGTCCTCGGTGTAGCCTGCGAGCGGAATGATCTCCATCCGGTCCAGAAGCGGGCCCGGCATGTTGTAGGAGTTCGCCGTCGTCAGGAACATCACGTTCGAGAGGTCGTATTCCACCTCGAGGTAGTGATCGACGAAGGTCGCGTTCTGCTCGGGATCGAGCACTTCGAGCATGGCCGAAGCCGGATCACCACGGAAATCCTGACCCATCTTGTCGATTTCATCGAGCAGAATGAGCGGGTTCGTGGTCTTCGCCTTCTTCAGTGCCTGGATGATCTTGCCCGGCATGGAGCCGATATAGGTCCGGCGGTGGCCGCGGATCTCGGACTCGTCGCGCACGCCGCCCAGCGAGATGCGAATGAATTCGCGCCCCGTGGCCTTCGCGACCGACTTGCCGAGCGAGGTCTTACCGACACCCGGAGGACCCACGAGGCACATGATCGGCCCCTTGAGCTTCTTCGAGCGCTGCTGCACCGCGAGATATTCGACGATCCGCTCCTTGACCTTGTCGAGGCTGTAATGGTCGTCGTCGAGGATCGTCTGCGCGCGGCCCAGATCCTTCTTCACGCGGGACTTCGTGCCCCACGGGATCGACAGCATCCAGTCGAGATAGTTGCGCACGACGGTGGCTTCGGCCGACATCGGGCTCATGTTCTTGAGCTTCTTGATCTCGGCATCCGCCTTTTCGCGGGCCTCCTTCGAGAGCTTCGTCTCGGAGACACGCTTTTCCAGCTCGGCCACTTCGTTCTGGCCGTCCTCGCCGTCGCCCAGCTCCTTCTGAATGGCCTTCATCTGCTCATTCAGATAGTACTCGCGCTGGGTCCGCTCCATCTGGCTTTTCACGCGCGTCTTGATCTTCTTCTCGACCTGCAGGACGGACATTTCCCCCTGCATGTGGCCGTAGACCTTCTCAAGCCGCTCGGAGATCGAAAGCGTCTCCAGAAGCTCCTGCTTCTGGTCCACCTCGATGCCGAGATGACCCGCCACGAGATCGGCAAGCTTCGCAGGCTCATCCGTTTCCGACACCGCGGACAGAGCCTCTTCGGGGATGTTCTTCTTGACCTTGGCGTAGCGCTCGAACTCGTCGGCGACGGTGCGCACCAGCGCCTCGATCGAGGTCTCGTCGCCCGGCATCTCGGTCAGATACTCGGCGGAGGCCTCGAAGAAGGCATCATTGTCGGTGAAATGCTCGATCCGCACGCGGGCCTGCCCCTCGACCAGAACCTTCACGGTGCCGTCGGGCAGTTTCAGCAATTGCAGAACATTGGCGAGGACGCCCGCCTTGTAGATGCGATCCGCGGTCGGATCATCATCGGCGGCATCCATCTGACTGACCAGCAGGATCTGCTTGTCGTCGTTCATCACCTCTTCCAGCGCGCGCACCGATTTCTCGCGGCCCACGAACAGCGGCACGATCATGTGCGGGAAGACCACGATATCGCGCAGAGGCAGCACCGGATAAGATGTGTTGAGTGGCTGTTGCATGCTTGTTCCTTGTAGCTGGCAGAGCGATCAGGGCCCCGCGATGCGGCAGCCCCATCCGTCCCCGTCTGGACTATGTAGGTGGGGCGATGGGCGGCCCAATTCAAGCGCTGATCCACCGCAGGTTTGACGCAGAATGACCAAGCCGCCTGCCGGGCGCAAGACGTGGTAGGCGTCGGATCGAGCATCGCCGTGAAAATCGGATGCCGTGCGGACAGCGCCTCGCGGAATGCGATCAGTTCACGATGAGATCAGGAAATGACGAGCGGGCTGACCGGACGTTCGGTCAGCACCGAGACGGAAATCAGTTCCTGAATATCGCCGGATGCGTCGGGCACGCCTGCCACGGTCACATCCCAGCAGGCCACCCGGCCCTTGGCGGTCGGGCATTCCGCCACGAAACGGGCCAGATGCCCCGCTCCGGCCTCTGCCACGGCACGGTCCAGCATTTCCCGCGTCTCATCTGGCCAGAGCGACGACCATTTCCGCCCAAGAAGCGCGGTCAGGTCGTCGATTTCCATGGCGCATCGGCCATTGCGGCTCATGTAGCGGATAGTGCCATCGAGGTTCAGCAGCTTCACGCAATCCTGCGAACAGGACATCAGCATCGCCGTGCGGGCATCGAGCGTGATCCCGGCGGCGCGCGCCTCTTCGATATCCCCCAGGGCCGTTTTCAGATTATCGAGCATGTCATCCCCCTGTCACCGCTTCGCACTCGGCTTTGGAGGAGCTTGTAAGGCGTTTCTCGGAGAAAGGCAGCCATCTTGTCGCCCCCGGCAATGGCCCGTGACATTATGCCCAAGCGTCGCGGCGCGCGCCTCAGGTCACAAACAAGACGCGCGCCATAGGTCGCGACATGAAAAAAGGGCGCCACGATCCGCGCGGCGCCCTTCGATGAGAAACCTATGCCCCGATCAATAGCCCGGCGGGCACGGCGCGGGCTGACCGTTGGGATAGGCGCAGCGCACGGTGCTGGTGTTTTGCTGACGCGGACCGGTGTTGGAGGCAATCGCCCCACCCGCCGCGGCGCCTGCCAGAGTGGCCACTGCGCGGCCGGTGTTGTTTTCCTTGTTGGCATCGGCAGCGGCCAGTCCGGCGGCGCCACCGATCAGCGCGCCCGTGGCATAGCGCTGATCCGACGACATGTTCCCGCAGCCTGCGAGGACTGCACTTCCAAGGGCCAGCGCTGCGATTGCTGATTTCTTCATAACGACGTTCCTTCTGTCGGCTTGAATTTCCTCAAGCGGTACGATGGATAACGCATGAAAAGCGATTTCGTTTGATCGTTATCAGATATCAGCGCCGATCTGGCCGAAAACGGCAGGAACCCGCGCATTAAGAAACCGGGCTCCGGCAAGATCCCGGCAGCTGCGACGCGGTGTTCTCGCGCCCGGCAATGATGTCGGTCTATGTCTGACTGTGGGCGCCTCGTCCCCGCGCCACGCGCCCCGGCGGGATGACCTTAAAGCGGCGGAATATCCCCTTCGGCGCGCTTGGCATGGAATGCAGCCTCGAACGCGTCGAAGCGATCCGCCTCGATGGCGTCGCGCAGGCCCTGCATCAATTCTTGGTAATAGTGCAGGTTGTGCCAGGTCAGCAGCATGCCCGCGATCATCTCGCCCGCGCGGTGGACATGGTGCAGGTAGGCACGGCTGTAGTGGCTGCAGGTCGGGCAGGTGCATTCTTCATCGAGCGGACGCGGGTCATCCATGTGGCGCGCATTCTTGAGATTGACCTGACCGCGCCGCGTCCAGGCCTGTCCCGTACGGCCCGACCGCGAGGGCAGCACGCAATCCATCATGTCGACGCCGCGCTTGACGGCGCCCACGATGTCGTCGGGCTTGCCCACCCCCATCAGGTAGCGTGGACGGTCTTCCGGCAGAAAGCCCGGCGCGTAGTCGAGACAGCCGAACATGGCCTCCTGCCCCTCGCCCACCGCAAGCCCGCCGATCGCATAGCCCTCGAACCCGATATCGGTGAGCGCGCGCGCCGATTCCTCCCGCAGGTCCTGCTCCAACCCGCCTTGCATGATCCCGAAGAGGGCGTGACCGGGCCGATCCCCGAACGCCTCGCGCGACCGGGCCGCCCAGCGCATGGAAAGCTGCATGCTTTCCGCGATGCGGTCGCGGCTGGCAGGCAGGGCCGGGCATTCGTCGAAGGCCATCACGATATCGGAACCCAGAAGCCGTTGGATCTCCATCGACCGCTCGGGCGTCAACTCGTGCTTCGAGCCGTCGATATGGCTTTTGAAGGTCACGCCCTTCTCGGTCAGCTTGCGCAGATCGGCGAGGCTCATCACCTGAAACCCGCCCGAGTCGGTCAGGATGGGCTTGTCCCAGTTCATGAAGCGGTGCAGCCCGCCCAGCCTGTCGATGCGCTCGGCAGTGGGGCGCAGCATCAGGTGATAGGTATTGCCCAGAAGGATGTCGGCGCCGGTGGCCGCGACGCTTTCGGGCATCATCGCCTTGACCGTGGCGGCGGTGCCCACGGGCATGAAGGCAGGGGTCCGGATCGTGCCGCGCGGCGTCTCGATCCGGCCTTTGCGGGCGCGCCCCGAACGGGCGTCGAGTGTGAAGGAAAAGCGTGTCATGGCCCGCTCATTGCCCCGGAATGCGGCCTGCCCGCAAGGCCTCTTGCCTCCCCCGCGGCCCACATCAGCGTCCCGGGCGCGCGCCCCTGTCACGTTCGGACCAGAAATACCTCCGGAGGTCTGGAGGCAGCGCCTCCAGCGGATCGGCGTGGGCTCAAGGCCCGCGCCGATCCGATCCCGCAGCCACACCTGCAATGTCGGCCCTGCCCGATGCACACTGGCCCGACCCCGCACCGGCTGATAGGTCTGCCCTCAAATCCGAATTGAGGACTCCCTTCGATGACCGACGAGACCGATCCCGCCACCGACCTGATCCGCTTTGGATGGGAGGAATGGGTGTCGCTGCCCGATCTTGGCCTGCCCGCGCTGCGCGCCAAGGTCGATACCGGCGCGCGGACCTCTGCGCTGCACGCCTCCGACATCGAGACCTTCGGCCCGGCCGCGACACCCAAGGTGCGCTTCACCGTGCATCCCGTGCCAGAACGCCAGGACCTCGTGATCCCCTGCTCGGCCGAGATCATCGACCGCCGCGTGGTGACCTCCTCGAATGGCGAAGGGGAGAGCCGCTACGTAATCGGCACCACGCTCAACGTGGGCGGCGAAGCCTGGCCCATCGAGGTCACCCTGACCAACCGGGCGGGCATGGCGAGCCGGATGCTTCTGGGCCGCGAGGCGCTGAAAGATCACATCGCCATTGTCGCCACCGACCGCTTCCTGCAACCGCAGCTCAGCTACGACATCTACGCCTCGACACGGGTGCGCAGCGCCGCGCCGAAGCGCGCGCTGCGCATCGCGGTGATGAGCCGGGAGAACAACTATTCCACTCGCCGCCTCGTCGAGGAGGGCGAATCCCGCGGCCATACGGTCGAGGTGATTGACACCACCCGCTGCTACATGGCGATCAACGCGATGGCCCCCGAGGTGCATTACGACGGCAAGCGCCTGCCGCGCTATGATGCGGTGATCCCGCGGATCGGGGCGTCCGTTACCGCCTATGGCACCGCCGTGATCCGCCAGTTCGAGACGATCGGCACCTTCTGCGTGAACGGCTCCGAAGGCATCACCGCCTCGCGCGACAAGCTCTACGCTCATCAGCTCATGGCGCGCCACAAGATCGGCATGCCCAACACGGCCTTCGCGGCCTCCCCCAAGGATACCGACAGCCTGATGCGGCTCGTGGGCACGGCGCCCCTGATCGTGAAGCTGCTCGAATCCACGCAAGGCAAAGGCGTCGTTCTGGCCGAAACGAAGAAAGCCGCCTCCTCGGTGATTGACGCCTTCCGGGGTCTGCGCGCCAATTTCCTCGTGCAGGATTTCGTCAAGGAAGCGGCGGGCGAGGATATCCGCTGCCTCGTCGTGGGCGGCCGCGTCGTGGCCGCGATGAAGCGCACGGGCGCCGAGGGCGATTTCCGCTCGAACCTGCATCGCGGCGGCTCGGCGCAGGTGGTGCGCATCTCGAAGGAGGAGCGGGACTCCGCCGTGCGCGCAGCCAAGGCCTTCCGGTTGAACCTCGCAGGCGTGGATCTCCTGCGCTCGGAGGCGGGGCCGAAAGTGCTCGAGGTCAATTCCTCGCCCGGGCTCGAAGGGATCGAAGGCGCCACGAAGAAGAACATCGCGGGGCTGCTTTACGATCACATCGAGGAGCGCGTGCGCCCGGCGCCGGTGCGCAAGCGCAAGCTTCTGGGCTGAGGGCTGAGGGCTGAGGGCTGAGGGCTGAGGGGAACCTCTTGTGGGGTGGGTGACAACCCACCCCACGCATTGCCTAGACGAAGCGCGTCAGCACGTAAGCCATGCCCGCGATATGCACGAGGCCCAGCACGACAGAGACACCGTGCAGCCTGCCGAAGCGCGCCTTGTCGCCCGCATCCGTCGCCGCATTGATCGCGGGCATCAGCACCTGGCGCGCCGGGATGGTGCTCAGCGCAATCGCGGCGAGGATGCCCGCCGACAAAGTGTCGGAGGGCAGAGCGAGCGCCGCTGCGAGCGCCGATAACGCAATGACAAGCGTGTAGAAATGCGGGAACGCGGCCCGCAAGAGGCGCCGCGCCTCCTTCTCTTCGGTGTTCTTCAACAGGAAGACCGCAAATCCGAAGGAAAACAGGACCGCCCCGCCGAAAAGAAGCGCCGTGGTCAAAAGGGCCAGTGTGGTCATGCCGGTTTCTCCGCGATCCCCATATATTGCACTGTCTTCAGGGGCAGTGGCCCGAAGGTCAAATCGCCCCGCCGGGTCATCCCGCGCGGCCCGAGCCCGGTCATGTGCCGATCCGACAGCCCGGCCGTCTCCATCTCCGCGCGCAGTTCGGCGGGGGTGATGAACATCTCGGGATCGTGCGTGCCCTTGGGCAGGATGCGCACCACGTCTTCTGCCATGGTGATGGCCATCAGCCGCGCCACCGCGTTCCGGTTGATCGTGTCGTAGAGAAACAGACCGCCCGGCCGCAGCACGCGCGCCACCTCGTCCAGCGTCTTCTGCAGATCGGCGACATGCTCCAGCACATCCACGCAAACGACTGCGTCGAAGCTGTCATCGCCATATGGCAACGCCTCGCCCACGCCGACGTCATAGCGGATGGAGAGGCCCTCGCCCTCCGCATGGGCTTTCGCCGCATTGATGGCCTCCCGCGCGGGATCGATGCCCGTGACCTCGGCGCCGCGCTTGGCCAGCGCCTCCGCCATGAAGCCGCCCGCGCAGCCCAGATCGAGGACGGTCTTGCCCGACCAGTCGATATACCGGTCGAAATACTTGAGCCGCCCCGGCACGAGGTTCTTCAACGTCCGGACCCAGCGGATCTCGTCCGACCACCATTGGGCGGCGACATCGTCGTAGATGGCAAGGTTGTTGCGGGTCGTCTCAGCCATTGGAGCCTCGTTTCGGGAACATGTAGCCGGTGTCCTCCTGGTAGCGGGTGAAGCGCGCGCCGTGGCGCTTGGCGTAGCGGCGCTCCTTCAGCTTGCGCGGTGCGATCAGGCAATAGGCCGTGAGGCCCAGCGCCAGCACCAGCTGATCCGGCGTCCAGGTCGGCACCGTCCAGAGCGTCAGGGAAAAGCCCAGATAGATGGGCTGGCGGATATAGCGGAAAATGCCATGGGTCGGCATGTCCGGGTAGCGCGGACGGACCTTCTGCAGAAGCGACATCCAGCCCAGCGCGCCCGATTGCAGCTCCGCGCCCGCGTCGAGGTTCGACTTCATCAGAAAGCCCCAGGCCGCAAGGTTCAACGCGGTCATCGCCACCAGCGCCCAGCCCTCGGCCTGCCACCAGACGATGCCCGAGGGCGTCCACAACACGAACAGCGCCAGGAGCTGCAGCGAGGCGAAGATCGTGTAGGAGGTCGAGGCCAGAACCGATCCATAGGGTTCGGGAAAGACCCGCGCAGGCAGCTTGGCCAGCCGTCCGTTCAGCAACAGCGAATGCAGCACCGGAAATTGCGCCAGAAGCAGGAAATTCGTCAGCGCGGCCCAGGGCCAGAGCACGGTGCCGAGGCCGGTGCTCATCCCGTTATAGAGCGTCCAGAACATCCAGATCACCGCGGCCGCGAAGATCAGGTGGCACAAGAGCCCGTAAGCGATGGCCGCCGCGATCCGCGCAGCCCCCGGAGGTGCGTCGAAATTGCCGAGAACCAGTTTGATGAGCCGGGCAACGGGATGCTCCGGCGGGCGCGGTGTGTCTGTCATGCGCGGCAGATATGGCCCGGCCCGCCCGCGTCCAGTCGGCGCCCAGAGGCAATTCGTCTCAGTAGAGGGCGACCTCGCGGATATCGAGGCTTGCGGTATAATCCGCGCCGTAAGCCACGATGCCCAATGCCGTCAGGGTCTCGGGTGCGGGCGTCCTGCTCAGCGGGGCGCCTTGCGCGTTGAACTCGGCAAAGGGCAGCCGCACCTCGCCCCAGCTATCGCGGGCCACGAACCCCGCGCGGTAATGCTGCCAGGGCAGATACATCACCTCGGTCCGAAGATGCACGTAATAGCGCGCATCATTGCCCCGTACGATCAGGCGAATGCCCTGCGCATCTGCAGGCACGTCCGACAGCGCGCGCCGCATCTGGATGAAGCCGCCATTGTTTGCCGTCGACACCTCCCCCGTGAGGCGCGCGATGCTTTGCCCGCCCTCGTTCAGAAACGCGACCTGCCCGGTGGACACACCGCCCATCACGCCGTCGGTGAAAAAGCGCCAGCGCGTCTCTGGCCGGTTGTCGAACGTGTCATGCATCAGGGGACCTGCGGCGAAGGCGGCACGCGGCGCGAACCCCGCGCAAAGAATGGCGGAGGAAAGCGTCGCCAGGGCAGTGCGTCGGTGCATGGTGGCGGAGCGATGTGCGGCGGTGCGCTGTTTCATATCACAAGAGTTAGCGCGACATAACGGCACTGCCAGCATGCGGCGCTGCCCTTTACCCGCGGCCGGCCATTCCTTATATCAATTGTCGGAATTGATGCGAAGGGACGCTGCATGAACGATCAGAGCCCGCAACTCGAAGGCGCACCGCTGATACAGCCGTCGAGCACGGAACACCCGCTCTACGACCGGATCGTGGAGGCGTGCCGCGGTGTCTATGACCCCGAAATCCCCGTGAACATCTACGATCTGGGGCTGGTCTACACGATCGACATCTCCTCGGAGAACGAGGTGCGCATCATCATGACGCTGACCGCTCCCGGCTGTCCGGTGGCAGGTGAAATGCCCGGATGGCTCGCCGATGCGGTGGAGCCCGTGGAGGGCGTCAAGCAGGTCGACGTGGAGATTACCTGGGATCCGCCCTGGGGCATGGACATGATGTCCGACGAGGCGCGGCTCGAGCTGGGGTTCATGTAAGGCGGAACCCAGCCGATTCCCGGTTCGTGGTTGCGCGCGCTTTCGCCGCCAGCCCCCGGAGATCGCCGCATCTGTCATCTAACCGTAACAGATACATTACGAATTTGTCGTAAAGCCGTGTATATCTGAGGCCTCAAAGTCACCATACGAGGTCTTTCATGACACGTGCATTTCTCATGGGTACAGCGCTGACCGCGCTGGCCTTTCCGGTCGTTGCAGAAGAACATTCCGAGGATTACTCCGCGGGCATGAGCTACGGCGTGCGTCCCTTCCATCTCATCGCGAAGATGGATGACAGCCCGCTCAAGTCCGAGCTGATGGCCTGCATGGGCCAGACGCCCGAGCGCAGCGCCTTCTCCATCGGCCATCGCGGCGCCCCCCTGATGTTCCCCGAGCACACGGTCGAATCGAACCGTGCGGCCGCCGGTCAGGGCGCGGGCATCCTGGAATGCGACGTGACCTTCACATCCGACCAGGAACTGGTTTGCCGTCACGCCCAGAACGACCTGCACACGACCACGAATATCGTCGTGACCGACCTCGCCGAGAAATGCACGCAGCCCTTCGCCCCGGCCTCGGGTGACGCGTCGGCCACCGCAGAATGCCGCACGTCGGACATCACGCTCGCGGAATTCCGCACGCTTGACCCGCTGATGGATGCGGCCAACGGCGCGGCAACCACGGCCGAGGAATATATCGGCGGCGTCGCCCCCTGGCGCACCACGCTTTACGAAGATGACGCGACGCTGATGACCCATGCGGAATCCATCGCGCTTTTCGACAGCCTCGGTGCGGATTTCACGCCCGAGCTGAAGGCCCCGTCGGTCGAGATGCCCTTCAACGGCTTCAGCCAGGAAGATTACGCGCAGAAGCTGATCGACGAGTACAAGGAAGCCGGGATCGACCCCTCGCGCGTCTGGGCGCAAAGCTTCAACCTCAGCGACGTACTCTACTGGATCGAGAACGAGCCCGATTTCGGCGCGCAGGCCGTCTATCTCGACGACCGCTACGAGGCCGAGGATGACGACGAGGGTCTGATCGACCCGATGGATGCGTCGACCTTCAAGCCCACCATGGCGGAGCTGAAGGAGATGGGCGTCAACTACATCGCACCGCCCCTGTGGATGCTGGTCACGCTGAATGACAACGGCGAGATGGTGCCGTCGGTCTATGCCGAGGAAGCGGCAGCGGCAGACCTCGACATCATCACCTGGACGCTGGAGCGGTCCGGCCCGCTCGCCTCGGGCGGCGGCTGGTATTTCCAGTCGGTGACCGATGCCATCGACAATGACGGCGACTACTTCGAGATCCTCGACGTTCTGGCGCAGGATGTGGGCGTCGTGGGCGTCTTCTCGGACTGGCCCGCAACGGTGAGCTACTACGCCAATTGCAAAGGCCTCTGATCCGGGCCACCCTCGCCGCATTTGGTGGGGGGTGCAGGATCGGATGACCAGCGAGAAAGCAAAGATGATCGCCGGGGCGCCCTATTTCCCCGGCGATCCCGAACTGGCCGAGGATCGCAAGCGCGCCCAACGGCTGATGCGCGCCTACAACCAGACGGTCTATGGCGATGAGGGACGGGACGCGATCCTGTCCGACCTCCTGGGTCAGCTGGGCGAGAAATGCGCGATCCGCGCCCCGCTTTATGTCGATTATGGATACAACATCACCATAGGATCCGGCGTCTTCCTGAATTATTCCTGTTACCTGCTGGATGCCGCTCCGATCATCGTGGGCGACGGATGCGATATCGGCCCCTTCGTGCAATTGCTGACCGCGGATCACCCGCGCGATCCCGCCGCCCGCAAGGCCGAGCTTGAAAGCGCCTATCCCATCGTGATCGGACGCGATGTCTGGCTGGGTGCCAGCGCGATCATCCTGCCGGGCATTACGGTCGGCGACGCGGCCATCGTGGGCGCGGGCGCGGTGGTCACCCGCGATGTACCACCGGGCGCGACCGTGATGGGCAATCCCGCACGGATCCGCGAGGCCTAGCCCCGGCCCCATTGGAATTTCCCCGTCGATCCCTTATGTTGGCGCTATACCCAAGGAGGCATCCCATGTTCGGCATTCCGGGCCAAGCACCGCTGACCATCACACCGGCCGCGGTCCAGCAGATCACCAAGCTCATGGCGCGCGATAACCGTCATGGCCTAAAGATCGGCGTCAAGAAGGGCGGCTGCGCGGGCATGGAATACACCATGGATTACGTCGATGCGGCCGATCCCCATGACGAGGTCGTGGAGCAGGATGGCGCGCGCGTGATGATTGCCCCCATGGCGCAGATGTTCCTCTTCGGCACGGAGATCGATTACGAGGTCTCGCTTCTGGAGTCGGGCTTCAAGTTCCGCAATCCCAACGTGGTCGATGCCTGCGGATGCGGCGAGTCGATCAAGTTCAAGGATGTCGACGAACTTCAGGCCGAGCGCGAAGGCCAGAACTGATCCATATCGCCCCGCGCCGGGCGCTTGACCTTCGGACATGCTCCGCGATGATGCGGACAACCCCAACCCGGAGGATGCAAGATGACGCGCAAGATCGCTGCAGGCAATTGGAAGATGAACGGTACCGGCGAGAGCCTCGCCGAGCTTGAGACGCTGGCCGCACGGACCGGTGACAGCGCCGAGGTGGTTATCTGTCCGCCCGCCACCCTGATCGATCGCGCTGCTGCAAAGGCTGGGCCTGTCGCCATCGGCGGGCAGGATTGTCATTCGGCCGCCTCGGGCGCGCATACCGGTGACGTCTCGGCCGAGATGCTGCGCGATGCGGGTGCGACCTTCGTCATCACCGGTCATTCGGAACGCCGCGCCGATCATCACGAAAGCGATGCGGATGTCGCCGCCAAAACCAAGGCCGCCTGGGATGCGGGCCTGACGGTGATCCTGTGCGTGGGCGAAAGCCTGGCGCAGCGCGAAGCGGGCGAGACGCTGGACATCGTGGGCGCACAGCTGGCGGGCTCCGTGCCGGAGGGCGCGACCGCTGACAACCTGATCGTCGCCTATGAGCCGATCTGGGCCATCGGCACCGGCAAGGTGCCCACGCTCGAGGAGATCGGCGAAGTGCATGCCTTCATGCGCAAGACCCTGTCGGATCGCTTTGCCACGGGCGGCGATATGGCGCTCCTTTACGGGGGCAGCGTGAAGCCCGGGAATGCGGCTGAAATCTTCGCCGTGGCGGAGGTGAATGGCGCGCTCGTGGGCGGGGCCTCCCTGAAGGCCGGCGATTTCGGCGGGATCATCGACGCACTCAACGCCGCGTCGTAAGGCGCGCTCCAAGCCCATATCTTCGCAAGAAACAGGGCGGCGCTCCTTTTGGAAACGCCGCCCGTCACTCGTGACCAACCGATGCGGCCCGTAAGGGCCAAAGAGGTGCGCCCGGTCAGTAGGTGATGATCTCCGGACCCATCAGCATGGTCGGCAACCATGTGGACAGGATCGGGATGTAGGTCACCATGATCAGGAAGATGAACAAGACACCCAGGAACGGCAGCGCCGCGCGGACGACCCGCGTCATCGACATGCCCGCCACGCCCGAGGTCACGAAGAGGTTCAGACCCACAGGCGGCGTGATCATCCCAATCTCCATGTTCACCACCATGATGATGCCGAGATGGATCGGATCGATGCCAAGTTGGATCGCGATCGGGAAGACCAGCGGCGCCACGATCACGAGAAGGCCCGACGGCTCCATGAACTGACCGCCGATCAGCAGGATTACGTTCACGATCACGAGGAACATGATCGGCCCGAAGCCCGCATCGAGCATCACCGCAGCGATATGCTGGGGGATCTGCTCGTCGGTCAGCACGTGCTTCAGGATCAGCGCGTTGGCGATGATGAACATCAGCGTGATCGTAAGCTTGCCCGCGTCGAACAGCGTGTCCTTCGTGTCCTTGTGGAAGAAGGCGGTGATCAGCGCGATGGGCTTGTGCAGCAACGTCTTGTTGGGCTGGCCCTCCTCGGTCGCAAGGGGGCCCATATCCGCATAGACGAAATTCGCGATCAGGAAGGCGTAGATCGCCGCCACCGCGGCGGCTTCGGTGGGTGTGAAGATGCCGCCGTAGATGCCGCCCAGGATGATGACGATCAGGAACAGCCCCCAGGAGGCCTCCCGCGCCGAGGCGAAGACCTCGGTCCAGCCGAGCCAGTCGCCCTTGGGCAGATCCTTGACCTTTGCGATCAGGTAGATCGTCAGCATCAGCATCGTGCCTGCCATGAGGCCCGGGATGACACCGGCCAGGAACATCCGGCCCACCGACACATCCGTGGCCGACGCGTAGACCACCATCACGATGGAGGGCGGGATCAGGATGCCGAGCGTGCCCGCATTGGCGATGACGCCTGCCGCGAAGTCCTTGGAATAGCCCACCTGCCGCATGCCCGCGATCACGATGGAGCCGATGGCCACGACCGTGGCAGGCGACGAGCCCGAGAGGGCCGCGAACATCATACAGGCGAAGACGCCCGCGATGGCAAGACCGCCCGGGAAATGCCCCACGACGGCGATGGAGAAGCGGATGATCCGCCGCGCCACGCCCCCCGTCGACATGAACGACGAGGCCAGGATGAAGAACGGGATCGCCAGCAGCGTGTAATGCCCCGCCATCGCCTGAAAGAAGCTCTGCGCGATCGAGGCGAGCGAGGTATCCGACAGAACCAGCAGGAAGATGGTCGAGGAAAAGCCCAAGCTGACCGCGATCGGCACGCCGATCAGCATCAGGCCGATGATCATGGCGAAAAGAACGACGACTTCCATGATCTCAGTCCCCCTTGTTCATATGGGCGACGTCATCGACGGCGTCTTCGGCTTCGTGGCTGACGATCAGCGATTTCTGCTCGCCCTTCCAGATCCGCACCGCGGATTGAATAAAGCGGAAGAGCAGAAGGGCCGCGCCGAAGGGCAGGATCACGTAAGGGATGAAGCGGGGCAGCTTCTCGTAATCCATGCCCTCGTTCATGATGGGCTGGATCCAGCGCAGCCATTCGGGGAACGGGATGTCGATGGTCTCGTACCAGCCGCGATAGGACGTACGGCCCATCTCCTCGAGACCCGTGGGGAACCAGCGCCCGGTGGTCTGCGGCAGGTTGGCGAAGTTGGCCCAGTAATCCCAGGCGCCCTTCAGAAGCAGGAACGCGTAAGCCAGGCACACCGCCGCGGCGATCATGGTCAGCACACGGCGCGGCCCTTCCGGGATCGCGTTGGTCACGGCGTCGACGCCCAGATGCGCGGTCTTCTTCACGCAATAGCTGACACCGAAGAGGACCAGCCAGGCAAACAGAAGCGACGTCGCCTCAAGGCCCCAGATCAGGCCCGTGTTGAAGCCGTAGCGCAGAACCACGTTGATGAAGGTGATGATGGTCATCGCGCCGAGGATCACGGCGATGGCCGTCTCCTCCAGCTCGTCGATGAACCGCCCGAACGCGCTGTCGGGCTCGTGCTGGACAGACATGAAAGCTTGCTCCCCCTTCCATGCAGGCCCCTCGGCCCGCAAGTCCCCTTTGCCGGAAAGCCCCGCCCGCGGCATGCGCGGACGGGGCAATGATCAGATCGAGACGATCCGGATCAGTTCATCTCGTTGATGGACTGTGCCGCGGCGATGTTTTCCTCGCCCACATCTTCCCGGAACTGGTCCCAGACGGGCTTCATGGTCTCGACCCAGGCCGCGCGCTGCTCTGCGGTCAGCTCGCGCACGACACCACCCGCATCGAGGATCGCCTGCTTGGCTTCCTCGTTGACAGCGAAGCTCTCGGAGTTCCGGGTCTCGGTGACCTCGGCCACGATGGTGGCGAGCTGGTCGCGCACATCCGCATCGAGGCTGTCCCACCAATCGGTGCCCGTCACGACGAGGTAGTCGATGACGCCGTGGTTGGTCTCGGTCGTGCCGTCCTGCACTTCGAAGAACTTCTGGCCGTAGATGTTGGACCAGGTGTTTTCCTGACCGTCGACAACGCCGGTCTGCAGCGCGCCGTAGACCTCGGAGAAGGCCATCGGCTGGGGCGATGCGCCCATGGCCGCCATCTGCGCCTTGAGCACCTCGGAGTTCTGCACGCGGAACTTCAGGCCGTCGGCATCGGTGGGCTCCAGAAGCGGCACGTTCGCCGACATCTGCTTCATGCCATTGTGCCAGTAGGCCAGGCCCAGCAGACCGCGGCGGGTCATGGATTCCAGCATCTCCTGGCCGGTATCGGAGGCCTGGAACGCGTCGACCGCGTCGATATCCTTGAACATGAACGGCAGGTCGAAGATGCGGAACACCTTGGTGAACTGCTCGAACTTGGACAGCGACGGGGCGGCCATCTGCACGTCGCCCTGCAGCATTGCCTCGAGCACCTGGTCGTCGTTGTAGAGCGTGGAGTTCGGGTAGACCTCCATGCAGGCAACGCCGTCCATCTCGGTGTTGACGCGCTCCATCAGAAGGCTTGCGGCAATGCCCTTAGGGTGACGGTCGGTGTTGGTCACGTGGCTGAACTTGATGACCATCTCGCCATCGTCGCATCCGGCCTCATGCTCTGCGGCAAAGGCGGTGGTGGCGGAAATGGACAGCGCCGCGACGGCAGCGGTGGTCTTCAGAAATGTCTTCATAAGGTCCTCCCAGACGGTATCGAGGCGGCTGCGCACCTCTTCTCTGCGCCCGGCGTGACCGCCCGACGCTGCCAAAGAGGGAACGCCGAACGCGTCGTTCTGACAAGCAAATTGATTCGATTCGAATCGGACACCGTTTGTTCAATATTCTCAGCGCCTTAGGGTCAGCCGTCCGTGAATGCTTCCGCGGTCTGTGCGAAAAACCGCACAGGCCCTGCCCTCATGCGTGCGAAAAATCGCACGCATAATAGGTCGGCTGGCAGGCGGGCGAATCCCCCCGCCTGGCGGTCACTCCTGATCGATGGGCGGGGCGTTCTCGGGCTCGGACGTGCCTGGCGTCCCGAGTGCCGCCTGCGCATCCTCGACGATCCGCTCCGCCTCGCCCACGCCGAAGTAAAAGCCCAGGATCGTGCCGAGGATCGCCACGAGCGAGGTGAACACCTCCTTCGCGCGATCGAAGGAATGGCTGCGCGAGCTGTCCGAGATGAAGCTCGCACTGACGATGATCAGCGCCAGCGACATCACGCCCAGCGCGAAGATGAAGGTGATCAGACCGCGCGCCGTCTCCGTGTCGGACAGCTGATCGAGAAGCGTGGGCTCCGACTTCGAGAAAATCCCGAAGGCGATGACGCCCAGCACGATCACCATCAGCGCGAAGACGCTGAGCCCGAACGATAGAAGCCCTGCGCTGCGGCGACGGGGCGCGGCCTGCTCGAAGGCCAGGAATGCGCGGGCAAGGTCCATCTGGCGCGCGCGGCGGGCCTGCTCGGTCAGACCCGGCAACGCCTCGATCCGGGCCTGGGCTTGCGGGAGGGTCGAGATCCCGGCCCAAAGGTCCGGTTCTGCGCTCACATGAGTGCGGAGCTCGTCGAAATCGGCCGCCTTGGTGGCCGTCAGCCAATCGGAAAAGGATCGGGTCATGGGAAAGTCCTGTCAGAAAGGATCGGTCGAAAATGTCGCGTCAAATATCACGACGGTATCACGACCGCGCCTTTCGCGCTATCGCGGCAGGCCGTTCCCTCCGGGGCGTCGCTGCGCCGTTCCGCTTGCGGCCGGAAAGCCCTAGCGGAAATCCTCGGGCTTGAGCCCATATTTTGCGAGCTTGTCGTAGAAGGTCTTGCGCGGCAGTTTGAGCGCCTGCGCCGCGCGGCTCGCCTGCCCGTTCGCCCGGGACAACGCCTCGCTCAACAAAGAGCGTTCGACCTGCGCCATCCGGTCGGCCAATCCAAGCCCCGCAGTCTCCGCAGGGGTCGCATCGCGCAGCCCCAGGGCAAAGCGCATCGCCTCCGACATCAAGGCGCGGGCATTGCCCGGCCAGTCGCGCGCCATCAGATCCGCATCGACCGCCTCGGTGATCTCGGGCGGCTGAAGTCCAGCCTGCTCCGCCGCTTGCGCGACGTAGTGCCGAAAGAGAACGGGAATGTCCTCGGGCCGCTCGGCCAGCGTGGGGATCTCCACGCGGCAGACCTCGAGACGGTAATAGAGATCGGCGGAAAAGCGGCCCTCGGCCGCGGCGCGGTCCAGCCGTTCGCTCGTGCCCGCGACCAGAACGGGCCCGCCCGCGTCAAGCGCATCCGCGAGCGCCATCTGCAGATCGGGGCCAAGCTGCCCGATCTCGTCGAGAAAGAGCGTGCCCTGCGCCGTCTGTGACCAGATATCCGCCAGCTCCGCCCGGTCGAGCGTGCGCGCGGCGCGCTTTTCGAAAGGTTGCTTGGCGCGCGAGGAACACAGATGCAGCACCTCCGCGATCTTCGGGATACCCGTGCCCGGCGCGCCGCTGACCAGGGTGGCGGCCCCTGAACGCGCCGCGATCCGAACCTGTTCGCGCAGGGCTTCCGATTGCGCGGAGCGCCCGAAGATCAGCCGCGCGGCGGGATCGCCCGACTCCAATTGTGCCTTGAGGCGACGGTTCTCCAGAACCAGTGCACGGGTCGTCAGCGCCCGACCGATCACCGCAACAAGGTCCGACGGCGCGCAAGGCTTCTCCAGGAAATCGAACGCCCCCGCCGCCATCGCACGCACTGCCATCGGGATATCGCCCTCGCCCGTCAGAAGGATCACCGGCAATTCGGGATCGGCGGCATGGGCGAAATCCAAAAGGTGAAAGCCGTCGCGGCCCGGCATGCGGATATCGGACAGGATCACGCCGTCGAAATCCGCACCGATCCGGTCCTTGGCCTCGACGAAGGAGCCGGCGGTGATCGGGATCAACCCTTCGAGATCGAGCGTCTGGGCCAATGCCTCGCGCACAGCCATGTCGTCATCGACCAGAAGCACGTTGCGGGTCATGGCGCTCTCCACCCGTTGCGCGCGGACCGATGCGCGCCGGAAGCGATGCCAGCGGTGACGGGCCTGTGCGCCGATTTTCGGTAGAGCTGGGTCACGCCGGTTTTCTTCTTGCCGGTATCCGTCATGCCGCAGCCTTCGCATTGGTCAGCTCGACCGTGAAGATCGCACCGCCCCCTTCGGCATTGGCACCGCGCAGCTTGCCGCCGAAACTCTGGATCATGCCGTAGCTGATCGACAGGCCCAGCCCCATCCCCTCCGCAGCGCCCACGGCCTTGGTGGAGTAGAACGGGTCGAAGATGCGTTCCGGCTCCTCAATGCCGGGGCCGCTGTCCTGCACGGTCAGAAGCGCGTGGCCCATCCCGTCCTCGGTGATGCGGATGCGCAGCCGCCGCTCGACGCTTTCGGCCATTGCGTCAAGCGCGTTGGTGATCAGGTTCAGCACGACCTGACCGAGCCGCACCTCGCCCCCGATCACGATGATCGGCGTCGCAGGCGCGGTCCAGTCGACAGAGACACCCTCGGCCCGGATGCGCGTCTCCACGAGGTCGAGTGTGGCATCGACGATCCCCGCGAGCCCCACCTCGGTCGCGGGCGCGGCTTCCTGCCGGGCGAAGGCCCTGAGGTTCTGGATGATGCGCCCCATACGGCCCGCCATTTGCGAAATGCGCGCGAAATTCCCGGCTGCCGCGTCGGGCCGTCCGCGGTCGAGGAAGGCCGTGCCATTCTCCGCGTAGGACCGGATGGCCATCAGCGGCTGGTTGAGTTCGTGACTGATCCCGGCGGACATCTGCCCCAGCGCCGAGAGCTTGCCCGCCTGCACGAGATCGGCCTGCGCGCGGGTCAGCTGGCGCTCGGCCTCCTGCCGTTCGCTGACCTCGCGCCTGAGGGCGGCATTGGTCTCCGACAGGGCACGGGTCCGGGCCGAGACGCGCTCTTCCAGACGCTGATTGGCAAGGGCCAGCGTGCGGCGGCGTTCGGTCGCAAGAAACAGGAGCGCCCCGAAGAAGAGGCAGATCGCCACCGCCGCCGCGGCCTGCAGGCTGGCCAGCCGCTTGGCCGCCGTCACGTCGATGAGGGCATGCCCCGTCAGGCCGATCACCGGCAGATGGTCGGTCAGGTAAACGGCTTCGGCCGGGATATAGGGCGACAGATCCTGTTGCCGGATCTCGTGTCCGCCCACCCGGTCGACGCTCAGCGCCACGCGGCGTCCCTCGGGTGCGATGAGCGTCGCCGATGTGGCCTCGCGCCAGAACAGAAGCTCGGAGCGATTGGTGACGAATATGCGCCCACCGGGATCGGTGAAATAGACCGTGGGCAGCGATCCGCGCCAGTCGCGCTCCAAGGCCGCGAGGTCGACCACGACGATCAGCGTGCCCGCCACCGTGCCATCCGCGCCGAAATGCGGGGCGGCAAAGGTGAAGACGCGAATGTCGCCCATCATGCCGAGACCGGCGCCCAGCGCGCCCTGCCGCGCGCGGCCGATGACCTCGGTCGACGCCATGTCGAACGGATCGCCCGGACCGGAGGCGGCCAGGATCCGGCCATCGAGCGACAGGAAGAACGCCGCCGCGGTCCCGGTCCGGTCGGTCGCTTCCAGAAGGGCGTTGTCGGCCGCAGCGCGCGGCCCGCCTGCCCTGCGCGCCTCCAACGCCGGGTGATCCGCCATCAGGACAGCGAATTCGCGGTAGCGCGACAGCTGGGTGACCAGCCGGTCGGCGGCCAGTGCAAGATCCGACTCGCCCGCCTGCGACAGGGGCTGCAAGGCCTGCACGTATCCGGTGCGCCAGACGACAGCGCCCAGCGCAGCCACCGCGGCCAAAAACAGGGCCACGAGCCCCGCACGGATATCGAGATGCCTCCTCATCGCCCCTCCTTAGCGCGAGGCGCCGTGCCTGCGCCAGCGCGATGCGCCGAGGCATCGGCACGCCGCGGCCCCTTGCAGATGCGCAACTCCTGTGAGTCGCGCAGAACCGCTCCGCGCTCAACGCCATCCCCGTTGCGGCACCCCGTCCGGTCCCGGCGGCGCGGGACGCGCACGGGTCAAGGATCGCCGCAGGCGACCGGGCTTCAGCCCGGCTTGTCCTTGAGGCGGGCGCGGCTCGCCTCATCCTCGAGATGGCGCTTTCAGGGCAGACCTGCCCCTGAAACGCTTCTCAGCAGAAAATCCCGCACTCTACCCATTTCCCCCGGCCCCCGGGGTCCGCACAAATGGCCCATGCGACGCGGCGCGCAAGCGCCAAGGAGCGGGCCCCGTCTAGAGTGGCAGGGCCGTCGTGGACTTGATCTCCTCCATCGACAAAAGCGCCGTCACGTTATGCACTTTCACCTCGGAAATCAGCGCCTGGTAGAAGGCGTCATAGGCGCGGGCGTTCTTCACCCGGACCTTCAGGATATAGTCGATATCGCCTGCGAGCCGGTGCGCTTCCTGCACTTCCGGCCGCTCTTTCAGGGCCTTGAGAAAGAGCCGCTGCCACTCCGCCTCATGCTCCGAGGTGCGGATCAGAACGAAGAAACAGGCTTCGAAGCCCAGCGCCTCGGCATCGAGCTGCACGGTCTGCGCCCCGATGATCCCGGCCTCGCGCATCTTGCGGATCCGATTCCAGACCGGCGTCTTCGACGAGCCGACGCCGCTTGCGATATCGTCCAGCGATTGGCTGGCATCGCGCTGCAGTTCCGCAAGAATTTTCCGGTCCGTCTCGTCCAGCCGAACCTCCGTTCTGTCTTTTGTCGCCATCTGGAATTCTCCACTCTCGAGCCCCGCACAGATAGAACAAATGTCCTTGTTTCCGCAAGCATCTGGATATCCAGCGGAACAATATTCTATTTTAAGCAAGCAAACCGCAAAGGCTCAAAGGGCGCGACATGCAGCACTTTCCCATCTTCGTGGCGCTGGCCGGACGGCGCGTGGTCGTCTCGGGCGGCGGCGAGGCCGCTCTGGCCAAGCTTCGGCTTCTCCTGAAGACCGAGGCCAACCTGACGGTATTCGCCCCCAACCCCGCCCCCGAGATCGAAGGCTGGGCCACAGCCGGGCGCCTCCGCCTCGAACGTCGGCCGATGGGCCCGGGCGATGCGCTTTGCGCGGTGCTTTTCTACGCCGCCGATGAAGACGCGGCCGAGGATGCCCGCACGGTCGCCCTGGCGCGCGCCGATGGCGCATTGGCCAATATCGTCGACAACCTGCAGGACAGCCAGTTCATCACCCCCGCGATCGTCGATCGGGACCCGGTGACCGTGGCGATCGGCACCGAAGGGGCGGCCCCGGTTCTGGCCCGCGCAATCAAGCGCGACCTGGAAGAACGGCTGCCCGCGGATCTGGGCCCGCTTGCACGTATCGGCAAAGCCTTCCGCAAGATGGCTGATGCCCTGCCCATGGGACGCAAGCGGCGCGACTTCTGGGCCGCGTATTACGGCGGTGCCGGGGCCGAGGCCCTCCGCGCGGGCGGCGAGGACGCGGTGCGCGAACGTCTCGACACCCTGCTCGAGGCGCATCTCTCCGAGGCGCCGCGCCCGGGCCGCGTGGCCTTCGTCGGCGCAGGCCCCGGCGATCCCGACCTTCTGACCATGAAAGCGCGCCGCGCGCTCGATGAGGCGGATGTGGTGATCCATGACCGGCTGATCTCGCCCGCGATCCTGGAGCTTGCCCGCCGCGAGGCCGTCCTCGTCGATGCTGGCAAGGAAGGGTTCGGCCCGTCCATGACGCAGACCGACATCAACGCCCTGATCGTGGAGCATGCCGCCACGGGCGCGCAGGTCGTTCGGTTGAAATCCGGCGATCCCACCGTTTTTGGCCGCCTCGACGAGGAGATCGACGCCGTCTCGGAGGCGGGCATCGCCTGGGAGATCGTCCCCGGCATCACCGCCGCCTCCGCCGCCGTCGCCACGATCGGCCAAAGCCTCACGAAGCGCGAGCGCAATGCCAGCGTGCGATTTCTGACCGGCCACGACATGAAGGGCTTTGCCGATCACGACTGGAAGGCATTGGCCCGTCCCGGCGAGGTTGCCGCGATCTACATGGGCAAGCGCGCCGCGCGCTTCATCCAGGGCCGCCTTCTGATGCATGGCGCAGGTCCCGACACGCCCGTGACGGTGATCGAGAACGCCGCGCGTCCCGATCAGCGCATCCTGGCCACGACGCTCGCCACACTGGCTGCAGACCTGACCGAAGCCGCGCTGACCGGCCCTGCCCTGACCCTCTTTGGCCTCGCGCCACGTGCCGCGGAGGCCGCAACCCGCACGCTCATGAAGGAGGCACTCTGATGCCCCGCGCATTCACCCCGAAAGTTGTCACCGGAAACGCGCTTCTGGAAGGCGACGTGATCTACCTGACCGAAGCCGATGGCTGGAGCCGCGATCTCGCGGAGGCCGAAGTGCTCGATGACGAAGCCGTGGCACAACTGCGCCTCCTCGATGCACAATCCCGGCCCGGTGAGGTCGTGGGCGCCTATCTGGCCGACGTGTCGCCGGGCGCAAACGGCCCGGAGCCCACGCATTTCCGCGAGGATTTCCGCAGGACCGGCCCCTCGAATTATTCCCATGGAAAGCAGGAACAGCGGTCCGGCACTGAATTTTCATAAAATTCAGTTCACGTCTTTAACAAAAACCGTGCGCCCGGCCCGACGCCAGGAGATACCCCCATGTACCGCTACACCGATTTCGACGCCGGCTTCGTGGCCGAGCGTAACTGCCAGTTCCGCGCCCAGGTCGAACGCCGCATCGACGGCTCGCTGACCGAGGACGAGTTCAAGCCCTTGCGGCTGATGAACGGCCTCTACCTGCAATTGCACGCCTACATGCTGCGCGTGGCCATCCCCTACGGCACGCTGAACAGCGGCCAGATGCGTCAGCTCGCCTATATCGCGGAGCGGTGGGACAAGGGATACGGCCATTTCACCACGCGTCAGAACATTCAGTTCAACTGGCCGGAACTGCGCGACGTGCCTGATATCCTCGATGCGCTGGCCGAGGTGGAGATGCACGCGATCCAGACCTCCGGGAACACGATCCGCAACGTGACCGCGGACCATTTCGCGGGTGCTGCCGCCGATGAGGTGGCCGATCCCCGACCCGTGGCCGAACTGATCCGGCAATGGTCCACCGATCATCCCGAGTTCCAGTTCCTGCCGCGCAAGTTCAAGGTCGCCGTCACCGGCAGCCCCGAGGATCGCGCGGTCACCGCAGCCCATGATATCGGCCTGCGCATCGTCGAGACGGCAGAGGGCGGCATTGCCTACCGGGTGCTCGTGGGCGGCGGTCTGGGCCGCACGCCCATGATCGGCAAGGTCCTGCATGACGCCCTGCCCGAAGCCGATCTGCTGCCCTATCTCGAAGCGGTCGTGTCGGTCTGGAACCTGCTTGGACGGCGTGACAACAAGTACAAGTCGCGCATCAAGATCACCGTGCATGAGCACGGCATCGACGAGATCCGCCGCCTTGTCGAAGAACGGTTCGCCGAAACGCGCACGGCCTTCACCGGCATCGATCAGGAGATGCTGGCCGCGATCCGCTCGCAATTCGCCCCGCCCGCCTTCGAGCAGGCCAGCACCGGCGCATTCGAGGCGGCTTATGAGCGCGATCCCGTGTTCCGGGCCTGGGCCGATGCCAACCTCGCCGCCCATCGCGCACCGGGCTATGCCATCGCGCAGATCTCGCTGAAGGCGCATGGCGAAACGCCGGGCGATGCCAGTGCCGCACAGATGCGCGTGATGGCCGATATCGCTGAACGCTTTGGCCATGACGAGCTGCGCATCAGCCATGAACAGAACGTAGTGCTTCCGCATCTGCGCAAGGACGATCTGCCCGAGATTCACGCAATCCTGCGCGAGCATCGCCTCGCCACGGCGAATATCGGCAAGATCTCGGATATCATCGCCTGCCCCGGCATGGATTATTGCGCGCTGGCCACCGCACGCTCGATCCCCATCGCGCAGGAGATCGCCACCCGCTTCGACGCGCTGAAGACCGAGGCCGATATCGGCGATCTGAAGATCAAGATCTCGGGCTGCATCAATGCCTGCGGCCATCACCATGTGGGCCATATCGGCATTCTCGGCCTCGATCGCGCGGGCGTGGAGAATTACCAGATCACGCTTGGCGGCGATCAGGGGCCGGATGCAACGCTGGGCAGCCGCACCGGACCCGGTTTCTCCGCAGACGAGATCGTGCCCGCCATCGAGCGGATCGTGGACGCGTATCTCGACCTGCGCGAAGACCGCAACGAGACGTTCCTCGAGACCTATCGTCGCCTCGGCATGGCGCCCTTCAAGGCTGCCCTTTACGACAAGGCCGAGGAGGCCCGCGCCAATGCGGCATGAGCCTGACATACGCGAGGACGTCCGCCCGGACGGACCGAGCCCGGCGGAGATCGCCGAGCGGCGGGACCGCGTGGCTGCGCTCAACGCGCGCTACCGGCATCACGGCGCCACGGCCGTTTTGCGCGGCGCGCTGAACGATCCCGAGGCCGGGCGCATCGCCATGGTCTCGAGCTTCGGCGCGGAATCGGTGGCGCTTCTCCACCTTGTCGCGATGGTGGATCGCTCGACGCCCGTTCTGTTCATCGACACGCGGCTCCTATTCGCGGAGACGCTGGTCTATCAGCAGGAGGTCGCCGAACGCTTGGGACTTCGGGACGTGCGCATCCTGAAGACTGATGCGGATGCGCTTCAGGCGCGCGATCCTTACGGGGCGCTGAAGCATTCCGACCCCGATGCCTGCTGTGCCTTGCGCAAGACCCTGCCGCTTGAGGCGGCCCTTGACGGCTTCGACGGCTGGATCACCGGGCGCAAGCGTTACCAGACTTCGGACCGCGCGCAGATGGACTTCTTCGAGCTCGAAGAGGCCACGGGCCGGATCAAGGTCAATCCGCTGGCCCATTGGGCGCCGGGCGATGTCGCCTCCTACATGGACGAAAACCGCCTGCCCCGGCATCCGCTGGTGGCGAAGGGTTATCCGTCCATCGGCTGCGCCCCCTGCACCAGCCGCGTGGCCAAGGGCGAAGACCCGCGCGCCGGGCGCTGGCGCGGCCAGTCCAAGGACGAATGCGGCATCCATTTCATCGACGGTCGCCCCGTGCGCCAATCAGGACAGCCAGCGGGCGAAAAAGGAGAAACGACATGAGCGTGATCGTGACCGATGCGGGCTTTGCCCCCGACGATTTTCAACCGGGCCTCGCGGGCGACGCAGTCGTTCTGCCCTCGGATACCGACCCCGACACGCTGGAGGCTGCAACGCAGGCGCAGATGGTCGTGGTCGAGTTCCCGTCCTCGGCGGATGGGCGCGGATTTACGCTCGCGCGGCTTCTGCGACTGCGCGGCTATCGCGGACGGCTCAGGGCCCGCGGCCATGTGATCGCCGATCAATACGCCATGGCGCGCCGGGCTGGCTTCGACGAGGTCGAGATCGACGCGGCGCTCGCCGCGCGTCAGCCGGAAGACCAGTGGATTTTCCGCGCCGACTGGCAGTCCCATGACTACCAGGCCCGGCTGCGCGGCTGACCCGCGCGGCGCAGCCCGGACACCGGGCGACCAAACGCCCCCTTTGCCCATCCCCCTCCTTTCGACTATTGCAGAAGGTACGAGGCGCGCGCCTCGTGATGACGCCATGACAGAGCAGAGACCCGTGAAAGACAGTGATTCGACGCCGGTCAAGAAGCTGGCCGTTCCCGACGCCCAGAAAGTGACGCAAGTGACCCATTGGACAGATCGTCTGTTCTCCTTCCGGGTGACGCGGCCTGCGAGCCTGCGGTTTCGCTCGGGCGAGTTCGTGATGATCGGCCTGATGGGCGACCCCGATCCCAAGACCGGCAAGCAGAAACCGCTGCTGCGCGCCTATTCCATCGCCTCCCCCTCCTGGGACGAGGAGCTGGAATTCTATTCGATCAAGGTGCCCGACGGCCCGCTGACGTCGCGGTTGCAGCATATCGAGGTGGGCGACGAGATCATCCTGCGGCCCAAGCCCGTGGGCACGCTGGTGCATGACGCGCTGCTGCCCGGCAAGCGGATCTGGTTCTTTGCCACCGGCACGGGCTTCGCGCCCTTCGCCTCGCTCTTACGCGACCCGCAGACCTTTGAGGATTACGACGAGGTCATCATCACTCATACCTGCCGCGAGGTGGGCGAGCTGGAATATGGCCGCAAGCTCATTGAAGACATCCGTCAAGACGAGATGCTCAACGAGCTCATCGGCGCGGAAAACCTCGCCAAACTGCGCTATTACCCGACCACCACCCGCGAGGAGAGCCCGAAAATGGGGCGGATCACCGATCTCATGCGCTCCGGCGAGGTGTTCGAAGATCTGGGCGTGGCCCCCATGACGCCCGAGCATGACCGGGCGATGGTTTGCGGCAACCTTGCCTTCAACCTCGAGATCAAGGAGCTCCTGGAAGGCTACGGGCTCGAGGAAGGGGCGAATTCCGACCCCAAGCAATACGTCGTCGAAAAGGCTTTTCTCGACTGAGTGCGCAAGCCAGGTAGCGGGGTGGCGCGGTGCGCGGTCAGACCGGCGGCGTCAGCGCCCCCTCGCTTTCGGGGATGAGCGTGGTTGCAAAGAACAGCGCGAAAAGGGCAGCGGTGTATTGCGACAATTCCGCAAAGACCGGCAATGCATAGATCGAGGCGGGCTCGAAGGAATGGCCCAGCAGGATCGCCACCGCCGAGGACAGCCCGAAGAGCGAAACGGCAAGTGCAATCGTGCTGTCGCGGTTGGTCTGCAGCCTCCACAGCACGAGTGCGGTCAGCAGAAACCCGATCGCGGTGGCCGCGGACATCCCGTCGATCGCCGCGGGCATCGCGCGTGCGACGCCGATTATCGACGGCAGAGCATGAAGATCGGGATAGAGCTGCTCGGCAATCACCAACCCGATCACCGCGAATATGAGGGTCCGCTGCAGCTTTTCGGCGCGACCCCGCTCGATCAGCATCAGGGCGATGAAGACCAGCGTGAAGGAAAACGCGGTCGGCAGGACAATCGCGGCATGGGTTTCGGAAGCGCGGACGAGCCACGGCGTGTCCAACATCCATCCCAGAATGGGCATGCAGGACAGCAGCACACCAACCTGAGCGATGCGACAGCGCAGAGACGGCTTGTTCGAAAGATCATTGCTCATATCGTCTATCCTGCTGAGGGAGGTCCGGCCGCTCCCGATTCTCGTTTTCGCAAAGCCGTCCTTTCGTAAATGTAAATTAATTAAGTCACCCGGCATAGCGAAAACGGATTCTCACTGTCATCTTTTCCTGACATTCCGCGTAAATTCCGATCGGGCCAATCTGCGAGGCGTCGCGGACCGACGCTCGTACACCCCCTATCCCATCATCCACGTTCAGCACGGCAGGGAGCGACCGAATTCCGGCCCCACATACGTTTAAACGCTTGAAACACCGGGCCGGGACGCCTATTTTTCGGCCTCGCAACTGCAATCGCACAAAGGAACATTCCCATAGCCCGCAGACCTCACAACGCGCCGCCCACCCGTGACACCGGCCCCCGCGTCAACGATCGTATCCGCGTAGCGGAAATCCGCCTGATCGGCGCTGAAGGCGAAAACATCGGAGTCGTCACGCCCGAACGCGGCCGCGAATTGGCGGAACAGGCTGGTCTTGACCTCGTGGAGATTTCGCCGAACGCGACGCCTCCCGTGTGCAAGATCATGGATTTCGGCAAGTTCAAATACGAACAGCAAAAGCGCGAAGCCGAGGCCCGCAAGAAGCAGAAGACCATCGAGGTCAAGGAAGTGAAATTCCGTCCCAACACGGATATTCACGACTATGACGTCAAGATGAAGAACGTCTTCAAGTTTCTCGAGAAGGGCGACAAGGTGAAGGTCACCCTGCGTTTCCGCGGACGGGAAATGGCACACCAGAACCTCGGGCGGGAATTGCTTGAGCGCGTGGCCGAGGACGTGAAAGACGTCGGCAAGGTCGAGAACATGCCGAAGATGGAAGGCCGCCAGATGATCATGATGGTCGGCCCCGTGAAGTAAACGTCTCGCCATCGCGACGAGGAATGGGCGCCCGCTGTGGCGCCCTTTTTGTTTGTTCGGTTTGTTTGCCCGCTAAGAGTTCCGGCGCACGTGTCGCAAGCCGCCGAGATATCGCAGGCGCGGGCCGCGCGGTCCGGCCTCACGCCTCCCGCGGACGGCCGCGCAGAGGAATCTCCTTCAGAAGGCCGCCGACCCCCATGCCTGCAATGTCCGCCGGGGTGACCGCGACGCCGCACAGGATCCGTTCCATCACCCAATCCGCCCCGTTGAGCGCGGGCGAGCGCGCACAGCCAGGCAGGCCCACGACGGGCCGTCCGCCGAGATCGCCAAGGAACAGCAGATTGCCCGGATCGACCGGCATGCCGTAATGCGCGACCTGGCCACCCGCCGCGCGCAGCGCCTCGGGGGCGGTGTCGTGCAGATCCGACGTGGCCGAGCCCGTCAGGATGAAGAGCGCCTCCGCCTCGGACGCCCTGAGCGCGGCGGCGAGCGCGTCGACCTCGTGCGGCACGACCTGCGCGGGTGCCAGATCGACGCCGAGGCGGTCCAGCCGGTCTGCGATGGCCTTGTGCCCCTTCGCAGGATCAACGGCGCTTTCCGTGCTGGTCTGGATCAGCTGCGCCGTGGCGATGGCCGGGGCGTGAAAGCCAAGCGCGCCCGCGCCGACCGAGGCCGCTTCGGCGAGCGCCGCGCCCGGCACGCCGTAGGAGATGATCTTGATCGTCGCCACCATGCCGCCCGCCGCCATCCGCTGGAACGGCGGTACGGTGGCCACGGTAATCATCGGGTGTACCGCGTTGAGGGCGTTGATCCGGTCCGCGTCGATATGCGCAAGTCCCGGCCCTTCGGCAAAGACATTGGCCCGGCCCGTCGCGGCGCGCCCGATGCGCAAGCCGGTCTGCTCCCCGGGGACGAGCGCGCGGGCCAGTTCAGCGGCCGCGTCATCCTCGCCCAGATCGCCGGGTTCGAGCCGGGCGGCCACGACCTCGCTCAGACCAGCGGCTTCGAGCTTGGCCACTGCCTCCGCATCGATCACCATGCCCTTCTTCAGCCGCCCCTTGGGCAGAGCCACCGAATGGGCAAGGATCGCGCCTTCGGCCTCGGACACGGGCATGGGGCCGAATTTCATGGCCGTTTCCGGAGCACTTGGGTCATCTCCGCGATCACCGAGACGGCGATTTCCGCAGGCCCCGCCGCGCCGATATCGAGCCCGATGGGCCCGTGGATGCGCGCGATCTCGGCTTCGGTGAAGCCCTCGGCCTGAAGCCTCTCCACGCGTTTGGCATGGGTCCGGGTGGAGCCCAGCGCACCGATGTAAAAACACGCCGAGCGCAGTGCGCGGCTGATCGCCGGATCGTCGAGCTTCGGGTCATGGGTCAGCAGCACGAGCGCCGTGCGGCTGTCGAGCCCGGCCTTGTCCACCGCCTCGTCGGGCCAGTCATGCAGGATCGTCTCTCCGGGAAAGCGCGTCTCCGACCCGAAGGTCTCGCGCGGGTCGATCACCACCGGATCGTAGCCCGCGATCCGCGCCATGGGCAGCAGCGCCTGGGCGATATGCACGGCACCCACCACGACGAGGCGCAGGGGCGGGTTGTGAATGGTGACGAAGCGGCGCGTGCCCTCCTCGAAGCCCGAACGATCCATGCGGAAACGGTCGGCATGACCCTCGCGGGTCAGGGACCGCACGCCGGTGTCGAGATCGACACTATAAGCCACAGGCGTGCGAGCAGCCCGCGCCGCGACAAGATCCGCCAGAAGCGCCTCGGGCAGAACCGCGCCCACCGGTTCGATCAGCACGCGGATCGTGCCGCCGCAGGCCAAGCCCACCGCGAAGGCATCATCGTCCGAGACCCCGAATTCCAACTCGCGCGCCTCGCCCGCCTCCAGCGCCTCGATGGCTTCGACGATCACCGCGCCCTCGACACAGCCCCCCGACACGGAGCCTTCGATCCGGCCGGTGCCGGAAATGGCCAGCTGCGATCCGGTGCGCCGCGGGGCGGAGCCCCAGGTCTCGATCACGGTGGCAAGGCAGGCGCCCTCGCCTGCGCGATGCCATTCGAGGGCGGTCTCCGGGATCGGGTCGAAACGGTCCATGGCGGATCTCCTTTGAGGGCCTGTCTATCCTCAGATAGGCCCGCTGTCGCCTGCCCAAAAGGTGGGGGCCATGGCGGTCGGCACGGTCAACGCGCTTCGGTCGGATCGTAGCGATAGAGCCAGTCGAACTGGCGTAGCATCAGGCCGGGAGCCAGGCGACCGCCGATGGAGAGAGCAAGATGCGCCGCATCCCGCAGGCCCGGAGTGGCAAGATGGTATTTCCAGGCATTGCCATTCGCGGCCTCGATCACGCGGGCCGCCCGATCCGCGCGGCGCGCCTGGTAGGAGGCGAGGCCTTCGGGCAGGTCGGCGGCGCGGGACAGCGCGTCGGTCAATTCCCAGGCATCCTCAAGTGCGAGGTTGGCGCCCTGAGCCAAGAAAGGCAGCGTCGGATGCGCGGCATCGCCCAGAAGCGCTAGCCCCTCCCCCCACCAGCGCGCGGCGACCGGATGGCGGAAGAGCCCCCAGAGGCCCGGGCGGTCGACCTCGGCCAGAAGGCGGGCCGTATCGCCGCCGAAATCCGCGAAGGCGGCACGGAGGTGGCGGCCCTCATCGGTCTGTGACCAGCCCTCTTCGGTCCAGCGCGCGCGCTCCTGCACGGCAACGAGGTTCACGAAGGCACCGTCGCGCAGCGGGTAGCTGACCACGTGGCGATGCGGCCCCATATGCACCCGCGCTTCGGCGGGGTGATCCACGACATTGGGCACGACAGCCCGCCAGGCCACCTGACCGGTGAAATGCGCAGGCGCCTCTCCGTTCAGCACGGGCCGGACGACGGAATGCAAACCATCCGCGCCGATGACGAGATCGCCCGCGATGACTTCATCGGCGGCGGTCTCGATCCGTGCGGGCGCGCCGGGGCTTACACGGGTCACTTTCTGCGTTAGGCGGATATCGACGCCCGCCTTGCGTGCGGCATCGGCCAGAACCGAAACCAGATCGGCGCGATGCACGAACCGGTAGGCCATGCCGTCCCCGAGCCGGGCCAGATCGAGGCGCAGCACCTCCCGCCCGGCGCGGTAGTCGCGCAAGGACACGGCGGCGGCCCTTGGGGCTGTGCCCAGCGCCGCCTCGAGCCCCAGCGCGGCGATCACCTTCAGACCGTTCGGGGAGACCTGCAGGCCCGCCCCCACTTCGCGGATTGCGTCGGCCTGCTCCAGGAGGGTCACATGCGCCCCCCGGGCAGAGAGCGCGGCTGCCGCGGCCAGCCCGCCAATGCCGCCGCCCACGACCGCGATGCGCAAAGCCTGCACGTCCATGATTCGCCTCCCGAATATTGGCACCGGAAATGAAAAAGGCGCCCGACCCTGCGATCCGGCGCCTTTGCTGATTAGACGAGATCGCGATCAGTCGTCGCGATGCACCTTTTCGCGGCGCTCATGGCGTTCCTGCGCCTCGAGCGTCATCGTGGCGATCGGACGCGCGTCCAGACGCTTGAGCGAAATGGGCTCGCCCGTTTTTTCGCAATATCCGTATTCGCCCTCTTCGATGCGGCGCAGTGCGGATTCGATCTTGGCGACGAGCTTGCGCTGGCGATCCCGGGTGCGCAGCTCGATCGCGCGGTCGGTCTCTTCGCTGGCGCGGTCGGTCACGTCGGGAATATTGCGCGTGCCGTCCTGCAGCCCTTCGATGGTGTCGCGCGTGTCGGCGAGAAGGTCCTGCTTCCAGGTAATCAACTTGCGGCGGAAATATTCGAGCTGCCGATCGCTCATGAACTCTTCGTCTTCGGACGGACGGTAATCATCTGGTAAAAAGGATTCGGGTTTCATGGTCGCTCCCTCAATCACGCCGACATCAGCCATAGCTTTTCCCCTGATTATCTGGCACCCCTGCGCGAAGCCGAATAGCCCAAGGCTGCCGCGCTGTCACTAGTCAAGTGACGTAGGGGCGCGGAAAAAAACCAGCCTCCGAGCACGCCAACAGCAAAGAGAGACATGCGTTCGATGAAGTTTGAAGGAACCGATGCCTACGTCGCAACCGACGATCTGACCATGGCGGTGAATGCCGCCGTGACGCTGGAACGCCCGCTTCTGGTCAAGGGAGAACCCGGCACCGGCAAGACCGAACTCGCGCGTCAGGTGGCGCAGGCCTTGGGCACCGAGATGATCGAATGGTCGATCAAATCCACCACCAAGGCGCAGCAGGGCCTCTACGAATACGACGCGGTCAGCCGCCTGCGGGACAGCCAGCTCGGCGACGAGCGTGTGAATGACGTGAAGAACTACATCCGCAAGGGCAAACTGTGGGAGGCCTTCGAGGCGGAGCGCCGGGTGGTCCTGCTGATCGACGAGGTGGACAAGGCCGATATCGAGTTCCCGAACGACCTGCTGCAGGAACTCGACCGGATGGACTTCTATGTCTACGAGACCGGCGAGACGATCCGCGCGCGCCATCGCCCCATCGTGATCATCACATCGAACAACGAGAAAGAGCTGCCGGACGCCTTCCTGCGCCGCTGCTTCTTCCACTACATCCGCTTTCCCGAACCGGACGTGCTCCGCCGTATCGTCGAGGTGCATCACCCCGGCATCAAGCCGCAGCTTCTGACCGAGGCGCTGACCCAGTTCTACGAGATCCGCGAACAGCCCGGATTGAAGAAGAAGCCGTCGACCTCAGAGGTTCTGGACTGGCTGAAGCTGTTGCTGGCCGAAGACCTCGATCCTGCGGATCTGAAACGGGACGGTGCGGATGCCCTGCCAAAACTGCACGGGGCCCTTCTGAAGAACGAGCAGGACGTGCATCTCTTCGAGCGGCTGGCCTTCATGGCGCGTCGGCAGCAGGGGCGCTGACGCCCCTGCCCGTGCGGTCCCTCACTGACCGTAGAGATAGCCCGAGCGGCGGTTGCGGTTTTCCAGCTTGACCAGCTCGGCCATTTGCGGCGGCACGCAGGTGCGGTCGCCGCGCACGGCATTGCGGCGCACGAAATCGCCCTTGCAGGTCCCGTCGGCATTGGTGTTGCGGCGGGCAAGGTCGTTCATATTGCGCACTTCAATCCAGCGATCCTCGGTCACGCAGACGTAGTCCGTGGGTGTGATCCCGCGCCAGCGCAGACGCCCCTTGCAGGTCATCGGACCTTTCGCCTGATCGGAGAGGCGCGGCGAGTTGCCATCGCGATCCGCCTGGGTCTCAAGCGACGACACCGCCGATTGATCGAACGACACGCAGGTGCGGTTCGGGTCGAAAGCGCGCGGCATGAAACCTGACTTGCAGCTGCCATCGGCGTTGGTGTGATCCGGCGCCGCCTCGTTCTCGGCCTTGATCGCGTCGCGACGCGCCTTCGTCACGCAGGCACGGTCATCGGGCCATGCCGCGCGCTGAACGAAGTCCTTCATGCAGAGATTTGGCAGGAAGTGCCGGATGCGAAGCGTCGTGGTGCGCTTGTCCTCAGCGGTGGCGCCCGGCGCATGGGGAATCTGCTCGATCCGGACCTGGCCCGCGTTGAACTGCGCCCCGAAACTGCTGCGATCCTCAAGCGGCAGCGCGGCGATGGCCCGCCAGCTTCGGTGCTGGTTCTGCCATTCCTTCATCAGCACATTGCGCCGGACCGGCCGGGACGTATGGTTCATCTGGATCCGGTTCCAGTCGTCGAAATACATGTCCGACTCGTAAAGCGTGTAGATCCGCAGCGCCGGGTCCGACATCTCGTCCGCACCGACCGAGGTCGGACGGCTGGCATATTCCACGAGAAAGTAGGTCTCGGGATTGCGCGGATCGAAGGGAATGCGCGCGCCCACGTAATGGGTGTTGTCCTTGCGGGCGTTCCAGTCGGTCAGCGTGATCTCCCAGGTACAGCCCTGGCCTGAGCGGAACTCCTGGCGACAGCTGGCATGCTGGCCGCCCGCCTGGAAGATGCGGCCCTGCGGCACGAGACCCAGCCGTTCGCGATCATGCAATGTCAGTGCGCCGCCATTGCGCCCCATCACCGAAGAATTGTCGTCATAGGAGATGGGCGCCTGAAACGCACTGAGATCGTTCGCGGCCCCGTAGGTATGATTGAGCCGCAAGGCATGGCCGATCTCGTGCACGACGCCGCCCAATCCGAGGCTGAGATTGCTTTTCGTGGAATCGAGTGCCGCCGCACCGCCCGTCGTGCCCCGATAGACGACCCAACCCGGGCTGCCCTTCACTTCGTAGCCGGGCACGGTGATGACGAACGTGACGTCGGTATCGGCGTCCAGACCGGCCTTGGCGGAACATTCGTTCTTGATGGTCGTGGCCGAGACCCTGTTGGCACGCGTGTCGTCAAAACTGCGCTCAAGCGTGACCGGGCGCGTCACGCGCATGTCGATCCGCGCCACGTCACCGATGAACTTGTTCCAGACATTCACCCCCTTGAGGACCTGAATGGTATAGGCCAGCCGGTCGGAATTGCTCATCCGGGTGCCCGAGAACTGGCAGGGAATGACCGCCATTTTCACCGACCCCATCAGCGGAAGCGTTGGCGCCGCGGGAGCTGCGGTTGCAAAAAGTGCCAGCGACAGCGCGCAGGCCGCACGTTTCAATAAATGCATTAAGAATTTCTCCAAGATACACGGTAAACACAGGCGGAAATTGCCCAACACAACTATGGCGCGAGTTACCTCACCTGTCACGCGGGATTCGCGTCACGTTGCGGCCCTCTTTGTCGCAGCCCTGCCCGGAACACCCCGCATCGGCTGCCACGCGTTGGAAGATGTGGCATCCATGCATCAAATTTCTCATTTACTTTCAATATACTGCGGGAAGAAGCTCATCCACCGCGAGAATCTCGAAGGCTGTTGCCGTATCGGCTCCAGAATTCCCTATTTCGCCGTATAGTCATCCAACTACGGACAAAAATGGCCCCGATGTTGGCCACATCTGGAACGATCAGGACGACCCCGACGATGCTTTCCGCCAATGCCATCTCCGTGCGCCCGTTGGCACAAGAGGATCGCGCCGATTGGCAGGCGATGTGGACCGCGTATCTCGATTTTTACGAGAGTTCGGTCGACGCGCCCGTCTATGACGCGACTTTTGCGCGCCTTCTGGGCGACGACCCGCGCGACTTCAACGCGCTGGTGGCCGAGGTCGATGGCCGGCTCGTCGGGCTGACGCATTACCTGTTTCACCGCCATGCCTGGCGCATCGAGGAGGTCTGCTATCTACAGGACCTCTACGCGGTGCCCGAGATGCGCGGCGCAGGCGTCGGACGCGCCCTGATCGAGGCGGTCTATGCCGCCGCTGACGCGCATCATGCAGGCTCGGTCTATTGGTTGACGCAGGAGTTCAACCACACCGCCCGCAAACTTTACGACCGTATCGGCGTCCAGACCCCCTTCATCAAATACCAGAGGGCCTGATGCGCCATTTCATTATCCCCATTTGCCTTTTGCTGAGCGCCTGCGTGCCCGTGTCCGAACCCGACACCACAACCCGCGCCGCCATCGTCAGCGAAAGCACGCTGCCGCCGATGAAGCGCTTCCAGGTGCCGCGCCCCGTGCCCGCCCAGGCCTCCAACCGTGAGATTGCGCGCGATTTCCTGGCCCTCTCCTTCAGCCTCGAATCGGGACGGGAACTCGAACGCTTCACGCGCTTCGAAGGGCCGATCAACGTGCGCGTCACCGGCCGACCGCCCGCATCCCTCTTCTCCGATCTCGATCAGGTGCTCTACCGGCTGCGCACCGAGGCGCGGATCGACGTGGCCCGCGACCAGTCCGGCCCCGCGCATGTGACGATCGAGGCGGTCCCCCGCTCCGAAATCCGCCGCTACCTGCCGCAGGCGGCCTGTTTCGTCGTGCCGAACGTCTCCTCGCTGGCCGAATATGGCCGCGTGCGCCGGACCGCGCAGATCAATTGGTCCAACATGGTCAAGCGCGACCGGGTTGCCGTTTTCCTGCCGGGCGATGCCTCCCCCCAGGAGGTGCGCGACTGCCTGCATGAGGAACTGGCCCAGGCGCTGGGCCCGCTCAACGATCTCTATCGCCTGCCCGATTCGGTCTTCAACGACGACAATGTGCATACGGTGCTCACGGGCTTCGACATGCTGATCCTGCGCGCCTATTACGATCCCGAACTGCGCTCGGGCATGACGAAGGGCGCTGTGGCAAGCCGTCTTCCCGCGATCCTCGCCCGGCTCAATCCCGGCGGCACGCAGCGGCAGACCTCGCAACTGCAACAGACGCCGCGCGCCTGGGTGCAGGCGGTGCAGGCGGCACTCGGCCCCGGCACCAAGGACCGCAAGTCCGCGGCGCGTGAGGCGCTCCAGATCGCCAACGCCCTGGGCTGGCGCGATCACCGGCTCGGCTTTTCGCATTACGCCATGGGCCGCATCACCCAGTCCCAGGACATCGACGCGGCGCTGAAGCACTTCCAGGCGGCGGATCGCTACTTCGCCGCCTCCCCCAGAACCAGCCTGCACCGCGCCTATGTCGCGTCGCAGCTGGCCGCCCACGCGATCGCGCGGAACCAGCCCGAGCAAGCGCTCGCGGTGCTGAGCCCGCAGGTCGACGTGGCCGCGCGGCATGAGAACGCGGCCCTGCTCGCCACGCTTCTCATGCTGCGCGCTGAAGCGCTGGAGCTTTCGGGCCGGGCCGCGGAAGGCCGCCAGGTGCGTCTGGACAGCCTCGGTTGGGCGCGATACGGGTTCGGCTCGGATTACGCGGTCCGCGCGAAGCTGCGCGAGATCGAGGCGTTGAACCCGCTGAAGGGAAGGATCGGGCGTTTATGATCGTACTTGTCGGGGCTGTGCTCGGGGCAATCTGGGGGGGCCTATCTGCCAAGCGTCGGCGCGGGAACCGGCTCGATATCGTGCAATACGCCGTGGTCTACGCCATCATCGGTGCCCTTCTCGGACTGATCGGGACCATCGCCATCGAGAAGGCCTTGGTGTAAGGCAGGGGCATGTTCGTCCCCTTTTTCGAAAAACTCCGCGATGCGGGCGTGCCGGTGTCGCTTCGCGAATACCTGACATTTCTGGAAGCGATGCGCGCAGGCCTCGCCACCTATGATCCGGAGGCGTTCTACTACCTCGCGCGCAGCGCCATGGTGAAGGACGAGCGGCATATCGACCGCTTCGACCGCGCCTTCGCCGCCGCCTTCTCTGGGCTGGAGAACATCAGCTTCGACCAGGTGCTCGAAGCCGTGGACCTGCCCGCCGACTGGCTGACCAAGATGTCGGAAAAGCACCTCTCGCCCGAGGAGAAGGCCGAGATCGAGGCGCTCGGCGGCTTCGACAAGCTGATGGAGACCCTGCGCGAGCGTTTGAAGGAACAGCAGGGCCGCCATCAGGGCGGCAACAAATGGATCGGCACGGGCGGCACATCGCCATTCGGAGCCTACGGCTACAACCCCGAAGGCGTGCGCATCGGCCAGGATACCTCGCGCCATCGCCGCGCCGTGAAGGTCTGGGACAAGCGCGAATTTCGCGAATACGACGATTCCATCGAGATCGGCACCCGCAACATCAAGGTGGCGCTGAAGCGCCTGCGCAAATGGGCCCGCGACGGCGCCGCCGATGAGCTTGACCTGCCCGGAACGATCCGGTCGACCGCCGAACAGGGCTGGCTCGACGTGAAGACCCGGCCCGAGCGGCGCAACGCGGTCAAGGTGCTGCTGTTTCTCGACGTGGGCGGCTCGATGGACGATCATATCCGCGTGGTCGAGGAGCTTTTCTCCGCCGCGCGCTCCGAGTTCAAGCACCTCGAACATTACTACTTCCACAATTGCCTCTACGAAGGCGTCTGGCGCGACAATCGCAGGCGCTGGGACCAACAGACGCCGACCCACGAGGTGCTGCGCACCTATGGCGCGGATTACAAATGCATCTTCGTGGGCGATGCCTCGATGTCGCCCTACGAGATCGCCATTCCGGGCGGCGCCAACGAACACTGGAACCAGGAGGCCGGCCAGACCTGGCTGGAGCGCGCGCGGGCGCAATGGCCGGACCACCTCTGGATCAATCCGGTGCCCGAGAAATACTGGGATTACACCCAGTCCATCGGCATGATCCGCGAGATTTTCGAGGATCGCATGGTGCCGATGACGCTTGACGGCATCGACCGCGGGATGCGCGAACTGGCGCGGTAACCGCGCCCTCCGTGGGCCTCAGCAGACGAGCCGCGCGCCCCTCTTTGCCGCATCGGCTCCCGCATTCCTCAAACCCGGCGCGTCGCTCGCCATAAATCTCCCTCGCCCCCTCACGACCGGACCGGAAATACCTCCGGAGGTCTGGAGGCAGAGCCTCCAGCGGATCGGCGGCCGAAGGCCGTCGATCCGATCTGCGCCATGCCACGCAGCGCAAAACCCGGAATGCGTGCCAGGCGGCGGGCACGGAACCACTCCGTCATTCGGAACGTTGGGTTCCGAATTCACTTGGGACAAAGGGATACCAACATGGCGATCAAGAAATTCGGCACCGCGCATTGGGCGGGCGATCTGCAATCCGGCAAGGGCAGGGTCTCGACCGAATCGACCGCGCTCGACAACACGCCCTACGGCTTCAACACCCGCTTCGAGGACGAGCCCGGCTCCAACCCCGAAGAGCTTGTCGGCGCCGCGCATGCGGCCTGCTATTCGATGGCGCTTTCGATGATCCTCGGCCAGCACGATGCCACGGCGGACGCGATCGACACCAAGGCGACGGTCAGCCTCGAGAAGGATGGCGACGGCTTCTCGGTCACCAAGGTGCATCTCGAAGTGAAGGCCACCGTGCCGGGCCTCGATGAGGCTAAGTTCATGGAAGCGGCCAATGCCGCCAAGGAGGGCTGCCCGATCTCCAAGCTCTACAAGGGCGGCACCGCAGAAATCACCATGGACGCATCGCTCGTCTGACGCGTTCGATCTGCGCATCCCGCAGACTGCGACATCAGGGCGTCCGGGGCGAAGGCTCCGGGCGCTTTTTCTTTGGCCCGTCCCGCCCCATATTACGACCATGATCAAGTTCACACCGATCCTGCTCGCCATTCTCTACGGCCTTGCCATGTACCGCTTCTCGGCATGGCGCACCGCGAAGGAGCTTGACGAGCGCTCGACCGAGCTGGCCGACCCGCGCCTGCGCGATATTCTCTCGCGGCTGGCCAAGGCACTCGATGTGCCGCGCATCAAGGTGCATATCTACGAGATCGATCCGGTGAACGGCCTCGCAGCACCGGACGGGCGCATCTTCATCACCAGGGGTTTCTACCGCAAATATCAGCAGGGCGAGGTCACGGGCGAGGAAATGGCCTCGGTCATCGCGCATGAGCTGGGTCATGTGGCGCTTGGCCATTCGCGGCGGCGGATGATCGACTTTTCCGGGCAGAACGCCCTCCGCACGGCGCTCGCGATGATCCTCGGCCGGATCATCCCCGGCGTGGGTGTGTGGATCGCCAACATGCTGGGCTCGCTTCTGGCCGCACGGCTTTCACGCAGTGACGAGTTCGAGGCCGACGCCTATGCCGCGGCACTTCTCGCCAAGGCAGGAATCGGCATCGGGCCGCAGAAGTCGCTCTTTGCCAAGCTCGAAGAGCTGACGGGCGCGCGCGCAGGCGCAGTCCCCGCCTGGCTGATGAGCCATCCCAAGACCGAGGAACGCATCGCGGCTCTTGAGGCGCTGGAAGCCCGCTGGGGCACCGCCCCTGCCAAGTAAGGCTCTCCAGTCCGGGGCCTAGCCCCCGACGCTCACGGTGAAGCTATATTCGGCCACATCCCGGCCATTGACCTGCAGGATCAGCTCATGCGGCCCGGCATGCCAGGTGAAGGTGGTCGCGTTGGCCTTGAGGTTGTGGCGCTTTTCCAGTGTCGCTGTCTCGCCGGCCGCGACATTGCACTGGCCCAGCTTGAACACTTTCTCACCCATGCGCCCGCCGGGGCGGTGAAAGCGGATCCGGTAATCCACCAGCAGACGGCCCGCGCGCGCAGGCGTGATCTGCGCCTTGATCGTCAATGGCGCGCCGATCGGCACCGGATCGGGCGTGCAATGCAGGCTTGCGTCAACGGGCAGCTCCGGATCGATCCCGATCAGCGCCAAGGCTGCGGGCGCGCCGCGCTTCACCGCCCCGCGCAGGGCGTGGCGCGTCATCCAGTCAAGCTCGCGCGGGGATTGCCGCCCGGCCGCCTTCCAGGCCGAGAGATGCCGCGCGACCGCATCGAGATCATGCCGCGTCAGATCATTGAGGTGGTTCGCGACCGAGCGCGTGACGTAGCGCGTGGGATCGGCATGCAGCGCGTCCAGAAGCGGCAGCGCACGCGCCGGCGGCAGCGTGATGTTGGCAGCCCAGGGCAGACGCGGGCGCGTGCCTTCCGACACGAGACGCCGCACATGGTAATTCTCGTCCTCCGCCCAGACTGCGAGCCGCTCCAGCGTCTCGTCGGGCCAGCGGTTCAGGAAGGGCCGGATGTAATACTCCATCGAGAAGCGCTGCGTGGCGCGGTGGATCAGGTCGAGCGCGCGGTCACGGTGGTCCTCGATCCCGTGGCGCACGGCCAGGATCCCCGGCACGGCATGGATGAACTGCCCGAAATCATTGTCCTGCAGGCTCGGGTCCAGCTTTGGCGGCATGGCCGCTTCCAGCGCCTCGGCCATGGCCGGGAAGTCCTGCGGAAGCTGCGCCTCGATGCATGTGGCGAGCCAGTCCAGCCGTTCCAACAGGCCGCGACCGGCAAGGCCCTGCAGCGCTTCGGCTTCGAAACGGGCCGGGTCGAAACCGGGCAGCACCGCGTATTCGCGCGCCAATTGCCCGATTGTGCGTGCATTGAACAACTGATCCGACAGCGAGAATCCTGCCCCGCCGCCGGTCCCGTCCGGCCCCCGCGCCATCAGAGCGTCGCGTTGATGCCGCCACCATCGAGCAGGATGTTCTGCCCGACGATATAGCCTGCATGTTGCGAACAGAGGAAAGCACACATCGCGCCGAACTCCTGTCGCGTGCCATAGCGCCGGGCGGGAATGGTCTGGAACTTGGCGTGCCGGATGTCCTCCTGGCTGCGGCCCTGCGCCTCGGCCGCGCGCCGGTCGAGCGCATCGATCCGGTCGGTATCATGCGCGCCGGGCAGCAGGTTGTTGATGATCACGCCCTCGGGCGCGACCTGCCGCGCTGTCCCGGCGACAAAGCCCGTCAGCCCCGTGCGCGCCGAATTGGACAGGCCAAGGGCGGCGATGGGCGCCTTCACCGATTGCGAGGTGATGTTGACCACCCGGCCCCAGCCCCGCGCCATCATGCCCGGCAGGCAGGCCTGCATCAGCGCGATGGGCGTCAGCATGTTGGCATCGAGCGCGGCGACGAAATCGTCCCGCGTCCAGTCGGACCAGATGCCCGGCGGCGGGCCGCCTGCATTGGTCACAAGGATGTCCACGTCGCCTGCGGCCTCAAGCACTGCCGCGCGCCCATCCTCTGATACGATATCAGCAGCGACCGTCGTGACCGAGACGCCGTAATCCGCACGCAAGGCTGCCGCCGTTTCCTCCAGCGCCTCGGCGCCGCGGGCATTCAGAACGAGATCGACGCCCGCTTCCGCCAGAGCCTCTGCGCATCCGCGGCCCAACCCTTTCGACGCCGCCGTCACCAATGCCCGTTTTCCGCGAATTCCCAAATCCATGCGCTTCCTCTCTTCTTGATGGCGGTCGACAAAAGACCTGTCCTGCGGCCTCGTGATGCCATAATCGGTGGGCAATCTACATTGAGATTTTCTCAAGACTTCCTGCGGATACGAGACACGCGTGATGACGACCAGCGGCACGCCCCGCTCCACCCAGACCCTCGGCGTTTACCGCGCCGAGCATTTCCGCGTGATCAACGGCGCCAATCTCGGCGATCCGGTGAGCTTTGCGGAAGAGCTGATGCTCGACGATCTGTACCAATTGTCACCAGTCGCCGCCGAGATGCAGCTTCGGGTCGTGGTGCGTCCCGACGCGCCCTTTTCCATCGCGACTGGCTCCGAGATCGGTCAGCCCGGCGCCGATCTGCACCTCGACTGCGCCATCACGCTGATGTCCGGAGACGGGCGCACGCATGAAGCCCTCGTCCTCGTGGAGACGGATGGGAACGGCCATGCGCAAGGGCTGTATCTCCTGCCGCTGGCGCCCCTGGCCCCCCGTATCGATTACGCCCTCGTGGGCATCGACACAGAAGAGATGCTGGCGAAGTTCGCGCAGTTGGCCTGCGTGTCCTTCACCCGCGGAACGCTCATCACCATGGCCTCCGGGGCGCAATGCCCGGTCGAGGATCTCAAGATCGGCGACCGTGTTCTGACCCGCGATGACGGCCCGCAGGCCGTGCGCTGGATCGGGCAGCGGACGACACGGGCCGTCGGGGGCTTTGCGCCGGTGCAAATCCGGGCGGGCGCCCTGAACAACACAAATGACCTGGTCGTCAGCCCCGACCATCGGCTGTTCATCTACCAACGTCAGGATGCGCTGGGCGCCGGGCGTGCCGAGGTGCTGGTGCGCGCCCGGCATCTGGTGAACGGCGATACGATCCGTCGGCTGACGGGAGGCTTCATCGATTATTTCCAGATGCTCTTCGATCAGCATCAGATCATCTATGCCGAGGGAATTGCTGCGGAATCCATGATCGTGGATTCGCGCACGCGGGCGATTTTGCCCACCGAGATGGCCGACATGCTGAGCCAATTGCAGCGCGACCACCGCGAAAGCGAACATGGCTCGCTCGAAATCAGCGAAGAGATGCTTTCACATCTCGACGCCGCCGCCGTTTTGCGAAAATCCTCGGGCGGGTAAGGCGGAATTGCGGTCGACATGCGGCGAAACAGTGGCATTTTCGCAAGTCGACATGCTCTCTGAGCGCCACATACGCCGTAGCGCGCAAAATGCACCGTTCGGCTACGGCATCGTGTAGAAGAACTCCTCGCGCACGATCTTGCCATCGGCGATGTGATAGACCGCGACCTCTTCCATGATGCTGCGCTCGCCGGTGGATTTGTCCGTGGCATCCACCTTGAAGGTCACCGCGAAACGGTCCTGGCCATGCATGTAAGGGCCGCCGATCTCAGCCGAGTGGAACTCCATCGCGTTGTCCCACCAATCGTGCTTGCCGCGGATGCCATCCAGACCATGCGTTTCGGCGCTGTCCTGCCCTTCCATGGCCATGGCTTCGACCGACACGGCATCTTTCGCATAAAGCCGGTCGAGGTTTTCGCGATCGCGGCCTTCACGACATCCGGACACAAGCTCTTGCGCAATTTCAACGGGAGTCATGTGGGTACCTCACACAAAATGTTCACGTAATGTTCATCCTGCGCGCGGTATGACGATTCGAAAAGTATTTTTCGGGTCAGTGGTTCCGCAGGGCGGAAATCAGCTCATCCTTGGTCATGTCCGATCGGCCCTCGATGCCAATCTCTTGCGCGCGGGAATACAAGTCATCCTTGCTCCACTCTTCATATGCAGGTTGCTTGCCGCCCTTCTCGGACGGATTCATGTCGTCATTGGCCTTGGCATTCGCGATGCGTGCGGCCTTTTCCTTCGACATGCCGTCGTCGCGCAGATCGTCGTACAGTTTTTCGTTCTTGATGCTTGGGCGGGCCATGGAAACCTCTCCTATAAAAAGGGTGAACCGCAGAGTGCGCGCTTGGGTTCCTTGCCAAGGCCGCCGCCCGCTCCTATGACGCAGCCTATGTTGGACGCGCCCCAGAACCGCCCCGCCCTGCCCGCCGAAATTGCGCGGCGGCGAACCTTTGCCATCATCTCGCATCCCGATGCGGGCAAGACGACACTGACGGAGAAGTTTCTGCTCTTCGGTGGCGCGATCCAGATGGCCGGTCAGGTGCGTGCAAAGGGTGAAGCGCGGCGCACCCGGTCGGATTTCATGCAGATGGAAAAGGATCGTGGCATCTCCGTCTCGGCCTCGGCGATGTCGTTCGATTACGGAAACTTCCGCTACAATCTCGTCGATACGCCCGGCCACTCCGACTTTTCCGAAGACACCTATCGCACGCTGACCGCGGTCGATGCGGCGATCATGGTCATCGATGGCGCCAAGGGCGTTGAAAGCCAGACCCAGAAACTTTTCGAGGTCTGCCGCCTGCGCGACCTGCCGATCCTGACCTTCTGTAACAAGATGGACCGCGAAAGCCGCGACACGTTCGAGATCATAGACGAGATCCAGGAAAACCTGGCCATTGACGTGACGCCTGCCTCATGGCCGATCGGCGTCGGGCGGGATTTCATCGGCGCCTATGACATGCTGAACGACCGGCTTGAAATCATGGACCGCGCGGACCGGAACAAGGTCGCGGAAAGCGTGCAGATCTCCGGTCTCGACGATCCCAAGCTGGCCGATCACGTGCCCGATCATCTTCTGGGTCAGTTGCGCGAAGAGGTTGAGATGGCACGCGAATTGCTGCCAACCCTTGATCCGCAGGCGGTTCTGGAAGGTCACATGACGCCGATCTGGTTCGGCTCGGCGATCAACTCCTTCGGCGTGAAGGAATTGATGGACGGCATCGGCAATCTCGCGCCTGAGCCGCAGCCCACCTCTGCCGAACCGCGCCAGATTGCGCCCGAAGAGCGCAAGGTCGCGGGCTTCGTCTTCAAGGTCCAGGCGAACATGGACCCCAAGCATCGCGACCGCGTAGCCTTCGTGCGGCTGTCCTCGGGGCATTTTCAGCGCGGCATGAAACTGACCCATGTGCGCTCGAAAAAGCCCATGGCCATCTCCAACCCGGTGCTGTTTCTCGCCTCGGACCGCGAACTCGCCGAAGAAGCCTGGGCGGGCGACATCATCGGCATTCCAAACCACGGCCAGCTGCGAATCGGTGACACTCTGACCGAAGGCGAGGCTCTGAAAGTGACGGGCATCCCGTCCTTCGCCCCCGAATTGCTGCAAGCGGCCCGGGCGGGTGACCCGATGAAGGCCAAGCATCTGGAAAAAGCGCTGATGCAATTCGCCGAAGAAGGCGCGGCCAAGGTCTTCAAGCCGACCTACGGTTCGGGCTTCATCGTGGGTGTCGTGGGGCAGCTGCAATTCGAGGTATTGGGCAGCCGGATCGAGATGGAATACGGTCTCCCGGTTCGCTTCGAGGCGTCGCAATTCACCTCGGCGCGCTGGGTGCATGGCTCGCAAAAGGCTGTCGAGGCCTTCGTGAACGCCAACAAGCAGCATATCGCGGAGGATAATGACGGCGACATCGTCTACCTGACGCGCCTGCAATGGGACATTGATCGCGTCGTGCGCGATTATCCCGACATCACCCTGTCGGCGACCAAGGAAATGATGGTCTGACAGCGCGCCCGTCGCGCGAATTGTCTCGAGATTTGCCCGCTCCAGCCTTGTTCTGGCCGTGAAGCTGCGCCACCTTTTCGCCATGTCTGCGCGCATACCCAAAACCTCGAGCTATCCGGGCGGGATAGAGGCCGTTCTTACCCAAATGGAGGGACGGCGCGCGCCGCTCGAATATGCCGAGGGCGAGGCATTGCCGCCTCTCGACATCGACCTGCAGGCGCTCAAAACCGCGCTCGTCGGAGATCCCGCAGAAGACCCGGCGGAACAGCCCCCCTTTCGATCCTCCTACCACCGCAAACGCTTCGCGCTGCGCCAGGAATTCACGGGCAAGAGCGAACTGGCCTGTCTTCATGGTCTGCTCGTGGCACATCTGCGCAAACGTGCCTTCCCCGACCATATCCCTGCCCTGTTCCGCAGGCTCTGGGCCGAGGAGGCGGACTTTCTGCTGCAAGCGCTCGATGCCCGTTGGCAGGTCTCTGCGGTCACGACCTTTGGCGATCACGGCGTAGATCCGGAAGAACGTGCCGTTGGGCTGGCCTTGTCGACCCTGTTCGGCGCCATGAAACTCTATGAAAGCGAACGACTTTTTTCGGGGCGCCCCCCGGAAGCAACCTTTGCGCTCAAGGACAAGGTGAAGGCCGATCTGCCGATGCAGATGGATCCCTATGCATTGGGGTCAGGCGGTCTGGACGTGAACCTTCTGGGCCGTTTGTGGCAGGAGGCGGACGCAGCGCCGGTGATCCGCCCCTTGGCCCAAGGCCTGATCTCGGCGCTGATCGAGGATCCGGCGACGATCTTCCGCCGCCTGCAAAGAATGAAAGCCCGCAAGGCGCGCCAAAGGGCCGCCGAAGGTGCAACGCCCGCGCAAAAGAAAAACGTGGCCCCCGTCCCGACCTCGGTCAAGGGTCAAAAGGCCGATACCTTGCGCTGGGGCATCGTCGCGACGATCCGGGCGGAGACGCCCGACATTTTGCGTTTTGCGGCGTATCACCTCGAACTTGGCGCCCACGAACTGCATATCTATTTGGACGAACCCCAGCCCGAAGCGGCTGATTTTCTGTCGCGGAACCCGCGTATATTCGTGACCACCTGCGACGACGCGTATTGGTCCGAAAACCGCAAACCACGAATGGCGGCGCATCAATTGCGGCAGGTCTACAACGCCACGCGCACCATGCAGGCCCGCGCCCAGCATCTTGACTGGATCGCGCATATCGATGTGGATGAATTCCTGTCGCCGGATGATCGGATTGCGACAGCTCTTGCCGCCGTTCCGCCCGATGCGGCCCTGGCGCATCTAACGCCGATGGAGGCCTTGGCGGCAGACGACGGGCTGACCCCGAGCGCGTTCAAGACATCCCATGCCGCCGCGGGTGTGAAAAAAGCGCGGATCCAGGACATTTACCCGACCTTCGGAATGCATCTTTACGGCGGTTTTCTGAGCCACGCCGCGGGCAAGGTATTCGCGCGCACGGGTATTCCGGACACAAGGCTCGGCATCCACACGCTGAAATACAAAGGCGCGGACGTGTCGAACCGCGCGCCGCTCAGCGGTTGCCGCCTGGCCCATCTGCATGCACCAAGCTGGGAAGCGTTTCTGCGTCACCTGCCCTTCCGGCGCAGCGTCGGCTCCTACGCCAAGCAAAGCGAGCGGCCCGGAAAACTGGGGGTCGCCGATATACTGACCTATCTCGAGAAGGAGGAAGGCGAGGCAGGCCTGCGTTTGTTCTTCGATGAGGTCTGCCGCGATACGCCGGAGCTGCGGCAGAAGCTCGCAGCCCATGGGATGCTGGTCGAGCGTGACCTCGATCTCGACGGGGCTGTCGCGCGGGTGTTCCGAGGGCGCGCCGCGTGAGCAAATGGGGCATCGTCTCGACGATCAAGGCGCCGTTGCCGCGGATATTGGACTTTGCGGCGTGGCATCTGGAGCTGGGTGCAGACCACTTGTTCTTGTACCTCGACACCCCAGATCCAGAGGCGCGCGAGGTGTTGAGCGCCCATCCCGCGATCACGGTGACCGAGACCGATGCGGCCTATTGGGAGAAGAAAGGCGGGCGGCCCGACGCCCATCAAAACCGCCAGTGCCGGAATGCACGGCACGCCAATAATCGCAAAACGGGGCTCGCGTGGCTGGCCCATATCGATGTCGACGAGTTCCTGCTGCCCGAGGGAGATATCGCCGAGATCCTGAGCGCGATCCCCGCCGAGGCCTTGTGCGCCCGCATGCGGCCCGTGGAAGCGCTGGCACGGAGAAGTCAGAATGAATCGGACATTCTGTTCAAGGGCTTCCACCTCGACCAATCCGCGAGGCAGGACGCGAGCGCGCGCATTTTCGGCCCTTGGGCGCAGCATCTGTCGGGCGGATTTCTCAGCCATGTCGCGGGGAAGCTCTTCTTCCGCGCCGGAACGAAGGGTTTGCAAATTCGCATCCATAACGTGATCCTCGATGGCGAGCAGAACCCCGGCCAAGTGGCGCTGGATGAGGTCAAGCTCGGGCATTTTCATGCCGCGTCGTGGGAGGCATTTCGCGAGGCATATCGGTTCCGCCTGTCGCAGGGCTCCTACCGTGCGGGCCTTAATCCGCAGGCGCGGGGCAAAGACGCGATGAAGCTGCATGACCTCTTTCGCGAGATCGAAGCGGCGGAGGGCGAGGCCGGTTTGAAGCGCTTCTACGAGGAGGTGGCGACCGCGACACCGGAGCTGACCGCGAAGCTGGATCGCGAAGGGTTGCTGCACCGCCGCAAGATGGATCTGCCCGCGCTCGTCGCGCGGCACTTCCCCGGGCATGAAAGCGCCGCAAAGCCTTCATAGGAAAGGGTTAGATTGACGTCACACGCCCGTTAAGCTATGAGGCCACACGCTGCGCGGAGAGGTCTTCGCGCCCCGGCCCAGCGTTCGGCCGGACAGATGCAGACGCACGGGCCGGAACGTGTCCGTGAATACCGGATACACATGACCAAATTTACCGACCTGAATCTCGGCCCGAAGGTGCTGAAAGCTGTCACCGAAGCAGGGTACGAGACGCCCACACCGATACAGGCAGGCGCCATCCCGCCCGCCCTAGAAGGGCGCGACGTGCTTGGCATCGCGCAGACCGGCACGGGCAAGACCGCCTCCTTCACGCTGCCCATGATCACCAAGCTGGCGCGGGGGCGCGCGCGGGCACGGATGCCTCGCAGCCTCGTGCTGTGCCCCACCCGCGAACTCGCCGCCCAGGTGGCAGAGAATTTCGACACCTATTCCAAGCATGTGCGCCTGTCGAAGGCCCTGCTGATCGGCGGCGTCTCCTTCAAGGAACAGGACCAGCTGATCGACAAGGGCGTCGACGTGCTGATCGCGACGCCGGGCCGCCTTTTGGATCATTTCGAGCGCGGCAAGCTTCTCCTGACCGGCATCGAGATCATGGTGGTGGACGAAGCCGACCGCATGCTCGACATGGGCTTCATCCCGGATATCGAGCGGATCTTCTCGCTCACGCCGTTCACCCGTCAGACGCTGTTCTTCTCGGCGACCATGGCCTCCGAGATCGAGCGGATCACCAACACCTTCCTGTCCGCGCCGGCCCGGATCGAAGTGGCGCGTCAGGCCACCGCGTCCGAGACGATCGAACAGGGCGTGCTGATGCTGAAGCCGTCGCGGAAGGACCGCACCGACAACGAGAAGCGGAAAGCCCTGCGCGCGCTGATCGACGCCGAGGGTGAGAAACTGACCAACGGCATCATCTTCTGCAACCGCAAGATCGATGTGGATATCGTCGCGAAATCGCTGAAGAAATACGGCTATGACGCGGCGCCCATCCATGGCGATCTGGACCAGTCGCAGCGCACGCGGACGCTCGATGGCTTCCGGGCGGGCGATCTGAAAATCCTCGTGGCCTCCGACGTGGCGGCGCGCGGGCTCGACGTGCCTTCGGTCAGCCACGTGTTCAACTACGACGTGCCCGGCCATGCGGAGGATTACGTTCACCGCATCGGACGGACGGGCCGCGCAGGTCGCGACGGCAAGGCGGTCACGCTCTGTATCCCGCGCGATGAGAAGAACCTCGAAGACGTGGAGCGGCTGATCGACAAGCCGATCCCGCGCCTTGAGAACCCGCTGGGCGACACCGCCCCGGCGCAGGACGCGGCCCCCGAGGCCGAGGCCAACGGCGAGGCGGAGACCAAGCCCAAACGGTCGCGGAGCCGGTCGCGCCGCAAGAAAAGCGATGACACCCCCGCGGTGTCGCAAGCCGCGGAAGAGAGCAAAGCCGCAGAGGCGCAGGAGCCGGCCGCTGAGAAGGCCGAGCGCTCCGCCGACTTGCCTGCCCGCAGCAAGGCGACGAGCGACAAGGGCGGCGACCGGTCGCGCGGCAAGCGTGGCGGCGGTGGCCGCGGCGGGCGTGACGACAACAAGGTCGTGGGCATGGGCGATCACATGCCGACCTTCATCGCGATGAGCCTTGAGGAGCGGAAGACGGGCTGAGCCCCCTTCCCTCCTACACCCTACGAGAGACAAGAAAGGCCGCCCGAGGGCGGCCTTCTTCATTTTGCGGATCTTGCCGACAATCGTTGCAGAAGAAGGCCCCGGACGCGATCCGGGGCCTTAGCGTCAGCTCAAACGGCTGATCACCACCGTCACTTCCGGCTTCTTGCCGATCTCGTTCTGAGCCGCGTTGCGCACGGCGCGACGCAAGCCTTCTTCCAAGGCATCGTCATCGGCCAGAACCTTGGCTTTGGCCCGTTCGACGAACTGGCCCAGCTCCTCCTCCAGCGTGGCCTCGAGCGGCTGACGGCTGCGGCCCGTCGCGGGCAGCCCCATCGTATCGCACCAGGGCTCGCCAAGGGGCGTGTTGTCCTCATCGATGACCACGGTCACGGTGACATGGCCATTCAGCGCCATGCGGATCCGGTCGCGCACAACGCCGTCGAGCGCGCCGATCTGCACGCTGCCATCGAGGTAGGTGCGGCCCGTCTCGACGTAGTCGCAAGGCTTGCCCGAGATCAGGTCGACCATGGTGCCGTTGGGGGCCAGAACGCCCTTCCGCCCCTTGCCCCGGGCAAGGGCCGCATGGGTGCGCAGGTGGCGGTGCTCGCCATGCATGGGCACGACCACGTCCGGCTTGACGATGTCGTGCATCGCAAGAATGTCCGGGCGGTTCGCGTGACCCGAGACGTGGTAGCGGCCCGAGCTGTCATCGATCACGTCGACGCCCCGTTCGGAGAACTGGTTCATGATCCGGATCACGCCGCGTTCATTGCCCGGGATGGTCTTCGAGGAGAAGAGGAACAGATCGCCTTCCTTCAGCTCGATCCCGAAATGCTTACCACGCGCCAGTTGCGCGGAGGCGGCCCGGCGCTCGCCCTGGCTGCCGGTCACGATCAGCATCAGGTTTTCGCGCGGCACATCCGACGCGTTCTCGATCGGCACGACCGAGGGGAAGCCTTTCAGCACGCCGGTCTCGACGGAGGCCTCGACCATGCGCTGCATCGCCCGCCCCATCAGCACGATGGAGCGGCCCGCCCGTTCGCCCGCCTCGGCCAGCGTCTTCAGGCGCGCCACGTTGGAAGCGAAGGTCGTGGCGACCACCATGCCCTTGGCATCGAGCAGGAGCTTCTCGATCTCCGGGCCGACCGTCGCTTCGGAACGGCCTTCATGTTCCGAGAAGACATTCGTCGAATCGCAGACCAGGGCCTTCACGCCATCGGCGCTGATCTCTTCCCACATTGCGCGGTCGAAGGCCTCGCCCACGACGGGGGTCGCGTCGATCTTGAAGTCGCCGGTATGCACCACGCGGCCAAGCGGCGTGTCGATGACCAACGAGGAGCTTTCGGGGATCGAGTGCGAAATGGGCGCGAAGCCCACCTCGAACGGGCCCGCGGTTTGCGTCTCGGGCCAGGGCTCCTTCACCTTGACAGTGTCGGCGCTGAAACCCTTTTCGTCCATCTTGCGCCGCGCGATATTGGCCGTGAAGGCACGCGCATAGACCGGCGCGCCCAGGTCTTCCCAGAAATGCGCCAGCGCGCCCACATGGTCCTCATGGGCATGGGTGATGAAGATCGCCTCGATCCGGTCGCGGCGTTCCTTCAGCCAGGTGACATCGGGGAAAATCAAATCGACCCCGGGCGAGCCGTCCATGTCTGGGAAGGTCACGCCCAGATCCACGACGATGAGGCGCTCCTTGTCGGGTTCGCCGTAGCCGTAGACATAGCAATTCATGCCTATTTCACCCGCGCCGCCAAGCGCGAGGTAGATCAGTCTCTTACCGCTCATGGGAGTGTTCCCTCGGTTTTGTTGTGATTATGGATCACGGTCAGGCCGTGCATCGTGAGTTCGTCTTTCCAGTCGTCAAATAGCTCTTCGGTCTGCTGAAACAAAGGCGCCAGCCCGCCAGTCGCAATGATCTTCATCGGGCGCGCGCGTTCCGCCTTGATCCGGGCGCAGACCTCGCGGATCACGCCGACATATCCGTAGAAAATGCCCGATTGCATGCAGGCCACCGTATTGGTGCCCACAACCGCCTGCGGGCGGGAAATGTCCACATGGGGCAATGCGGCCGCAGCCTCGTGAAGCGCCTGTAGCGACAGGTTCACACCGGGCGCGATCACGCCGCCCACATAGGCACCATCGGCATCGACCACGTCGAAGGTGGTGGCAGTTCCGAAATCGACGACGATCAGGTCACCGCCGTAAAGATCATAGCCCGCAACCGAGTTGACAAGCCGGTCCGGACCGACCGCCGTGCCAGCATCGACGCGCACATCGATGGGCAGCGCGCAATCGGGTTTGCCGACGACCAAGGGGCGGGTGTTGAAGTAGCGATCCGCCAGCACCCGCAGGTTGAACACGACGCGCGGCACGGTCGACGAGATGATCATGTCGGTGATCTGCGCATCTACCTTCTGCAGCGACATCAGCGTGGACAGCCAGACGTAATACTGGTCCGCCGTGCGCTGCGTCTCCGTCGAGGTGCGCCAGGTGGCGATGAACTCCGCCCCGTTCCAGATCGAGAAGACGGTATTGGTATTGCCGCAATCGATGGCGAGCAGCATGGCGCGTCCTCCTCAGAAAAACACGTCGGCAGCGGCGATGGACACGCGGCCGTCCGGCGTCTTTAGGACAAGATTGCCGGTGGCGTCCACCGTCTCGAAAATGCCCTGCGTCTCCGCACGGGGCGTGCGGGCCGTAATGGCTTCCCCGATGCGGGCCGCACGGGCGAGCCAGGCCTCCCGGATCGGGGCGAAACCGTGGGTCCGGAAGGACGCCTCCCGCGCGGCATAGGCCTGCGCGAGGTGATCGAGAAACTCCTCTTGCGACACCTCCGCCCCGGTCTCCGGCAGAAGTGCCACGGGCCGAAGCGCATGTGCATCGAGCGCGCGCGAGTCAGGCGCTTCGCGCAGATTGACCCCCACCCCGATGGCGAGTGCTGCCACCCGGCCCCCGGCGCCTGCGCTTTCGAGCAGGATCCCCGCGAGCTTGCCGCCATTGAGCAGCACGTCATTGGGCCATTTCAGCGCGAAGGGCGTAGTCCGTCCGGTCAGCGTCACACAGGTATCGTGAAGCGCCAGTGCCGCCACGAACGAGCGCAGCGCGACGGTCTCGGGCGGCTCCTCGGGGCGCAGGAAAAGCGTGGCGGCAAAATTGCCATCCGGACCCGCCCAGGCGCGGCCACGACGGCCCCGCGCTGCGGTCTGGCGGTGCGCCATGATCCAGGTGGGACCGGCGAGCGTATCGGCGCGGCGCAGCGCCTCGGCATTGGTGCTGTCGGTCTCGGTGAGGATCAGGCGGTCATAGCCTGCGGGGAAGCTCATGTTCGGGGCTTTCGGACGAGCTGGGCCGCGCCGCGCGCCTGACCGGGGGATGGCGCTGCAACCGTGGAACGGCGCGCTTTATCCCGGCCATGTTCGGATGACCTCCGAGCAGGGGACAAGCTTCGCCAACGCGCCAGCCCGCCGGGCCGGGCAGGCGCGCGGCGCGGCGGCTGCAAAGCAGCCTCGATTCCGCGCCTATGGTCACCCGCACAACCCCGTGAGATCGCAGTCCCCATAAACAAGCGACGCGGCCCTTGGGGCCGCGTCACATCTGGATCACTCATGCGGAGTGCGATCACGGAACCAGCGTGGCCGCCGCAGCCGCCGCAGCACCTTCGATGCCGAAGAGGTTGATGACCCCCACGACCATCGCGACTGCCGACAGGCTCAGGAACCCGTAAAGGACCGGCGATGTGCCCTGATCGAGCGCGTCGTCCCGCTCCTCTCCAAAATACATGAAGAAGACGATGCGCAGGTAGTAGAACGCGCCAATCACCGAGGCGATCACGCCCGCAATCGCCAGCCAGGCGAGCCCACCTTCATAGGCCGCGCGCAGCACGTAGAGCTTGCCGAAGAAGCCCACAAGAGGCGGCACGCCTGCCAGCGAGAACAACAGGACCAGCATCGCCAGCGCCCGGCCCGGCTCCACCTTGGAGAACATGTTGAGCGAGGCGATGTCGGTCACCGGCTGACCGTCCCGCTCCATCGACAGGATGAAGGCGAAGGTCCCGACGTTCATCGTGACGTAGATCGCCATGTAGATGAGCAGCGCCTGCACCCCGAACTGCGTACCTGCCGCGAGGCCCATCAGCGCGTATCCCATATGGGCGATGGAGGAATAGGCCATCAGTCGCTTGATATTCGTCTGGCCGATCGCGGCGATGGCGCCCAGGAACATCGACAGGACAGAGAGCATGGCCACGACCTGCTGCCAGTCGCCGACGACGCCGCCGAAGGCTTCGAACATCAGCCGCGCGAACATCGCCATGGCCGCGACCTTGGGTGCGGTGGCGAAGAAGGCGGTGACGGGCGTGGGCGAGCCTTCATAGACATCGGGCGTCCACATGTGGAACGGCACCGCGGAGACCTTGAAGGCAAGACCGGCGGCCATGAACACCAGACCGAAGAGAAGGCCGAGCGATGCCTGACCCTCGCCTGCCGCCTCGATGATACCCGAGAAAAGCGTGGTGCCCGCAAAACCGTAGGTCAGCGACGCGCCGTAAAGCAGAAGGCCGGAGGACAGCGCGCCCAGGACGAAATATTTCAGGCCCGCCTCCGTGGAGATGGCGCTGTCGCGGCGCAGCGAGGCCACGACGTAAAGGGCCAGCGATTGCAGCTCGAGCCCCATGTAGAGCGCGATCAGGTCGCCCGCGGAGACCATCATCATCATGCCGACCGCCGAGAGCGCGATCAGGATCGGGTATTCGAAACGCAGGATGCCCCGGCGCTCCATGTAATCCTGGCTCATCACAAGGACGGCCGCGGCCGAGATCAGGATCATCACCTTCGAGAAACGCGCGAAGCCGTCATTGATGAACATGCCGCCGAAGGCGGTCTGGGTGCCGCTGACGCCCGAGGTCGCGATCCAGAGCGCGACAACCGCGAACAGGCCCGCGGTCGTCCAGACCAGCAGGGAGGCAAGCCCGTCCTTGGCGGTATAGACCGCCCCCAGAAGGGCGATCATGGCATAGACCGAAATGACGATCTCGGGAAGGATGACGGCGAGGTCTGACTGGATCATGGCTCAGTTGTCCTCAGAATTGGTGGCTGCGACCTGCGTCGCGGCACGCATCTCGGCCACGGCACTGTCGTAATCGGAGACGAGCGCTTCGACCGACGGGCCGATGCGGTCGAGGATCGGCGCCGGATAGACCCCCATCCAGATGGTCATGACGACGAGCGGCGCGAAGATCGCCTTCTCGCGGCGGGTCATGTCCTTGATGGTCTTCAGGCTTTCCTTGATGAGATCGCCCATCACCACTCGGCGATAGAGCCAGAGCGCATAAGCCGCCGACAGGATCACACCCGTGGTGGCGAACATCGCGACCCAGGTATTGACCTGGAAGACGCCCATCAGGGTCAGGAATTCCCCGATGAACCCGGACGTGCCCGGCAGGCCGACATTGGCCATGGTGAACAGCATGAAGATCAGCGCATAGGCGGGCATCCGGTTCACGAGGCCGCCATAGGCGTCGATCTCGCGGGTATGCATCCGGTCGTAGATGACGCCTACGCAGAGGAAGAGCGCGCCAGAGATGAAGCCGTGGCTGATCATCTGGAAGATCGCGCCGTCGATGCCCTGCTGGTTCGCGGCGAAAATACCCATGGTCACGTAACCCATATGGGCAACCGACGAGTAGGCGATGAGCTTCTTCATGTCCTCCTGCACCATCGCGACGAGCGAGGTGTAGACGATGGCGATGACCGAGAGCCACAGGATGAACGGCCCGATCACCTCGGTCCCGATGGGGAACATCGGCAGGTTGAAGCGCAGGAAGCCGTAGCCGCCGAGCTTCAGCAGGATCGAGGCCAGAACGACGGAGCCCGCGGTTGGCGCCTGGACGTGCGCGTCGGGCAGCCAGGTATGCACGGGCCACATCGGCATCTTCACCGCGAAGGAGGCGAAGAAGGCGAGGAACAGCAGCGTCTGCATGCCGCCCACGATCTGGATGCCGAGGACATTCATGCCCGCTGCCGAGAAGGAGTGGTTCAGAAGTGTCGGGATGTCGGTGGTGCCCGCATCGGCGAACATCGCCACCATCGCCACGAGCATCAGCACCGAGCCGAGGAACGTGTAGAGGAAGAACTTGAAGCTCGCATAGATGCGGTTCTTGCCGCCCCAGATGCCGATGATCAGGAACATCGGAATGAGGCCGCCTTCGAAGAACAGATAGAACAGCACCAGGTCGAGCGCCATGAACACGCCCAGCATCAACGTCTCGAGGACGAGGAAGGCGATCATGTATTCCTTGACGCGGTGCGTGACGTCCCAGCTCGCCGCAATCACGAGCGGCATGATGAAGGTCGTGAGCATCACGAACAGCACCGAGATGCCGTCGACACCCATCTTGTAGTTGAGACCAAGGAGCCAGGCACCCTCTTCCACCATCTGGAAGCCGGTATCGTTCGGATCGAACTGCGCGAGGATCACCAGCGAAATGAGGAAGGTCGCGATCGTGGCGTAAAGCGCCACGCGCTTTGCGTTGAGGGCTGCCGCTTCGCTGTCGCCCCGCAGGAAGATGCCGAGGATCGCCGCGGCCAGCGCGGGCAGGAAGGTGACAATGGACAGAAGGTTATCCATTATTTCGCTCCTCCGAACAGCGTCATCCAGGTGATGAGGACCGCGATCCCCACGACCATCGCGAAGGCATAGGTGAAGATGTAGCCCGACTGCGCACGGCCCGCGAGCCGGGTGAAGAAGGGCACGATGCCCATGGACAACCCGTTGATCGCGCCGTCAATCGTGGCGCCATCGCCCGTCTTCCACAGGAAGCGGCCCACGGCCTTGGCAGGACGCACGAAGAGGAAGTCGTAGATCTCGTCGAAATACCACTTGTTCAACAGGAACAGGTAGAGCGGGCGCTGGCTTTCTGCGAGCTGGCGCGGCAGCGCCGGGTTCACGATGTAGAAGAGATAGGCCACGCCAAGACCGATCAGCATCGCCACGAAGGGCGACAGCTTCACCCATGTGGGCACGTAATGCGCCTCGTGCAGCACGGTGTTCTCGGGCGCGATGTAGATCGCGGCCTCGCCCGGCGCGCTCTCCATGACGTAATGCAGCTCGGAAGCTTTGGGGCTGCGCTCGGCCACGGCCTCGACGAGTTCGGGTGCCGGTTCGGTGTATTCGCCACCGAAGAACTTCACCACCTCGTTGGTCTTGCCGAAGAAGCTCGAGTACCAGATCGCACCGGCCAGGATCGAACCGACCGCCAGGACACCCAGCGGGATCAGCATGACCTTGGGGCTTTCATGGGCGTGCTCATGCGTGTGCTTGTCGCCACGTGCCTCGCCAAAGAACGTGAGGAAGATGAGCCGCCAGGAATAGAAGCTGGTGAAGAGTGCTGCGATCACCAGCATCCAGAAGGCATAGCCGCCCTGGCTGCCGACAAAGGCGCTCTCTATCACGGCATCCTTGGAGGCAAAGCCCGCAAAGCCGATCCAGCCCGTCAGCGGAATGCCGACGCCGGTGATGGCCAGCGTGCCGATCATCATTGCCCAGAACGTGTAGGGCAGCTTGTGACGCAGGCCGCCATAGTTCCGCATGTCCTGCTCGTGGTGCATCCCGTGAATGACGGAGCCCGCACCAAGGAAGAGCATTGCCTTGAAGAAAGCGTGGGTGAAGAGGTGGAACATCGCCACCGAATAGACGCCGACGCCTGCCGCGACGAACATGTAGCCCAGCTGCGAGCAGGTCGAATAGGCAATGACGCGCTTGATGTCGTTCTGCACAAGGCCGACGGTGGCCGCGAAGAAGGCGGTGGTTGCGCCGAGGAAGGTGACGAAGGCCATCGCCTCGGGCGCGAATTCCATCAGCGGCGACATGCGGCAAACGAGGAAGACGCCCGCCGTGACCATGGTGGCCGCGTGGATCAGCGCCGAGACCGGCGTCGGGCCTTCCATGGCATCGGGCAGCCAGGTGTGCAGGATCAGCTGCGCCGATTTGCCCATGGCGCCGATGAAGAGAAGGAAGGCCAGCAGGTTCGCGGCATTCCACTCGGTCCAGAGGAAGGTGAGCTGCGTCTCCGCGATCTCGGGGGCTGCGGCGAAGATGTCGTCGAGCCGCACCGAGTCCACAAGGAAGAACAGCCCGAAGATGCCAAGCGCGAAGCCGAAATCGCCCACACGGTTGACGATGAAGGCCTTCATTGCCGCCGCATTGGCCGAGGGTTTCTTGTAGTAGAAGCCGATCAGCAGATACGAGGCGACACCCACGCCCTCCCAGCCGAAGAACATCTGAACGAGGTTGTCCGAGGTCACCAGCATCAGCATCGCGAAGGTGAAGAAGGACAGGTAGGCGAAGAAGCGGGGCTTGTAGACCTCGCCTTCCTTGAAGTTGTCGTCATGGGCCATGTAGCCCATCGAGTAAAGATGCACGAGCGCCGAGACGGTGGTCACGACGATCAGCATGATCGCGGTGAGACGGTCGAGGCGGATGGACCAATCCGTGGACAGAGTGCCCGACTCGATCCAGCGCAGAATCTGGATCTGATCGGTGACGCCGTCATGGCTGAGAAACACGATCCAGGAGAAGAAGCAGGCCAGGAACAGCAGGCCCGTGGTGATCCACATGGCCGCACGTTCACCGGTGATCCGCCATCCGAAGCCCGCGATCAGGGCACCGACCAGCGGGGCGAAGAGGATGATCGTTTCCATGCCCTCAGCCTTTCATCACGTTGACGTCTTCGACCGCGATCGTGCCACGATTGCGGAAGAAACAGACGAGGATGGCGAGGCCGATGGCGGCCTCTGCCGCAGCGACCGTCAGAACGAAGAGCGTGAAGACCTGTCCGACCAGATCGCCCAGGAACGACGAGAAAGCCACGAGGTTGATATTGACCGCGAGCAGCATCAGCTCGATCGACATCAGAAGGATGATGACGTTCTTGCGGTTGAGAAAAAGTCCGAAGATGCCGATGACGAACAGCGCCGCCGCCACCGTCAGGTAATGTTCCAGTCCGATCATTCTCGGTCCCTCGTCCGTCCTTGGCGCGGAAAATTAACTAATTTTCCGGTCCGTATTTTTATCTCGACCGTCGCGCCAAAGCGCGTTTCGATCTGGGTTTCCGCCCCGGTTCTTCCCGGCCGGGATCGGAAAATTATCTAATTTTCCGGCTGCCGCGCGCCGGAATGGGCCTCAGAGACCCTGCCCCGGCTTCACGTCCTTCAACTCCATCGCGGTTTTCGGATCGCGGTAGATCTGCGCCAGAACGTCCTGCCGCTTGACGTCCGACCGGTGCCGCAGGGTCAGCACGATGGCCCCGATCATCGCGACCAGCAGGATCAGGCCGGCCAGCTGGAACAGCAGGAAGTACTGATCATAGAGGATCATCCCCAGCGCCTCGGTATTGTGCCGATCCACGGGGATCGCCTGGGCGAGGTTCTCCGCCACTTCTGGAGCGGTTTCCCAGGCCCCGAAGGCGAGGACGAACTGCATCAGGATCACGATCCCGATCAGAAGCGCCAGCGGCATGTATTTCGCCATCTCCGCCTTCAACGCCGAGAAGTCGATATCAAGCATCATGACCACGAAGAGGAACAGCACCGCGACCGCACCCACATAGACGATGATCAGCAGCATCGCGACGAATTCCGCGCCCAGAAGCACGAAAAGACCCGCCGACGACAGGAAGGCCAGGATCAGCCAGAGCACCGAATGCACCGGGTTGCGGCTGACGACCGTGAACAGCCCGCCTGCCAGCGTCGAGATGGCAAAGAGGTAAAAGGCAAAGACGCTCATGACTTGTCGTCCTCCATGTCTTCCATGACAGAGCGCGCGAGTTCCATGGCGCGGGTCATGGCGGGTATGCCTGCGAACATCGACATCTGCGCGATGGTCTCGGCGATCTCGTCCTTGGTGGCGCCGGCTTCGCGCGCGTGACGCACATTCATGCGGAACGGTGTCTCCGCCTGCGCGCCTTGCATCGTCAACCCGGCCAGTGTCAACAGAAGCCGCGTCTTTGCATCGAGCCCGTCTTTGGACATGCCCTTGCCGAAAGACATCTCCATGAAATCTTTGGGCATGGTCGGCCAGAACTTTTCGATCTCACGCGTGTTCAGGGTCTCGAGCGCAGGATTCCAAGCCTTGGCCATTTCCTGCGCCTGCCGCATGAAAAACTCGAAAGGGTTCGGGCTGTCGGTCATCTGTAGGGCGCATCCAGCTCGAGGTTGCGGGCAATCTCGGCTTCCCAGCGCTCGCCGTTTTCGAGAAGCTTCTGCTTGTCGTAGTAGAGCTCCTCGCGCGTCTCGGTGGTGAATTCGAAATTCGGCCCCTCGACGATGGCATCCACCGGGCAGGCTTCCTGACAGAAGCCGCAATAGATGCACTTGGTCATGTCGATGTCGTAGCGCGTCGTGCGGCGCGACCCGTCCGAGCGTGGCTCGGCATCGATGGTGATGGCCTGTGCGGGGCAGATCGCCTCGCAGAGTTTGCACGCGATGCAACGCTCTTCGCCGTTGGGATACCGGCGCAGCGCATGCTCGCCTCGAAAACGCGGGCTGAGCGGGCCCTTCTCGTGCGGGTAGTTCACCGTGGCCTTGGGGCCGAAGAAGTATTTCAGCCCGAGCTTCATGCCGACCCAGAAATCGGCAAGCAAGAAGTAGCCAGCGCGGCGGGAGAAGTCTGTTTGGGTCATGTCACGTCCCTAGACTGTTTGATGCACGGTTTCAAAGGCTCAGGCGCCGGTGGTCCAGCGCGCGAAGATGCCCCAGAACCAGTCGAATTTTGCGGCAAAGGCCACGAAGACCACCCAGACGAGGCTGAACGGCAGGAAGACTTTCCAGCCCAGCCGCATCAGCTGGTCATAGCGGTAGCGCGGGGTGATCGCTTTCACCATCGCGAAGAGGAAGAAGAAGAACGCCATCTTGGCGACCATCCAGAGCGGCCCGTCGGGCAGGAACGGGATGGGCGACAGCCAACCGCCGAAGAACAAAAGCGAGGTCAGCGCGCACATCAGGAAGATGGCGATGTATTCGCCGGCCATGAAGAGCAGGAACGGCGTCGAGGAATATTCCACCTGGTAGCCCGCGACGAGTTCCGACTCGGCCTCGGGCAGATCGAAAGGCGGGCGGTTCGTCTCGGCAAGGGCCGAGATGAAGAAGAGGAAAACCATCGGCAGATGCGGCAGCCAGTACCAGCCGAAGAAGCCGTAGCCGGTATCCTGCGCGCGGACGATATCACCGAAATTCATCGAGCCCGTGGAGAGGATCACGCCGATGATGATGAGGCCGATGGAGACCTCGTAGGAAATCATCTGCGCCGCCGAACGGAGCGAGCCGAGGAACGGATATTTCGAGTTCGACGCCCAACCGCCCATGATCACGCCATACACCTCGAGCGAGGAGATCGCGAAGACATAGAGGATGGCGACATTGATGTCGGACAGCACCCACGTGTCGTTGAAGGGAATCACCGCCCAGGCCACCATCGCCAGCACGAAGGAGGTCAGCGGGGCCAGGATGAAGACCGCCCGGTCCGAACCTGCCGGGATCACCACTTCCTTGACCACGTATTTGAGCGCGTCGGCCACGGTCTGCAACAGACCGAAGACGCCGACCACGTTGGGCCCGCGGCGCATTTGAACGGCGGCCCAGATCTTGCGATCGCCGTAGACAAGGAAAAGCAGGCTCACCATGACGAAACCGAGAACTGCGAGGCACTGGGCCACGATGATCAGGGCGGTCCCGCCGGGCGACATCAGGAAGTCAGACATCAGGTCCTCACACCATCGGTATTCCGTTTTCCGCGCAGGCCTGGGCGATGACTTCAGCGTCAATCGTCTTGAGCCCGCGGGGCAGCGCTGGCGAGATGGTGTAAATCGCATCTGCGCGCCAGAGGCCACCCTCTTCGTCGACATTTGTGCGCAAATGCCGCGCGAATCCGTATCCGCGGATCAAAGCATACTGCGCCGCAGCGCATTCTGCATAATTTTCGACATCAATCGCATCGCGTGCACCGCGCATCTCGACGAGGAACTGCACCAGATCCCCATCGAGAAGCCGCGTTTCAATGCCGAGATAACGCGGCTCGAAGGGCGCATCGCCCCCCTGCCCCGACGGGCCGCAGGCCAACAGGCCCGAAAACACCGCCAAAGGCAGGAGCCGCGCCGCGCGCATCGGCCTCACTCCGCCGCGATCTTGGTCTCTTTGCGCGCTTTTGCATTGGCGCTGAGCTCCGCCATCAGCTGGCTGGCCCGCGCAATCGGGTTGGTCAGATAGAAATCCCGGATCGCCTGCCCGAAAGCCGCATCCGACATCTCGCCCTGCGCCTCGACAGGCTGCCAGTCATTGTCGGGCACCATGTCGAGATCGGCCAGATGCGGCGCGCCCTTGACCATGTCGGAGCGCAATTCCGCAAGGCTGTCGAACGGCAGTTGCTGTCCCGCCTCGGCGGAAAGCGCCCGCAGGATCGCCCAGTTTTCCTTGGCCTCGCCCGGCGCGAAGCTCGCGCGGAGCGCCAGTTGCGGGCGGCCTTCTGTGTTCACGAAGAGGCCCTGCTCCTCCGTGTAGGCCGCGGCAGGCAGGATCACGTCGGCGCGATGCGCCCCGCGATCGCCGTGGCTGCCCTGGTAGATGACCGTGGCGCCTTGCGGGATCTCGATCTCGTCCGCGCCGAGGTTGTAGATCACATCCGCGCCGTCCATCGCGGCATCCATGCCGCCCTTGGTCACGGCCCCCACATCCATCGCACCCACGCGGCCAGCCGCGCTGTGCAGGACCATGAAGGTCGATCCGGTCGCGTCAGCCAGCGCCATCGCATTGGCAAGAACCGCCGCGCCGTCTTCACGGGTCAGGGCTGCCTGGCCCACGATCACGACCGACGGCTTCTCGGCCACGTCCGAATGATCGCGGCCCAGAAGATCGGTGATCGCTGCGGGCGTCGTGCCCAGATGATCGTATTCATAGGTCAGATCGACCGCTTCGCCGATCAGGCCCACGGAGGCACCTGCGGCCCAGGCCTTGCGGATGCGCGCGTTCAGGACCGGCATCTCGATGGCCGGATTGGTGCCGATGAGCATTACGGCCTCGGCGGTGTCGAGTTCTTCAACCGTGGCGGTGCCCACATAGCCGGAGCGGTTGCCCGCAGGCAGTGCCGCACCATCGGTGCGGCATTCGGTGGTGCCGCCGAAGCTTTCGATCAGCTGTTTCAGCGCATAAGCGGCCTCGGTCGGAGCGAGATCGCCGACGAGCCCCGCAGGCTTTTTCGCGCCTTTCAGAGCCTCGGCCGCTTTCTCGAGCGCTTCGGGCCAGGTCGCGGCGCGCAATTTGCCGTTCTCGCGAATATAAGGCTTGTCGAGGCGCTGACGGCGCAGGCCATCCCAGACAAAGCGCGTCTTGTCGGAAATCCATTCCTCGTTCACGCCGTCATGGTTGCGCGGCAGGAAGCGCATGACTTCCCGGCCCTTCGTGTCGACGCGAATCGAGGAGCCGAGCGCATCCATCACGTCGATCGATTCGGTCTTGGTCAGCTCCCAGGGGCGCGCATTGAATGCGTAGGGCTTGGAGACGAGCGCACCCACGGGGCACAGGTCGATGATGTTGCCCTGCAGGTTCGAATCGAGCGTTTCACCCAGATACGAGGTGATCTCCGCGTCTTCGCCCCGGCCGGTTTGGCCCATCTGGGAGATGCCCGCGACCTCGGTGGTGAAACGCACGCAGCGGGTGCAGGAGATGCAGCGGGTCATATGCGTCTCGACCAGCGGGCCGAGATCGAGATCCTCGACCGCGCGCTTGGGTTCGCGGTAGCGCGAGAAATCGACGCCATAGGCCATGGCCTGGTCCTGCAGGTCGCATTCCCCGCCCTGGTCGCAGATCGGGCAATCCAGCGGGTGATTGATGAGCAGGAACTCCATCACCCCCTCGCGGGCCTTCTTGACCATGGGAGAGTTGGTTCTCACCACGGGCGGCTCGCCATCCTTGCCGGGACGCAGGTCACGGACCTGCATGGCGCAGGAGGCGGCGGGCTTCGGCGGGCCGCCCACGACTTCCACGAGACACATCCGGCAATTGCCGGCGATCGACAGCCGCTCATGGTAGCAGAAGCGGGGAATTTCGCGGCCCGCTTCCTCGCAGGCCTGGAGCAGCGTCATCGCGCCGTCCACTTCGATGTCTTTTCCGTCGATATTGATCTTGCGGAGGTCTGACATGGGGTGTCTCACCTTTCCTTAAGAAGGACGCCGATCTGGCTGCCCCTCGCTATTTCCTCTCGGCCAAAGGTGCAATAGTCGGCATCATTATCCAATGCGACACCGCGCGCCTTCAGAACGGCCTCACCGCGCCTGCGCATGCGCTTCTTCTCGTCTTTCGAGGTGACGTAATCCTCGATCTCCTCGTCGGTATAGCCCATCCGCTTTGCCTTGGATTCAAGCGCATTGATCGTTGTCCAGGCGGTGAACATACGCGCCTCGATCCGGTCGCACTTGTTGCGCACCTCGTCGGCGATGGCGATCATCAGGAGCGCGTTGTCGATCTCGGAGACGTCGCGGAGCGGCGGCTTGCTTTGGGCGACCGCACTTTGCGCGCCAAGGGCGAGTGCCGCCGACAGCGTGGCGCCAGCAATGATCGAGACGGGTTTGCGGAGCATGGAACGTTCCTTTTTGCCTGCAATGCCGGATCCGGTCCGACAATCCTGCGCCTTACATGGGGGCGCGAGGGGCGGCTATCCAATAGCATGGGCGAGAACCTGCACGACATCAGGAGTTTGCGAGGCCGCCTTCATGCGCTTGGCCGCTCAGCCTTCTTCGATGCAGGTGCCGCGCAGAACCACGCGGTCGCCGTCGCGGGGCAGAGACGTCGCGGGCGTGCCCGCGGGGACGGCGTAATCGATGACGGATGTGCCGAGATAGCGGATGCAATGGCGCGTGGCCTCGTGGCGAGCCGCGGCGGCCGCACCCTCGATCCCTTTCGCGACCGGCCCGGCCGTCGCCGTAAAATTGGCGCGGTCTTTCGCAGGCGCGCTGGCATTGGCGCGGTAGAACTCGCCCCCGAAGGCGATCCGTTCACTCCCGACGCCGCAGCCTGCAAGGATAAGCAGCATAGGCAGGAGCATCAGGTTGGATCGCATGTCGTCACTCCGTGAGCCGTGATCTGGCCGTCTTGGACCATGCCGCTTTGTCGCGGCAAATGATCGTGGAATCAAGAGCCTGCAACCGGGCGTTCCGCCTGCGGGGCTCAGGCCGCGGCAAAAACCTCGATGACGGCCATCACCGACATGACGAGGCAGCAAAGCCAGCCCACCACGAAGATGAAGGTGCGCGGGCCGAAATTCATCGGACCGATCCCCGCCGCGTGCACGGCAAAGACCGCAAGCCGGCTGATGAAGAACACCGAGGCGAGAAGATTGACCCAGTAGGGGGAGACGCCTGCGAGGATTGCAGCCAACACCGACGCCACGAAGAAGCCCATCGTCTCGACAAGGTTCAGGTAGGCCCGATTGAACCGGTACAGGCGGTCATCGTAGCTTTGATCCGGCGTGGCGCCTGCCTGCATGCCGCTTGTCATCTTGGCGACGGCGGTCAGCGGGCCGACCAGCAGACCGAACAGCGTAGTCAGGGCGAGGGCCACGATCGCATGGCCATAGGCTGCGAATTGCTCCATCGTGAACGTCCCCCAAATGTTGCCGGGGCGCGGGACGGGAAGACCGCCGCCGCGCCGGTCTTGCGCTTACTCCGCCGCGATGGGCGATGTGCGCTTGTGGCGGATGCGATCCTCGATCTCGTCGCGGAAGTTGCGGATGAGACCCTGGATCGGCCAAGCTGCCGCATCGCCGAGCGCGCAGATCGTGTGACCCTCGACCTGCTTGGTGACGTCGAGCAGCATGTCGATCTCCTCGACCTCCGCGTCGCCTTTCACCAGCCGGTCCATCACGCGCATCATCCAGCCGGTGCCTTCCCGGCAGGGCGTGCACTGGCCGCAGCTTTCGTGCTTGTAAAACTTCGACAGGCGCCAGATCGCCTTGATGATGTCAGTGTCCTTGTCCATCACGATGACGGCTGCGGTGCCGAGGCCCGATTGCAGGTCCGAGCGCAGGTAGTCGAAATCCATGATCGCGTCGCGCATGTTCTCACCGCGTACGCATGGCACCGAAGAGCCGCCCGGGATGACCGCCTTGAGGTTGTCCCAGCCGCCGCGGATGCCGCCGCAATGCTTGTCGATCAGCTCCTCGAAGGAGATCGACATCGCCTCTTCGACGACACACGGGTTGTTGACGTGGCCCGAGATGGCAAAGAGCTTGGTGCCCGCATTGTTCGGACGCCCGAAGCCCGCGAACCAGTCCGCACCACGGCGCAGGATGGTCGGCACGACGGCAATCGATTCCACGTTGTTCACCGTGGTCGGGCAGCCATAGAGGCCCGCACCCGCCGGGAAGGGCGGCTTCATGCGCGGCATGCCCTTCTTGCCCTCGAGGCTTTCGATCAGCGCGGTTTCCTCGCCGCAGATATAGGCCCCTGCCCCGTGCGTGAGGTAGATGTCGAAATCCCAGCCCGAACCGGCGGCGTTCTTGCCGACGAGGCCCGCGTCATAGGCTTCGTTGATGGCGCGCTGCAGCGCTTCTTTCTCGCGGATATATTCGCCGCGGATGTAAATGTAGCAGGCATGGGCCTGCATGGCGAAGGAGGCGATCAGGCAGCCTTCGACCAGCGTGTGCGGGTCGTGGCGCATGATTTCGCGGTCCTTGCAGGTGCCGGGCTCCGACTCGTCGGCATTGACGACAAGGTAAGCCGGGCGCCCGTCCGATTCCTTGGGCATGAAGGACCATTTGAGGCCCGTCGGGAAGCCCGCGCCGCCGCGACCGCGCAGGCCGGACTTCTTCATCTCGTCGATGATCCAGTCGCGACCCTTCTTGATCAGATCGCCCGTGCCGTCCCAGTGGCCGCGCGCCTGCGCGCCCTGGAGCGTGCGGTCTCCCATCCCGTAGATATTGGTGAAGATCCGGTCCTGATCCTGCAGCATCGTTCAGTCCTTGTCCTTCTGGCGGTCCCGCCAGAGCTCATAAATCATCCAAAGGGCCCATCCGAACCCGGCCAGCGCGGCCAGATCGAAAAGAGACTGGGTCCGTACACTCCAGCCCTGAGACACCCCGATTGCGGTCGACGCAATCCATAACACGCCTGTCCCGGCGATGATGAGGGCAATTCGACGCCCCCTCCGTGCCAGATCGTCGCTCTTCATAATCCGCCGACCGCCTCCTTAGCGGCTCAATACACGCCGCCCTTGTCGACGCGCTTGGAGAATTCGGTGTCGCCGCCAGATGCCAGAATTTTAGCCTGCGACACCCATTCGTCACGGGTCACGCGGCCCTTGAAGCCCGTGAGGTTCTGGTTGACCCAGTTGACCTCGGCTGCAGTCCAATTTGCGATCTGGTCGAAATGATAAAAGCCCATTTCGTTCAGCATGATCTCGAGCTTCGGCCCGACACCCTTGATTTCCTTGAGGTTATCCGCCCCGCCATCGCGCGGGCCGTCCAGCGTCGCGGGTTTTTCCTGCGGTGCGTCGGGATCGAGGCTCGCCGCCGTTGCGGCATCCTTGTCGGCACCGTTGGACGACCCTGCGGCCATGACAGGCTCGGGAGCGGAGGCGGCGGCGGCTTTTTTGTCGCCTTCGTACTTCCACTCGCCCTTCTTGCCCGCCAGTTCTTCCTGACCCTTGAGCTGGGTCGTGGGCTTCACCTTGGCACCTGCTTCGGCATCCGCCGTGGCCGGAGCCGATCCGGGCAGCGCGGCACCGGTCGTCGCAGGCGATCCCGCGGTCGAGGCCGACCCGCCCGAAGTCTCGGCGGCGGCGGCGGAGGGGGCGGCTTCGGCTTCGCCGGAGGACCCAGCGCCAGTCGCGCCCGTTCCGGCCGAGCCCGGTTTGACACCGGCCGATCCGGGCGTCACGCCCGCGGAGCCTGGCGTCTTCAGCGCCGCTGCGGCATCGGCAGGCCGAGTCAGCGGCTTGCAGAAGATCCAGCTGAACGCGAAGCCCAGCACGACGAAGGCGACACCGCCGAGGAAGATTGACGCGAGCCAGCCGCTTTCGCCCATGACCAGCAGCAGCAGGAAAATGATCAATGCCACGCCTGCCGCCAGGGCCCAGCAGCCTGTCTGGCAGCTCATGCCGCCTCTCGATGTACTCATTTCGTCACTCCCTCTCCGTGTTTTTGCGCATGATTTTGGTACACGATGCCCAATTTTGCACGGGAAGCAAACTCTGACTTCAGGACTGGGTCAGCTCTTTGGCCTGCTGAACCCAGTTGTCGCGGCTCACACGGCCCTTGAAACCTTCGAGGTGATGATCGACCCAGGCCACTTCCTTGTCGGTCCAGTTCGCGATCTGGTCGAAGTGGAAAAAGCCCAAGCCATGGAGCAGCTTTTCAAGCTTCGGGCCGACGCCCTTGATCCGCTTGAGGTCGTCCGGCGCGTCACCGCGCGGCGCATCGAGCGTCTGGGGCTTCTCGCCGAGATCCTCTTCCGCGTCCTCGGCAGCCTCGGCAGGGGCGAACGTCTCGGGATGCGCGTTGCCCGAGACGGGCGCCTCGCGCTTGTCGATGCCGGTCTCGTCGATGGGCTGCTCGGGCGCTTTCACGGTGCCGCGACCCGGTTCCGCATCACCCTTTTCCTGGCTGAAATCGTGCCACGGCGCTTCAAGCGACACTTCGGTGCCGTCGATCCGCTTGACCGTGTCGCCGATGGTCACGGCCAGATCGACAGAGGCGTTATGCGCATTGCCGCCCTCAAGATCCTTGAGCGATGTCAGGCCCATGGCGGGCTCGGACGCGAAACGACCCTGCTGCGGGCCGGGCGTCGGCACCTTGCCTGCGGCCAGCTCGTCGAGGATTTCGGCGAAGCGTTCGGTCGTCAGGTCTTCGTAATAATCCTTGCCGATCTGGGCCATGGGCGCGTTGGCGCAGGCGCCGAGGCACTCGACCTCTTCCCAGCTGAGCTTGCCATCGGCGGAGGGCTCAAATGGTTTCTTGGCGATCTTCTCCTTGCAGACCGCGATCAGGTCTTCCGCACCGCAGATCATGCAGGATGTCGTGCCGCAGACCTGGATATGCGCGACCGAGCCCACCGGCTGCAGCTGGAACATGAAGTAGAAGGTCGCCACTTCCATCGCGCGCATATAGGCCATGTCGAGCATCGCCGCGATATGCTCGATCGCGGGGCGGGTCAGCCAGCCTTCCTGTTCCTGCGCCCGCCACAGAAGCGGGATGATCGCCGAGGCCTGGCGCCCCTTGGGGAACTTCGTGATCTGCGTCTCGGCCCAGGCCTGGTTCTCAGGCGTGAAGGCGAAGCTGTCCGGTTGGTCGGGGTGCAGTCGTCTCAGCATCGTACATCCTATTGCGTCGCTGCGCGTGTCGGGACGGGCACAAGCGCGCGCCCTGCCCCGGCTTTGTCTGGTCGGGCGGCAGGCCCGCGTGAAACGAGCCCTGACCCATCATCGGTTGCGGCCATCGCACCGGAGCCCGAAAGGCGCCCGGCATGGCCTGTTCAAATCAGCCCGCTTCGGCCGCGGGCGCCTCTGCGGTCTCGACCGGAGCGCAAGGCCCGCTGACGAGCCGCATGCCGCCGTTCGACAGTCGGGCCGCAGCACCGGTTTCGACCCGGAAGCTGGCCATCTCCTGGAGCTGCGTCCGGGTCAGCCCGGTCTGCAGCTCGATCGCCTGGTAATCCCCCTCGTCGAGCAGGTCACACCCGATCGAGGCGACGGCGGTGTCGAAATTCGCAACATCCGTCTCGTCGGTGCCCTCGGGGGGCATTTCACAAGCGGCGAGTACGGCCAATGCGGCCAGCGGCGTCCAGCGTGTCAGGTTCATGGCGCGGGTCCCTCGTTTTATTCGTTATCCGCGTTTGGTACCCCGCGTGGCCCTATCGGTCCACCTCTCCGAAAACGATATCCATCGAGCCGAGGATCGCCGCCACATCCGCTAGCTGGTGCCCCTTGGCCATATAATCCATCGCCTGCAGGTGGGCATAGCCCGGCGCGCGGATCTTGGCGCGGTACGGTCTGTTGGTGCCATCCGCCACGAGATAGACGCCGAACTCACCTTTGGGCGCCTCGACACAGGCGTAAACCTCGCCCTCGGGGACGTGGAAACCCTCGGTATAGAGTTTGAAGTGGTGGATGAGCGCCTCCATCGAGGTCTTCATCTCGCTCCGCTTCGGCGGGGTGATCTTGCCGCGGGCCTGGATGTCGCCCTGGTTCTCGGGCATCCGCAGCTTGTCGATGGCCTGACGCATGATGTGGATCGACTGACGCATCTCTTCCATGCGGACGAGGTAGCGGTCGTAGCAATCACCGTTCTTGCCCACGGGAATCTGGAACTCGAACTCGTCGTAGCATTCATAGGGCTGCGCGCGGCGCAGGTCCCATGCCATGCCGGAACCGCGCACCATAACGCCCGAGAAGGCCCAATCCTGCGCCTCTTCCTCGCTGATCACGCCGATATCGACGTTGCGCTGCTTGAAGATGCGGTTTTCCGTCAGAAGCCCGTCGATATCGTCGAGCACGGACAGGAACGGGTCGCACCATGCCTCCATATCATCGAGCAATTCGGGCGGCAGGTCCTGGTGCACACCGCCGGGGCGGAAATAGGCCGCGTGCAGACGCGCGCCCGACGCGCGTTCGTAGAACTGCATCAGCTTCTCGCGCTCCTCGAACCCCCAGAGCGGCGGCGTCAGCGCGCCCACGTCCATCGCCTGCGTGGTCACGTTCAGAAGGTGGTTCAGGATGCGGCCCACTTCGCAGAACAGCACGCGAATGAGCTGCGCGCGGCGCGGCACCTCGACACCGGTCAGCTTCTCGATGGCGAGACACCAGCCGTGTTCCTGGTTCATCGTGCCGACATAGTCGAGCCGGTCGAAATAGGGCAGATTCTGCAGGTAGGTGCGGCTTTCCATCAATTTCTCGGTGCCGCGATGCAGCAGGCCGATATGGGGATCGCAGCGCTCCACGATCTCGCCGTCCAGCTCCAGCACGAGGCGCAAAACGCCGTGCGCCGCCGGATGCTGCGGGCCGAAATTGATGTTGAAGTTGCGAATCCGCTGTTCCTGCGTCTGCGCGTCGTCAAACTTGGAGCCGTCCATCAGGAATGCCCTCCATTACTGCCGTCTTTGAACGCCATGATCCAAAGCAGGATCAGCGCCACCACCGGGAAGATCGCGAAAATTGACACCCAGTTCGGGATGCCGAAGCGGGGCAACAGCTTCCAGAACGGGACCACGACCAGCGCGCCCACGATCAGAAGCCAAAGGATGCCACCGCCGCCGCCCATCAGGCCTTGTCTCCGGCCGGAACGTCCGATTTCTCGTCACCGGGAAGCACGTAATCCGCACCTTCCCAGGGGCTCATGAAGTCGAACTGGCGGTATTCCTGCACGAGGCTCACGGGCTCATAGACGACGCGCTTCTGCACTTCGTCGTAGCGCACTTCGACATAGCCCGTCGTCGGGAAGTCCTTGCGCAGCGGATGCCCGCGGAAGCCGTAATCCGTCAGCAGGCGCCGCAGGTCCGGATGGCCCGAGAACAGGATGCCGAACATGTCGAAAATCTCGCGCTCGAACCAATCGGCCGAGGGATGCACGGAGGTGATCGACTGCACGATATCCTCTTCGCGCACCGCGACCTTCAGGCGAATCCGGTGGTTCTGATGCATCGACAGGAAGTGGTAGACCACGTCGAAACGCTTGGCACGCTCGGGGTAATCCACCGCCGTGATGTCGATCAGCGTGGAGAACCGGCAGGTCGGCTCCGTCTTGAGCCACTCCACGAGGCCGCGAATATTCGCAGGCGCCACGTGGACCACGAGCTCGCCGCGGGTGACCTCCCAGGAGACGACGCAATCGGGGCGCTTGGCCTCGATATAGCCGCCGAGTTCTTGCATTGCGGTGCTCATGGCCCCTCCTTAGCGGGTCAGCGTGCCAGTGCGGCGGATCTTCCGCTGCAGCGCGAGGATGCCGTAAAGCAGCGCCTCCGCCGTGGGCGGGCAGCCCGGCACGTAGACATCGACGGGCACGATCCGGTCGCAGCCGCGCACGACGCTGTAGCTGTAGTGATAATAGCCGCCGCCATTGGCGCAGGAGCCCATCGAGATCACGTAACGCGGCTCGGGCATCTGGTCGTAGACCTTGCGGAGCGCGGGCGCCATCTTGTTCGTGAGCGTGCCCGCGACGATCATCAGGTCGGACTGGCGCGGGGAGGCGCGCGGCGCCACACCGAAGCGTTCGGCGTCATAGCGCGGCATCGAGGTCTGCATCATCTCGACCGCGCAGCACGCCAGACCGAAGGTCATCCAGTGCAGCGAGCCGGTGCGCGCCCAGTTGATGATGTCCTCCGTGGAGGTCAGCAGGAAGCCCTTGTCGGTCAGTTCCCGGTTGAGGTTCTGAACGGCGACTTCGCGGTCAGCACCCGCCGTGTTCGCACCTGTCATCACTCCCATTCGAGGGCCCCTTTCTTCCATTCATAGGCAAAGCCGATCGTGAGCACTCCGAGGAAGACCATCATCGACCAGAACGCGGTCATCGAGATATCCGAGAAGGCCACCGCCCAGGGAAACAGGAACGCGATCTCCAGATCGAAGATGATGAACAGGATCGACACGAGGTAGAATCGCACATCGAACTTCATCCGCGCATCGTCGAAGGCGTTGAAGCCGCATTCATAAGCCGACACCTTCTCGGGATCGGGGTTGCGTACCGCGATCACCACGGCGGCCAGGATCAGCACGAGGCCGAGGCCGATGGCGATGGCCAGGAACACGAGGATCGGGAGATATTCTCTCAGCAACTCATCCACGGGGATCAAACCTTTCCCTTGGCATGCCCACCTGGCTGCGGCGGGCGACTTGCGGACTCACGCCCTTGGGCTGTCCGATTGACCTTCATCTATCCCTGCACCCGATTAGGGTCAACGGGCGTGGCCCCGTTCAAGGCCCGAACCTGGCGTGTTTCAGGGCTTCTGCGAAAGAAGGCCGCAGGCTTGCGCGGTCCTCCCCCGGGAAATGGCGCCGGAGGGGTCTGGGGCCGGTGCGGCCCGAAGATCCGTTTTGGCAGGTCATTGGGCCCGCCGAGGCGCGGCGGAGAACGGCGTCGCGGCGCACAGAGGGAAGGAGTGCGAAGGAAAAAGGCGTCCGCCGAAGCGAACGCCTTTCACTCACCGCACACCGCAGACCCCGGACGTATGTCATGTCGCACCCGGTTGGATCTTGCGTTCGGTTGCCCGTCGCACACGGGCCGGTCACTGCGTCGCCGGGCTCGATCCCCATCCTTTCCGGCGTCGCGGCGACGGTGCGGCAGTTCGACTGCTCTTCAACCGTCGCGCAGGACTACCCGCACCATATTGCGTTTTCGGAATGTATGTTGAACGCGGAAGGATTGCGCGCATACCCGAAAGGATAGGTCGACGTTGCGGTAAGGGCTGCGCGTCAACTGCGCCAGCGGGGTTTGCGCTTCTCGAAGAACGCATCCAGCCCTTCCTGCGCCTCGTCGGTTTCCCAGCGGAGCGCCAGCGCATCAATGGCGGCATCGACCTCCGCCGAACCGACCCGGCCCGCAAGATCGCCAAGCAAGGCCTTGGCCGCCGCGACCGCCCCCGGCGCGCAGTCAAGATAGGGCGCCACCTCCGCTTCCACCGCGTCATCGAGCGCCTCGGGCGGCACCGCGCGGGTCAGAAGGTTGAGGCGCACCGCCTCCTCCGCGTCGAAGATGCGCGCATTCATGAAGACCTCGCGCGCCCGCGCCGCCCCCATCCGCGCCACGACATAAGGCCCGATATTGGCAGGCAGCAGGCCAAGCCGCGTCTCGGTCAGTCCCATCTTCGCGCCGCTCACGCCGATCGCCACATCGCAAACCGATGCCAGCCCCACACCGCCCCCGAAGGCATTGGCGTGAATGCGGCCGATCAGCGGCTGCGGCAGGTTTGCCAACGCTCCGAGTGCCGTGGCGATGCGGCGGCTTTCGCGCTTGCGGGTCTCGGCATCCATGCCGCGTTGCGCCCGCATCCAGGCGAGATCGCCGCCTGCGCAAAACGTTGGCCCTTCGCCCGCGAGGATCACGACGCGGCATTCCGGATCGGCGGCAAGCGCCTGCGCTTCGGCCTCAAGCTCCGTCATCATCTGGGCGGACAGCGCGTTATGCTTCTCGGGCCGCGCGAGCCATAGCGTTGCCACGCCCCGGTCGTCCCGATCGGTTCGGATGAATTCAGCCATGTCCATTCCCCCCCGCGCGCAGGTCGCGCGCGATATTCGCCGCCTCGTTGAGCACATCCCGGTCGAGCCCGGTCTCGTAACCGAGGGCCGTCAGCCGGTCATGCACCGCTTCGGTTGCGACATTGCCCGCAGCCCCCGGCGCATAGGGGCAGCCGCCAAGCCCGCCCACGGCGGCATCGAACACGCGCAGGCCATGGCTGAGCGCCACCTCGATATTCTCGAGCGCGCGGCCAGACGTGTCGTGAAAATGCCCGGCCAGTTGCGCAGCCGGGATCTCGTCCAACACGGCCGTCAGCATTGCATCGACCGCCTCCGGCCGCCCCTGCCCTATCGTGTCGCCAAGGCTGACCTCGTAGACGCCCATGTCGCGCAGGGCCGCGACGACCCGGGCCGTGGCTTCAGGCGCGACCGGCCCGTCATAAGGGCACTCGACGACGCACGACACGTAGCCGCGCACCGGAATGCCTGCATTCCGCGCGGCCTCCGCCACGGGCGCGAACCGCTCCAGACTTTCGGCGATGCTGGCGTTGATATTGGCCTTCGAAAAGCCCTCTGAGGCCGAGCCGAAGATCGCCACCTCGTCGGCGCGCGCGGCAATTGCCGCGTCCAGCCCGCGCATGTTGGGCGTCAAGGCCGCGTAGGACACGCCCGGCTTGCGCGTGATCGCTGCCAGAACCTCTCCCGATGCGGCCATCTGCGGCACCCATTTGGGACTGACGAAAGAGGCTACTTCGATCCGCCGAAAGCCCGCATCGCTCAGCGTATCGATCAGGCGCACCTTGTCGGCCACCGAGATGGCGGCCTTCTCGTTCTGCAGCCCGTCGCGCGGCCCGACCTCGAAGATTTCGACGAAGCCGGTCACTTGACTGCCTCGGGCAGCGGATAAAACTCGCGGTCGTAGAGATCCTGCGCGCCGTCTCGCGCCTTGGCCGCGCTGTAGCCGGGCCGCGCGCGCAGCCGGTCCCAATAGGCCATCAATGTCGGGAAGTCCTCCATATGGACATAGTACCGCGCCAGCTCAAACCCGTAGGCGAACATGATGTCGGCGGCGGAAAACCCCGATGGCAGAAGGTGATCGTGCTCCATCCGCCGGTCGATCGCAGCAAGTGCGGCGCGCAGCCGTGCGGTCAGGAGCTTGATGACCACGGGCGAGGCATCGGCGGGATCGCGCAGGAAGACGCGGTTTAGGTTCAGGTTCTCGACAAGCGATCCGACGGTTTCGGAATAATGCAGCATTTCCAGATACTGGGCCCGTTCCGGCGTGCCGGGCTCCGGGGCAAGGCCCTTATCCGGGTGGCGTTCGCACAAAACCTGCAGGATCGCGCCGCTTTCGACCAGGACCGCACCATCAAGCTCCAGCGCGGGCACGCGACCCGCAGGCGACAGCGCCAGGAACTCGGGCGTGCGCAGGGAGCCGTCGCGGATCGAGTAATAGACGACCTCGTATTCGAGGCCCAACTCCTCCAGAAGCCACATCACCCGGAAAGACCGCCCAAGTGGTACGTGATGCAGCCGGATCATGCGGCCGCCTCGTCATCCGAGGCCAGCCGCAGGAGCGCCGCCCCCGCCTCGACCTGATCGCCTTCGGCCACAAGCACCTCCGCGATGGTGCCGTCACGGCCCGCCTTCAGCGCATGTTCCATCTTCATCGCCTCAAGCACCGCGAGCCGGTCGCCTGCAGCGACCGTATCGCCCGCGCCCACGAGCACGCGCGCGACCCGGCCCGGCATCGGTGCCTCGATCACATCCGCCGATTGCGCGGCGGCAGCGCGGTCCAGCGGATCGATGACCGCGAACCCCTGGCCGTAATCGGCAAACACCGTCACACGGCCGCCATGGCGAACGGCCCCGCGGGCAGGCGCGTCCCCGAAATGCCAGCGCCCCGCACGCCGTTCAGCGAGGACGGTCCCCTCGGGCATGGCCACCCGCACGCGATCGGGCCCGTCGGGCGACAGGCGGAGTGTGACCGGATCGGCCCCTTCCCGCGCCAGCATGACCGTCTGGGTCAGCGGCTGCCACAGCGTGAAGCCCTGATCCGAAGCGGCCTCTCCATCAAGGCCTGCGGCACACAGCGCGGCCTCGGCCCAAATCTCCGGACCGGGCGACGCCACAGCGGTCAGCGCCTCCAGATCGCGCCCGATGAGGCCGGTATCGACCTCGCCAGCCGCGAACCCCTCATGCCGTGCAAGCGCTCCAAGGAAGGCGAGGTTGGTCACGGTGCCCGCCACCTGCGTCTCGTCCAGCGCACGCGCCAGCTGGGCCAGGGCCACGGCGCGGGTCGGCCCATAGGTGATCAGCTTTGCGATCATCGGGTCGTAATGCGGGCTGATCGTGTCTCCCGCGCGCACGCCGGTATCCGCCCGCGCGCCCGGCGCGAAGACCAGATGATCGAGCCGCCCTGTCGCGGGCAGGAACCCCTTTGGCACGTCCTCGGCATAAAGCCGCGCCTCGAAGGCATGGCCACGGAGCGGGATGTCCGCCTGTGCCAGCGGCAAGCCCTCTCCGGCCGCGACCCGCAGCTGCCATTCCACGAGGTCCACGCCGGTCACGGCCTCGGTCACGGGATGCTCGACCTGCAACCGCGTGTTCATCTCCATGAAGAAGAAGCCGTCGGGACTGAGCCCGCCTCCCCCATCGACGATGAATTCGACCGTGCCCGCGCCCTTGTACCCGATCGCTTCGGCCGCACGCACCGCAGCCGCACCCATCGCCGCGCGCATCTCCGGCGTCATGCCGGGGGCCGGAGCCTCCTCTATAACTTTCTGATGGCGCCGTTGTAGCGAACAATCTCTTTCGTAAAGGTGAACGGCAGACGCCCCGTCGCCGAAAACCTGCACCTCGATATGGCGCGGCTGCGTGACGAATTTCTCGATCAACACCGCGTCATTGCTGAATGCGCCCCTGGCCTCTGCCCGGGCCGAGGCCAGCGCCTCGTCGAAGCCGCTTTCCTCCTCGACGGCGCGCATGCCCTTGCCGCCGCCCCCCGCCACGGCCTTGATCAGGACCGGGTAGCCGATCTTCGCCGCCTCCTGTTTCAGAAGGCCCGCCTCCTGTTCGGCACCGTGATAGCCCGGCACGACGGGCACGCCCGCCTCCTCCATCAAGGCCTTGGCGGCATCCTTGAGACCCATCTTGCGGATTGCCGCCGCGGACGGCCCGATGAAGACGAGCCCTGCCGCCTCCACCGCATCCACGAAATCGGGGTTCTCCGACAGAAACCCGTAGCCCGGATGGATGGCCTCGACGCCGGTTGCACGCGCCGCCGCGATGATGGCGTCGCCCCGCAGGTAACTCTCGGAGGGCGCCGCGCCCCCGATATGCACCGCCGCATCCGCGAGGCTCACATGCCGCGCGTCGCGGTCAGCATCCGAGAACACCGCCACGGTCGCCACGCCCATGCGCCGGGCGGTCTCGATGATCCGGCAGGCGATTTCGCCGCGATTGGCGATCAGGATCTTACGGAACATGAATGCCCTCCCAGGCCGATACGCGCGGCCCCGCCCGCTCTCCGCCCCTGCGTCCCACGTCTCGGACAAGGGTGCGCGCCCCTGTCACGACCGGACCATAAATACCTCCGGGGAGCGCGAGGGGCTGGCCCCTCGCTTTCTTGAGTGCGCCATTGGTCCAAGGACAATAACGGCGGGCTGGCCCCTCGCGCCCGCCCCCGCCACAGGCGAACCGCCCGAGATCTCTCACAGCCCCCATCACATCCGGAACACGCCGAAGCGCGTCTCCTCGATGGGTGCGCAGAGCGCCGCCGACAGCGACAACGCCAACACATCGCGCGATTTGCGTGGGTCGATCACCCCGTCATCCCAAAGCCGCGCGGAGGCATAAAGCGGATGGCTCTGCTGCTCGAACATCTCGACCGTGGGGCGCTTGAACGCGGCCTCGTCCTCTTCGGACCAGACCTCGCCCGCCTTCTCCATCGCCGCACGTTTGACGGTAGCCAGGACGCCCGCGGCCTGCGCACCGCCCATCACGGAGATGCGCGAATTTGGCCAGGTCCAGAGGAACCGAGGCGAATAGGCCCGCCCGGCCATGCCGTAATTGCCCGCGCCGAAGGATCCGCCCACGAGCATGGTGATCTTCGGCACCGAGGTCGTCGCCACCGCCGTCACCATCTTGGCGCCGTGCCGGGCGATGCCTTCGTTCTCGTATTTCCGGCCCACCATGAAGCCGGTGATATTCTGCAGGAAGACCAGCGGGATACGGCGCTGCGAGCAAAGCTCGACGAAATGCGCGCCCTTCTGCGCGGCTTCCGAGAACAGCACGCCGTTATTCGCGACGATGCCCACGGGGCAGCCCTTCACATGGGCAAAGCCCGTGACGAGCGTGTCGCCGAAGCGCGGCTTGAACTCGTCAAAGCGCGAGCCGTCCACCAGCCGCGCGATCACCTCGCGGATGTCGTAGGGTGTGCGCAGATCGGCTGGCACCACGCCCAGGATCTCTTCGGGGTCATAGGCGGGCTCTTCCGAGCTTTGCCACTGGACGGTCGCGGGCTTGGCGCGGTTGAAGCTTTCCACCGCGCGGCGTGCGAGCGCCAGCGCATGGGCGTCGTCCTCGGCCAGATAATCCGCCACGCCCGACAGACGCGTATGCACGTCGCCCCCGCCCAGATCCTCCGCCGTGACCACTTCGCCCGTGGCGGCCTTCACCAAGGGCGGGCCGGCAAGGAAGATCGTGCCCTGATCCTTCACGATGATCGTCACGTCCGACATGGCGGGAACATAGGCCCCACCCGCGGTGCAGGAGCCCATGACAACAGCCACTTGCGGGATGTTCTTCGCACTCATCCGCGCCTGGTTATAGAAGATCCGCCCGAAATGGTCGCGGTCCGGGAAGACCTCGTCCTGGTTGGGCAGGTTCGCGCCCCCCGAATCCACGAGGTAGATGCAGGGCAGATGATTTTCCTCGGCGATCTCCTGCGCGCGAAGGTGCTTCTTCACCGTCATCGGATAATAGGTGCCGCCCTTCACCGTGGCGTCGTTGGCCAGCACCATGACCTCCTGCCCGGCCACGCGTCCGATCCCGGCAATGGCACCCGCACACGGAGCCGCACCGTCATAAAGCCCGTGCGCCGCGGTCGCGCCCACCTCGAGAAAGGGCGAGCCGGGATCGAGCAGCCCGGCCACACGCTCCCGCGGCAGCATCTTGCCGCGGTCCAGATGCCGTTTGCGGGCGCGCTCTCCGCCCCCCGCCGCGGCCCAGGACGCGGCCTCTTCGATTTCAGCCAAGGCCTCCAGATGCGCGGCGCGATTGGCGCGGAATTCCTCCGATCCGGTCAGGATGTGCGAGGTGAGTTTCATGGGCTGTGTCCTTCCGCCTCATCGCGGGCAATCGCCTTCAGGTCGCGCCGGATCACCTTGCCGGTGACCGTCATCGGCAGGGCCTCCAGAAAGGCGATCTCCCGCGGATAAAGATGGCCCGCGAGCCGCTCTTTCACCCAGGCCTGCAATTCCGGGCCCAGCGTTTCTGGATCGGCGCCCGGTTTGGCGACTACGTAGGCCTTCACGATCTCGCCGCGCACGGGGTCGGGCTTGCCCACGACACCGACGGTTGCGACCGCATCATGCGCCATCAGGCAATCCTCAATCTCCGATGGCCCGATCCGGTAACCGGCAGAATTGATCACGTCGTCCTCGCGGCCGACGAACCGCAGGAAGCCATCCTCCCATTGTCCGCGATCGCCGGTGAGCATCCAGCGGCCCTTGAACTTCGCGGCCGTGGCGCGGGGATTGCGCCAGTATTCCAGCATCATGGAGGCCGAGCCGCGCTTGACCGCGATATCGCCCTCGCCATCGGTCGGCTCCCCGTCTTCGTCCAGCACGGCCAGACGATGACCGGGCACCGGGCAGCCGATGCGCCCCGGTCGAGGGGCAAAGAGGCTGCCCGCCGAAGACACGATCATGTTGCACTCGGTCTGGCCGTAAAATTCGTTGATGGTGACACCCAGCGCCTCCTGCCCCCAGGCCAGCATCTCCGCCCCGAGAGGCTCACCGCCCGACGCCACGCTGCGCAGACCATCGATCCGTGTCTCCGCAGCTTTCAGCATGCGTAACACCGTCGGCGGAAAGAAGACGTTGCGCACATGCCCCTCGCTGCAGATGCGCTGGCATTCCTCGGGCGTGAACTTGTCCGCGCGGCTCGCCACCACCGGCACGCCCAGCGCAAGGCCCGGCATCAGCACGTCGAAGAGCCCGCCGATCCAGGCCCAATCCGCGGGCGTCCAGAGGACATCGCCGCGCTCGCCCAGAAAATCATGGCTCATCTCCACGCCCGGCAGATGCCCTGTCAGGATCCGGTGGCCATGCAGCGCCCCCTTGGGCGCGCCCGTCGTCCCGCTCGTATAGATCAGCACGGCGGCATCGTCCGGTCCCGTCTCGACACCCGCATGGCTGCCCATGGAGGCCGGCGGCAGCTTGTCGCGGGTGATCAGCCCCAGACCGAAGCCGCGCAGCGCCGCGCGGCCGGCATCATCGGTGATCACGACGCCCAACCCCGAATCGTCGATCCGCGTCTCCAGCGCGTCGCGTTTGAACAGCGTGAAAAGCGGCACCGAGATCGCCCCCAACCGCCAGGTCGCGATATGGGCGGCAGCGCAGAGCGGCGATTGCGACAAAAGCACGCCCACGCGGTCGCCGCGCATCACGCCCTTCTCGATCAGCGCCGCCTCGACACGGCGGGACAATTCCCAAAGCTGGCCATAGGTGACATCGCGCCGCTGGGCCCCACGCAGATCGATGAGCGCGATGCGGTCGGGCTCGGTCGCCGCCCAGCCGTCGCAGACCTGGTGCGCGAGGTTCAGCTCGTCCGGCAGATCCCAGCGGAACCGCGCATAAAGCTCTGCGTAAGGGCGGCGGCGGAGCATCATGTCAGCGCGCCTCCGGCCCATCCAAGTCGCGCGCCTGCGGCCCGACCACGCGATCCACACCGCCGAACCGGCTGACATAAAACGTATAATGCAACGCAGGATCGTAAGGATCCGGCCCGCAGATCACCACGAGCCACGATGTCCCCGTCGGATCTGGCCGCGCGCGGCAATCCGACCATTGGGCGCCCTCCCCGGTCCCGGCCGCGCGGCGCAATTCCACGTAACGCGCGGCGGTCGCCTCGATCACCTCGGTCTCGGTCACGTTCGCCACGAGCCAGCCCTGCCGCCAGCCGATAAGGGCCGTCAGCGCGACGATCAGCGCGAAGGGCAGGAACATCGCCCATCGCGGCATCAGCCCATCGCTGCCATGAGCTCGCGACCCACCAACATGCGCCGGATCTCGGACGTGCCCGCCCCGATCTCCATCAGTTTCGCGTCACGGAAGATCCGGCTCACGGGCGTTTCGTTCATGAAGCCCGCGCCCCCCATGGCCTGCACCGCTTGATGCGCCTGCACCATCGCCTGCTCGGAGGCATAGAGACAGCAGGCTGCCGCATCCTGACGCGTGACCTCGCCCCGGTCGCAGGCCTTGGCGACCTCGTAGACATAGGCGCGCGCCGAGTTCATCGCGGTGTACATGTCGGCGATCTTGCCCTGCATCAGCTGGAAGGAGCCGATCGGCTTGCCGAACTGCTTGCGCTCGGCGAGATAGGGCATGATCTCATCAAGGCAGGCGGCCATGATGCCCAGCCCGATCCCCGCCAGCACGACGCGTTCGTAATCAAGCCCAGACATCAGCACCTTAACGCCGCCGCCCTCTTCGCCCAGCACGTTCTCGAAGGGCACTTCCACATCCTCGAAGACCAGCTCCGCCGTGTTCGAGCCCCGCATGCCCAGCTTGTCGAAATGCGCCGAGGTGGAGAACCCCTTCATGTCCTTCTCGATCAGGTAGGCGGTGATGCCCTTCGATCCCGCCTCCGGGTCCGACTTGGCATAGACGACGAGGGTCTGCGCGTCCGGACCGTTGGTGATCCAGTACTTGTTGCCGTTCAGACGGTAATGGTCGTTGCGCTTCTCGGCGCGCAGGCTCATCGACACCACGTCCGATCCTGCGCCCGCCTCCGACATCGCCAGCGCACCCACATGTTCACCCGAGACGAGCTTCGGCAGATATTGCGCGCGCTGTTCGGGCGTACCGTTCAGCCGGATCTGGTTCACGCAGAGATTCGAATGCGCGCCATAAGACAGCGACACCGACGCCGACGCGCGGGCCACCTCCTCGATCGCGACGGTATGGGCGAGGTATCCCATCCCCGCGCCGCCATATTCCTCCTCGACGGTGACGCCCAGAAGCCCCAGATCGCCCATTTCGCGCCAAAGCTCTGATGGGAAATCGTTCTTCTTGTCGATTTCGGCCGCCATGGGGCGGACCCGGTCCTGCGCCCAGGCATGCACGGTCTCGCGCAGGGCGCCGACATCCTCACCCAGGTCGAAATTCATCACGGCGTTGAACATCGCCCCGGCCCTCCCAAACCGTTATTGAACACTCGTTCATATTTATACGGGCGCGGGCAGGCCTGCGTCAATGGATTCGACACGCCGAGGAACTCGCACCGCTCCCCGAGGGTTGCATGCCAAAGGTTGAACGGAAAGGCATCATTATGAGCACCGCATTGAAAGACACCTTCTGGAACCGCATGGACGATGTGCAGGCAGGCCTCTTGTCGGCGGCGGGCGAACGCCCGATCCCGATGGCACCCCATGCCGACGCCGATGAAGGCGCGATCTGGTTCATCGCCGCGGCAGGCTCCGCGGCAGAGCGTGCGGCCAAGGGGGGCGACACGGCCTCCTTCCTCGTGGCGGATTCCAAGGCCAATCTTTACGCCACGCTCGACGGCACACTCACTGAGGTGAACGACAGCGCCAAACTCGACGAGATCTGGAGCGCGGTCACCGCCGCCTGGTTCGAGGACGGGCGCGACGACGACGCCGTGCGCCTCGTGAAATTCACCCCGAAAGAGGGCGAGGTCTGGGCAACCGCGAAAACCGCGGGCTTTCTTTATGAAATCGTAAAGGCCAATCTCGGCGAAGACACACCGGATGCGGGCGAGCACGGCCGCCTCGTCTTCTGATCAGGGAGATCTGACATGATCCGTCGCCTCGTCCTCGCGCTGACCTGCGCGCCGCTTCTCGCCTCCGCCGAACAGGTGGGCGAAATCGGTGTCGACTGGGTCGGCAATGATATCGTGGTCGAGGCGATCCGCGATCCCGATGTGGCGGGCGTGACCTGCCACATCGCCTATTTCGAACGCGGCCTGATCGACCGGCTCTCCAAGGGCAATTGGTTCGAGGATCCCTCGAACGCCTCCATTGCCTGCCGCCAGACCGGCCCGATTGAAATCGGCGAGATCGACCGCAGCGAAGCCGGCGAAGACGTCTTTCGCACGTCGCGCTCCATCATCCTGAAATCCCTGCGCGTGAAACGCATCTTCGACGAAGCCAACCAGACGCTCATCTACGTGGCGCACGCAGCCGAACTCACGGACGGGTCGGCCAAGGTCGCGATCTCGACGGTGCCACTCTACACACCCTGATCGCTGCTGCTTCGGAGCCGGCCCTCGCCTGAGATCGAGAGGACGGATGGCCCGATGCGGGACAAGGCAAATCGCCGAGGGGCCCCGCCCCAATGCGGGGAGACGGCTATTTTCCTTGGCGCGCAGCGGGACGTCTGTCAGCGACAAGCTCAGGCAAGGGCGGCCTCAGAAGTTGCTGCTTTGGTGAGGGCCTGAAGCCCCGACCACGCAGCATTTGCCCCTCCGCTCCCATGACGGGCTCACGGCGCCGATATCTCCCAAAAACCAGCATGCGGGGACTTGGCCCCGCATTCCGCCAGATCACCTAGGATCACGCAGCGTCGCTGTGCAAATCCGCAATCTCTTCCCGCAAAATGCGCGCGATCATCTCGCAATCGGCGATCGTGAAGGTCAGCGGCAGGCGCATGTCCAGAAGCCCGGCCAGCACGCGGTCGGTGCGCGGCAGGCGCGCGCTCGGGGCGTAGCTCCAATGATCGTAGCGCGAGGTAAATGCCATGGGCTCCGGCGCGCCGAACCACTTGATCTCAACGCCGCGCGCCTTGGCGCGCGCCACCAGCGCCTCAATGCGCGCAGGCGGCCAATCGAGCGCCAGGAATTGAAACGAGGAGCCCACGAACGTCTCGGCCTCGGGACGCGGCGGAAGGGTGATGCCCGGCGCATCCCAAAGCCCCGCTTCAAGCACCCGGTAGCGCGCATTCCAGGCCTCTCGGCGATCGGCCAGTTTTGACAATTGCGGCCGCAGGATCGCCGCGCGCAGATTGTCCATGCGGCCCGAGATGTTGGGCATCGTGTCCCGAAGCCCCTCGAAGGCCTCAGGCGGCGGGGCGGCGAGATGCCGCTCATAGAGCATGTAGGAGCCTGACAGGAGGATCATCCGCGCCGCAAGCTCGGCATCATCGGTCACCAGAAGGCCACCCTCGCCGGAATTTGCGTGCTTGTAGGTCTGCGTGGAATAGCAGCCGATGGCCCCGTGCCGTCCCGAGGGCGTGCCGCGCCACTCCGCCCCCATCGTATGGGCGCAATCCTCGATCAGCGTGATCCCGGCCTCCCGGCAGAGCGCGACCACCCGGTCCATATCCGCGATATGCCCGCGCATATGCGACAGCATGAGGACCCGCGCCTCACCGGCCTTGGCCGCCAGATCGTCAAGATCAATGGTCAGCGCCTCGGTCGTCTCGATGAAGACCGGCCGTGCCCCCACGGAGGCAATCGCCCCCGGCACAGGCGCCAGCGTGAAGGCATTGGACAGAACCGCATCGCCCGGCCCCACCCCCACGGCCCGCAAGGCCGCGGCCATGGCATAGCCGCCCGAGGCCACGGCGAGACAATAGCGCGCGCCGGTCAGGGCGGCGAAATCCTGCTCGAGCAGTGCCGCCTCCCCGAACTCGCCCTCTGCCAGATTGTAGCGATGCAACCGGCCGTGACGCAGCACCGCGAGCGCGGCCTCGATCCCCTCTTCGGGGATGGTCTCCTGCTGGGTGAACGAACCTGTAAATACCTCTGTCATGGCCGCATTGGACCGGGCGCACATGGCCGCGTCAATGGCCCAGAAGATCTGCCACCACGCCCGGCAATTCGTCGTAATGGGCAATCATCGCCTCGGGCGCGAGCCTTGCAATGCCGGGGCCTTCGGGGCCGAAGCCAACAAGGATCGACGGCACGCCCGCCGCCCGCGCTGTTTCGCGATCCGTTTCCGTATCTCCCACGAGGCAGGCGCGGTCCGCAGCGCCACCCGCCCCTTCGACCGCTGCAAAGAAAGGCGCCGGATCGGGTTTGCGCACGGGCAAGGTGTCCGCCCCGATCATGGAGCCGAAGGCGTCGCGAATCCCGAGATCGCGCAAAAGCGTCTCAGCAAGGCCGCTGGGCTTGTTGGTACAGATCCCGACCTTGATCCCTTCCGATTTGAGCGCCTCGACCGCCACCATGGCGCCGGGATAGAGGGTGGAATGCTCCGATATTGCCGCGCCATAGGCCTCCAGAAGGCGCGGATACCAGGCCTCGATCACCGCTTCATCGACGCCGCCCTGACGCTCCAGCCCCCGGCGCAGCATGGCGCGCGCGCCGCGAAAGGCCACCGCGTCATCGGCGCCGCGTTCCAGCAAGGGCCCGTATCCCATCTCGACGAAACACACATTTGCCGCGCCGATCAGGTCGCCGCTGGTATCGGCAAGCGTACCATCAAGATCGAAGATTACCGTGCGCATCATGTTTCCTCGTTGACACAGCCCGTCACATGCCGTGAACGCGAACCGCTTGTTGCTGAGTATGTTCCGGTTAAAACGGGCCAAACCGAATGCAAAGAGATTTCGTTATGAGTGTTGCCCTCGTCATCCTGGCCGCCGGGAAAGGCACCCGGATGCAATCCGATCTGCCGAAGGTCCTTCACAAGATCGGCGGTGCGCCGATGCTGCACCATGCCATGCAGGCAGGCGCGGGGCTCGAGCCCGAGCGTATCGTGGTGGTTGCGGGGCACGGCGCTGACAAGGTGAGCACCGCGGCGCATCAATTTGACGCAGAGTGCGAGATCGTCCTGCAGACCGAGCAGAACGGCACTGCGCACGCCGTCGCACAGGCCGCCGATGCGCTGGCGGATTTCGAAGGCGACGTGCTGGTGCTCTATGGCGACACGCCCTTCATCTCGCGCGAAACGCTCGAGGCGATGGCCGTCGCGCGCAGCCATCACGACATTGTCGTGCTGGGCTTCGAGGCGGCAGATCCCGGGCGCTACGGGCGGCTCGTGATGGCGGGTGACACGCTGGACCGGATCGTCGAGTTCAAGGATGCGACGGATGAGGAACGCGCCATAACGCTTTGCAATTCCGGCGTTTTGATCGCCGATCGCAAGGCGCTGTTCGACCTCATTGCCCGCGTCGGCAACGACAATGCCTCGGGCGAATATTACCTGCCGGATATCGTGGCCCTGGGTCGCGAGGACGGGCTCAGCGCCACGGCCGTGGCCTGCGACGAGGCCGAAACGCTGGGTGTGAACTCCCGCGCCGAACTTGCCGCCGCAGAAGCCGCTTTCCAGGCGCGCGCACGGGCCGCGCTCATTGAAGACGGCGTGACGATGCAAGCGCCCGAAACGGTCTTTCTCAGCCTCGACACCGCGATCGGGCGGGACACGGAGATTGAACCGAACGTGGTCTTCGGACCCGGCGTGACCGTGGAATCAGGCGCGCGCATCCGGGCGTTTTCGCATCTTGAGGGCGCGCACGTGTCACGCGGTGCCATCGTCGGCCCCTATGCGCGGCTGCGCCCGGGTGCTGAGCTTGCCGAGGATGTCCATGTGGGCAACTTCGTCGAGATCAAGAACAGCTATCTCGCCGAAGGCGCCAAGGCCAATCACCTGACCTATCTCGGCGATGCCGATATCGGTGAGGCCACGAATATCGGGGCGGGCACGATCACCTGCAATTACGACGGTGTCTTCAAGCATCGCACGACCATTGGCGCGCGCGCGTTCATCGGCTCGAACACGATGCTGGTGGCCCCCGTCACGCTGGGCGACGAGACGCTGACAGGCTCCGGATCGGTGATTACGAAGGACGTGCCCGACGGGGCGCTGGCGCTTGGACGGGCCCGGCAGGAGACGAAAGCCGGTCATGCGCGCAAATTGTTTGAAATGTTAAAATCCAAAAAGAAGAATTTGACCAAAGGCGGCTAAAATGTGCGGTATTATCGGGATACTCGGAAACCACGAAGTGGCACCAACGCTGGTTGAGGCGCTGAGACGGCTGGAATATCGCGGCTATGACAGCGCGGGCATCGCCACGGTCGATGGCGGACATCTCGACCGCCGCCGCGCTGTGGGCAAGCTGGTGAACCTTTCTGATCTGCTGGTGCATAACCCGCTGCGCGGCAAGTCCGGGATCGGCCATACCCGCTGGGCCACCCATGGCGCCCCGACCGAGTCCAACGCACACCCGCACAAGGCGGGCCCCGTGGCCGTCGTGCATAACGGGATCATCGAGAATTTCCGCGAATTGCGGGCGGAGCTGACCGCGGCAGGGCACAGCTTCGCTTCGGACACCGATACCGAAACCATCGCGTGGCTGTGTCAGCACTACATCGCCGAGGGCATGAACCACGTGGAGGCGGCGGAGAAGACCCTGTCGCGCCTTGAGGGCGCTTTCGCGCTGGTCTTCCTGTTCGACGGGCAGGACGATCTGATGTTCGCCGCGCGCAAGGGCAGCCCGCTGGCCATCGGGCACGGCGATAACGAGGTCTATGTGGGGTCCGACGCCATCGCGCTCGCGCCGCTGACCGACCGGATCACCTATCTGGACGAAGGCGACCGCGCGATCCTGACGCGCAGCACCATCGAGATCCGCGACGAAAGCGGCACACCCGTCGAGCGCCCGGTCAAGAAGGTCCAGATCGACGCCGCGCGTGTCGACAAGGGCGGGCACAAGCACTTCATGTCGAAGGAAATTGCCGAGCAGCCGACCGTTCTGGCCGATGCCCTGTCGACCTACCTGTCGAGCGGAGACATCCGCCTGACCGATGAGCCGCTCGATTTCACCAAGACTGACCGGCTGATCATGGTGGCCTGCGGCACCGCGTTTTACGCCTGCATGACCGCGAAATACTGGTTCGAGCGGATCGCGGGCCTGCCCGTGGAAGTCGATATCGCCTCGGAATTCCGGTACCGCGAACCGCCGATTTCCAAAGGCACGACGGCCCTCTTCGTCAGCCAGTCGGGCGAAACCGCCGATACGCTGGCCGCCCTACGCTTCTGCAAGGGGCGCGCGGACCGCATCCTGTCCGTGGTCAACGTCACCGAAAGCTCCATCGCGCGGGAAAGCGACGTGGCGCTGCCGATCCATGCCGGGGCCGAGATCGGCGTGGCCTCGACCAAAGCCTTCACGTGTCAGCTTAACGTCCTGCTTTTGTTGGCCATCGAGGCGGCGCATCAGCGTGGGCGCCTCAACGATACCGAGAAAGCCCGGATGCTGGACGATCTGCGGGGCCTGCCCGGGATCTTCAACATCGCGCTCGACCGCGACGCGATCGTCCGGGAAGCCGCGCACGCCATCTCGGAGGCGCGCGACGTGTTGTTCCTGGGCCGGGGGCTGATGTATCCCCTGGCACTTGAAGGTGCGCTTAAGTTGAAGGAAATCAGTTATATACACGCCGAAGCTTATGCATCGGGCGAACTGAAGCACGGCCCGATTGCCCTGATCGACAACACGGTGCCCGTGGTCGTCATGGCGCCGCGCGACAGCCTCTTCGACAAGACCGTCTCGAACATGCAGGAAGTGATGGCGCGCGGCGGAAAGGTGATCCTGATCACCGACGCGGCGGGGGCCGCCGAGGCGGGAACCGATGCCTGGCACACGATCATCCTGCCCGAGATTTCGGAAACGCTGGCACCGATCCTCTATGCGCTTCCAGCGCAGCTGCTGGCCTATCACACCGCCATCGCGAAGGGCACGGATGTGGACCAACCGCGCAACCTCGCGAAATCGGTAACGGTCGAATAAGGCCCGCCCTTTCGAGCGGCGGCGCGTCAGGCGCCGCCACTGACCCGGAAGATATCGACCTCGGGCAGGTCCGTGACGGGCACGTTCAATAGCCGCATGGCCGGCAGGGAAATCCGGCTGCCCGTGCCCGCCGTTGCCGGACGGAGTTCGATCTGCGCCGAAGCGCCGCCGCCCGCGATCTGCACGCGCCCGGGCGTCACGGCATCGACCAGCGGCGTCTCCACCCAGAAGCCCGGATCGGCGGGCGAGCCCAGCGAGACGACAACCGTCCCCAACCGCGTATCTCCACCCGACGCCGCCGGGGGAGCGGCTGCAGCCTGACGTTCTTCCGCGGTGGTGGTGTCGAAATCCTCCGCCGTTGTCGCCGATGCGGAGGGAATCCGTGTTTCGGGCGGCCGGGTCGCCGCTGCGGCGGCCTCTGCTGCCGGGGCGGGCTCGGCGACAGGCGCGGCTTGGCTTCCGACTAGGTTGGATACTTGTGCGCAGCCTCCAAGCGCCAAGACGCCCGCGAGGGTCAGCGCCGGATATGTGCGAGAGATCAAGGACATGGCGAAGCTCTTTCATGTAATCAAAAAAATTTGCCACAGCTTAACGGTCCAATTGCCGCGATGGAACACCACCAAGCGCCTCCAGGGCGAATGCAGGCAGAGCCTTGCCGTTCTGCCCCGCGCGCCCTGCGACCTTGGTGCCGCGTCCCCGCGTCCTGCATGACTTGCGAGCGTGCCGCGCAATCCGTATTGTCGCACCATGAAAACGCCTCTGATAGATCCGTTCCAGCGCCCGATCAGCTACCTTCGCGTGTCGGTCACCGATCGCTGCGATTTCCGCTGCGTCTATTGCATGTCCGAGAACATGCAGTTCCTGCCCAAGAAGGAGCTTCTGACGCTGGAGGAGTTGGATCGCATGTGTTCCACCTTCATCCGCCTCGGGGTCGAGAAGCTGCGGATCACGGGCGGCGAGCCGCTGGTGCGCCGGAATATCATGTCGTTTTTCAACGCCATGACTCGGCATCTCGATGCGGGCGACCTGAAGGAGCTGACGCTGACGACCAACGGCTCGCAGCTCGAACGGTTCTCCAAGGATCTCTATGCGGCGGGCGTGCGTCGCGTGAACATTTCGATGGATACGCTCGACGAGAAGAAGTTCGCGGACATCACCCGCTGGGGCCGCCTGCCCCAGGTTCTGCGCGGCATCGACGCGGCCCAGGCGGCCGGTCTGCGCGTCAAGATCAATGCCGTGGCGCTCAAGGATTTCAACGAGGACGAGCTCTTCACCATGACCGAATGGTGCGCGAGCCGTGATATGGATCTGACCTGGATCGAGGTCATGCCCATGGGCGATATCGGCAACGAGGATCGTCTTGGACAATACTGGAAGCTCGACGACTTGCGCGCGCGGCTCGGCGAGCAATACACGCTGACCGATCTACCCGAACGCACAGGCGGCCCCGCACGCTATGTGCGCCTTGAGGAGACGGGCCAGAAGATCGGCTTCATCACGCCGCTCACGCATAATTTCTGCGAAAGCTGCAACCGCGTGCGCCTGACCTGCACGGGCGAGCTGTTCATGTGTCTCGGTCAGGAAGACAACGCCGATCTGCGCTCCGCCCTGCGCAACCATCCGCATTCCGACGCGCCTCTCGAAGAGGCGATCCGCGGGGCGATTGCGCTGAAGCCGAAGGGGCACGATTTCGACTATTCCCGGCAAAGCGTGGATGGCCGCGTGTCGCGCCACATGAGCCATACGGGCGGGTAAGCGATACACCCGAAAAGAAAAAAGGCCGGTCACCAGACCGGCCTTTTTCATGTCTGCGTCATGAGATCTCAGGCGTTCCAGGCCTTGTCGGTGCCGCCAAGGCCACCTTCCAGAACGCGGGTCGGCAGGCCCATGCGGTCAAGCTCCGTGAAGAACGGCTTGGGGTCCATTTCCTCGACGTTTTTCATCGCCTTGGCGTCCCAATCCCCCTTGGCGATCAGGATCGCAGCTGCCACCGGCGGCACCCCGGCCGTGTAGGAGATGCCCTGCGATCCAACCTCCTCATAGGCTTCCTTGTGATCTGCCACGTTGTAGACGAACACCTCGGAGGGCTGACCGTCCTTGGTGCCCTTCACCAGATCGCCGATGCAGGTCTTGCCGGTATAGTTGGGCGCAAGGCTCGACGGGTCGGGCAGACAGGCCTTCACGACCTTCAGCGGCACAACCTCCGTCCCTTCGGCCAGCGTGACCGGCTGCTCGGACAGAAGTCCGAGGTTTTTCAGCACGGTAAACACGTTGATGTAGTGATCGCCGAAGCCCATCCAGAAACGCACATCCGCCTGCGGGTAGTTGGTGGCCAGCGAATGCACCTCGTCATGGCCCGACTGGTAGGCCCGCTGGGTGCCCACGACAGGCAGGTCCCAATCGTGACCCGAGGCGAACATCGTGGTCTCTTTCCACTGGCCGTCTTCCCAGTAATAGACGACGCCGGTGAATTCGCGGAAATTGATCTCGGGATCAAAATTCGTCGCAAAATACTTGCCGTGCGAGCCTGCATTGATGTCGACAATATCGATGGACTTCACCTCATCCATGTATTCGTCGATGGCATAGCGCGCGAAGGCGTTCACCACGCCCGGATCGAAACCCGCACCAAGGATCGCGGTCACGCCCTTCTCGGCGCAGAGATCGCGCTTCTTCCACTCGTAATTGGCGTACCAGGGCGGGGTCTCGCAGATCTTGTCGGGCTCTTCGTGGATCGCCGTGTCGATATAGGCCGCCCCCGTCTCGATGCAGGCATCGAGCACGTACATGTTCACGAAGGCCGAGCCCACATTGATCACGATCTCCGCCTTGGTCTTGCGGATCAGGTCGGCCACGGCGGCGGTGTCCTTCGCATCGACCTGGTGCGCCTCGAAGACGCCATCCTCTTTCATGGCGCCCTTTTCATGCACCGAGGCAATGATCGCGTCGCATTTCGACCTGGTGCGCGAGGCGATGTGAAGATCGCCCAGCACGTCATTGTTCTGCGCGCATTTATGGGCCACGACCTGGGCTACACCGCCCGCGCCGATGATGAGTGTCGATTGGGTCACGTTTGAAACCCCCTTGAATGTTCGGGTGGGTTTGGCCGGCTCAGGACAGCGCGGCGCGGAAATCCTCGTAGCCGAAACCGCGCACCAGGCGCTCCGTCCCGTCGAGTTCTCGGATGGCGATGGCGGGCATCTGCACGCCGTTGAACCAGTTCTTCTTCACCATGGTATAGCCGCCCGCATCCTCGATCGACAGCCGGTCGCCGGGCTGCAGGGTTTTCGGGAAGCGGAACTCACCGAAGATATCGCCCGCAAGGCAGGATTTGCCGCAGATCTGCCAGGGCTGATCGCCGGTCTCCGCCATCTTCCCGCTTTCGCGATAGATCAGGAGATCGAGCATATGCGCCTCGACCGAGCTGTCGACGATGGCCAGGTTCTTGCCGTTGTTGAGCGTGTCGAGCACCGTCACTTCGAGCGTGGTGGAGCCGGTGATCGCCGCTTCTCCGGGTTCGAGATAGACCTGAACGCCGTTCTCTCCGGCAAAGCGCTTGAGCCGTTCGGCGAACCGCTCCAGCGGGTAACCCTCTCCGGTGAAATGAATGCCGCCGCCGAGGCTGATCCAGTCCATGCGGCGGATCAGGTGCCCGAAGCAGTCTTCGATCTGCCCCAGCATCGCGTCGAAACGGTCGAAATCCGCATTCTCGCAATTGTTGTGAAACATGAAGCCCGAGACCATGTCGGCCACCGGTTCGATATCCTTGGGGTCGTGCTCTCCGAGCCGCGAAAAGGGCCGCGCAGGATCGGCGAGGTCGAATTCCGAGGTCGAGATGCCGGGATTGACCCGCAATCCGCGCTTGTGACCCGCGGATTGCGTCTCGAACCGGCGCAATTGCGCGGCGGTGTTGAAGATCACCTTGTCGGAGACCTGCATCACCTCGTCGATCTCGTGATCGGCCCAGGCCACGGAATAGGCATGGGTCTCGCCGCCGAATTTCTCCGCGCCGAGCTTCACCTCGAACAAGGAGGACGAGGTCGAGCCGTCCATGTATTCCGACATGAAATCGAACACGCCCCATGTGGCGAAACACTTGAGCGCCAGGAGCGACTTGGCGCCCGAGGCCTCGCGCAGCCAGGCGATCTTTTCCATGTTGGGCTGAAGACGGGATTTGTCGATCAGGTAATAGGGCGTCTGCATGTGGCGCGGGCTCCCTGTCGCGTTCCGGTTGGGCCAAGACATAAGGCGGCGCATCCCGAGGGGCAAGGCACCCTCGTTCCGGCACCGGGCGGGTCCCGCATGCCGGATCCGCGCGAACCCCGCGAACAGGCGCGCTCGCCCCCGCTTCACCTTTCCCGAAAACCGCCGGGGTTTGGGGCAGCGCCCCAATCCGCCCGGATGATCGGCACGATCAGACGGCCAGACATGCCCGCGCGCCTTGCGCGCGCGGACCTCTGGATCACGGGCGGCGCGTCAGGCGGCAGGCAATCGCCGCTCCACCAGTTCCGCCCAGAAAGACGCGCCCGCCGGGATCGCATCATCGTTGAAGTTGTATTCCGGGTGATGCACGTCCGCGCTGTCGCCATTGCCCACGAGGATATAGGCCCCCGGCCGCTCTTCCAGCATGAAGGCGAAATCCTCGCCCCCCATGATCAGCGGCGCGTCGTCACATTGGCCCGACACGGCGCGCCCGGCTTCGGCCGCGAATTCCGTCTCCGCATCGGTGTTCACCATCACGGGGTAATTGCGCTGGTAATCGACCTTGGCGGTGCAGCCCATGGCCAGCGCCGTGTGCTCCGCGATGGCGGTCAGGCGGGTTTCGGCCAGATCGCGCATCTCCTGGCTCAGGGTGCGCACCGTGCCTTTCAGCATGACCCGCTGCGGGATCACGTTGAACGCCTTGGACGAGGTTTCAAACGAGGTCACAGAGACCACCAGCTGCTCCACCGGATCGGCATTGCGCGCAGCGATGGATTGCGCCGCGGTCACCACCTGCGCGGCTGCCACGACCGGATCGATCGTCTGGTGCGGCTTGGCCGCATGTCCGCCCTGCCCTTCGATCACGATCTCGAAGAGGTCCGTGGCGGCGAAGAACGGTCCCGGACGGATCGCGAACTGGCCCAGCGGCATACCCGGCCAATTGTGCATGCCGTAGACTTCTCCGATATTCCAGCGCGCCATCAGCCCGTCCCGGCACATCTCGCGCCCGCCGCCGCCGCCCTCTTCGGCGGGCTGGAAGATGACCACGCAAGTGCCGTCGAAATTCCGCGTCTCCGCGAGGTATTGCGCAGCACCCAGAAGCATCGCGGTATGCCCATCATGCCCGCAGGCATGCATCGCGCCCGGCGTTTTCGAGGCATAGTCGAGCCCCGTCGCCTCCTCGATCGGAAGCGCGTCCATATCCGCGCGCAAGCCGACCGTTCGGGCGGACGCGTTCGATTTGCCCCGGATCACGCCCACGACACCGGTGCGGCCGATGCCCTCGACCACCTCGTCACATCCGAATGCGCGCAGCTTTTCGGCAACGAAGGCCGCGGTGCGGTGTGTCTCGAAAAGGATTTCGGGGTGCTGGTGAAGGTCGCGCCGCCAGGCGGCGATCTCGTCATGCATCTCGGCAATTCGGTTCTTGACCGGCATCGAGCAACTCCTTGCTGGGGTGTGGCGCGACCCTGCCCCAAGGCCCGGCGCCCTGCAAGAGAGCTTACAGGTTTGGCCCCGGCACCATGCGGGAGCCGTCGGAAAAACGCCCGAAACGGAAGCGGTCGAGGTCGTGGCCCGGCGTCTCGCCGGTCGCCAGCGCCGCGGCAATCCGCCCGAAGGCCGGGCCCGCCCCGAAGCCATGCCCGCACATGCCCGTCGCCACGACCAGTCCCGGCAAGGGCGCCACTTGATCCACGACCGGAACGACATCCGGCAGGACATCGATCATGCCCGCCCAGGCGGTCCGAATGCCGACCTCTCCGGCTTCAGGAAAAGCCGCCGCAAAGGCTGCCGCGGCACTCGCGGCCTTGTCGCGATTGGGTTCGGGGCTGAGGATGCGCATCGCCTCGAATGGTGAGGCCTGATCCTCGGACCATTGGCGGGGCGTGGACCAGGCGTCGGGATAGCCCTCTGGCGCACGGGCGCGCAACTTCACCTCGAAGCCGCCCTGGCGGAGCACCGGCAGGTATTTCCGCGTGGCCCGCAACGCGTCCGGGCCGAGGTAAAGCTCCGACAGGGTCGAGGGGGCCAGGGTGTAGCCACCATCCTCGCGCGGACGGAAGGCCATGCGGTCATCGACGCCCGCGGTCCCGGTGACTTGCGGCATGGGCCCGGTCTCGAGCGCTGTTGAGCGGACGGACAATTGCGGGATCGTCACACCGTGCCGCCGCAGCAAGAGCGCCGACCAGGCCCCGCCTGCCAACACGACCGCATCGGCTTTGACGCGGCCCCGTTCGGTCACCACCCCGACGACGCGACCCGCCTCGATATCGAGCGCACGGGTCGCGCAACGCTCCACGATCCGCGCACCTTCCTGTGCCGCGAGACGCGCAAGCTCCGGCACCGCGACCCAGGGCTCGGCCTTCATGTCGGTGGGCGTGTAAAGCCCGCCGATCCAGTCCGATGCAGCGCCCGGCAAAGTCTCGGCAATGTCCTTGGCTGACATGAGTTTCGAGCTGACGCCATGGGCGCGCGCCGCTTCCAGCCAGTTCGCGTAATTCGCTAGGCTCTTTTCGCTGCGGGTCAGGTAATGCACCCCGATTTCGCGCAGGCCAAGGCGGCCCTTGCAGTCGCGATCGAGGTCCTGCCACAGGCGCTGTGCGTCCTGGGCGACCGGGATTTCAGCCATGTCGCGGCCCTGAACGCGGATCCAGCCCCAGTTCCTGGAGGATTGTTCAGCCGCGATGCGGCCTTTTTCCAGAAGCGCCACGTCGTGGCCTACCCGCGCCAGATAAAGCGCCGTCGCCACGCCGATCACGCCACCGCCAATCACGACGATGCCGGTCCGTGAGGGCGGCGCGCCGCCATGCTCAACCGGATTCTGCAGTGTGAACGGGAAGCTCATATTTCTTGGCGTCCCATTCTATGCAGGACATCCGCGCGTGATACAGGCATCAGACCTTCCCCCCTCTGCGAAGCGCAACGAGATCGGTTCGACACCGCGGTCACGGGCGCGATGCACGGTTTGAATTGGCATAAGCGGCAGCTCCTTGCATCCGGAAATAGTGCATGCACGACGTGCAAGCGAAAGGCCGCAAAGATGCCGCGCGCATTGCCGATCTATCCCTGTGGCCGCGAGACCTCACCCCCGCCGACGAGCGCACGCACACCGGTCGTTGACGGCCCCGAAGTGGGCAGGCCTCGCAAGACACGCACGGCCAGGAATCCGAATGCCTGGGCTTCCAGCATATCGCCGTCGAGGCCGACCGCTTCGACCGGTTCGACCGCGCAGTCGAGCCCGGCGGCCAGCATCCGCATCATGACCGGGTTCTTTCGGCCGCCCCCTGTTACCAGAAGTCGTTCGGGCGGCGCTGGACAATGCTCAATGCCCTGCATGACCGCCGCGGCCGCCATCGCCGTCATCGTGGCGGCCGCATCCGCATCGTCCAACTCGCGCACGAGGTCGAGCATCAAGGAAAAGTCATTTCGATCTAGTGACTTGGGCGGCATCTTTCGGAAGTAGGCTTCCTCCAGGAACAGCTCCAGCGCGCCATCGACGACCGCACCGCCAGCGGCAAGTTCTCCATCGCGATCGAAGGCCAGGCCACGGCGTTCCTGCATGAGGTCATTGATGGGGGCGTTTGCGGGCCCGGTATCGAAGGCAAGGCACGCACCAGGCTCGTCGGGCGCGGGTTTGGACGGGTCGATCCAGGTCAGATTGCCGATGCCGCCGAGATTGAGAAACGCCAGTGGTCGCGTCGCGCCGATCCACTTGGCACAGGCGAAATGGTAGAAAGGCGCCAGAGGAGCGCCCTCGCCTCCGAGTTGGACGTCCGAACTTCTGAAATCCCAAACGACCGGAAGGCCGAGCGCTTCGGCGAGAATACTGCCGTCACCCGTCTGGTGCGTGCCCCGGCCTTTTGGTTCATGCGCCAATGTCTGTCCGTGAAACCCCACGATATCCGCGCCGGGGATGGTGCCGATCAGTTCGATATGCGCGTTTTCCACGATTTCCTTTGCAGGTCCGGTCGGCGCGTCATCCGGCCAGGCGCCAAGTGCTGCGCGCAAGATCCGGGCCTCCGCCTCGGTATAGGCGCGATATCCCGTCTCTCCGAAAGCGGTGATCGTCACGCCGTCGGTCTGGATCATCGCCGCATCCACGCCGTCCAGCGACGTTCCGGACATCGTGCCCAGAGCCCAAAGTGGCCCGCCTGTTTTCGAATTCATTCCTGCTCCGTCGCCACCTGCGAAAACCGGTTTTCAAACCATTGATGCAAGCAGTATATCGCAGCGGCGGAATGCGGAAGGAAAGACCATGACCTACCACCCCAAATCGGACTTCATGCACGTCATGATGGAACGCGGCTTTCTTGCCGACTGCACCGATTATCAGGGCTTCGACGCGGCGCTGACAAAAGGCGTGGTTCCGGGATATATCGGCTTTGACGCGACCGCGCAGTCGCTGCATGTGGGATCGCTGATCCAGATCATGACGTTGCGCTGGCTCCAGAAAACCGGCGGAAAGCCGATCACGCTGATGGGCGGCGGGACCACAAAGGTGGGCGATCCCTCCTTCCGCGCAGACGAACGTCCGCTGCTGACGAATGCTCAGATCGACGACAACATCGCCGGGATCAAGCAGGTCTTCGCCAAGTACCTGACCTACGGTGAGGGCGCCACGGACGCGCTGATGCTGAACAACGCCGAGTGGCTGGACGATTTGAATTATCTCGATTTCCTGCGCGACATCGGGCGCCATTTTTCCGTCAACCGGATGCTCTCCTTCGAGAGCGTGAAGTCGCGTCTCGATCGGGAGCAGTCGCTGTCGTTTCTCGAGTTCAACTACATGATCCTGCAGGCATATGATTTCCTTGAGCTCAATCGACGCTACGGCTGCCTCGCGCAATTCGGCGGCTCCGACCAATGGGGCAATATCGTCAACGGGATCGACCTGACGCGGCGCGTTCTGGATCACGAGATCTATGGATTGACCACGCCGCTCCTGACGACCGCAGACGGCAAGAAGATGGGCAAAACGGCCAACGGCGCCATCTGGCTTAACGCAGACATGCGCTCGCCCTACGAATTCTGGCAGTTCTGGCGGAACACGATGGATGCCGACGTGGCACGGTTTCTGAAGCTCTACACCGAGCTTCCTGTCGACGAATGTGCGCGCCTTGGAGCGTTGGGCGGTGCGGAGATCAACGAGTCCAAGATCGTCTTGGCCGACGAGATCACGACGCTTTGTCATGGCGCGGAGGCGGCCGCGGCGGCGAAAGCCACGGCACGCGAGGTGTTCGAGAAAGGTGGTGCTGGCGACGACCTGCCCACATTGGAACTTGCGGCGCAGGACGTGGAAGGCGGCATCTCGATTATTCAACTGATCGTCCGGTCTGGCCTCGCAAAGTCCGGGAAGGAGGCGAAGCGCCTGATCTCGGACAATGGTGCGCGGATGGACGATGCGCCCGTCACCGATGTTGGGCTGATGCTTGACCGCGATGCCCTGTCGTCGCCGATCAAGTTGTCGGCGGGCAAAAAGCGCCATGCGCTGGTAAAACTGACCGATTGAATCGTCCCAGTATGAATGCACGCCGTTTCGGCGCGGGTTGCTTGCAGCCACGCCTGCGCCGAAGCTTGCAACAAGCGTGAATATCCGCAGCAATTGTCGAATGAGCGTTTCCATGCCCTGACATTAACGGCCTGTTTATTGAATTTCCGTAAAGAACAAACGATGAACGGCGTGATGTTTCGAATCTTGGGTCAATTGGTGTGCTAGCTACGAGCCCGGCACCCAGCTTTTCGGAGCGCGCAACGCTCTGAAATCATTGTACTGGAGAAAACCCCGTTGCAGTCCGTGACCTCGCTTTCGAGTCACCGGCCTCGGTCCGAGTTTTCGGCAATGTCCGATTCGCGCAGTGTAGATTTTGCTGTGCACTCAAACACTGGTGATCGCGAGGACCGTGAGCTGCCAAGGGGCATCACACCATGTCACCGCCAATCGCCAGAGTTTAACTTTCAAGAGCGAGAAACTCGGTATCCACCGAGAAAAGAGGCGCCACATCGGGGTGGCGCCTCTTGGTATCGCTTTCTCTATGAGGATCCGCCCGCGCGAAAAACGCGGCGCGGTCAACCCACTGAAATAGTCCGCAACGCCCGCGTCTTATTCGGTGACGCGGACCTCGGTCATGCGATCCGGCTCTCCGATGACCGCACCGTTCTGGCCTTGTCCCCGCTTGATCGCATCCACGACATCCATGCCTTCGGTCACTTCACCAACGATCGTGTACTGACCATTCAGGAATTCACCCGGGGCAAACATGATGAAGAACTGGGAATTCGCGCTGTCTGGCGATTGCGCCCGTGCCATGCCGATCACGCCACGCTCGAAGCTGAGATCGGAGAATTCGGCAGGAAGGTCCGGAAGGTCGGAGCCGCCCCGCCCTGCCATGCGCATATCGCCTCCGATGCGGCCGAACTCCACGTCGCCCGTCTGCGCCATGAACCCGTCGATCACGCGGTGGAAAACAACCCCGTCGTAGGAACCGTCAGCCGCCAGCGTGGTGATCCGCTCAACATGTTGCGGCGCGACATCCTCGAACAGATCGACCGTGATCGTCCCGGTTGCGCCCTCGCCCGCGATATCGATCTCGAGGCCCGTGGACAGGGCGGGCCCTCCTGCGCAGAGCGCTACGGCAAGAACGAGGTTACGCATCTGCGGCCACCTTGACGGAAATCATGCGATCCGGATCTGCAGGCGGCTCGCCACGCGTGATGGCGTCGACATGCTCCATGCCGGACAAGACGCGTCCATACACCGTGTATTGACCGTTCAAGAAGTGGTTGTCCTTGAAGTTGATGAAGAATTGCGAGTTTGCAGAATTCGGGTTCTGGCTGCGCGCCGCACCGATCGTTCCGCGATCATGGGGGATACGGCTGAACTCGGCCGGTACGTTCGGCAGGTCCGAACTGCCCGTCCCTGCCATCCGGAGGTTGAAATCCTTTTCGGCGTTGCCGTTTGCCACATCACCCGTCTGAGCCATGAAGCCATCAATCACACGGTGGAAAACAACGTTGTCATAGGCACCCGAGCGGGCCAATTCCTTCATGCGCGCGACATGCTGCGGCGCGATATCCGGCATAAGTTCGACTGTTACGGTGCCGTCTTTCAACTCGATCAGGATGGTGTTTTCGGGGTCTTTGATCTCGGCCATGTGGCGTCTCCCTGTTTCGCTGGTTGCCTCCTAGGTAGCGGGCCGCCCACCGGGCCGCAAGGCAGGGCCGTTGACGCGGGCGCGCGGGCTTGCGAGATGTTCGGCAACATTCGCCACAAAGGACGATGACGATGGCCTGGAAATCCCTCGACGACATGGACCTCGACGGCAAGAACGTCCTGACCCGCGTCGATATCAACGTGCCCGTGGAAAACGGGAGAGTGACCGACGCCACGCGGATCGAACGGATCGTTCCCACGATCCGGGATATCCTCGACAAGGGCGGCAAGCCGATCCTGATGGCCCATTTCGGGCGCCCGAAGGGCCAGCGGGTCGACGAGATGAGCCTGCAACCGCTGGTTCCGACCCTGGCGGAGCATATCGGCGCGGAGGTTGTTTTCGCGGCCGATTGCCGTGGTCCCGCCGCGGAAGCTGCGATTGCCGCACTGCAACCGGGAGAGGTGCTCTTGTTGGAGAATACCCGCTTTCATCCGGGCGAAGAGAAAAACGATGCCGCGCTCGCCGCGGAAATGGCCGCCTTGGGGGATGTTTACGTGAACGATGCCTTTTCGGCAGCGCACCGCGCGCACGCCTCCACCGAAGGCATCGCGCATCATCTTCCATCCTGCGCAGGTCGGCTGATGGCCGCGGAGCTCTCGGCGCTCGAAGCCGCGCTCGGCGATCCGAAACGTCCCGTCGCCGCGGTCGTGGGTGGCGCGAAAGTATCCACCAAGCTCGATCTGCTGTCGAACCTCGTTGAAAAAGTCGACATCCTGATCATCGGCGGCGGTATGGCCAACACGTTCCTCGCCGCGCAGGGGGTGGGCGTGGGCGCTTCGCTGTGTGAGCATGACATGGCGCCGACCGCGCGCGAGATCGCCGAAAAGGCGGCCTCTGGAGGCTGCGAAATTCTGCTGCCCCGCGATGTCGTGGTGGCGCGTGAGTTCAAGGCAGGCGCCGCGAGCGAGACCGTCAAAGCCGAGGACTGCCCGGAGGATGCGATGATCCTCGATGCCGGCCCGGACAGCGTCGCCCATATCAAATCGGTCTTCGATCGCGCGGAAACCCTGATCTGGAACGGCCCGCTCGGCGCGTTCGAAATCGCCCCGTTCGATGCGGCGACCAATGCCGCGGCTGATTATGCGGCGGACCTGACCGCGCAGGGCGCACTCGTCTCCGTGGCAGGCGGCGGGGATACGGTCGCAGCCCTCAACAAGGCAGGAGCGGCGGAGCGGTTCAGCTATATCTCCACCGCGGGCGGCGCGTTCCTCGAATGGATGGAGGGCAAGACCCTGCCCGGGGTTGCGGCATTGGGGTAACACCCCGCACGCGGGGGATTCCCCCGCCTCTTCGGCCGTGGCATAGTCATCCCGCACCGCCCTGAAGAGGCGCCATTCGAGGCAGATCGATGACCAACCGCACGCGTCCGGCCCTTGGCGGGCTCTTGTTTTTCGCACTCCTTCTCTCGGTCGGGGCGTATTTCACCTTTGCGGCTGTGCAGGGCGATTACGGCCTGTTCCGGCGGGCAGAGATCGAGGTCGAGGCCGATGCCCTGCGTGTCGAGCTGGCAAAGCTCGAGGCGGAGGTTGTGCGGATGGAAAACCTCACGCATCGCTTGTCGGACGATTACCTCGATCTCGATCTTCTCGATGAACGCGCGCGCGACGTTCTTGGGCTTTTGCGCCCAGATGAAGTGGTGGTTCGCTAGAGGCTCACCTGTTCGCCCGCGCCAGAAGCCCCACGGCCAACAGACCGACGAGGATCACCAGCATCGCGGCGGGGGCCGCCCCGCCTAGGTTTTCCAGGCTCGCCTGCTGATGCACGCGGGTGGCGAGCGTCTCGTAGTTGAAGGGCCGCAAAAGCAGCGTCGCGGGCAATTCCTTCACGCAATCCACGAAGACCAGAAGCAGCGCGGAGGCGATGGAGCCGCGCATGAGCGGGAAATACACCGCCCCCAGCGTCTGGCCCCGATCCCGACCAAGCGAACGCGCGGCCAGCGCGAGATTGGGCGACACCCGGCCCATTGCCGCATCCGCCGCCCCTTGCGCAATGGCAAAGAAGCGCACCGAATAGGCCAGAACCAGCGCGAAGGCGGAGCCGGTCATGACAAGCCCGATATCGACGCCCGTCAGACCGAGAATGAAATCCGCCACGGCATTGTCGATGAAAGCCAGCGGGATAAGTATGCCGACGCCCAGCACAGCGCCCGGCGCGGCATAGCCGATCGAGGTGATCGGCATCAGAAGGCGCGGCAATTTGCGCCCTGAAAGACGTACGCCGTAGACCATGAAAATACCGCCCGCGACCGTGACCAATGCGGCGATGCCCCCCACGGTGACGGTGTGCATCATGGCGCGCCCGAGTGCCGGATCGACCCATTCATCGGCATTGGCCAGCGCGTGATCGAGGATCACCGCCGCGGGCAGCACGAAGCCCAGGGCGAAGGGGAAGGCGCAGGCCAATGTGGCAATCCAGGCCGCGCGCCCCGACAGCGCGCGCCGCTCCGCCGGGCGGTGGCGCGAGGATAGGTTGAAGAACCGCATCCGCCGCCGCGAGGACCGCTCCAGCATCACGAGCATCACGATCAGCACCAGGATCACGCAGGCAATCTGCGCAGCCCCCCCGGCATTGCCCGCCTGCAGCCAGACCGAGAAGATGCCCGTGGTCAGCGTCTGGACGGCGAAATAATCGACTGTTCCGAAGTCGTTCACGGCCTCCATCATCACGATGGCGCAGCCTGCGGCGATGGCCGGGCGCGCCAGCGGCAACCCCACGCGCCAGAAGCGCGCGAAGGCGCCCGCGCCCAGCGATTGCGCGACCTCCTCGGCACTGCCCGATTGCTCACGGAAGGCCGCGCGGGTCAGAAGGTAGACATAAGGATAGAGCGCCGCCGACAGCACCACGATGGCCGCCCCCAAGGAGCGGATCTCGGGGAACCAGTAATCGCGCGCATCCTGCCAGCCAAAGAGGGCGCGCAATCCGGTCTGCACGGGCCCTGCATATTCCAGGAAATCGACAAGCGCATAGGCCCCCACATAGGCCGGGATCGCCAGCGGCAGGAGCAGCAGCCATTCGAGCCAGCGTCGTCCCGGAAACTCGTAGCGCGTCACCATCCAGGCGGCCCCGGTGCCCACGAGCGCCGTCAGGAAGCCCGTGGACAGCATCAGGATACCCGTCGTCGAAAGGTATCGCGGCAAGGTCGTCGAGACGAGATGCGGCCAGATGTTCTCTTTCGGGAAGGCGGCGATGCCGATCACCGCCAGGATCGGCGCCAGCACCAGAACCGCGATCAGCACCGCGCCCGCAGACCACGGGTTGAAGATGCGGCGGCGCTCGGCGCGGGAGGTCGGAGTGATATCGCTGGCGGTCATCGGCCCCTCGGGCTTTTGCGGTTTAACTGCTCGCGGGAGCGCTTATAGTCTCACCGCCGGGCAACAAAAAGACCCAGATATGCAGGTAATACTTCACGCTGGCGTGCACTTCACCGATGAGGGCCGCTTCCTCAAGGGCATGAGCCGCAACGCCGATCTTCTGCGCGAGGCGGGCACCGTTGTGCCCGGCCCCAGCCGCTACCGACAGCTTCTGTCGGAGGCCGCGCATCAGCTCGCCGGTGGCACGGCCGCGCCCGAGGCGCGGGATGTCCTGCTCGATGGGCTTCTCGACGAGGATGCGGATGGCGTGTCGCGGATCGTGCTCAGCCATCCCAACTTCTTCTCCGTGCCCCGCCTCGCGATGCAGGGCGGTCTGCCCTACCGCAAGGCCGAGGAGCGGGTGGGCATCCTGAAGACGCTGTTCGAAGGCGACCGGCTCGAGGTCTTTCTTGGCCTGCGCGATCCTGCGCCCTTCCTGCAAGCGGCGTTCCGCGAAGGCGATTATCCCAGTTTCGAGACCTTCCTCGACGGCGCGACGCCCCAGGATTTCCGCTGGTCGCACCTGATCGAGCGGCTGCGCGCGGCGCATCCGGACGTGCCGGTGACCTGCTGGTGCAACGAGGATACGCCGATCATCTGGGGGCAGATCCTGCGCGAGGCCGCGGGCATCGACCCCAACCGCAAGATCAAGGGCGCGTTCGATCTGTTGCACGAGATCATGGATCCCGAAGGCATGAAGCGGTTCCGGGCCTATCTGCACCAGCATCCGACCATCAACGAGCGGCAGAAGCGCCGCGTCATGGTGGCCTTTCTCGATAAATACGCCCTCGACGAGGAAATCGAGGAAGAGCTGGACCTGCCCGGCCTCGACGAGGCGGGGGCGGAGGCGCTGAGTGCCGCCTATGAGGAAGATGTCTGGGCGATCGAGCGGATCCCCGGCGTGAATTTCATCGCGCCATGAGCCGCGCTGCGACCCGCCGTCCGCCGCGCGATCTTGCAGGTCTGCGCACGTCGCTGGCCCGCCTCAAGCTGCCGGGAAAGCCCGACGCGGATGGCGCGACACTCGATCGGGCGCGGGCCCTTCTCGACCTCTATCTCGAAACCGCCGAGGCGCATGGGCAAAGCTTCGAGGACACCGCGAAATCCCTGCGCGCGGGCGTGCCTGCCTTGCGGATCGGCGGCGCGGAATTGCAGGCGCAGGCGACCCGCCCCGGCTCGCCCGTGGAACATGCCGCCTGCGCGCCGGGCTGTGCCTTCTGCTGCATCCTGACCGGCGAAGATGGCGGCGTGATCCTGGAGGCGGAAGCCCGCAACGTGCATGCAGCCCTCAGGCCGCTTGCAGGCCAACCGGATGGCCGCGACTGGCACAAATCGGCCTGCCCCGCGCTCGATCCCGCGACGCGGATGTGCCGCATCTACGAGGCACGGCCGATGATCTGCCGCACGTATCTCTCGACCGATGCGGAGGCCTGCCGCCAGATCGCGTACGGCACGCCCGCGACGGGTCCGGGCGTGCTGGGCGCGCAGGGGCTCTATCTGGCGGTGCAGTCGCTGGCGCGCGCAGCCCTCAAGGGGCTGACGCAGGTGCCGACCTACAGCCTCGCGCAAGTGGCGGCCGCGGCGCTCGATGGGCAGGATGCGGCGACGGCGCTGAAAGCGGCGCGCCACGCGCCCCGTATCCTCGACGAGGAGCGCGCGCGTCTCGGCGGCGCGCTCTGAGCTGGCCCGCCCCGGGGGCGGACCAACAGGCTCAGCTCATGCCGAGCGCGGATTTGTACATGTCGAGGATCGCTTCCTCCTCGGCGATATCATCCGCATCGCGCTTGCGCAGCGCGATCACCTTGCGCATGACCTTGGTGTCGTAGCCACGGCCCTTGGCCTCGGCCATCACCTCTTTCTGCTGCTCGGCGATGTCCTTCTTCTCTTCCTCGAGCCGCTCCATCCGCTCGATAAATTGCCGCAGCTCGCCTGCGGCGACGCCGTAACCATCGGATGCCTGATTGTCGTCCATGAATGCCTCCTGTCGAACAGGCATGTCCGGTAGCGCGGCCTCGGGCGGGCGGCAAGGGGTTGCGCGCAGCATGGCGATCCTTTAGCGCCCGGCGGAACACTCTGCGCATGGGAGAGACGGAATGGAGACGTTGATCTGGGCCGGGGCCGCTATGTCGCTGGCAGGTCTTGCCGGTCTGGTTTTCTGCATCGTCAAGGTCGCGCGGGCGCGCCGGAAATCTCTGCCCGATGCGGAATTGCGGGCCGAATTGCAAAAGGTCGTACCGCTGAACCTCGGCGCCTTGCTGCTGTCGGTTCTGGGCCTGATGCTTGTCGTGATCGGCATCTTCCTGAGCTGACACGCCCCCAAACTGCGTCCCTGTCACGACCGGACCGGAAATACCTCCGGAGAGCGCGAGAGGCAGCGTCTCTCGCCGGGGGTGGCGGGCCTCGATGGCCCGCATCGCCCGCCCCGCTAGACTGCCCTACTCCGCCGCGATCCCGTCAGTGAACTGCAGCCGCGCGAGCCGCGCATAAAGCCCGCCTTCGGCCACCAGTGCATCATGCCGACCGGTCGCCACGATCCGGCCGCCCTCCATCACCACGATCCGGTCCGCTTTCTTCACCGTGGCAAGCCGGTGTGCCACGATGATCGTGGTGCGGTCCTGGGACAGACGGTCCACCGCGTCCTGCACCGCACGTTCGCTTTCCGCATCCAGCGCCGAGGTCGCCTCATCAAGCAAAAGCACCGGCGCGTCGCGAAGGATGGCGCGGGCGATTGCGATACGCTGCTTCTGTCCGCCCGACAGCATCACGCCGCGTTCCCCGAGCCAGCTGTCATATCCCTCGGGAAGGGCTGCGATGAAGTCATGCGCGGCGGCAGCCCGCGCCGCCGCCTCGATCTCGGCATCGGTGGCATCGGGACGCCCGAAGCGGATATTGTCCCGCGCGGAGGCCGCGAAGATCACGGGGTCCTGCGGCACGAGCGCGATATGCTGCCGGAACGCCGCGCGCGTCATCGCATCGAGCGCCACACCATCAAGCGTGATGCGCCCCGAGGCCGGATCATAGAAGCGCAGCAGCAACTGGATGATCGTCGTCTTGCCCGCGCCCGAGGGCCCCACGAGCGCGACCGTCTCGCCCGGCGCCACGTCGAGCGTGACGTGATCCAGTGCCGGGATGTCGGGCCGCGACGGATAGGAGAAGGAGACATCCTCGAAACCGATGGCGCCTTGCACCTGCGCGGGGGGCGCAACCGGCGTGGCCGGGTCGCTGACCGCATCCTCGCTGTCCAGAAGCTCCACCAGCCGCTCGGTCGCGCCCGCCGCGCGCTGCACCTCGCCGATGACTTCCGACAGCGCGGCCACGGAGCCCGCGACCATCACCGAATAGATCACGAATTGCACCAGCGCGCCGACGCTCATCTCGCCCATGCGCACGTCCTTGGCCCCCATCCAGAGGACGCCCACAATCCCCGAGAAAACGAGGAAGATCACAATGGCGGTCATCGCGGCCCGCGTCCAGATGCGCCGTCGGGCGGCATCGAAGCTCTGTTCGGTGACGCGCGCGAAGGCCCCCTGAGAGATCGTCTCGTGGGTGAAGGCCTGCACCGCCTGCACGGATAACAGCGCTTCGGACGCATTGCCCGAAGAGGCCGCGATCCAGTCCTGGTTCTCGCGGCTGAGCTTGCGCAACCGGCGGCCCAGGACGAGGATCGGGACGATCACCGCGGGCACGATCAACAGCACCATCAGCGTCAGCTTCCACGAGGTGAAAAGCATCAGCACCAGACCGCCGATGAAGATCAGGATGTTGCGCAGCGCGATGGAGATCGACGAGCCCACCACCGACAGGATCAGCGTGGTGTCGGTCGTGATCCGGCTCAGCACCTCCCCGGTCATGATCTTCTCATAGAAGGCGGGCGACAGCGTGATGACCTTGTCGAAGACCGCCTTGCGGATATCGGCCACGACCCGTTCGCCCAGACGTGTCACGAGCGCGTAGCGCAAGGCCGTTCCCAAGGCGAGCAGCCCAGCGATCCCGAGGGCCGCCGAGAAATAGAGATCGAGGATCGCCGCATCGCCGCCCTCGAAATTGTCGACGACCCGGCGCACGGCAAGCGGCAGCACGAGCGATATCGCAGCCGTTATGGTCAGCGCCACCGCAGCCGCGGAGAGCAGCAGCTTGTAGGGCGCCAGGAACGGCCAAAGCCGCGCCAGTTCACCAATCCGTTTGGAGGCTTCTCGCTCTTCCGTTTGCTGGCCTGCCGCCATTCCTCGCGCCATGCGGTCCCCCTTGTCGTCCCATGGGGTTTTCGCAGGTTGGTCGCGGGGCCTCAAGCCTTCGAAAGCCGCAAAACCTGCCGCTAAGGTCGCAGGGTGCGTCGGGCCGGTCGCGATATCGGGAAGATCTGGAGCGGGTAGCGGGAATCGAACCCGCACGACTAGCTTGGAAGGCTAGGGCGCTACCATTACACCATACCCGCCCGCTGAGGGTTGCTTAATTCACCGAATGAACAGGGTCAAGAAGACCCTGATCGCGACTGGCCGCCCGCCTCGACAGACGTCCACTCGACAGACATCCGCGCCCGGCGCGCGGGCTGTGCGCGCCGCTTTCCAAAGCCGCGCCCACGGGGTAGGCAACGCAAAAACCAGCGGACCGGTCCAATCATGGCGCAGAATGCCACCATCCACAAAGTCGAGCTGTCCGTCGCGGACATGGATCGGCACTATTACGAAACTCACAAGCTGACGATCGCCAAGCATCCTTCGGAAACGGATGAGCGGATGATGGCGCGTCTTCTGGCCTTCGCCCTGAATGCAGGCGAGCACCTGGAAATGACGAAGGGGCTGTCGACCGACGACGAGCCTGACATCTGGCAGAAAAGCCTGAGCGGCGAAATCGAGCTTTGGGTGGCGCTCGGACTGCCCAGCGAGAAAGTGCTGCGGCAATCCTGCAGCAAGGCCGGACGGGTGATCGTCTATCCCTATGGCGGGCGCGTCGCGGAGATGTGGTGGGACAAGATCAAGGGCAGCGCGAGCCGGTTCGACAATCTCGAAGTGACCTGCTTTGCCGAGGCGGACACGCAGGCCCTGGCAGAGCTGGCCAGCCGCTCCATGCAGATGCAGGTCAACATTCAGGACGGCGACGTCATGGTCAGCCTGGACGACAACATTGTCTATGTCGCGCCGATGAAATGGGCCGAGGCGGGTTAAACCGCGGATCTTTCACTCTGTCCTTGCGTGTGGCGATACGGACCGCCCTGCCCGCCGATATGTGCCAGCCATGGCGAGCGAATCCGGCCCACTTTCCCGCAGGCCAGCAACGCGCGCACCGGGCAGGCTTGTATCTTGCGCGGGCAGCCTGCACACAAAGAGGCCCTTGAAACACCGAAGGCCATCGCGATGGGTGCCTCTGCCAACAAGTTAGCAGGCCTTCTGCTATGCGTGATTTCCGTGCTGGTGATCTGCAAGGAATGGGGGGCGGCGGACTGGACGCAATACGTCAAGCCCTGGCTTGTCCTGGCCCTCGTCTCGATCTTCTTCTTCCAGGTTCGCTGGTCCCGAAAGGCGTTCATCGGCGTGGCCGTCGGCATCGGTGCAGCCCTTGCCGCGACCAATCCTGACTGGCGCGGGATCGTGCTGCGCGGGCTGGAAACCGCGGCCTTCATCGGGGCGTTCTTCGCGGCCCTGTCGACCCTGCGCAACGTGGCCCAGACCTCCCCCGCGATTCAGGCCGCCGGGGCGTTCCTGGCCGGGCAACCGCCGGGTCGCCGCTATGCCGCCCTGACCGTGGGCGGCCAGGGCTTTGCCTTGCTGTTGAATTACGGCTCCATCCAATTGCTGGGCGCGCTCGCGACGGCCAATGCCAAATCCGAGCCGAACCCCGAGATCCGCGGCCACCGCATCCGCCGGATGCTGCTGGCGATCCAGCGGGCCTTCATCTCGACCCTGCCCTGGTCGCCCCTGTCCTTCGCCGTGGCGATCACCACCAGCGTCATTCCCGATGTCAGCTGGTCGCGGGTGCTGGTGCCGGGGCTGATCACATCCGCGCTGCTGGCCGGGATCGGCTGGGCGCTCGATACCCTCTTCAAGCCCCGGCTGACCGTCACGCCCGCGCGCACCAAACCCGAAGGCAGCTGGGCGCTGATGCTGCCGCTCGGCCTGTTGCTGGCCATTCTGGTCGTGGGTGTGGTGACGCTGAACACCCTTAGCGATGTGCGCATCGTGGGCATTGTCGCGCTCCTCGTGCCCGGCATCGCCGTCGTTTGGATGCTCATTCAGCATTGGGAGGACCGCCCGGTCGCCGCCACGGGCGCGCGGATCCGCACTTATGTCCTGCAGGAGCTGCCCGGCTATCGCGGGGAACTGACGCTTCTGATGATGGCAGGCTTCATCGGCACGGCAGGATCGCAGCTATTGGCGCCACTCGTGCAGATGGCGGGCTTTGATCCGACCGCCCTGCCCGCCTGGCTGATCCTCGTCTCGTTCGTCTGGATCATTCCGTTTGCCGGGCAGATCGGCATGAACCCGATCCTTGCCGTCACGCTCATTGCCCCGCTCATCCCCGGCGCGGCCGAACTCGGGGTGGAGCCCACGGCCATCGTGGTCGCGATCACCGCGGGATGGGCGCTGAGCGGCGCAAGCTCGCCCTTCACTGCCACGACGCTTCTGATCGGGTCTTTTGCCGGGATCAGCGCAACCCGCGTCGGGCTTGTCTGGAACGGGGCCTATACGCTGCTTTGTGGCGGCGTGTTGTCCCTTTGGGTTCTGGCATTCGCCTATCTGCTCTGACCGCGTGCTACGGCGCCGCGTGCGGCCCGTCTCAATCCGGCAATCTCGGGCCCGTCCGATGAATTTCAGCCACCTATCCCACTGAAAACCGAATCGATTCCCGCGCGCCATCACCCGAATTGCGGCGGTAATGAGGTGCGCGATACGCCCGCAAATCGCCTTGGCGCGCACAATTCGCGACGAACCAAAAGACTGTCGCCCGCGCCCCGACAATGGCGGGCAATTTGGACAAAATCCTCCAACCCAGCCCCATGTTGGGCTAAATTGTGGCGGGGGCCTGATCGATGAAGGGCGTCTTCGATCTGCGGATTTGAAGATGTAACGCGATGGGCAAGCTGATTGGGAACGAGAGACCTGCATGCGCGCGCAAATCTGCGTCGCAGCGGAATGTCCGGCACCGTTTTGGGCGGTTCTGGACCGAACAGGACGGCAGCATGTCCTACATGGCGCTGTCGACCGCGCTTATCATGATGGCGTTCGGAGGCATCGGGGTGGACCTGATGCATGCCGAACTCAAACGCACCAAGATGCAGAACGCGCTTGACCGCGCCGTGCTCGCCGCCGCGTCGGTCGACAATGAACGCGATGCCGAAACCGTGGTGCGCGATTATTTCCGCGTGCAGGGCATGGAAGAGGCCCTCGTCGGCGTAAATCCTGCGGGCGATCTGTCCTACCGGCAGGTGACGGCGGGCGGTCAGCAGATAATGCCCACGAATTTCATTCAGTTGCTCGGCGTTGACAACCTGCAGGCCGAGGGTCTTGCGACCGCGGAAAACGGCGTCGCCAAGATCGAGATCGCGCTGATCCTCGACATCTCCGGCTCGATGACCGGACGCAAGATCGAGCAGCTGAAACAGGCTGCCAGCACCTTCGTGGACAATGTGCTTGCCTCGGAGGCGTCGCAGCTTTCCACATCCGTGTCGATCGTGCCCTACAATGCAACGGTCAACATGGGCTCCGTGCTGCCCGAATACATCGCGCTCGACCGGCAGCACAGCTATTCCAATTGCGCCGTCTTCGCGGGCGACAGCTTCAGCGAAACCGCGCTCGATCCTGCGGTTCCGCTGGAACAGCTCGGTCAGTTCGACCCCTATTCAACCGACTGGACCGCGGGAGACGCGGATCGGCATTGGTGCCATGACGGCGATACCGCAGCGATCATCGTGCACAGCTCGGATCCGGCGGCCCTGAAGGCGCAGATCGCTACGCTGACGGCGGGCGGCAACACCGCGATCGACGTCGGCATGAAATGGGGGGCGGCACTCCTCGATCCTGCCGCGAAGGACGTGGTCGGTGCAATGGCAGGCGACGGCCTGATCAAGGCAGATCACGCGATGCGCCCGGACGCCTACGGCACGGATGACACGCAGAAATTCGTCGTGCTGATGACGGATGGCCAGAACACCACGCAATACGATCTCAAGCCGGAGCTGAAAGCCTCGGATGCAGGCACGGGCATCTTCGTGAACACGAAAGGCACCGCGGACCTCTCCGATGACGATTATTCCGTGCGCGTCGACCCGATCCCGGGCCTTGTCGCGGATTTTTCGGGGGCGGGTGTCTTGAGCCCGATCCTGGCATCTGTCGGGGGCGCGCTTCCGGCCAGTGATCCGCACAGCTACTTCTGGACGCGCTTTGCCGGGGATGCCGCCGCGCGCTACCAGGCGGAGATCGACGGCGCCGCGACCGAGCCCGAGAACGTCTACGAGCTGACCTATAACGATCTGCTCAACCGGTTCGGGACGCGCGTGGCGGCAGATCTGCTGCTCTACCGGCCTTACGTCGACGGCCTGATCGACCGAGACCGCTACAACACTTTGCGCTCCCCGTATCGGGCGATTGCCGGGGGCGATGCGGCGGACGCTCGGCTGTCCCAGGTCTGCGGTGCGGCCAAGGACAAGGGCGTCGTGGTCTACGCCATCGGCGTGGAAGCCCCGGAGGCCGGACGCCGCGCGATGCGCGATTGCGCCTCCTCGGCCTCGCATTTCTTCGATGTCGAAGGCGACGAGCTGGAAAACACCTTCTCCGGCATTGCCCGTAACCTTACCCAGTTGAGGCTGATCCAATGACCCGCTTTTGCAAGATGCTGCGCCATTTCCGCCGGAACGAAGACGGCACGATGGTGGTGCCCTTCGCCTTGTGGACTTCCGTCTTCCTGTTGCTGATCGTCTCGACCATCGAGTTGGGCACGATGACCGTGCGACAGACGGTGATGGAGCGCGCGGTCGACACCACGATGCGCGATCTGAAGATCGGAAAATTGCCGGGGGATATCGTCACGCTCAAGGACGCGATCTGCGACGATGCCGAGATCCTGCCATCCTGCCGCGAAAATCTCTTTCTCGAGATGACCCGCCTCGACATGGAAGACTGGCAACAGCCCTCCCCCAATGCCAATTGCGTGGATACCGGCACCGTCGCAATGCCCCACCGCTCGTTCCGGCAAGGCCCCGCGCATGAGGTCATGCTTGTCCGGGCCTGCTTCAAGTACAAGCCGATCACGCCCCTCGGTGGCTTCAACGCGAGCCTCGCCAAGGATGCCAACGGCTACACGGCGCTCGTTTCCAGCAGTGCCTTCGTCAACGAACCGCTGTGAGGACTGAAAAGATGATGCGTTTTCTCAAAATCCGGGCGGCCGCCTTCACTGCCGACACGCGCGGTCACATCAACGCCGAGGCGATCATCGTGCTGCCCGTGCTGCTGGCCCTGTTCGGGGTCGGATGGGTCTTCTTCGATGCGTTCCGCCAACAGAATGTGAGCCAGAAGGCGAATTACGCCATCAGCGATATCCTGTCGCGACAGACCGATTATATCGACGATGGCTTCATCGACAGCACCTACAACCTGTTTCAGACGTTGACAAAAACCGACGGGCCCGAGGGTTCGCTGCGGGTGAGCCTTGTCGAATATGACGAAGCGGAAGGCGCCTGGACGATCATCTGGTCCCGGACGCGGTCCGGCAGCGGGACCCTGGACGGGGCAGGCCCCGACGGGCTTGAAACACGGCTGCCGCCGGTGGTCGACGGCGATCAGTTGTTCGTGGTCGAAACGGTGGATCGCTACGCCCCGGCGCTGCAGGTAGGTCTCGATGGCTTCGACATCACCACCTTCAGCTTCACCCGGCCGCGCTATGCCGCGAAGGCTGCCGCCTCAAGCTGAGCCAACGCCTATCGGCGCGCGCGGCCTTCAGATGTTCAGCAACCTGCGCAGTGCATATGCAGGCGACGAATAAGGATCGCTTTGGTCATTTGCCGCCCGCCGCGTCACCGCGCGGATTTCGAAATTGCCCATGAGATAGGTGTTCAGTCCGATCATCGGCCCAGTCCTTTGCCCCTCTTGCTCAGCTTGGGTTTTGCACGGGACTTTGTCCAGAATAGGCAGGAATTGTGGCCATTTTGGAAACAATTGAGTGGGCCGAGGGCTGCCCCCGGTTTGTCGGCGTAACGTGCGGCCCGCGCGCCGTCATACCGATGCAGGCCCGCCCCGCGTTTGCTGGCGGGACCGGCCCCGAAAAGACGCTTATTCCGGCGGCGCGCTCATGGTCACGCCGACGCTGCCGATCCCCTCGATCACGACCTCGACCGCCATACCGGGCTTGACCGGACGCGCGCCAAGGGACGTACCGCAGGCGATCAGATCCCCGGGATGGAGCGTCATGTCGCGCGACAGGCAGCTGACGATCTGCTCGGGCGGCAGGATCATGTCGCTGGCCGGATAGGATTGGCGCTCGCGCTCATTGACCAGAACCTTGATCTCCAGCGCGCTCCAATCGATCTCGGTCTCGATCACCGGGCCCGCGACGCCGAACCCGTCGAAGCTCTTGGCGCGGGTCCATTGCGGGAAGGACGGATCGGCATTCAGGATATCGAGCGATGTGAAGTCGTTGATGCAGGTATATCCCAGGATGGCCTGCTTGGCCTCCTCGGGGGTGATGTCCTTGCAGGTCTTGCCGATCACGATGCCGAGCTCGCCCTCGAAGACCACGCGCCCCGCCGAGGCCGGGATCTCGACAACGGCACCGGGGCCGGAGAGTGACGTGTCGGCCTTGAAGAAGTAGAGCGGATGTTCGGGATGGGCGTGCCCGCCCTTCTCGGCGGCGGCCTTGAAGTTGTTCCAGAGCCCGATGAACTTGCCGGGCTTCACCGGGGCCATCAGGGTGACATCAGCCAGCGGTATGGCCTCTCCTGCGGCCTCGTCCGATCCAAGCGCTGCCCGCGGATGCAGCATGTCGTCCGCGATCACCCCGATCACTTCGGTGCCGTTACCCGTTTTTCCTCGTGCCCATTGCATGTTGCCGCCTCCCTGAAAGCTTTCCACGCGGGATCACGGCCCGCCTGTTTTGCTGTCTGTCTGTCGCAGGAATGTACTGCGAATACCGGCGGGCACCATGGGAATTCCGCCGATGGCGCAGATTCCGCGCGCTCGAAGCGGCGATAGCCACTGCCAATCCGAAAAGATCAAACGCCTCCGAATGCCAAAGTTTCGCCAGAATCACCCTCTACTGAAAATGCAATGCAATCGGTGGGGGCCGTGTGCAAAGAAACAAGGAGCGCAAACATGCTTCGCGCAACGCTCACCGCTGCTGCCCTGACCGCAGCCTCCCTGATGCCCCTCGCCGCCCAGGCGCAAGCCACGACCGAGGTCACGATGCTGGGCCGCGGCTACTTCCCGAACAAGATCAACGTCGATCCCGGCGGCAGCATCGTGTTCCACAATGCCAGCGACGTCCCCATGGCGGCGACCGCGCTCGATGACAGCTGGACCACCGGATGGGTGTTCCCCGGAAATCGCAAGACCATTGTTTTGCCCGAAGAAGGTGGCCTGGTCTTCAACAACCGGATCAATGCGCTCGATGCCCTGCTGGGCACGGAGCCTGAATTCTTCAACGAAGCCATGATCATCACCGATGGCAGCACAGAGGACCTTCTCTCGCCCGCCGTCGAACCGCTCGACACCGACACCCTGCTCGCGCTTTATGGCCCCCCGAATTTCGACACCGATGGCGATGGTGATCTCGACGGTTATGACTGGAGCGAGATCCTGGTTGATCCCGAGGATCGTCCTTGGGCCGCCGAGGGCAGCGAGGCCACGGCCAGCGCGGAAACGACCGATGGTGGCACCACGGAGCAGGAAGCCATTACCGCTTCCAACTGACAGCGCCTGCTAAACGCGGCCTGAACAGACCGACACTAAAGGGGCTCGATCAGATCGGGCCCCTTCGCACGATTGGAGTTCACCTTCGGATCGACGCGGTAGGCGGTCAGCGTGCCGTCGGGCGCAGGCGCCATCAGGGGCGCCGCCTTGCCCTCCGTCTCCCCCAGCCAGCGCGCCCAATTCTCGGCCTCCAGAATGACGGGCATCCGGTGATGGATCTCTGCGATATCCGGCCCTGCCCCGCAGGTCAGGATGGCGGCGGTCCGCATCGGCCCCGCCTCTTCATCCTTGCCCCAATCCTGCCAGAGCCCCGCGAAGACGATCGGCGCGCCATCCGCGCGCTGGATATACCAGGGCAGGCGATTGTCCTCCGTATCCTTGGTCCACTCGTAAAAGCCCGATGCCGGGATCAGGCAGCGCCGCGTGCGCACCGCCGACCGGAAAGCGGGCTTCTCGGCCACGCTTTCGGCGCGGGCATTGATCAGGAGCGGACCGTCATTCGGTGTCTTGTACCAATGCGGGATCAACCCCCAGCGCATTGCCTCCAGGCTGCGCATCTCCTCGGCCTCCCCCGGCGCGCGGATCACGTGGATCTGGTTGGTGGGGCAGACATTGAAATTGGGCACGTCCGGCAGGTCGTTCGCGGGCCGCGCCTCGAAAAGCTGCGCCATCGCATCGGGTGGCAGCGTGATTGCGAAGCGTCCACACATCAGCGCGCCCCCGCATGAAGGTTCGAGTAGAGCAGAATGCCCCAGGGGCTCAGCGCGGTCTCAAGCGGTTGCCAAAGCTGCCAGAACCGCAGCGGATCGAGCTTCGCGGCGCTGGCGATGTCGGTCAGGCTGCGCCGCCCGTTTATGGCCGCGATCAGGGGGGCCGCCGCGCGCTCGAGCCTGAGCCGGATGGGCGCGCCCCCTGCCCGCAAGGTCGGTGCCTTTCCGGCGGCCACGGCCTGGGCCAGCGCACGCGGATCGACACCGCGCAAATGCGGACAAAGCGCGCGATTGCGCCCGCTGGCCGGGCTTGGGCGCGGCGCGTCATCGGCGACGAGATAGGCGTTGTGCACCTTGATCGTGCCGCGCAGCTCTTCGGCCACCGCCATGGCCGCAACGGGATCGAGATCGGGCACCTCACCGATCAGCATGCCCGGATCGTATAACCCCGGCGTCGCGAAAGAGGCCAATTGCCAGCCTGTCCGGTCCAGCGTGTCGACCAGTTCGCGGACGCTGTAGGCCCGATCCTGCGAATGCAGAAGCAGGTCGTAAAAGCCCGCGTCGCTCTGGCGGTGATCGACGAGGTTGGTATTCACCTTGAAGGGATGCCCCTCCGGCAGCCGCTCCATCACCTCCCGCGCCCGGGCGAGCCGCGCCTCGGGCGGCAGCCCCTCGAAAAGCGTGCCGAAAGCGGACTGCAACGGATAGACGCCCGAGCGACCATAAGGCGCATAGACCATGATCCCCGCCCCGCCTCCCGGCGCGAGGGCGGCGCGCAGCGCGGCAAAGCCCGCATCGGGATCGGGCAGATGATGCAACACGCCGCAACTGTCGATGTAGTCGAAAAGGCCGAAATTCGGCGCGTCCAGCAGCGATCCGGTATGGAAGGTGATCCCGGTCAGCCCGCGCGCCGCCGCCCGCGCCTCGGCGATGCTGCGCGCCTTTCCGGAAAGATCGACATAGGTGATGTCATAGGGCCGCCCGGCATCGGTCAGAAGCTGCGCCATCTGGATCAGCCCGTCCCCCGTGCCGCCCCCCGCCACGAGGATGCGCAGGGGCTGCGACCAGTCGCGCGCGCCCCCCCAAAGGAAGTGATCCATCTCCAGCGGATGGGACGGCGATCCCGTGATCAGCCGCGTCGCCTCCTCCGCCGGGTCCCGTTCGGGATAGGGATAGACCTCGTATTGCTCGGTGACGCTGACCAAGTGGCGCTCCTGTTATGTCCGCGCGCGACCGTGCCACGCCGCCCGGCCGAAGAAAAGCACCCCGCCCTGCCCGGCGTGCCCTGCCCTGCCTCGCCTCCCGCGCTCCGGGTGTCACGACACGGCGTCCTTTCCCTCACAGCGGACCCCACACTCTGCCGCCCATGCTCCGGCTCGTATCTCCGGGCGATCCGCTCTTGTGCTTCACCTTTCCAGAAAAACGCATCGCCGCGCCGACCTGAAGCACTCCACCCAGACCGGTGCGGCGTCCTTTTCCTCACAGCGGTCCCCGCATTCTGCCGCCCTTGCTCCAGCTCGTATCTCCGAGCGATCCACCTTGCCCTTCACCTTTCCCAAAAAACGCATTTTCCACGCGTCCGGCCCCGCGCTCCCCTGCATCTGACGCGGAACGAAAAACGCGCGCGAGGCGTCAGCCTCGCGCGCGCGGGTCGGGCCGGGCGCAGCCCGGGCCGAAACCTGTCTTACTTCATGGTGATCCGACCATCGGTATAAGGCGTGTAGGGCCCCGTTTCGGCAAGGTACGCCGCCGTCACATCGGCGAGGTCCGGACCGAAATCGTAGGCATCCTCGGCATCCACGAACATCGCATAGCCGTCGCCGCCATTGCGGACGTAGTTGTTCGACACGACGCCGTACATGGCCTCGGGATCGATGGGCGCATCGCCCACCATCACGTCCGAGATCCGCGACCCGGGCTCTGCGCCGGTATCGACGGTGAAGGACATGCCCGCGACCTGCGGGAAGCGGCCCGCCCCTTCCTCGATCTGGCCGACGCCGTTTTCCAGCGCCTCGATGATCGTCGCACCGGAGACGCGGAACGTGGACAGCGTGTTCTGGAACGGCAGCACGGTCAGCACTTCGCCCATCGTCACCTCGCCCGCATCGATGGAGGCGCGCAGACCGCCACCGTTCTGGACCGCGATCTGGATGCCCTGATCGGCGACACGGGCAAGCATCGCGTCGGCCACGAGGTTGCCCATCTGGCACTCGCCCGCACGGCAGGCATCGCGCGAGCCTTCGATCGCGTCGGTGCTTTCCGCGACGATGCGGGTCTTCATCTCCTCGATGGGCGCGCCCATTTCGGCGATGCGCGCGGTGATCTCCTCGTCGGGCGTCACCGAAGCATCGAGCAGCATCGGATTGCCCTCGGCAGACACGACGTTGCCGTCATCGTCGAAGGTCACCGCGAGATGGCCCAGATACTTGGTATAGGCATAGGCCTGCGCCACCGGCGTGTCGCCCACCATCTCGGGATAGGACGGGGTCTCGGCGTCGTTGTTGAGCATCAGCGTGTGGCTGTGCCCGCCGATCACCACGTCGATATCCGCGACCGCCTCCGCGATCTGACGATCGCGCGGCAGACCCACATGGGTCAGCGCGATGATGATGTCGACGCCGTCCTCGCGCAGCGCCGCGGCATCGGCGGCAAGGCTGTCGATCTCGTCCTGGAAGGTCACGTTCGGGCCGGGGCTCGACGTCTCGACCGTGTCGGTCGCAAGCGCCGAGATCACGCCGATGCGCTGGCCACCCACTTCGAGCACGACGTGATCCTGCACGCGGTCCTTCAACTCTTCCGAGGCCGAGAGGTCCAGATTGCCCGAGATCACCGGGAAGCTGACCGCATCGACAAATTCCGCGAGCTTCGGCGGGCCGTCATCGAATTCGTGGTTGCCCACGGCCATCACGTCATAGCCGATCTTCTCCATGAACTCGGCCTCGGCCGCGCCCTTGTAGGTCGTGTAAAAGAGCGAACCCTGGAACGGATCGCCCGCATCCAGCAGGACCACGTTCGCATCCGACAGCTCCTCGCGCTTCATGTCGATGGCGCTCGCGAGACGCGCGATGCCCCCGAAGCACTCGCCCGCCGCGTCATCCTCGGCGCTGCAGGTCGAATCGTACTTGCTGATCGGTTCGATCCGGCTGTGGATGTCATTGGTGTGCAGGATGTGCAGCGTGTACTCGGCCTGGGCGGTGCCCGCGACTAAAGCCAGCACGGCTGCGCTGGAAAGCAGACGAAGCGACATGTAATTTCCTCTCTGTCGGGTAGTGTCTTGTTGTTCTGTAACCAGATGGTGCAACGGAGCCGTGACATAGTCAAAGCTGACGCGACGGTCGGGCCCCCGGCGCCCCGGTAAAACCGCCCCGGGCGCCGAGCTTTTCGCCAGAAGGTCGTCGAACGCCCCCTAGCGGGGCAAAGATCCACGGGAGATCCGCGTGTAGCGGTCGGTCACGAAGACATAGAGCTTGTCCTGCGGCGGATAGAACAGCGCCGTGTCCACATAGCCGTAAAGCTGCGGGAACCTGTCATGGATGACCCCGCCCTGGGTCGTCTTGTCCGGTCCGAAATCGAATCGCTGACAATGCAGGTCGCGAAAGAACCACGCATCGCCCGTATCGGGATGGCGGAAAGCGGCCTGCACGGGATGCTTCACACCGCTCCAGCCGTCGATGCCGATCCGTCCGACCTTGTCCATGTTGTCGGGATTGAACTTGTAGCGGTAATACTTGTCGCCCTTGAAGAAGTAGACCGCCCCGTTGGGGTGTTCGACCGCGGCATCAAGGTGGGTGGGCAGCCCACCCCAACCATCGACGCCAATCCTGCCCACCTTGTCCACGCCGCTGCCGGGCACGAAGCGATAATACTTGTTTTCCTTGAAGAAATAGGCGTTCCCGTTGGGATGCATGCAGGCAGCATCGGGTTTTTCGGGCACGCCCGTCCAACCGCTGACACCGGTGCGCGGCAGCGTGAAGTGGCGCGCCCGATACGTGAAGAACTGTTCGTAATTCTCGGCGTTGCGGCGGGCATTTGTCGGCTCATCCTGCGCGAAGAGAAGCGCAAGTGGCGTGCCGTAGACCGTCTGGCCCCGATCGTTCTTCAGATCGACCGTGCCGAACCCGCCGATGGCGTGCAGGACCTCATGCGCGATGACCGCCGCGCGGTAATCGGCATCCTTGCCAAACCAGATCGGGCAGAGGTTGATGTTGTCGCCTGCGAACCAGCCGAACCGCTGGAAAGCCGTCGAATCATCGCATTTCCCGCTTCGGAAGCCGGAGCCCGGTCGGCATTTCACCGTGAGGCCGCCATCGATCCGGTCATGAAGTTTGCGCAGGCGCGTATCGACCTTGTCGATATGTTTCGCGCCATCGTCGAAATCCCAGCCGAAAAACAGCCGGAATGCCTTTCCGACCGAATTGTCCCACCGGGCCTTCTGCACGGACAGCTGGTCGTCGACGCGGTCCGCGCCCGACCGGATCGCGACGAGGTTGTTGCGCGCGCCAATCGCCCAGTCCTGTGCGGTGTCGATTGCGGTGCGGACCATTGATTCCGCGCTGACGCCGGAACTCCATGTATTGTTGTCTTTGCGGATCTTCTCGATATCGGCTTCGGCATCTTGCAAAAAACGGATGGAATGGGAGGCCACTGAAAATACTCCAAAAAAATAAATAATGAGACTGACATTAGCCTTTGAAAACGCCTCGTACAGTCAGGTTTTCCGGCAGCATACGTCTCGGACTTGACCCACGGGCGAGCAACGGGCACATCGCCTGCATGCTGATTTACAAGATCCTCCGGGCCGAGGAATGGGCCGAGTTGGAGCGCGCGGGAACGAGTGCGGGCGCGCCCATCGACGTGGCCGATGGCTACATTCACTTCTCAACCGCCGAACAGGCAGCCGAGACCGCGGCCAAGCATTTCGCGGGCGAAACAGGTCTCAAGCTCCTGGCCTACGATCCGGACGATCTGTCGCCGCTGAAATGGGAGCCGTCGCGCGGCGGGCAGCTTTTCCCGCATCTCTACGGGCCGCTGCCCCGCAACGCGGCGCTCTGGGTCGCGGATCTGCCCTTCGAGGAGGGCCGCCATGTCTTTCCCGAGGGCATGGTGTGAGCCTGCTGGAACGTGCGGGCCTCGCGCTTCTGCGCGGCGTCGATCCTGAACGCGCGCATGGCCTTGCGATCCGTGCGCTGCAGACCGGGCTGGCGCCCGCGCCCGGTCTTGTCACCTCCGACCGGTTGAAAACCGAAATAGCGGGCCTCGCCCTGCCCAATCCGCTGGGCCTTGCCGCGGGGTTCGACAAGAATGCCGAGGCGCTGTCGGGGCTGGCCCGCGCGGGTTTCGGCTTCGTCGAGGTGGGGGCCGCCACCCCGCGTCCGCAACCCGGCAATCCGCGCCCGCGTCTCTTCCGCCTGACCGAGGATCACGCCGCAATCAATCGCTTCGGCTTCAACAACGACGGCATGGAGGCTATCGCCGCGCGCCTTGCCACCCGCCCCCGCAGCATGGTCACGGGCCTCAATCTCGGGGCGAACAAGGACAGCGACGACCGGGCAGCGGATTTCGCCAGGGTGCTCGCGCATTGCGGCCCGCATGTGGATTTCGCCACGGTTAACGTCTCCTCCCCCAACACCGAGAAGCTGCGCGATTTGCAGGGCAAGGACGCGCTGGCGGCCCTTCTGGCGGGCGTCATGACGGCACGCGACGCGCTGGACCGCGCCATTCCGATCTTCCTGAAAATCGCGCCGGATCTCGACGATCAGGGCCTTTCCGATGTGGCGGATGTGGCGCGCGCCAGCGGGATCGATGGGATCATCGCCACGAATACGACGCTTGCCCGCGATGGCCTGCGGTCCGCCCATGCGCAGGAAGCGGGCGGGCTGTCGGGCCGCCCGGTATTCGATCGCTCCACCCGCGTGCTGGCCCGGCTGTCGCAGCTGACGGGCGCGGATATCCCGCTCATCGGTGTCGGCGGGGTGGAGGACGTGGAGACGGCCTGGGCCAAGATCCGCGCGGGCGCGTCGGCGCTGCAACTCTACACCGCGCTGGTCTATGGCGGGCTTGGCCTCGTGCGCCAGATCGTCGAGGGGCTGGATGCCAAGATCGCCGCGGAAGGGTTCGCCTCTGTCACCGAAGCTGTCGGCACGGGGCGCGACGCATGGCTCTGATCTTGTGGCATAATCCGCGGTGTTCGAAATCCCGCCAGGCCCTGGCGCTGCTGGAGGATCGGGGCATCACCCCCGAGATCCGCCGCTATCTGGAGGATGCACCCGACACCGAGACCTTGCGCGCCCTGCAGGCCAAACTGGGCATCCCGGTGATCGAGATGATGCGCGTGCAAGAGCCTGAGTTCAAAGCCGCCGGGCTTTCGCGCGACAGCGATGAAGACGCGCTTTTCGCCGCGATGGCCGCGACGCCGAAGCTCATTGAGCGGCCTGTGCTTATCGCCGGGGATCGGGCCGTAATCGGGCGCCCGCCCGAGCGAGTTCTCGACCTGCTCTGACCGGCATTGGCGCGCGCCGAATTAAAGCCGCGGCACCTCGCCCGCCCCTTGCGCCGCCGCGATGAAGGCGCGCATCTTGGCCGCATCCTTCACACCCGGCGCGCTTTCCACACCGGATGACACGTCAAGCTGCTGTGCGCCGGTCATTGCTACGGCACGGCCCGCGCTCTCCGGCGTGAGCCCTCCGGCGAGCATCCACGGCACGGGCCAGCGGCGCCCCTGTACCAGGCGCCAATCGAAGGCCAGCCCGTTGCCGCCGGGCAGATCTGCGCCTTCGGGCGCTTTTGCGTCGATCAGAAGTTGGTCGGCCACGCGCCCGTAGGCCGCGACCTTTTCAAGGTCCGCCTCCGTCGCCACACCCAGCGCCTTCATCACCGGCAGACCCATGCGGGCGCGCACCTCCGCCACCCGTTCGGGCGTCTCGCGGCCATGGAGCTGGATCATGTCGAGCGGCACCCTGGGGGCAATCTCGTCAAGCAGCGCGTCGTCCGGATCGACCAGAAGACCGACCTTGGCGACACCGAAGGGCGCGTCGACCGCCAGCGCACGGGCTTGATCCACGGAGACATTGCGCGGGGATTTCGGGAAGAAGACGAAGCCCAGATAGGCCGCCCCCGCATCGGCCGCGGCGGCCACGTCTTCGGCGCGGGTCAGCCCGCAGATCTTCACGCGTACATCAGGCATGTCGCGTCATCCTTCACATGATGAAAAACGGGCCCCGCACGAGGGGGCCCGGGACGATCAACTGGCCTGATCGAGGATGGCCAGCACTTCGTCCTTGTCCTTGTCGCGCTCGGTCTGCGTGCGCTTCAACTCGCGCTCCAGACGCTTGACCTCGCGGTCCTTGCGGGCAGCCTCGGCGCGGTGCTTGTGCTCGCGCAGCCATTCCCAGACGAAGCCCAGGATCAGGCCCACGACGATACCGCCGAAGATCACGAGGAAGAGCGGCAGCGAAATCTCGCGCTGCAGACCCAGGAGGTCGGCGAGGTCGTTCGGCAGAAGCTGCAAGGTCACCAGACCGCGATTGGCCAGCGCCACGGAGATCAGGATGATCGCCACGGCGGCGAGGAAGGCATAGCGGATATATCTCATGTCTGGGTCAGGCCTTTCCGTTCAGACGGTCGCGCAGCAACTTGCCGGTCTTGAAGAAGGGGACGTGCTTTTCCTCGACCTCAACGGCTTCGCCCGTGCGCGGGTTCCGCCCGGTGCGCGCGTCGCGTTTCTTGACCGAGAATGCCCCGAAGCCGCGCAACTCCACCCGGTCGCCGCGCGCCATGGCGCCGGTGATCTCGTCGAAGATGGTGTTCACGATACGCTCCACGTCGCGTTGATAGAGGTGCGGATTGTCATCCGCGATTTTCTGGATCAGTTCCGACCGGATCATCCACATCTCCCTCTGATGGCGTCTTGAGGCGCGTTCGGTTCGGCTCAGTATAGGCGGAGTGCGGGCGGATCGAAACTGTTTCCATGCGCTTTGGGCAGGGAAATCACGGGTTTAGAGGCCGCGTTTTGGCCCGGCTTCAAAATCTGTGCGGCTTTCACGCGGCGAGACCGATCCGACAGGGTCGGGCAAGCTGTCCGATTCGGCGCATGAAAAGACCCCGGCGCGATGGCGCACCGGGGTCGATTGTTATCAGCGATGATGCGGCGTGGCCGCGATCAGTCGTCCTTGTTGCCGCCCAGGGCCGCGCCAAGGATATCGCCCAGCGATGCGCCGGAGTCAGACGAGCCGTACTGCTCGACCGCTTCCTTCTCTTCGGCGATCTCGCGCGCCTTGATCGACAGGCCCAGACGACGGGTCTTGCTGTCCACGTTGGTCACCCGCACATCGACCTTGTCACCGACCGAGAAGCGCTCGGGGCGCTGCTCTGCACGGTCGCGGGACAGGTCCGAGCGACGGATGAAGGACTTCATGCCCTCATACTCGACCTCGATGCCGCCATCCTCGATCGCGGTGACTTCCACCGTGATGATCGAGCCGCGCTTCGTGCCGCCCACGGCTTCCGCGAACTTGTCGCCGCCAAGTGCCTTGATGGAGAGCGAGATGCGCTCCTTCTCGACATCGGTTTCCTGCACGACCGCCTGGACCATGTCGCCCTTGCGGTAGTTCTGGATGGCGTCTTCGCCACGCTCGTCCCAGCTCAGGTCCGAGAGGTGAACCATGCCGTCGATGTCGCCGTCGAGACCGATGAACAGACCGAATTCGGTGATGTTCTTGACCTCGCCTTCGACCTCGGTGCCCGACGGATGCGTCTCGGCAAAGACTTCCCACGGATTGCGCATGGTCTGCTTGAGACCCAGCGAGACACGGCGCTTCGCGGCGTCGATCTCGAGGACCATGACTTCCACTTCCTGCGAGGTGGAGACGATCTTGCCCGGATGGACGTTCTTCTTGGTCCAGGACATCTCGGAGACGTGCACGAGGCCTTCGACACCCGGCTCCAGCTCAACGAATGCACCGTAATCGGTGATGTTCGTCACGCGGCCCTGATGCACCGACGACAGCGGGTACTTCGCGCCCACCAGATCCCACGGATCTTCCTGCAGCTGCTTCATGCCGAGGCTGATGCGGTGCGTCTCGCGGTTGATCTTGATGACCTGCACCTTCACGGTCTCGCCGATGGCGAGGATCTCGGAGGGGTGGTTCACCCGGCGCCATGCCATGTCGGTGACGTGCAAGAGGCCGTCCACACCGCCGAGATCGACGAAGGCGCCGTATTCGGTGATGTTCTTGACCACACCGTCGACCGCCTGACCTTCTTCGAGGTTGGCGATGACTTCGGCGCGCTGCTCGGCCCGGCTTTCCTCGAGAATCGCACGGCGCGAGACAACGATGTTGCCGCGGCGGCGGTCCATCTTGAGGATCTGGAACGGCTGCTTGAGACCCATGAGCGGGCCTGCGTCACGCACGGGGCGCACATCGACCTGGGAGCCGGGCAGGAAGGCCACGGCACCGCCGAGATCAACGGTGAAGCCGCCCTTGACGCGGCCGAAGATCGCGCCTTCGACGCGGGCATCGTCTGCGTAGGCCTTCTCGAGGCGATCCCATGCCTCTTCACGGCGCGCCATCTCGCGGGAGATGACCGCTTCGCCGCGGGCATTCTCGGCCGAACGAAGATAGACTTCGACTTCGTCGCCGACGGAGATGTCCGCAGGCTCGCCGGGATTTGCGAATTCCTTGAGATCGACGCGGCCTTCCATCTTGTAGCCGACATCGATGATGGCCTGGCCCGCTTCGACAGCGATCACCTTGCCTTTGACGACAGAGCCCTCATCGGGCGTGTCCATTTCGAGGCTTTCATTCAGAAGGGCCTCGAATTCCTCCATAGTAGCGTTCTGAGCCATGTGGCGTGTTGTTCCTTTACGTCGCTTTATTCCGGCCGCGCGGTTGTCTCCGCCGGTCTTTGGGTTTGGTCAGGGCTCGCAAAACAAAAGGGGCCGGACGGGTCCGACCCTGCTCGCCTTCATGTTTCGCGGCATTGATGCCGTCTCGACACGCGCGCTTTAGCGCCATAACGGCGCCATGGCAAGTCTCGGACGGCTTGGGCCGTGCAAACGGAAAAGACCCGCCGATGTCAGACGGCGGGCCTTTCGCTCTAATGCTACGTCACGAAAGCGCGGATCAGCCCGCGTTCTCGACCTGCATCTCCTGGAGAAGCTGCGCGATCACGGCATTCAGCGCTTCGTCCTCGGCGGCCGCGCGGCTGATCTCCATATATTCCTCGACCGTGAGGTCCTCACGCTCCTCGATGGCGCTGCGCATCTCGGCATTGGCCTCTTCGATGAGGCTGCGCTGCTGCGTCTCGTCGCTGACGCCTTCGAGTTGCCCGGCATAATCGTCGCGGATTTCGGTCACATCCAGAACGGCTGCGGCGAAGGCCTCGATCGTGGCCATCTCGTAATCGGTGCCTTCAACTGCGTCGGAGGCTCCGTCTTCGGCCATCTCGGTCGCATCCGTCTGGGCCGGGGTGTTGCCCTCGGTCTCGGCGGCACCTTGCGCCTGCGTGCTCTCCTCTGCGGCCACGGCGCTGTCTGCCAGCGCGTCTGCGGCGGAATCGGTCGACTGAGCAGCCACGTAGCTGGCGGGCATCGCGGCGATGAGGGCGGCCAGTGCGGTGGCGGTGATTTTGCGGGTCGCGAACATTCTCGATCCTTTCATGGTCTTCCAGGCCCGTTTTGGGGCGCAACGACCAGGGCACGCGAGCCGTGCCCCGGCGTTGGTCAAGACGTGGGGACCATGGAGGCGCAGGTCAAAAACCGTCGGCAAATTCTTGCGTTTACGCTCCGTAAACGCGCGGATCCCGGCCTGCGCCTGCCCGGATCAGCTTTCCCTGTCGAGCGCTTTCAGCGTACGCGCGATATGACGGTTGAGGGCGCGATCCGTGCGCGCCTCCGCATTGATCCGCTCGAATTCCGCGAGCGTCAGACCGTCGGCTTCGATGACGATCTCGCGCATCCGCGCATTGGCGTCCGCGATGAGCGCGCGACGCGCCTCTGCATTCTCCATCTCGAAATAGCGGTTCATCGTCTCCTCGCGCATCGCCGCCACCCTCTTGGCCACGATCGCGAAGGTGTCGATCTGGGCCGCGCTGTAGCCTGCCCGGAAGGCGGCCTGTTCCGGCTGCACCTCCTGCGCCGAGGCCGAGGTGACGCTTGTCCAGAGCGCGCAGGCAGCAATCAGATATGCAAATCGCATGATGTCTCTCCCCTTTCAGTTCCCAAGCGCCCGCGTTCCAGACGGGTCCTCATAGGGATCGTGGCAAAGACGATCCAACGGGTAAAGGGGGGTGGCGGCGCTCCGCTCAGGTTCCGAAGACAGCGCCCAGGATTGCGGCAGCTTCGGGGTCGCGCACGATATCGTCGGGCACCTTCAGGCGTCGTTTCCCCTTCCACGCGGTCGAGACGCCGCGGCAATGCAGGAAACGGAAATCCCGCGCGGGCAGGTTGTGCAGAAGGCCAAGGCGCTCGAACCCGTGGATATCCCAGCTGAACCGCCCGAGCGGCCCCGATGGATCGAGGCACCATTTCGTCGGGCAAGGCTTCGGCGGATCATGCCGAAAGACGTGATCGGCATGACTGAAAGGCGGCTGACCACCGGGCGGCGGCGTCATCCATTGGCCCCGGATCTGCAGGAATTTGAGCCGTGATGCGCGCGCGGCCTCGAACACGCTGTCCGCACCCAGGACCAATTCGTCGAGATCGCAATTCAGCACCGCCCCTGCCCGGTCGAGGCCGCGCAGCCTGAGCGCGTTGAACAGCGCCGTCTGCAGGTATTTCTCGGTCCGTCGGAACGGCGGCAAGCCAACCGGGCCATAGGGATAGGGCGCGCTGAAGACGAGCGGCGTGACGCCCTGCCCGCGCAAGGTCTCCGCGATCTCGTCCGGACCATACCGGGTGGAGCCGTTGTCGATCACCATTACCGCATCGAGCCCGTGGCGCGCCTTGGTGAAGCGCGCGTGATCGGCCATCCAGCGCAGGTCATTGTCCTTGTTGATGTAGAAATGCACCCGCGCGCCGTCGATGCCCGGCAGGCCCGCGGCACTCACCGCGCTCTCGCCGGTCCAGTCGCCGATCTGGACGGAGATGCGTTCTGGCGTCTGCGGCGCATCGAGTTCCAGCACCGTATGGCGCTTGTAGCTGCGCTTGCGCCTGATCCGCGCGGGCGAACCGTCGAGGCGGTATTCCGCGCCAAGCACCACCGATTTGAGGTTGTTCAAGGGCGGGCAGACCAGGTGCACGCGGCCCCGCGCCCAGATCGCATCGTACCAGAACGTGTCGGCATCGAAGCCGTCATCGTATCCCTCCGGGCGATACTTCGCCTTGAGGATGGAAGCGCGGCGCAGATGCGGCGGAAAGGCCAGCCGCGCGAACTGCATCACGGTGCCCGCGTCCCGCCACGCGCCTCGATCGCGGCGATGGCTGCGGCAACGGCTTCATCGATGGACAGGCCCGTGGTGTCGATCTGAACCGCGTCTTCGGCGGGCCGAAGCGGCGCATCGGCACGACCCATGTCCCGCGCATCGCGGGCGCGAACATCTTCGAGCACACGCTCGTAATCGACTGCCTCGCCTGCTTGCACATATTCGTCATAGCGCCGTTGCGCGCGCACTTCCGGGGAGGCGATGACAAAAAGCTTGGCCTCGGCCTCCGGGCAGATGACCGTGCCGATATCGCGCCCGTCGAGCACCGCACCGCCATCGCGCCGGGCGAAGGCGCGCTGGAAATCCGCAAGCGCAGCCCGCACTTCGGGGATCACCGCAACCTTAGAGGCCGCATCGCCCACGCCGGGCGTGCGCAGACCGTCCACCTCGAGGTCTTCGGCCCGGAGCGCGCGGGCGGCCTCGATCGGGTGCTCGCCGTCCAGCATCCGCCGACCCACCGCGCGATAGAGAAGCCCGGTGTCGAGATGCGCAAAGCCGAAGACCCGCGCCACTTCGCGGCTGATCGTCCCCTTGCCCGACGCGGCAGGTCCGTCGATGGCGATGGTGAAGGCCATGTCTTTCTCCGTCTCTAGCGCGCGGGCGGCGCAAGTGTCGCATCCTGGCCGGGTGATTGCCGGGTGCCATCCGCGATCTCGTAGTACCGCCCCTTGTCGGCGCAGAAGATATGCCCCGCAAGGGTGAGGTCCGCCGCATGGGTATCAAGCGTGCCTGCGAAAATCGACAGATGTCCGGGCCTGCGCCAGAACAGGTTCGATCCGCATGTGGGGCAGAAGCCCCGCTCCGCCGCCTCGGATGACCGAAACCAGCGCGGTGTGCCGGTGATCGCCACATGGGCAGGATCGGCAGCGGTCGCAGCGACATGGTGGCCCGAGGTCTTGCGGCATTGCGTGCAATGACAGCCGACCACCGGGCGCAGCTTTGCGAAGACCTCGTAGCGGATCGCACCGCACAGGCAGCTTCCCGCAGCCTCGGGCGTCATCGCGCCGCGTTCTCCTCGGCGAGCCTGCGGCGCGTGGCGGCCCGCCCGGCAAGAAACAGGATCGCCGCGAGGCCCAGTTTCACGCGCGTCACGGGCAGAAGCAGCGTTGTCGCCGCCGCCGGATCTCCGCCGCCAAGCGCCCAGAGCAGAAGGCCGTTCTCGGTCAGGTCCACCAGCGCGTAGATCAGAGCAAAGCCCAGCGCCACTTTCGGCGATCCGCGCAAGGCCAGCGACACCCAGAGCGCGAAGAACCCGATGAAAAGCGGATCGATCACGCCCAGTTCGATCCGGTAGAGCATGCCGATCCAGCCCGCCTGCCCGATCTCCGCCACGAAGGTTTCAAGCTGCAGGGGCGTGTAGCCCATAAGCGCCGATTGCGGCAGCAGGTCTCCGGTCACGGCGGGTGCGACAAGGGCATTGTTCACCCCCACCATGAGAATGAAGATCAGGACCGCCGCAAAGCCGATACGTGTCTGTGTGGTCATGCCGCCTCCCGCTCGATGGTGGCGCCCAGGGTTGTCATCAGCGGCTCGAAGATCGGGAACGAGGTCGCGATCGGTCCGCCATCATCGACGCGGCAGCCCTTCTCTGCGGCCATGCCGAAAACGAGGAAGGACATCGCGATCCGGTGGTCGAGCCGCGATGCGACCGTCGCGCCGCCGGTCACCTGCCCGAAGCCGCGCCCATGGACGCGCCACCAATCCGGGCCCTCCTCGACCTCGATGCCGTTGGCGCGCAGACCTTCGGCCATCGCGTCGATCCGGTCGCTTTCCTTCACGCGCAACTCCTTGACGCCCGGCATGTAGGTCGCGCCCTCGGCATAGGCCGCGACGGCCGACAGGACGGGGTATTCGTCGATCATCGAGGCCGCGCGTTCCGCAGGCACCTCGATGCCCTTGAGGTTGGGCGAAAAGCGCGCGCGCAGATCGGCCACGGGCTCGCCGCCCTCCTCGCGTTCGTTCTCGTAGGTCAGATCCGCGCCCATCTCGCGCAGGGTGGTGAACAGCCCCGCGCGCGTCGGATTGAGCCCGATATTGGGCACCAGCACGTCCGAACCTTCGGTGATCAGCGCGGCGCAGACCGGGAAGGCTGCAGAGGACGGATCGCGGGGCACGGCAATCGTCTGCGGGCGCAGCTCGGGACGGCCCTGCAGCGTGATCAGCCGACCCTGCGGCGTATCCTCCACCGTGACGTCGGCGCCGAAGCCCGCAAGCATCCGTTCGGAGTGATCGCGCGTCGCTTCGGCCTCCAGCACGACGGTTTCGCCCGGCGCATTGAGCCCGGCCAGCAGGACCGCCGACTTGACCTGCGCGGAGGGCACCGGCGTCTCGTAGCGCACCGGCAGCGGGCGATCCGCGCCCTTGATCGTCATCGGCAGGCGCCCACCCGAGCGGCCCATCGCCTGCGCGCCGAACAGGGCCAGCGGATCGGTGACCCGCGCCATGGGCCGGGAATTGAGGCTCGCATCGCCGGTGAAGGTCGCCGCGATGGGCGAGGTCGCCATCGCGCCCATGATCAGCCGCACGCCGGTGCCCGAATTGCCGCAATCGATGACCTGGTCGGGCTCCATGAAGCCGCCGACGCCCACGCCGTGCACGACCCAGGCCTCGCCCTCGCGGAACACCTCGGCCCCGAAGGCGCGCATGGCCCGCCCGGTATCGAGCACGTCCTGCCCTTCCAGAAGCCCCGTCACCCGTGTCTCGCCCACCGACAAGGCACCAAGGATCAGCGCGCGATGCGAGATCGACTTGTCGCCCGGCACCTCCGCCGTGCCTGTGAGGGGCCCGGATTTGCGGGCAATCATCGGGATGGCAGGACCGTGGGCGGACATAGGGTTTCCTTCGTGACGGGTTGCACGGGGCTTTAACAAGCGGGCCGGTCATCGTCCATCGGACTTGCAGGGACCGGCCCTGAAAAGTCGGCGGATTTGGCCGCTCAGCCTTTGCGGAAGGTCAGGTAATGCGGCGTGCGCCCTTCGCGGAGGGCCTTTTCCTCATATCGCGTGCGGGTCCAGTCGGCCCAGGGTTCGCGCCAGTCCCGCGGACCTTCGGCCAGCCACTCGAAGCCTGCCCGCGGCACCTCGACCAGGGTCTGGCGCACGTAATCGGGAATATCCGTCGCCACGCGAAACTCCGCGCCGGGTTTCAGCGCGCGCGCCAGCGGCTCGAGATGTTCGGGCGTGACGAAGCGGCGGCGATGGTGGCGCTTCTTGGGCCAGGGATCGGGATAAAGCAGGAAAGCCTTGTCGAGGCTGTTCTCGGGCAGGACATCGAAGAGATCGCGCGCATCGCCGGGATGGATGCGAACGTTCTGCGCGGGGTTCTCCCGCAGCTTGCCCAGAAGCATCGCCACGCCGTTGATATAGGGCTCGCAGCCAATGAGCCCGACCTCAGGGTTGCCCAGCGCCTGATGCACCAGATGCTCCCCGCCGCCGAAGCCGACCTCGAGCCAGACGGGCTTGCCGCCGAACAAGGCTTGCAGGTCAAGGGGATGGCGGTCGGGATTGACGTCCCATCCGACGGGACCGGGGCTGTAGGCGGCCAGATCCTCGTCGAGATAGGCCTCCTGCGACTTGCGCAGGCCCTTGCCCTTGAAGCGGCCATAGAAATTGCGCCAGGGCGCACCGGAGGGATGTCGTTCACTCATGGCCGCGCGGGATAGCTGCAAGGGGCGCGGGGCGCAACGGGGCTCAGACCGCCGCGACAAGCGCGATGATCGAGACGCACAGGATCGCGATGCCCGCAAGCTCCCGCCGCGTGGCCCGTTCGCGGAAGAACAGCACCGAGGCTGCGAGCGAGAAGATCAGCTCCACCTGTCCCACGGCGAAGACATAGGCCGCGTTCTGCAGCGAGAAGGCCGCGAACCAGCCAAAGGAGCCGCCCACGGATGTGAGGCCAAGCCAGATCCCCTTGGGCCACCAGCGCGCCACCGCGGTGAGCGTCCCTGGCGCTGTCACGCGCAGCCACAGACCCAGCGCGATTGTCTGCATCACCGTCACCGGGGCCAGCGCGAAAAGCGCCCGGCTGACCGGGTCGTCCGCGCCCACCGCCAGCGCAGCACCGCGATAACCCACGCCCGACAGCCCGAAGAAGAGGCCGGAGGCGAGGCCCAGAAGCACCACCCTGAGACCGATCCGCTGCCACCATCGGCCCGTGAGGCCTGGCGTGTCCGACAGGAGCAGAACGCCGACCAACCCCAGGACCATCGCGGCAAGGCCCGCCGCGCTGACCGTCTCGCCGAGGATCAGCCAGCCCACGAGGGCGGTCTGCAGGACCTCGGTCTTCTTCAGCGTGATGCCCACCGCGAAACTGCGATGGGCGAACAGGGCCACCACGCAGATCGTGGCGAGGATCTGCGCCAGCGCGCCCAACGGGGCGTAGATCCAGAACACCGGAGCGAGCGCGCCGGGCGGGCCGCTTCCCGCCGCGGCCCAAAGCGCCGCCGCGACAAGGGCGAAGGGCATCGCATAGGCAAAGCGCGCGAAGCTCGACGCGGTGGCGCTGAGCCCGCCCGCGCTCATCACCTTCTGCAGCATGAAGCGCACCGTCTGGAAGGCGGCTGCCAGAAGGGTGAAGAGGATCCAGGGCTCGATCACGCGGGCACACCTCGAAGACGCCCGCCAGGGCGGAAGAGAGGCGCCGCCTCAGAACGGGAACGGATGCGCCTTGTGGACCGCGTCCAGCGCCGCGAGGCATTCGTCCGACAGCGTCACGTCGATGGCGCCCAGCGCATGATCGAGCTGCGCCAGCGTCGTCGCGCCGAAGATCGACGAGGTCACGAAGGGCCGTCGCGCGGACCAGGCGAAGGCCATCTGCACCGGGTCGAGCCCGAAATCGCGGGCAACCTGCAGATAGGCCTCTGCGGCGACGAAGGCCCGCTCGGTCTTCCGCCCGCCGAGGCCGCCTTCGCCGCCAAAGGAGATATCGACCGCCATCCGGCTGCCCTCGGGCACGGCGCCGTCCTGATACTTGCCCGACAAGAGGCCCGCCGCCAGCGGCGAGTATGGCAGAAAGCCCACCTCTTCGTGCAGCAGCACCTCGGCCAGATCCGTGTCGGCCATCCGGTACATCAGCGAATATTCGTTCTGCACCGCATTCATGCGCGGCAGACCCTCGGCCTCGGCGATGCGGTTCCAGGCCATCGTGCCCCAGGCGCTTTCATTCGACAGGCCCATCGCACGGATCGTGCCCCGATCCACTTCGCGCTGCGCCCAACCCAGCACATCGGCCATGTGCTGGCGCGTCTCGGCGGTGTCCTGGGTCTCGGGCGCAAAGCCCCATTGCTGGCGGAACGCGTAGGAGCCGCGATTGGGCCAATGCAGCTGGTAAAGGTCGATCACATCCGTCTGCAGGCGCTTGAGTGAGGATTCCAGCGCCTCGGTCATCGTCGCGGGGCTGATGGGCGCGCCGTCCCGCACCGCCGCAAGTCCCGCGCCCGACACTTTCGTGGCCACGATCCATTCGTGCCGCTTGCCGGATTTCGCGAACCAGTTGCCCAGGATCTCCTCGGTGCGGCCCACCGTCTCCGCGCGAACGGGGTTCACCGGGTACATCTCGGCGGCATCCATGAAATTGAGGCCCGCCGCGGCGGCATGCTCGATCTGTGCATGGGCCGTGGCCTCGTCGGTCTGGTTGCCGAAGGTCATGGTGCCAAGGCAGAACTCGGTCACATCGAGGCCGGACCGGCCCAGGGGTTTCTTTGTCACGGACATGGGAAGACTCCTTCTTTGGGCGTCTTCCTAAAGGCTCGGATCAGACCCGCAAGCCCCGACCGACATCGACGGGCGCGACTGCCACCGATTTCATCACCGCGAAACAGCCCCGCCCTTCGCACAGGCCCAGCGCATCGGCAGAGCGGCGGGTCACACGGGCGAGGATCGTGTCGTCGCCCACCGCAAGCTGCGCAATCATGCCGGGCCCCTCGCCCGGCCGCAGCCCCGTGATCGTCGCGGGCAGGATATTCAGCGCGGACAGGCCCGCGGGCCGTTCGGTCGCGATGATCACGTCCTGCGCGAGGACGCGCACGCGGAGCCGCGTGCCCGGCTCCGCCCCGATCCGCGGCAGCCAGAGCGTGCCGCCAGACACCGCAAGTTCTGTCAGCCCGTCCGCACCGTGCCCTGCCACGCGTGCGGGCAGGACCGCGCCCGCCTCGCGCAGGCCCATGACCGGCACGAGGTCCGGGTCGGACAGCAGCGCCTCGGCGGAGCCCGCTTTCAGAACGCGGCCGCGCTCCAGCACCACGAGATGCGTGGCCAGCCGCGCCACCTCGGACAGGTTGTGACTGACATAGAGAATGGGCAGCCCGGTCTCGGCCTGCAGACGTTCGAGATAGGGCAGGATATCCGCCTTGCGCGGCGCGTCGAGCGCGGCCAGCGGCTCATCCATCAGAAGCATGCGCGGCTCCGACAGCAGCGCGCGCCCGATCGCCACGCGCTGCGCCTCGCCGCCCGACAGCGCTCCGGGCCGCCGCGCGAGCAGATCCTCGAGCCCCAGAAGCGCCACGATCCGGTCCATCGCGCCGGTGCCCTTCAAGCCGCGCGCACGCCGTCCATAGGCGAGGTTCTGACGGATATCGAGATGCGGAAACAGGCGGCTGTCCTGAAAGACATAGCCCACCCGGCGCCGATGAACCGGCACGGAGCGCCGCGCCGCCCCGTCGAACAGCACCTCATCCTCCAGCGTGATCCGCCCGGCATCGGGGCGCATCAGCCCCGCAACCGCGTTCACCACGGATGTCTTGCCCGACCCCGAGCGTCCGAACAGGACGGTCACCCCCTCCGGCGCCTCGAAGCGCACGTCGAGCGCGAATTCACCAAGACGTTTCTGAATGGCCACGGAGAGCGTCATCGTCCGGCCACCCGCTTGGCGGCCCGCCGGGCCAGCACCTCTGACAAGGCCAGCGCGCCCATGGCAATACCGATGGACACGAGGACCAGCGTCATCGCCGCATCCTCGCCACCCGGCACCTGCAGGAAGGCATAGATGGCCGAGGGCAGCGTCTGGGTCTCGCCGGGGATGTTGGCGACGAAGGTGATCGTCGCGCCGAACTCGCCCATGGCCTTGGCAAAGGACAGGACCGCCCCCGCGATCACGCCGGGCAGGATCAGCGGCAAGGTCACGGTCAGAAAGACCCGAAGGCGCGAAGCCCCCAAAGTTGCCGCGGCCTCCTCAAGTCCCGGATCGACCGCCTCGAGTGCCAGACGGATCGCCCGCACCAGAAGCGGGAAGGCCATGATCGCCGCGGCCAGCGCCGCCCCCGTCCAGCGAAAGGCCAGCGTGACCCCGAAAACCTCATAAAGCACCGATCCGAACGGCCCTTGCCGTCCGAACCCCAGAAGCAGCAGGTAGCCCGTCACCACCGGCGGCAGGATCAGCGGCAGATGCACCAGACCGTTCAGAATACCGCGCCCCGGAAACGGCACACGCGCCAGGATATAGGCCACGGCCACGCCTGCGGGCAGCGCCGCGATGGTCGCCCAGAACGCCACTTTCAGCGACAGCCGCACCGCCTGCCACGCCTCGGGCCCCAATGTCTGCGCGAGTGTTTCCATGAATCCCCGATTACCTCACTCGGGCGGCGCGGCAAAGCCATGCGCCTCGAAGATTGCGCGCGCCTCGGGGCCTTGCAACCACTCAAGAAACGCCGCGGCCGCCTCGGGCGCGCGCGCCTCCTGCAAAAGGGCGGCGGGATAGCGGATCTCGGGATGCGCGCTTTCCGGAATCTCTGCCACGATCCGCACACGCGGCTCCGCGGCGGCATCGCTGGCATAGACCACGCCGAGCGGTGCCTCACCAAGCGCCACCAGCGCCAGTGCCGCGCGCACATTGTCCGCCTCGACCCGGCGCGGCGCGAGGGCGTCCCACAGGCCCAGCGTCTCGAAGGCGGCCTTGGCATAGAGCCCCGCTGGCACCGCATCGCTCAGCGCCATCGCAAGGCGCCCCTCGGCGCCAAGCCGGTCCAGAAGGGCCGCGTCCGTGAGCGCCACCTGCCCATCGCCGCCACCATACGCAGGCGCGATCAGGACAAGCCGGTTGGCCAGAAGCGTGACCCGCGTCTCCGCCTGGACATGCCCGCGCGCCTCCAGCCAATCCATCCAGCCGGGATTGGCCGACAGGAACAGATCCGCAGGCGCACCCCGGTCGATCTGCCGGGCCAGAAGCGACGAGCCCGCAGGCGCGATCCGCACGCTGTGCCCGCTTGCCGCTTCGAAACCCGCCGCCGCCTCGGCCAGCGCGTCGCGCGTGGAGGCGGCGGCAAAGACGGTGATCTCTGCCGCGTCCGCCTGCCGCGCCAGGCCTGCAAAACTCATTAAGCCTGCAAGAAAAATAAGCAGGGTCAGTCGCATGGCGGTGCCGTCCTTCCGGGTAGAGGCCTCTCGACGCTCAGGGGTGGCATGCCGCCGCCCGCCCCACAAGCCCGCTTTGATCGCAGGTCCGCTCTGCACGGGCGCCTTGAGAACAAATAGCGAACGCGTTATATCCAGGATATGGTAGAGACGGTCGACACGCTTCTGACACGCGCGCCGCAGAAGGCCGCGCCCGCCATCGCGCTGACCGGGGAGATTTCCCTGCGCGAAGGCCGCGTGCATGAAATCTGCGGGCGCGCCCGGCTGCGCTTCGCGCTGGAGGTTGCAGGCCGGACCCAGGGCTCGGTGATCTGGATCGCCCCGCCCGGCGGCTCGGGGCTCAATCCCTGCGGCATGCACGGCATCTGCGATCCCGCGCGGCTTCTCTTCATTGCCGCCCCGCGCGAGATCGACCGCCTCTGGGCGCTCGAGGAAACCTTGCGCGCGGGCGCCGTGGCGCTGGCCGTGGCAGACCTGACCGAAGCGCCGGGCCTCACGCCGGTGCGGCGGCTGCAACTGGCCGCGGAGGCGGGCACCACGCGCGAGGCCCGGCCCACGGGGCTTCTCCTGACACCGGGTGCGGGCGGGGCCGCAGGCATCGAAAGCCGGTGGCAAAGCGAGCCGGATCACGCCCCGGGCTGCGACCGCTGGCGCGTGACGCGGCTGCGCGCCCGCATGGCCCCGCCCGCCGCCTGGACGCTGCGCGCCGAGGCCTCGACGCTGCACAGTAGCCCTGTTCCGGTCTGACCAAGCGGACGGTCCATCCGCCCCCCACACCCATTGCCGACCCTGCGGCCGGAACAATGCGACTTGTTCCCCGCATCGGACCCCGCATTCCACCACCCTGAGCGCGCCTACGGCACGAAAGCGCGCCCGACAGACCTTCACCTTTCCAAAACAACGCCCGGGGTGAATTGGCCGCAAGGCGGCCAAGAGGGGCCGCGCCCCTCGCATGCGCGATGATCGGCACGATCAGCGCGCCAGGGATGCGCGGGCGGCACGCCCGCCCCGCCGGATCGGCTTGCGGCCACTGGCCCCCGGCCCGGCGATGGTCTAAATGGCGCCAAACGCTCCCGCACCCGACAATGCAAGGCAGGCGCCATGGCCCGACATCTCATCACCTCCGCGATCCCCTATATCAACGGGATCAAGCATCTGGGCAATCTCGTGGGCTCGCAGCTGCCGGCCGACCTCTTTGCCCGCTACCAGCGCGCGCGCGGCCATGAGGTGCTGTTCCTTTGCGCCACCGACGAGCACGGCACGCCTGCCGAGCTGGCCGCCAAGAAAGCAGGCCAGCCCGTCGCGCAATATTGCGCCGAGATGCACGAGACCCAGGCCCGGATCGCCGAAGGCTTCCGCCTCTCCTTCGATCATTTCGGCCGCTCCTCCTCGCCGCAGAACCACGCGCTCACGCAGCATTTCGCGGGCGTTCTGGCCGAGCGTGGCCTGATCCGCGAGGTTTGCGAGACGCAGATGTACTCGCCCACCGACGGGCGCTACCTGCCCGACCGCTATATCGAGGGCACCTGCCCCAATTGCGGCTTCGAGGATGCGCGCGGCGATCAATGCGACAATTGCACCAAGCAGCTCGATCCCGTCGACCTGATCAATCCGCGCTCGGTGATCTCGGGCGCCACCGATCTGGAGATGCGCGAGACCAAGCATCTCTACCTCTGCCAAAGCCAGATGAAGGACGAGCTCGAAGCCTGGATCGACAGCAAGGGCGACTGGCCGGTCCTTACCACGTCGATCGCCAAGAAATGGCTCAATGACGGGGACGGGCTGCAGGACCGGGGCATCACCCGCGATCTCGACTGGGGCATTCCCGTCAAGCGCGGCAATGAGGACTGGCCCGGCATGGAGGGCAAGGTCTTCTATGTCTGGTTCGACGCGCCCATCGAATACATCGCCTCCGCCCAGGAATGGGTCGATGCGGGCAAGGGCGACGATTGGCAGCGCTGGTGGCGCACCGACAAGGGCGCGGACGACGTGCGCTATACGCAGTTCATGGGCAAGGACAACGTGCCGTTCCACACGCTCTCCTTCCCCGCGACGATCCTGGGAAGCCAGGAGCCGTGGAAGCTCGTCGATTACATCAAGTCGTTCAACTATCTGAACTATGAGGGCGGGCAATTCTCCACCTCGCGCGGGCGCGGCGTCTTCATGGATCAGGCACTCGAGATCCTGCCTGCCGATTACTGGCGCTGGTGGCTTCTGAGCCATGCGCCCGAAAGCTCGGACGCGGAATTCACTTGGGAGAATTTCCAGAGCTCGGTGAACAAGGATCTCGCGGATGTGCTGGGCAATTTCGCCTCCCGCGTCACCAAGTTCTGCCGCTCCAAGTTCGGCGAGCAGGTGCCCGAAGGCGGCACCTTCACCGAGCGGGAAACCGCGCTGGTCTCGGCCTTGCAGGAGAAACTCGCCGAGTACGAACGCCAGATGGAAGCGATGGAGGTCCGCAAATCGGCGATGACCCTGCGCGCGATCTGGGTGCTGGGCAACGAATACCTGCAGGAAGCCGCACCCTGGTCCACCTTCAAGGAAGACCCCGAGACCGCCGCGATGCAGATTCGGTTGGGGCTGAACCTGATCCGGCTCTATGCGGTGCTGTCACAGCCCTTCATCCCGGATGCCTCGGCGCAACTTCTGGAAGCGATGGGCGATCCGGAGGCCGCTTGGCCCGGTGATGTGGATGCAGACCTGCAGGCCCTGCCCGCGGGCCACGCCTTCACCGTGCCGGACGTGACCTTCCGCAAGATCACCGATGCCGAGCGTGAGGATTGGCAGACCCGGTTCTCGGGCAAGCGCGACTGAACGGGCGCAGTGGTGGGTTTTCACCCACCCTACGGGGATGACATGTAGGGTGGGTGAAAACCCACCACGCCGAAACAAAAAGGCCGGGCACCTTGCCCGGCCTTTCTGCATGGAGCAAGCTCCGATCAGGCGGCCTTGATGTCCACAAGCTCGATCGCGAAGTTCAGATCCTTGCCCGCGAGCGGATGGTTCGCATCGAGCGTCACTTCCGCTTCGGTGACTTCCGCCACCATGACCGGCATCACTTCGCCGGTGGGCGTCTGCACCTGAAGCTGCGTGCCGATATCGAGCGGGATTTCCGCCGGAATCTGTTCGCGCGGGACGGTCTGCATCGCCGCGTCCTGACGCTGGCCGTATGCTTCATCCGCAGGAATCTCGACAGTCTTCTTCTCGCCGACGGTCATGCCGGGAAGCGCCTTGTCGAGGCCGGGAATGATCTGGCCGGAGCCCACGGTAAACTCGAGCGGGTCGCGCCCGTCGCTCGAATCGAAGGTCGAGCCGTCATTCAGCGTGCCGGTATAATGAATCGAAACGGTGTCGCCGGTTTTCACCTCGGTCATGACATATCCAATCTGTCTGGGAATGGGTTGGTTCGGAGGCCGCGCCGCACGCGGGTTCTCATGATCCCGTCATAGGTACGCATTCGAGCGGTAAATTGCAAAGGGTCCGGCCTTTTCCGGCCAAACCTCTTCAAAAATCGCCCGTTTGACCTCATTTTGAGCATCAAGAACGGGGAATGACAGTGTTGCCGCCGGGTCATCACCCGGCGATCACGCGTCTGTCAGAGGTTGCGCTCGGCGCCCGCCCCCGAACAATTGCAATCCTGCTCGTTTCGAAAGGTCTGCCATGTTTAACCGTCGTACATTTCTTGCCGCGTCCGCGGCAACGCTTGCCGCGCCGGCCATCGCCCGCGCCCAAGGTTTTCAGATTGATCCCATCTACACGCCGCAAACCGTGCGGGTGAAATCCTCGCTCGCGCCGCAACAGATCATCGTGCTGCCGCGCGCGCATTTCCTTTACTACGTCGAAGCGCCGGGCCAGGCGCGCCGCTACGGCGTGGGCGTCGGCAAGGCCGGGCTCGAATTCTCGGGCGAGGCCGTGATCCAGGTGAAGAAGGAATGGCCCACCTGGCGTCCCACCAACGAGATGATCGAGCGTGAGCCCAACACCTATGCCCGCTTCAAGGACAACGATTACGTCCAGCCCGGCGGGCCGGGCAATCCGCTGGGGGCACGCGCGCTGTACTTGTTCCAGAACGGGCGCGACACCTTCTACCGCATCCACGGCACGACCAGCCCGTCCTCGATCGGCCGCTCGGTCTCGAATGGCTGCATCCGGATGATCAACGACCACGTGATCGACCTCTATAACCGCGTGCCGACGGGAACCAAGGTGACCGTCGCTTGAGATGCCTTCCCCGCGCCGCTTTGACCTGATCGTCGTCGGCGCGGGACCGGCCGGCAGCGCCGCGGCTGCAACCGCGGCCCGCGCGGGCCTCTCCGTCGCCCTTGTCGACAAATGCGACTTCCCCCGGCACAAATTATGCGGCGGGGGATTTACCGGGCGCGCGATGAAAGCCTTCCGCGCAGCCTTCGCGCAGGACGCCCCCGAAGCGCCCTACCTGACCGCGACATCGGTGTCTTTCGGCGCGTTCGGCCGCGAGATCGGGCGCTATGACGACGTGCCCCCCATCCATATGGCGATGCGCCAGACGCTGGACGCGGCCCTGTTCAAGGCGGCGACCGACGCCGGAGCCGCTCCGTTCACCGGCACCGCCCCGCGGGATATCGACGTATCGGAGCCTGCGCTGACCTTGGGCGATTTGCGCCTGTCGGCCACGGTCATGATCGGAGCCGATGGCGTCTCGAGCGGTGTCGCGCGTGCGCTTTATGGTCGCCCCTTCCATCCCAAACAGATCGGGTTCGCATTGGAGGCGGAGTTTCCCCCTTCTACCGCGCCTGACGCGCCTACCGAGGCCTCCGATCCCGTGGTGCGGATCGATTTCGGCGCGGCGGATTGGGGGTATGGCTGGGTGTTCCCCAAGACCTGCGGGACCACCGTGGGCGTGGGCGGGGTGCATACCCGCAACCCCGACATGAAGGCGCAGATGACGCGCTATCTCGATGGCTCGGGACATCCACGCGATGTGCGAATCAAGGGGCAATACCTGCCCTTCGGTGCGCCCCGCCGCGTGCCGGGTCGGAACCGTGTCCTTCTCGCGGGCGATGCCGCCGGGCTTGTCGATCCGATCACCGGCGAAGGCATCGCCTATGCACTGATTTCGGGGCGAATCGCGGCCGAGGCTGCGACTGCGGCGCTCAGGGCGGGCGCGCCCGACACGGCGCTTGCGCGCTATCGCAAGGGTTTGCGCCCGACTTATCGCGCGATTGGCCATGCCCGCCTTATTCGACCGCTTTTGTTCCAGCCGCGCCTGCGGGACGGCTTCATAGCCAGCTTCCAGCGCTCCGAAACGCTCAAGCACGATTACCTGCGGATGCTGGCCGGTGAGACAGAATATGCCGATATCTCGCGGAAATTGGTGGCGCGCTTGCCCCGTCATTTCTGGCGTGCCATCACACTCTCACGCAGCGAACGGCCAGACATCGCCCCACCGCTGCCCTGATTTGGCCCGATTTGGCGCCATTAGTGAGTGTGTGATCCATCGACCGATATCATTGAACACCGGAAAGGGCGCCTGACATGATGATTCTCGCATTGATCGGCAGCAGCTTTTTCGGCGGACTCGCAGCCCTGTTCGGCGTCATCGGACTTGATATGGGCGTCGGGGCCGCATTCGCGCTCTATATCGGCATTGCCATGGCAGGCGTCGCACTTGCGCTGATCGCCCAGATGGGCCGCCAGGCAGAGCCTGAGATGGATGTCTCCCGCGCTCATTGAGCGTCAGCCACTTTCTGCAAAGCGCAGCCGATTTTGCGCCGCGCGCCCTGCATTCACGCAGTTTAGTCAGTCGGAACCGAAACCGCCAAGTCGGACACTCCGCGCATGAAAAACCCCGGCACCATCACGGTCCGGGGCTTCTTGTCTTGCGAATATGCGCCTGCGCGCAGGATCAGTTGAGATAGAAGATCAGGAGAATCGGCACGATCCCGATCGCTGCGATGTTGAACAGCATCGCCGCATGTGCCGCTTTTTGCAGCAGCGGGTTTTCGTCGAAGACATTTTTCGTGGCAAACGCCGCATAAGCGAGCGCGGATGCCTGCCCGGCTTCGACCTGATGGCTCCGCTCCAGCAGTACCTTCTTGGCTTCATACCGCTCAAGCATTTCGGATCGCGTCATTTTTTGGCTCCTGTCGGGTGCGTCTGTGTTCCAGAGGCAGACATGGCGCGCGCGGGGCGCAAAACAAGAAAAATCCCCCGCAGCCAACGCAATTTTGCCTGCGGCGAGATGGACGAGATTTTTTCTTGCGCAAAACGCCCAGAATCGATGAGCATCTTACTGCTACGTTACGATATCTATCCTGCTCCTTCGACCAAGGCACAGTCATACGATGTCAACGATTATGCCGATCTGCCGCAATGATGCGGGCAGCTACAATTGGGAGAAGCGAGACAATGGCCACGGGCACCGTCAAATGGTTCAACACCACCAAGGGATACGGCTTCATCGCGCCGGATACCGGCGGAAAGGACATCTTCGTCCACATCTCGGCGGTAGAACGGTCGGGACTGACCGGCCTCGCCGATAACCAGAAGGTGAAGTACGAATTGCAGACCGGCCGCGACGGTCGGGAATCCGCAGTCGATCTCGAACTGGCCTGAGAGACCGAAGGCCGGTTGTTAAAGTGTATCAAGGCGTCCGGTCGCGGGCGCCTTTTTTGCTTTGGGCGTGTCTCGCGTCAGCTGTCTGCGCCGCCCTGCTCCAGCAATTCGGCAACGCTCGGCCCCATATCCTCTACGATGCGCGTTACCCCTTCGGCCGAGGGGTGAATGCCGTCCGGCTGCATGAAGCGGGCCATGTCCTGAGGCTGGTCGCCCTCGCTCTCGCGTAGACCCGCGAAGAATTCCGGGTAGAACAGCGTGTCGTATTCTTCGGACAATTCGACATAAAGCGCGTCGAACGCGGCCTTGTAGTCGGGGCCGTAATTGGACGGCGCGATCATCCCCACCAGAAGGACGGGCAGATCGCGGCCCTGCGCCACTTCGAGAATGCCATCGAGATTGGCGCGCGCCGTCTCGGGCGCGATGCCCCGCAACAGATCGTTGCCGCCAAGCGCCACGATCATCGCGTCCGTCTCGTCGGACAGGGACCATTCGACGCGGGAGAGCCCGCCTGCCGTGGTGTCGCCCGAGACGCCCGCATTCACGACCTCGACATCGTATCCTTCCGCATCGAGCCAGGCCTGCAAGGTCGGCACGAAGCCTTCGCCCTGCGGCAGCCCATAGCCCTGGGTCAGCGAATCCCCGAGCGCCACCAACTCCAGCGTCTCCGCATGTGCGGCGCTGCACAGCAGCATCAGCGCGGCGCATGCGTTGATCGGCGCGCGGGTCGCCCCATATCTGAACGACGTCAACGAATTGAAGCAGCGGGTATTGCGCGACATGGTCACTCCTTCGGAAGCGGTGCTTTCTCTTAAAGATGTCACCCTCAGCCTCAGCGGCAATGCCGGGATGGTCGAGATCCTACATGGCATCTCTCTCGACGTGCGCAAGGGCGAGACGCTCGGCATGATCGGACCGTCCGGGTCGGGCAAATCGTCGCTGCTGATGGTCATGGGCGGGCTGGAGCGCGCGACCTCGGGCTCCGTGCAGGCACTTGGGCAGGACCTGACCGCGATGGACGAGGATGGCTTGGCCAAGTTCCGACGCAATCACATGGGTGTCGTGTTCCAGTCCTTCCACCTGATCCCCACCATGACCGCCTTAGAGAACGTCGCGACGCCGCTCGAGCTTGCGGGCGACAAGGACGCCTTCGACAAGGCCCGCGCCGAGCTTGACGCCATCGGGATCGGTCACCGTGCCGATCACTATCCCGCGCAGATGTCGGGCGGCGAACAGCAGCGTGTGGCACTGGCCCGCGCCGCCGCCCCCCGGCCCGAGATCCTGCTGGCCGACGAGCCCACGGGCAACCTCGATGGCGTCAACGGCGAGGCGATCATGGACATGCTCTTCGGTCTGCGCGACCGCCATGGCGCAACGCTGGTACTGGTCACGCACGCGCCCGCCCTCGCCGATCGCTGCGACCGGGTCGTCACCCTGACCGATGGTCGCGTGAAGAAAGACGCCATGGTCGAGGCCGCGGAATGAGCTTTCGGACAGCGGCGACCTTCGCCAAACGCGAATTGCGCGGGGGCCTCAAGGGCTTCCGCATCTTTCTGGCCTGCCTCGCTCTGGGCGTCGCGGCCATTGCCGGGGTCGGCTCGGTCCGCTCTGCGATTCAGGCGGGGCTCGAGGATCAGGGCGCTGTGCTTCTGGGCGGCGATGCGGAGGCGCAATTCACCTACCGCTACGCCACCGAGAACGAACGCGCTTGGATGGAAAGCGTGTCGACCGCCCTGTCGGAGGTCGTGGATTTCCGCTCCATGGCCGTGGTCGGGGAAGGCGAGCAAGCAGAGCGGGGCCTGACCCAGATCAAAGCCGTGGACGACGCCTATCCGCTTCTGGGCGAGATGGTGCTGGAGCCCGCCATGCCCCTGCCCGACGCGCTCGCAGGCGATGGCGCGGTGATGGCGCCGATCCTCGCGGACCGTCTGGGCATCGCCCCCGGTGACACGTTCCGGCTGGGCACCAAAAGCTTCACCCTGTCCGCCCTGATCGAGACGGAGCCCGACGATGCAGGCGGCGGTTTCGATCTCGGGCCGCGCACCATGGTGCGCACGGAAGCGTTGGATGGCGCGGGCCTACTGGAAGCGGGCACCCTGTTCGAGACGGAATACCGCATGCTCCTGCCCGAGGAGACGAACCTCGACGCGGTCAAGCGCGAGGCCGAGGAGCGGTACCGCGATGCCGGCATCCGCTGGCGCGACTCGCGCAACGGCGCGCCCGGCACGGCCCGGTTCGTGGACCGATTGGGCGGCTTCCTCGTGCTGGTGGGCCTATCGGGCCTTGCCGTGGGCGGCATCGGCGTGTCGGCGGCGGTGCGCGCCTATCTCTCGCGCAAGACCTCCGTGATTGCCACGCTGCGCACGCTCGGTGCCACGCGGCAGACGATCTTTCTGACCTATTTCATCCAGGTGGGCGTGCTGGCGCTTCTGGGCATCGCCATCGGGCTGGTGCTGGGCGCCGGCGTGCCGATGCTGTTCGCACCGCTCATCTCGGACGCGCTTCCAGTGCCGACGCTGTTCATGCTGCACCCCGCCCCGCTGATCGAGGCGGCGATCTACGGTGTGCTGACGGCCCTTCTCTTCACGCTCTGGCCGCTTGCCCGGACCGAAGAGGTCCGTGCGGCCACGCTCTTCCGCGATGCGCTCGACTCGGCGCGCGCGCTGCCTGCGGGGCGCTACCTGATTGCGACGGCAGCACTTCTGATCATCCTTGTCGCCGTGGCGATGACCTTCTCGGGCGATGCGGAACTGACGCTCTGGACGGCGGGCGGCATCCTCGGCTCGCTGATCATCCTTGTTGGCGCGGCCTTCCTCATCCGTCTCGTCGCGAAGAAAGCCACCCGCCCCGCGCGCGGCAGACCGGCCCTACGCTGGGCGCTCGGCTCCATCGGGGGCCCGCGCGAGGAGGCATCGTCGGTCGTGCTGTCGTTGGGCCTCGGCCTCGCCGTGCTGGCCGCCATCGGCCAGATCGACGGCAACCTGCGCGCGGCCATCGACCGGGATCTGCCGGAAGTCGCGCCCTCCTACTTCTTCGTCGACATCCAGAAGGACCAGATGGAGACCTTCCTCGATATCGTCGAGAGCGATCCCGCCGTCAGCCGGGTGGACAGCGCGCCGATGCTGCGCGCCGTCATCACCGAGATCAACGGCCAGCCCGCAACCGAAGTTGCAGGCGATCACTGGGTCATTCGCGGCGACCGGGGCATCACCTATGCCGCCCAGCCCGACAGCCGCACGCGTATCGTCGCTGGCGAATGGTGGCCCGAGGATTACGACGGCCCGCCGCAGATCAGCTTCGCCGAGGAAGAGGCGATGGAACTCGGCCTGTCGCTGGGCGATGATATCACGGTAAACATCCTCGGCCGCGACATCACCGCCGAGATCACGTCCTTTCGCGTGGTGGATTTCTCGACCGCCGGGATCGGCTTCGTGATGACGATGAACCCCGCCGCGGTCGAGGCCGCACCGCATACCTTCATCTCCACTGTCTATGCGGAGGCCAGCGACGAGGCCCGTGTTCTGCGCGAGGTCGCCGAGGCGCTGCCCAACGTGACCGCGATCGGCGTGCGCGACGCCATCGACCGCGTGTCGGAACTTCTGGACGGCGTGGCCGAGGCCGTGCGCTGGGGCGCGGCGGCCACGCTCGTCACGGGTTTCCTGGTGCTGATCGGGGCCGCCGCGGCAGGCGAGCAGGCCCGCACATACGAGGCCGCCGTCCTGAAGACGCTGGGTGCCACGCGTGGGCGCATCCTGTCGAGCTTCGCGCTCCGCTCCGCGCTTCTGGGCGCGGGTGCGGGCGTCGTGGCCATCGTTGCGGGGATCCTGGGCGGCTGGGCCGTGTCCACCTTCCTGATGGAGACCGCCTATGCGGTGGTCTGGCCCTCGGCGCTCGGTATCGTGCTGGGCGGGCTCTTGGCGACGCTGCTCGCGGGGCTCTTCTTCGCCTGGCGGCCGCTTGCCATCCGACCCGCTCAGGTCCTGCGCGCGCGGGAATGACGGAGCAATGGCTTGGCAGCGCCGCCCGCGCGGCGTAGGCGGAGGCATGTTCGTTTGAGGGGAAGACATATGTCCGATTCGTTGCCGATGACCGTGACCACCCTGACCCGCGCGCAGAAGAGACAGGTCCTCAACCTCGTCCGCCGCGCCGCCCGGGCCGAAATCCTGCCGCGCTTTCGCGATCTCGCGCCCGGCGATATAGCCACCAAGACCGGGCCGCAGGACCTCGTGACCGAAGCGGACCGCGCCGCCGAGGCGATGATCACGCGCGGATTGCAGCAGATGTTCCCGCATGCGCTGATCGTCGGCGAGGAAGCCGTGTCGGACCATCCCGATATCGAGAAGGGCCTGCCCGACGCCGAACTGGCCTTCACGGTCGATCCGGTGGACGGCACCTGGAACTACGCCAACGGCATCGCGACCTTCGGCGTGATCGTCGCCGTGGCGCGCTACGGCGTGCCGGTCTTCGGGCTGCATTACGACCCGGTCATGGACGATTGCATCTGGGCCGATAGCGATGGGGCCGCGGAATTCGTCAAGGGCCGCCGCGCGCCCCGAAAGGTGCAGGTGAGTGAAGGCGGAGCCATTGAGGATATCTCGGGCTTCGTCGGTCTGAAATTGCTGCCCGACGACAAGCAGGACGCGATGGCCGCGACCTTTCCCAAGTTGCGCCGCGCGCTGAACCTGCGCTGCGCCTGCCACGAATACCGCGTCTTCGCGCAAGGCGGCGTCGATTTCGTGCTGGCCTCGAAGCTCACGCCCTGGGACCACACCGCCGCGAGCCTGATCGCCGCCCGTGCCGGGGGCCATGTGGCAATGCTCGACGGTTCGGAATACCGCGCTGGCATGCGCGACGGCTACCTGCTGGCAGCCTCGAACCAGAAGACATGGATGGCGCTCCGGGACCTCTGGTCGTTCCTGGTGGAGTGACCATCCTCTGCGATCTCGCGAGAGAAAAAACGCCCCGGCTTTCTCTGAAGGCCGGGGCGTTTCGCATCTGGGTAAAGCGGCGGTTTATTCCGCCGCTTCGGCGTAATCCTCCATCGGAGGACAGGTGCAAATCAGGTGCCGGTCGCCATATACGTTGTCCACGCGGTTGACCGGCGGCCAGTACTTGTCGACCCGGAATGCGCCCGGCGGGAAGCAGCCCTGCTCGCGCGCGTAAGGACGATCCCAGTCGCGCACGAGGTCTTCCATCGTGTGCGGCGCGTGTTTCAGCGGATTGTTCTCCGCATCCATTTGCCCCTCTTCGATGGCGCGGATCTCGTCCCGAATGGCCAGCATCGCGTCGCAGAAGCGGTCGAGCTCGGCCTTGGTCTCGGACTCCGTGGGCTCCACCATCAGCGTACCCGCCACAGGCCAGGACATGGTCGGCGCGTGGAAGCCGCAATCGATCAGCCGCTTGGCGATATCGTCCACCGTCACGCCCGCAGATTTCTGGAAGGGCCGCACGTCGATGATGCATTCATGCGCAACCCGGCCCGCATGCCCGCGATAGAGCACGTCGAACGCCCCTTCGAGGCGCTTCGCGATGTAGTTGGCATTCAGGATCGCCACCTTCGTCGCCTGCGTCAGACCATCGCCGCCGGTCATCTTGATGTAGGCCCAGGAGATCGGCAGCAGCGAGGGCGAGCCGAAGGGGGCCGCCGAAACCGGGCCCGGCCCTTCCCCGCCCGCAGTCGGATCACCGGGCAGATGCGGGGCAAGATGCGCCTTCACGCCAATGGGGCCCATGCCGGGGCCGCCACCGCCATGCGGGATGCAGAAGGTCTTGTGCAGGTTGAGGTGGCTCACATCGCCGCCCAAATCGCCGGGCTTCGACAAGCCCACCATCGCGTTCATGTTGGCGCCGTCGATATAGACCTGCCCGCCATGTTCGTGGGTGATCGCGCAGACCTCCTTCACCTCGGTCTCAAAGACCCCGTGGGTGGAAGGATAGGTGATCATCGTGCCCGCGAGATCGGCGCTGTGCTTCTCGGCCTTGGCGCGGAAATCCTCAAGGTCGATGGAGCCCTTCTCGTCGCATTTCACCGACACGACCTTCCAGCCCACCATTTGTGCGGAGGCCGGGTTGGTGCCATGCGCGTTGACCGGGATCAGGCAGACATTTCGGTGCCCCTGCCCCTGCGCGCGGTGATAGGCGGCGATGGTCAGAAGGCCCGCATATTCACCCTGCGCGCCGGAATTGGGCTGCATGGAGATCGCGTCGTAGCCGGTGATCTCGCAAAGCTTCGCGTTCAGATCGTCGATGAGTTGGGTGTAGCCCGCCGCCTGATCCTTGGGGCAGAACGGGTGCAGCATGGAAAATTCAGGCCAGGAGACCGGCATCATCTCGGCCGCGGAATTGAGCTTCATCGTGCAGGAGCCCAAGGGGATCATCGCACGATCGAGCGCCAGGTCCCGGTCCGCAAGGCGACGCATATAGCGCATCATCTCGGTCTCGGCGCGGTTCATATGGAAGACGTCGTGCTGCAGGTAATCGCTGCGGCGCACGAGCGCGTCCGGCAGGCGATACTCGGTCACTTCCGCGTAGCTGCGGTCGATGCCGAAGGCGCGCCAGACCGCCTCGATCTTCTCGGGGCGCGTTGTCTCGTCAAGGGTGATGCCCACGCGGGTCTTGCCCACGGGCCGCAGGTTCACCCCCTCATTGACCGCCGCCGACAGGATACCCCGCTGAAAGAGGCCCACATCGACGGTGATCGTGTCGAAGAACGCCTCCGTCTCGACGGTGAAGCCGCCTGCACGCAGCCCCTCGGCCATGGTCGCGGCCTTGAGATGGATGCGCTGCGCGATGGCCTTCAGACCCTCGGGTCCGTGGAAGACCGCATAGAAGCCTGCCATAACCGCCAGCAGCGCCTGCGCGGTGCAGACATTCGACGTGGCCTTCTCGCGGCGGATATGCTGTTCGCGCGTTTGCAGGGCGAGGCGATACGCCCGGTTGCCATGCGCATCGACCGACACGCCGACAAGACGGCCGGGCAGCGCGCGCTTGTAGGCGTCCTTGGTGGCGATATAGGCGGCATGAGGCCCGCCATAGCCCATGGGCACGCCGAAGCGCTGGGTGGAGCCCACGGCGATATCGGCGCCCATGGCACCCGGCTCCTTCAGAAGGCAAAGCGCCATCGGATCGGCCGACACGATGCCCAAGGCACCCGCTTCGTGCAGTGCGGAGATGGGCTGGCTGAAATCCTGCAGATCGCCATAGGTGCCGGGATACTGGAAGATCGCCCCGAAGACGGCGGATGCATCCAGCGTCTCGGGCGCGCCGACGATGACCTCGATGCCCAGAGGCTCGGCGCGGGTTTTCATCACTGCGATGTTCTGGGGGTGGCAATTTTCGTCGACGAAGAAGGCCCGCGCCTTGGACTTCGCGACCCGCATGGCCATGGTCATGGCCTCGGCGCAGGCCGTCGCCTCGTCCAGAAGGGACGCGTTGGCGATCTCGAGGCCCGTGAGATCCGACACCATGGTCTGATAGTTCAGAAGCGCCTCAAGCCGCCCCTGGCTGATCTCCGGCTGGTAGGGCGTGTAAGCCGTGTACCAGGCGGGATTCTCAAGGATATTGCGTTGGATCGCAGGCGGCGTGACCGTGCCGTGATAGCCCTGCCCGATCATCGTCGTCATCACGCGGTTCTTCTTCGCGATCTGGCGCATCTCGAAAATGAGCTGGCGCTCGGACAAAGGCGCGCCGAAATCGAGCGGCTGGTCCTGCCGGATCGCCTCGGGCACCGTCTCTTCGATCAGCGCGTCGAGATCGGCGACTTCGAGCGCCGCGAACATCTCCGACATCTCGGCAGGCGACGGGCCGATATGCCGACGGTTTGCGAAATCATAGGGATCGTAATCGGTGGGCGTGAAGGCCATGACCAGTCCTCTCAAACGGGGCGAGTGCGCCGCGGCGCCGAGATGCGCCACAGCCCTGCCCTTACCTCTTTCCAGATGCGCCTGCCCGCTTCCGGCCCCGAGAGGGCACCGGAGCGGCGCGGATCAGGCGATGAACTTCTTGTAAGCGGCTTCATCCATGAAATCGTCGAGGGCCGAGGGGTCCTCGATCGTCATGCGGAAGAACCAGGCGGCACCTTCGGGGTCGTCGTTCACCTGCGCGGGCTCATCGGTCAGCGCTTCGTTCACTTCCGTGATCTCACCGTCGAGCGGGGCCAGGATGTCCGAGGCCGCCTTGACCGATTCGATCACCACGACCTCGTCATCCTTGGACACGGTCTTGGGCACGTCGGGCAGTTCGACGAAGACAACATCACCAAGCTGTTCTGCCGCGTGGGATGTGATGCCCACGGTGACAACGCCCTCGTCGTCGATCTCGAGCCATTCGTGTTCTTCGGTGTATTTCATGTGCAGGTTCCGCTTCGCTGAGACGTCTATCGTTTGAAATTTGCAGCCACGAAGGGCAGCGCGGTCACGGTGACGGGGCGACGCTTGCCGCGCAAGTCCCCGTAAAGAACGGTGCCGGGCGTGGCCGATGCGGCGGGCACGTAGCCCATGGCCACAGGCCCTTCGACAGAGGGGCCGAAGCCGCCCGAGGTGATGCGGCCCACGGGCTCCGCACTGGTCTCGTCGGCGTAAAGCTGCACCCCTTCACGCATGGGCGCGCGGCCTTCGGGCGTGAGGCCTACGCGTTTCTGCGCCGGGCCGTCATTGAGCTCCGCAAGGATGCGATCCGCGCCGGGAAAGCCGCCCGCGCGTGCGCCATCTGTCCGGCGCACCTTCTGGATCGCCCAGTTGAGCGCACCTTCGACGGGCGATGTCGTCGGATCGAGATCATGCCCGTAAAGGCAAAGCCCGGCTTCGAGCCTCAGCGAATCGCGTGCGCCGAGGCCGATGGGCGCCACGGCCTCATGATCCAGCAAGCGGCGCGCGAAAGCCTCCGCTGCCTCGGCAGGCAACGAAATCTCGAAGCCGTCCTCGCCGGTATAGCCCGAGCGCGAGACCCAGATCTCGACCCCGTCTACAACCGCGTCGCGCACATCCATGAAACGCATATCCGCAAGCTCTGGCGCGATTTCGGCGAGCACTGCCTCGGCCTTCGGGCCCTGAAGCGCCAGAAGCGCGCGGGTAGTGACATGCTTGACCACCACATCGGGCTCGAGGCCTGCGCGCATCAGCGCGACATCGGCGTCCTTGCAGGCGGCGTTGATCACCAGAAACAGATGATCGCCCTTGTTGGCGATCATCAGGTCGTCCTCGATCCCGCCCGCATCATTGGTGAAAAAGCCGTAGCGTTGACGCCCCTCGGGCAGATCGATCACGGATTGCGGCACCAGCGCCTCCAGTGCCTCGGCAGCACTGCGCTTGCGCGACAGAAGGATGACCTGGCCCATATGGCTCACGTCGAACAGCCCGGCCTCGGCGCGGGTGTGCAGATGCTCCTTCATGACGCCCATCGGGTATTGCACGGGCATCGCGTAGCCCGCGAATTCGACCATCTTGGCGCCCAGTTCCAGGTGCAGATCATGAAGCGGGGTCTTCAGCAGCCCCTCTTCGGTGCGCGGGGCATCGCCTGCCGCATCAGGAGCCGCGGCGCCGTCGCATCCGGGCGCGTGACCGCCATCCGGGCCATGGGCCATGCCGCAGCCGCATTCCTGGCGCTGCCAATCGTCGTAATCGCTTGCATCGCGCTCTGGCACGGCGTCCCTCCATTCAACGCGGCGCGGGTTCTTGTCCCGACGCCAACAGCGGCGGACATGTTGCCCGCCAGGAACGCCCCCTCTGTCCCGGTGCCTGAGATCGTTATCCCTTCGGCGGGTGGATGGGTTTTGAGCCCGGCCACCACTCTCCAGAGTGTCTTGTCGCGACGGTCCTGAGGCCTGAGAGTTTCCGGGGCGGTTGCTCCTTCGGCACCGGCCAGACGGCCGGTTCTCCCATCGCTGCGCAAACAGCTTTACTCAAGCGGCTCCGCAGGCGCAAGCGAGGAGGAAGGATCGTCCAGACCGAAGACCTGCGACAAAGAGGCGTTGTTCGCCACCAGGTCGTCCAGGGTCACGTCGTCGAGTGCCGCATAGAACGCCTCGGCCGCCTTCGTCAGCGCCTTGCGCAACCGGCACGCATCGACCAGTGGGCAGGTATTGGCCTCGGGATCGAAGCATTCCGCCAGCGGCGCCTTCGCCTCGAACGCCCGAAAAAGCGGCCCGAGCGCGATGTGATCGGGCGTGCGCGCCAGCCTGAGCCCGCCATGCCGCCCGCGCCGTGTTTCCAGATAGCCCAGCTGCGCGAGCTGATTGACGATCTGGCCCAAGTGGTGCTCGGACGCATTGCACGCCCGCGCGATCTGGGATTTCGTCACGAGGCTGGTATTATGCACTGCACAATACATCAGCACTCGCGTCGCTATATTTGTACGCTTTGTGATGCGCATCGGTCCGCCTCCCGAATGACGCTATTTCTTGCACACCTGTCTTTTTGAGGGGCGACAGATTATTGATTTCCGACACCATGCCCGCAAATAGGTCCGAATGATACCTTTTTTCTTTGGCTACGGGTCGCTGGTTAATCAGCGGACCCATGAAAACCGCCCCGCACACCTGGCCACGGCGCGCGGATGGCACCGTGCCTGGGTCGCCGTGGAGGCCCATCCGCTGGCTGTTCTGACCGCCGTGCGCGCCCCCGGCGCGGAAATCGACGGCCTGATCGCTGCGGTGCCCAACAATGACTGGGACATCCTCGACCGGCGCGAGGCGGAATATGACCGCATCCCGGCCACCGAGGATATCGCCCATCCGGTCGAGGATCTGCATTCCATCGCGATCTACTCGGTCCCCGAGGCACGCCGCAGCCTGCCCCATCCCGACAAGCCCATCCTGATGAGCTATCTCGACGTGGTACTTCAGGGTTATCTCGACATGTTCGGCGAGGCGGGCGCGCGGCGCTTTTTCGATACGACCGAGAACTGGGACGCGCCCATCCTCAATGATCGGGCAACGCCGCGCTATCCGCGTGCGCAGACCCTGACCGGCGACGAGCGCGCCTGGATCGATGCGGAGTTGAAAGGTCGTGGATTGACGCCCAGAAGCTGACCGGGCGCCGCTCTGTTTCGGGCTATTAACTGAAACTCATGGCCCCGGAACTGACCCGGGGTCCACCGCCGCGCAAGCGCTGCAACAGCGCAACTGCCGCAGGGTGGCTGAAAGCCCGCCCGCGGCATGCGCCCTTAGCCCGACTTCGCGCGGACCACCTGCATCAGCGGCATCACATCGGCCATTTCGGGGCCGCGATCCATGCCCGTCACCGCGCGGCGGAGCGGCATGAACAGGCCCTTGCCCTTGCGGCCGGTCTTTTCCTTCACCGCCGCGGTCCAGGTGCCCCAGGTGTCGGCGTCATAGGGCGGCTCGGGCAGCAGCGTCATCGCCTCGGCCACGAAGTCCGCATCCTCGGGGTCGATCTTGGGATCGCCCCCCTTGGAAAAGAGCTCCCACCAACCGGCCAGATCGTGCCGCGTGGTGATGTTCTCGCGCGCCACCTGCCAGAAGAGCGGCGCTTTGTCGTCGGGCACGCCCAGCGCGCGAATGTCGTCCGCCATCGCGTCATAGGGCAAGCCGTGCAGCTTGCGCGCCGTCAGCGGATAAAGATCGTTCACGTCGAATTTCGTGGGCGCGGAGCCGAATTGCGACAGCGCAAACCCTTCGGCGATCTCGTCCAGCGTCAGCCGCAGCTCCACGGGCTGCGACGAGCCGAGCCGCGCCATCAGCGACAAGAGCGCCTCGGGCTCGATCCCGGCCTCGCGCAGGTCCTTGAGCGCCAGCGTGCCCAGCCGCTTCGACAGGCTTTCGCCCTGCGGTCCGGTCAGCAACGAATGATGCGCGAAGACCGGATGACCCGCGCCGAGTGCCGCCATGATCTGGATCTGCGTCGCCGTGTTGGTGACGTGATCCGAGCCGCGCACCACATGGGTGATGCCGAACTCGACGTCATCGACAACGGAGGCTAACGTGTAGAGGAACTGCCCGTCTGCCTTGATCAGAACCGGGTCCGACACCGAAGCCGCATCGATGGAGATCGGCCCGAGGATGCCGTCCTCCCACTCGATCCGCTCCTGATCGAGCTTGAAGCGCCAATGCCCCTGCCCGCGTTCAGCCTGCAGCTTTTCCTTCTCGGCCTCGGACAGCGCCAGGGCTGCGCGGTCATAGACCGGCGGACGCCCCATGTTCATCTGCTTCTTGCGCTTGAGGTCCAGCTCCGTGGGCGTCTCGAACGCCTCGTAGAAGCGCCCGATCTCGCGCAGCTTGTCCGCGGCCTCGTGGTATTTCTCGAGCCGCTCGGATTGCCGCTCCACCCGGTCCCAGCCAAGGCCCAGCCATTCCAGATCGCGCTTGATCCCGTCGACATACTCCTCCTTGGAGCGTTCGGGATCGGTGTCGTCGATGCGCAGGATGAAGGTGCCGCCCTCTTGCTTCGCGATCAGCCAGTTCATCAGCGCGGTGCGCAGATTGCCCACATGAATATGGCCGGTGGGCGACGGGGCGAAGCGGGTGATGGTCATCGGATCTGTCCTCGATCTGGCCGTGGATCTGGCGGTGTCGCGCGGTCTTTCACAAAGCCCCCGCCTTGTCCATATCGCCCCCTTGCACCCGGCCCCGCAACGGGCGAGCCTGCGCGCGTCGTTTCCCCGGCCGGAGCCCCTATGCGCGCCTTCATCGCCCTGCCCATCCCTGCCTCGGATGCCGAGGTTCTGGAAGCCATGGGTGACCGGCTCGATGTGGGCCGCACCGTGCCCTCCGAGAACGCGCATCTGACGCTGGCCTTTCTGGGCGACGTGCCCGAAGCGGATCTGCGCGAGGTTGCCGACGCGCTCGAGACGCTGGCGCCGCCGTCTTTCGCCTTCGACCTTTCGGGGATCGAAGCCTTCGGCACCGCGCTCGCCCTGCGCGGCCATGGCGGAGCGCCGCTGGCCGATCTGCAGGCGCGGGTGAAATCGCGGCTCGTGGGGGCGGGGATCACGCTGGAGCGGCGGCGCTTCCGTCCCCATGTCACCTTCGCCCGCCTGCCCCAGCGCATGACGCTGGAGGACGAGGCCAAACTCGGGCGCTTCCTGACCCGCGAGAACACGATGGCAATCCGCGAGGTTCCCGCGCGGGAGGTGGTGCTCTACGAATCGATCCTCACCCGGGACGGCGCGGTCTACGAGCCGCTGGCGGAGTTCGCCCTGTCGTGACGGCGCGCGCGATCACGCTCGAGGAGATGGAGGCGATGGCCCGCGCCACCATCGACGCCCTGCCTGCCCCCTTCGCCACTGGCGCCGCGGAGGTGGTGCTGCGGGTTGAGGACTGGCCGGATCAGGACATGCTGCGCGATCTCGGGATGGACGATCCGCTGGAGCTGACCGGGCTCTACGATGGCATCCCCATGACCGAGAAGAGCTTTGCCGACCCCGCCCCCTGGCCCGACACGGTGTGGCTGTTTCGCGAGCCGATCCTCGCGGAATGGCGGCACCGGGGCGATGTGGAGATCGCCGATCTCGTCGCGCATGTGACCGTGCATGAGCTTGCGCATCATTTCGGCTGGTCGGACGAGGATATCGCGGTGATCGACCGCTGGTGGGAGTGATGCGCAGCGCGCAACGCGCATGCGGTGCAGCCGCCCCTTGATCGGATCAGCGTCCGCGCGCGGCGCAGATCGCCTCCCACAGGGCGCGAGCGGTGGCTGCCGTGTCGAACTGACTTTGCGCACGCTGCTGCGCGGCTCGGCCAATCTTCACCCTCAAAGCCTCATCCGTGCAAAGCTTGCGGGCCGCTTCGGTGATCGCATCCACGTCCTGTTGCGGCACCAGAAACCCGTCGACACCGTCGGTGATCATGTCGCCCGTGCCGCCGATGCGGGAGCAGATCACCGGCAGGCCCGCAGCCATAGCCTCCATCACGGCAACCGGCGCGGCCTCGCCATGTCCGAAGCTCGTCAGCACGAAAGCATCCGCTCGCCCCAAGGCCGCGCGCACATCGTCCTGACCAAGCGGCCCCAGCATCGACACTTGATCGCCGAGCGAAAGGCGCGCGATCTCGGCGCGGATCGCACTCTCCGCCTCGCCCGACCCTGCAATCCGGTAATGGGCGGCGTGGCCCGCATCGATCAGGCGGCGCAGCGCCTTCAGGAAATAGACGTGTCCCTTCACCGGGTTCAGCCGCGAGATGGACAGGAATTGCAGCGGCGCATCGGCGGGACGGGAGGGCCTATCGCCAACAAAGCGCGCTGTATCGACGCCCATGGTGATGACCGGCACGTCGCGGCCCGGCGCCACGGCCAGAACCTCGTTCCGCAGGGGGCGCGTGACGGTTGTGACAAGCGCGGCGCGGGCGAATTTCGCCGCGTGATCCGTGCCGTAGACATCGAGATTGCCATGCACGGTCACCGAATAGGACGGTCCGCCCATCCGCTCGGCAAGCGCTCCGAGATGCGCGGCATCGGCGCAGGAATGGAAATGCACGTGACCCACGCCCGCCGCCTCCGCCGCGGCACAGATATCCGCCGCCGACGGCAGCAGCGCGGCCACTTTCGCCCGCGCCTTGGCGCCGCCCTCCTGCAGTTCGCGCAGATAGCCCAGCGCACGCACCAACCCCGCCGGATGCCGCGCCGCCCAGCGCAGAACGGCACCGGGGCGCGGCGGGAAGACGTAATGGGTCTCGGCGCGCGCGTCCTCGCCGAAGGCATGCGGGCAATCCTCGGGCCGGGGCCTGCGGGACGAGAAAAGCACGACCTTCACGCCTTGTGCACGCAGGGCCGCGACCTCGCGCCAGAAAAACGCGTGGGTCTGGGTCGGAAAGGCGGGCACGAAATAGCCCAGGGCGCGCGGTGCGGTCATGGCGCCTGTCTGCCCGGACTTTGGGCCAAGATCATGACCCTTCCACGGCTCTTCCCGCCCGAGCTGCGCGCCCCGTGACCCGTCGGCCACGGCGGCCGCTCAAGACTCCCGCCGCGCATCCCGCCATCGGTTCACGATCGGGTAGCGCCGGTCGAGCCAAAAGGCCCGGTCTGTCAGGCGCGTGCCGGGGGCCGATTGGAAGCGCTTGTATTCGCTGATGTAAATCAGATGCTCGACCCGCGCGGCATCGTCGCGTGCGTAACCCGCCGCGACGCAATCCTCGATGGAGCCTTCGTCATCGACGAGGATCTGCAGGATGCCGTCGAGCACGGGGTAATCGGGCAGCGAGTCGCTGTCCTTCTGATCCGCGCGCAGCTCGGCCGAAGGCGGCTTGGTGATGATCCGGTCGGGGATCACCTCGCCCTCGGGGCCCATCATCCACGCGCGGTGATTAGCGTTGCGCCAGCGGCAGGTCTCGAACACGCGTGTCTTGTAGAGATCCTTGATCGGATTGTAGCCGCCATTCATGTCGCCATAGATCGTGGCATAACCCACTGCGACCTCGGATTTGTTGCCCGTGGTCAGGAGCATTTCGCCGAACTTGTTGGACATGGCCATCAGCAGGAGGCCGCGCAGACGGGACTGGATATTTTCCTCGGTCACATCCTCGTCGCGCCCTTCGAACAGGGGGGCCAGTGTCTCGGTGATGGCATCCCGGCCCGGCGTGATCGGCACGAAGTCGTAGTGACAGCCCAGCGCTTCCGCCACGGCCTTGGCATCCTCGAGCGAATGCTCAGAAGTGTATTCCGAGGGCAGCATCACGCAGCGCACGTTCTCGGGGCCCAGCGCATCGGCGGCGATGGCCGCGACGATGGCCGAATCGATCCCGCCCGACAGGCCCAGCAGCACCTTCCTGAAGCCGGTCTTGCGCATGTAATCGCGCAGGCTCTCGACCATGGCGCGGTAATCCTGCTCCCAGGCGTCGGGATGACGTGCGACGGCGCCCGGCTCTGCGCGCCAGCCCTCTTGCATGCGGGTCAGCGTGACATGGGCGATCTCCTCGTCGAAGACCGGCAGTTTCACCGCCATCTGGCCGCCCGGATTGACGATGAAGGAGCCACCGTCGAAGACCTGATCGTCCTGCCCGCCCACCATGTTGAGGTAGATCAGCGGCAATCCCGTCTCCACCGTGCGGGCGATCATGTGGTTCAGCCGCACATCGAACTTGTCGCGGTGATAGGGCGAGCCGTTGGGCACCAGCAGAAACTCGGCACCCGTTTCCTCCAGGGTTTCGGCCACGTCCTCGTACCAGGCATCCTCGCAGATGGGGCTGCCGATCCGGACCGCGCCCACCGAATAAGGCCCGGTCACGGGGCCCGAGGCATAGAGGCGCACCTCGTCGAAGACGGTGTCGTTGGGCAAGTGATGCTTCAGCACCGCGGTCTGCACCGCACCGTCCTTCAGGATGAGATAGGCGTTATAAAGCTCCGTCCCCTCCAGCCAGGGCGCGCCGATGGCGATGGCAGGCCCCTCCGCGCAATCCGCGGCCAGCGCACGCACCTCTTCGATCGCGGCGGCATGGAAGGCCGGACGGCGGATCAGGTCCTGCGTGTTGTAACCGGTGATGAACATCTCCGGGAAGGCGACGAGGTCGCTGCCCGCGTCGCGCGCCTGCTCCCAGGCCGCGAATGCGCGGGCGCGGTTGCCGGTCAGATCGCCGACGGTCGGGTTCAGTTGCGCGAGCGTCAGTCGGAATTGGTCCGCCATGAAATCTCAGCCTCTTGCTGCATTTCCCGCCCACATAGCAGATGGGGCCCCGAGGGGAAGGCAGAGGGCGCGCGCATCCCTGCCAACCGGGTCGGGCTGCGGCCAAAAGACATTGTATCGCTTGGCCCCGTTGACTAATTTCACGGCAACAGCCCGCATGATGCGGCCGAACGGGCGGGAAAGAGCAGCATGACACAGAACAGCCGAACCATCTTCCTGCGCGCGGGCCTTCTGGCCCTGGGGCTCGGTGTCTCGGGCGTGGCGATGGCACAGGACGGCGAGGTCATCTCGAAGCAATACGATGATGGCGGCGTCTACGAGGGCACTTTCAAGGACGGGCTGCAACACGGCACCGGCACCTACACGCTGCCCAACGGCTACGAGTACACAGGCGACTGGGTCGAGGGCGAGATCCGCGGCCAGGGTGTCGCGCGCTTCCCCAACGGGTCGATCTACGAAGGCGAGTTCGAGGCCGGGAAACCCGATGGCGTGGGCCGCATCGTCTTCGCCGATGGCGGCACCTACGAGGGCACCTGGAAGGACGGCAAGATCACCGGCCAGGGCATCGCGGTCTATGCCAATGGCGTGCGCTACGAAGGCTCGTTCCGCAATGCGCTCCATCACGGGCGCGGCACCATGACCTCGCCCGGCGGTTACATCTACGAAGGCGACTGGGTCAACGGCACCAAGGAAGGTCGGGGCAAGATCACCTATCCAGATGGTTCCACCTATGAGGGTCGCGTCGCGGACGGCCAGCGCGACGGCGAAGGCACGCTGATCATGACCGACGGTCTGGTCTATGAGGGCATGTGGGATGACGGCCAGATCGACGGGGTCGGCAAGCTGACGCAACCCAATGGCGACATCTACGAAGGCGAGCTGGTCGCGGGCCGCCGCGAAGGTCAGGGGAAAGTCACCTACGAAAATGGCGATGTCTACGAGGGTGAATTTGTCGCCGATCAGCGCGAGGGTCAGGGCACGTTTCGCGGCGCAGACGGCTATGTCTATACCGGCAACTGGATCGCGGGCGAGATCGAGGGCGAAGGCCGCGTCACCTATCCCGATGGCTCGGTCTACGAGGGCCAGTTCCGGGGCGATCTGGCCAATGGCAAGGGCAAGATCACCTATCCCGACGGCTCGACCTATGAGGGCGACTGGGTCGAGGGTGTCATCGAGGGCGAGGGCCGCGCGGTCTATGCCAACGGCCTGATCTACGAAGGCGGCTTCCAGAACGCCAAGAACCACGGGCTCGGCACCATGACCTATCCCGACGGCTACCGCTACGAGGGCGAATGGGTCGAGGGCGAGCGTGAGGGCCAGGGCACTGCCACCTATCCCGATGGCACGGTCTATGAAGGCGCGTTCCTTGACGGGCAGCGCCATGGCGAGGGCCGGATCGTGATGCCGGACGGGTTCGAATATTCGGGCGAATGGGCCGACGGCGAAATCGAAGGCACGGGCGTTGCGACCTATGCCAATGGCGATGTCTACGAAGGCACGTTCATCGGCGGCAAACGCCAGGGCACCGGCACGATGCGCTATGCCACGGGCGAACAGGCCCGCGGCGAATGGGTCAACGGTGCGCTGGCCGAGGGGGAGACCGGCCCCGCGCCCGAGTACGAGGCCACCGAAACGCCCGACACCCCAGACGCGCCCGAGAACTGAGCCTGGCCCCCATGCGCGGGAACCCCGCGCCTGAGCACCGCGTTCCTCTGCCAAAGTGATAGGAGAGCGATTATGGGATATGCCACCGGCGACCGCGTGGAATGGGATTGGGGCGACGGTACCGCCTCGGGCGAGATCAAGGAGCGCTTCACCCAAGACGTGACCCGCACGATCAAGGGCAATGAGGTCACGCGCCATGCCTCCGTGAATGAACCCGCCTTCATGATCGAGCAGGAAGACGGAACCTCCGTGCTGAAATCGATCACCGAAGTCAGGAAGGCGTGAGCCGACTGAAATGAGTGGCCGCAACGCAGGCCGCCATGCCTAGATGTCCCTGACGCGGCTAAATCGCGCAGCAAGGGGGCATCATGGCCAGCGAGAAGATCACCTTCGATGGGCCGTCCGGGGCAAAGCTTGCCGGGCGGCTCGACATGCCGGACGGGCCCCATCTGGCCACGGCGCTCTTTGCGCATTGCTTCACCTGCGGCAAGGATATCGCCGCCGCCCGGCGTATCGCGGCGCGGTTGGCCGCCGAAGGCATCGCGGTTCTGCGCTTCGATTTCACCGGGCTCGGCCATTCCGGCGGCGAGTTCGAGCATACGTCCTTCACCACGAATGTCGGCGATCTGGTGGCCGCGGCGGGCGTTCTCGCGGCGCGCGGCATGGCGCCGCAACTGCTCATCGGCCATTCGCTGGGCGGTGCCGCGGTGCTGAAAGCCGCGCCCGAGATCGCCTCGGCCCGCGCAGTCGCCACGATCGGCGCGCCTTTCGATCCCGGTCATGTGACCCATAATTTTGCGGACGCGCTGGAGCGGATCGAAACGGAGGGCGCGGCAGAGGTGGATCTGGGCGGGCGCCCCTTTCGCATCGGGCGTGATTTCGTCCGCGACGTCGCAGCAACCGAGTTGGCGCCGATCATCGCCCATCTGAAACGCGCCCTTCTGGTAATGCACGCGCCGCGCGACGCGCAGGTCGGGATCGAGAACGCCACCGCCATCTTCACGGCCGCCAAGCATCCCAAGAGCTTCGTGACGCTGGACGAGGCCGACCACCTGATCACACGGCCCGAGGATGCCGAATATGCCGCCGGTCTGATCGCCGCATGGGCCGCACGCTATCTCGACCTCGCGCCCCCGCCCCCGCCCGAGGCCACGCCGGAAGGCATCGTGCGCGTCTCGGAATGCGATCCCGGCGGCTTCCTGCAGGATATCCAGGTGGGCCCCCACCATGTCACCGCTGACGAACCCAAATCCATGGGCGGCACGGATCAGGGGCTTACGCCCTACAACCTGCTCTGCGCGGCGCTCGGCGCCTGCACCTCCATGACGATCCGCATGTATGCGCGGCGCAAGGGGCTACCGCTCGATCACGTAGAAGTCGACGTGCACCACGACAAGCTTCACGCGCGGGATGCGGATGCCGATGCGGGCGGGGCGGCGCAGAAAGTGGATCACTTCTACCGCCGCATCCGGCTGGAGGGTGATCTCGATGCGGCGACGCGGGGGCGGTTGCTGGAGATCGCGGATAAATGCCCGGTGCACCGGACGCTGGAGCAATCATCAGCGGTCGTGACGGAGTTGGGGTGAGGCGGATTGGTGCGCGCATCTTCGTGAGCCGATGGAAGGCTTGAGCGCCCAGCCCGAACAGCGCCGAAGGCGCCGGGCCAGCGCCGGACCGGCCCGACCGGTCTGGCGCTTTGGCGACGCCAGCACGCGGCACCTGCGACGCGATGATATGACGGGATAAAGCGCTTATTTCCAAGGTTGTCGCGCCAGCCCACCGGTGCGGCGCTGGCCCGGCACACGGAGGACTGCGCCTCGTGTCGCGGGATCTGGCGGCGCCTTGGGGTCTTCGCTCCGCCCCCGCAGATTTTCTCAGACCACCTCTTCCTTCGACATCCGGTCCAGGAAATCCTCCGCCTCGCGCAGCACCGTCTCCTTGCGGTCGTCCTTCATCCGGTCCCAGGTCGCGTACATCTGCGCCATGCGCGGATTCTTGGCGAACTTGTCGCGGTGCCGGTCCATGAAGTGCCAATAGAGCAGGTTGAAGGGACAGGCCCCCTCGCCCGTCTTCTTCTTCACCGAATAGGCGCAGTCGCCGCAATAATCCGACATCTTGTCGATGTAATTGCCCGAGGACACGTAAGGTTTCGACGCGATCACGCCGCCATCTGCAAACTGGCTCATGCCCACCGTATTGGGTGCCGTGACCCATTCGAATGCGTCGAAATAGACCCGCATGTACCATTCCTCGACCTCCGCCGGGTCGATCCCCGCCAGAAGCGCGAAATTGCCCGTCACCATCAGCCGCTGGATATGGTGCGCATAGGCCTCCTCCCGCGTCTCCTCCACCGCCTTCGACAGGCAGCGCATCTTCGTCTCGGCGCCCCAGTAAAGTGGCGGCAATTTGCGCTGATGGTTGAGCCAGTTGCGGCTTGGATAATCGGGCCCTTCGCGGAAGTAGATCGCGCGCATGTATTCGCGCCAGCCGATGACCTGCCGGATGAAGCCCTCGACCGCGTTGATCGGCGCATCACCCGCGCGCCAGGCCTCTTCCACGGCCTCGCAGACCTCGCGCGGGTCCAGAAGCCCGATATTCATGTAGCCCGAGATCACCGCGTGATAGAGGAACTTCTCGCCTCCCATCATCGCGTCCTGGAAGTCGCCGAAGCGCGGCAGGGCGTGTTTGACGAAATGCGTGAGCGCGCGCCGCGCCTGGCCCTGATCGGTCGCGAACCAGAAGGGCCGCAGGTCGCCGAAGGAATTGCCGAAGCGCGCCTCCACGAGCGCCAGCACCTCCTCCACCGTCTCGTCCGGGGTGAATTCCATCGGGCCGCCGAAATCAACCTCGTCCGGGGCGGGCTTGCGGTTGTCGTGATCGAAATTCCACTTGCCGCCCGCAGGCTCGCCATCCTCCATCAGGTAGCCGGTTTTCTTGCGCATCTCGCGATAGAAATACTCCATCCGCAACGATTTGCGGCCTTCGGCCCAGTCCTCGAACCAGTCGAGATCGGTGAGAAAGCGGGTATCGCGCAGTTGGCGGACGGGCAGCGACATCTCGTCGAGAAGCTGGATCAGACGGAACTCGCCCGGTTGCGTGGCGACCACCTCCTTAGCGCCGCACTCGTCGGCGCGGCGCATCAACTCGCCGGGGATGGAGCCCGTATTCTCCGTATCGTCGAGCGCGGTATAGCGCACATCCCAGCCATCCTCCCGCAGCCGTGCCGCAAATTTTCGCATCGCCGCGAAGATGAGCGCGATCTTCTTGGGGTGATGTTGCACGTACGAGGCCTCGTCGGCGACCTCGGCCATGACGACGACATCGCGGGACTTGTCGGCCTCCTCGAGCGCCGACAGGGTCTCCGACAGCTGGTCGCCCAGGACCAGGATCAAACGGCTCACCAGGGGATCTCCTTCATGGCGTAATCGTAAAAGCCGCCACTATGCTCGGGCGTGAGTTGCTCGAACACATCGCAAAGCCGCCCCGCCGCCTCCGCCGCGCTGACGGTGGGATGATTGTCGGCATATTTCGCGGTGAAGGCGGTCTCGACGGTGCCGGGATGCAGCGCCACGCAGGACAGCTTCTTGTGTGTCCGGCCGAACTCGATGGCAGCAGAATGCACGAGCTGGTTCACCGCGGCCTTCGCGGTGCGGTAGGAATACCAGCCCCCGAGACCGTTATCTCCGATGGAGCCGACCCGCGCCGACAGCACGGCCATGACCGCAGACTCCCGCCGGGGCAGAAGCCGTGCGCCATGTTTCAGCACCATGGCAGGTCCGATGGCGTTCAGCGCCACCTGATCGGCGATGGCCTTGGGGGTCAGGTCGCGGATCGTCTTCTCGGGCCGCGCACCGTCGATCTCCAGCGCGCCGGTGGCGCAGAAGATCAGGTCGTAGGGTCCTTCGAGGCGTCCCAGATGCTCCTCGACCGAGGCCTCGTCCCTGACATCGAGCCCATTGCCGGAGCGGGACAGCCCCGTCACCCCCACGCCGCGCCGCTCCAGTTCCTGCGCCACTGCGGAGCCGATGCCGCCCGACGCGCCGATAATCAATGCATGTGTCATGGCCGAGGAGGTAGAAAGCCCACGCGCCGCTTCAAGCGCGCCCGTGCCACAGGCCCTCTTGGCCGCGCCTGCCCCGCCGCGGATTGGCCCTACATCGGACGCAGCACGGCGCTCCGAACAGCGCGTCGGCGTTTTGCCGCCCTCGGCTCCCAAGGCTGCGGCCCCTCGCAGCGGACACGCCTGCAGGCTGCCCCAAGCCCCTTCACCTTTCCAGAAAAACGCAACACAACGCCCGCCGTCACGCGAACGGGTCGGCCTCGTAGCCCACGCCCATCAGGTATAACCCCTGCGGTGGCGCCACCGGCCCGCAGGCCGCGCGGTCGCGAGCCGCCAAGGCGCGGCCGACCGCCTCGGGGGGCCATGCTCCCGCCCCGACCCGCTCAAGCGTCCCCACGAAGGAGCGCACCTGGTTGTGCAGGAAGGACCGCGCCCGCAGGCGGAACCGGATCTCGCGGCCCGCATCGGTGTCGACCGCGTCGATCTCCAGCGCGTCCAGCGTCTTTACCGGGCTTTGCGCCTGACACATGGTCGACCGGAAGGTTGTGAAATCGTGCTTTCCGATCAAGGCCTTGGCACCTTCGCGCATGGCATCGACATCGAGCGGGCGGGTCACCTGCCAGACATGGCCCGGCTCCAGCACCGCGCGCGGCCTGCGGTTCAGCACCCGGTAGAGATAGCGCCGCTCGCCCGCCGAGAAGCGCGCATGCCAATCCTCCGCCACCCGCGCGGCGTTAACGATGGCCACGGGCTGCGGCTTCAGATGGTGATTGAGCGCTTCCTGCAGGCGGAACGGCTCCCAGTCCTTGGCCAGATCCGCATGCGCCACCTGCCCGCGCGCATGCACGCCTGCATCGGTGCGTCCGGCGGCGGCGATCGTATGCGGCCCCGGCTCGAGCCGCGCAAGCGCGGCCTCGATCGCCCCCTGCACGGAGGGCTGATCCTTCTGACGCTGCCAGCCCGAGAACGGCGCGCCATCATATTCCACCAAGAATGCAAATCGCGGCATGGCCCCGGGCGATAGACAAAGTGCCGACACGCGGCAAGCCCCGGCCTCTGGCGAAGCGCGCGCCGACTGCCTATCTTGCGCGTGAGGCTTGAGCGGAGAAGAAGCGCGCGTGATCATCTCGGATATAGCAGACAGGCTCACGCGCGGCGTGGAAAGCGTGGGCGACACCTTGTCCGAGACGTTCTTCGAGCCGGTGATCCGACTGGGCGTCACAGGGCTTGCCCGCGCGGGCAAGACGGTATTCATCACCTCGCTCGTCGCGAACATGATGGAGCGTGGGCGCATGGGGCAGCTCAGCGCCGCCTCCGAGGGCCGCATCGTCGCGGCCTATCTGCAGCCCCAGCCCGACGATACGCTGCCGCGCTTCGACTACGAGCAGCACCTCGCGGCCCTGACCGCCAAGACGCCGCGCTGGCCCGAAAGCACGCGGGCCATCTCGGAGCTCAGATTGTCGCTCAAGGTGCGGCCCACGGGGCTTCTGGGCGGCATTCAGGGACCGCGCACGGTGCATCTCGATATCGTGGACTATCCCGGCGAATGGCTGCTGGACCTTGCCCTTCTGGACAAAAGCTATGCCGAATGGTCCGCCGAGACGCTCGCGCGCTTGTCGAACCGCGACAGCGGCGCCGCGTTTCGCGAAGCACTCGCAGGCGAGGACAGCGCGCAAGCGCTGGAGGAGCTGCGCGCGCAAAAGCTCGCCGAGACTTTCACCGCCTATCTGCATGCCGCGCGCGATGCGGGTTATTCCGATTGCACGCCGGGACGCTTTCTGCTGCCCGGCGATCTCGCGGGTTCGCCGGTTCTGACCTTCGCGCCGCTGCCCCCACAGGAGGGCGCACCCCGAAAATCGCTCTGGCGCGAATTCGAGCGGCGCTATGAGGCCTACAAATCCCGCGTGGTGAAGCCGTTCTTCCGCGATCATTTCGCCCGGATCGACCGCCAGGTGGTGCTGGTCGACGCTTTGGGGGCTATTCACAAGGGCCCCGACGCGCTGGCCGATCTGCGCCAGACCATGGCCGATATCCTCGGCGCCTTTCGCCCCGGCCGGAACGCCTTTCTGAGCCAGCTTCTGATGGGCAAGCGGGTGGAGCGGATCCTCTTTGCCGCCACCAAGGCCGACCATCTGCACCATGCGCAGCATGACCGGCTGACAGCACTCATGCAGGCGATGACCCGCGAGGCGTCGGACCGCGCCGAGTTCGCGGGCGCCAAGACCCGCGCCATGGCCATCGCGAGCCTGCGCGCCACCATCGAGGAGACGCGCGACATCAAGGGCCAGCGGCTCGATTGCGTGCGCGGCACATTGCTCGAGACGGGGCGGGAGGCGGCGCTCTGGCCCGGTGAGTTGCCCGCCGATCCGCGCGTGCTTCTGTCGGGCGACGAGACCGACTGGCTTGCGGGCGATTACGGCATCATGTCCTTCGCGCCCGCCCCGCTGTCGCTGCGCCCCGGCCATGGCCCGCCGCATATCCGGCTCGACCGGGCGGCGGAATTTCTGATCGGAGACCGGCTATGAGCGACCGAAAGCGTGACGCGGACCGCCGCCGCCCCGTCCTGATCGAGATCGACGCGCCCGAGGCGGGCCCGGACACGCCCAGCTCCGGTCCCGCGGACGCGCCGCCCGTGCCTGATATCGGCGCTGATTTCGGCACAGATTCCGGTCCGGATGCCCCGCCGCAGGGGGCCGCGATGGCCAATGCGGCAGCCCTCGCCGCGCGCCGCCCGTCGCGTCTTGCGCGCTGGTTCTGGGCGCTCGCAGGCCTGATCCTGACCACCGTCATCTCCATTGCCGCGTGGAATTTCGCCACGGCACTCGTCGCGTCCAATCCGATCTTGGGCTGGCTCGTGACCGGGCTTTTTGCGCTGTTCGTGCTGGTCACCCTCCTGATCGCGATCAAGGAATTGTCCGCCTTTTCAAGGCTGAAGCGGCTCGATGCGCTGCAGCGCGCGGCGGACACGGCCCTGTCGCAAGGCAGTCTCGAAGAGGCGCGCGGGGTCACCACGCAGCTCACCGCGCTCTACAAAGGCCGCGATGATACCCGCTGGGGAAGGGAGCGCTTCGCCGAGCGTCAGGGCGATGTCTTCGATGCCGAAGCCCTGCTGCAACTGGCCGAGCGGGAGGTGCTGGGCCCCCTCGATGCCCGCGCCACGGCGGAGGTGCAGGCCGCGGCCCGGCAGGTCGCGGCAGTCACGGCGCTGGTGCCCTTGGCCTTTGCCGATGTGGCGGCGGCGCTTTCGGCCAATCTGCGCATGATCCGCCGCATCGCGGAGGTCTATGGCGGGCGATCCGGCACGCTGGGATCGTGGCGCCTGACACGCGCGGTCTTCTCGCACCTCGTGGCAACGGGGGCCGTCGCGGTGGGCGATGACATGCTGGAGCCGATCCTGGGCGGCGGGTTGCTCGCGCGGCTGTCGCGCCGCTTCGGCGAAGGGCTCGTCAATGGCGCCCTGACCGCGCGGGTCGGTGTCGCCGCGATGGAGGTCTGCCGTCCTCTGCCCTTCTCCGAGGGGCGCAAACCCTCGGTGCGGCGCATCGTGGCCACATCACTGACCGATCTTTTCGGCAAGGACCGCGGCAAGGACGACGCCTAGCGCCAAAAGAAAGACGGCCCCGAACCCCTGAAGGGTCCGGGACCGCCGAAGCTGCATTCGCGGTGGCGCGCGGCCCGGTCTCCGCTGCAAAAGACGGGCGATCCGGCGCGTGGCTGCTCACAGGCGCAGGACGGTGGGTGTCCGTGGCGCTACCGGCAGGCTGCAGTTGGCCTGAGGGCGATTATTCTGCGGGTGTCGCGGCAGGTGCGGTTGCCTCCGGCGCTTCGGCGGGGGCGATCATGCTGCCCTCTGCGGGCGCCGTGCCGGTCGCGTCGCCGCCCCCGACAAAGCTCAGCACGATGAACAGCACAATGACGAGGCCGATCGCGACGGCAAGACCGCCGAGAACCCCGCGCCGGTTATCGGGTGTGGCACCCTGCATGCCCCGGCTGTACCGCGACGCGCCGGATCGCGGGTCGCTTCGGCCGTGGTCGATTTCGTCTCTGTAAGCCATCGAGAAGTCCTCCGGGTTTGGGTCGGGCCATGAGATGCGGCGTCGGGCGGTGCGCATGCCTGCCGCTGAGGAAAGACTGCCCGTGCGCGAGGCCCCTTGTCTCCGTTATTGCCGCCGAGACGGGAAAACGGGCCAAGGCTCGCCAGCCTCCGCCCCCGTGCCAAGCCGGAAATCGCCGTTCCAAATCGCGCGGGCGGCGCATCGGCGACGCTCTGCGCATCGGTGGGGCGCGCGGGCCGAGTTCTGCCGATGCGGGTCGTCGGCAAGGTCAGGAATACCGGCCTCGACAGATGGGGCGCGCCGGGGCACCCTCTCGCATGTTGACGCTTATTTTTTAGTCATCTTGCGAAATTGATACCCGTTCCTTTTTCAATCATCCGGTTTCAAGGGTCTGTTTTATGTTTTTCGAATTGACCGGTTACACTGTCGAGGATGCCTGCAACGCCGCAGGCTTCCTCGGGGTGGTCACCTATATCTGCAATTACACCCTGCTCTCGCTGCGTTATCTGACCAGCGAGAGCACGCTCTATTTCTGCATCAACACGCTGGCCGCCGTGCTGGTGATGCTGAGCCTGACGCAGAACTTCAACATGGCCGCGGCCCTGATCCAGGGGTTCTGGATTGTGCTCGGAGGGATCGCCATTTCGCTGCGCCTTCACCGGCATGTGCGCGGACGGATCGACGCGCGGCTGGGCCGCGTTCATTCCGTGCATGTGCATCCCGCGGAGTGACGCGCAGCACTGGACCATCGGGGGCGGCCTGCCTATAAGGCGGGCATGATGAAGCCCGCCGCGATCATCATTCGAATTATATGCCCGGCGCCGTAATCTACGGTTCGCCGGGTCAAAGGCGTCAGCCCTGCCGCGCCGCCCCTCACCCCATCCGATACTCCATTTCCGAGGACGCCACAGATGTGCGCCGACACCGTGACCGATCAGCCTGACTACAAAGCCACGCTGAACCTGCCCAAGACCGATTTTCCCATGCGCGCGGGTCTGCCCAAGCGCGAACCCGACTGGTTGGCCCGCTGGGCCGAGATCGGCATCTACGACCGCCTGCGCGAGCGCGCCGAGGGCCGTCCCCCCTTCACGCTGCATGACGGCCCGCCCTATGCCAACGGGCACCTTCATATCGGCCACGCGCTCAACAAGACGATCAAGGACATGATCGTCCGCTCCCACCAAATGATGGGGCGCGACGCGCGCTACATCCCCGGCTGGGATTGCCACGGCCTGCCCATCGAGTGGAAGATCGAGGAACAGTACCGCGCCAAGGGCCAGAACAAGGACGAGGTCGACATCGTCGATTTCCGCCAGGAATGCCGCCGCTTCGCCGAAGGCTGGATCGACATCCAGCGCGACGAGTTCAAGCGTCTCGGCATCACCGGGAACTGGGACAAGCCCTACCTGACGATGGATTTCCACGCCGAGCGCGTGATCGCGGAGGAATTCCAGAAATTCCTGATGACCGGCACGCTCTATCAGGGCTCGAAGCCCGTGATGTGGTCGCCCGTCGAGAAGACAGCACTTGCCGAAGCCGAGATCGAGTATCACGAGCACCAGAGCCACACGATCTGGGTGCCCTTCGAGATCGTGCGCGGCGGGCATGTCACCATGGCCGAGGGCGAGGATGACGATTTCGCGGGCGCGGATTCGGACCTGATCGCGGAAGGCATGCGCGGCGTGAAGGTGGTGATCTGGACCACAACGCCCTGGACCATCCCGTCCAACAAGGCCGTGGCCTACAACCCCGCCATCTCCTACGGGCTCTACGAGGTCACCCGCACGCCCGAGGAATGCTGGGCCTCCGTGGGAGATCGCTACATCGTGGCCGACAACCTCGCGGGCGACGTCTTCACCAAGGCGCGGCTCGAAGAGGGTGGCTGGGAGCGCGTGCGCGAGGTCACGGCCGATGAGCTCTCGACGCTGCACATGGCGCATCCCTTCCGCGGAGCCGAGGGTGCCGAGGGCTTCTGGGATTACGACGTGCCGATGATCGACGGCGATCACGTCACCGACGATGCGGGTACGGGTTTCGTGCATACCGCGCCGAGCCACGGTGCGGATGACTACGAATGCTTCCTCAAGCGCAATTGGCTCGACCGGATGACGCATAATGTGGGCGAGGAATCCGAATTCCTGCCGCACGTTCCGTTCTTCGCGGGGCTGCGCGTGTTCAACCACAAGGGCAAGGAAGAGAAGGCCAATGGCGCGGTGATCGCCAAGCTGGTTGAGGTCGGCGGCCTTCTGGCGCGTGGGCGGCAGAAACATTCCTACCCGCATTCCTGGCGCTCCAAAGCACCGATCATCTTCCGCAATACGCCGCAATGGTTCGCGGCCATCGACCGGCCCGTGGGCGACGGTCAGGACGATCTGGGCGAGACCATCCGCGGCCGCGCCCTGACCGCAATCGACCAGGTGAAATGGACACCGCAATCGGGGCGCAACCGGCTCTATTCGATGATGGAAGCGCGGCCCGACTGGGTTCTGTCGCGCCAGCGCGCCTGGGGCGTGCCGCTGACCTGCTTCACGAAAAAGGGCGCGCTGCCCACCGATCCGGACTTCCTGCTGAAGGACGAGGCCGTGAACGCGCGGATCAACGCCGCGTTCGAGGCGGAAGGCGCGGATGCCTGGTACGCGGACGGCGCCAAGGAACGCTTCCTCGGCAACGATTACGACCCGGCCGAATGGGATCAGGTCTTCGACATCCTGGACGTGTGGTTCGATTCAGGCTCGACCCACGCCTTCGTGCTGCGCGACCGCGAGGACGGCAGCGAAGACGGCATCGCCGATGTCTACATGGAAGGCACCGACCAGCATCGCGGCTGGTTCCACTCTTCGCTGCTGCAGGCCTGCGGCACCATGGGCCGCGCGCCCTATCGCAACGTGGTCACCCACGGCTTCACGCTGGACGAGAAGGGCAACAAGATGTCCAAGTCGCTCGGCAACACGATCGTGCCCGAGAAGGTCGTGCAGCAATATGGCGCGGATATCCTGCGGCTCTGGGTGGCGCAGACCGACTATACCGCCGATCAGCGCATCGGGCCCGAGATCCTGAAAGGCACGGCAGACAGCTACCGCCGGTTGCGCAACACGATGCGCTTCATGCTGGGGGCGCTCGCGCATTTCGAGGAATCGGACCGCGTGGAGCCTGCCGACATGCCCGAGCTGGAGCGTTGGGTGCTGCACCGTCTGGCCGAGCTCGATGAACGCGTGCGCACGGGCTACGCGGCTTTCGATTTCCAGGGCGTGTTCCAGGCGCTGTTCAACTTCGCCACGGTGGACCTCTCGGCCTATTACTTCGACATCCGCAAGGACGCGCTTTACTGCGATGGCGATACGGCCCGGCGGCGCGCGGCCCGCACGGTGCTCGACATCCTGTTCCACCGCCTGACGACCTGGCTTGCGCCGGTGCTCGTCTTCACCATGGAAGAGGTCTGGCTGGAGCGGTTCCCGGGCGACGACAGCTCGGTGCATCTGCAGGACATCCCCGAGACGCCCGCGGCATGGCGCGACGACGCGCTGGCGGCGAAATGGCGTGGCATCAGAGAAGTCCGTCGATACGTTACCGGAGCACTGGAGACTTCGCGCCGAGACGGTCTGATAGGAGCAAGCCTTGAAGCCGCACCAGTAGTCCACCTAGGCACCGTCGCAAGCCATTGGCCTAATGCAGAAAAAGCCAAGGCAGACCTTGACAGTATTGACTTCGCCGACGTGTGTATCGTGTCGGAAATCACCGTTTCAGAACAACGGGCTCAGGAGAAAGCAGATGGCGATTGGACAGCACCTGTAGTTGTAGAGGTCGACCTGGCCGAGGGCGAAAAGTGCCAGCGTTGCTGGAAGATCCTGCCCGATGTGGGCACGCATAGCCATCCCGCGACCTGCGCGCGCTGTGACGCCGCGCTGAGCTAAGACCCGCGCCCCACAAAATTGGATAATTTTGTGGGGCGAAAAATTCTTATCTAAGAATTTTGCGCGGCACCGCCCGCGCTCTGGACAAGTCAGGCCTGAGACAGGACCATCACGCCATGAATACAGCTCCCTCCGCCTACCAGGTCCTCGCCCGCAAATACCGCCCCGAGACCTTCGCCGACCTCGTCGGGCAGGATGCGATGGTGCGCACGCTCAAGAACGCCTTCGCCGCCGACCGCATCGCGCAGGCCTTCATCATGACGGGTATTCGCGGCACAGGCAAAACCACCACGGCGCGGATCATCGCCAAGGGCATGAACTGCATCGGCCCCGATGGCGAAGGCGGCCCCACGACGGAACCTTGCGGTCAGTGCGAACATTGCGTTGCGATCATGGAAGGTCGTCATGTGGACGTGCTGGAGATGGACGCGGCGTCGAACACAGGCGTCGGCGATGTGCGCGAAATCATCGATTCGGTGCATTACCGCGCAGCCTCGGCGCGCTACAAGATCTACATCATCGACGAAGTTCACATGCTGTCCACAAGCGCGTTCAACGCGCTTCTGAAGACGCTTGAGGAACCGCCCGCCCACGTCAAATTCATCTTCGCCACGACCGAGATCCGCAAGGTGCCGGTCACCGTCCTGTCGCGTTGCCAGCGCTTCGATCTGCGTCGGATCGAGCCCGAGGTGATGATCGCGCTTCTGCGCCGCATCGCGACCGGCGAAGGGGCCGAGATCACCGACGATGCGCTGGCCCTCATCACGCGCGCTGCCGAAGGATCGGCCCGCGATGCAACCTCGCTTCTCGATCAGGCGATCAGCCATGGCGCGGGAGAGACCACCGCCATTCAGGTGCGCGCGATGCTGGGGCTCGCCGATCGTGCGCGCGTCCTGGACCTCTTCGAGACGATCATGAAGGGCGATGCGGCAGCGGCGCTCACGGAGCTGTCGGCGCAATATGCAGATGGCGCGGACCCGATGGCGATCCTGCGGGATCTCGCCGAGGTCACGCATTGGATCTCCGTCGTGAAGATCACGCCCGAAGCGGCGGAGGACCCCACCATTTCGCCTGATGAGCGCACCCGCGGGCAGGCCCTGGCCCAGACGCTGGGGATGCGGCCGCTCACGCGGATGTGGCAGATGCTGCTGAAGGCGCTGGAGGAAGTCTCCGCCGCGCCCAACGCGATGATGGCGGCCGAGATGGCGGTGATCCGGCTGACGCATGTGGCCGAACTGCCCTCGCCCGAGGACCTCGTGCGCAAGCTGCAGGCCGAAAGCCCGCCCCCTGCCCCGCCCGGCGGCGGCGGAGGTGGCGGCATGACCCATGCGCCCGCAGGCGGTGGCGCGCAGGCCCAGGGCGTACCCGTGCCCACCCATCGCGGACCCTCGGGGCCCTCGGCCTCTCATGACGGCAATGCGGTGCGCGCGGTCGCCAAAGATGACGCGCTTGCCCGCTATCCGACATTTGACCACGTGCTCGAGTTGATCCGTGCCAATCGCGACGTGAAGCTTCTGGTCGAGGTCGAGGGTGGCGTGCGGCTCGCGGCCTATCAGCCCGGCCGGATCGAGTTCACCCCGACCGAGGATGCCGCCCCCGATCTGGCGCAAAGGCTGGGCGCGTCCCTGTCGCGCTGGACCGGCAATCGCTGGGCGGTGACGCTGGTGAACGGCTGCGAGGCGCCCACGCTCGTGGAGACGCGGGATGCCGACGTGCTGGCGCTGCGCGAGGAGGCGGCAAGCCATGACATGGTGCGCGCGGTCTTCGACGTCTTCCCGAAAGCGCGGATCCTCAAGGTCACCACGCCCGAGGAAGAGGCGCAGGAAGCACAGGCCGAGGCATTGCCCGAGGTCGAGGAGGAATGGGATCCTTTCGAGGACGACTGACCTTGTGAGACGGCCCCCGCGCCCGTATCTCAGGGGAAACACCCGTATTCAGGAGAGACGAGATGTTCAAAGGACTTGGTGGGCTCGGCGACATGAGCAAGATGATGAAAGCCGCCCAGGACATGCAGACCAAGATGACCGAGCTTCAGGAAGAGATGCACAACATCGTGGTCGAGGGTGAGGCCGGCGCAGGCCTCGTGAAGGCAAGCTGCACCGCCAAGGGCGAGCTGAAGACGCTCGACATCGACCCGTCGATCTTCAATGGCGACGACAAGGAAGTGGTCGAGGACCTGATCTTGGCGGCGATCAAGGATGCGCAGCAAAAGGCGCAGGAGCGCTCCAAGGAAGAGATGGGCAAGCTTGCGGAAAGCATGGGCCTGCCCAAGGACATGAACCTGCCCTTCTGAGGCAGGTCGCACGCGCCCCATGGCTGACCGCAGCGAGATCGACGCGCTGATCGACTTGATGGCGAAGCTGCCGGGGCTCGGCCCCCGCTCCGCCCGTCGCGCCGTGCTGCATCTCATTCGCAAGCGCGGGCTGTTGTTGCAGCCGCTCGCGGAGAGCATGGCCGATGTCGCCCGGACCGCGCGGGAATGCCTGAATTGCGGAAATGTGGGCACGTCGGATATCTGCGCGATCTGCGCCGACGAGGCCCGCGCGACAGGCCTCCTTTGCGTGGTCGAGGACGTGGCCGATCTGTGGGCGATGGAGCGCGCGGGCGTCTTCAAGGGCCGCTATCACGTGCTGGGCGGCACGCTCTCCGCGCTCGATGCGGTGGGTCCGGACGATCTGCGTATCCCCAAACTCGTGGACCGCGTGGCGAGCGAGGAGATCACCGAGGTGATCCTCGCTCTCAATGCGACGGTCGATGGGCAGACCACGGCGCATTACATCGCGGATCAGCTTGAGGACCGTGTCGAGATTTCCTCCCTGGCCCAGGGCGTGCCCATCGGCGGGGAGCTCGATTACCTCGATGACGGGACGATCACGGCTGCGCTGAATGCCCGCAAGCGGGTGTAAGGACGCGCGCGGACAGGATTGCGTGTGCCGCGGCGGCGCGCGGGTGGTGTTCACCCGTCTTGGCGAGTCGGGCCATGCGCGATCGTGTCCGCGTCGGATACGGCGACCGGAGCGCGAGGATGGCACGGTCGGATGGTGGGTTTTCACCCACCCTACGGCAACAGTCTCATATCCTGCGCCTTGGCGATCAGCCCTGTAGGGTGGGGGAAAACCCACCGTCCGAGGCAGATGGCGCCGGACACGTTCGGAATATCTGCCCGCGCGGACCCCGGCGAAAAAAAACCCGCGCCGGAGCGCGGGTTCCCTGCGGGCCCATGAAGGCAGCCGCCCTTACTTGTCGTCGTCGTCCTCGTCGTCATTCCCGCCATCGGGCAGGTTGAAGAACGAATCCGCATCCGCGTAATCGCTGTCGGACTTCTCTTCTTCCTCCTCGCGCGGGTCGGAGAGCGAAAAGCTTTCGAGCCCTTCCATGCTGGAGGGCAGACGCGGCTCGGGATCCATGCCCAGCGATTGCTCGGTCGAGACGAGCTTGCGGCGCTCGTCGTCATCCATGACCTTCTCGGCGGCTTTCGAGGCCTTGGCCACGGCGGCATCGAGCTCGGACTGACGGCAGAGGCCCAGCGCCACGGGATCGATCGGCTGCAGGTTCGAGATGTTCCAATGCGTCCGCTCGCGGATCGACTGGATCGTGGGCTTCGTGGTGCCCACGAGCTTGGAGATCTGGCCGTCGGACAATTCGGGATGGAACTTCACCAGCCACAGGATCGACGCCGGACGGTCCTGACGCTTCGACAGCGGCGTGTAGCGCGGGCCGCGCCGCTTGTCCTCGTCCACGGCGGCGGGATTGTGCTTCAGCTTCAGCTTGGCCGTGGGATCGGCCTCTGCGCGGTCGATATCCTCCTGCACCAGCTGGTTGTTGGCAATGGGATCGAAGCCCTTCACGCCCGCGGCCACGTCGCCATCGGCAATGCCCTGAATTTCCAGCTCATGCATATCCGTGAAATCGGCGATTTGCTTGAAGGTCAGCGTGGTGTTGTCCACCAGCCAGACCGCGGTGGCCTTGGGATGCAGCAGCTTGGCCATAAAACTCTCCTTCACATATCTCTCAGGGCGGGCGGGGCCTGGGCCCTGCCGGGTCCCGGCGGGCCGGGACAGTCACCATTGTCGGGGAACTTGGAGGCTATATAGTCACGGCATGGACAAGTTGAAAGAGAAAATCGCGGGCGTCGCCTGCGCGGCAATCCTGGCTCTGGCCGCGCCCGGCCAGACGCAGGCCGAGGGCGAGATCGCGGGAGACTTCGACTATTACGTCCTGTCCATGACCTGGTCGCCCACCTGGTGCGCGCTGGAAGGGGACGCCCGCCGCTCGCCGCAATGCGCACCCGAACGCGATGCGGGCTGGATCCTGCATGGTCTCTGGCCGCAATTCGAGGAGGGATGGCCCTCCTATTGCCGCACGCCGCATGCGCCGCCCCCGCGCTCGATGACGCAAGACATGGCGAATGTGATGGGCACGTCGGGGCTGGCCTGGCATCAATGGAAAAAGCACGGCACCTGTTCGGGCCTTTCCGCGGCGGCCTATTACGAGACCGCCGAAACGGCGTTCGATGCCGTGGTCCTGCCCGAGATCTTCACGCGGCTCACCGATCCCGTCACCCTGCCCGCCTCCGTCGTGGAGGAGGCGTTTCTGAAGGACAATCCCGATCTTGAGCCGGACATGCTGACCATCACCTGCCGGTCGGGCCGCATCCAGGAAGCACGGCTTTGCCTGTCGCGCACACTGGAGCCCGTGCCCTGCGGACGTGACGTGGTTCGCGATTGCACGCTGGGCGATGCGCTGCTCGATCCGGTGCGGTGAGCGGGCCGGAACTTGGCCCCAAGCCGCGGCGCCTTTCACCGGCAGTCCTGCGGCATAGATGCCCGCGCGAAGGGGCTCACCATGAGCACCATAGCCAGTCTCCGCAAACGCGGCGCCGAGCCCCCTGCCCGAAGGTCCGCATGCCCCGCATACCCCCGCTTCGACGACACGAGGCTTGGCGCTGCGGCGCATCCGCCTACATCGCCAAAGGAACCAACGCTCAACGGCGTTTCAACTTACAGTTTGCCAGGAGCAGATTTCCCATGAACACCCGCCTGATCCTCGCCACCGGCCTTTTCGGCACGATTGCCGCCACCGCACAGGCCGACATCACCGTTTCCTCCAAGATCGATACCGAGGGCGGCCTCCTGGGCAATATCATCGCTCTCGCGCTCGAAGATGCGGGCCTGCCGGTCGAACGGCGGCTGCAACTGGGCGGCACGCAGGTCGTGCGCGAGGCCCTGCTTGCGGGCCAGATCGACATCTATCCCGAATATACCGGCAACGCGGCGTTCTTCTTCAACGAAGCCGAGAGCGAGGTCTGGAAGGATGCAGACGCCGCTTATGCCCGCGCGGCCGAGCTCGACGCGGAGGCCAACAACGTCACCTGGCTCGCGCCTGCGCCCGCCAACAACACCTGGGCCATCGCGGTGACCGGCCCCGTCGCGGAAGAGAACGATCTGACCACCATGTCCAATTTCGGCGCCTGGGTCGCGGATGGCGGGTCGGTCAAGCTGGCCGCCTCGACCGAGTTTGTCTCCTCGCCCGCGGTGCTGCCTGCCATGCAGGACACCTATGGCTTCGAGCTGAGCGAGGACCAGACCGTGATCCTGTCGGGCGGCGATACGGCCGCGACGATTCAGGCCGCCGCGCGGGGCACGTCGGGCGTGAATGCCGCGATGGTCTACGGCACCGATGGCGGTGTCGGCGCAACGGGCCTCGTGGTCATGGAGGACGACCAGGGCGTGCAGCCGGTCTACGAGCCGAGCCCCATCGTCCGCGCCGAAATCCTGGAGGAATATCCTTCGATTCCAGACGTGCTGAACCCGATCTTCGGCGCGCTCGACATGCAGACACTGCAATCGCTGAACGGCCGCATCCAGGTCGGCGGCGAGCCCGCCGAAGCCGTGGCGCGTGACTACCTGACCGAGGCGGGAGTGCTGGACTGAGCGTCACCGAAATAGCCGGGCCGCGCGCTCAGGACGGTCTGTCCCGGCCCGGCATCCTCTTCGCGCTGCTCGGGCTCGGGGCGTTGCTGCTGCCGTTCATGACGCTGGCCGCCAACCGGATCGTGGCTGGCGACGGCGTTCCGGCATGGGCCGTGGATGCGCTTGGCGTGACGGTGCCGGGCGTGGCCGCTATCGTCGCAGGCCTTTGCCTGGGCCTTCCTGCGGCCCGGCCGCGCCTGCGGCTGGCGGGATCGCTGATCGGGCTCGCCGGACTTCTGTGGCTGCTGATGCAAGGGGGGCCTGCCCTGCTCGATGGTGCAGGGGACTATGCGCGCGTCTCCCCGGCGATGGGATTCTGGTGCCTGCTCCTTGTGCTGATGCTGCTGATGGCCGATGCGCTGTCGCAGCTATCGCCCGGCCCTGCTGCGCGCGGGGCGCTTTTGGCCGCCGTTCTGGGCGCTCTGGCCCTCATTCTCTGGTCCGGCGCGCTGTCACCGCTGTCGATCCTGCAGGAATTCGAGGGACGGAAAGCCGCCTTCGCGGATGCAACGCTGCGGCATCTGGCGCTCGCGTTCGGCTCGCTCGGCATGGCGGCGTTGATCGGTTTCCCGCTGGGCATCCTGTGCCACAGGCGGGTGCAATTGCGCGGAACGATGCTGCCGGTCCTGAGCTTTCTGCAAACCATCCCGTCGCTTGCGATGTTCGGCCTGATGATCCCCATTCTGGGCTGGGTGGGCGACACCGTGCCCGGCGCGGAAGCCATCGGCATTGCCGGGATCGGCTTTGCGCCTGCCTTTCTGGCGCTGGTGCTCTATTCGCTGCTGCCCGTTGTGGGCAACACGGTGGCCGGACTTGGTGCCGCGCCACCTGCGGCGCTGGAGGCAGCGCGCGGCATGGGCATGACGCCCGCGCAGCGGCTATGGCAGGTCGAGCTTCCACTGGGCCTTCCCATCATCCTAACGGGTCTGCGCATCGTGCTGGTGCAGAATATCGGCCTTGCTGTCATCGCGGGCCTGATCGGCGGCGGCGGCTACGGCACTTTCGTGTTTCAGGGCCTGAACCAGACCGCGACCGATCTGATCCTCTTGGGCGCGCTGCCGACCGTTGCCCTCGCACTCACATCGGCCATCGTGATGGACATCCTTGTCGACCTGGCCCGCCCGACGCGGAAGGAGCCCGCATGATCGAGATCGACCAGATCACCAAGACTTACGGCACGACGCGGGCCGTGGACAGCGTGACCATGACCGTCGAGACCGGGACGATCACCGTGATCGTCGGCACGTCGGGGTCCGGCAAGACCACGCTCTTGCGGATGATCAACCGCCTGGAAGAGCCGACATCCGGCGAGGTCCGGATCAACGGCGAGGCGACGAGTGCCACCAAACCGCATCTTCTGCGGCGGCGCATCGGCTATGCGATCCAGGGGCACGGGCTTTTCCCGCATCACACCGTCGCGCGCAATATCGGTGCGGTGCCGGACTTGCTGAATTGGCCGAAAGAAAAGATCCGCGCGCGCATCGATGAATTGCTGACGCTCTTCTCGATGGAGCCCGCGAAGTTTCGGGACCGGTTCCCGTCGGAACTCTCCGGCGGTCAGAAGCAGCGGGTCGGCGTCGCGCGCGCCCTGGCCTCGCGCCCCGATCTCATGCTGATGGATGAGCCCTTCGGCGCGCTCGACCCGATCATCCGGGCGCGGGCGCAGGACGATCTGCGCCGGATCCAGAAAGCGCTCGGATCGACGATCATGCTCGTCACACACGACATGGAGGAGGCGATCCGCCTTGGCGACCGCGTCGCGGTCATGGATGGCGGCACGCTCGTGCAGCATGGCACCCCCGCCGAGATCATCGCCAAGCCTGCGAGCGGTTTCGTGGCCGACATGGTGGGCGACGTGGAGCGGCCGCTGCGGCTTTTGTCGCTGATCCCGCTCGCGGAGCTTCTCGAGGACGGGCCCGCCGAAGGGGCGGCCATGCCCGCCGATGCCAGCCTGCGCGATGCTCTGTCGGCCTGTCTTTGGACGGGGCGGTCGGCCGTGCCGGTGGAGCGGGACGGCGTCCCCGCAGGCCGCGTGACCTTCGAGGCGATCCGCGCCCGCGCCGAGATGCACGCATGAAGATCGGCACATTCCTGCGTCCGGCGCTCGTGTTGCTGCTGCTGGCGCTGGTGCTGCGGCCCGGCTGGTTCACACCGGTCTTCGCGCCACTGGCGCCCGAGGGCGCGCCCGTGATCTACGAACGCAGCTCGCTTCTGTCCCTGTCGCTGAGCCATCTGGGTCTCGTCCTTGCCGCCACGGCGGCGGCCACGCTGGTGGCGGTCACTCTGGCGATCCTGGTCACAAGGCCTGCCGGGGCGGCCTTCCGGCCCCTGTCGCGCACGATCACCAATATGGGGCAGACCTTTCCGCCCGTGGCCGTGCTGGCGCTTGCCGTGCCGGCACTCGGCTTCGGGGCGGGTCCGACGCTTGTCGCGCTCTTTCTCTACGGCTTGCTGCCCATTTTCGAGAATGCGATCACGGCACTATCCACCCTGCCGCCCGCGACGATGGATGCGGCACGCGGGATCGGGCTCAACCGCTGGCAGCGTCTCCTGCGGGTGGAATTGCCGCTGGCCCTCCCGGTGATGCTGACGGGTATCCGCCTGTCGGTGGTGATCGCCCTCGGGACCGCGACGATCGGCTCCACCGTCGCGGCGCGCACCTTGGGCGAGGTGATCATCGCGGGACTTCTGACGAACAATACGGCCTACGTGTTGCAGGGCGGTCTGATCGTGGGGCTGTTCGCGGTGCTGATCTATGACGCCTTGGTGCAGCTTGAGGCGCGGCTGGCCCGCCGGATGGGGGCATGAGGCGAAGGTACTTCGTCGCCCCGGCCTGTGTCGACGCCCGGCCCTCATGAACGTTGAGCGGCTTCCGCTTGTCGAACGATCGCTTCCCCCCGACGACACATTGAGACGATGAAGCATATTGGCGACGCGCGTGATCGCCCCCCGTGTTGCGCAGTCAGCGGCTCAGCGGCACGTGCGCGCAGCCTCTGCCCGGCTCGGGGACCATGGACCTATCGCGGTGGTGACGATCCGGTCGCCGTTCCATGTGACCGCAACCGTCTCGGACCAGTCCCCGCGCGCGAGGATCAGGGCGGGTGGTGAGGCACAAGGCGCCGCGCCGCCGATGATGTAATCCCACCCGATCCGGTGATTGCTGAGCCCTTCCGCCCGCGCGACCTCGGACAAGTCATTGCCGACCAGATTAAAGAGGCGCAGGGTCTTGGCGAGGTGCGGCCGGTCCACATAGGCAATCTCGACCCGGCCATCACCGTCCAGATCCGCGACGCCCGCAGGGGCCAGCCAGCGGTTCGTCTGGCCGATGAAATCGCCGGTCGCGCGGTGGCGCAGCGCGGTGCCGTCCCAGTGCCAGATTGCCAGACGCGCGCCGCGCTCGGCATGGGTCTCGACCGTGATCACCTCGGGGGCGCCGTCGCCGTCCACATCCGCAAGACGCGGTGCGGTATCCTCAAACACCATGGGCGCGTCCCAATGGGCGGTGACGACGCGTCCATCGGACAGGGTCACGACGAGGTCTTCGTATTCGACCGCATCGCCCAGAACGCCATGGGCGTACCGCGTGGTCGGCCCGTCATAACGCGCCGCGGTGATCTGGCTGGCGGCGGCGCATCCCGCGCTTGCGATCAGGACCGCCGCGAGAAGCGCGCCCCGCATCGATCAGATCTGCTTTTCGGGCATCTGCACCACGAGCCCGTCCAGCGCGTCGGTGACCTTGAGCTGGCAGGTCAGGCGCGAGCGCTCGGGATTGGGCTCATAGGCGAAATCGAGCATGTCCTCTTCCATGTCCTCTTTCGCGGGCAGCTTGTCGACCCAGGCGGGGTCCACGTAGACGTGGCAGGTGGAACAGGCGCACGCCCCGCCGCAATCGGCCTCGATGCCCGGAATGCCGTTGTCGCGGGCGCCTTCCATCACCGTAAGGCCGGTCTTCACATCGACCACGTGTTCGGTGCCGTTATGCTCGATATAGGTGATTTTCGCCATGCGCGGGTCTCCCTCGGATTAGGTTTCCGTGGGACATAGGCGAGGGCCGCGGCAGGATAAAGGGTTATGAGGTCGCGGATTGCATCCGGACCCATTTGTTCTATATTTGTTCTAATGCAGGTGATCTCAAGCACATCCAGATTCCAGGGCTCGGTCGATTGGCCGCGCCCGCCCTCCTGTCTGACCGCGGACCGGACGGGCCTGCCGCCGCAGGGCGCGCGGGTGGCCGTGGCAGGGCTCGTGATCCTGCGCCAGCGGCCGGGCACCGCGAAGGGGGTGATCTTCCTGACGCTGGAGGACGAGACCGGCGTCGTGAACGTCATCGTCTGGCGTGGCATCTACGAACGCTTTCGCCGCGCGGTGATCGCGGGCCGCATGTTGCGGGTGACCGGACGGCTGCAGCGCGACAACAGCGTCACCCACGTGATCGCCGAGGAGATCGAGGATATCTCGCCCATGCTCGACCGTTTGCTGGCCGCGCCCGAGGCGCTTTCGCAGAAGGCTGAAACAGGCTAACCTGCCCTCCAACGAGAGGCAGAGCAGAGGCCCGTCCCGTCATGACCCGCATCGCGGTCCTTACCGTCTGTGTCGGCGGTCTTGCCATGGCCATGGCGTGCAGCCCCGTGGGGCCTGAGACGGGCGGCGGCGCGCGGCCCGATTTCAACACGATGGGCCTTGGCGACGACGATTCCCGACCCGACCCCGCCGGCGGCTGCTACGCGACGGAGCGCACGCCCGCCGTCTACGAACAGGTCCCCGGTCAGGTTCTGGTGGTCCCGGAGGTCCGCGCCGAGGACGGCACGCTTGTCCGTGCGCCGATCTACCGTAACGCGACCGTGCCGAAACTTGTCCGCCCGCGCGAGGAGGTCCGCTTCCCCGCGCCCTGCCCGCCCACCTTCACGCCCGATTTCATCGCCACGCTGCAGCGCGCGTTGGTGGCGCGGGGCTATTACGGAGGCGCGGTGACAGAGCGGCTCGACCCGCCGACACGAGCGGCCATCGCAGCCTTCCAGCGGGAGCGCGGTCTCGACAGCGATAAACTTGCCCTCAACACCGCGCGGGAGCTGGGACTTGTCGCGGTGGAAGTCGATGGCGCCACGCCGGACAGGCAGGCCCCGGCGGGCTAGACTGCGCCGCTGCGTGTGACCGAGATACAGGCACCGCTGCGTCCTTTGAGACCGTCAGTCGCACTTTCGAACCGAAACCGACCGCTTGGCAGTCGCCTGTCAAAAAGGGGCAGCCAAATGCAGAACAGGGCGCGGAAGCCCGCGCCCTGCCCCTGACCCAAATCTCGAAAGCTGCGATTACTCTTCGAGCGTCAGCGCCACGAAACGGGGATCGCCGGAGCGGCGCACCAGAAGCAGGATCGACTTGCGGCCCGCCTCTTTCGCGGCGGCGATCCGATCTTCGAGATCCGCGATCTCGGCCACCGTCTCGCGGCCCGCTTCGGTGATGACGTCGCCCGCCCGCATGCCCTTCTCAAAGGCTTCCGAGGATTCGTCGACCGACGTGACCACAAGACCCGTCATGTCGGCGTCGAAGCTGAATTCCTCTGCCAGCTCGGCATTGGGCAGGGTCAGGCTCAGCCCCAGCAGATCGGCCGAGGACGGGGTTTCCGGCGTCTCCGCCTCGGGTGTCTCCGCCTCGGCGCTTTCCGCTTCTTCGCGGCGGCCAAGCGTGACCATCAGCGTCTCGGTCGCGCCGTCGCGGTTCACGACCACGCGCACGGCTTTGCCGACAGCGGTGTTGCCGACCTGACGCACGAGCCCACGCGTGTCGACCACGTCGCGGCCATCGAACTTCATGATGACATCGCCCGACATCATGCCGGCCTCGGCGGCGGGGCCTTCCGGCACATCGGTGACGAGCGCGCCATTGGTCGAGGCAAGGCCCATCGCCTCTGCCACGTCCTCGGTCACGTCCTGGATCCGCACACCCAGCCAGCCGCGCCGGGTTTCCCCGAATTCCTGCAACTGGTCGACGACGCGGGTCACCACGTTCGAGGCCATCGAGAAGCCGATCCCGATGGAGCCACCGGTGGGCGACAGGATCGCGGTGTTCACGCCGATCACCTCACCATCCATGTTGAAGAGCGGCCCGCCCGAATTGCCGCGATTGATGGCGGCATCGGTCTGGATGTAATCGTCATAGGTGCCCGACAGCGCCCGGTTGCGCGCGGAGACAATGCCCGCGGAGACCGAGAAGCCCTGCCCCAGCGGGTTGCCCATCGCCATGACCCAGTCGCCGACGCGCGCGGTGTCGCTGTCGCCGAAGCTGACGAAGGGCAGCGCCGTATCAGCCTCGACCTTCAGGAGCGCGATATCGGTGTTGGGATCGGTGCCGACCACTTCCGCGCGCAGCTCCTCGCCCGAGAAGAACTCGATCAGGATCTCGTCCGCGCCTTCGATGACGTGGTTGTTGGTGACGACATAGCCATCCTCCGAGATCACGAAACCAGAGCCCAGTGCCGAAGACCGGCGCGGACGGTCGCCCTGCCCGTTGCGATCCTGGAACTCCCGGAAGAAATCCTCGAACGGTGAGCCTTCGGGCACGATCCCCTGCGGCCCGGTGCGACCGGCAACCGTGGTCTCGGTGGTGATGTTGACGACCGAGGGGCTGATCCGGTCCGCAAGGTCCGCAAAGCTGCGCGGGGCATTGCCCTGCGCGCTCGAGAAGACGGATTGCGCGAGGATGAGGATCATCGACAGGCTGGCCAGCCAGAACAGACGAAGGGCAGGACGCATATCGCGACTGCGGACGGAAACGTGGGCGGTCAAATCAGGGCATCCTTGTATCTGTGGTCGGACATGCGGCAGTCCGCGCTGCCGGTTTCCTCAAAGATAGGCGCTTTCGCGCAGGTCTCAAAGGTCGATCATGCAAGTCACCCGGTTGTGAGTCCGCTTTTCCGGCGGATCGGCCGCCATGTGGCGCCGATTGCGCAACGGCACGGCAGGATATCAACGGGACCAAATGCCCGTACGGGACACTCGCGCCCGCCTTCGAGCGCGACAAAAATGCGAGGGATTTGAGATATGGCAGCGATGGTGCGGCGCCGGTCAGGCGATCTGCCGCATCCGGCCAAGGCCGTCTTGCACCGTTCAGACCGCGAACCACAAAACGACGACTCCGGTCGCCACGGTCACCAGCCCCAATGTGCGGCGCTGGTCGAGCGGCATGGCCGAGAGCGCCTCAAGCAGGCGTTCGACAAGCGAAGGGGCCAGCGCATAGGCCAGCCCCTCCACGATCAGTGCTCCTGCGAGCATCACCAGAATGGTGTCGCCCGACATGGGATCAGTTCGTCACTTCGGACGGTTCTTCCTCGGTCGGCGAGGCTTCAGGCGTTGCCGCGCTTTCGTCATCCGGCGTGGCGCCAAGCGGCACGTCCAGTGTCTCATCCTCGCCGATCGGTGCCATCGTATCGTCCTGAGGCGCCAGCTGATCGCGGGCGCTGTCCGGCAGATCCGGCGAGATGCGCACATCCGGTGCCAGCTCGCGCAGCCGCTCGATATCGGTGTTCGAGATGCTGACCGCCGAGAGGCCTTCCGCGCGGATCGCGTCGAAGAGCGGGCCGACGAGATCGCTGTTGGGCGACATCACCAGCGTCGAATTGTCCGTCTGCAGCGTGCGCTCCAGCGCCGAGAGCGACCGGTAGAACGAGAAGAACTCCGGATTGTCGCCGAAAGCTTCGGCATAGACGCTGTTGCGCTCCGCATCCGCTTCACCGCGGACAATATCGGCTTCCCGGTTCGCCTGTGAAGTAGTCTCGACCACGGTCCGGTCGGCGGCGGCGCGAACCCGCTGGGCGGCCTCGTTACCGCGCGCGATCTCGTCCGCGGCTTCCCGTTCCCGTTCCGCCCGCATCCGGGCAAAGGTCGCGTCGAGGTTCTGCTGCGGCAGGTTGGTCTGCTTCAGGCGCACGTCGACGATCTGCAAGCCGAGGCTGGCCGCTTCGGTGCGGGCCTGTTCGCGAATGCGCACGGCAAGGCTGCGGCGCTCGGTCGACAGGATCGTGTCGGACGTGACCTGATCGGCACCGAGAACCTCCCGGATCTGCGCGTTCAGGATCGACGAAAGACGATCTTCCGCGGCCCGAATGCCGCCCACGCCCACGGCCTGACGGAACTGCACGACGTCCGAGATCCGGTAGCGCGCAAAGGCGTCGACCACGAGACGGCGGTCATCCGAAGGCGTGACCTCGATCGTTTCGGTGTCGAGCGACAGGATGCGGTCGTCGTATTTCACGACTTCCTGGATGAAGGGCACCTTGAAACCGATGCCCGGCTCTTCGCGGACCTGCTTGATCTGGCCGAATTGCAGCACCAGCGCCTTTTCGCGCTCGTCGACGATGAAGATCGCCGACAGGATGCCCACCACGACCAGAACCGCGGCGCCGATCAGGATATTGAGCTTACTCATCAGTTCGACCCTCCGGTCTGCGTGCGTCTCTGGTTCAGCTCGTTGAGCGGAAGATAGGGCAGCACGCCCTGGCCGCCGCCATTGCCGCTTTCGTCGAGAATGATCTTGTCGATGCTGCCGAGCGTGCGCTCGATCGTCTCGAGATAGAGGCGGCGCTGGGTCACTTCGGGCGCCTGGTTGAACTCCTGGGCCACGGAGATGAAGCGCGAAGCCTCACCGATGGCTTCGTTCACGACGCGGGCGCGATAGCCCTCGGCCTGTTCCAGAGTCTGGGCTGCCTGACCACGCGCCTCGGCGAGGACACGGTTGGCATAGGCATCCGCCTGGCGCTGAAGACGGTCGCGTTCCTGCTCGGCCGCCTGGACCTCACGGAAGGCGTCGATCACCTCGGCGGGCGGGTCGGCCTGGTCGAGGTTCACCCGGACCACGTTGATGCCCGACTCGTACTCGTCCAGCGTTTCCTGGATATTCGCCAGAGCGGTATCGGCGATCAGACCCCGGTCGCGGTTTAGGATCGGTGCAAGGTTCGAGGCCGCGATGATCTCGCGCATGACCGACTCCGAGACCGCCTGAACGGTCAGCTGCGGGTCACGGATGTTGAACAGCAGACGCGCGGGATCCTTGATGTTCCAGACGACCTGGAACTCGATATCCACGATGTTGGCATCGGTGGTCAGCATGAGGCCATCACCGTCGCGGCCCCGGCGCATGCCGATATTCTCGGTCCGCTCGGAAGTGACGTTGATCACTTCATAGGTGACGACCGGCCAGGGCGCGAAGTTCAGACCCGGGCTGCCGGTGGAGGAATACTCGCCGAGGAACAGCTCGACCGACTGCTCTTCCGGGCGCACGGTGTAGAAGCTGGAATAGAGCCAGACCGCGAGCACGGCGAGAAGGCCGATGATGACCGTACCGCGACCGACCTGCGGACCACCGCCGCCGCCATTGCCGCCGCCGGTGCCGTTGCGGCCATCGCCCTTGCCGCCCATGAGGACGCGCAGACGCTCCTGTCCCTTGCGTACGAGTTCGTCGATTTCGGGCATCTGGTTGTTGTCGGGGCGTCGTCCGCCGCCGCCACCGCCGCCTTGCGGACGCTGCGGGCCATTGCCGCCGCCCGATTGCCCGCCGCCGCCCCATGGGCCGCCGCTGTTGCCTGCCATGTGGTGTCTTCCCTTCCAGTTAAGCAGAATTCATTGGTGTTAAGCTGGGAGGCCCCGCGCGCAATTCAAGCGCTGCGCACAGGGTTCCGCATTGTCACGATCTCCTCGGACATCGTGGGGTGGACCGCGCAGGTGCGGTCGAAATCCTCTTTGGTAGCGCCCATTTTGACCGCGATGCCTGCAAGCTGGATCATCTCGGCGGCCGATGGTGCGACGATGTGACAGCCCAGGATCTTGCGGTTTTCCTTCGACACGATCAGCTTCATCAGCACTCGGTCGGGCTTGCCGATGAAGGCGGAATGCATGGGGCGGAAGGACGTGCAGTAGATCTCGACCGCTTCCTGCTCAGCGGCCTCCGCCTCAGTCATGCCGACCGATCCCAGCTCGGGCTGGGTGAAGACCGCCGAGGGGATGAGGTCGTGATCGACGGGCGTCGGGTTGCCCTTGAAGACGGTCTCGACGAAGGCCATGCCCTCGCGGATCGCCACGGGCGTTAGGTTCACCCGGTCCGTCACATCGCCGATCGCGTAGATCGAGGGCACCGAGGTCTGGCTGTATTCATCCACCTCGATCTCGCCGCCGCGGCCCAGCGTCACGCCAGCCTCCTCGAGGCCCATATCGGCAGTGTTCGGCTTGCGGCCGGTGGCAAAAAGCACCGCATCGAAGATCTTCTCGCGCCCGTTCGTGGCCTTGACCCAGATCGGGCCCTTCTTCTCGGCGGAGCCGTCCGAGCCATGCCCGCCCATGCCGCTGTCGCCCACGACCGCGCCGCCATCCTCGATCGGTGCGCCCATGCCAGCCCCTTCGGATGCGTCGTAATCCTCGGCCTCGGCGCAGCGCATCTCGACGATGTTGGAGCCCGTGTGGATATCGATTCCGCGGGTTTCCATCGCCTCGGCAATGAGGCCGCGGGCCTCGTCGTCGAACCCGTTCAGCACCTGCGCGCCGCGCACGTATAGCGAGACCTCGACACCCAGACCGGCAAGGATATTCGCCATCTCGCAGGCAATGTAGCCGCCACCCACGATCAGAATGGATTTCGGCAGCTTCTCCATCAGGAAGATATCGTCCGAGACCATGCCCAGCTCCGCATTGGGCAGATCGGGGCGCACCGGGTGCCCGCCGGTGGCGACGAGGATATGCTTGGCGGTCTTTTCGGTGCCGTCCTCCAGCACGACCGTATGGGGATCCTTCAGGCGGGCGCGCTGATCGAAACGTTCGACGTCGGACCCGTCGAGCAGTTTCTTGTAGACCCCTTCGAGCCGGTCGAGCTCTTCGCGCAGATGGTCCGAGAAGACCGACCAGTCGAAGGTGCCCTGCTCCATCTGCCAGCCATAGCCGCGGGCATTTTCCGCCGCGTGGGAGAACTCGGAGGCGAAGACCATGAGTTTCTTGGGCACGCAGCCGCGGATCACGCAGGTGCCGCCATAGCGGCTGTCCTCGGCCAGTGCGACCTTCGCGCCTGCCTCGCCCGCGGCCACACGTGCGGCGCGGACACCGCCGGAGCCGCCTCCGATGACGAACAGATCATAGTCAAAATCGCTCATGGGGGTCCCTCATTCGTCGTTGCGGTTTGTAGACCACAAGGGCCGGGCGATGGCCAGACGTCTTGCGGGGAACGCCTGGAATCGCGAGAACCGGTCCGCACGGGCCATCGAGGCCCGCGCGTACCAGGCGAGAGACGCTGCCTCTCGCGCTCTCCGGAGGTATTTCCGGTCCGGTCGTGACAGGGCGGAGCGCGCCGTCCCCAGGTGGGACGCGCGGGCGGCTCAGATATCTGAGAAGAGGTTGTCGTCCTCGACGAAATCGAGCCGCGTCTCGCTCACCGTGCCTTCGTTGATGTCGCGCATCTCGCAGCGCCCATCGCCGTAGCCGATGATGACCTTGTCGCAGATATCGATGAAGAGCCCGTTTTCGACCACGCCGGGCATCTGGTTCAGCACCAGCGCCATCTGCCGCGGATCGCCGATCCGACCGAGATGCAGGTCGATGATGTAGTTGCCCTCATCGGTGATGAAGGGCCGCTCGCCGGTCATGCGCAGCGAGGATTTCCGCCCCATCACATCCATGGAGATCAGCAATTCCTCGATCAGGGTCTGGGTCGTCTGCCAGCCGAAGGGCACGACCTCGACCGGGAGCGGAAAATGCCCCAATGTCGAGACCTCCTTGGCGGCATCGGCGATCACGGCCATCTGATCGGAGGCGGTGGCCACGATCTTTTCCTGCAGGAGCGCGCCGCCGCCGCCCTTGATGAGGTTCAGCTCGGGGTCGAACTCGTCGGCGCCGTCGATGGTGAGATCGAGCCAGCGCGCCTCGTCGAGGGAGATCACCTCGATGCCCACCTCGCGGGCAAGCTCGGCGGTGCGGGTCGATGTCGGCACGCCGCGGATCTTGAGACCGTCCTCGCGCACCATCTCGCCCAGGCAGCGCACCAGCCAGGCGGCAGTGGAGCCGGTGCCGAGGCCCACGCGCATCCCGTCCTCAACCAGATCGGCGGCGGTCTTGGCGGCGACGTATTTCGCCTTGTCGATAGGCGACAATTCTCCGGACATGCGGGTCTCCTTTGGCAGCGCCGTCCTTATAGGGGCAAGACCTGACGGGCGCGAGGGGCAAATCGCGTCAATGCGCCAAGGAACCCCGTGCGAGTATCTGCCTGTCTCTGCCGCGTGCCGGGGGCGGCGTGCATGACGCAATCGGCGCCGAGCTGCCGTATTCCGGACGCGTCCCCGGCGCGCGCCTGTTAGGGTCGGTCGCGAATCGTATCAGCGCGAGGCCCCATGTTCCTGTCCGTCTTCGAGATGTTCAAAATCGGGATCGGCCCGTCCTCGTCCCACACGATGGGCCCGATGGTGGCGGCGGCGCGGTTTCTCGATGCCATGCGCAGCGCCGGGTATTCCTTCCACGGAGTGCGGGCCTCGCTGCACGGATCGCTGGCCTTCACCGGGGTCGGGCACGCAAGCGACCGCGCGGTAATCCTCGGCCTCGCGGGGCTCAAGCCCGAGACCTATGATGCGGAGGAGGCCGAAGAGGCGCTGGCTCGGATCCGGGCGGAGGCCACATTGCTTCCGGATGGCCTCGGGACGCTGGCCTTCGATCCCGACCGCGATCTGCGCTTCGATTACGACACGACGTTGCCGGGCCATGCCAACGGGCTGCGGATCGAGGCGCTCGATGCGCAGGGCGACGTGCTGATGCAGGAGGTCTATTACTCCGTCGGTGGCGGCTTCGTGCTGACCGAGGCGGAGCTGGCCGAGGGGCGCGACACCGATGACGGCCCGCCCGTGCCCTACCCGTTCAAGACCGCCGCGCAGATGCTGGAAATGGCGGAGGCTTCGGGACTCAGCATCGCAGGCATGAAACGCGCCAATGAGCTCACACGCCGCAAGGCGGCCGAGCTCGACGCGGGGATCGCGCGCATCTGGGAGGTCATGGAGGCTTGCATGAACCGCGGGCTCGACGGCAGCGGACATCTGCCCGGAGGGCTGAACGTGCGCCGCCGTGCGGGCGCGATCCGGCAAGCGCTTCAGGCCGAGCATGGGCGCAACCTGACGGCGCCGCATACGATCAACGACTGGATCTCGACCTATGCCATGGCCGTGAACGAGGAGAACGCCGCGGGCGGACAGGTCGTCACCGCCCCCACCAATGGCGCGGCGGGCGTAGTGCCCGCGACGATCCGCTACTGGCTCGATCACGTGCCGGGCGCGTCGCGGGCGCGTCTGCCGGATTTCCTGCTGACCGCCGCGGCGATCGGGGGGCTCGTGAAATACAACGCCTCGATCTCGGGCGCGGAGGCGGGCTGCCAGGCGGAGGTGGGCGCGGCCTCGGCCATGGCGGCGGCGGGCTTCTGCGCGGTTCTTGGCGGCACAGCGGAGCAGGTGGAGAACGCCGCCGAGATCGCGCTTGAGCATCATCTGGGCATGACCTGCGATCCGGTGCGCGGCCTCGTGCAGGTGCCTTGCATCGAGCGCAACGGGCTGGGCGCGATCAAGGCGATCTCGGCGGCCTCGCTGGCCCTTCGAGGCGACGGTCAGCATTTCGTGCCGCTCGATGCCTGTATCGAGACGATGCGGCAGGTCGGCGCGGATATGTCCGAGAAGTACAAGGAGACGGCGCTTGGCGGGCTGGCCGTCAACGTGCCCAATTGCTGATTGCCGCGCGGAACCGCCCGGCCTAGGCTGCCTCGGACACCCATTTGCGGCCGCCTGGAAGACCCCGATGCAAGACGCGACCTCCCCAGATGCCGAAACGCGCCAGACCTGGCGCGGCTACCTGCGGGACATGCTGCGCATTCGCCGCTTCGAGGAAAAGGCCGGTCAGCTTTACGGCATGGGCCAGATCGGCGGCTATTGCCATCTCTGCATCGGTCAGGAGGCGGTGATCGTCGGCGTGGCGGCGCATCTTCGTACAGGCGATACGCGCGTCGCCTCGCATCGCTGTCACGGGCACATGCTGGCGGCGGGCATGGCACCCGAGCGAATTCTTGCGGAACTGATGGGCCGCGACACAGGATATTCCGGAGGCTGGGGCGGCTCCATGCATATGGCCGATCCGGGACTGGGCTTTTACGGTGGGCATGCCATTCCCGGCCTGCAAGTTCCCATTGGCGTGGGGCTGGCCTTCGCGCAATCCTACCAAAAGACGCGTGGTCTGACCTTGTGCAGCTATGGCGACGGGGCCGCGGCGCAGGGCCAGGTCGCCGAGGCTTACCGCCTTGCCGCCGACATGGCGCTGCCAATCCTCTTCGTGATCGAGAACAACGCCCACGCACCGGGCCAGGACCGCACGCCCAAGGCCCGGTCGCTGGCCGCGCGCGCCGAGGCGCATGGTATCCCGGCCCGGCAGGTTGACGGCATGGACGTGCTCGCCGTGACCGAGGCCGCGGATCGCGTCACCTTCGACATTCGCGCGGGCAAGGGGCCGGTCTGCCTCGAAATGATGACCTATCGCTATCGCGGACATGCGCTGGCCGCCGCGGACAAGGCGATGAACGATGCCGAGATGCGCCGCGTCCGCGCCGAACGCGATCCGGTGGAAAACCTGCGCCAGAGACTGATTGCCGCCGGTGAGGACGCCGCGGCGCTGAAAGCGCTGGACCGGGAGATAAAGGCTGAGGTCCAAGGCGCCTCAGACACTGCATCGGCAGCCCCCCAGCCCGATGCAAAGCCTGTGGAGGCGCTGCGCCATGCCGGGGTCTGAGGCCGTGCTCAGGGCCGTACCCATGCCGGAGGTGTCGCCCGGTCTGGAGGCCGCAACCTTGCGCCGCTGGATGGTGCGCCCCGGCGATCTGGTGGAGGAAGGGGATCTTCTGGCCGAGATCGAAACCGACAAGGCCGTGCTGGAGATCGAAGCGCCCGAGACCGGGCGGATCGCTGAGCTGTTGATCGACGAAGGCACGGAAGCTGTTCCGGTGGGCTCCGCCATCGCGCGCTTGATGGATGAGGACGCGGAGGCGGTGCAACCCGCGGCGGCAGCGCCCCCCCAGTCCCGGAACACGGGCACCGTGGCGGCGAAACCGAAGTCGCGGGATATCGAGGCCGACTGGGACACAGGCGTGTCATCGAGCAAAACGACCGTGCGCGAAGCCCTGCGGGACGCCTTGTCCGAAGAGATGGCGCGGGACGACAGCGTCTTCGTGATCGGTGAGGATGTCGGCGGCGCGCAAGGCGCCTACAAGGTCACGCAAGGCCTGATCGAGCGGTTCGGCGCGGCCCGCGTGGTCGATGCGCCGCCGCTCTGGCAAGGGGTTGCGGGCTTGGCAATCGGCGCGGCCATGGCCGGACTGCGCCCTGTCGTGGAGTTTCGCAACCTCGCCTTCGCCCTGCAGGCTGCGGGTCAGATCGTGCAATCGGCGGCAAAGACCGAAGCGATGACCGGCGGCGCGCTGACCGTGCCGGTGGTCTTTCGTGGCCCCCACGGCGCGGTGGAGCAGATGGGCGGACAGTTGAGCCACGACATGGCGGCAGTTTTCGCGCAGGTACCGGGGCTGAAAGTGGCGATGCCCTTTGCGGCCTCTGACGCGAAGGGCTTGCTGAAGGCCGCGATCCGCGATCCGGGGCCGGTGATCTTTCTGGAAAACGACGCGCTCTACGGACAGGCCTTCCCGGTGCCGGACGGTGAGGATCATGTCGTGCCCCTGGGTCGCGCGCGGCGATTGCGGGACGGGGATGACGTGACCCTGGTCAGTTTCGGGATCGGCATGGTCGCGACGCTGGAGGCTGCGGATATTCTGGGCCGGGATGGCATCGCCGCGGAGGTGATCGACCTGCGCAGTCTTGCCCCCCTCGATACCGAAACGCTCGTGGCCAGCCTGCAGAAAACCCATCGCTGCGTGACCGTCGAGCATGGCTGGCCGCGTGGCGGGATCGGTCAGCAGATCAGCGCGGCCTTGATGCGCGATGCGTTCGACGCGCTCGATGCGCCGGTCATGTGCCTCGGCGCGGCAGAGGTCGCCCGACCCTATGCCGAAGGCCTCGAAGCCGCGGCCCTGCCCGATGCCTCGGAGATCGCCGCGGCAGCGCGCAAGGTGCTTTACCGATGAGCCGGGTCGAGGTTCTGGGCCGCGACGTGGCGCGCGAGGCGTATCATATCCGCACCGAAGACGGCGCGGCCTTCGTGCCCGAATGCCTCATGGACGGGCTACGCCCCGGCGCGCGGCCCTCGCATCAGGAAGCCTATGAATGGATCGCGGCGCATCGCGGGGCCTTGTCAAGCGCGGTGGCGGCACTGGTCCGGGGGAACTATCCGAAACCGCCCTACGACCTCGTCACGCTCGCCTCCGAAGAGCCATGAGCGCGCGGCGCCCTGCCTCGCCCTATGCCCGCGCGCTGGCGCGGGACGCCGGGTTGTCGTTGGAGGCTTTATCCGGAAGCGGCCCCGGCGGGCGCATCATCGCGCGGGATATTCCGGCGGTTGCGGGTGAAGATGATGGTGATGCGGCTCTGGTCGGCCCCGTGCAGGAAACCGCAGATGTCGTAATTCTACGCCGCCAGATCGCTGCACCACGGGATTCGGACGCGCTATTGCCCCCGCTGTTGCGGCAGATCGCTAGCGATCGGGTGATCGCCCTGGCTGATCTGCGCGGTTTCGAGATCGACAACGCGGATCCGATGCCCGGCCCCGGACAGGACGCGGCGCTCGGCCTTGCAGGGCGGGGTGGCGTGTTGAATGTGACGCTGACGCTAAAAACGCGCCGTATGAGCCTTCAGGACGGCGCGCGCATTCTGGCCGAGCTCGCGGATGCGCTCGAGGGCTGAGCCTCAGGCGCCCCCGGCGAGGATTTGATCCATGGAGATCGAGGGCTGCGCGCAGCCCGCCTCTCCCACGATGCGGGCAGGCACGCCCGCCACGGTCTTGCAGGGCGGCACTTCTTCCAGAACGACGGAGCCCGCCGCGATACGGCTGCAATTGCCGACGCGGATATTGCCCAACACCTTGGCGCCCGCGCCGATCAGCACGCCGTCGCCGATCTTGGGGTGACGATCTTCTTCTTCCTTGCCGGTGCCGCCAAGCGTCACGGAATGCAGCATGGAGACGTTGTCACCCACCACGGCCGTCTCGCCGATGACGATGGAATGGGCGTGGTCGATCATGATCCCGCGCCCGATCCGGGCATTGGGATGGATGTCGACGCCGAAGACCTCGGAGCAGCGCATCTGGAACAGATAGGCCAGATCACGGCGGCCTTGCCGGTAAAGCCAGTTGGCCACGCGGTAGGCCTGGATCGCCTGGAAGCCCTTGAAGAACAACAAGGGTTGCAGAAAGCGGTGGCAGGCCGGGTCGCGTTCATAGACCGCGACGATATCGGCCCGCGCGGCCAGTGCCAGTTCGGGATCGGCGGCATAGGCCTCGTCGCAAATCTCGCGCAGGATCTGTTCGGAGATCTCGCCCGAGGCCAGCTTGACCGCGGTGCGATAGCTCAGCGCCCGCTCGATCGTGGGGTGATGCAAGACGGAATAATGGATCATGCCGCCCAGGAGCGGCTCGTCCGCGACCGCGTCTTCGGCCTCGTCCATGATGCGGGCCCAAACCGGGTCCAGCATCGACAGGTTGGTCTTCGTCTCGGCCATATCCGTCTCCTTTGACGTCCTGATCTTACCAGATAGACTTCGCGTCGTGAAACGCAAAGCCTTGTGAGGGGAGTGTTTCAATTAAGACCCCCGATGACGCGCATTGGACCGCGCTGATCGAGACGCGCCTTGCGGCCCTCGCAGAAGAAGACCGGCTGGGCCATGCGGGGCAATCAGTGGTGGAGCTCGATCAGCAATCGGTAGGACGGCTGAGCCGAATGGACGCGCTGCAAGCCCAGGCGATGGCCAAGGCCACGCAAGGTCGGCGCGACCAGATGCGGCGCGCGCTGCAGTTGGCCCTTGCGCGGATCGAGGAGGGGGAGTTCGGCTTTTGCGAAGAGTGCGGGGACGAGATCGCCACCGCGCGGCTGGAGCTTGATCCGACCGCACGGCGTTGCGTGGGATGCGCGGGGTAACAGCGCGTCGGCCATCTGCGGTGCCCCGGTCGCGTCAGCCACGCGTTAGCCTGTTGCCGGGGCCGTTGGTGGGTCCCGGCCTCCGTTCCTATCAGGCCGCAACGACCATCACAGCCGCAGGACCCGGCCCGAAGCGGGCCGAAACTTGCGATACGCGCACCTCCACCGGGCCAAAGGCCAGATCCGCCGTGCGCGCCGCTTCGGCATAAGTCCAGAGTGGCAAGTGCGCCTCCTCTTCGCGCAGAAGCACGTCGCCGCGCCAGACCTGCACCGCATAAAGCTCGCTTTCCTCGCCAAGCGGCACCTGCGCGAGCGACCAGTCGTCACCGTCGATACGGCTGCGCCGGATCCAGCGCAGGCGAAGGTCGACTCCGACCGGCTCCGCCGTCAGATGCACGGGGCTGTAGGGACGCAGCCCGATCCCCTCGAAGGTCTCGATCCGGTAGGTGTAGCTCGGATCTGTGAAACTTCGGCTGGCGGGACCGATGCGGAAATGCTGCTCCTGGCGGCGCTGGCTCGAGGCGAGGTCGATCTGTTCCGGCGCGCCGTTGAGGCGTACCACGACCGAGCCCGCAGGCCAGACATTTGGCATCACCCCATCGCTGCCCACCTGCCCGCGCAGCCGGTGCGAGACATGCCAGACACCGTCCGAGAGCATCTCGGCGTCACGGAATTGCAGCACCTCCCAACGCCCGGTCGACCCGTCGCCGATGGCCAGCGCGTTGGCACCGCCCAGAAGCGCCGCATCGGTCACCGATTGCAGCGCCCCCGAATAAAGCCGCATTCGCAGGGGCGCGCCCCGATCGATCCGACCCGAGGGAGATGCGACCAAGTCGGTTTCGGTCTCGCCCACCACCGCGCGGGCCGGAAAGATCCCGTTCAGACGATAATCGGCATCGCTCGGCGCGGAATAGATCGCCACAGGACCGGGCCAGGGATTGGCATGGGCGGCGAAATGCGGCGCATGCGGCACCTCGTCCCCGGTCAGAAGCGGCAGGTCCATGAAGATCGGCGAGACCGGAACGGCTGGAACGTAGCGGGTCAGGCCGGGCGGCACATCCGCCGTGACCGCGGGCTGGTAGACATCGTCCTCCATCCGCACAGCCTCGATGAGCTGGCGGTCGGTGACCTCCACCCGGTCGACGCGCGCATGAACCGGCCCGCCGGGCCCCGGCAAGGCCACGACATCGCCCGCCCGCACCTGCAGCCGCGAGGGCGGCAGCGCGAATTTTAGGCTGTCGCGGGAGATGCGCGCCTCCGCAAGCCAGCGTTCGACGATCTGTCGGCCCTCGGCGCGGGTCAGGGTCAGCGCGACCTCGCTGTTCGAAACGGCATGCGTACGGTCGTCGGGCAACACGGCCTCTTCGGAGACGGTGTCGTAGTCGCCTTCGGCCTCGTGAAAGTGCAGACGCACGCGGCCCGAGAGATCCACTTCGCTCGCGCGGGTCTGGATCAGCTCCCCTTCCGCGAGGTCGGCATGTTCGGCGATGCGTTCGGGATCGACCTCCACGACATCCCGCCCCTCGCGCATGCGGAATACCAAAAGTCCGTCACGTTCCACCGCGTCGAACCCATAGCTCAGCATCAGAGGCTGCAGCGCGCGCCGCCCGTCGGCCACGTCCGGCACGAGATAGCCGCGCACCATGCCAACGAGGTCCGACACGTCATAGTCGGTCACGCCCACACGCTCGCAGATCGCGGCGACCACATCGGCCAGCCGCTGCGACGAGAGCCGCCCGGTGATCCAATGCCCGCGGCGATAATTCTCGCCATCGGCCCAAAGCTCGGTCAGCGCGGGAAACCACGGGTAAGGCCGCGCATCCCAGGCCCAGACGAAGGCGCGCGACATATCCAGCATTGGTGCCTCGTAGACGCCCGAGACGGGATTGTTCGCGGGATCGGTCCAGTGCAGGTGCATCGCGCGCAGATATTGCCGCTGGATATCCTCGTCCGGTTGCCCGTTCGAAGCCCGCGGCAGCGCGCTTTCCGAAGATTTCGGATCGAGGAAAACGTTGGGCTGGTTGGTGCCCTTGTCGACCGCGGGGCAGCCCAATTCGGTGAACCAGATGGGTTTCGACTGCGCGATCCAGTCGGTGGGCACGCTCTGCCGCACGCCACCGATGCGGTCGTGATGGCTGTTCTCCCACCACGACCGGATATCCTTGTAGCGGAAGATCCAGTCCTCGCCATGGGCGGTGTCGACGATGGGCGCGCGGCGCTGCGCGGCGACGGCTTCGGGGCTCGTGTAATACCAATCGAACCCCTCCCCGCCCTCGATATTGGCATCGAGATAGTCGAGGTTGTGAATCCGCCCGTAGGCCGCATCCGCGTGATCGCGCCCGTCGCGCCAGTCGCTGATCGGCATGTAATTGTCGATGCCGATGAAATCGATCTGCGGATGCGACCAGAGCGGGTCGAGATGAAACAGCACGTCGCCAGAGCCATCGTTTGGCCGGTAGCCGAAATACTCGGACCAGTCGGCGGCATAGCTGAGCTTCACAATCGGGCCGACGATGCTGCGCACCTCGTCGGCCAGATCGCGCAGCGCCTCGACGAAGGGGAAGCCCTGATGATCGCGGATCTGCGTGAGCCCGCGCAGCTCGGAGCCAATGCAGAAAGCGTCGACCCCGCCCGCGGCCTTGGTCAGCGTTGCGTAATGCAGGATAAAGCGCGAAAAGGACCACTCGTCGGGGCCGGTATATTTGACGCCGCGGCCCTCGACCCTGAAATCGGAGGCGCGCGCAGTGCCGACGAAGGCTTCGACCTCGGCGCGCGCAAGAAGTGTGCCGTCGGTCGAGCCATCCTGCCCCGGCGCCCGCGCCGTGGTGATCCGCCCGCGCCAGGGCAGCGGCGGCTGGCTGGTCCCGCCATAGGGGTTGGGTTTGGTGTTGCCCTCAAGCTGTTCCATCAGGATGAACGGATAGAACATGACCGCGCGGCCTTCCGCGTTCATCCGCTCGATCGCGCTGACCACCGAGGCGTCGGCAGGCGTGCCGCCATAAACGGGCTTGTCGTCGATCCGGGGCACCCTTTGCGCGGCCCCCCGCCCGAGACCGGCGACCTTCCACTTCATGTCCTTGGCGTCAAACTCCTTCTGTTCGACCTTTGGCCTGATGTCGCATCGGCCGCAGCGCAGATCATCCCCGAACCAGCTGACGACGAGCGAGATCGCGTTGCAATTCTCGGCCTGGTCCGCGAGCGTGCCCAGCGACTGGACGATGTCCGGCACCTCGGCAGGCGTGTTGACATTGATCGCCGACGACGCGCCGCCGCTGTCACCCGCGAAATACTGCTTGTTCGTGGCCAGCACGTATTCCCCGGTGCCGGGCAGAAGCGCGACACCCTGCAACAGCTCCGGCATGTCATCCGCCGCCTGGTTCGGACGCAGCACCTCGAAGGAAAGCTGCGGCACACGGTTGCCGAAATCCTCAAGCTTGAAATCCTCCAACACGACATAGGCGGTGCCGCGATAGGCGGGCACTTCGCCCACGCCCTCAACCGCCTCCATCTTCGGATCAGGAAGCTGGTCGCGCGTGCCGGGATAGACGCGCATGTTCAGATCCTCGGCCGAGATCTCGACCCCGTCGGCCCAGATGCGGCTCACGCCCGCAATCTCGCCCTCGCAGAGCGCGAGCGCCATGCTGATCGAGTAATGATAGGTGGTGATCTCGGGCGTGGCAGGCGCGCCCTTGCCGCTGTCACCGCCTTCGGTCTTGGTCTTCTCGGTGAAATGCGTGGTCCAGATAACCTGCCCGCCGACGCGCACCCGTCCGTAAGCCTGCGGGATCGCGCGGCCCTCGCCTGAATTGGCAAGGTGGAAGCGTTCGACGCGGCCCGTCTCGATGCTCTCGGACCCTTGCCCCAACAGGCTTTGGTCGATGGCCCGGCCAAGCGTGGCCCCGGCAAAGCGCCCCCAGGCCACCATCGATAGCCCCAGGAATGAGCCGCCCACCGAGCCGCCGAACGCGGCACCCGCCGCCGAGAGGAGTATCGTCGCCATGGGGTCTGTCCTTACGGTCTGTCGGGAAAGGTAAAGCGCGCCACGATGCGCCGCGCCCAGGGCCGGGTCAGGGCCGACTCGATCACGCCATGGCCGGAATAGGCATGGATGAAGCGCGCCTGCGGCTCGGGCGCCGAGACGATGCCGAGATGCTTGGCCACGGCCCCTTCGCGCATCCGGAACAGGATCACATCGCCGGGTTGCGGCGCGCCGCGCGGCGTAGGCTTGAGGTTCCGCGCCCCCGCCGCCCACAGCGTCTCGATCCCCTGCGGCTCGGACCAGTCGTTGCTATAGGCGGGCACCGCCTCGGGCTCCGCGCCCATCACTTCGCGCCAGACGCCGCGAATGAGCCCGAGGCAATCGCTACCCACGCCTGCGCGTGACGCCTGGTGGCGGTAGGGCGTGCCGATCCAGCGGCGCGCGGCGGCGACGATGTCATCTTCAAAGCTCATCTGCGGCTGCCCCCGGCCTTGTTCGAGGCGTTGGCCGGATGCACGACGAGGAAATCGTCGCCGGGGATGTCCGGAAAGCCCTGGTAGTTGACGAGGTTGTCGAACTTTTCACGGCAGGTTCCGAAGCGCTTGTCGCAGCCTGCCGCGATCCGCACCTGATCGCCCGGCGCCAGATCGGCGCGGAACGGCTCCCAAAGGTCGATCTGACGGGTCTCGCCAAGGATGCGGTCGCGCTTGATCCAGCGTGTCAGACCCGCCGCAGCACCCGAGAGCATCTCCGCCCGCCCGCGTTCGAACCAGCCCGGCAGAAATTGCGGCAGGCCGGGAAGAACAAGCTTGCGGTTTTCGATGACGCCCGTGACCGCACCTTCCCAGACAAAGCCCGCCTGCGTCAGATCGACCCCGCAGGTCGCATCGCCCAGAACCGCTGTACAGGGCCGCTGATAGATGCGCCCCACGGGCCGGTTCAGCAGATCGGAGAGGCCGCGCAATTCCGCCTGAAACGCGCCGCCCGCGCGACGGATCTCGCCGATATGGCCGCGAAACAGCACCTGACGCGCGCCCACATCCTGCCAATTCACCAGCCACGCGACCACCTCAGCGGCATCATAGCGACCGGCCTCGATGTCCGCCTCGGAGAGCGCGGCATCCGACAGCGCGCCCATGGCCTCGGAATTGTCCACCGACAGGCCGGTGCCCTGCTCCAGCGCCCGCGCGGTCAGCCCGCTTTCGGCCTTGAAGGTCAGCCCGTCGAAAGACAGGTCCAGATCGTGATCGGTAAAGCCCAGCCGCACGCCGTCGCTGCGGACCACCTCCCAGCAGCGCACCACGTTGGTGACGCCAGTCCCGAGATGCGCGAAAAGCGCGGCCGCATCGCCGGTCATACCCGCACCTCCACGACCGCGATTGAGGGCACTTCACCGGCCTGGAAATTCGCCACGCTGGTCTGGATCGCCGCGGTGTCGAAGCGCACCGGCACGTCGAACTCGAAGCCCGCCGTGACGGCGATGCCCGTGATCGGCGGTTCGGCAAAGGTGACGCGCCCCGTGGCGGTGTCGACCGAGAAGGCCACCCCGTCGCGCAGCTCCGTGTCATGCATGCCGATGCGGACGCTGCCGGGCACCGGCTTGTCGATGGGCCGCGCATAGGCATTTTCGCCCGAGCGATACGTCTTGGTCAGTTGAAACTCGGTACGCGCGCCGTCGCCATAGCCGATGATCTGATCCTCGAAATGCACGTCGCGCGATGGCACGCAGGATTTGAAATCGGACCAATCCTTCCAGCGGAATGCGAAAAGCTGCCCGCGCCGCGCCTCGAAGAAATCCACGACCTCGGCCACATCGTCGAGCGAGCGCAGCCCCACGCCTGCATCGTAGCGCCTGCGCGATTGTGACCAGGGCGTGTTACGCTCCTCATAGCCGTTGGCGAGGGTGACGATCTCGGTCTTGCGTTCGGGCCCGCCCATCGAGCCGAAGCTCAGCCGAGCGGGAAATCTGACGTCGTGGAACTCCATGGCCCCGTCCCTTTCGTTGTCGTTGGTCTTACCGGGTGCGGCGACCTCAGCGGTTGCGCCCGCCGCGCGACAAGGCGCGGCTCATCTGCGCCGCGATCTGGCTCTGGCTGCGCTGGAAGCCCTGCACATCGGGCGTGGTGATGTTCATGGTCACGTGCACCGCCCCGGTGCCCCCGCCACTGCCCGCGCGCACGCCGAGCTTGCCATCCGGCCCCCGCGCCAAGGGCATGATCGCCTCGGGTCCCGCCTCGCCCATGAGGCCGGTGCCGCCGCGCATCGGGAAGGTTGTCGGCCCGGAGACGACGCCGCCATTGGCGAACGGCATCACCCGCCCCTGCGCGAATGAGGCGCCCTTGGCGAAGGGTGAATATTGCCCGAAGACGCTGTTCACACCCGTGGAGATCAGACCGCCCAGATGGTCGGCGACCGGATCGACGGCAGCCTTGTAGGCTGTGTTGATCATCGCCTGCGCCACCTCGTTGAGGGCCGATGTCAGGCTAATCCCGTCCAGCACGACCCCGTCGATTGCGGAGGACAGCCCCGATGACAGCGCCGATTGCAGCCGTCGCACGCCGCCGCCCGTTTGCGCGAAGGTCTCGTGGATGCGCTGCATCTCGGCATTGAAGCCCGCCGCCATGTTCGCAGCCCCCGAGAGCGAGGCATCGAGCGCGTCGAGCTCCGCCTCCAATCCGTCCATATCGCTTGTCATGTCTCGCTCCTGTCCATGTCATCGGGGAAGGCCGCCATCAGCGCATCGAGCCGCGCGCGCCCCAAAGGCTGCGGGCCTGCCCCCTCGCCCAACATCAGGCGCAATTCGGCAGGCGTCAGCGCCCAGAACTCCGCCGGACGCAGACCGAGCCGCGTCAGACCCGCCCGCATGAGCTGCGGCCAGTCGAAATGACCCGGGCTCATGCCGGTGCGGGCTCGGCGAAGGCGCGGGCCAGAAGGCGCGCCGCTGCCTCCGCCGCGGCGAGCGGCCCGCCCGCGATATCCGCCCGCGCGATCACGTCGGGCCGCACGTCCCAGCCGCCGCCGCGCAATCCCGCGACGATCAGCGCCAGCACGTCGCGGCTGGCGAACCGCCCCGTCTCGAAGCGCTCGACCAAGGCCACAAGGCTGTCCGCCCCGAGCGTCGCCTCAAGCTCCGCCAGCGCGCCGAGTGTCAGGCGCATGCACCGCGTCTCGCCGTCGATCACGATCTCGACCTCACCGCGCCAGGGGTTCTCCATCGGCTCAGATCGCCGCCGCGACGAAGTTCACGACACCCGCTGAGGCCATCGAGACCTCGTAGGTCGCCTCGCCGTCATGGGTGCCCGCATATTCGAGCCCGGTGACCTGGAACGGCCCCGTGACGGTGCCGAAATCCGGGATCACGACCTGGAATTGCGGTGTTTCGGCGGCGAAGAAGATCTGCCGCGCACGTTCGTCGGTATCGGCGTCGCGGAAGATGCCCGAGCCCGAGATCGCGGCGGAGCGCACGCCCGCCCCGCCCAGAAGCTCGCGCCAGCCGCCCTGACTTTCGAGCGAGGTCACGTCGACCTGCTCGGCGTTGAAGCTGATCCGCGTCGCGCGCAGGCCCGCCATGGTGTGGAACTGTCCGTCGCCGGTCAGATCCACCTTGATCAGAAGGTCCTTGCCGTTTTGGGCGCTCATGTCCGTCACTCCGTTCTAAGGGTTCACTCGTCGTCCACGCGGGCGCGGAAGATCATCTCGATGCGGCGGGTATCGCCGGACCTGCGCTTGGCGTCGGCCTTGAGGAAGCGCAGGCTGACAAGCCGTCCCCGAGCCAATGGCAGGGCCGCATCGTCCAGCGCATCGCAGATCGCCGCCGCCGCGCGCTTGGCGCTGCGAAAGCCCGCCGCATCCGTGGCCACGATCACCGACAGATCATGCCAGGCGCCATGGACCCCCATGTCGGAGGCATCGCGCACCTTCTCGGGGCCGAGCGAGACGTAAAGCTCGGGCAATGGACCCGTGGGCAGCGCGTCATAGACATGACCGCCCACTTCGAGCGCGAGGCCCGGATCACCCACCAGCGCGGTATAGACCGCCTCCTGCAGCGCGTCGGACAGGGCGTAGCTCATGGCGTCACCTCTTCCTCGACATTGCAGATCAGGTGCCGCGCGGCCGGCCCTTCCTCCTGAACGCTCAGGATATCGAAGACCCGCGTGCCTGACCGGAAGCGGTCGCCCGGACGGGGCCGACCCTCATGCCCCTGCGGCTGCGCGCGCAGCTTCACGCGGTAGCCCGCACGCGCCACGGTGCCCGCATCGATATTGGCCTCGCGGCCCGAGCGCGGCGTCATCTCGCCCCAGATCGTGCCCAGCGCCGCCCAGGCCGCGTTGCGCCCGCCTGCACCGTCCGGCATTGCGCTCTCGCGCTCCAGCACCAGCCGCCGGTTGAGCCGCACGCCGCTCATGCGCCGAAGCCCATGCGTACGGGACGGTAGCGTGCCAGGAGGGCTGTCACGCCGAAGGGCATGCAGCCCTCGCCCAAAGATGTCTCGTCGCGGTATTCGTAGTAATGCGCCGCCAGAAGCAGCACCGCCTGCGCCAGATCGGCGGGCAGATCGCCGAACTCGGCGACGTATCCGGCGGTGAGGCGCACTTCCGCGCTGCCGCCTTCGGGGATGCCCGGCAGGCTGCTCGCGATCGATCTGAGCCGCGGCACCTGCGCGTCCCGCTCCAGCCGGTAGGCGGTCGGTGCAACAACGCTCGATGTGCCATGCCGGTCGATCAGCGTGACGCTCCGCAAGGCCTGCACCGGCGCTGTTCCAAGCGGCTGCGCATCGGCCGCCGCCCAGCGCTGCACGCTCAACAGAAAATCGCGCGCGAGAAGCGTCTTCGCGGTCCGCCCTTCGATCACGGCCATGGCCGCGCGCAGAAAACCTGACAGGACCGCGTCCTGCACATCATCCTCGGCAAAGCCCGAGCCCATCCTGAGATGCCGCTTCAGGCCATCCACGGGAAGGGCCGTATCCTGCACGAGGGTCTCTTCGGTCAGCATCATGGGTCTTCGTCTCCGCTCTGCATCCCCGCCGGATGACCGGCTTTCCCAACAGGCGGCGGCACGATGGCCGCCGCCCGCTCACGGCGTCGTTCAGGCCGCGCAGACCAGAAGCTTGATCGCGGCGAAATCCGACACGTCCCCGCCCACGCGCTTGGTGGCGTAGAACAGGACGTGCGGCTTGGCGCTGAACGGATCGCGCAGGATGCGCAGATCGGGCCGCTCGGCGATGGTGTAGCCCGCACCGAAGTCGCCGAAGGCGATGGGTGTCGCATCCGCGGCGATGTCCGGCATGTCCTCGGCGATCACCACGCGGTAGCCCAGAAGGCGCGCAGGCTCACCGCTCGCGAACCCGTCCGACCACAGGTGGCGGCCATCGGCATCCTTGAGCTTGCGCAGCGCACCCGCGGTCTTGGAGTTCATCACGAAGGCCGCGTTGGCGCGGTATTCCGCACCCAGCGCGTAGACGAGGCTGATCAGCGCATCGCCATCGCCGATATCGGCGGCTGCCCCCGTCGCGACCGTGCCAATGGACCCCCAGGCCCAGAGATCGTTATCGACCTGGGCGTGGGTCAGGATGCCCGTCGGCTTGTCCGCGCCGTCGCCCGAGATGAAGGCGGCAGCTTCTGCGCGGGAGAACTTGTCGGCGATCCGGCTCGCAAGCCATGCTTCGACATCGAAGGCGCTGTCGTCGAGCAGACGCTGCGAGGCTTTGGGCATCGCGTTCAGCTCGTAGAGCGGGATGGAGATCCGCTCGATCGTCGGCGTGCCGCTCTCGGTGGTGCCGGTGGTCTCGTCGGCCCAGCCCGCGCCCGCATCGTTGCGGTCGATCAGCACGTCATAGGAGGTGGCCTCCACGTTGACGACGCTGGCCACGGCGCGGATCGAGCCTGCCCCTGCCAGAACCGATGCGATCGTGGCCGAGGTCTGCGGGTCGACGAGGTAGCCGCCATCGGAATTCACCGCCGTGGACGCAGCCTTGCCCTCCAGCTCGAGGCCGCGCAGGCCATCGTCGTCGCCTGTGCGCAGATAGGCGTTGAACGCCTTCTGGTGGGGGGCTTCGGTGTCGCCGGCGCTGGCAAGCGCGGGCCGGGCCGCCTTGATGGCAGATTTACGATCAAGCATGGTCAGTCGCTCTTCCTGTGCTTTGAGTTGTCCATAAAGGTCGGCCCGCATGGCCTTGATGTCCTGGGCAAACCCCGCCATCGCGGTGCCCACCTGGACGACCGGAGACGCATCTTCCCCGGTCCGAGACGTGTTCTCGGCTTTTGTCATGTCGTTCTGGTCCCGTTTTCGTCCCGGCGCGCGTCAGCCGCCCGCCAATTCAAGGCGCAGACGTTCGATTGTCTGTGCCAGCTCGCGCCAGGCCACGTCGTCGGGGTGATCCCCCTTTCCCGCGACCCGCGCACTGGGCAGCATCGGGAAGGTCACGAGGGACACTTCCCAAAGCTCCAGTTCCTCAAGGACACGCTGGCCCTTGGTGTTCTTCGTGGCCCGCAAGGTGCGATAGCCGATGGAGAGCCCGTCAATGGCCCCCGCCTCTATGAGGGCCGCGGCCTCCTTGGCGCGAGCGACGCCCTCCAAGAGGCGCCCCTTGACCCAAAGCCCCGTGCCGTCCTCGCGCACCTCGTCCCAGATGCCGATGGGCTGCGCCGGATCGTGCTGCCAGAGCATCTTGACCGCGCGGCCCTCGGCGCCCAGACGCTTGAGCGAGGCCGCATAGGCGCCCTTGGCCACGACGTCGCCGCCCTGATCGCAGGCTCCGAAGCGCGAGGCATAACCCTCGAGCCGCATGCCGTCCCCGACCGTGACTTCCGCCTCGAAGCGGCAGAGCTTGTGTTCCAGTTCCATGTATCTCTCCAGCTTCCAGGCCCGTCAGGGCGTGACACTCATGAGGCCCTGCACGCCTTGCGCGGCGATCGCGGCCATGACCCCGTAGACGGCGAGCCAGAGACGGCGTTCGAGCCGCTCCATCAACGCCTCGATCCGGTCGAGGCGCGCCGCAAGGTTGCGGAATTGCAGATCCGAAAGCCGCTCATGTGCCTCGAGCCTCAGACCCGGCGCGCATTCGAAGCGCTCCGTCGGGATGCGGGGCTCACTCATCCGCGGGCTCCACGAGCGGCGGCAGGCCGAGGATGCGGCGCTTTTCCGCAGCACTCAGGAAATCTGCGCCCGCAACCCGCGCCCATTGCTGATCCCGCTCGGCGGCCAGCGCGGAGACCTGATCGAGATCGGGCTTCAGCTCGAAATCCTCGCCCGATTGCGCCGACAGCCATGCGCCGAGCGTCGCCGCGACCCGCGTGGCCAACGGCAGCACCGTCAGGCGATAGAAGGCCCGGTGCGCTTCCTGGTAATTGGCGAATGTCGCCTCTCCCGGGATGCCCAACAGCATCGGCGGCACCCCGAAGGCGACCGCGATTTCCCGCGCCGCGGCTTCCTTCGATTTGTGGAATTCCATGTCCGACGGCGAGAAGCCCATCGGTTTCCAGTCGAGACCACCTTCAAGCAGCATCGGACGGCCGGCATTCCGCGCACCCATGTGATGCGCTTCCATCTCCCCCACGAGGCGGTCGTATTGCTCGGGGCTCAGCGTGCCGTAGCCGTCCCCGCCGGTATAGACGATGGCCCCCGAGGGTCGCGCGGCATTGTCGAGCAGCCCCTTGGACCAGCGAGATGCGGAATTATGCACGTCGAGCGCCTGCGCGGCCGCCTGCATCGGCGAGAGACCGTAATGGTCATCCTGCGGATTGAACGACTTGATATGGCAGATGGGCGCGGCCTCGCCCGTCATGTCGAAGCGATGCTTGCGCGCGCCGACCGTGTATTCGTAAGCCACCGGCCAGCCGTCATTTCCGGGGATCAGTCGCATCCGGTCCGAGCGCAGCACATGCAATTCGAACGGCAGACCCGATGTGGTGCCGTGCACCGCCTCAAGATAGCCATCCCCCGACAGCAAGAGCTGACCGTAAAGCGCCTCCAAAAGCTCCGCCCGACCCTGCCCCGGATTGGGCTGCGTCAGGAGTGCCAATGCGGGATGCGCGTCATAGCGGCGCTCGGCGTCCTGCAGCACCAGCGGCAAGGCGGCGGCGGCCTCCGCGATCAGCTTGACCGCGCGAAAACCCACCGGGTTGCCGGAAAAGCCCGTCTTGGTCAGCGACACGGTGTCCCGTGGGCTCCAGGCGACGCGGCCCGAGCTGGCATAGGCGACGACCGGACCGGTGGCCGAAGCCTTGGTCTCGGGGGTCGCGGGCTGGGCCGGGCCACGAAAAAGCTGAAAGACCATGCGGGCGCACTCCTGGTTTCTGGCAGACGAGCCGGAGCCCGAGGCCTGTTCGTATCGCAGCGTCGGGATTGTCCGTCTGCCGTTGGGAGAAGGTGTAGGGACCGGGCGTTAATGCGGCTTGAGGGTTGCGCCCGGTCCAGGGTGTTGCGGCGCAACGGTGCCGTGGTTTTTACAATTCCCGCAGGCCCGGACGCGCCGCCTTGCCGTTGCGCAACATCAGATCTGTGAGTGCCCAGACCAGCGCATCCACACGGTCCGGGGAGCCCGCGCCCTCATATCCCGCCTGCGTCATGCGGCACATTTGCTCTTCGAGGATGCCAAGGCCGCGCAGATGTTGCACGCGCCCCCGCTCATAAAGCGCGGCCACCGGTTCGGCCCTTGCGGTCTTGCCCCGCGCCGCGTGAACCTTGGTGACCGCCACGTCCGGATCGACGGTGCGCAGCACTTCCTCGACCATGTCTCCGCCCTGGTTCACCTCGGCCACGAGGCGGTCGGCGTCCCAGCGCGCCATTGCCGCGATGGCCGCTTCCGCCCAGGCGGCAGGCCGGACGCCCTGAACGGTCGCGTCCTCCAGGACGACCCCGATGCCCTCGGGCGTGAGCCCCGCCACCACGATCCCGCAGGCATCGGACCCCGCATGCGCCGTGGTCGGCGGATCGACCGCGACCACGATCCGAACCAGATCGGGTTTCCGGGTGATATGCCCCGCTTCGATCATCGCGGATGTCCACAATGCGCCTTCCGCCTCCTCGATCAGCAGCCCATCGAGTTCCTGCCGCCCGAGCCGCGTGTCGCCATATCGCTCGCGCACTTCCTCAAGGAACGAGGGCGCAAGGTTGGCGCGGTTCGCCTCCGTCGCGGCATGTGTGACGACGGTGGTCTCGCGGGTCAGCAGATCTTTCAGGACAGCGACATTGCGCGGTGTCGTGGTCACGCAGACCCTCGGGTCCTGCCCCAGCCTGAGGCTGAATTGCAGCATGTCCCAAACGGCCTGACCCTTTTTCCACTTGGCCAGCTCATCGGCCCAGGCGCCATCGAATTGCGGCCCGCGCAGCGCTTCGGGCTCCTGCGCCGAGAAGGCCATGGCCTCCGCGCCGTTGGGCCAGACAAGGCAATGCCGCGTCGCCTGCCATTTGGGCCGACGATCGGGCGGACAACAGGCGAGGATGCCGCTGTCTCCGAAGATCATGACCTCGCGGACCTGATCGCGCGTTTCCCCCAGAAGGGCCATACGGCGGCAACGGCCGGGATCGCGCGGGCGAGCGCCTTCGACCTGTGACCGCACCCATTCGGCACCCGCGCGGGTCTTGCCCGCGCCGCGCCCGCCCATGATCACCCAGCTTTTCCAGGCCCCTTCGGGCGGCATCTGGTGATCCATGGCCCAGACCTCGAAGAGATAGGGCAGCGCGATCTGTGCCCCGATCCCGAGCTTATTGAGGATCTTCTCCCGCGCAGCCGCATTTCGGCAATCTCGCAAAGCGGCACCGGACTTCGGCGCGGGATTTTTCAAGATCGAGCCCCCAGGACCCATCGATGCCGACTTTTTCCCGTTCGATTTTGACAAGTTCCGCCTCCGTTTCCCTTACCTGCCGCAACCAGTAGCGTGCTTCTTCCAGCAGCCGCTTGGCCTCGGCCTTGTCCTCCTTGGTCATCTGGTCCGCGCGCACCTTGGATTTGAGATCGTTCAATGCCGCGCGCAGCTCCCTCAAAGTCTCGAGGAATTCCTGCCGTTCCTCTTCGAGCGCCGAGGCGCGTGTCTCCGGGGTAATCAGACTCATTTCCGCTCGATCCTTGTTCTGGGAGTCGATGCGCCGCACGTTGGTCGCCGGAAGCGTTGCCAACGGAACGCAGACACCGTTCGCATGATGTCCACGTTGTTTTACAGAGTGCATGTCCGAAATGTCTTACAGGCGCGCGCGGCGCCGTCACGCGAGCCCTGTCCTGGCGTCAGCTCAGGGCGACAGCCTAAGGCGTCAGCGGCCAGATCAGCGGAATCATCAGGGAGGCAACGATGCCGATTAGCAGATTCATCGGCACGCCCACACGCACGAAGTCCGTGAACCTGTACCCGCCCGGGCCGTAAACCAGCGTGTTGGTCTGATAACCGATCGGTGTCGCGAAGGCGCAGGACGCCGCGACCATGACGGCAACCACCAGCGGGCGCGGATCGACGCCCAGCGCCTCTGCCAGCGAGATGGCGATGGGCGTCATCACCACCGCCACCGCGTTGTTGGAGACCAGTTCGGTCAGGAAACTTGTCAGGGCAAAGACCGCGAGCACGATGAAAACCCCATCAAGGCCGCTCATCCAGGGCGCGACCCAGCCCGCGATCATCTCGACCGCTCCGGTTTCGTCCAGCGCGGCACCGATGGCGAGCATGGCGAAGATCAGCGCCAGAAGCTGGCCCTCGACGAAAGAGAATGCCTCATCCGCATCGATACACCGGCTCAGAAGCACGACCGCCACCGCGACCACGGCCAAGGCGAGAATGGGCGCGAGGCCCAGTGCCGACAGGATGACGATGCCCGACAGCGCGCCGAGCGCGACCGGCGCATGCCCCCGCCGAAATGCCCGTGCCGACGGCTGCGCGACATCCACAAGCGCCATTTCATCCGCGAGGCGCTTGATATCGTCGGGCGCGCCTTCAAGCAGCAGCGTGTCGCCCACGCGCACCACCAGATCGTCGAGCTGTCGGCCGATATTCTGGTTTCGGCGATGCACCGCCAGCGGGTAGACACCGAAACGGCGGCGCAGGCGCAAGGCGCCCAGCGATCGGCCGACCATCTTGCATCCCGGAGAGATCAACACCTCCACCGTGGTCGTCTCCACCGACGACACCTGGTCGACGCGCTTCAAAGACTTGTTGCGCTGCAGGCTCAGGATTTCGGTCATCTGGGTGCGCAGAACGATCCGGTCGCCCACGGCCAGTTCGACATCCTTGAGGTTGCGGCGCAGCGACTCGTCGCCCCGCACGACATCCACCAGCCGCACGCCGTCGCGCTTGAACAGCTGCACGCTCAGAACGTCCCGACCGATCAGGTTGGAATCGGGCGGGATCACCACCTCGGTAAAGAATTTCATCCGCGACCGGTCCGACAACATGCCCGCCATGCTCGTGCGCTCGGGCAGTAGGACGGGCCCCAGAAGGAACAGGTATCCCATCCCCACGAGCACCAGCACGATCGCGAGGGGCGTGATCTCGAAGATGGTGAAGGGCTCCATGCCGCGGGCCCGTGCAACCCCGTCGACGAGAAGGTTCGTCGAGGTCCCGATCAGCGTCAGCGTGCCCCCGAGGATCGCGGCATAGCTCAGCGGGATCAGCAGTTTCGAGGGCGCGACCCCCAGCGAGCGCGACAATTGCACGAAGATCGGCAGCATGACGACGACCACGGGGGTGTTGTTCATGAAGGCCGAGGCCAGCACGACGACGCCGACGATCCCGACCATGGCGGTCTTGGGATGCCGCTCGGCCCGCGCCTGCGCAAAGGAGGTAAACGCATCGAGCGCGCCCGTGCGCACCAAGGCGCCCATGACGATGAACATGGCCGCGATGGTCCAGGGCGCCGGGTTCGACAGGACGGCGAGCGCGCTTTCATAGGGCAGAACGCCCAGCACCAGAAGTGCCGCCACCCCGCCCATGGCCACCACCTCGACCGGGTACCATTCCGACACGAACAGCACGAACATTACGAGGATTACCCCCATGGTGATGTAGGCGGCTGTCTCCTGGCCGAACTGAAAAAGCTCCATGCGCGCGCTATCCCGACGTCGTTGACGGACCATTGTGACGGCTGCGCCCTGCCCCGACAAGGGCCTGCAACGGCCCCGTCAGGCGTTGCTCAAGCTACGGGACTTGGCCCCGCCTGTTCGAGCCTGCCGCCCTGTCGCACCATGGCAATCCGGGTCGCGCGCCCGGTGCGGTCATCGGTTTCAACGTAGACACCGGACAGGGTCGCCTCGCCCAATGCCGGCTGGAAGCGCCCCTTGGGCATGCCGGTGATGAAGCGCCGCAATGGCTCTTCCTTGTCCATGCCGATGACCGAATCGTAATCGCCGCACATGCCCGCATCGCTCAGATAAGCGGTGCCACCCGGCAGGATCTGCGCATCGCCCGTCGGCACGTGGGTATGGGTGCCAACCACAAGGCTCGCCTTGCCGTTGCAATACTGCCCCATCGCCATCTTCTCGGAGGTTGCCTCGCAATGCATGTCGACCACGATGGCCTGCGCCTGACCGCCCAGGGGATGCGCCTTCAAAACACGCTCCATGTGACTGAACGGATCATCGAAGGGCCGCTTCATGAAGACCTGGCCCAGCACCTGCACGACCAGGACCTTGCGGCCGCGCCGATCCTCGAACAGCCGGAAGCCGCGGCCGGGGGCCACCTTGGAGTAGTTCACCGGCCGGATGATGCGCGTGTCGGTCTCGGCGAATTGCAGCATGTCCTTCTGATCGAAGGCATGATCGCCAAGCGTAACGCAATCGGCGCCCGCATCGAAGAGAAGTTGCGCATGCGCCGCCGTGAGCCCTGCCCCGTTCGACGCGTTCTCCCCGTTCACGACCACGAAATCGAGCTTCCAGGCCTCTCGCAACGCTGGCAGCCGGGCAGTCACCGCGTCGCGGCCCGCGCGGCCCATGACATCTCCAAGGAACATCAGTTTCATGCGTTCTGGAGTGAGTGAGCCGCGCCGCTTTTGCAAGCCCCTTCTCCCGCCCGTCCGGGGTCTGCGTCCCGGTCGGGCCCAGCTCGCGCCCGCTCCTGTCACGACCGGACCGAAAATACCTCCGGAGAGCACGAGAGGCAGCGCCTCTCGTCGCCCGCTTGCGGGCGCGCCCGACCGTCACGCCAGACCCCGATCGCCCGTTATCCCGCTTGCAGCACGGGCCGCGCGCTTTATCTCTCGCCTGTCACACCGCCCGCCCTCTTGCTTTTCTGCGGTGCACGAAGGAGAAAGACGCCATGTCAAAAAGCTCCGACAATCCCGCCGATCCCTTCAAGAAAGCCCTCGCCGAGGCGACCAAGGTGATGGCGCATGACCCGGACCTCACGGTCAGCTATACCGTGGACCCGTCGGGCGTGTCGGGCGATGCGATGCGCCTGCCGCAAGTGTCGCGCCGGATGGGACGCGACGAAGTGCTGCTCGCGCGCGGCACGGCGGATGCGCTGGCGCTGCACCGGCGCTACCACGATATCGGAACGCATTCGAAATACGCCCCCCAGGGTGACATGGCGCGCGAGATCTACGAAGCGATGGAAACCGCCCGCTGCGAGGCGGTGGGCGCGCGTGACATGCCCGGCACCGCCGGCAATATCGACGTCAAGATCGGCCACGAAGCCCTGCGCAAAGGGTATGACCAGGTCAAGGATGCCTCGGACGTGCCGCTGCCTCAGGCGCTGAACTATCTCGTCCGTCACCTCGCCACGGGGCGCGATCTGCCGCCCGCCGCGCAGAACGTGATGGAGCTGTGGCGCAATCACATCGAGGACAAGGCCGGGACCACGCTCGAAAACCTCGAAAGCGTCATCACCGATCAATCCGAGTTTTCCCGCTTCACCCGCAAGATGATCACCGATCTGGGCTATGGCGACCAGCTGGGCGACGACCCGGACGACCTCGATGACGAAGCAGAGGATGAGGCCGACGAAGGCGGCGAGGAGCAGGAAGAACAGAACGAAGGCGACGAGGATAGTGGCGAGGAAGACGACGAGGCCTCGCCCGAGCAGAGCCAGGAGCAGACCCAGGACGCAAGCCAGGCCCAGGTCTCCATGGAGGATGTGGGCGAGCAGGACGACAGCGACGAGGTCGAGATGCCGGAAGGCGAGGCCCCGCTCGAGCCGCCCGCCCCGCAGCCCGTCTCCGATGCCGATCCGAATTACCGCGTCTATACCGCCGAATTCGACGAGGAGATCCGCGCCGAGGAACTCGCCGAACCCGCCGAGCTCGAACGCCTGCGCGCCTATCTCGACCAGCAGCTCGATCCGCTGAAAGGCGCGGTGTCGCGGCTCGCGAACAAGTTGCAGCGCCGCCTGCAGGCGCAACAGAACCGGTCATGGGAATTCGACCGCGAGGAAGGCATCCTCGATGCGGGTCGCCTCGCGCGCGTCGTTGCCAACCCCACCACGCCGCTCAGCTTCAAGGTCGAAAAGGACATGGAGTTCCGCGATACGGTCGTGACGCTCCTTCTCGACAATTCGGGCTCGATGCGCGGCCGCCCCATCTCCATCGCCGCGATCTGCGCTGATGTCCTCGCCCGCACGCTGGAGCGGTGCGATGTGAAGGTCGAGATCCTGGGCTTCACCACCCGCGCCTGGAAGGGCGGACAGAGCCGCGAAAAATGGCTCAACTCGGGCCGCGAACAGCAGCCCGGCCGCCTCAACGATCTGCGCCACATCATCTACAAGGGCGCCGATGCGCCGTGGCGCCGCGCACGGGCCAATCTCGGCCTGATGATGAAAGAGGGCCTTCTCAAGGAAAATATCGACGGCGAGGCGCTGGAATGGGCGCATCGGCGCATGGCGGGCCGTCCCGAGGCGCGCAAGATCCTGATGGTGATCTCCGACGGCGCACCGGTGGACGATTCCACCCTGTCGGTGAACCCCGCCAATTACCTCGAGAAACATCTGCGCGACGTGATCGCCATGGTCGAACGCCGCCGCCAGGTGGAACTTCTGGCCATCGGCATCGGCCACGATGTGACGCGCTATTATGACCGCGCCGTGACGATCACCGACGTGGAACAGCTCGCAGGTGCGATGACGGAACAGCTGGCCTCGCTCTTCGACAGCGATCCGCGCGCGCGCGCCCGGATGATGGGCATCAAGCGCGCATCGTGACGATCAGGCACATGGAGGCGCGAGGGCGCACGCGTGGTGCGGCACAGGTGGCATCCTCGTTCGTCTACGTTCCGGCGTTCGATGTGCGATCTGCGCGTATGACAAAAGGTCAGAGACAGGAAAGGCAGGCATGCCATGAGTGATGATGGCTATTTCCAAAGCTTTGTCGAAGCATCGCGGCCCGAGCAAGGCCCGCCGCGCCTGGCCGCCTTGCGCTCCGAAATGGCGCGCGACGGGCTCGACGGCTTCGTGGTGCCGCGCGCCGATGCCTTTCAGGGAGAATATGTCGCGCCGCGGGACAACCGCCTTGCCTGGCTGACCGGCTTTACCGGCTCCGCGGGACATTGCGTGGTGCTTGTCGAGACGGCGGGCCTCTTCGTCGATGGGCGCTACAGGCTTCAGGCCCGCGCGCAAGTCGCTTCGGATTTCACGCCGGTCGACTGGCCGGAAGTCTCGCTTGGCGATTGGATCAACGACACCGCGACGTCCGGTGCCAAGATCGGCATCGATCCGTGGTTGCTGAGCGTGGACCAGGCCGAACGGCTGGAGGCCACGCTCGACGATGCGCGCCTTGTCCGGTCCGACAACCTCATCGACCGGATCTGGGAGGATCAGCCGGACCCGCCCATGGGCGCGGTCGCCCCACAGCCCGTGGCCCTTGCGGGCGAGGCGCATGGCGAGAAGATCGCGCGCCTGTCGCAGTCCCTCGGCCCGGCGGCGCATTTCGTGCTGACGCAACCGGACAGCCTTGCCTGGCTTTTGAACATCCGCGGCACCGACATCCCGCGCAATCCCGTGCCGCATGGATTTGCGATCCTTCATGCGACCGGCCAGGTGACGCTCTTCATGGCCGCCGGGAAGCTTGACGCCGTGCGCGAGCACTTGGGCGACAAGGTCATTCTTCGCGACCCCGATGCTCTGCTGGAGGAGATCGCGCAACTCGAGGGCCGCGTCGGGATCGATCCGGCGACCTGCCCTCTGGCCGTGCTCGACGCGCTCGAGACCGCCGAGATCCCTGTGCACCGCGCCGAAGACCCCTGCCTTCTGCCCAAGGCCTGCAAGAACGAGACGGAGATCGCGGGCGCGCGCGCCGCACATCTGCGCGATGCTCACGCGATGTGCCGGTTTCTGGCGTGGCTCGACCGCACTGCACCCGGCGATCTCTACGAGACCGACGTGGTCCGCAAACTCGAGGAGTGCCGCCGCGAGACCGGCGCGCTTGTTGATATTGCGTTCGAGACGATCTGCGGGGCGGGTCCGCATGGTGCCATCGTCCATTACCGTGTGACCGAAGGCACGGATGCGCCGATCCGCGACGGCCAGCTTCTCCTGGTGGATTCCGGCGGGCAGTACCGCGACGGCACGACGGATATCACCCGCACGATTGCCATCGGCACACCCGGCGACGAGGAACGCCAGAACTTCACCCGCGTGTTGCAGGGCATGATCGGGGTCAGCCGCCTGCGTTGGCCCGCAGGTCTGGCCGGGCGCGATATCGACTCCATCGCGCGGCAACATCTGTGGCAGGTCGGGCTCGATTACGGTCACGGCACCGGCCACGGCGTCGGCGCCTATCTTTCGGTGCACGAAGGGCCGCAACGCATCGCGCGCACCGGACAGGTTCCGCTGAAACCCGGCATGATCCTCTCGAACGAGCCGGGCTTCTACCGGGAAGGCGCATATGGTATCAGGATCGAGAACCTCGTCGTGGTACAGCCCATGGCCAAGATCCCCGGTCAGACGGTCTCGGAGATGTTGTCCTTCGAAACCCTGACCTATGTCCCCCTCGACCGCAGATTGATCATGCAGGACATGCTGACCCGCGACGAACGGGACTGGATCGATGGCTATCACGCGGAGTGCCGCGCGCGGCTCTCTGCCGATCTGGACGACGAGACACGAAGCTGGCTCGAGACGGCCACAGCGCCGCTTTGACGAGAGGCCGCTTTGACAAGCCTATGACACAACCGTTCGGTAAACGCGGTAACGGAACGATAAAAGGGAGATTGGGATGACGAATGATATAAGGATCCGCCCGGTAGACGGAACATGGGTTGTCCGTGCGGGCGGTGCGGTGATCGGCGAAAGCAATGCCGCGCTGGAGTTGAGCGAGGGCGACCGCGCCCCGGTAATCTACTTCCCGCGCGAGGATATCGGCATGGCGTTTCTCGATCGCACAGATACGGAGACGACCTGCCCGAAGAAGGGCAAGGCGGCGTATTACTCGATCATGTCGAAATCCAAGACCTATACCGACGCGGTCTGGACCTATGAAGATCCGAAGGAAGACGTGGCCCAGATCAAGGGCTACCTCGCCTTCTACGAGCAGGATGGCGTGACCGTCGAAGAGCTCTGACGCGACAAAAACTCTGCCCGGGCACAGCGCTGCACCGGGCAGATCCTCGCCCGTACCAGCCTTATTCAGCGGCCGGAAAAGGGCACCTTTCCGCACATATACCGTCGCCCGGCACGGTCCGCATAAATGGACCGGCGATCAGCTATGCTCTTCCGCTGCGGTGGCCGCGAGCGCCCGGTTGTAGGCTTTCAGCGCATCGACGTGGAATAATGCCCCTTGCAGGATGGCCGCGTCGCTCTCTTCGTCGCGCTTGACCACCGGCAGGAAGGCCACTCCCGATTTCTCGAACAGCGGCAGCGCGGTCTCCAGCGTCGAGGTGAGGTTCACGAAGAGCTCCTGCTCGATCATCTCGTGGCAGGCCTGCTCATCCGCCGCTTTCAGATCGGTCGGCTTCCGCATCACCCCCGACACCCCGAACATCGCCAGAAGATAGGCTTGCGGCCCCGCGGCCAGATGAACGTTCCGCCGCTCGAGCTGGCTGAGAAAGAAGGACCGGTCCACGAGCCGGGACGCCAGCGCCGTCGAGATGGAGACCGAGACCATCACCGCGAGCCCCGTCTGCCAGTCGCCCGTGAGTTCGAACACAATGAGCGTGGTCGAGATCGGCGCGCCGAGAACGGCCGCCGCCACAGCTCCCATCCCCGCCAGCGCATAAAGCGTCGAGGAGCCCGATTGGTTGGGGAAGATCCCGGTCGCGATCAGCCCGAATGCGAGCCCGGTCAGCGCGCCGATCATCAGCGACGGCGAAAACACCCCGCCCCCCATGCGCCCCGCCAGGGTGATCGCCAGCGCCACGACCTTCAGGACGACGAAGATGATGGCCTCATGGGTCAGAAGATTGCCCGTCAGCGCCAGCGACGTGGTCTCGTAGCCGACCCCGATGATATGCGGATAGAAGATCGCAAGGCCGCCCAGTAAAACGCCTGCCACCGCGGGCCGCAGGAAGTGCGGCAGGCCCAGCCTGCGCTGCAGCCCGGTACCCCAATCATCCGCCATGAAGATCGCGCGCATCGTGATGACGGCGATCAATCCCGCCAGAAGCCCGAGGATCAGGAAGGCGGGAAGTTCGAGGTAGAATTCCACCGTTGTGGTCCCCGGCAGACGAAATTCGGTCACATCGCCGAAGGTCAGCCGGTTGATCACCGTGCCCGCCGCGCTTGCCACCACGATCGGCGCAAAGGCATGGAGCGCGAAATGCCGCAACACGACCTCGAGCGCGAAAAGCGCCCCCGCGATGGGCGCGTTGAAGCTCGCGGAGACGGCCGCCGCGACCGCGCAGCCCAGAAGATCCCGGCCGGTGATCCCATCGACGCGCAGCATGTTCGACACCCAGCTTGCGATCATCGCCGCGATATGGACGACCGGCCCCTCCCGCCCGGATGAGCCGCCCGTCGAGAGCGTGATCCAGGAGCAGAGGGCCGAGGCGATGCCCGCCTTCTTCTCCACCCGCCCGTCATTGAGGGCGGCCCCCTCGATCACGTCCGAGACGCTGCGCACGCGACCATCCGGGGTGAAATAATGCACGATCACACCCACCGTCACACCGCCAAGCGCCGGAATGGCCATGACGAAATACCATGGCAGGGTCTCGGCGAAACTCGCCAGCGTGTTTGGATCTTCGATGCCATAGGCCGCGGTCTGCAGCGCCTCAATCGCCAGACGGAAGAGGATGGCCGCAAAGCCCGCCGCGATCCCCACGGCCAGCGCGATGAACCAGAACTGGATCTGCCCCGGCCCTTCATGGCGCAGCATGTCCCAGCCACGGCCACAGGATGCTGTGGCGCTTCTGAGCTGGCGCGCGAAAAAGGACTGCTCCGTCATGTCACCACACGGGGGCTTCGGGTATGTATCCCGTGCTTAAGCCATTCACCGTATTGGAGGAAAGGGGCGGCGCCGGATTTCTCAGGTCTGCATTCGGCGCGGTGCTGCGTGGGCTGGTCTCGTGTCGTGCTCGGATTCCCGGACACGTGCCGGATCAGCCCTGCAGGAGCGCCCGAGCGGCTGCCCGCGCCTCTTCGGTCACGGTATCGCCCGCGAGCATCCGCGCGATTTCCGTCTCCCGCGCCGGAGGATCGAGCGCCAGCACCGTCGAAGTGGTGACATCGTCGGTCACGCTCTTGGCCACCTGCCAGTGATGCGCGCCGAGGGCGGCCACTTGCGGCGAATGGGTCACCACAAGCACCTGGCCACCGTCTGACAAGGCTGCAAGGCGGCGTCCGACCGCGTTCGCCGTGGCCCCGCCGACGCCGCGATCGATCTCGTCGAAGATCATCGTGCGGCCCGCCTCGCCCTCGGCCAGACAGACCTTGAGTGCCAGCAGGAAGCGGCTCAATTCCCCGCCCGACGCGATCTTGTTGAGCGGGCCTGCCGGCGCGCCCGGATTGGTCGCCACGGTGAAGACCACGTCGTCCCGCCCGTCGGGGCCCGGCTCCGCCTCCGTGATCTGCGTGGCGAAGACCGCGCGTTCCATCTTCAGCGGGGCAAGCTCCGTGGTGACGGCCTTGTCGAGCCGGTCCGCTGCCGCCCGGCGCAGGGCCGTCAGCGCATCGGCCGCCGCATCATAAGCCGCCTCCGCATCGGAAAGCGCTGCTGTCAACGCGGTGATATCATCCGCCCCGCGGTCCAGCCGCTCCAGCCTTGCGCGCAATGTCTCCGCCAGCTCCGGCAAGGCATCGGGGGTCACGTTGTGCTTGCGCGCCAATGCGCGGATGGCGAACAACCGCTCCTCGGTGGCCTCGAGCTCGCTCGGATCGAAGTGCAAGCCATCAAGACAGGCCTCGACGCCCGAGACAGCCTCGCCAAGCTCGACCATGGCCCGTTCCAGTGCCGAGATGGAGGCATCGACTGCCCCCTCGGCCCGGTCCGCGACCCCTTCAAGCCAGCGGAGCCCATCGTTCATCGCGCTTTCTGCACCATCGGCAAGGGAATGCCGCGCGCGCTCGATATCATCGCGGATCTTTTCCGCGCCCTGCATCCGGCGCCGCGCGACATCGAGCTCGGCATCCTCGCCGACCTCTGGCGCGAGGGCATCAAGCTCGCCCACCGCGTGCCGCAGGAATTCCTCCTCCGCCTTCACTTCGGCGAGGTCCGCCTCTGCTTGCTTCAGGGCGCGAGCGGCCTCTGCCCGGCCGCGCCAGGTCGCGCGCGTGGCCGCCTGCGCCTCCGAGGCATCCGCGAAATCATCCAGCAATTGCCGATGCCCGCGCGGGTTAAGAAGGCCCCGGTCGTCATGCTGACCATGAAGCTCGACCAGCGTCTCCGACAGACGCCGCAGCACTTCGCCCGAGCAGCGCCGGTCATTGACCCAGGCCGTCTTGCGCCCGTCCCGTGCGTTCACGCGGCGCAGCAGCAGATTATCCTCGACAGGCAGTCCCGCCTCTTCAAGGATGGCCCGTGCAGGATGCGTGGCAGACAATTCGAATTCGGCGACCACTTCGCCCTGGGACGCGCCCTGCCGCACCAATTCCGCCCGACCGCGCCAGCCCAGCACGAACCCCAAAGCATCGAGCAGGATCGACTTGCCCGCGCCGGTTTCCCCGGTCAGCACGTTCAGACCGGGCTGAAACGCGAGGTCCAACCTGTCGATAATCAACATGTCGCGGATTTCGAGTGCCCGCAGCATTCGTTCACCCCGTAGGATGCGCGTTGAAGCGCAGTCTGCGCCTATGCGCTTGTTATAACCACTCGCCCTTGACGGTCTGGCGATAGATCCGCGACAGCCAATTGTCGCCGCGCGACCGCATCTCGAGGCCCTGCCCCGTCAGAAGCGCGAAGCTGTCCTCGTACCATTCGGTCGATTGGTAATTGTAGCCGAGGATCGCGCCCGCCGTCTGCGCCTCGTCCGTGAGGCCGAGCGACAGATAGGCTTCGACCAACCGGTGGAGCGCTTCCGGCGTATGCGTCGTCGTCTGGAAATCCTCCACCACGACGCGGAAACGGTTCACCGCCGCGGCATAGTGCTGACGCTTCAGGTAGTAGCGCCCGATCTCCATTTCCTTGCCCGCAAGGTGGTCGAAGGCCAGGTCGAATTTCAGGATCGACGAGCGCGCGTATTCGCTCTCGGGATACCGCTCGATCACGGTGCGCAGCGCCTGGAGCGCCTGGAAGGTCAGCCCCTGATCGCGCCCGACCTCTTCGATCTGATCGTAATAACTCAGCGCCAGAAGATACTGGGCATAGGCCGCGTCATCGTCGAGCGGATAGAAATCGATGTAGCGCTGCGATGCGGAGCGGCTGTTCTCATAGTCGCGATCCTGATGGTAGGCAAAGGCCTGCATGATCAGCGCGCGCTTGGCGAATTCCGAATAGGGGTAAAGCCGCTCGACCTCGGCGAAATACTCTGCCGCGTCTTCGGGCCGGTTGCGATCCAGTTCGAACTCACCGCGTTCGAAGATCTGCTGCGCAGTAAAGTTCTCAAGCGGTTGGTTGGCCGGGTTCGGCTCTGCGGCACGGAAGAAGTTGCCGACGCTCGATCCCACGGAATTCACCGCGCCACATCCCGTGAGTGACAGAACGAGACATCCTGCAACGAGTGCCGATTTCACCCTTACACCGCCTGTCATGCCCGATCTTCCTCGTCCGTCTCGGCGGGCTGTACCGCCCGGTTCAGGATCGGTCCTAGCACAGAAAATTCCGGGGCAAAACGTCTTAACGGCAATTCCCGTGCGGTCGGACACGGGCGCGTGCATTGCCGGGTTCAGGCGACGGCCGGCATCTCGGCAAGGGCGACGCCCGCACCGGGAAGATAGCCGCGCGTGACCGGATCGCAGACCTGCATGCGGAACGCGCCCTCGGTGGTGAAGAGCGCTTCGAGAAGCATGTTCGTCATTGAATGGCCTGCCCGCACGCCCGTGTAATGCCCGAGGATCGGCGCGCCGGCCAATGCCAGGTCGCCAAGCGCATCGAGCATCTTGTGGCGCACGGCTTCATCCGCGTGGCGCAGGCCACCGGGGCTCAGAACGCGATCACCATCGACGACGACGGCGTTTTCATAGGTGCCGCCGAGCGCCAGACCCTGCGCCTGCATCGCCTCGACATCGCTGAGACGGCAGAAGGTCCGGCTGTCGCACAATTCGCGCACGAACGCGCCGTTGGCCAGCGTGATCCGCTTCGTCTGCGAACCGATCGCCGCATCGTCGAAATCGATGTGGAATTCCATGGACGGCGTCCGCGACGGCTCAAGCCGCGCCCAGCCATTCGGCGTCTCGACACTGACGGTGCGCATCACCTCGATCGCGCGCACAGGCACGTTGAGGCTGCGCAGACCGCGCTCGAGGAAGGCTTTCACGAAGGGCAGCGCGCTGCCATCTAGGATCGGCACTTCCGGTCCATCGATCTCGATCAGGGCGTTCTGGATGCCGCAGCCTGCGAGCGCGGCCATCAGATGCTCGATCGTGGAGACCGACACGCCCGCGCCATTCACGATCCGCGTGCAGAGCGGCGTGCGCTCCGCCGCATCCCAGCGCGCGGGCACCAAGGCATCGCCGATGGAGATATCGACGCGCTTGAACCAGATCCCATGCTCAGCCACAGCAGGACGCACGACCATGCGAACCTTGCGGCCCGAATGGAGGCCTTGGCCTTCGAACATCACTGGTGCCTTGAGCGTGGTTTGCACATCGAACTCCAATTCACGCCGGACAGAATTCGCCCGGTGCATTGGACCTAAACGCGCGCCCGCGATCTCTCAAATCAAGTATTACAACGCGTTGAAACATGCGCTGTAACATATGGGCGAAGCACCGCCTGCCCCTGGCAATTCATTAATATTAAACGAAAAACGCCCCCGCAAAGCAGGGGCGCTTCCTCCGGAATGTGACCGGTTTTTAGTTGGCCTGACGCCGCAGGAAGGCCGGGATCTCGATCCGGTCCTGATCTTCGTCCTCATGACGGTCGCTCACGGGATCGGGCTGCTGGGCATGCATCGGCGGCTGGGTGCGGCGCGCGGGCGCTCCACCCTCGGCCGCATGGCCCGTCATGCGGTTGATCAGCGAGTTGATCCCGAAGCGCGGCTTGTCGGCATCGCCGTGGCGCGCTTGCGCCTGCGGCTGGACCTGCGGACGCGGAGCGGGCCGCGCGGGACCTTCTTCGCGGGCGCGCTCGGCAGCGGCCTGAAGGCGCGCCATCGTGTCGGCCGACGGTGTGCCGGGCGATTGCGCGCGCGGCGCGACGAAAGCCTCGGGATTTTCATCGAAGGACGCGGTGTGCGCGCGTGTCTCTGCCCGGCGGGGCTGATAGGCCGGCGGCGGCAGACCGTCATCCTCGACCGCGCGCTCTTCCTCGAAGATGTGCTCCATCTCGTCTTCGGCTGCGGCGCGCTGCGTCTCCAGTTCGGAGAAGAGTGACGGTTCGTCTTCCTCGTAGCCGACATCGGCCTGGCTGCGCGCTGCGACAGGTGCCGGGGCAGGCTCTGCAGGCGCCGGGGCCTGAGCCGGTGCGGGCTCTTCGGCCACGACCGCCTGCTTCAGCGGCTCGGAGAGCTTCCGACGCGGCACGGCCATTTCAGAGGCGCCTTCAGTGGCGTCGATGCCGGTGGCGACGACGCTGACGCGCATCTGGCCCTCAAGGCTGTCATCCAGCGTGGAGCCCACGATGATGTTCGCGTCCGGATCCACTTCCTCGCGGATGCGGTTTGCGGCTTCGTCCAGTTCGAACAGGGTCAGGTCGTGGCCGCCGGTGATGTTGATCAGGACGCCCTTGGCGCCGCGCAGGCTGATTTCGTCCAGCAACGGGTTCGCGATGGCCTTCTCGGCGGCCTGGATCGCGCGATCTTCGCCATCTGCCTCGCCGGTGCCCATCATGGCCTTGCCCATCTCGTCCATGACCGCGCGCACGTCGGCGAAGTCGAGGTTGATGAGGCCCGGACGCACCATCAGGTCGGTCACGCCCTTCACGCCCTGATAGAGGACATCGTCCGCCATCGAGAAGGCTTCGGTGAAGGTGGTCCGCTCGTTCGCCAACCGGAAGAGGTTCTGGTTGGGGATGATGATCAGCGTGTCGACGACCTTCTGAAGGGCTTCGACGCCCTCCTCGGCCTGCTTCATCCGCTTGCCGCCTTCGAACTGGAACGGCTTGGTGACGACGCCCACGGTCAGGACGCCCAGTTCACGCGCGGCCTGCGCGATGATCGGGGCCGCGCCGGTGCCGGTGCCGCCGCCCATGCCTGCGGTGATGAAGCACATGTGCGCGCCCGCGAGGTGATCGACGATCTGTTCGATGCTTTCCTCGGCAGCGGCGGCGCCGACCGTGGCCCGTGCGCCCGCACCCAGACCTTCGGTGACCTTCACACCCAACTGGATGGAGGTCTGCGCCCGGCTTTGCTGAAGCGCCTGCGCGTCGGTGTTGGCCACCACGAAATCGCACCCGTCGAGCGATTTCTCGATCATGTTGTTCACAGCGTTGCCGCCTGCCCCGCCCACACCGAACACGGTGATGCGCGGCTTCAACTCGTCGTGCCCTGGCACGGAAAGGTTCAAAGTCATCGCTAATCCGCCTGCTTTTTTGTGGACCGTTAGGGCCCTTTTTCGCCTATTCCCGCCCAGTATTAACGCCGACGGCACGTTTCGTCATCAAAAAAACGGCAAAATCCCACCAAATATGGCAGTTTTAAGGCCGGTCTTCGCGGTATTTCGCCGATCTCGCGACATATTGGGGTCACCAGTTGTCTCGGAACCATTTGACAGCCCGCTGAAAGGATTTCGCGGGCAGCCGGTCCACCGGGATCTCGAAGTCCCACCATTCGTCCTGCGGATGCGCTGCAAAGAGGCACAGGCCCACCGCGCTCGAGAAGCCGGGACCGGTGGCCGCCTGCGGCAGACCATGCACGCGCATGGGCCGCCCGAGCCGCACCTGCTGGCCCAAGATCTTCGCCGCAAGCCCGTCAAGCCCGGGGATCTGGCTGCCTGCCCCCGTCAGCACGATCTGCTGGGAGGGCAGGTGATCGAAGCCCGCCGCATCGAGCCGGGCGCGCACCTCTTCGAGGATTTCCTCGACCCGCGGGCGCATGATGCCGATCAGCTCGGCGCGGCTGACCGTGCGTCGGTCATGCTCCCAGTCGCCCGTTTCGCCGCCGATCTCGATCATCTCGCGGTCATCCATGCCGGTGGCGACGACGCCGCCATAGAAGGTCTTGATGCGCTCCGCGGTGGCCATCGGCACCTGCAGGCCCATGGAGATGTCGGAGGTGATGTGATCGCCGCCCATCCGCACCGCGTCGGCATAGATCATGTGTTTCTTGATGAAGATCGAAATGCCCGTGGCCCCGCCACCGAGATCAATCGAGGCCGCGCCCAGCTCCTGCTCGTCTTCAACCAAAGCAGCGATCCCGCTCGTGTAGGCCGAGGAGGCAAGCCCCGCGAGTTCCAGGTCACAGCGCTTCACGCAATGGGCGAGGTTCTGGATCGCCATGCCGTCGACCGTGAGCATGTGCATGTCACAGGCCAGGTCCTGGCCGATCTGACCGCGCGGATCGCTGAGGCCGGAACGATGATCGAGCGCGAAATTCACCGGCTGCGCGTGCAGCACTTCGCGCCCATCGCCGAAATCAGGCACGTCACAGGCGGAAAGCACCCGCGCCACGTCCTGCTCGCTGACCTGCGTGCCTTCCAGCTCCACCTGCCCTGCCAGCCCGTAGGACCGCGGATCGGCGCCCGAAAAACAGGCGATGACGTGATCGACGCGGATCTGCGCCATTTTTTGCGCGGCCTGCACGGCGGTGCGGATGGCGCGCTCGGTTTCGTTCATCGCGGCGATCTCGCCGAAGCGCACACCGCGCGAGCGTGTCGTCGCCGCCCCGATCACCCGGAAGCCCGATTGCCCGGCGAGCGAGCCGACACCGTCGACATCCATGTCGCGGCCGGTGCCGTCAAAGCGCAAGATCAGGCAGGCGATCTTGGACGAGCCCACATCGAGCACCGCAACCACACCCCGCTGCATCGCGGCCTTACGCATGTTTCGCATTGCCCGTTGGGATTCATAGAGCTCGATCATGACGTCAGTCGTCCCCTGCCTCGATTTGCCTGATACGCCAGAGGTCCTCCAGCGCGGTTTGTGTCATTCGGAGCGTTGGCCGCTCTCTCAGCCGAAGGTCGACCGCGACGAGGTCGCGCGCCAGCATGTCGACCGCCTGATCCATGGCGATGGCGCGCTCCAGCGCGCGCACCGCGCCCTCTTCGGGCAGCATGATGCGCTGACCGCGATCCAGCACGACGTCCCAGCGCCGCTCGCCCATCCGCTCCAGCCCGCGCAGCCGGTGCCGCAAGGGGGCGGCGGCCGCCACAAGGCGCAAGGCTTCGTTGACATGGGCGTCAGCGCCCGATCCCGCGATGACGGGCAGATCCGGGAAGGCGGCGCGCGTGCTCACCGGTCCGGTCATCACGCCGCCCCGATCCAGCAGTTCGAGCCCCGCTTCGGTCCGCCACAGGACCACAGGTTCGCGCTTGCGCACATTGACCTGCAAAACGCCGCCCTGACGCACGAACAGGCTCGCGGATTCCACCGCGTCGAGGCCGGTGATCGTGCGGCGCATCGCATCGAGGTCGAGATCGAAGGACGAGATCGGAAAATCGAGCGGTATGATCTCGCGAATATCCTCGGAGATGGCGGGGTCCGCGCCGTCGATGGCCATCAGCTCGACCATGAATTCCGGCCGCTCCTGGATCGCCGCCCGCGCATCCGCATAGGTCAGCGCGATCCATTCCCGGTTTTCCTCGTGGGACAGCCACCAGCTCGCCGCCCCGAAGGTCAGCGCGAAGGGCAGACCGACCCGCAGGAGCAATCGGTAGAGCGGGGTCAGCATCATCCGCTCGACGCGGTACTTCAGCCGCGAGGGGGCAGGATCGAAGCGCGTCATCTCTGACATGAAGCATCCTCCACCATCCAGCGGCAGAATTGCCCGAAGCTGAGGCCCGCCTTTTCCGCCTGCTCGGGCGACAGCGATGTGGGCGTCATGCCCGGTTGCGTGTTGGTCTCCAAAAGGATGAGGCCCGCGAGACCCTTGCTTTCGTCCCAGCGGAAATCGGTGCGTGTCACGCCCCGACAGCCCAGCGCGGCATGGGCCCGAAGCGCGTAATCGCGGCAGGCCGCGGCGATCTCCTCGGGGATGTTCGCCGGGCATTCATGGCGCGAGCCACCCGGTTTGTACTTGGCGTCGTAGTCGTACCAGCCATCGGTGATGATGTCCGTGACGCCCAGCGCCCGGTCGCCCATCACGGTCGTCGTCAGCTCGCGGCCCGGCGCGAAGGCCTCGACCATCACGGTCTCCGGCATCTCGGCTGAGAGCTGCGGCGGCGCAGCCCCTTCAGCGACAAGATAGACGCCGACCGACGAGCCTTCGTTATAGGGCTTCACCACGTAGGGCGGCGGCATGACATGCGCGGTCATCACCTCGGCCTTCGAGGCAAGGCGGCTTTCGGCCACGGGAAGACCATGGGCGCGGTAGACGTCCTTGGTGCGCTCCTTGTCCATCGCCAGCGACGAGGCGAGCACGCCCGAATGCGTATAGGGCAGACCCTGCCATTCCAGCAGGCCTTGGACGCAGCCATCTTCACCCCAGCGGCCATGCAGGGCGTTGAACACGACATCGGGAGAAATCTCTGACAGACGCACAACGAGGTCGGGGCCTGCATCGACCTCGACCACGTCAAAACCTTCTGTCCGCAAAGCGGCGGCACATTCCTTGCCGGAACTCAGCGACACCTCCCGCTCCGCGGAAGGTCCACCCATGATTACCACCACTTTGGGGTTTGCCCTGCTCGACATCCCCAAAACTGCCTCTGTCCGGGGCTTTGCCCCTTGTTCCGATCCCGCCGCCTGCCTGCGGCACGAACCTTATTATCGGGGCTTTTCGCCCTCTGTCTCAGGCGCCGGTTCACCGATGCGCATGATTTCCCACTCTAGCTTTATTCCACTGGTTTGGAAAACCTTTTTTCGAACCTCTTCGCCCAAACCTTCGAGGTCCGCCGCCGTGGCGCCGCCGTTATTGATCAGGAAGTTGGAATGCTTCTCGCTCATTTGCGCCCCGCCGCGCATGGCACCGCGCATGCCCGCGTCGTCGATGACCTTCCAGGCCTTCAGATCATGCACATCATCCGCCCGTCCCGTCGAGGAATGCCCGGCGGGATTGCGGAAGGTGGACCCGGCGGTCCGCTCCTTGGTGGGCTGGGTCGCATCGCGCTTGGCAAGCTGCGTCTCCATGCGCGCGGCAAGCGCCTCCGGATCGCCCGATGGCCCCTCGAAGACCACCTCAACGATCACGGTTCCCTCGGCCAGATCGGTCTGGCGGTAGCGGAAATCGAGATCCTCGGCGGTCAGCGTGACGATCTCGCCCGCGCGTGTCACCGCCGTCGCCTCGACGAAGACATCTGCCACATAAGATCCATAGCATCCGGCATTCATCCGCACGGCACCGCCCACGGCGCCGGGGATCGTGCGCAGGAATGTCAGGTCCACGCCTGCCTCGGCTGCCTTCCGCGCCACATGCGCGTCAAGCGCGGCCGCCCCGGCGCGCACGCGGTTTCCCTCGACCGTGATCGCGTTGAAGCCGCGCCCCATGCGGATCACCGCCGCATGCAGGCCCCCGTCGCGCACGATCAGGTTGGAGCCGACCCCCATGGGGAAGACCGGAACGTTCGGCGGCAACGCTTTAAGAAAATCTGCGAGGTCCCGCACATCGGCAGGCTGGAAGAACCAATCCGCAGGCCCGCCGACACGCAGCCATGTCAGGTCGGCCAATGGGCGGTCCGCTGTCAGGCGTCCGCGGGTTTCGGGCATTTTCGTCATGGCCGCGGGTATCGCGCGCAGTGATCCGAGTTACAAGCCCGCCCGGACTGCCTTACCTCTTGGCAATCGCCGCGCCACGCACCGCGCCGACAACTCAGGTTTCGGCCCCGAAGCGACGCCGCAACCACCGCCCGAGATACAGCATCGGCCAGCGCAAAACGCTCGCCCCCGCCGCGAAGACCAGAAGTCCGATCCACGGGCCGTTCTCGTACGTGACGTAGCCCAGGAGCGGGATGCCTACCGCTATCAGGCCATAGGCGCGTCGCCAGTGATTGTCCTGCGACGGGATCATCGCAAGGATATTGGCCGAGAGCGCCCAGATCAGCGCGAGGATTAGCGAGGTTGTCATTCCGGCAGCTCCGGTTTGTGGCCGCGCAGGCGGGCCCAGAAATATTTGAGCGGGTTTCGGAACATCGACAGGAAGGCCGCACATCCCGCAAGCGCCCATACGGGGCCGATACTGACACCGATCCAAACCAACAGAAACGGCGCTGCGACCAGAAGGGCCACGCCGGGGATATATTGCCGCTTCATCGGCAGGCAGGCGGTGATCGTCGCCGCGAGCACCCAGAAACACCCTGTCAGCAATGCGGGTGCCATGGGTCAGCCCTTCAACCGCTTGGGCAGGTTATTGGCCCAGGCCGAGATCGTACCCGCGCCAAGGCAGACCACCATGTCACCCGGTTTTGCCTCCGCGCGCACCAGCGCCTCGAGGTCGTCTTCGTTGTCGATCGCATGGGCGCTGCGATGTCCGTGACGGATGAGCCCCCCAACGAGGTCGTCGCGCGACGCGCCCTCGATGGGATCCTCGCCCGCGGCGTAGACATCGGCAATGGCCACGACATCCGCCTCATTGAAGCAGGCGCAGAAATCATCGAACAGCGAATGCAGCCGCGAGTAACGATGCGGTTGATGCACCGCGATGACGCGGCCCTTCGTTGCATGGCGGGCAGCCTTCAGCACAGCCTGAATCTCCACCGGGTGATGGCCGTAATCGTCGATCACGGTCACGCCCCCAACTTCGCCCACGCGGGTAAATCTTCTGTTAACGCCGCCAAATGCGGCCAGTGCCTTGCGGATTTCGGACGGCTTCATCCCGAGATGCCGCGCCACCGCCACGGCCGACAGCGCGTTCGAGACGTTGTGATCGCCCGGCATCGGAAGCGCGCAATCCTCGATCACGCGGCCCTCCGCCTGCAGCGCGATGTCGAAATGCGCCACACCGTCCTCGTAGCGCAGGTTGACCGCGCGCACATCGGCCTGCGTGTTGAAGCCATAGGTCACGATGCGCCGGTCGGTGACGCGGCCCACGAGGCGCTGGACCTCCTCGTGATCGGTGCAGCACACGGCGAGCCCGTAAAACGGGATGTTCGAGACGAAATCGGTAAAGCCTTGCTTCAGCCGCTCGAAATCGCCCCAATGCTCCATATGCTCGGGGTCGATATTGGTCACGATGGCGATAGTGGCGGGCAGCCGGTTGAACGTGCCGTCCGACTCGTCGGCCTCCACGACCATCCACTCGCCCTGCCCCATCCGCGCGTTGGAGCCGTAGGCGTGGATGATGCCGCCGTTGATGACGGTGGGGTCGATCCCGCCCGCGACCAGAAGCTCCGCCACCAGCGTCGTGGTCGTCGTCTTGCCGTGCGTACCCGCGACCGCGATGTTTGACTTGAGCCGCATGAGCTCCGCCAGCATCTCGGCCCGGCGCACGATCGGCAGACCGGCGAGCCGCGCCGCATCCAGCTCGGGATTGCCTGGCTTGATCGCCGACGAGATCACCACGACCTCCGCATTCTCGAGGTTCTTGGGGTTCTGGCCCACATAGATGCGTGCGCCGAGGCTCTCGAGCCGCTCGGTGATCTTCGAGGCCTTCAGGTCCGATCCCTGCACCGTGTAGCCAAGGTTCAGCAGCACTTCCGCAATGCCCGACATGCCGATGCCGCCAATCCCGACGAAATGGATGGGGCCCACATCGGTGGGCAACTTGGTGGCGGCGGCTGCGTTCATTTCGCTTGGTCCTTGTCTGCAAGTGTCTCGACCATGGCTGCCAGCGCCTCGGCGGCATCGGGGCGGCCCACCGAAAGGGCGGCCTGCGCCATCTGCAGCGCGCCTTGCGGGTGGTCGAGCACGCTTCGAATGGCGTCCGTCATGGCCTCGACGGTCAATTTGGATTCCGGAATGCGGATCGCGGCCCCGGCTTCGGTCAGAGCGCGGGCATTGGCGGTCTGATGATCGCCGGTGGCAGCGGCAAAGGGGATCAGGATCGCGGGGCGACCGATCACCGAAAGGTCCGCTACGGAGGATGCGCCCGAGCGCGAGATCACGAGCTGCGCCTCGCTCATCCGGGCGGGGATATCGTGGAAGAAGGGCTGCACATCGGCATCGATGCCGTTCTCGGCATAGAAGGTCGCGACCCGTTCCCCATCCTCGTCGCGGGCCTGATGGCTGACGCGCAGATGCTGGAGCATGTCCATCGGCAAGGCGGCGATGGCGGGCGGGACCACATCCGACAGGATCCGCGCCCCCTGAGAGCCGCCGATTACCAGAAGCGACATCGGGTAATCGCCCGGCGGGATATAGGCCGCGCCCTGGCGCTCATGGACCGACAGGCGCACGGGATTTCCCGTATGCGTCGCCTCGACACCTTCGGGCAGCGCTGTCGGCCATGTGCCGCAGGCCACCGCATCGACGCGACGGGCAAAGATCTGGTTCACCCGGCCCAGCACGCCGTTTTGCTCATGGATCATCCGCGGAAGCCGCATCAGCGTGGCGGCCCCCAGCGCCGGGATGGAGGGATAGCCGCCGAAGCCCACGACCACGTCGGGGCGGTCGCGCAGCATGCGCATGGCCATGCCGACGATGCCGCCCGCCACCCGGAACGGCACCAGCGCCTTCGAGAGGAGGCCGCCCCGCGCGAAGGTCGCGCTCGAGACCTGCTCGATTTCAACGGAATGCGGGAAGCCGCCGGTATACCGCGCGCCGCGCGCATCGGTGGAGAGTTTCACCCGCCAGCCGCGCCGCAGCATCACCTCGGCCAGGCTCTGGGCGGGAAACATGTGCCCGCCCGTGCCGCCGGCGGCGATCACGAGAAGAGGGCGGTCGTGCTGTGCCATATGCGCGCTCCTTCCGTCTCGTCCCGCGCCCGGGGCGGGCCGCTAGCGCAGCCGCCCGCGCAGGATATCGCCAATCTCACCCTGCGGCCGTGTCCGTGTGAAGGCCAAAAGCATGCCGACCGAAATGCCCATCGCGATGAGCGAGGATCCGCCGTAGCTCACGAAGGGCAAGGTCATCCCCTTCGCGGGCAGAAGCCGAACCGCGACGCCCATATTGATCATCGCCTGGACGCCGAACATGCAGGCCAGCCCCGTCCCTGCGAGCCGGATGAAGGGGTCGCGTTCCTTCATCAGCCGCAGGAGCGACCGAACGACGACGCTCGCATAAAGACAGATGATGAAGAGGACAAGGACGAGGCCGTATTCCTCGGCGGCAACCGCGATGATGAAGTCCGTATGCGCGTCGGGCAGCGACCATTTCACCTGTCCCTCGCCCACGCCGACACCGAAAAAGCCGCCCTCCTGGATCGCGTTGGTGGCGTAGCCGATCTGGGTCGTGGGATCGATGTCGGGGTTGAGGAAGCCGTCGATGCGACGCGCGAAATGCTCGGAATTGTTGTAGGCGAACATGCCGCCCAGCACGACCATTCCGGCCATTCCCAGAAGCAGGAACATGGGCGCACCGGCTACGAAATACATCACGCCCCAGCCGAAAAGCACGAGGCAGGCCTGGCCGAAATCAGGCTGCATCGCCAGCATCAGCACGATGGCCATGACCAGAAAGAAGGACCAAAGCCGCCCCGGCGGGCCACCGATCTCCTGGCTGGCGGCCATCATCCAGGCCGCGACGATGATGAAGGCGGGTTTTAGGAATTCCGACGGCTGCACCGATGCAAAGCCGAGGCTGTACCACCGCACAGCGCCCTTGCCGAAATCGGTGCCGAACAGGGGCAGGAACGCCAGCGCCACAAAGGCCACAAGGAAGGCCAGCACCGCAAGTCTGCGCACGAGAACCGGCGACAAAAGCGACGTGACGACCAACGCGATCAGCGCGACCGTTCCGAAGATGGCCTGACGCTGCACGTAGTGAAACGCGTCGAAGCCGTTGCGTTCCGCCAGTGGCGGCGATGCCGCGAGCCCCAGAAGGATGCCGATTGCAAAGAGAATGAGGATGCAGGACAGCGACCATTTGTCGATTGTCCGCCACCATTTCGGCAACACGGGTTCGCTGTCGCGCACCCGGACCGTGCCGTACACCATCTCGGTCATGAAAACCGCCTGAATAACTGCCTCGAATGCCCGGTTTTCCGGGTCTGACGCGGAGTCTAGCCAATCCGCCGTGTCATTGCCAGCAAAACAAGCACGCTTATGCCGCAATTACAGGCGCGCGGGGATGCGCCCCTCGCCACGCAGCCCGACCTACGCTCAGCCCGTCTGCGCCTTGATCTGCATCCAGATCGCGCCCGGATCGATGAGCGTCCATTCCCGGCGCAGGCCACCGGGGCCGAATTCGGCCTGGCTCATGCCCATGACATGCACCTCCGCTCCGGTCGGTGCCCCGAACAGCCCCGGCCCGTCATGGCGTCCGTCCAGAGACCAGCGCAGGAAAGCCCGCGGCGGCAGAAGCGGCGTCTCCAGCCCGAAGCGGTGATGCACCTTGAATTGCGCCGAAGGGAAGGCCGCGCGCAGGCCCAGCCAGAATTGCCGTGCCGCCGCACCCCCACGCCGGGTGATGCCGCCCGGCAGCGCGATTTCGGCGGCAGGGTCGGTCTGACCATCGAAAAGATCGAAGCCCCCATCCATCGCGCGCTCGAGGAGTGCGGCCCAGGCGCGGCCCCATTCGCTGCCATTGCCCTGCGCCGTGTAAGCCCCGGGCTCATCGATACCGGGTCGAAAGGGCGCGCTGTCGCGGTCGCCCCAGGCGAGACGCTCCGCCGCCCAACGTTCCGGATCGAGGCCAAGGGCGGCGAAGATCGCCGCACTGTCGCGCAAGCGCCAGACCTCACCGATCACGGCCCCCTTGGCCGCAACATCCATCAGAACGCGGTATTTCGCCGCCTTGCCGGTGGCTGGCCCGTAAAGCCCGGCCCCGTCATGCGTGCCCTCGCAAAACAGCCGTAAAGCGCCTGCCCGCGTGCCACCCGCGATCGCGGTCCATCCCGCATCCTCGACATATAGGCTGCGCCCCGGAAACGCCGCCAACGGCTGCAGCGCCGCCGTCGCAATCGCCAAGCGCCCCTGAAGAAGGTGATCCGGCCCCCGCAGGATCGCGTCGGGATGCAGATGCGCCTCGAACAACCGTCCGAATTCGGCCCTGCCCCAAACGGCATCGGCCACCCCCCTCAGGGTTTCGGCGAAATCGACGCTCTGATCGCTCCAGTCCTTCACGCGCTGCCCTGCTCTGCCTTGCCGGTCTTCGATTCAGCTCGGGTCTAACGCGGGATTGGTTAAGCGCGGATTAATCAGAGACGGGCGCGACGGGGAGGGCGCGGGCCCAGTCGACGATGCGAGCCACAACAGGCCCGGTCATCTCCGGCGACAGGATATCGCCCGCGATCACATGCGCCGCAGGCTCAGTCCGGGCGGGATCGACGGGCATGATCTCCACGGGCCCGCCCCAGGCCGAGGCCACCTGCCGCGTCACGCCCGCATCGACGACCTGATCGAGATCCGAGAACACGAAGAGCGCAGGCGTGTCGATCCGGTCATGCGGCACGGCACGCGCGGCCTTCACCGTCTCGGCCATCGGCAGCAGCGCGGTGGTGGGATAGGCTGTGGTCCAATGCGCGGCGTGATCCGCATTCTGCGGCGAGAAGCGGCGCTCCGCCCCGGCAAGGAGCGGCCCCCAATAGCGCACGCCCGGCCAAGTCAGAATCATCGCGGAGAGACTTTTAACGCGGTAGTTCGGCGAGATCAGGACTAGCCCCGCGACATCTTCGGAAAGATCCGGGTCATGAGCGGCCAGGGTTGCGAGCGTGCCGCCGGTCGAGGTGCCAAGGACGAGAACCCGCTCCCCGATACGCCGTCCGATGGCCATCGCCTCGGCCACGTCCCCCATCCAATGCGGCAGGCTGGCTTCGGCCATCGCGGCCCCGTCGCGGCCATGTCCCGTCAGGCGCGCGAAATAGAGGTTGGCCCCCAGCGCCTCAGCCACGCGGTCCGGCACCGGGCGGATTTCCTCGGGCCCTGCCGAGAAGCCATGCAGATAGACGACCGCCCACTCGGTCCGATCTTCCGGCACCCTCGCCCAGATCACCCGTTTTGCAGCTCCTTCGCGCAGATCCGGGACGCGCGCCTCCCGTCCTTCCAGGTAAGCGTCGACGCCGTCCGACAGCAGGGCTTCATCGAATTGGGCGCTCAGATCATCTGGCTCCTCCGGGGCGAGCCAGAGCGCCACTGCCACAACGAGGATAAGCCCCGAGAGCAGCCTGACGACCCATCTCACGCCTCGGACCCTGCCAGAACCTCGAGGATCGCCGCCTCGATGAGCGCGAGACAGGCGGGGTCGGAAAAGCGGTGATCAGCCCCCTTCACGAGGCTCAGCCGCACATCCTGCCCGTCGATGTGATCGAGCAGCTGCAACGCCGTCTCCCGCGTGACGGAGCCGTCCTCCGTCCCCTGAAGAAGGCGCACCGGATAGGGCATCGGCAATGGCGTGCGCATGACAAGGTTCTCTCGGCCATCCTCGATCAGGCGCCGGGTGATGATGTAGGGATCGTCATATTCCGAGGGCAGCGCGATCTGCCCGTCGGCCATGAGCCGGTCGCGATCATCCGCGCTGAAGCTCGCCCAGAACGCATCTTCCGTGAAATCGGGCGCCGCGGCGATGCCGACGAAACCCGCGACCTCGCTCAGACGCCGGGTCATCAACGTGGCGATCCAGCCCCCCATGGAAGAGCCGACCAGCACCACGGGGCCGGTCGTTGCATGTCGGATCACCGCTTCGGCATCTGCGGCCCAATCGCCGATGCAGCCGTCCTCGAACGCGCCGCCCGACTGGCCGTGCCCGGAATAATCGAACCGCAGGAAGGCGCGGCCCTGCGCCTTGGCCCAGGCCTCGAGATGCACCGCCTTGGTGCCTTCCATGTCCGACTTGTAGCCTGACAGGAAGACGATGCAGGGCCCTTCCCCATTGGTCTTCACGTAAGCCAGATCGCGCCCCTCGGGGCTTGTCAGTCGCTGCGTGCCGCTCATTCCATCTGCCCGTTTGCACTCTGCCTTGCGGGACTATGCCGAACTCACGCGGGCGGCGCCAGTCCGACCCGGCGCGTGACCGGGCCAAGACCAGCCTGCTTAATCCGCCAGTTCCTCGACCTCATTGAGGCCCAGCGCCGTGACAGCGCCCAATGCGGACAGAACGGCAAATCCGGCCAATGCGATCTCCGGCCCCAAGGTCGCAAGCGCACCACCAAAGGCGCCTGCGACGAGCAGCAGCGTTCCGATCGCGGTGTTGGCAAGGGCCGCGTAGGAGGCGCGTTGATCCTCCGGCGCCATATCGACGAGATACGTGGACCGGCCCGACCGCACCCCCTGATAGGCGATCTGAAGCCCGAACAGGATGACGGGCGTCACCCAAATCGCGGAGGTGAACCCCAGAAGCGCTGCGACCACCGCGACGACCATGGCCGCACTGCCGCTCAGCCCCGCCAGGATCAGCACCCGCCGCGAGGAACGGTCCGACAGCCGTCCCCAGATATAAGACGACACGAACGCGGCCGCTGCCGAGGCCAACAGGAGCGCACCCAATTTCTGAAGCGCGCCACCACCATCGTCGAGCAGCACCAGATAGGGCGGGGCCAAAGCGGTCGCGGTCAGAAAGCCGCGCGCGGCAATGAAGCGGCGGAACTGCGCATCTTCCCGGAGCGGCGCCAGGTTAAGACCATCTCTCTCTCCCGGCTCGGACGCCTCTTCTTCAACGCGGGTAAAGATGGCCGCGGCCACGATCCAGAGTACGGCAGCGAGGCCTACCGCGATGGCAAGCGGTGTGATGTCCTGCATTAGGCCCGACAGCAGAAGCAACGCGAAGATCAGCACCGCCGCGGAGGAGGCCGACCCCGCAACGCCCTTGACCGCGCCGCGGCGCGTCTTTTTCACCGTCTTGCCGAGGATGTCCTTGTAGCTCACCGAACAGGCCGCGCGGGAGACGGCCAGCACCGCCAGAAGCCCGCAAATCGCAAGCCCGCCAACCCAGCCTTCCAGCGTCAATGCTGCGACCGCGATGCAGGCAGCCGCGATACCCTGCCCCAGCGCGCCCGCGATCCACATCCACTTATGGTACCGCATCGCCTCGACGGGCCCGGCCAGCAGGACCTGAGGCAGCAGCGCTCCGGCTTCGCGGATCGGGACCAGAAGCCCCACGAGGGCGGCAGGCGCGCCGATGGATTGCATGATCCAGGTCAGCACCAGCTTCGGCGAGATCAGGCCGTCCGACACCTTCGTCATCGACAGCGACAGCATGTGCCGCAGACCGTCGCGAGCCTCGCGCGCGGAGGCTTCCCCGCCATCGTCGGTCAGCGTGCCATAGAGATCTTTAGCGTCGGTGTCCGTCACGTCGACCATGTCCCATCCTTGTCTGCAATCATGCTACCGAACGCCCGTCTTGACAGCGGGTTCCCCCCCGGCCATTCAGTCGCACATCGACATATACCCGCAACCGGGCGTTCCGTGGGCGCCAAACCGACGAGGAGTGCTGGCCAATGGCCCAGATTTCCCTGACTTTTCCTGATGGCAATGCGCGCGACTACGCGGCTGGCGTGACGCCCGCCGAGGTGGCCGCATCGATCTCCAAATCGCTGGAGAAGAAAGCCATATCCGCAAGCGTGAACGGCGCGCATTGGGACCTGCAATGGCCCATCGAGGCTGACAGCGCCATCGCCATTCATACGCTTCAGGACGACGCTCAGGCGCTCGAGCTCATTCGCCACGACCTCGCGCACATCATGGCCCGCGCCGTGCAGGAGATCTGGCCGGACGTGAAGGTCACCATCGGCCCCGTTATCGAGAACGGCTGGTACTACGATTTCGACCGCGCCGAGCCCTTCACGCCCGAGGATCTGGGCGAGATCGAAAAGCGCATGAAGCAGATCATCGCCGCGCGCGAGCCCGTCCGCACCGAGGTCTGGCCGCGCGACAAGGCCGTGGCGCACTATGAGGCCAATGGCGAGCCCTACAAGGTCGAGCTGATCGACGCCATTCCGGGCGACGAGCCGTTGCGCATGTACTGGCACGGCGACTGGCAGGACCTCTGCCGCGGCCCGCATCTGCAACATACCGGTCAGGTCCCCGCGGATGGGTTCAAGCTGATGTCCGTGGCGGGCGCTTACTGGCGCGGCGACAGCTCCCGCGCGATGCTCCAGCGAATCTACGGCGTGGCCTTCAAGAACAAGGAAGACCTCAAGGCGCATCTGCACATGCTCGAAGAGGCCGCGAAGCGCGATCACCGCAAGCTCGGCCGCGAGATGGACCTCTACCACATGCAGGAAGAGGCGCCGGGCCAGATTTTTTGGCACCCCAACGGCTGGTCGATCTACACGAGCCTTCAGGATTACATGCGCCGTCAGCAGCGCGCGGGCGGCTACGTCGAGGTCAACACGCCCCAGGTCGTCGACCGCAAATTGTGGGAGGCCTCGGGCCACTGGGACAAGTACCAGGAGCACATGTTTATCGTCGAGGTGGACGAGGAGCATGCCCGCGAAAAGGCGGTCAATGCGCTCAAGCCGATGAATTGCCCCTGCCACGTCCAGATTTTTAACCAAGGGTTAAAGTCTTACCGCGATCTTCCTCTGCGCATGGCCGAATTCGGATCGTGCAATAGATATGAACCATCCGGTGCCTTGCACGGTATAATGCGTGTCCGCGGATTTACGCAGGATGACGCTCATATTTTCTGCAGAGAGGATCAGATCGAAGATGAAACACGACGCTTTATCGACTTTCTCAGTGAAATCTACCGCGACCTCGGATTCGAAAGCTTCAAAGTCAAGTTCTCCGACCGTCCAGAGACCCGTTCGGGATCGGATGCCGTCTGGGACAAGTCCGAAGCCGCCCTCAAGGCGGCCACGACTGCCGCAGGTTGTGCGTTCGAGCTGAACCCCGGCGAAGGCGCTTTCTACGGACCGAAGCTGGAGTTTGTTCTGACCGACGCAATCGGCCGGGATTGGCAATGTGGCACGCTGCAGGTCGATTTTGTCCTGCCGGAACGGCTCGACGCAACCTATGTAGGCGCCGACGGGGCGAAGCACCGCCCCGTCATGCTGCACCGCGCGGTTTTGGGCTCGTTCGAACGCTTCATCGGCATCCTGATCGAGGAACACGCGGGCAAACTGCCCTTCTGGCTGGCCCCGCGCCAGGTCGTCGTGGCCTCCATCGTGTCGGAGGCAGACGATTACGTGCACGAGGTGGTCGCCAAGCTGCAAAAGGCAGGCGTCCGCGCCGAAGCCGACATCCGCAACGAGAAGATCAATTACAAGGTCCGCGAGCATTCCGTGGGCAAGGTGCCGGTCATCCTCGCCATCGGCCACCGCGAGGTCGAGGAGCGTACGGTGACCGTCCGCCGTCTCGGCGAAAAGCAGACCGCAGTTGCAGCGCTCGATGAGATCGTCGCGACATTGGGTGCGGATGCGACCCCGCCCGATCAGCGCGACTGAGAACGCCCAAAGACTGTAACATTTCTGGCGCGCGCCGTGAGCACCCCTCCGGCGCGCGCTTTGCTGCGGGTGGTCGGTTGCAACATTCCAGCGCGGGAGCCTTTGGAATTGTTACAGACACGCGGGACTGTCGCGCGGTCACCACGCTAAAATGCGCTCAAATACAGGCACTTGAGCACACCCGCTCACGGCTTTCGCACCCGCAGAACGATAATCGGAGCGTGAAGCACAGCCCTGTGAGTGGCGCGACCCTCCGTCGCAGGCCAGTCTGGATGCGACCCGGCGGCCCACCCGTCGGGGCTTGTGACCAGATAGCCAATGAGGTTCGACACGATGTCCACAACGATCAAGACCGCCGCGCTTGTCGGCGCCGTCGCCGCCAGCTTCGCTGCAACCGGCGTTCACGCTCAGGCCAAGGAAAAGTGCTTCGGCGTCTCGCTTGCCGGCGAGAACGATTGCGCCGCGGGCCCCGGCACGACCTGTGCGGGCACCTCGACCGTCGATTACCAGGGCAATGCCTGGACGCTCGTGGATGCTGGCACCTGCACCGAGATCGACCTGCCGCAAATGGCCGACGGCACGCCGCGCGAAGGCTCGCTCGAAGAGCTCGACCGCGATCTGCCCACGGGCTGATACGCCTTTGAAATCGATCGGGCGGGTTCAGGCCCGCCCGACGCCGTCCGTCTCTGTCCGACCTGTCTGTCCCACCCGTTCGAGGACACGCCGATCATGTTCGATCACAGCCCAAACACGCTGCCCGCAGCGCCCGGCATCGGCTTCAAGGCGCAGCACTTTTCCGCCCTGACCGAAGATCCCGGCCCCGTTCGCTGGATCGAGATCCACGCCGAGAATTACATGGGGGCCGGTGGCCGCCCGATGGCGCAGCTTGCAAGTCTGAGTGAACGCTTCCCCCTTTCGATCCACGGCGTGGGCCTGTCCATCGGCGGAGAAGGCCCCCTCGACCCGGAGCATCTGGCGCGCCTGAAACAGCTGATCGACCGGACCGGGCCCGCCAGTTTCTCGGAGCATCTGGCGTGGTCGACCCACGAGACCACGTATCTCAACGATCTGCTGCCCCTGCCCTATACGGAGGCCACGCTGGCCCGCGTCGCGTCTCATATCGATGAGGTGCAGGAGACGCTCGGTCGACAGATGCTGCTTGAGAACCCCTCCTCCTATCTCGCCTTCGAGGCCTCGACCTATTCCGAGCCCGAATTTCTGCGCGCATTGGTGCAACGCACCGGCTGCGGGCTGCTTCTGGATGTGAACAACGTCTTCGTATCCGCCACCAATCTCGGATACGCGCCGCAGGATTACATCGACGCCTTCCCGCTGGAGGCGGTGGGCGAGGTGCATCTCGGCGGCCATGACGAGGATACCGACGATCATGGCGCGCCGCTTTTGATCGACAGCCATGGCCGCGCCGTGGCCGACCCGGTCTGGACGCTGCTCGACGCGGTTCTGGCCCGCACCGGTCCGAAACCCGTTCTGATCGAATGGGATACCGACGTGCCCGACTGGCCGATCCTCGCCGAGGAAGCCCGCAGGGCCGAGGAGGCGCTGTCCCGCCTCAGCGTGCCCGCATGACAGGCGCGAGGGCCTTCCATCCCGCGCTTCTCGATGCCGAAGCGTCCGTGCCGCCTGGCCTCACCGACGGGAAGGGCCGCCCGGCAGGTCGCCGCTACGCCGTCTATCGCAACAACGTCGCCGTATCCCTGACAGAGGCGATCACCACCGGCTTTCCCGCCATCGCCTCCCTTCTGGGTGCGAAAAATATGGGCCATGTCGCAGGCGCCTATATCCGCCGCGAACAGCCCGACACGCCGATCCTGTCGCAATACGGCGCAGGGTTTCCAGACTTTCTGGCAGCACAGGATCAGCTGTCGCACCTGCCATATCTGGCCGATGTCGCCCGGATCGACCTCGCGATGCGCCGCTCCTATCACGCGGCAGATCACACGCCCCTCGATCCCGCGATCCTGACCAACCCCGACGAGGCAGCGCTCATGGCAACCAGGCTGCCCCTCGCACCCTCGGTCGAAACGGTCTCATCGGCGTGGCCCATCTGCCAGATCTGGCGATTTGCCATGGGGCAGACCCGTGAAAAGCCCCAAGGCGGGGCAGAAGACGTGGCCATCCTGCGCGCCGAGTTCGATCCGGTTCCCGTAGCCCTCCCGCCGGGCGGCTTGCCGTTTCTCAACGCTCTGCGGGACAAGGCCCCGCTTGGCGACGCGATCGCTGTCGCGGGCGCGTCCTTCGATCTGACCGCCACTTTAACGCTGCTTCTGACCCATAACGCGTTTGCCGCGCCCCAGCCCCAAGGATGATGCCGATGCTTCGCGCGCTTCTCTTCGCCCCGTCCGATCGCAACGACCAATGGCTCCCGCTGATGGCGCGGTTCGTCTTCGCGGCAACGCTCTTGATGTATTTTTGGAAATCCGCCCTGACGAAGCTCGACGGCGGTCCGTTCACCCTCTCGACCGGCGCCTATGCGCAGATCTTTCCAAAAGCGTTCGAGGCCGTCGGATATGATGCCAGTCAGTTCGGATTTTATCACTGGGCCGTCGTCATGGCAGGCACCTATGCGGAATTCGTGCTGCCCGCCCTTCTGGTGATCGGCCTTCTCGCCCGGCCCGCCGCCTTGGGCATGATGGGCTTCATCGTCGTGCAAAGCCTGACCGATCTTTATGGCCATGGCGGCATTGCCCATACCGAAACGCTGGGCGCCTGGTTCGACCGCATCCCCGATGGCGTGATCCTGGATCAACGGGCCTTCTGGATGCTGGGTCTCACGCTGATTGCCGTGAAAGGCGCGGGCGCGCTGTCCGTAGACCGCTTTCTTGCGAGGGACGCCGCACAGCCGCGCGGCGCCCTTCCGGCCGAGTGATTAGACGCCCAGCGCCTCGCGCGTCTGCGCGTCAAAGCCGAGATACATCTCGTCGCCCGCCTCGATCAGCGGCCGTTTCATCAACGTGGGATAGGCACCGATCAGCCAGACGGGCTCCTTCTTGCGCTCCGTCTCGGGCAGATCCCGCCAGGTGGTCGAGCGGGTATTCAGCACCTTGTCGCCGAAGCGCTCCAATGCGGCGGTCAGCACCTCGCCGGGCAAACCATCTTCGCGCACGTCTACGAATTCCGCGTCGGGCAGCGCCTTGCGCGCCTGGCGGCAGGTGTCGCAGGTTTTGATGCCGTAGATCTTCATGAATGCAGGCTCCTTTGTTCAACGGACCGCCGCAGCGCGCACATCACGCCGCTTGCAGCTTCTCCGCCTCAACGCGCGCCAACGCGATCAGGTCCTGCACAAATGTCTTGCCCTCGTCTGCGCTGCGCGTGGCGGCATAAAGCCGCCGGGTGATCCCGGTCTCGGTCAGGGGCCGCGTGACGTAGTCCGAGCTGTATTTCACCTCGCGCACAACCCAGTCGGGCAGAACCGCCACGCCGCGATTGGAGGCCACGAGCATCAGGATCACTGCCGTCAGTTCCACCTGCCGGATCGCCGCGGGCTCCACCTTTGCCGGGGTCAGAAGCTGCGAGAAAACATCGAGGCGCGAGCGTTCCACCGGGTAGGAAATCAGCGTCTGACCGCGGAAATCCTCGGCCGTGATGAAGGATTTCTGCGCCAGCGGATGGGCCGCGGCCGCCACGAAGACCGGATTGTAATCGAACAGTTCCGTGAAGGTGACGCCGGGTATTTCCTCGGGATCGGAAGAGACGACGAGGTCCACCTCCTCTTTCAGCAGGGCGGGCAGCGCATCGAAAGCCAGGCCGGGCCGGATATCGACATCCACGTCCGGCCAGGTCTTGCGAAACGCATCGAGCACCGGGAAGAGCCACTCGAAACAGGCGTGGCATTCGATCGCGATATGCATCCGCCCGGTTACGCCCTTGCGCAGCCCTTCGAATTCCGCGGTCAACGCCTCGACCTGCGGCAGGACCTGTTCCGCGAGGCGCAAGAGGCGCAGCCCCGCAGGCGACAGCTTCATGGGCTTCGAGCGGCGCACGAACAGCTCCACCCCGGCCTGATCCTCGAGGCCCTTGATCTGATGCGACAGCGCGCTTTGTGTAATGTTGAGCTGTTCGGCTGCCCGCGCGACGCCGCCCGCGTCATGGATCGCCTTGATCGTCCTGAGATGACGGAATTCGATATGCACCCGCAGTCTCGCTCATGTTGTTGTTGAGTATTATGAGTTTGTTTCACAGACCGTGACATGCGACAAGGCTCATCACGCAAAGAAGGATTGCCCAGAATGACCCGCCGTCCCGACGTCTCGTTCGAGTTTTTTCCGCCCCAGACGCTGGATGCGTCTTTCCGGCTTTGGGACACGGTGCAGACCCTGGCCCCGCTCGGGCCGCGTTTCGTATCCGTGACCTACGGTGCGGGCGGCACCACCCGCGAGCTCACGCGCGAGGCGGTCGGCACGATCCACAAGCATTCCGGCCTGCGCACGGCGGCGCATCTGACTTGCGTGAACGCCACCCGCGAGGAAACGCTCGGCATCGCACGCGGCTTTGCCGAGGTGGGCGTGACCGATATCGTGGCGCTCCGCGGTGATCCGCCCAAGGGCCAGGACAAATTCGTCGCGACCGAAGGCGGTTTCCGCGACAGCTGCGAGCTGATCACGGCACTGAAGGAAACGGGCGATTTCACGATCCGCGTGGGTGCTTATCCCGACACGCATCCCGAAGCGCCGACCGACACGGCTGATGTCGAATACCTCAAGCGCAAGTTCGATGCGGGCGCGGATGAGGCGCTGACGCAGTTCTTCTTCGAGGCGGAGACGTTCTTCCGTTTCCGTGACGCCTGCGAGAAGGCAGGGATCGACAAGCCCATCGTGCCGGGCATCTTCCCCATCGAGAACTGGAAGGGCGCGCGCCGCTTTGCGGAGAAGTGCGGCACCAAGATCCCGCAATGGGTGATCGACGCGTTCGAGACGGCCACCCGCGACGGGCGCGAAGACCTGCTGGCGACCGCGCTCTGCACGGAGCTCTGCTCGAACCTCATCGACGGCGGCGTGGACAAGCTGCATTTCTACACGCTGAACCGTCCGGAGCTGACCCGCGATGTGTGCTTCGCGCTGGGCGTCACCCCGGAAACCCGTCTCGAAAACGTCGCCTGATCGGGGATTGCAACCGTCCTGCTTCGCGGTGGATCGCGGGGCGGGATCTGCGCCACCCGCCCGAAAAACCGATACAATATTTGACTTGCGGCACGCGGCGGCACCCCGCATTCCTGTCCCGGACAGGTATCGGGAGGCGGATATGCGCATTGCCATCAATGGCTTCGGACGGATCGGGCGCACCGTTCTGCGCCAATGCCTGACCCTCGCGGATCACGACGATATCGAGGTCGTGCTGCTGAACGACATCGCGCCACGCGCCGATTGCGCCTATCTCTTCAAGTATGACAGCGTCTACGGCCCCTTCCCCGGCGATGTGCAGGCCACGGATGAAGCGCTTGACGTGGACGGTGTCTCGATCCCGTTCACACGGCATGCGGACCTCGCCGAGCTCGATCTTGCGGGGGTCGACGTTCTGCTGGAATGCACCGGAATCGTATCGACCCGCGCGGAGGCCGCGCGCGGTCTGTCGGCAGGTGCGCGCAATGTCCTGATCTCCGGCCCCTGCCTCGAGGCGGAGCGTACGATCGTTCTGGGCGCCAACGAGGAGACGATGGGCGACGCGCGGATTGTCTCCAACGCTTCGTGCACCACCAACGCGCTTGCCCCGCTTCTGAAGGAGCTCGATGCGACGGTCGGCGTGCGCCACGGGCATATGACGACGCTGCATTGCTATACCGGCAGCCAGCCCACGGTCGACAAACCGCGCGGCCCGTTCGAGCGCTCGCGCGCCGCGGCCGTCTCGATGGTGCCCACGACGACAAGCGCGGCAACCCTCATAGATCATGTACTGCCGGGCCTCGCCGGGCGCATTACCGGTGCGGCCGTGCGCGTGCCCGCGATCAGCGTGTCCGCCGTGGACCTCGTGGTGCAACTCGAAAAGGCTCCAATCGAGGGCGCGGAGGCGCTGCTTTCCCAGATCGCTGCCCGCTCAGCCGTTCTTGGCGCGACGCGAGATCCCTGCGTCTCGGTGGATATGCGCGCACGTCCCGAAAGCCTCGTGATCGCGCTGCCTGAAACCCAGGCCAGCGCACCGGATCACCTGCGCATCTTCGGCTGGTATGATAATGAATGGGGGTTTTCCGCCCGCATGCTCGACATGGCGCGCCTGATGGCCGCGCGTTAGGACCGCAAGCCCCTGAGACAAGCCCGCGCATCTGCCGCCTCCGCAGCCCGGCCCTTATGGGTCAGGCGCGCTGTCAGCGCCTCGGCTTGCGGGATGCAGGCCGTGTCGAAATACCCCGCCGCACCGCCTTCGCGCCGTGACACCCGGATGGATCCGACCTCCTTTTGCTCCGCTCCGAAGTGGGAACTGCAAGGCGCGTCGCCATGGCCGAAATCGTATTCGGTGAAGCCGCGCTCGATTGCCCATCTGATCGATTGCGCATGGAGAACCAGCCCCAAGGGCTTGTCGGCAGCCTGCGCATCAAATCCCGCAACAATGAAATGCACGCGGTTCATGTCGTGGTCGAGGATATGTGCCTGCGCCGCGATGGGGCGGTCCCCGTCCCAAAGGATTGCAAGGCACAGACAATCGATCTTGAACGCATTGGTCAGCATGGCGCGGTAGTTCCGCGCGATCCGCTGGGCCTCATCCGCGCCCTTCTCCGGCACCCAGTTCTGCACCCCATGCTCCGATAGGATGTCGAGATCGCGACGCACCGTCTCCGCATCCGAGAAGGTCACGCGCCACGCCCCCCGCACGAAGTGACGCCGCCACATCTGCCGCAGCGTCTTGCGGGTCTTGCTCGAAGGGATTCCGTCGCGGAAGGCCTCGTAGGTGTCGAGAAGATCCACCCGATGGCTGGCCCGGGGGGCGACGGCATCCTTGGCGACCCGGTGCTCCGGGAACGCGACCGTGAATCGTGCATCCGTCTCGAACGCGGTGGCGAAACTGCGCAGGCGATCATTGCTCGCCTCATGCCGCATTTCGAAATGCAGCCATGTCATCTGTTTCAATGCAGCACCCGTAAGGCGGATCGCGTCGGGGTCGTAATCGGGATGGCACAGCCAACCCGCATATTCCGACCAGATCAACTGACCGCCCGGACCGAGAAGCGTGCAGAATGCGCCCTTTTGCCCGCTCCAGCCGGTCTTGACCTGGAGCGGCAGGATGCAGACCGGGTCGGGGCCGCGCGCCGGATCCCGTACGACCACCAGCCGCCAGGCCTCCGGATTGTCGCGGAAGGTCCGCTCTAGCCAAGCCCAGCTCAAAAAGACGGTGTAGTGCGGATCGAGTGCCTCAAGCGCCTGCCAGCCGCTCTTGAGCGCAAGGAAGTCCTCGAAGTCCGCGATGACCGAGACCTCGAGAGTGGCCTTCCCGAATTGCAGGATAGAGGCCGATCTTTCGTGAATTGATCCACCGTCAGGCATGATGCACCTCTCCGATCCGCGATGTGTGGGGAGCTTTGCGCATTTTGGGCGGCGCAGTGCAGTTTTCGACGCACACACTGCACTTTTTGCACGGCCCTGCCGGGCTTGGCCGGGCTGAATCCTCCAGCCTGCGGACCTTCGCCATGATGTGTTCACGTCGCGCCATCGCGCATCACTCCCGGTGACTTCGCAAGGATCATGCGAAGGCCACGCGGCAGCATCGGCGCGGAATTGGGGCAATTTCAGGGAATATTAACCTTAACGGGCCGCATTGTTTCGCAACGCGGCCCGTTCGGGGAATGTCAGCCTTGCTGGTCGTCGGCCTCGGGGTCGGGCTGGCCGACCCCCTTGAAGACCCATTTGAACGGCAGCGCCCACAGGATGCCAAGCACCGCATAGATCAGGAATTCGACCAGGATCGGCGGTCGGTCCAGCCAGGTCATGATCGACACGGCAATCACGGCATATACCGGCAGACCCACCAGCAAAATCAGCAATGCGAGGCGTTTCTTGGTCTTGTAGGTCAGCGTCTCTCTCCTCAATCGGCGAAAGGATCGGTCACCAGGATGGTGTCTTCCCGTTCCGGCGATGTGGAGAGTAGGGCGACGGGGCAGTCGATCAATTCCTCGACCCGGCGGACATACTTGATCGCCTCGGCAGGCAGATCGGCCCAGCTGCGCGCACCCTCGGTCGAGGCGGACCAGCCCCGCATCTCCTCGTAGATCGGAGTGCACCGCGCCTGTTGATCCGCCGCCGTGGGCAGATAATCGTAGCGTTCACCGTCCAGATCGTAGCCCACGCAGATCTTCAGCGTCTCGAACCCGTCGAGCACGTCGAGCTTCGTCAGCGCGATTCCGTTCACGCCCGACGTGGCGCAGGTCTGCTTCACGAGGCAGGCATCGAACCAGCCGCAGCGCCGCTTGCGGCCCGTGGTGGTGCCGAACTCGTGACCGCGCTCGCCGAGGCGATTGCCGTCCTCGTCATGCAATTCTGTCGGAAAGGGCCCTTCGCCCACACGGGTCGTGTAGGCCTTCACGATGCCCAGCGTGTAGTCGATGGCCTGCGGCCCGAGGCCCACGCCCGTCGCCGCCTGCCCCGCGATGACGTTGGACGAGGTGACGAAGGGGTAGGTGCCGAAATCGATGTCCAGAAGAGCGCCCTGCGCGCCTTCGAACAGGATCCGCTTGCCCGACTTGCGCTTTTCCTGAAGCACTTTCCACACCGGGGCCGCAAAGGGCAGGATCTCGTCCGCGATGGCCACCAGCTTCTCGATCAGCGCCGCGCGGTCGATGGCCTCGATGCCCAATCCCTTGCGGAGCGCATTGTGATGGGTCAGCGCCCGGTCGACCCGCGCCTCCAGCGTCGCGCGATCCCCAAGGTCCGCCACGCGGACGGAACGCCTGCCGACCTTGTCCTCATAGGCAGGCCCGATGCCCCGCCCGGTCGTGCCGATTTTGGCGCCGGGATTGGCGGCCTCTTCGCGGGCGCGGTCCAGCTCTCCGTGAATGGGCAGAATGAGCGGCGTGTTCTCGGCGATCATCAGCGTCTCGGGCGTGATCTCGACGCCCTGCTCACGCACGGTGGCGATCTCCTGCACGAGATGCCAGGGATCGAGGACAACGCCATTGCCGATGACCGACAGTTTGCCGCCGCGCACCACACCCGATGGCAGGGCATGCAGCTTGTAGACCTTGCCATCGATCACCAGCGTGTGGCCCGCATTGTGCCCCCCCTGGAAGCGCGCGATCACATCGGCGCGCTCCGAGAGCCAGTCCACGATCTTGCCTTTGCCTTCATCGCCCCATTGGGCGCCCACGACGACCACGTTTGCCATATCGACCCCTCGTCACGGCTTTCAAACGATGCCCTCTTAACGGGCGGGCGCGCGAGGGGAAACCGGGAAAAGCGCGGCGACGCGCGATGACCGGACCCGGCTTTAAGTTTTCGCCCCCGCCTGCGGAAAGTCGAGGTCGTCCAGATCGGCGACCGCCCAGGGCAGACCTTTGTTGCGGAAGATGCGTTTGCCCTTCTCCGGATAATCACCCACGTCGTGATCGAGCCGCTGGCCCACCACCAGCAATTGCAGGACGCTCTCGCCCGTATTCTCGATGTCATGCGCTTCGCCGCCTGCCGCGTAGCCCAGAAAGTCGCCGGGCCCGATGGCCTGCTGTGCTGCGCCGTATCGTGCAATCCCCGTCCCCCGAAGCACGAAGACGCATTCATCCTCGTGGTGGTGGCGGTGATATTCGGTGGTCAGATCACCCGGCGCCACTTCGATCAGATGCACGCCGAGCCCTGTCAGACCGCAGGCGTCGCCGAGCGACTTGTTCAGCCGTCTTGCGCGCGGGTTCAGAAAATGGGCCTTTTGCAGACCCGCCATGGCGGCGATCTCGGCGGCTGTCAGATGGACTTGCATATCGCTCATGAGGAGGCTCCCTTGCGGCAGAACGGGCGGCGACGGGGCGCCTTGGTGCAAGCTGACACGACAAAGCCTGGTCAAGGCAAGCGCGCCGGGTTGCGGGCCGCGATCAAATCCCCTATCTCGCACTGAATTGCAGCCCAGCCACAAGCGGACCGACATGCAGAACGTCATCCTGATCGTGCACCTTCTTCTCGCACTCGCGCTCATCGGCGTTGTGCTTCTGCAGCGCTCCGAAGGGGGCGGTCTGGGCATGGGCTCCGGCGGCGGGGGTGGTGCTATGTCCGCACGCTCCGCGGGCACGGCGCTGGGCAAGCTGACTTGGGCCCTGGCCGCGGCCTTCATCGCGACCTCGATCACGCTGACGATCTTCGCGGCGCAGAACTCGGCTTCGGGCTCCGTTCTGGATCGCCTGGGCGTTCCCGGGGCGGCCACGGACGACACGGGCACCGGGGTGCCCGCACTCGACACGGACGGCCTTCTGCCGCCGCCTTCGGGCGATACCGGCAGCGCGGGCGATGGCCCGCTGATCCCGCAGGCTGAGTAACCCACCAAACTGAGGACGGGCCGACACGTCGGCCCACCACCCTTTGCGGATACGCGCGCCGTCGCAACAGCATCTTGCGGTCGGCTTGCCATGGGCATGCGAATCCCCTACGATCCAAATCCCGTGATGCTGCGGTCCGAGCGGGCCGCGGGTGGGGCCATTCCAGCCCTTCATCGCTCGATAATACTGAGGCAAATCACGGGGTTCGCGCCATATGGCACGCTTTATCTTCATCACGGGCGGTGTTGTGTCTTCTCTGGGCAAGGGGCTTGCCTCCGCCGCACTCGGGGCTCTTCTTCAGGCCCGCGGTTTTTCCGTCCGGCTGCGCAAGCTCGATCCCTACCTCAACGTCGACCCCGGCACGATGTCGCCCTTCGAGCATGGCGAGGTCTTCGTCACCGATGACGGCGCCGAGACGGATCTCGATCTGGGGCATTACGAACGCTTTACCGGGGTGCCCGCGCGCAAGACCGACTCGATCTCCTCGGGCCGCATCTACACCAACGTGCTCGAGAAGGAGCGCCGCGGCGATTACCTCGGCAAGACGATCCAGGTCATTCCGCACGTCACCAACGAGATCAAGGACTTCATTTCCATTGGCGAGGACGAGGTCGACTTCATGCTCTGCGAGATCGGCGGCACGGTCGGCGATATCGAGGGCCTGCCCTTCTTCGAGGCGATCCGCCAGTTCAGCCAGGAAAAACCCCGCGGCCAGTGCATCTTCATGCACCTCACCCTCCTGCCCTTCATCAAGGCGTCGGGCGAGCTGAAGACGAAGCCCACCCAGCACTCCGTCAAGGAACTCCGCTCCATCGGCCTTGCCCCCGATATCCTCGTCTGCCGCTCCGAAGGGCCGATCCCGCAGAAGGAGCGTGAGAAGCTCGCGCTCTTCTGCAACGTGCGCCCCGACAGCGTGATCGCCGCGCAGGACCTCAAGTCGATCTACGAGGCGCCGCTGGCCTATCATTACGAGGGCCTCGACCAGGCGGTGCTGGATGCGTTCCAGATCACCCCTGCCCCGAAGCCGAACCTCAGCGTCTGGGAAGACGTGGCCGACCGCATCGCCAACCCGGAAGGCGAGGTGAATATCGCCATCGTCGGCAAATACACCCAGCTCGAGGACGCCTATAAGTCCATCGCCGAGGCGCTGACCCATGGCGGCCTCTGGAACCGCGTGAAGGTCAACGTGGACTGGGTCGATGCGGAGATCTTCGACCGTGAGGATCCCGCGCCGCATCTCGAAGGCTTCCACGCGATCCTCGTGCCCGGCGGCTTCGGCGAGCGTGGCACGGAAGGGAAGATCAAGGCCGCGCAATTCGCCCGCGAACACAAGGTGCCCTACCTGGGCATCTGCCTCGGCATGCAGATGGCGGTGATCGAGGCCGCGCGGAACGTGGCCGGTGTCACGCGCGCAGGCTCCGAGGAATTCGACCACGAGGCCGGCAAGAAGCGCTTCGAGCCGGTGGTCTATCACCTCAAGGAATGGGTGCAGGGCAACGAGAAGGTCAACCGGAGCGTGGCCGACGACAAGGGCGGCACGATGCGCCTCGGCGCCTATGACGCGGTGCTGAAAGAGGGCTCCCGCGTGGCGGGCGTCTACGGCCAGACTACGATCGACGAGCGCCACCGCCACCGCTACGAGGTCGACATCACCTACAAGGACGCGCTGGAGAAGGCGGGGCTGTGTTTCTCGGGCATGTCGCCTGACGGCAAACTTCCCGAGATCGTGGAATGGTCCGACCATCCGTGGTTCATCGGCGTGCAATTCCACCCCGAGCTGAAGTCGAAACCGTTCGATCCGCATCCGCTGTTCAAGGACTTTGTGCGGGCGGCTAAGGATGTGAGCAGGTTGGTTTGATACGTCATTTGCTAAGGCTTCGGGAAACTGGTTTCGGTCGGCTATTAATTTCTAGTTTATCTTGTGGGAAACGCTTTTCCCAAGTTTCTACAAGAAAAATTGTCAGAGCCGACGCAGTAGAAACTGATGGCCTAGCAATCCTAGGATCGAGTCTCCGAAAACCCCTCTCTCTCTTCCGTGTGCGGTTCCTGCATGGGTACGCAGTGAACCGATTCCCTGTGCTAAATTCGATAAAGCGCTCAATATAGCGCGAACATCGCCCTCAATCTCACTCTGAGAAATGCTCTTATCTGGAGCCAACCCTAAAGGCTCTCGAACAGACAAATATAGAGACTTGATATCCATTCTCTTTGGCCTCTCAATTTCCCTTGTTGCAATGATTGATTTACATACGCCTTCCAACATCGAACACGCTGCGGTCACTGATGCCTCTGGATCTTTCTCTACACTATCGAAAGCCCGCTGAAATTCTCGCTCGACGGTATCCAGCGTCCACTCCTTTGTCAGCTTTGAAAAATGCGGCTGTACCATTTGCACAGGAGCAGTTCCAATTTCATCAATCAGTTCTTGGAACGGCTTATCCTCAACCGCTGCATTATCCAAAAGGATCTCAACATACTCAGGTGTTATTGAAAATGATTCTAGGCTGGACTGCATGACTGCCTGTTCGATTTCGGAATCCCTCTCCTTGTTTCTTCTTTTCCAGAGAAGGTTGAGAAGCTCTACTACAACGTGTGACGGACAGACTTCTATGAAGCAGAGCAGCCTGTTGAGCTTTGAGGTGCCCTTTTCACTGAAAACTTCCACATAAATATTTGTCTCAAAATGATCTTCGAAAAACTCTGCAAATGTTTTATTTGAAAAATCCAGTACATACCCAGGGCTAGGACTAAAGAGCTCACAAATTTTTTCGCGTTGGTAATTTTTGATCTTCATGAAAACTCCTATTCTTGCATTAAAACAATGAGCATGATTGGAACCCTGTCTCTCAGTAGATATTTCTCAAACATTCGACTACCAAGAATTCACCCTATCACATCTTCATATAAACCAGCCCGAATAGCACCAAAGGTGCCGGGCCTGCGCCGGACCGGTCCCGCCGGTCTGGCGCATCGTCACAGCCAGCGCCCCGCTCAAGCAGAGCAATGACACCACAACCATAAAGCGCCCATCACGACCCGGGCAGCGCCAGCCCCCCGGTCCGGCGCAGGCCCGGCACCCCAGCGTTGCGCGCGATGAGACGTCATCCTCGGGCTCGACCCGAGGACCTTTGACCAAATCGTGCGTCAGTTGATCGGAGATCCTCGGGTCGCGCCCGACGATGACGGGGACGAGAGCGGGCGGCCGCGAGTTCCTCGGATCATGCCCGAGGATGACATCGCGCGCGCCCCATGTAGGGTGGGTGAAAACCCACCACGCCGCCCCACATCTCTCACATGCCCCGCCTCGGAACCCTCGCCGCTCTCTTCCTCGCGCTCATTGCCGCGCCCTTCGCGCTCTATTCCGGCGCGTTCGGCCTGCGCGGCCTGACCACTGACCTCTCAAGCGAAAGCCGCCTCTACACCTATCTCGCCCCCAACCTCGCCATCTTCACCCACATGATCGCGGGCGCGCTCATCACCGCACTGGCGCCCCTGCAACTCATCCCCGGCATCCGGGCGAAATACCCACAGTTCCACCGCAAGCTCGGCTACACGCTCCTCGTCGCCGCCACGCTCACCGGCGCGGGCGGGCTCCTCTACATCGCGCTCCGCGGCACGATCGGCGGCCCGCTCATGTCGGCGGGTTTCGCGCTTTACGGCGTGCTGATCCTGATCGCCGCGGCCAACACCACCTATCACGCCATCGACAAGGCGCGCGTGCGCCACCGCGCCTGGGCGCTGCGGCTGACGGTGCTGGCGGTCGGCTCGTTCCTTTACCGGCTGATCTACGGGCTGTGGTATTGGGCGACGGGGGGCGTGGCGTCGAACGAGCAATTCACCGGCCTTTTCGACCAGTTCATGTTCGTGGGCTTCTACCTGCCCTTCCTTGGCCTGCTGGAGCTCTACCTCGCCCGCGAACGCCGCCTTGCGCGCCCCGTCCGCAGCGCCTAAAGCCCGGCCATGCTGTCCTACCAACACGCCTATCACGCCGGGAATGCCGCCGATCTGCACAAGCACGGGCTTCTGGCGGTGATGCTCGACTACCTGACGCTGAAGGACAAACCGCTCAGCTATATCGAGACGCATGCGGGCCGGGGTCTTTACGATCTGGACAGCGCCGAGGCGCGGAAGACCGGGGAGGCCGCGGCAGGGGTGGATCGCATCGCCCTGCCCGAGGCGCATCCACTGGCCCGTGCACTGGAGGCGGTGCGCGCGCAGCAAGGCCCGCGGTCCTATCCGGGTTCTCCCCTGATTGCGGAGACGCTCCTGCGCGAAAAGGACGCGCTGCACCTCGCTGAGCTGCATCCGGCCGAACATGCCGCGCTGTCGCGGGCGGTCACGCGGGCGCAGACCTACCGCCAGGACGGCTTTGCTCTCGCCCACAGCCTTGCCCCGCCGGAGCCGCGCCGGGGGCTTCTGCTCTGCGATCCCTCCTACGAGGTGAAGGAGGATTACGCAGCGATCCCGCGCCACTTCGCCAAGCTCGCCCGCGCCTGGAATGTGGGCGTTCTGGCGCTGTGGTACCCGATCCTGCATGACGCCCGGCACAGGCCGATGCTGAAGGCTCTGAACGCGCAGTTTCCGGACGCGCTGACCTCCGAGGTGCGCTTCCCCCCGGCCCGCGCGGGGCACGGCATGACCGGCTCGGGCCTGTTCGTGGTCAACCCGCCCTGGGGTCTTGCCGAGGCAGCCCGGGACATCGCCACCCTCATCGAGCGCTGACTGACGCAACACCGCCTTTGCGTAAACTTGATGGACAAGTACCCCGCCCTCGGACAAGCTGAGCGGATTGCGGCGCGTTTGCGTCGCTCTATGACATGCACGGCCTCGTCATCATATGGCCGGGCCACCACGGCGGGAGGGTCAGGATGTCAAAGCGTCTGCTGATGTGGATCAACGCGCCGCATGCCGGCTGGCTTGACCCTGCCGATACGCCGCTCGCGCTGGCGACGCTTGCCGTGCACGCGGCCAATCGCGACCTGCCCGATGCGCTGATCGGGCCGCCGGAGCTTGACCGCATCCTCGCACGCCGGTTCGATCTTACCCGCGCGGAGGCCTCGGAAATGCGCGCCACCTGCGAAGCCTTGGCTCGCGCCGTCCGCTCCGGCGAGGAACTGGCCCAGCTCGTAAGCTGCCACGTGCCCGAAAACGAACGTCGCCTGCTTGCCGATTGCATGTCCGCCGAGCTGCGCGGGCGGCACCCCGATGCATCACGGCTGGAGCGGACCTTGTCCGCCCGGTTCGGCCTGCCCGGACAGCGCGGCGGCGAGTATCGTGTGAACTAGCCCTTTGACAGCGCCGCCCGAGCGTTTATCTGGCAATCATGTTCAAAGATTTCCTAGACCGGCTGACCTCGCCGACGCCCGCTCCGCTGCCCGATGCCGATGCGCGCCTGGCACTCGCGGCTCTCATGGTGCGCGTGGCGCGCGCCGATGGCCATGCCGACCAAAACGAGCTTGCGCGCATCGACCGCATCCTCGCGACCCGGTACGATCTGTCCGCAAGCGACGCGACCGCCCTCAGGCAGGATGGCGAAGCGCTGGAGGCTGAAGCGCCAGATACGGTCCGGTTCACCCGCGCGATCAAGGACGCCGTGGATTACGAGCATCGCATCGCGGTGGCCGAGGCGCTCTGGGCCGTGGCCCTTGCCGATGGCGACCGGGATCCCGCGGAAGATTCGCTCCTGCGGCTCGTGACGAACTTCCTCGGCATCAGCGACCAGGACAGCGCCCGGGCCCGCCAGCGCGTCGCATCGCAGGATTCCTGAGCAGATCACGACCTGACGCAGGGTTATTCGCGGCGAATCTGCCCGTTTTATGGGCTTTCGCGTTGCAAATGCCCCGCGAATACTCTCATTTTCGCAAGTCGGAGAGAGACCGTCCGCAAAAGAGAGTGCGCCTTGACCAACGAGACGACCGTCCTGGAAATCCGCGATCTGCACAAAGCCTATGGCGCGCTTGAGGTGATCAAGGGTGTCAGCTTCAGTGCGGCGCGCGGCGACGTGGTCTCGCTGATCGGATCGTCCGGCTCCGGCAAGTCGACCATCCTGCGCTGCGCCAATCTCCTCGAAGACAGCCAGCAGGGCGACATCCTGTTCAAGGGCGAGCCCGTCAAATGGAAGGGCGCGGGCCACAATCGCCGACCCGCCGATCCAAAACAGGTTCTGCGCATCCGCACGAACCTGTCGATGGTGTTCCAGCAGTTCAATCTCTGGGCGCACATGACGATCCTTCAGAACGTCATGGAAGCGCCCCTTACCGTTCTGGGCCGCGACCGCGCCGAGGTCGAGCAGGCCGCGCGGGGATATCTCGACAAGGTGGGCATCGGCGACAAGGCCGACAATTACCCGGCGCAGCTTTCAGGCGGTCAGCAGCAACGGGCGGCGATCGCGCGCGCGCTCTGCATGGAGCCCGAAGCGCTGTTGTTCGACGAGCCGACCTCGGCCCTCGATCCCGAGCTCGAACAAGAGGTCGTGCGTGTGATCAAGGATCTCGCCCGCGAAGGCCGGACCATGCTGATCGTGACGCATGACATGAAGATGGCACGCGACGTCTCAAGCCACGTCGTGTTCCTGCATCAGGGCCTGATCGAAGAAGAAGGCTCTCCGGAGACGCTGTTCGGCGCTCCGAAATCCGAACGGCTCCGGGGCTTTCTCAGCTCCACAATGGCGGACTGAACGCGCCGAGCCGAAACACCGATGTCCAACCTCAGGGAGAGAAAAGACATGAAGAAAGCAATGCTGGGCACCGCCATTCTGGCCATGACCGCCTCGACCGCATTCGCGGCCGAGCATTCCGTGGTCCGCCTGGGCACCGAGGGCGCCTACCCTCCGTACAACTACCTCGACGATGCAGGCGAAGTTGCGGGCTTTGAGCGCGAGCTGGGCGACGAGCTTTGCACGCGCGCCGAGATGACCTGCGAATGGGTCACCAACGACTGGGATTCGATCATTCCGAACCTGGTCTCGGGCAATTACGACGCGATCATCGCGGGCATGTCGATCACCGACGAGCGTGACGAGGTTGTGGACTTCACCCAGAACTACACGCCCCCCTCGCCCTCGGCCTTTGCTGCGATGTCCGAGGATGCCGATCTCGAAGGCGGCGTCGTCGCGGCACAGACCGGCACGATCCAGGCCGCGCATGTGGCCGAAACCGGCGCGACCCTGCTCGAATACCCCACCCCGGACGAGACCATTGCCGCCGTCATGTCCGGCGAGGCGGACGCGGTCATGGCCGACAAGGACTTCCTGATCCCGCTCGTTGAGGAAAATGCAGAGATGGTCTTCGTGGGCGACGACGTCCCGCTGGGCGGCGGCATCGGCATGGCCTTCCGCGAAAGCGATCCGGAGATGCGCGAAGCCTTCGACGCCGCGATCCAGTCCATGAAGGATGACGGCACGCTGAACGAGCTGATCGTGAAGTGGCTGGGCGAAGACAGCCCCCGCTTCTGATCCTGCCCGACCCGGAAGGGGCCCGCGTGGCCCCTTCCCGTTTGACGTCCTTCCCAATAGTCTTCACTCGACCTGAACCGGGACGCCCATGCTTTCCTGCGCCGATCCGAGCCAGCTTTCCGGCCTTTCCTGGCTGATGTGCTACCTGACGACGGGCAAGCACCTGTCGCTCTATATCTCGGTCGGGACCGTGCTTCTTCTGCTTGCGATCACCGCGCCCACTGCCCTTCTCTTCGGCTTTGGCGGCGCCTCTGCCGCGCGGTCGCGCTTCCTGCCGCTGCAATGGCTGGGCAAGGGCTACATCGCCGTGGTGCGCGGCGTGCCGGATATCGCCTTCTTCCTGTTCTTCGTGATCGCGCTCGACCAGGGCTTCGAATGGCTGCGCCACCAGTGGAAATGCCCCGACTGGTCGGAACCCATCCGCCAGGGATCGGATTTCATCGTCTGCGCCGAGGCCAAGTTGCCCTTGGGCACCGCGCCGCAATGGGTGCATGAAACCTACAGCTTCTTCGTCGCGGTGCTGACCTTCGCCATCGTCTTCGGCGCGTTCGCCGCCAACGTGCTTTACGGCGCCATGCGCGCCGTGCCCCGCGCCCAGATCGAGACCGCAGAGGCCTACGGCCTGTCGCAGCGCCAGACCTTCTGGCGCATCCTCGTGCCGCAGATGTGGGTCTTTGCGCTGCCGGGCCTGTCGAACCTCTGGATGGTGCTGATCAAGGCCACGCCCCTGCTGTTCCTGCTCGGGATCGAGGATATCGTCTACTGGGCGCGCGAGCTGGGATCGGCCAAGACACCGCGCTTCACCGATTACCCCCATGGCGACTGGCGCATGTGGTACTTCCTTGCGCTTCTGATCTTCTATCTGGCGTTCACCCGCGTTTCCGAGATCGTGCTTGCCCGGATCATGGCGCGGCTTACCCGCGGACAGGCCACGCTGGCCGGTGAAGCGCAGCGGAAGGCCGCGGCATGAGCTGTACCCAGACGATCATCGATTACGGCCTGCGCTCCATCGGTATTGGCGAGCGGCTGCTGCCGCGCACCGACTTCACGCTTTGTCAGCAATTCACGCTGATCGGCTCCGGCATGATCTGGAACGTGTATTTCGGCATCTTCGCGCTCACCTTCGGCTTCTTCCTCGCCACGGCCGTGGCGATGGGCAAGGCCTCGACGAACCCGGTTCTGCGCAAGGCGTCGGAATGGTTCATCTTCGTCTTCCGGGGCTCGCCGCTCTTCATCCAGTTCTTCTTTGCCTATTTCTGCTTTCTGGCCCTAAAGCCAGTGGCACCCATGTTCGATGTTCTCAGCTCGGCCTGGCTGGGTGCGCTCATCGTGCTCTTTCTCAACACCGCCGCCTATTCCGGCGAGATCTTCTACGGCGCGCTGCAATCGGTCCCCAAGGGCGACATGGAGGCGGCGGACGCCTACGGCCTTTCCGGCTGGTCGCGATTTCGCCGGATCACCTGGCCCACCATGCTGCGGCTGGCCTGGCCCGCCTACACGAACGAGGCGATCTTCCTCTTTCACGCGACGACGCTGGTCTTCTTCTCGGGCTTTCCCGCCTGGCAACAGCGAGGAGACGCGCTCTACTACGCAAGTTATTTTGCCGACAAGACGTTCAATCCCTTCGTGCCCTACCCCATCCTCGCGGGCTATTTCATCCTTGTGACGCTCTGCATCATCGGGCTTTTCGGGCTCATCAACCGCCGCCTGAACCGCCACTTGCCGAGCGACCGGCGGACAAGGCTGAAGATGCGGATGAACGTGATCCGGTGACTTGACCGGCGCTGTCCTCGGTTGGGCTTGGTAGCCCCGAGCGCCATTCAAGATGGTCAGGCGCTTTCAACGGTGCTTTTGCAGCCGCGAACCCGCGCTCGGGCTTTGAGCCCACCCCGTCCCGAACTTGATCAGCGCTCTCGCAGACACCAACGTGCTCCAAACGATCCTGCCCCCCTTGTCAGTTGTCGCGGCCCATGCAAAATTTGATCAAATTCCACGAAGGCCCATCCCATGTCCTCCCTCACGATGAAAAACTACCTGCGGAAACACCCCGAGATCCGCACCTTCCGTGTGGCCGCCTGCGATCTGAACGGCCAGCCCCGCGGCAAGCGCGTGCCCGCACGGTTCGGCGACAAGATTGTCGAGGACGGCACCCGGTTTCCGATGTCGGTGCTCAACCTCGATATCTGGGGCGAGGATATCGACGACAGCCCGCTTGTCTTCGAGACCGGTGACCGCGACGGCATCCTGAAGCCCACCGAACGCGGCTTCATCCCCATGCCCTGGCTCGAAGCGCCCACCGCGCTTTTGCCGATCTGGATGTTTCGCGAGGATGGCCGCCCCTACGAAGGTGATCCGCGCCACGCGCTGCGCGCAGTGCTAGAGCGCTACAAGGCGCGAGGCCTGACACCCGTCGTCGCGGTGGAACTCGAGTTCTTCCTGATCGACGATTCGGGCCGCACGCTCGAGATCCCGCTCTCGCCCCGCTCGGGCAAGCGCCGCAAGGCCGCCGAGACGATGTCGATCCGCGCGCTCGATGCCTTCGATACGTTCTTCACCGATCTCTATGATGCCTGTGAGGTAATGGATATTCCCGCCGATACGGCCATTTCCGAGGCGGGGCTCGGCCAGTTTGAGATCAACCTGATGCATTGCGACGATGCCCTGCGCGCGGCCGACGATGCCTGGCTGTTCAAGATGCTGGTCAAGGGGCTTGCCCGGAGCCACGGCTTTGCCGCCTCCTTCATGGCCAAGCCCTATGAGGATTACGCGGGCTCCGGCATGCACACGCATTTCTCGGTGCTCGATCAGAACGGCGACAATATCTTCGACGATGGCGGCCCGCAGGGCACGCCGGTTCTGCGCCACGCCATCCAGGGCTGCCTTGAGGCGATGAAGGACAGCGCGCTGATCTACGCCCCGCACCTGAATTCCTATGACCGCCTCGTGCCCGGCGCCCATGCGCCCACGGGGCTGTGCTGGGCCTATGAGAACCGCACGGCGGCCCTCCGCGTGCCCTCGGGCGCCCCTTCTGCACGCCGGATCGAGCATCGCGTTTCGGGCGGCGACGTGAACCCCTATCTTTCGCTCGCGGCGATCCTGGGCGCCGCGCTCAACGGCATCGAGGATGCACGAGCGGCCCCCGAGCCCATCACCGGCAATGCCTACGCGCTCGAAATGGACCACATGCCCGACAATTGGGCCGATGCGATCACGCTGTTCGAACAAAGCGAAATCATGCCGCGCATCTTCCACAAGGAGCTGATCCGCAACTACCTGCTCACCAAGAAACAGGAACGCCACTACATGGCGGAGCTCTCCCCGAAAGAGCAGGTGGAAATCTATCTCGACACGGTCTGATCCTTGTCCCGGACGCAGTGCTCAATTACGTCTGGGGCAAATCCAATCTCTGGTGACCCATGAAAATCGGCATTCTTCTGACCGGCCTCCTGCCGCCCGAAATCTCGGTGCGGACGGGCGAATATGACGCGCTTTTCCGCGAGCTTCTGAAAGGGCGCGGCTTCACCTTCGAGACCTGGCGCGTGGTCGACGGTCAGTTCCCGCCGGGACCGGATGCGGCAGATGGCTGGCTGATCACCGGATCGAAGCATGGCGTCTATGAGGATCATCCCTGGCTGCCACCGCTGGAGGAGCTGATCCGCGCGATCTACGCGGACGGCCGACCGCTGGTTGGAGTGTGTTTCGGCCACCAGATCATCGCCCAGGCCCTCGGCGGACGGGTGGAAAAGTTCGAGGGCGGCTGGTCCGTCGGCGCCACCGATTACACCTTCCCGGAAGGACAGATGAAGTTCCACGCCTGGCACCAGGACCAGGTGATCGCCGCACCCGCCGACGCCCGGGTCGTGGCAGGCAATGACTTCTGCGCCAATGCGGCGCTGCTTTACGGCAAGCGGGCCTATTCGGTGCAGGGTCACCCGGAATTCGACGATGCCTTCATCAACGACCTGATCGAGAAGCGCGGCCCCGGCGTGGTGCCCGACGACAAGCTTGCCTCCGCCCGCGCGCGGATGGGCGCATCTTTGAACAGGGCCGACATTGCCGACCAATTCACCCGCTTTTTCCGCGGCGAGGAGATATTCGCATGAGCGACGACTGGACCACGGCGCTGCCGAAGGCCGCGCAGGATTACCTCGAGAACCGTCGCCTCGACGAGGTGGAGTGCATCATCTCCGACATCCCCGGCATCGCGCGCGGCAAGGCCGTGCCCGCGTCGAAATTCGCCAAGCAGAAGACCTTTCACCTGCCCGACTCGATCTTCTTCCAGACGATCACCGGCGATTGGGGGGAGGCTGCAGACGAGGACGAGGGCTTCATCGAGCGCGACATGATCCTGAAGCCCGACATGGGCACCGCGACCGCAGCACCCTGGACCGCGGACTGGACGCTGCAGGTCATCCACGACGCTTATGACCGCAAGGACCGTCCGATCCCGTTTGCGCCGCGCAATATCCTGAGGCGGGTCGTGGACCTCTATCGGGCCGAGGGCTGGCAGCCCGTCGTGGCGCCGGAGATGGAGTTCTACCTCGTCGCGCGCAACGTGGATCCCGCGCAGGATATCAAGCCGATGATCGGCCGCTCGGGCCGTCCCGCAGCCGCGCGCCAGGCCTATTCCATGACCGCCGTGGACGAGTTCGGCCCTGTCATCGACGACATCTACGATTTCGCCGAAGCCCAGGGCTTCGAGATCGACGGCATCACGCAAGAAGGCGGCGCGGGCCAGCTCGAAATCAATCTGCGGCACGGCGATCCCGTGAAGCTCGCCGACGAGGTGTTCTACTTCAAACGCCTCATACGCGAGGCCGCGCTGCGCCACGACTGTTTCGCCACCTTCATGGCCAAGCCCATCGCCGACGAGCCGGGCTCCGCCATGCATATCCACCATTCGGTGAACGATATCGAGACGGGCAAGTCCATCTTCTCGGGTCCGCAGGGCGGCGAGACGGACGCGTTCTTCCACTTCATCGGGGGCATGCAGACCCACCTGCCCGCCGCGACCGCGATCATGGCGCCCTATGTCAACTCATACCGCCGCTACGTGCGTGACCATGCGGCGCCCATCAACCTCGAATGGGGCCGCGACAACCGTACCACAGGCATCCGCATTCCCCTTTCGGGACCGGAGGCGCGGCGCGTGGAAAACCGGCTCGCGGGCATGGATTGCAACCCCTATCTCGGGATCGCGGCTTCGCTCGCCTGTGGCTATCTCGGCATGAAGGAAGAGCGCTGGCCGTCGAAACAATACAAGGGCGATGCCTATGACGGCGACGGCGACCTGCCGCGCGTTCTGGGTCAGGCGCTGGAATTGTTCGAAGCCTCCACCGCGCTGCACGATGTCCTCGGCCATGAGTTTGCGCGGGTCTACGGCATCGTGAAACGCACCGAATACGAAGAGTTTCTGCAAGTCATCTCGCCTTGGGAGCGGGAGCATCTGCTGCTGAACGTCTAAGCGCGCCTTCGCCAGACGGCGCGTTAGATGGGCAGGCTGGGGGGCTGTCTGCCCCCGTCGCCATTGTCTCTCGGACCAATGGCGCGACAATGCCGACCCCCGAGAGGTATTTTTGGTCCGAACGTGAACAAGAGGCGCTTCATTGGATCTGCTCTACGCTAACGACAAGACGGGGCGCTATCCCGACAGCTGGTATGCCTCCACGGTGAATCTGCCCGATGCAGCGCCGCCCTTGCGGGGTGAGACGCACGCGGATGTCTGTGTTGTGGGCGGCGGGTATACCGGCCTCTCCGCGGCGTTGCACTTGGCTGAGGCAGGGATGGATGTCGTCCTGCTGGAGGCGCATCGCGCGGGCTTCGGCGCCTCGGGGCGCAATGGCGGGCAGCTCGGGTCGGGGCAGCGGGTTGACCAGATGTCGCTCGAGGCGCTCGTTGGGCGCGAGGACGCGCGGCGCTGTTGGGCGCTTGGCGAGGAGGCCAAGGCGCTGGTCAAGGACCTGATCGCGCGGCACGGGATCGACTGCTACCTGCGTCCGGGCGTGGCCGAGGCCGCCTCCTCCGAAAAGGGCGTGCGCGAGCTGGCGCATTACGCGGCGCATATGGCCGAGCATTACGATTATCCGCATATCGAGACCTTTGCAGCAGAGGATTGGCACGCGCTCTGCCCCTCGCCCGCCTATCGCGGCGGCATACTCGACCACGACGCGGCGCATCTGCATCCGCTGCGTTTTGCCCTGGGACTGGCGGAGGTCTGCCGCCATGCGGGGGTGCGGATCTTCGAGACGAGCCGCGTCCATCATGTGGAGGATCGCACCCCCGCGCTCGTGCAGACCGATAGCGGCCGCGTCACGGCGGATCACGTCGTCCTGGCGGCCAACGGCTATCTCGGCGGGCTTTCGGGCGATGTGGCGCAGCGGGTCATGCCGATCAACAATTTCATCGTCGCGACAGAACCCCTGGGCGCGGATGCGGCGAAGGTGCTTGGCCGCGACGTGGCCGTGGCCGATGACCGCTTCGTGGTGAATTATTTCCGGCTGTCCCACGACCAGCGCCTCCTGTTCGGCGGCGGCGAAAGCTACGGCTACCGCTTCCCGGCTGATATCCGCGCCGTCGTCTCGAAGCCCATGCTGCAGGTCTTTCCGCATCTGAAGGACGTAAGGCTCACCCATGCCTGGGGCGGCACGCTCGCCATCACCATGAAGCGGCTGCCCTACCTCGCCCGGCCGGGCAAACGCATCCTGTCGGCCTCTGGCTATTCGGGGCACGGCGTCGGCACGGCCACCCATGCGGGCCGCCTCATGGCGCAGGCGATCCAGGGCGAGACGCAGGGCTTCGATGCCATGGCGGCGCTGCCCACCCCGCGGTTTCCCGGACGGGGCGCGCTGCGCACGCCGCTCCTTGCGCTGGCCATGAGCTGGTACGCCCTGCGCGACAGGATTGGCCTCTAGCCACACTGGTCAGGATGTCGCGCCATTAGGACTTGCGACACGGCGACGCCGCGTTAACACTCTCGCCCGAGTGAGGCAGGAGAGATTGATGACGCGCATCCCTGACATGCACGATGCAGAGCCTATTCCCGACGCCGCCCGCGCGGAGGTCGAGCGGCTCTTCGCAAGTGGCGATCTGTTCCGCTACCACACGGCCGAGGACAATCCGGTCACGCTGCTTGAAGACGAATTCGCGGCCTTCCTCGGGAGCCGCTTCGCGCTGGCGGTCTCCAGCTGTTCCGCCGCGCTGTTCCTGTCGCTGAAAGCGCTCGACCTGCCGCGTGACGCGCGCGTTCTGCTGCCGGGCTTCACCTTTGCAGCGGTGCCCTCTGCCGTCATGCATGCCGATTGCATCCCCGTCCTCTGCGAGGTCGGCGCAAATTACCGGATCGACCTGTCGGATTTCGAGGCGAAGATCAGCGGCGTCGATGCGGTCATCATCAGCCATATGCGCGGGCATACCTCGGATATGGACGCGATCCTGCGCATTGCCGACGCACATAGCGTCCCAGTGATCGAGGACGCGGCCCACAGCCTCGGCACGAAATGGGGCGGTCGGAATATCGGCACGCTGGGGGCGATCGGCTGTTTCAGCTTTCAAAGCTACAAGCTCGTGAATGCGGGCGAAGGCGGCATCCTTGTGACCGACGATCCGGACCTCGTGGCCCGCGCGGTCATCATGTCGGGCGCCTATGAGAGCAACTGGAAGAAGCACAGCGTCCTGCACGATGCGGTCGCGCGCTGGCAGAACAAGCTGCCGCTCTACAACATGCGGCTGTCGAACCTGTCGGCGGCGATCATACGCGCCCAATTGCCCGAGATCCCGCGCCGCGTGCGCGACGGGCGGCGCAACCACGATTATGTCGCGGGCATTCTGCGCCAATCCGCGTGGTTTCACGTACCGAACGCCTTGGCGCCCGAAGAACGCGCGCCCGATTCCCTGCAATTCAACCTGTGCGGAATGTCGGATGAGGATGTGACTGCCTTCGTCGCAGCAGCCGCCGATATGGGGGTGAAGGTGCAGGTCTTCGGGCTGAGCCAGAACAACGCGCGGGCCTTCTGGAACTGGGAATTCCTGTCGGAGCGGGTGGAATTGCCCAAGACACGGGCGATGCTGATGCGGGCCTGCGATACCCGCCTGCCCGCCCGGCTGAGCCTTGAGGAATGCGCGCTGGTCGCCCAGATCCTCGCCGAGGCGGCGGACAGCGTGATGGGGCCGGCCCGGACCTACGGGACCTGAGCCGACACCCGAAAACGGATCAATTGCCGAGTTTCGAGAGCTTCTTCTGAAGCTCGGCAAATTCCTTCTTCAGCGCGTCGAGCTCTTCCTTGCTTTGCGCGGCTTCGTTCTTTGCCTCCGCGACCTCATCCTTGGCCGTCGGCTGTTCGCCTGCCGCGCCGCCGGTCATGGCCTTGAGGAAGGCCTCCTGCTGGGCCTGCATCGCCTCGAAGCCCGGCATTTTCGACATGGGGTTCATTGCGCTCATGTTCTCGACCCATTTCGACTGGCTGTCGCGGAACATCTCGAAACTCTGGGACAGGAATTGCGGCACCATGGAGGTCGCCTGGCTGGTATAGCTGCGCACCAGGTCATTGAGCACGTTCACGGGCAGAACGGATTCCCCGCGGCTTTCATGCTCGGCAATGATCTGCAGAAGGTACTGCCGTGTGAGGTCGTCGCCGGATTTCAGATCCACGATCTGCACCTCTCGCCCGTCACGGATGAACCCCGCGATATCCTCAAGCGTGACGTAATCGCTGGTCTCGGTGTTGTAGAGCCTGCGCGATGCATAACGCTTGATGAGCAGTGGTTTATCGTTCTTGGACAAGTGAGACCTCCCGGTTTGTCGGCTATCCCGGACTCTACGCTGCAGCCCAGCAAATGAGCAAGTCTTGTCGTGCCCGGCCAGAAAGCCAGGGCGCGCGCGCCGGGGGCCGTCCCAAAGAAAAAGAGCGGACCCGAAGGCCCGCTCTAGTGATTGCGCTCCTAAAGGGAGGAGAACGGAGCGCTATCTTTTAATCGTACCGGTCGCGATTACTTCGCGGCTGCGGTGGTCGCCTTCTTGGCGTTGGCGGTCATGTCCTCGGTTGCCTTCTTGACGGCAGCCGATGCGTCTTCCGACATGTCCTTGCCTGCGGCCATCATCAGCTCGACCGTGTCCATCTGGACCTTCTTCGCGATCTCGGCGAATGCGGCCATGTGCTCGGCGCTGACTTCTGCCTGAGCGGATGCGAAATCGGTCATCGCCTTGGCGTAGTCTGCGGGCTCTGCCTTTGCTTTGGTCAGGTCGCCCATCTTGGCGAGCGTGTCACGGGTCCACTTGGCGGACAGCTCGGACGACTTCTCGGCTGCTTCCAGAGCAACGTTCGAGAGCTTCTCGTTCAGGGTCGCCTGGGTCTTGAACGCGCCTTCGAAGGCTTTCGTGTCGACCGGGAATGCACCCATCATGTCTTTCATCATCGCGGTAAAGTCTTGTTGCTTAGCCATCTCTAAATCCTTTCGCTGCTTGTCTTCGGCAGGCCCACCCTGCCGTTTCCGTTGAGCGTGACCTGAATATGCATGCTGCACTGCGGCATTTCAAGGATTTTTGCTGCGCTGCAGCGAAAAATTTCCCGGACTTCGATAACCCCATGACGTGAAACGAAAGTTTCTCTGCTCGTCATGAGCGCCAATGCCTCGAAAGCCTTGCCGCAACGTAACATAACGGCCCGAACCATGCAAAAATGCGCCGTTCAAAGCCCCTCAAGGCGCCTTCGGACCTTGTGCAGGCCCATGGCGCCTATCGGCCATGGCAGGGATACGCTCCGCGGATCTTCTATGGTTCGACCTCGCGCGCTTTTGCCATCACGTAGGTTCCCGGCGCAGGCCCGAGAGAGGGATGCTGTTCATCCCCCGGCGTGCGGGCCGCGACCCATTTGCCCGAGCGCTTGGAGATCCATTTCTCCCAGACCGGCCACCAGGAGCCACTGTGATGCTCGGCCTTGGATTTCCAATTCTCGAACGTGCCATCGAACTCGTCATTGATGTAATGCCCGTACTTGTCGCGCGAAGGCGGGTTCACGATCCCCGCGATATGACCCGACTCGGACAGGATGAAGGTCCGCTCCTTCGATCCCATCAGGCTCACGCCGCGATAGCAGTCGGAGGCCGCCGCGATGTGGTCGGTCTCGCAGGCGATGGAGATCAACGGTACATCCACGTCCTTGATCGACAAGGTCTCGCCCAACAGCTCGATCCCCTCCTCGGCAAAGGCATTCGACTGGCACAAACCTCTCAGATACTGCACCGCCATGCGCGCAGGCAGGTTGGAGCCGTCCCCGTTCCAATAGAGAAGATCAAAGGCGGGCGGCGTCTCCCCCATCATGTAATTCTGGATCGCCGGCCGGTAGATCAGGTCGTTCGAGCGCAGGAACGAGAAGGTCCGCGCCATGATGAAGGACCGCAGCACACCCGTTCTTTCAACTTCGTCCTCGATCCCGTCGATGAAATCGTCCTGCAGGAAGGGCGTGAACTCCCCCTGATCGGAGAAATCGGTGAGCGTGGTGAAGAAGGTCGCCGACTTGATCGAGTTGTCGCCGCGTTTCTTCAAAAGCGCCAGCGTCAGCGACAGCGTGGTGCCCGCAATGCAATAGCCGATGGCGTTCACGCGCTTCTGCTTGGTGATCGCCTTCACTTCCTCGATCGCTGTCAGGAAGCCTTCTTCGATGTAAGTATCAAGGCCGACGTCACTATAATCGTGATCGGGATTGATCCAGCTGACCACGAACAGGGTATAGCCCTGCTCCACGACCCAGCGGATGAAGCTGTTACTCTCGCGCAGATCGAGGATGTAGAACTTGTTGATCCAGGGAGGGAACAGGATGATCGGCGTTTCCTTCACCTTTTCCGTGCTCGGCGAATACTGGATGATTTCCATCAACCGATTGCGGTAGACCACTTCGCCATCCGCCGTTGCGATGTTCTCGCCGATCTTGAACGCCTCTTCATCGGCCAGTTTGACGACCAGTTCGCCGTTATTCGCCTCCAGATCCGAGATCAGGTTCTCAAGCCCTTTCACGAGGCTCTCGCCCTCGGTCTCGATGGCCTTTTGCAGAACATCGGGGTTTGTGGAGATGAAGTTTGTCGGCGCCATCATGTCGACGATCTGACGCGCGAAATAGGTCAGGCGCCGCTTTTCCTTGGGATCCATGTCCTCGATATCGGCGACCGCCTGCTCAAGCGTGCGGGAATTGATCAGGTATTGCTGCTTGATGAAGTTGAAATAAGGATGCGTGTCCCACAGGGGATTCGCGAAGCGCTTGTCGCGCGGTCCCGGATCGTCTGGCGCCTTGAGCTGCCCCGTGGCCAGCGCCTGCTGCGCCTCCACGAGGTGCTTCATCGTATCCTGCCAATAGGCAAACTGATGCTCGATCACCCGCGCGGGGTTCTGCATCCAGGTTTGCCAATAGCCCTGAACGGCTTGGGTATAGACTTCGTGATCCGGTGCCTGAAGCGATGTATCCAGCGGCTTTCGGTTGGTCATCGCCGAGATCAGACGCTGCGACAATTCCTCGACACGCGAAAGGTTCTCCTGAAACTTCTCAAGATTCTTCTCTTGGTCCAAGGTCTCTGTTGTCATCGGGCCGGTTCCTCCCTACCTTTGCTGCTACGCAGAAATTTTGTCGCCAGGGCGTGCGGCAGACCGGAATGCTTCCGTCCCTCGCGCCCGAGCGAAAGGAGACCACCTATGCGCTACATGGCCACCTATGACTTCATGGAGACCGTGCGTAACACCAATCAGTGGCTCGGTGCCACCGCTCGCACGATGGCATCCTATCCCGGTCTCGCCTTGCTGCCCCATCCCGGCATCCGCTGGATGGAAGCCTGGGGCACGGTGACCGAGCGCACGTTCGAGCGGATGGTCGCCAAACCCGACTGGGGGATCGACAGCTTCACCTGCGACGACGGCAAGGACCACATCGTCACCCCGAAGACCGTGGTCAGCAAGCCCTTCGGCGATCTGATCCACTTCGAGGTTGCCGGCCGAAAGACACAGCCGCGCCGCATCCTTCTGGTCGCACCGATGTCGGGCCATTACGCGACGCTCCTCCGCTCCACGGTGAAATCCCTCATCACCAATTGCGAAGTCTATGTGACCGATTGGCACAACGCGAGGGATATCCCGGTTTCCGCAGGCAAATTCGACGTCGAGGATTACACCCTCTATCTCGTCGACTTCATGCGCGAGCTTGGCCCCGACACGCATGTCATCGCGGTTTGCCAGCCCGCGCCGCTGACGCTGGCCGCCACCGCCTACCTCGCGGAGGAGGACCCCGACGCGCAGCCGCGCACCCTGACCCTGATCGGCGGACCGATCGACCCCGAGGCCGCGCCGACCGAGGTCACCGATTTCGGGGCCCGCGTCACCATGGGCCAGCTCGAGGAATCGATGTGTCAGCGCGTGGGCTTCCGCTATGCGGGCGTCGGCCGCAGGGTCTATCCCGGCCTGTTGCAGCTGTCGTCCTTCATCGCGATGAATTCCGACACCCATGCCCGCGCCTTCCGCGACCAGATCATGGCCGTGGCGCGCGGAGAGGCGTCCGATCACGACAAGCACAACAAGTTCTACGACGAATACCTCGCCGTGATGGACATGCCCGCGGAATTCTACCTCTCCACGGTGGATCGCATCTTCAAGCGCTGCGAGATCGCCAACAACGACTTCACGGTGCAGGGCAAGCATGTCGATATCGGCAAGATCACCAATGTCGCCGTCAAGACCGTCGAAGGCACGAATGACGACATTTCCGCGCCCGGCCAGTGCATTGCCGCGCTCGATCTTCTGACCGGCCTGCCCGACAGCATGAAGGCCAGCCACCTCGAGCCCGGCGCCGGCCATTACGGCATCTTCGCGGGCCGCTCCTGGCGCAACAACATTCGCCCGCTGGTGCTGGATTTCATCGACGCCAATTCCGGCGCCCGCCAGAAAGCCTCCGCCAAGGCCGCCGCGAAGAAGGCACCGCCGCGCGATACGACCGCCGCGGCCTGATCCGCGCGTAAGGTACATCGATTTAGATGACGCCCGGGCCAACGCCCGGGCGTTTTTTCATCGGGCCTTCGCGTAGACCATGTCGATCATGGCCTGCGTGCCGCGGGAGAATTCCAGCGGACAGGGATAGGCCGCCCCCTCCAGCACCGACCGATTGAACGCCTCGTTCTGCAAAACGTAGTGATTGGCCGCCGGGAATCGCTCCTGCCGCCGCACCCCACCGCCCAGTTCCAGCTCGATCACCGCCTCGCCGAAGACCTGCGCATTGAACGGCGTTTGCAGCGTCATCACGCCGGTCTCGCCATGGAAGGTCACGCGCTGATAGGGCGCCATCCGGGTCGAGACGTAGCCCGAATAGTGAAAAGTCGGGAATCGCGCCGTGACATGCGCGCGGGTATCGACCTCGTGCGCCCAGTCGATATCCGAGGACAAGATGACCTCCGGCTCCTCGCCCGTCACGAATCGCGCCCCGCCGAAGATATAGACACCGATATCGGGCAGCGCGCCGCCGCCCATCTCCGACTGGTTGCGGATGTTGTGCGTATCATCGTTGAAGAAGGAAAATTGTGCGGTGACCTCCTGCAATGGCCCGATGGCGCCCTCCTTCAGAAGCGCCTTTGCCCGCTGCCATTGCGGGTGGTGCACGATCATGTAGGCCTCCGCGGCCAGAAGCCCGGTCGTGTCGCGCTTGGCGATCACGGCATCGAAATCCTCCGCGCGCAGCGCGAGCGGTTTTTCACAGAACACGTGCTTGCCTGCATCGAGCGCCTTAAACGTCCAATCCACATGCAACGCGTTCGGTAGCGGAATATAGACCGCGTCGATCTCGGGATCGGCCAGAAGGGCGTCATAGCTGTCATGTACGCGCAGGCCCGGCGCAAACGCGGCGAAGGGCGCCGCCTTTTCTGCCGATGAGGTCGCCAGAGCCGCCAGCTCGCCGCCGCGCGCGGCATGAAGCGCGGGCCCCATATGTTCGCGCGCGAATTTCGCGGCCCCCAGAATACCCCATCGGACATGACGGCTCATAGCGATCTCCTTCACAATTCGCGGCCAACCTGCGGGGAGTTGCCCGGCTTGGCAATCGCGAACAGCCCTTTGACATAGGACAATGCCACCGGCGCGCAGCCCTCATAGCGTGTTCCTGATCTCGATCCTGCGCGCTTGCGCGCAGCCTTCCCAAAGACAAGGAGACCCAAAATGTTCAATCATATCATGGCCCCCGTCGATCTGGCGCATACCGATCAATTGAAGCGCGCCCTTGAGGTGACCGCCGATCAGGCCAAGCATCACGGCGCCAAGGTCACCTTTGTCTCGGCCACGTCGACCCAACCCAGCGCCCTTGCCCACAGCCCCGAGGAGTTCCGCGGAAAGCTGGCCAATTTTGCGGAAAGCCAAGGGCGTCAGAATGATTACGAGGCCGCGTCGCATGCACTTGTGTTGCACGATCAGGCCGTCGATCTGGATCATGCGCTGCTCAAGGCCGTGGACGAACTCGGGGCCGATCTGGTGATCATGGCGTCGCACAAGCCCAGCATCGCGAATTATTTCTGGTCGTCCAACGGGGGCGCGATCGCAGGGCATTCGGGCGCATCGGTGATGATCGTCCGCGAGCCCTGAGATGCGTAGCCGCGACACGAAAAAGCCGCCGGGACGTCCGGCGGCTTTCCACTTCTGTAGGCGAAGGCCGCGTCAGGCGTTGGACAGTAGCCCTTGCTCCTTCGCCAATTCCGTCATCCGTTTCTGCAGCTTCTCGAAAGCGCGGACCTCGATCTGCCGGATCCGTTCGCGGCTGACATCGTATTCGCCGCTCAGATCCTCCAAGGTCATCGGCTTTTCTGCCAGACGACGCTTCACGAGGATGTCCTTTTCCCGGTCGTTCAGCACATCCATTGCTTCGGTCAGAAGTGCGCGGCGCGTATCCAGCTCGTCCTTGGCCTCGTAGTCGCTGGCCTGGTCGGCGTCCTCGTCCTCCAGCCAGTCCTGCCACTGCATCGCGCCGTCGTCTTCCTGACCGACCTGAGCATTGAGGGACGCATCCCCCCCCGACATGCGCCGGTTCATCGAGATGACCTCGTCCTCGGTCACGCCGAGATCGGTCGCGATCCGCTGCACGTGCTCGGGCCGCAGATCGCCGTCTTCAAGCGCGCCGATCCGGCTTTTCGCCTTGCGCAGGTTGAAGAACAGCTTTTTCTGGGCCGACGTGGTGCCAAGCTTCACAAGGCTCCAGGACCGCAGGATGTATTCCTGGATGGCGGCGCGGATCCACCACATCGCGTAGGTGGCAAGGCGGAAGCCCTTTTCCGGATCGAAGCGCTTCACGGCCTGCATCAGGCCCACATTCGCCTCGGAGATGACCTCGGCCTGCGGCAGGCCGTAGCCGCGATAGCCCATGGCGATCTTGGCGGCGAGACGCAGATGCGACGTGACCATCTTGTGCGCGGCCTCGGTATCCTCATCCTCGACCCAGCGCTTGGCCAGCATGTATTCCTCTTCCGGCTCCAGGAGCGGGAATTTCCGGATTTCCTGCAGGTACCGGCTCAGCCCCGCTTCGGGTGATGGCGCCGGAAGGTTTCCATAATTACTCATTCCCATCCCTCCAATGTTTACCGACTTAACATCCCATATGGGAGGCAGTCTTGGGGGTTTCAAGCGTATAGACGTCCAAGTCTTGTCATCACCTTAACGCATCCGCTTCGGCTACGGGTCCCTGTTTCACCCGTCTCAAGCGCATGTGCTTCGTGTTTCAGCGCACAGACAGAGCCTTGAGCAGCGCATCCATGTCCCCGGGCAAGGGCGCCTCGAAGGACAGGTGTTCGCCACTGACCGGGTGATCGAAGCCCAGCGTCGCGGCATGGAGCGCCTGACGCGGAAAAGTCTTCACGGCGGCCAGTGCGGCCTCCGACACGGCTTTCGGACTGATCTTGCGGCGTCCGCCATAGACCGGATCGCCCACAAGGCCGAATCCTGCATGCGCCATATGCACGCGAATCTGGTGCGTGCGCCCGGTTTCGAGCCTGCATTCCAACAATCCGAGCGACGGCGGGCTGCCGAAGTGTTCCAAAAGATGCGCGCGGGTGATCGCGTGCCGCCCCTGCCCGTCGAAATAGACCGCCTGACGCTGACGGTCGGTCTTGTGGCGCGCAAGACCGGTGGTGATCTTCATCACGGCACCCGGCTCGAACGAGACGCCGCGCACGCCGCGCAGACGCGGATCGCCCGTATCGGGCACGCCGTAACACAGCGCGAGGTAGCGCCGCTCGACACTATGGGCCTCGAATTGCCGGGCCAGGCCGTGATGCGCCCGGTCGGACTTGGCCACGACCAGAAGCCCGCTCGTATCCTTGTCGATCCGGTGCACGATGCCCGGCCGCTTTTCGCCGCCGATGCCCGACAGATCGTCCCCGAAATGATGCAGGAGCGCGTTGACGAGCGTGCCCCCCGGCGTGCCGGGTGCGGGGTGCACAACCATGCCTGCGGGTTTGTGCACGACGATCAGGTCCGGATCCTCGAACAGGATGTCGAGCGGGATGGCCTCGGGCCGGATATCGACCTCTGCGGCTTCGGCCACGTCGATCTCGACCTCGGCGCCCTCGGCGATCTTGGCCTTGGGATCGGATGCGACGCTTCCGTTGATGCGCACAGCGCCCTCGCCCAGAAGGGCGGCGAGCCGGGTCCGCGACAATGCGGCGCTCTCTGGCACATCGCGCGCCAAGGCCTTATCAAGCCGCGAAGGCGGGTTCGGCCCGATCGCAAAACGATAGGTGGTGACGCGCATGGATGGCCCCTCTCAACCCGATCCGGTGCCGGGCGGCGATATCCGGTTTCTCAAGATATTGGTCACGACACTGACCGCGACGATGATCGCGGGCCTTCTAGTCATCATTGCGCTCTTTGTCATCCGCTTCCGCGAACCGGCCCCCATGGCCCTGCCCGACGCGCTGGACTTGCCCGCAGGCGCCACGGCACTGTCCGTCACGGCGATGACCGACCGGATCATCGTGGTCACCGATCAGGATACGGTTCTCGTCTTCGCGCCGGACGGGACCTTGCGCCAAAGCGCGATTCTGACGCCCGCGGAGTGACGCTTGGGACAAATCGAACAGGTTGCGCGCCGCGACCTTGCGAAAGGCTGTTTAAAGGCAGTCCCGGCAGGCCTCAGACAGCCGGAAACCCCGCGAGCAGCCACAGACCGATCAGGATGAACAGCGCAAGAAACATCGTCTGCGCCACAAGGAACACCGCCGCCGATGTGCCCACGTTCAGGATGTCCTTGGGCAAGGTCTTCATGCCCACCGATCCGATCGCCATCAGCAACAGCCAGCGCGACGCCTCGGACGCAACCGTGATCACGAAGCCAGGCAGCAGCCCGAACGATCCCAGCGTCGCAAGCGCAATGAAGCCCAGCACGAACCCGGGCACCAGCGGCGGCCGCGTCCCGCCTGTCTCCTCCGCGCCGATGACGGACCGGATCACGAGCGTCGCCACGAGTACGACCGGCGCCAGCATGAGAACCCGCAGGAGTTTCACCAGGGTGGCGACGTCCCCCGTTTCCTGACTGACCGAGAAGCCCGCACCCACGACCTGCGCCACATCATGCACCGTCGCCCCGATGAAGATGCCCGTGGTCTTGGTGTCGAGACCGAGGCTTTCGGCGAGGATCGGGTAGAGGATCATCGCCACGGTCGACAGCAGCGTGACCCCGACCACCGTGAAGATCAGCCGTTCCTCCGACCGCTCGTCGCGGGGCAGGATGGCCGCGATGGCCATGGCCGCCGATGCGCCGCAGATCGCAACAGCGCCTGCAGACAGAAAGGCAAAGCGGTGACGAAAGCCGAAAAGCGGCGCGGTCAGCATCCCGAAGGAAATGGTCACGACGGTCCCGGCCATCACCAACAGGATGATCTCCCAGCCGAGGACGTTCAGCATCTCGGCGCTGATGCGCACGCCCAGAAGCACCACGCCCAGCCGCAGAACCTCGCGGGAGCCGAAATCGATGCCCGGGCGGCTTTTGGCTTCGGAGCCCAGGAAATTCAGCGCCACACCGAACAGGAGGGCCAGAAGCATCGCGGGTGCGCCGTAATGCTCGGCCACGAACTGGCTGGCGAGCGCGATGATAGCCGCGACCAAGAGGCCTGGGAAGACCACGCGCGCCTTGGCGCGCAGTCCGGCTTCCCCGCCGATCTCCGCCGTGATGTCGTCAGGTTCCGTCATACCGCGCTACCATCCACCGAACCCGCACGGATAGGAGCGGCGGCACCGGGAAGCGATATGATCTCAGCAAGGTCTGTCATCTGCGTGACTGCGGGAGACACAGAAGTCGCCCGCCTCCGATCTTATGCGCGGCGACAGCGCTTCATCATCGAGCGTTCCCGCGGATCCAGCACCTGCGCCGCAATATTCCGGCCATTCACGCTCTGACAAATCATCTCAATGCGGGAAACGCCAGCCTATCGATGGTCAACGCTCCGAATGACACGCCGCTTGCGACGCACATGACATGGCGCGACTCGCCCCGCGTTGCGCTTGTCTCGCAGGACCGACCGGCTGCGCCCATCGTCCAGGATGCCGCGACCGTCTTGGAATATCGGGAAAATGGTACCGCCTCCCCGGCTCGAACGGGGGACCTCTAGATCCACAATCTAGCGCTCTAACCTACTGAGCTAAGGCGGCACTGGCGCGGGAAATATCGCCCCATCCCCGGCATTGCAAGCCCCGATTGGCCGCTCAAAGAGGCCTTTCCCAATGCTGCTCCACAAGCGGCTGGCCGAAACTCACGACATCCTTCGACCCCAGCAACGACCAGCCCGAGCGCGCATAAAGCGCACATGCCGCCCGGTGGCTTTCATGGGTCCAGAGCGTCATCCTGCGATAGCCGCAATCGCGCGCGTAATCGGTGCAGGCCTCCAGAAGCTGCCGCCCGATACCTCGGCCACGCGCCTCGGGCACCAGCAGGAACAAGCGCAGTTTCGCGGTCTCGGCATCGTGGCGCACGCAGAAGATCGATCCCAGCCGCCTGCCCTCGCCATCCACGGCAATGAAGCCGCGTTCGAAGTCCGCGTCGTGTTCGGCCACGAAATCCGTGAGGATCTGCCGCACCAGCGCGCCGAAGCTGTCATCGAACCCTTCCGCCTGCGCGTAGAGCGTGCCGTGACAGTCGCATACCCATTCGAGATCGGCGCTCGTGAAAGCGCGCAACGTGATAACCATGCCCCAAGGATGGCGCGCCACCGCCTTGATTTTCAATCCCTCTCCTCGTAACTCCCGGCGGATCACCGGGGCATCCGAGGCGCCGACGCAAGGACGAGGACCGCAGCATGGGTATCAACGACGAACGCGACATCGAGGCCAATCTTCAGATCGGCCCCACCGATCAGGGGATGGTGCGCCTGTTCGTGACCGCCGACGGGTTGGAAATTCCGATGGATTTCTCGCCCGACGAGGCCGAGGACATCGCAGAGGAAATCCGCGCCGCCGTGCAGGCCGCGCAGAAACTCAGTTCCAAGACAAAGCGCTGAGCCCCGCATCGGGATCGCGCGCCGCCTGCAGCCTCAAGGCAGCGTGGCGCGCGTATTTGCGGATCAGGACGTTGCGCCGTGCCCCTGCAAGCTTGTGCTCGGGCGCCATGCGCACGATTTCCGCATCATAGGCATCCGCGATGATGAGGCCGGTCTCCTCGGGTAGGAGGTCCGTCGGGAAATCCTGATCGACCGCCCAGAAATAGCGGTCGCACCAGTCGAGATATCCCTGCCACTTGCCGTCCGACATGAAATCGGCGCGCGAGGATTTGCATTCGACGACCCAGATTTCGCCCTTCGCGCCCAGCGCCATGACATCGACCCGGCGCCCCCGCTCCGGCACGAATTCCTCGATGCAGGAAAAGCCATGCGCATGGGTCAGATGGCGCGACACGCCGCGCGCCAGAAGCTGGCCGGGCATCAGGTTGGGCAAATCGACGAGACTCATGCCCGCAATTTACGAACAATTCGTGAACATGCCAAGGGTCACTTTTTCGGCAAGCCCTTCCGGTGGGCGCGCGCACCCTATACCTTCGCGCCGTTGCCCCAGCGCGAAGGACCTCCCCAATGGCCAACGAGACCCAGCAAGAGACGGCCCGGCCCGTCACCTCGGATCAGCGGGGGATCACCCATGCGCGCGAGTTGCAGGGCCATGTGCACTGGCTTGAAAGCTTCTCGGGCAGTGCGCTCGGTGTGCTGGCCGTGGCGTCCGGCATCTACACCTATCTCGGCGTGTCCTCGCTTCTCGACGACAATGGCGCGATGTCCGTCTTTGCCGCGATCGCCTATTCGGTCGCCGTGTCCGTCGGCATCTTCGTCTTCTGGTCGTATCTTCTGCGGCTGTTCCCGGTCATGCGCTCGGCACGCTCCCGCGCGGGTCTTCTGGGCGCAATGGGGCTCGGCTCGCTCGCCATCGTGGCGATGTCGTCGTGGCTGAATGCCGCGGCGCTCGCCGGTTCCGCCGCGGTGGAGCAGCACCTCGCCAAGACCGTGCAGGATTACCAGTCGAGCCTGGAGCGCGCGCATGAGATCGCGCTCTCGGCGCAATCGCTCGAACGCGACGTGGCCCGCGTGCGCCAAAGCTTCGAGGATTTGTCGGAGCAGGAGGCGCAGGGCACGCTGTCGGGCCTTGCGGGCCGCGGCGCCGTGTTCCGCGTTCTCCGCCAGAAAGCTGCCGAGTTGCAGGCTCTGGAGACCCAGATCGCCGAGCAGACCCCGCGCGTCGAGCAGGCCTTCGCCGAGGGCAACGGCATCCTGAGCCGGATGCGCGCCCTGACGGTGGAGCCGGGCCCCGTCGAGGCGCGCTCGGTCGAATTCTCGGAGGCCGCGGTGAACCTGCAGGGCCTCATCACGCAGCTCCGGCAATTGTCCGTGGCCACGCTGGTAGAGCGCGCCGCACAGGATCTCGCCGCCTCCGTCGTGCTGCCAGAACTCGACGGCCGGACCGAGCAAAGCCGTGGCGATCAGGCGGCCACGATCACATCCGTCCTCGAAGTGCTTGCCAGCCGGGCCGAAACGCTGGAACGCGCGGCACAAAGCGTCATCGCTCTCACGCCTGCCTCCGAGGTCACGTATACGCCCATCTCCTCCGCCGATGCGGTCATCCTCTATGCGCGCAATTTCGTGCCCTCCTGGGCGGGCGCCATCGCCATCGACCTTCTGCCCGCGGTGCTGGTCCTGATCCTCGCCGTCACGCAGGGCGCGATCCGCGACGGGCGCGAAGGCGCGGATTTGGCCGATACGATGACACTGGCGGAGCTGCGCGCGGCAATGGCCGCCTTCCGCGCGGTCGAGGCGGATGCGGATGCTGCAACCTCCCATGAGGCCGCAGCCCTGCCGCAGGAGGCCGAGGACAACCGCCCCGTCTCCCCCATCCGGCGGGGGGCCTCGTGAGCGGCATCAACATCTCCCGCGCGCTCAAGGGCGTGCTGGCCTTCCAGCTTGTGATCGGCGGTGCGCTCGTCGCGGGCGACATGGCCGACGGGGGCTTTCGGCTGCCGAGCTTCGGCCCCGGCGCGCCTGCCCTGACGGAACCCGTGCGCCCAGGCGATCAGCGGCGCACCTTCGATCCGGACCGCGTCACGCCCGACCTCAACCCGGTGCGCGATCCGGGCGCCCTGCCCGAGCGGCTTACCCTGACCGAGGTCGAAGGCGCGGAATGGCGACTCGAAGGAGGCATTGCCCCGGGCGATGCCGAACGCATCGCCGAACGGCTTTCCGAGGTGCAACCGGCGCCGGAGACGCTCGTGCTGCAATCGCCCGGAGGTTCGGTGGCCGATGCGCTTCGCCTTGGGCGGCATCTGCGCAACCAGGGCATCGGGACGAAGATGCTGTCGGGCGAATATTGCTACTCCGCCTGCCCCTATCTTTTTGCAGGTGGCACGACGCGGCAGCTCGAAGAGGGCGCGTCGCTGGGCGTGCACCAGCATTATTTCGGCAAATCCACGATCCTGCCCGCCTTTGTCGCGGTCGAGGATATCCAGCGCGGGCAAGGCGAGGTCATGACCTATCTCGACGAGATGGGCATCGACCCGCTGGTCATGCAACACGCCCTCGGCACGCCGCCCGATGAGATCTACGTGCTGCTTCCTGAAGAAATCCGGCGCTACGGCTTCGAGACGGAGTAAGCGCGGATGCTACGGGCCATAGATCATATCGTGCTGACCACCCGCGATGCGGAGGCCTGCATCGCCTTCTACACGACGCTGGGCTGCAGGCTTGAGCAGTTCGGCGACGGCCGCCGCGCGCTGCATTTCGGGAGCCAGAAGATCAATATCCATATTGCAGGTCAGGAAATCGTGCCCCATGCCGCGACGCCCGCGCCCGGTGCGCTCGACCTCTGCTTTCTTGCCGACAGCCCGCTCAACGACGTCATGGCGCGCTTGAAGCAAGCCGGGCTCACCTGGTTCGAAGGGCCTGTTCCGCGCACGGGCGCCACGGGACCGATCCGGTCGATCTATCTGCGCGACCCCGATGGCAACCTCATCGAGATCTCCGAACCTGCGACATAACGGAATTTCCGCGCGCGCCCCTTGTCGCGGAGCCGTCAGCGGCTTAGCTCGGGGTCAGGCGGGTACTGCCCTTCTCGTGAACGGTTGCATTCCGGTGGCCTTAAGCAATTCCGAGGGAGCTGGCTCTGTTCAGGCCCTGGTCTGATTACCTGGCGCCCACCTGTATATACAGGTCCTCGGGAATGAGATAACCCCACGGTTGTGGTGGTCCCGCCGCCTAGAAAAAGCCCCGTGCGCAGCGATGCGGACGGGGCTTTTTGATGTCTGGTCGGATCGCTGGCTCAGAGGTGACGGCGGCGCGAGGACGCCTCCACCGGCACATGCACCGGGATACGCTGACCGCCCTGCGGATCATCGTCATCGTCGTCGCGATCCTTGTCCTCATGCATCAGGAACAGCGCGATTCCGGTCTGGGCGCCGCCGAAAATGGTCCCGAGGAAGAACCACAACAGACCTGCGGCCAAGACGCCTTCGACGTTCCGCGTCATCAGATGGCCAAGGCCCATGACGTTCTGCCAGATCAGCGCTGCGACGAAGACCGCCGAGATCGCAAAACCGATAAGAGCGTGGCGAATGAAGAATTTGACGAGGCTGGGCATGACGCCCTCCTTCCAAAACGCGGTGGGTTTCATGAGGAAGATAGCGCGAAGCCGCCGCCCGGCAAAGCCGTCTTGGCCGGGATCCGCCTAGAACGCGTCTGGCTTGGCCTCGCGGGCGATGTGATCGAGCACGGCATTGACGAATTTCGGCTCTTTGCCCTCGGGGTAGAAATCGCGCGCGATCTCCACGTATTCGACGATCACGATCTTGGGCGGCACGTCCGAGGCCACCAGTTCGGAGCCCGCGGCGCGAAAGAGTGCTCTCAGCGTGGGATCGATCCGCGTGATCGGCCATTTCGCCACAAGCGCGCGGTCGGTCATCTGGTCGATCCGCGCCTGCCAGTTCACCGCATCGTCGAGGATCTTGCGAAAGAGATCGACATCGCCGTCGATCATCTCCTCGCCCTCTTCAATCTCGGCGCCGAAGCGGAAATTCAGGAATTCCTGACGGACCCGGTCCGCGGAATGCTCCGAGTGTTCCATCTGGAACAGGGCCTGCACGGCATAGAGCCGGGCGGCCGAGCGGGCCATCTTGCGGGCCTGCCGCGCGTCGCGTTTCGGGTCTGAGCTTTGTTCGGGTGCGGTCATGCTTTGGGCGTGCCCTTGGTGTCGCCTGCAACTTGGTATTCGTCGCGCTGGGGCACGAAGCCCACGCCCTTGCGCGAAGCGCCCCACTTACGAGCGAGGCCCAGAAGATGCAAGGCCGCCGCGGCAGCCCCCCCGCCCTTGTTCTGCCCCTCGGCGTCGGCCCGCGCATCCGCCTGCGCCTTGTTCTCGACGGTCAGGATGCCGTTGCCGATGCACAGCCCCTGCAGGCCCAGAAGCGTGATCCCGCGCGAGCTGTCGTTGCACACGGTCTCGTAATGCGTGGTCTCGCCCCGGATGACACAACCGAGCGCCACATAGGCGTCGAAGTTGGACATGCGTTCGGCCATGCCGATCGCGGTCGGCACTTCCAGCGCGCCCGGCACCTCGATCAGGTCGTGCTCCGCCCCCCAGGCTTCGATCTCGGCGCGCGCGCCTGCGATCAACTGGTCGGCCACGTCCCGGTAATAGGGCGCCACGACGATCAGCACCTTGGTGGGCTTGTCGACCTGTCCGCGCGGGATGGTGTAATGCGTCTCGTTCATGGCCATCAGCCCAGCTCCGATATCTTGCGGGTGCCGACGATCTCGAGCCCGTAGGCATCAAGGCCCACGACCTTGGGCGTCGGCGAATTGGTCAGAAGGATCAGTTTCGACAGACCGAGCGAGGACAGGATCTGTGCGCCAAGCCCGTATTGCCGCAACGTGGAGGGGCTCACATCCTGCGTATTGCCCATCTTCATCGAGGTGTCGCGCAACAGGATCACCGCGCCGCGCCCCTCTTCGGCGACGATGCGCATCGCATCGCGAAATTCGTCCGCGCGCTTCGCGGGGCCCGTGCCCACCACGTCGAGCATCGGATCGAGCGCGTGCATCCGCACGAGAACCGGCGCGTCCGTGGTGATGTCGCCTTTGACCAGCGCGATGTGCTCATCGCCATGGGTGCTGTCCGAGAAGACCCGCATCTGCCACTCACCGCCGAATTCCGAGGTGACGCTCTGCTCCTTCTCCATCCGCACGAGGTTATCGTTACGCCGCCGGTAGGCGATCAGGTCGGAGATGGTGCCGATCTTGATGTTGTGGCGCTGGCCGAAAGCCACGAGCTCGGGCAGACGCGACATGGTGCCGTCTTCATTCATGATCTCGCAGATCACGCCCGATGGGTTCAGCCCCGCCAGCCGCGAGATATCGACCGCGGCCTCGGTATGGCCTGCCCGCACCAATACGCCGCCATCCTTCGCGCGTAGCGGAAAGACGTGACCCGGCGTCGCGATATCCTGCGGCCCCTTGGCGCTGTCGATGGCCACTGCCACTGTGCGCGCACGGTCGGCGGCCGAGATGCCCGTGGTCACGCCTTCGCGCGCCTCGATCGAGATGGTGAAGGCCGTCTCGTGGCGCGAGGAATTGTTCGACGACATCAGCTCAAGGCCCAGCTCCTCGATCCGGTCGCGCGTCAGCGACAGGCAGATCAGGCCGCGCCCATGGGTCGCCATGAAGTTGATCGCATCGGGCGTCGCCATCTGCGCCGGGATCACAAGATCGCCTTCATTCTCGCGATCTTCGTGATCGACAAGGATGAACATCCGGCCATTGCGCGCCTCCTCGATGATCTCCTCCACGGACGAGATCGCGTCGCGCCAGTTTTCTTCGACGGGGCCTGGGGCTTCGTAATCGGTCATCGGGTCTCCTGATCTGGCGCGCCATAGGGCGTGACGGGCGCATCGCGCAGATAGAGCAGATATGCCGCGAAGGCCAGTGCATCCGCACCGCGCGGGCCACATGCATGCCGCGCCGTAGTGCCGCGCTGGGACGGGGTCTCCGCTGTGGATTTCGGACTTATCCACAGCCCCCATCTTGGGCGCTGCCGCAAGCCATCCACAACTTATTGTCGGTCACCCGAAAATATCGCTTTACAGGGGGGCGTCGGCGCAGGCACCATATCTCGTAGGAGTTGGCGAGAACCTTCGCCCTTCTAGAGCAGGCACCAAGCGCTAGGGGGCGCTGCCAGCCCCCTCCGCTACAACACATGAGGTGGCCCATGGCAGTGTCCGAGACGTTTATGTCCGAAGAACTTCATCCGATCGACATCGTCGAACATCTGGCCGAGCATCACGACTGGGATTTCGACCGGATCGGTGAAGACCAGATTGCCATGGCCGTCGAGGGACAATGGCGCACCTATTCCGTCACGTTGGCCTGGTCCGGCTACGACGAGACGTTGCGCCTGATCTGCACGTTCGAGATGGAGCCGCCGGAGGATCGGGTGCCTGCGCTTTACGAAGGGCTCAATCGCGCCAACGATCAATGCTGGGCCGGCAGCTTCTCCTATTGGGGCGATCAGAAGCTGATGGTCTACAAGTACGGTCTGGTGCTGTCGGGCGGCCAGGTGGCCGTGCCCGAGCAGATCGACACGATGATCGGCGCCGCAGTCATGGCGTCCGAACGGCTCTATCCGGCCTTTCAGCTGATGGTCTGGGGCAACCAAACACCCGCCGAGGCGATGCAGATCGCCATCTCCGAGGCGTACGGCACGGCCTGACCGGGCGTCTCTCCCCGCCCGGTTCGACCGCCAGCGCGGCCGCGACGTTCACCGCGGCCGCGTTTCTTGCGGGATGCGGCCCGGGCACGCTCAGGAGCCGCCCGCAAGCTCCGGCCAATTGGCATCGGCGCGCGTGATATTGCCCGGCACGTCGCGTTCCCACCTTTTCTGGATGCGCTGCGAATAGTTGAGATAGAGCTTGCCATCCTCGATGCGCCACGCCTCGGGCACGGTCGCCGCCGTGTACCCTTCGGCAACCGCCCAGGCACAATACCCGCCATATTGCGGCGCATAGGCTTCGGGATCGGCGGCGAAGGCGTCACGGTTCTCAACGCCGGCAAAGCGCCAGGTCGCCCCGCGCCAGTCATGGGTGATATCCGCTGCGCCCGCCACCGGGCGGCCTTCGGTGAAATAGGCCACCGGATCGGTGCCATCGATGGCGATGCCGCCTTCCGTATAGACGCTCTGAGCGTCCTGCGCCCAACCCGTGCTTGCCAGCGTGCCGGCAAGGGCCGCGAGGGGCAGCGCGGCCCCGATGGTCAGAATGTGCCTGCGGTTCATCTGCATGTCGTCTCCTCCGTTGAATGATGCGGGAAACATGGCGACGCGATAGCGCGCCCACCAGAGACCTGCCGCAAACCTGACCGTCTTGTGAGACGCTGTCACAATCGGCCGTTCGGCGTCCCGCGCCGCTCGCCGAGGAACCGCTTGCACCCCTCGGACCGGCCCGCCATCGTGCGGAGCGTTGAACCAGAGACGGACCCAAGGAGCAGAGCCATGAAAGACACCCAAATCGCGCAACGCGGCCTTGTCCTTCTGGGCTGCGGCAAGATGGGCTCCGCGATGCTGGAGGGCTGGCTCAATCGCGGCCTGCCGCCCGGCAGCGTCACCGTGCAGGACCCCGCGCCGTCGGACTGGCTGCAGGGCACGGGCGTTCACCTGAACACCGACCTGCCCGACAGCCCCGCCATCGTCCTGGTCGCGGTAAAGCCGCAGATGATGAACGACGCGCTTCCGGGCCTTCAGGCGCTCGGCAACGGCACGACCATGTTCCTGTCGGTGGCCGCGGGCGTGCCCATCGCGAAATACGAGGCGCTGATGGGCGCAGAGACCCCGATCATCCGCGCCATGCCCAACACGCCCGCCGCCGTCGGAAAGGGCATCACCGCGATCATCGGCAATGCCAGAACGACCGAGGATCACTATGCCCAGGCGGACTTGCTGCTCTCGGCCGTGGGCGAGGTCGTGACACTCGAGGACGAGGCGCAGATGGATGCGGTCACCGGCGTGTCGGGCTCCGGCCCGGCCTATGTCTTTCACATGATCGAATGCCTGGCGGCCGCCGGCGAGGCCGAGGGTCTGGCCCCCGATCTCGCCTTGTCATTGGCCCGCGCGACCGTGGCAGGCGCCGGTGCCTTGGCGCAGGAAACCGGCACCGATCCCGGCACATTGCGCAAGAATGTCACGTCTCCCAATGGCACCACGCAGGCCGGGCTCGACGTCCTGATGGACGCGGAGGCAGGCCTGCCGCCCCTGATGCGCGCGACCGTCAAGGCCGCCGCCGCCCGCTCGCGCGAGTTGGGGCAATGAGCGACCCCATCACCTTCGACGACTTCCTGCGCGTCGACATCCGCGCAGGCACCATCACCCGCGCGGAGCCCTTCCCGGAGGCGCGCAAACCCGCGCTCAAGCTCTGGATCGATTTCGGCCCCGAGATCGGCGAGAAGAAGACCTCCGCCCAGATCACCGATCACTATACCCCCGATGCGCTGACGGGTCGGCAGGTCATGGCGGTCGTCAATTTCCCGCCCCGCCAGATCGGGCCGTTCATGTCGGAAGTGCTGACGCTGGGCTGTTCCGACCCGGCGGGGGGCATCGTCCTGCTCAGCCCCGATCATCCGGTGCCCAACGGCGCAAGGATGCATTAACGCGGCGTCCCGCTTGCGGGGCTGACCCCAAGTCAATAAGTCCAGCGCCACGCAAATGGAGGCCAGCATGTACCAACCTGCGATCACCGGCACCGGGGTTTTCACCCCCGACGAGGTCGTCACCAATGACGATCTGGTCGCCGCCTTCAACGCCCATGCAGACCGCTTCAATGCCGCCCATGCCGAAGCGATCGCGACGGGCGAGATCGCGGCCAAGCCGCATTCCTCCTCGGAATTCATCTTCAATGCGTCCGGCATCGAACAGCGCTATGTGATCGACCGCGAAGGCGTGCTCGATCCCGACCGGATGTTCCCACGTCTGCGCGAACGCAGCGATGACGAGCTGTCCCTGATGGCCGAGATCGGCCTCGATGCGGCGCGCACGGCGCTTGAACAGGCCCAATGCGACGGTGCCGATGTGGATCTCGTGATCTGCGCGGCCTCGAATCACGAACGCGCCTATCCCGCCATCGCCATCGAGATCCAGCAGGCGCTCGGCGCGGGCGGTTTTGCCTTCGACATGAACGTCGCCTGCTCCTCGGCCACCTTCGGCATCCAGGCCGCCGCCGACATGATCCGCTCGGGCTCGGTGCGCCGCGCTCTGGTGATCTCGCCCGAGGTCACCTCGGGTCACCTCGAATGGCGCGATCGCGACTGCCACTTCATTTTCGGCGACGTGGCCACCGCTGTTCTGCTGGAGCGCGCCGAAGACGCCAAGGGCGCGCATTTCATCGTGCACTCCACCCGCTGCGCCACCGAGTTCTCGAACAATATCCGCAACAACAACGGCTTCCTGCGCCGCACCCGCGACGCGATGGAGGATCGCCGCGACATGCAGTTCATGCAGAACGGCCGGAAGGTCTTCAAGGAAGTGCTGCCCATGGTCTCCGCGCATATCGCGGAGCACATGCAGGATGCGGGCTGGCAATCAGACGAGCTGAAGCGGGTCTGGCTGCACCAGGCCAACAAGACCATGAACGATTTCATCGGCAAGAAGGTGATGGGCCGCACGCCCGCACCCGACGAGCAGCCGAATATCCTGCAGGACTACGCCAATACCTCCTCCGCAGGCTCGATCATCGCCTTTGCCAAGCATTCCGGCGATCTCGCCCCCGGCGCGCGCGGCGTGATCTGCTCTTTCGGGGCGGGCTATTCGGTGGGCTCGGTCCTCGTCGAACGGGCGTAACGCCCCGACCCCAACACCCGCGTGCCCCACGCCCGCGGGGCCGCGCCGCGCCCTGTCACGTTCGGACCAAAAATACCTCCGGGGAGCGCGAGGGGCAGAGCCCCTCGCCGGATCGGCGGCCTGTGGCCGTCGATCCGCCAACACCGGGCAACGCTAGCCCTGAACGCTCACTCCGCGCCGACCGCGTCCCGCCAATGCCTGCGGCAGAGGCTCACATAGGTCTCGTTGCCACCGATCTGAACCTGGGCGCCTTCGCGCAGAACCCGCCCATCCGCATCCTGGCGCACCACCATGGTGGCCTTTCGTCCGCAATGACAGATCGTACGCACCTCGCGCAGATCATCCGCCAGCGCGAGCAGCGTCGCAGAGCCGGGGAAAAGTCGGCCCTGGAAATCCACCCGCAGCCCGTAGCACATCACCGGCAGGCCAAGATCGTCCGCCGCGCGGGCCAGTTGCCAGACCTGCGCCTCGGTCAGGAATTGCGCCTCGTCCACGAAGACGCAAGCCAGCGCACCCGCGGCCACCCGCGCCTCCAGCCGCGCGAACAGATCGTCTTCCGGCGCGAAGGTCTCGGCGTCGCGGCCAAGCCCGATCCGGCTGCCGATCCGTCCCCCGCCCGCGCGGCCATCCACATGCGCCGTCAGCAGCAGGACCGACATGCCCCGCTCCTCGTAGTTATGCGCCGCCTGCAGCAGAAGCGTCGACTTGCCCGCGTTCATCGTCGAATACATGAAATACAACTTGGCCATGCCTTCTCCTGCCGCCGGGCTGCGGCGTTGACAAGAGGGCCGGATAGCGAAAAGGCGCCCCCTATGCGGAGGCGCCATTTAGATGCTCAAATGAAATCTGTTAAAAGCGGCGCGTGCGGGACATCGAAACGTGCGGCCAAGCTTTTCGAGGCAGCGAACCCAGAGGTCCAAAGGCCGTTCCGCTCCGGTGCGCGCTTCCCGACTTGCGCCCGGTCACCGATGGAAACACCAAAGAGTTAACACAGAAACCGATTCGCTCCGAATCGAAATAAACGAAGCGAATCAGACGCGCTGACCCCAGAGGTCGTATTCCCCCGCCTCGTCGACGCGGACCCGCACGATATCGCCGGGGCTGAGGTCCTCATGACCTGCATCGATGAAGAGATTGCCATCGATCTCGGGCGCATCGGCGCTCGTGCGGCAGGTGGCGGCGTCCTCTTCCACCAGATCGACGATCACATCCATCTCGCGGCCGACTTTGGCGGCGAGCTTCGCCTCCGAGATGGCCTGCGCGCGCTCCATGAACCGCGCCCAGCGCTCTTCCTTGACCTCGGGGGCCACGTGATCCGGAAGCGCGTTCGAGCGCGCGCCCGCGACATTCTCGTATTGAAAACAGCCCACGCGGTCGAGCTGCGCCTCATCGAGCCAGTCGAGCAGATATTCGAACTCCGCCTCCGTCTCGCCGGGGTAGCCCACGATGAAGGTGGAGCGCAGGGTGATGCCGGGGCAGGCCGCGCGCCAGGCGTGGATTTCATCCAGCGTCCGGGCCGAGGCTGCGGGCCGCGCCATGCGTTTCAGAACGTCCGGATGGGCATGCTGGAACGGGATGTCGAGATAAGGCAGCACGCCGCCCTCGGCCATCATCGGGATCATCTCGCGCACATGGGGGTACGGGTAGACGTAATGCATCCGCACCCAGGCCCCGAGGCTTCCCAGATCGCGCGCCAGATCGAGGATCGGGGCCTTCGTCTCGCGATCTTTCCAATCGGTGCCATAGGCCGACGTATCCTGACTGATGACCAGCAGCTCGCGTACGCCCGCCTCGACGAGCTTTTCCGCCTCGCGCATGACAGCCTTGTGCGGACGCGACACCAGCCGCCCGCGCATGTCGGGAATGATGCAGAACTTGCACTTGTGGTTACAGCCCTCGGCGATCTTGAGATAGCTGTAATGCCGGGGCGTGAGCGACACGCCTGTCGCGGGCAACAGGTCCACGAAGGGATCGGGCGCGGGCGGCACAACGCCATGGACGGCATCCAGAACCTGCTCGTATTGATGCGGACCGGTGACCGCACGCACGGTCGGATGCGCGCCGGTGATGACCTCGGGCTCGGCACCCAGGCAGCCCGTCACGATGACCTGACCGTTTTCGCGCAACGCCTCGCCGATGGCCTCGAGGCTTTCCATCTTCGCCGAATCGAGAAACCCGCAAGTGTTCACGATGACCGCATCGGCGCCCTGGTAGTCGGGCGAGATACCATAGCCCTCCGCACGTAGCCGCGTCAGGATCCGTTCGCTGTCCACCAGCGCCTTGGGACAGCCGAGCGAGACCATGCCGATGGTCGGCTGGCCGGGTCGGGACGAGCCCTGCACGCTGGCGCGGGCAAGGTCGGGACGCAGATCGGGAGGGTTCTGGCTCATGCCCGCGCTATAACGGAGCTGTGCTTCGGGGGGAAGTGGACAGAGCGCGCGGGCGCTCAGCCGATCATCTGGGCGCCAAGCACCAGGATCGCGGCCCCCGCCATGAGTTCGAGCGCCGGTGCGATCACCCGGGCCGCGCGGGTATCGCCGACGGAGATCAGGGTGCTTTCCCGTGCGGTCACGCTGAGAATGGCCACGAGGATCGTCAGGCCCGCCGTGCCGGCAGACATGGCCAGGGTGCCCATGATCCCGGCGGCGAGATTGCCCATGTACCATGTCAGGACCAGCAGCAGGATCGCCCCGGAACAGGGCCGCAGCGCGATGCTGAAGATCAGCGCGAGCGCCTCGCGCGGGCTGCTTGCGGTCTGCACCTCCTCGATGGTCGGGCCGTGCTTGTGACCGCAGCACGCGTCATGTGTGTGGTTATGACCGGGCCGGTGCCCGAGCCCGTGCGCGTAGGCATGCGCAAGCCCGTGCTTGCCGTCAGCATGATCGCCAGAGCGTTGATCCGCCGAAACGCGCCAGCTGCGCCAGGCCCGCCGCGCGCCGCGCAGGATGAGCCAGAGGCCAACCAGCCCGATCGCAGCCCCGCTCACAGGGAGCATCATGTCGGTGGCCGTGTCGACCATTTGCGTGCGGCTCCAGTCCAGTACCAGAAGGCCCGCGAGCACCAGCACGATCGCGCTGATCGCCTGCCCCAGTGCCGAGAGGCTGGCAATGACCGACAGGCGCAGGATCGGCACCTTCCGCGCCACGCCGTAGCTGCCGACGACGATCTTGCCGTGTCCCGGCCCAAGCGCATGGAAGAAGCCGTATCCGAAACAGAGTGCGATGAACGCCGCGAAGGCCCCTGTCCCCCCGGCCTGTTGCGCGCGCAGATTGCCCGCGAGCGCGTTCTGGAAATCGCGCTGCATCTCCGCGCCCCAACGCGCCAGCGCCGCGTCCTGACCGGTCGCAAAGGCCCAGATCAGCCCCGCGCCCAGCGCAATCGGGATGATCAGGAGGACGCGTTGCATGACAGGATGAACGTATCCGCAAACATGACCCCGATATCCGGCAGGTCGATTTCCTCGAACGGGTCTTCGCCCGCATCGATGGCGGCAAGCTTGTCGCCGTATTCCGCCTGAGCCTCCGCGTGATCCGCAGGCTCACGCGCGAAGGAGCAGCCAGGCATGCCCGATACTTGCGGGGCGGCTGGCACGTCATAGGCCACGAAATAGCTCGGATCGTAGGATTGCGCCGTCACGCGATGCGCAGAGACGTCGATCGGCGTGATCAAGGGGCGCGTATGCGAAGTTACGATGCGCCCGTCCTCGAACCGGGCGGCGTGATCCACGGGGCGCGCCAAATCGACGGCCGCGCCATCCGCAGCGATCACGAAATCGCCCGGAAAGCCCGCCTCCCAGTCGACATCCTGACCCGCATAATCCGCGAGCCGTTCCGGCTCGGGCACTCCGTCGCGATCCCGGTCGAGGCCGTTTTCCTCGATCAGCAGGAGCGAATAGAACGCGTCATAGGCCCATGCGATCCGCACCGCCCGGGCCTGACCCTCCGCGTCGAGGATCAGCTCGAAATCGGTATCGATGAAGATATGCGGATGCGCCGGAAGAGGCGCAGGTGCTGTGGCGAACATGGTCGCGACAAGGGCTGGAAGCAGGATGCGCGCGGTCATGGTCTCAATATGGCATGGGTCAGTCCGCGTTCAACGCAGACCCGCCCGGGCGATGGCGGATCCGCGGGAAACCGCTTCAGCGACGGCGGTCGCGCCGCGACGACATCGGCTGGAACGCCACGCCGACATGCGCTTCGCAATAGGGCTTGCCCTGCTGGACCGGCAGGCCGCAGAACCAGAAATCGTCAGTGGCAGGATCACCCACGGGCCATTTGCAGGTCCGCTCGGTCAATTCCATCAGGGTGATCTTCTTGGCCTTCTTCTCGACCGCGTTGACCTTGGCCAACGCCTCGGGGCTGATTTCGTTGGCCGAAGGCTGCGGCGGCAGAGGCTGGCCCGCCGGGATGATCTTCGGACGCGCGGGCACCGCTGCGGGTGTTGCGGATTTCGTCTCGAGCACAGGCTCTTCGGGTTCGGCTTGCGGCTCGGGCGCAGGCGCGGGCTTGGGCGCTTTCGGCTCCGCCTTGGGCTTCGGCGCTTCGGCCTTGGGCGCGGCCGCTTCGGCGGGCTCGGCGCCTGCGCGGTTAGACAGGCCGAGGCGGTGCACCTTGCCGATCACGGCATTGCGCGTGACGCCGCCCAGTTCCTTGGCGATCTGGCTCGCGGATTGGCCGTCGGCCCACATTTTCTTCAGAGTTTCGACGCGTTCGTCGGTCCAGGACATGGCCACCTCAATGAATAAAGCGGCTCTGGGACAGAGCCGCCTGACATCTCGTCTTCGTCCCCTATTCTAAGTATCAACGCCCGACTTAACAACCCGGAGAGCTTATGTCTGACGCGATATCGCCCGCCCACGGAACCCGCCGCTTCGGTCGCGTGAACTGGATGGGGCTCTACACCCTTGCCGAACGCGAGGTGCTGCGCTTCCTCAATGTCTGGACGCAGACGCTGATGGCCCCGCTCGTCACGGCGGGTTTGTTCATGCTGATTTTCTCCATCGCGATCGGACCGCGCCGGGGCGACGTGATGGGCGTGCCCTTCACCACCTTCATCGCGCCGGGCATCCTGATGATGACGGTGATCCAGAACGCCTTCGCCAATACCTCGTCCTCCATCGTGGTCGCCAAGGTGCAGGGCAATATCGTCGACACGCTGATGCCCCCCCTGTCGGGCGCCGAGATGGTGCTGGGCTATCTCGCGGGCGGCATCGCGCGCGGGCTGATCGTGGCTGTGGTGATCGCGCTGGCCCTGGGGCTGATCCTCGGGATCTGGCCTGCCCATCCGCTGACCGCCTTCGTCTTCATCTTCGTCGGTGCGGCCTTTCTGTCCGGCATCGGCATCGTCGCTGCGATCTTCGCGGAGAAGTTCGACCAGATGGCCGCGGTGACGAATTTCGTGGTCACCCCGCTGGCCTTCCTGTCAGGCACCTTCTACTCGGTCGAGGCGTTGCCGACGGGCCTGCGGGAGATCACCCATTTCAACCCGATCTTCTACCTCATCGACGGGGCGCGCTACGGCATGATCGGGGTGTCCGATGCCAACCCCGCGCTGGGGCTGGTCATCGGGATAGTGGCGACGGTCGCGATCAACCTCGTTGCCTGGCGGATGTTCCGGGTGGGATATCGCCTTAAGGCGTGAACGGGGCACCCCAATTGCCGGTCCTTGCGCGGAATAGCGACTGGAGGCCGCCCGCGCATCGCCGGGCCGCCCCCCGGCACGGCGATTGGGTTACGCTCGGCGCGTCGCCCACATGTCGCGCGGTGCGGGATGATAAAGCGCGCATTTCAGTTGTCGGAATCGCCGTACCGCGGCCCGACACTGCACGGGCTCAGGACAGGTGGGGCACGAGAGATCCCACCGCACGCTCACTCTTTGGCGGGGAAAACCTGCTGCGCGATGCCTGCGCCCAGAAGATAGACCGAGCTCGCCACAAGGCCCCAAATCGCCCAGCTATCGGGATAGAAGTCAAACCAGGCCGCCCAGCCCGCGCAGCCTGTCCAGAACAGCGCCACAGGCAGCGTCACCTTGCGCCAGCGCGCCGTGCGCACGGGATGGACGAATTTCAGCGGCAGGAACATCGCCACCGCAAGCACCGCCACCAGCACCACGATCACCCAGAAGGCGGGCTTCACCGCGAAAAGCACGATGATCAGCATGTTCCAGCAGCCCGGAAACCCCTCGAAGGAATAATCGTCCGTCTTCATGCGCGTATCGGCGAAATACATCGCCGAGGCATAGGTGATGACGATGATCGCGAACCACCCCGTCCAGCCCGGCAGCAAGCCCGATTGGAACAGCGCGAAGGCCGGGATGAACACATAAGTCAGGTAATCGATGATCAGATCCAGCAGCACGCCATCGAAGCGCGCCGCGTTGACCGAGACCTGGTAGCGGCGCGCAAGCGGCCCGTCGATCCCGTCGACCGCGAAGGCCACGACGAGCCAGAGGAACATGATCGACCATTCCTCCTGCGCCGCAGCCAAGAGCGCGGACATGGCGAATACTGCTCCGGTGGCGGTCAGCAGATGGACGAACAGGGCTTGGGTGGCGAGTTTCATCCCCCCGTGATGCCGGATGCGCCCGCGCGCTGCAATGGCTCAGGCGATGAGTTGCTGCCCGTCATGGCCGTGGATCGCGGCTGTGACAATTTCGCCTTCGCGCTGCGGGGTCTTGAACCGCACCTCGGTGAACTGCTCCGTCCGGCCCATATCGGGCGCTTCCATCAGCACGTTGTGAACGCGCCCGGACTGGGCATCGAGATGGCGTGACACCGCCCGCTGCCCGGCCTCACGCAGACGGCGGGCCCGGTCCTTGATCGCGCGGCCATCGACCTGCGGCATGCGCGCGGCGGGCGTGCCGGGGCGTGGGGAATAGGGGAAGACATGCAGCCAGGTCAGGCCGCATTCCTCGACCAGACGCAGGGAATTGTCGAAATGCGCCTCGGTCTCGGTGGGGAAGCCCGCGATGATATCCGCTCCGAAGGTCATCTCCGGGCGCAGCTTCCGCGCCTCTTCCGAAAAGCGGATCGCGTCATCGCGCAGATGCCGCCGCTTCATGCGCTTCAGTATCAGGTCGTCGCCATGCTGCAGCGACAAGTGCAGATGCGGCATGAGACGCGCCTCGGTCGCGATGGCCTGCATCAGGTTCTCGTCCACCTCGATCGAATCGATGGAGGAGATCCGCAGGCGCGGCAGGTCCGGCACCAGCTTCAGGATGCGCATCACCAGATCGCCGAGCTTGGGCCCGGCGGGCAGATCCGCGCCCCAGGAGGTCAGATCGACGCCCGTGAGCACGACCTCGTTGAAGCCCTCCTGCACCAGCCGCTTGATCTGATCCACGACCACGCCCGCGGGCACGGAGCGCGAATTGCCCCGCCCGTACGGGATGATGCAGAAGGTGCAGCGGTGATCGCAGCCGTTCTGGACCTGCACGTAAGCGCGACTGCGCGTGCCGAACCCGTCGATCAGATGCGTCGCGGTCTCGGTCACCGACATTATGTCGTTGACGCGCACGCGCTCCGTCTCGCCCACGAAATCGGCGGCCATGTCCTGCCAGACGGCGGGGGTCATCTTCTCGGAATTGCCGATGACCTGATCGACCTCGTCCATGGCGGCGAAGGTCTCGGGCTCGGTCTGTGCCGCACAGCCCGTCACGATGATCCGCGCATCCGGGTTCTCGCGGCGCAGGCGGCGGATTTCCTGCCGCGCCTTGCGCACCGCCTCGGAGGTCACCGCGCAGGTATTGACCACATGCGCGCCGGACAAGCCCGCCTCCTCGGCCATGCGCTTCATCGCCTCGGTCTCGTAGGCGTTGAGGCGGCAGCCCATCGTGGTGAAGCTTGGAGGGGCGGCGCTCATGTGTTCCGCCCCAGCCATGCCGGTGTCAGCACACCATCGAAGACATACGCGGTGCCACCGGTCATCCAGACCCCATCATCGCGCCAGTCGATCCGGAGCGTGCCGCCATCGAGATCGATGGTCACATTGCGCCCGGTCAGGCCGCGCCGCGCGGCGGCCACGGCTGTCGCGCAGGACGAGGAGCCCGACGCGAGCGTGACGCCCACGCCCCGCTCCCAGACCCGCATGCGGATGCGGTCCGGCCCCGTGACCTCAGCGATCTGCACATTGGTGCGCTCGGGGTAAAGCGGATGATGCTCGTAGCGCGGGCCGAATGTCTCGAGCGGAACGGCCTCGGCATCCTCCACGAAGAAGGTGCAATGGGGATTGCCCATGCCCGTCGCCGTGGGCGCGCCCTCGATGGGCAGTTCGAGCGTATCCATCGCCTCGGCCAGCGGCACGCCGGCCCAATCCGTCTGCGGCGGGCCCATATTCACCGACACGTCACCGCCCGCGACGCGCTCCGCCGCGAGGCTTCCGCGATCGGTCGTGAGGGTCAGCGATGTGGTCTCGGCCTCCCGCATCAGGAAATCGGCGATGCAGCGTGTGGCATTGCCGCAGGCCGCCGAGGTCGAGCCATCGGTGTTGTAGAATGTCAGATGCGCGTCGCCCGGGCCCCGCGCCTCGATCAGGGCCAGCTGATCGAAGCCGACACCCCGGTGCCGGTCGCCCAGCGCCCGCGCCATCGCCGGCGTGACCTCGATCGCGCGCGCACGCCCGTCCAGCACGACAAAATCATTGCCGAGCCCGTGCATCTTCATGAAAGCCAGTCCGTCGCGCGCCTGTGTCATGGCGGCGCATATACGCCCCCACCCGCCCGCTTTCCAGAGCCTGCGACGCAACCCTACGGATTTTCGGATTTTTCGGGTTGACCCTGTCAGGCGCTCTTTCTAAGTACGCCGCCAGTGGGCCGTTAGCTCAGTTGGTAGAGCAACTGACTTTTAATCAGTGGGTCGCAGGTTCGAATCCTGCACGGCTCACCACTGACACCGACATTTTTAAGCTGTTGCCGGGGGTCCGATAGGGACATCGGGCGCATGTCAGAGTACTGCAGGAAGCCAAAGCGATTGCACCGCCTGCCATAGTCTCAAGATCAGGCCAGTTCACTCACGACCACAGGCGCGCATCCCCGAAATAGCGCCATTTCCGATTGACATGGCCACCGCTGCACGGCGCTTCTAATCGCTGTACTGTCCGGGCCGGAAATCAGGTATGAGGATCGGATGCCGTCGAGGGAAAAGCAGAAGAATCGCGCTGAACTGATTTGCGCCGCACTCCGTTCCGCGATTCTGGAGCGTGCGCTTCTGCCTGGAATGAAGCTGCCGGAGGATTCGCTGGGCGAACGCTTCGGGGCGAGCCGCACCATCATCCGGCAGGCGCTCGAACGGCTGTCCGTCGAGGGGCTCGTGGAACTCAGGCACAATCGCGGCGCCGCGGTCGCACAACCGAGCCTCGAGGAGGCACGCGATCTCTTCGAACTGCGCGCCCAGGTCGAAGATCTTGTCATCGCAAGACTGGGCGCCGGGCTGACAAAAGCGCAGGAACGCGCGCTTCTGGACCATATCGAGAGCGAGGAGGCGGCCAGCGACGGCCCGCCCGCAATCTCGATCCGGCTCGCCACGGAGTTTCACATCCTTCTGGCCGAACTGACCGAAAGCCCGGTGCTGATCCGCTACGTGAGCGAGATCGGCTATCGCTGCGGGTTCACGCTATCGCAGTTTTCACGGCCGCATTCGACCCATTGCGGCATCCAGGAGCATCGCGACATCGTCGCCGCATTGAAATCGGGCGACGCGGCCACCGCGCAACGCGTCGCGCGGCAGCATCTCGATCAGGTTGCCGCGCGGGCGCAGTTCAACGGGGCCGATTTCAACGGGTTTTCCCATCTCGATGCGCTGGAGCCCTATGCCAGCACGGTGCGCGCAAAGGGCTAGGCCTCGGCTTCGCCCGTTATGCGTCGATCCCGCGCGCCGTCAGGATCCGCTCCGCACTGTCGTTCCAGACATCCATCTTCACGATCTTGCCGTTCTCGACCACGAACCGGTCGATATAACGGTTGCCCTCGAACGGCGTGCCGTCAGGCCATTCGCCGTAAAGATAGCCCGTGGAATAGACCACGACGCCCTCCGCCCCTTGGGCAACATCGAACTGGCGCATGTCCTTTTTGACCCAGGCATAGCGCTTGGCGTTCACGCCCGCGGGCCCCGAGGGATGATCGAAGACGCGCCCGCCGGTGAAGGTGATGACAACGCCTTGGGCCATGTAGGTCGCCGCGCGTTCGGGGTCCGGCACCATCGAGGCTTCGAGGTAATCGTGCACGATCCGCGCCTCTTCGGGCAGTGCATCCGTGTCGATCTTGAGCGGCTGGGACATGAGGACCTCCTGTATCTGGGATGATTCGAGATCTGCCACAAATCAGTCGGGGAATGCGCTGCGCGCAATCTGCATGCGACGATTTAATACAAAAATTGCATGCAATCTGCCTCATCTCTGAGCACTTGCGAGGACGATGGCCGGTCCTGGCCCGGAATTTGCACCCTGCCCTTTGACAGAAAAGGCGGCGTCGCGGCCTCTGAAAGGCATCCTCTCACCTTGCACTTGGAGACATATGATGCCGATCCGCCTCCCCATGACCCGCCGACTGATGCTTGCGGGCGCCGCCGCCCTCTCCCTTGGCGCGGCCCTGCCCGCCCAGGCTCAAGAAGACCCTATCAAGATCGGTCTCGTCGCAGCACTCAGCGGGCAATCCGCAAAGTCGGGCGAGGCCATCACCCGCGGCATCACCCTTGCGCTGAACAAGATCAACGCCGATGGCGGCGTGATGGGCCGGCCGCTGGAGCTGGTCAGCCGCGATGACGAAAGCAATCCCGGCAAGGGTCTCATCGCCGCGCGGGAACTGGTTCAACGCGAGGGCGTGGCGGCCATGATCGGCGGGCTCGACACGCCTGTGTCGCTGGCCATCGTGCCCTTCGTGAACGACGCGCAAGTGCCGTTCATCGGCCCTTGGGCCGCCGGCACGCCCATCACCAAGAATGGCGCCGAGGAGAATTACGTCTTCCGGGTCTCGGCGGTGGATGAGTTCGTCGACGAGGCGATCACCGAATACCTCGTGTCGGAATACGGCAGCCAGAAGCCGGGCATGATCCTCATCAACAACCCCTGGGGCGAATCGAATGAGAAGGGCCTGATGAAGGCCCTCGAGAAGCGCGGCATGGAACATGCGGGCATCGAGAAGTTCGAATCGAACGACGTGGACGTTGTCCCGCAACTGACGCGCCTGCGCGAAAACGGCGCTGACGGGCTGTTCCTCGTGGCCAACGTCGCACCCTCGGCCCAGGTAGTGAAATCGCTCGACCGGATGGGATGGGATGTGCCCATCGCCTCGCATTGGGGCCCCGCCGGTGGCCGCTTCACCGAGTTGGCAGGCCCGTCGGGCGAGAAGGTCCACTTCATCCAGACCTTCCTCTTCACCGATCCCGAGCACCCGCTCTTCCAAGAGCTTCAAGCCGAATTTCCCGAGATCGAAAGCCTCGCCGACGTGACGCCCGCGACAGGCATCGCCAATGCCTATGACGCGACGCTGCTGCTCGCCGCGGCCATCGAGAAGGCAGGCTCCACCGACGGTCCGGCCATTCGTCAAGCCATGTACGAAATCTCCGGCGTCGAAGGGGTCATCAAGACCTATGACACCCCGTTCACGCCCGACGATCAGGATGCGCTCGGGCCCGACGACTACATCTTCGCCAACTTCGTCGAAGGCGAAATCGTCCCCCTCGCGGACTGAGCCAGGCGCGCGGCGGCCCTTGTTTCCCGGGGCTGCCGCAACCTTGGATCCCGGCCCCAAGGCCGGGACACCCCCCTTCCTCTTTCTCGGCCATTTCCCACCGGAGCCCACCATGACCCTTTTCCTGACCGCCCTTGTGACCGGCATCGGCCTTGGTGCCATGTACGGGCTGATCGCGCTCGGTTTCCAGATCACCTACTCAGTCTGTTCCCGGGTGAATTTCGCGCAAGGCTCGATGGTCATGTTGGGGGCGGTCATGGGCTTCGTGCTGACCGAACGGGCGGGCCTGCCGGTGATCGTCGCCTATCCGCTGGCGTTATTGTTCTGCGCCTTCATGGGCGTGGTCGTGGAGTTCTGCCTCGTGCGCCCCTTTGCCAAGCGCGGCTCCGAGGCGTGGCTGATGGCCACCGTCGCGGGGGGCATCCTTCTCGACAACACCGTGCTTTTCACCTTCGGCAACGAGCCGCGCAGCCTGCCCTCCCCACTGGTCGAGACGAGCTGGCAGATCCTCGGCACCGGGGTCTATCCACAGCAGCTTCTCATTCCGCTGGTGGCGATCGGCTTCGCCGTGGCGTTGCAGCTTCTGTTCCGCCGCACGCGGCAGGGACGGGCACTCTTGGCGGTGGTGCAGAATCCCGAAGCCGCGCGCCTCATGGGCATCAACACCCAGCTTATGATCTCGGGCTCCTTCGCGCTGTCGGCGCTTCTGGCGGGTGCGGCAGGTCTTCTGATCGCGCCGCTCTTCTCGGTGCACTCGGACATGGGCACGCTTTTCGGGATCAAGGCCTTCGCGGTCGCGATCCTCGGCGGGATGACATCCGCGTCGGGCGTGATGCTCGCGGGCTTCATCTACGGGCTGGTGGAGGCGTTCGTGACGACCTTCCTCGGCTCTTCGCACACCTACATCCTGACCTTCGGCCTTCTGATCGCGGTGCTGGCCGTCAAACCGAACGGGCTCTTCGGCAAAGCTGCCCTGCGGAAGGTCTGAGCCGATGAATGTCCTTCTTGCAAAACGCGGCCTCGACCTGACCATTCTCGGCCTGACCGCCGCGGCGATCCTGTCGCTGGGCCTGATCGGCGGCTATACGCAATTCGTCATCGGCCTTGTGGCGATCTGGACGATCCTCTGCGTGGGGCTCAACGTGCTCTATGGTTTGACGGGTCTCGTCTCGCTCGGTCAGGTCGGCTTTTTCGCCATCGGCGCTTATGGCCATGCGATCCTGATGCAGGCAGGGCTCAGCTTCTGGCTCGCATTGCCGATGGCCACGGGGATCACCGCAGGCGTTGGCGCGCTTCTCGCGATCCCAGCCGTACGCATGGCGGGGCCCTTCCTTGCCATGGTCACGATCGCCTTTGCCTTCATCGTGGAGCATCTGGCCATCGAGTGGCGCAGCTTCACCGGCGGGCAGAACGGGCTGATGGGCTTCGACATGCCCGGCCTCTTCGGGCTGAGCTTCGGCGAGCGGGAACTCGTATTCCTGACCATCGTGATCGCGGGCGCTGCACTTCTGGCCTATCGCCACTTGGCCGATAGCGGCTGGGGCATGGCCATGGCCGCCCTGCGCGATCAGGAAGTCGCCGCAGGCTCGCTGGGCTTTGACCCCTTCGTGACGAAACTGACCGCGTTTGCCATCGCGGCGGGGGCTGCGGGCCTTGCAGGCGGGCTCTTTGCCACGCTGATGCAATTCATCGCGCCGTCGAACTTCCTGCTGTCGCAATCGATCCTCTTTCTGTTCGCGGTGATCCTGGGCGGGGCGGGCACGGTGCTCGGCCCGCTTGTGGGCGCGGCCATCGTGGTCTTCCTGCCCGAGATGCTGTCGGGCCTCGCCGAGTATCGCCTGCTGTTCTTCGGCGCGCTTCTGGTGGCTGTGCTGCTGGTCGCACCGCGCGGGATGGTGGGCACGATCGCCGCCTTTCTGCCGCGGCGTTCGGATGCGACGCCGCCCGCACCCCGCGAGGACGTGATGGCCTTCATCCGGCCCGAAACGCCGGGCGGCCTGAAGGTCGAGGGGTTGGGTATCACGTTCGGCGGGCTCAAGGCCGTGGATGGCGCGACCTTCGACGCGCAGCCAGGCGATGTCACCGCCATTATCGGCCCGAACGGGGCCGGCAAGACCACGCTTCTGAACATGGTGTCGGGCTTCTACGTGCCCGGCTCCGGCCGGATCGAGACCGCAGGGCAGAACATTGCGGGATGGTCGATGCACAAGACCGCGCGCCTGGGCGTTGCGCGCACCTACCAGGCGACGCGACTGTTCGGCGGCCTTTCGGCAGAAGACAACGTCATGGCAGGTCTGCCGCGCGGAAAGGGCGGCGCACCGTTCCGCGCGCTGGCCTCGACCGAGCGGCGGGCAATGGCCCGCGGGCTTCTGGCGCTTGTCGGCTATGAGGGCGATCCGGGCACGCCCGCCGCCGACTTGCCCCATGTGGACCGCCGCCTTGTGGAGATCGCGCGGGCGCTCGCGATGCGTCCCCATGTGCTGCTTCTGGACGAGCCTGCCGCGGGTCTCATGGCGGGTGACAAGCGCACGCTGGCGCAATTGCTGCGCAAACTGGCCGATTGCGGAATCGCGGTGGTGCTGGTGGAGCACGACATGGAAATGGTCATGGGCATCTCCGACCGGATCTTCGCGCTCGATGCGGGCCAGCCCATCGCCTTCGACACGCCCGAGAAGGTGCGGACCGACCCCAAGGTCATCGCGGCCTATCTCGGCGAAGGCACGCTCGATGCCCCGGCGCGGATCCTCGAATACACTCCCGGTGCAATGGACCGCCTGATCACGCGGAAGCTCTGCGCGGGCTATGGGGCCGCGGATGTCTTGCAGGATGTCGAGCTGCGCGTCGGCCAGGGCGAACTGGTGGCGCTTCTGGGCGCGAATGGCGCGGGCAAGTCCACCTTCCTCAAGACGGTGTCGGGCCTGATGGCGCCTTCCAGCGGCGAGATCATCCTCGAGGACGAATACGTCCACGGCAAACCGGCCCACCAGATCGTCGCGCGCGGCCTTGTCCTCGTGCCCGAGGGGCGTCAGGTCTTCCCGGATCTGACCGTGGCGCAGAATATCGAGTTGGGGGCCTACAAGCGCAAGACCCAGCCCGATGCGACCGAGCTTGAGGCGATCCTGACCCGCTTTCCCCGTCTGCGCGACCGCATGGACAGCCCCGCAGGCCTCCTGTCGGGCGGCGAACAGCAGATGATGGCCATCGCGCGCGGCCTCATGGCCAAACCCCGGCTTCTGCTTCTCGATGAGCCGTCGCTGGGCCTCGCCCCCGCCATGATCGAGGAGCTGTACGCCATCCTCGCCGAGTTGCGCGACGACGGCATCACCATCCTGCTCGTGGACCAGATGGCGACGCTCGCACTCGCCGTGGCCGACCGCGCCTATGTGCTCGAACAGGGGCGCATCGTGGCGGAAGGGTCGGCCGACGCGCTGCAGGGCGATGAGGCCCTGATCGCGGCCTATCTCGGTGGCGGCACAGAGGGCGGCGACGCGGCCCCGAAGACGGAGGTCGTCGCATGACGCTCGACCTCGTGGTCCGGAACGCCCGGCTCGAAGATGCCGGACAGCCCATGGACCTGGGCATTCTCAACGGACGGATCGAAACGATCGCCCGGCAGATCGACACGGATGCGCGCGCGCTCGATGCCGGGGGCGGTCTGGTCATCGCGGGATTTGCCGACAGCCACCTGCATCTCGACAAGGCCTGTCTTCTCGACCGGGCGGCCAACCCTTCCGGCACGCTTCAGGGCGCCATCAATGCGGTCAGCGCCGCCAAGCGCGACTTCACGAGCCAGGACGTTTATGATCGTGGGGCCCGCGTGCTGGACAAGGCCATCGGTCAGGGCACGACCCTCATCCGCACCCAGGTCGAGATCGATCCCGGCGTCGGCCTTGCGGGCTTCGAAGCGGTCCGGCAGCTCAAGGAGGATTATGCCTGGGGCGTCGAGCTGCAGATCTGCGTCTTCCCGCAGGAAGGCTTGCGGAACTATCCCGGCACCGAGGAATTGCTGCGCGCAGCGCTGGAACAGGGCGCCGATCTTCTGGGCGGATGCCCCTATACCGACACCGATCCCGAGGGGCAGATCAAGCGGCTGTTCGCGATGGCGCGAGACTACGATGTGGAGCTCGATTTCCACCTCGATTTCGATCTCGATACAAGCTGGCGACACCTCGATTGGGTCGCCCGCGAGGCCATCGCGCATGGCATGCAGGGCCGCGTCGCCATCGGCCATGTAACGAAACTCTCCATGCTGCCGCACGAGAGGCTGGCCGAGACCATTGCGCTGATGCGCGATGCAGGCATCACCCTGACCGTCCTGCCCGCGACCGACCTCTTCATGACGGGCCGCGATCACGACCATGCCGTGCCGCGCGGCGTCGCACCGGCCCACAAGTTCCACGCGGCGGGGGTTTGCTGCACGGTAGCCACCAACAACGTGCTGAACCCGTTCACACCTTACGGCGATTGCTCGTTGCCGCGCATGGCGAACCTCTTTGCCAATGTCGCCCAGCTTGGCAGTCCCGAGGCGCTGCGCGACACCTTCGCGATGGTCACAGAGGCGCCGTTCCGCCTGATGGGGCGCGATCCTGTCATCCGCGAAGGCGCGCCCGCCGATCTTGTCGCCCTGCCCTGCACCAGCCGCGCCGACGCCGTGGCCGAGATCGGACGGCCCATCTGGGGCGTGAAGGCTGGAAAGCCGAGTTTCGAAGCGCCGCAACCCCGCCTTCTTCGACCCGGCCTGCCGCAGGCCACGGCGCTCGCGGGATGAGAATGCCCGCCCTCTCGTCTTGCGCAGACAAGGAGCATCTTCGGTGACGCAACCCTGTGATCCCTTCATCCGGCACTTCGATCCGCCCCTCAGGGTCCGGGCGGACGGGCCTTTGGCCGGGCTCTCCGTGGCCGTGAAGGACAATTTCGACATCGCGGGATATGTCACCGGCAACGGCAATCCCGAATGGCGCGACACCCATACGCCCGCAGAGAGGACCGGCTCGCTGGTGTCGCGTTTTCTCGACGCGGGCGTGACGGTGCCGGGCAAGTCCCAGCTCGACGAGTTGGCCTATTCGATCATCGGCAGGAATGCGCGCTACGGCACGCCGGTGAATCCGGCCGCCCCCGACCGCGTGCCCGGCGGCTCATCCTCTGGCTCGGCCGTGCTGACCGCGTCGGGCGCGGTCGATATCGGGATCGGCACCGATACCGGCGGATCGGTCCGGGTGCCCGCGGCCTTCACAGGAACATACGGGCTGCGTCCGACCCATGGCAGCCTGCCCGCCGACGGGCTTGTACCACTCGCGCCCAGCTACGACACGCCCGGCTTTTTCACGCGGGATCTGTCGCTGATGGCGCGGGTCCTCGACGTGGGACGCGGAGAGACGGCTTCGGCCACGTGCCTGACGACCCTGCGCGCGCCGCGTGATCTTTGGGGTCTGGCCGAGCCTGGCACGGCCTCGGCCTTGCAGGCCGCTCTGCCCGACGCGCCGATTGACCCCGCGCCCCTCGCGGCGGATGGCGCGCTGGCCGAGTGGTTCGAATGCTTCCGCATCCATCAGGCCTTTGAGATTTGGCAGACGCTTGGCGCCTGGGTCTCGAAGACGAAACCCGCCTTCGGTCCCGGTATCGCGGAGCGTTTTCAGGCGGCATCGCGCCTGGCGGATGCGCAATTCGACCGGGCGCGGAGCCTGCGTGCGCGGATCGTGGAGATGTTGGAGGCCGCTATCCCGCCCGGCACCTGCCTGCTTCTCCCGACGACGCCCGGCCCCGCACCGCGTCTGACGGCGACGGAGGCGGAACTCGATCGCTTCCGGACCCGCGCAATCACCCTGCTTTGCATCGCCGGGCACGGCGGATTGCCACAACTGACGATGCCGGTCAGGGGCCCGGATGGCCTTCCGCTTGGCCTGTCGCTGGTCGGCGCGCGCGGCCGCGATGCCGACCTGATTGCCACCGCGCAGGAGATGTTCCGAAGATGACAGACGATCCGCAAACCGCGCCCGGCCTTCCGCAAACAGAGGTCAACCGCCCCGAGATACTGGCCGAGGTGCAGGCCGTGTTCGACACGTACGAAGAAGCCCTTGTGAGCAACGATATCCCGGTTCTCCAGCGGCTCTTCTGGGACAGCGCGCACACGATCCGCCTTGGCGCGACCGAGAACCTCTACGGCACCGAGGAGATCGAAGCTTTTCGCAAGGCCCGCCCCGGCAAAGGGCTGATGCGCACCCTGACCCGCGTGGAAATCCGCACCTACGGGCGGGATTTCGCGACGACCCATGCCGAGTTCACGCGGGACGGCGAGCCTAAGATCGGTCGGCAAACGCAGACACTGGTCCGATTCCCGGAGATCGGCTGGCGCATCGTATCGGCGCATGTCTCCAAGATGAGCTGAGCGCGCCAATGTAAATGGACGGACCGAAGCACAGGGCTTTCGTCGGAACATGCTCACGAACGCTGTCATGCGCACGCCCGGGTTCGCCTGACCTGCTAGCGCGTTAAGCCCCCGACGTGACCGATCTCAGGCGAAGCCCCGGCGCGTGCGGTTCACGAACGCCACGAGGGACAGCATGACCGGCACTTCCACCAGCACCCCGACAACCGTGGCGAGCGCGGCACCGGAGTTCAGGCCGAAAAGGCTGATGGCAACCGCGACCGCTAGCTCGAAGAAATTCGACGTGCCGATCAGGGCGCAGGGTGCGGCGATCCTGTGCGGGACGCGCAACACCCAGGCCGCCGCGTAGGCCAGCGCGAAGATGCCGTAGGACTGGATCAGGATCGGCACCGCGATGAGGGCGATGACCAGCGGGCGGTCGAGGATCACCTGACCCTGCAGGCCGAACAGGATCACCACGGTCGCAATCAGACCGACGATGGACCAGGGCTTGATCCGGTCGCGAAAGGCGTCGATCCGCGCCGCGCTGCCCAGCAATTTGCGCGTCCAGATGCCCGCCGCCAAAGGCAGGGCGACGAACATCACCACGGAGAGCACGAGCGTCTCCCACGGCACGGCGATTTCCGTCACGCCCAGCAGGACCGCCACGATGGGCGCAAAGGCGAACACCATCACCAGATCGTTGATCGACACCTGAAACAGCGTGTAGCTCTCATCGCCGCGCGTGAGCTGCGACCAGACGAAGACCATCGCCGTGCAGGGCGCGGCCCCGAGCAGGATCAACCCGGCGATATATTGCTGCGCATCCTCCGGTGCCACGAGATCCGCAAAGACCACCTCGAAGAAAAGCACACCCAGCGCCGCCATCGTGAACGGCTTGATAAGCCAGTTCACGATCAAGGTGATCGCAAGGCCCTTGGGCTGTTTGGCCACGTCTTTCAGACTGCTCGGATCGACGCCCACCATCATCGGATAGACCATCGCCCAGATGAGGACCGCGACCACGAGGTTGACGCTGGCCACCTCGGCGGCCGCGACCGCATCCACCAAGCCCGGCGCCGTGCTGCCGAGGAGAATGCCGCCCGCCATGGCAAGCGCGATCCAAAGACTGAGATAGCGTTCGAAAATACCCATGAATCGGCGCTTACAGGTCCGCGTGAACCAAGTCGAGAAGCGACTTGCGCGGCAAGGTCGAAAGCCGCGCGGCCCGGTGATCGCGTCGTGCGCCGGAGATCTCGACAAGAGCGTGCCGCTCCCGCGCGCGCTGCCTTTGACGTGGATCAACGCCGGGCCTCACCCCGCGCCGCTATGCTCGATCCCGTTCCACATACCCTTCAACGGAGACATCCCATGACACAGACCGGCCAGAGCGACTGGGGCCCGCAAATTGCCCGCCTGAAGACCTGGCGCGAAGAACTGCTCGCCCGCACCACGGAAATCGACCGCGAGCTTGATCGGGTGCTCGACCGCGACATCGAGGATCAGGCGATCCAGACCGAACATCGCGATGTGTCGGAGAAACTGGGCGCTGTGGGTTTGCGGGAAATCCGCGCCATCGATGCCGCCCTCGCGCGCATCGCAGACGGGGATTACGGGCTCTGCCGCATCTGTGGCGGCGATATTTCGCCCGAGCGTCTGATGGCGGTGCCGACGACGACCGAATGCCGCGACTGCGCGCAGGGCCATGCCGCGAACGTGGCCAGCAGGGCGCATTGAACGGCGCGTCCGCCGTCAGGCTTCACGGCTTTTTCCGGTATCACCTGCGCGACATGGTCTACGGCGCCTTTGACGGCGCGGTGACCACCTTCGCCGTCGTGGCGGGCGTTCAGGGCGCGGGCCTGCCCGCATCCATCATCCTGATCCTCGGCACGGCGAACCTCATCGCCGACGGAATCTCCATGGCGCTTGGCAACTTTTCCGGCACCCAGGCCGAGAACGAAGCCCAAGCGCTTGCCCCCGAAACGGCACCGGACGGGCCGGGCCGGCTTGGTCGCAATCCGGCCTCTGCCGCCGCCATGACCTTCGCGGCCTTCGTCGTGGCGGGCATCGTGCCGCTCTTGCCCTTCATCGCGGCGCTGGAGGACGCCTGGACCGTCGCCATCCTCGCCACGGGATGCGCGTTTTTCGCCATCGGCGCGCTGAAAAGCATCTTCACCGCGCAGCATTGGTACTGGGCGGGCGCCCAGACGCTGGCGATTGGCGCGATTGCAGCCGGGGCGGCATGGCTCGCCGGGCGCCTGGTCGGGCATATCGTCTGAGCAAAGAAAAAGGCCGCACCCCCGATGTCCAGGGGCGCGGCCTGCAAAACGTCAGGGGCGGTGATCAGCCCTGCTTGTTCTCCATCGCGTCGAGACGGGCCTTCAGGGCCTCGTTCTCCTCGCGGGCTTTCTGAGCCATGGCACGCACCGCATCGAACTCTTCGCGCGTCACGAAGTCGCGATCGGCAAGCCAGCGGTCCATCATGGATTTCATGGCGGTCTCGGCCTCGGACTTCGCGCCCTGGGCCACACCCATTGCGTTCGTCATGAGCTGGCTGAGATCGTCGAATACCTTGTTGCGGGTCTGCATGGATATCTCCTTGAAGGTTACCCTCTATATGGCCCTGAAGTCGCCATCTCTCAAGGTTGACTCTGCGCGCAGGCCATGGCCTCTCCGCAGGCATGATGACAGGCGCGCTTCCCTTCCCAGACATCTCGCCCGAGATCTTCTCGATCACGCTTGGCGGGTTCGAGTTTGCCCTGCGCTGGTACGCGCTGGCCTATATCGTGGGCATCCTTCTTGGCTGGCGCATCGCGTTGGCGGCTGTGGCGCGCCCCGCGCTCTGGCGCGCAGAGACGCCGCCCATATCCAGAATGCAGGTCGAGGACTTCCTGACCTGGATCATTCTGGGCGTGATCCTCGGCGGACGGCTGGGCTTCGTTCTGTTCTACCAGCCCGCCTATTACCTCGCCAATCCGTCGGAGATCCTCTTCGTGTGGCAGGGCGGGATGTCCTTCCATGGCGGTCTTGCCGGCGTTGCGGCCGCGATGCTGCTTTATTGCCGGAAGATCGGCGCGCCGATCCTGTCCACCGCCGACATGCTGGCCATCGCCACGCCCCCCGGCCTTCTGCTGGGACGGGTTGCGAATTTCATCAATGCCGAGCTCTGGGGCCGTCCGACGGACCTGCCCTGGGGCGTCGTCTTTCCGGGCGATCTGGCGCAATCCTGCGGGCAGCCCTTGGGCGAGATCTGCGCGCGCCATCCGTCGCAACTCTATGAGGCGGCCCTCGAAGGGCTCCTGCTGGGCGCGGTGCTGCTCTGGCTTGCCTTCCGGCGCGGCGGGCTGCGCGCGCCGGGGCTTGTCACGGGCGTATTCGTCGCGGGCTACGGGCTTGCGCGTTTCATCGTGGAGTTCTTCCGCCAGCCCGATGCGCAATTCGTGAGCTTCGACAATCCCCTAGGCCTTGCCTTTCATGTTGGCGGCTACGGTCTGACCATGGGCCAGATCCTGTCCTTGCCGATGATCGCGCTGGGGCTGTGGCTTGTGCTGCGGGCACGCAAGATCCGACAGGCCGCCCGGGCATGAGCCTAGAAGATCTTCTGCGCGTCCGGATCGCCGCCGAGGGGCCGATGTCGATCGCCGAATACATGAACCATTGCCTGCACCATCCCCGGTTTGGCTATTACGCCACGCGCGATCCCCTTGGCGCAGGCGGCGATTTCACCACCGCGCCCGAGATCAGCCAGATGTTCGGCGAATTGATCGGCCTTGCCCTGGCACAATGCTGGCAGGATCACGGCGCGCCCGCGCAGTTCACGCTGGCGGAGCTTGGCCCCGGTCGCGGCACGCTCATGGCGGATCTCTTGCGCGCGACATCCGCAGTGCCAGGCTTTCACGACGCGGCGCGAGTCACGCTGGTCGAGGCCTCGCCGACGCTCCGCGCCCGTCAGCGCGAGACCCTCGGCGATCATCCCGCGCATTGGGTCGATGCCATCGACGCCCTGCCCGAGGCGCCGCTTTACGTCGTGGCGAACGAGTTTTTCGATGCCCTGCCGGTGCGGCAATTCCTGCGCGACGGTCCGGGCTGGCGCGAACGGGTGATCGGGCTCGCGGACGAGACGCTGACCTTCGGGCTGGGCGAACGCGCCGCCCGGCCCGATCTCGATACGCGCATGGCCGACACGCAGGACGGTGACCTCGTGGAGATCAGCCACGCGGCCCAGGGCGCCATGGCAGAGCTTGGCCACCGCATCGCACAACAGGGCGGCGCGGGTCTGGTGATCGATTACGGCGGCGGACCCAGCCTCGGAGATACGTTCCAGGCCCTCCGCGCGCACAAGAAGGTCTCAGCCCTCGACCGGCCCGGTAGTGCCGATCTGACCGCCCATGTCGATTTCGCGGCACTGGGCCAGGCCGCCTCCCCCGCGCAGGTCAGCGCCATTGTGCCGCAGGGGATCTTTCTGGAGCGGTTGGGCATCACGTCCCGTGCACAGATATTGGCACGCAAGCTTTCCGGCGCCGCGCTCGAGAGCCATATCGCCGCGCATCGCCGGTTGACCCACCCCGATGAAATGGGCTCACTCTTCAAGGTGATGGGAATCGTAGAACGCGGAACCGCCCTTCCGCCCGGACTGGACACATGACGCTCGACATCATCACGGCCGACACATTGGCACCCCTGCGCCACGGGTTCTTTTCGCGGCGCGGCGGGGCGTCGTCGGGCGTGTTCCAAGGGCTGAATTGCGGGACGGGCTCGTCCGACCAATCCGAAATGGTGCGCATCAACCGTGAACGGGTCGCCGCGGCGATGGAGCTTGACGGCACCGGCGTGACCACCGTGCATCAATGCCATTCCGCCGAGGTGGTGACGGTCTCCGGCCCGCTCACGCCCCCCTTGCCCCGTGCCGACGGGATGGTGACCGCGCAGCCCGGCGTGGCGCTTGGCGTGCTGACGGCCGATTGCCAGCCGATCCTCTTTGCCGATGCGGAAGCGGGTGTGATCGGCGCGGCCCATGCGGGCTGGCGCGGCGCCCTCGCCGGGGTGCTGGAGGCGACCGTGGACGCGATGATCGCACTGGGCGCGCGGCGCGAGGCGATCAACGCCGTGATCGGCCCGACGATCAGCCAGCGCAATTACGAGGTCGGTCAGGATTTCCTGGAGGCCTTCGTTGCGGAAGATCCCGAATATGTGCGCTTCTTTGCGGGCGGTGCGGGCGACCGGATGCATTTCGACCTGCCCGCCTTTGGTCTGCACCGGCTGCGCGAGGCGGGCGTGCGCGCGGAATGGACGCGGCATTGCACCTATGCCGACCCGGACCGGTTCTTCTCCTACCGCCGCGCCACCCATGTGAAAGAGGCCGATTACGGGCGCCTGATCTCTGTCATTCGCCTCTGAGCTGCCCATTTTCCGTCGCATTTCGGCTGAGCTGCCGGAAACAGCCACGCGGATTGTCCTTGTTTTGCGAACAATTCCGCCCTGCCCCGGCACGGGCGTGAAAAAAGACAGCTTTCGTCAAATTGTCCCGAACCGGTCCAACCGCCGCCCCAATGCCCGGCGAGATTAGGGTTAACGGATCGCAGGATACCGACCAGACAACAAACGCCCAAAGGAACAGAGCCATGACCCCGACAGCAAAGCCCCAGCGCCGCTTCATCAAGTCCGTCCTCAAGGCCGCCGAGGAATGCGACACCCAGATGCCCTGGCAGCGCGGATCGCGCCGTGCGGCGATGATCGCCCGCCGCGACGCCAAGCCCGCGATGATGAAGCGCGCCTGAGCCCGCCGATTCGCGATCACCGCCAAGCAGAATGTGGCAGGACTGATCGCAACCTGAGGACAAAGTTCCCTCGACCAACGGATTGGACGGCGCGCGGCCTCCAATCCGTTTCTTTTTTTGACCCAGCCGGTCGAATAAGGCGATATCGTCTCGAACGTAGTCGCAACGTCCGTTCGTCGTTGTTGGTGGGGGCCAGCACGGATGTGACCAACCTTTAAAAGGTGATCACATGGCCAGTCTCCACACGACGCTTCCGGGTGTCGACGCACCACGCTCGCTCAGGGTCCGTCAGGATCATTTTGCTCGTCCGGCTGGGCGGCCTCGGCGCTCTCTCTCACTCATGCGCAAATACGAGGCCGCCGCGCTTTCGCCGGACCTTTCGGTCCAGACCGTATCCCGCACCGCCCCGGCCGATCCCGTCTTCGAGGAAGCGGCTGCCGCCTTCGCGCGCGGCACGCTGTTGCAGACCGTAGGCGGCCCCGTTGCCGTCGAGGATCTTCTGCCCGGCGATTACATCCAGACCGCAGGCGGGTCCGAGCCCATCCATTGGATCGGCTCCACGACATACGTCCCCCGCGTCGAGGACAGCGACAGTATCCTGACCACGCTTTACCGCGTCACGGCCGGCGCGTTCGGCCCCGAAGCGCCCGCAAGCGACATGATCTTCGGCCCGTCAGCCCGCATTCTCGTGCGCCGCGACGCCTTCCGTGCGGTGATCGGCCATGACGCCGTCTTCGTGCCGCTCGCGGATTTCGCCGATGGCGAGCGGGTCATCCCGATCCAGCCCGGCGGCTCGGTTCAGATGTTCCATATCGGCCTGCGCAATCACGGTGTTCTGAACATCGGCGGCATCGAGATGGAAAGCTACCATCCCGGCCCCGGCCTGCGCCGCAGCCTCGGCCCGGATCGCATGGAGACATTCCTGTCGCTCTTTCCGAATGTGCAGGAGCTGTCGGATATGGGCGATCTCGGCTATCCGCGCACGTCGCGCGAAGCGGCGATGCGTCTCGCGGTCTAGCTTTCGAAGCTTATCACTGCCGCTTTGCGCCCTGGTCCGGCCTGCTCCAACCGAGGCTGCGTCGGCTCAGGCGCTCCGCGACAGCCGCTCTTCCAGCACATCGAACGGCACGCCAGGCTCGTCCTTGGCCCCGCGAATGACCAGCGATGTCTTCACGCTGCCGACATTGGGCGCGGTCAGAAGCTGTCCGGTCAGGAAGCTTTGGAAGGTCGAGAGGTCGGGCGAGACGCATTTCAGCACGAAGTCGACCTCGCCATTGAGCATGTGACATTCTCGCACGAGCGGCCAGTCGCGGCACCGCGCCTCGAAGGCGGACAGATCCGCCTCCGCCTGGCTTTGCAGCCCGACCATCGCGAAGACCTGCACCTCGAAGCCCAGTGAGCGCGGATCGACATCGGCATGGTAGCCACGAATGAAGCCCTGTTCCTCCAGCGCGCGCACGCGCCGCAGGCAGGGCGGGGCCGAAATCCCGACGCGTTTGGCCAGCTCGACATTGGTCATGCGCCCATCCGCCTGCAACTCGGCCAGAATTTTTCGGTCGATCGGATCGAGCCTGTGGCTGGGCATTGCTGTGCTCCATGCTGAATTTGGGATTGTTATAGCACCGTCGGCGCCGAGCGCAATATTATGTCGCAGACGAGAAATTATCTTCTAAAATTGGAATGTATCGGACCGAATGCGCGATCACGGGCATGGGGTTTGCACCGCGACCACGGGATGCGTATATGCCCTTTCAACAAGGATACAACTCGCGCGCCGGAGGCTGCTTCAATGTCCGAGACCAAGCACACGAAGGTTCTCATTATCGGGTCGGGGCCTGCGGGCTATACCGCGGGCGTCTATGCAAGCCGCGCCATGCTGGAGCCGATCCTCGTTCAGGGCATCGAGCCGGGCGGCCAGCTGACCACCACCACCGAGGTCGAGAACTGGCCCGGCGATACCGAGGTACAGGGCCCCGACCTGATGGTGCGCATGGAAGCCCATGCCCGCGCCATGGGCACGGAGATCATTGGCGACATCATCACCAAGGTCGATTTCGACCAGCGCCCCTTCGTGGCCCATTCCGACAGCGGCACGACCTACACGGCCGACTCGCTGATCCTGGCCACTGGCGCGCGCGCGAAATGGCTGGGCCTGCCGTCGGAGGAGAAGTTCAAGGGCTTCGGCGTCTCTGCCTGTGCCACATGTGACGGCTTCTTCTATCGCGGGCAGGAAATCGTCGTGATCGGCGGTGGCAACACGGCCGTGGAAGAGGCGCTGTTCCTGACGAACTTTGCCTCCAAGGTCACGCTGATCCACCGCCGGGACGAGCTGCGCGCGGAGAAGATCCTGCAGGACCGCCTGTTCAAGAACCCCAAGATCGAGACGCTCTGGCATCACCAACTCGACGAGGTTGTGGGCACGGAGAGCCCGCTTGGCGTCGAAGGTGTGCGCGTCAAGCATGTCGAGACCGGCGAGATCACGGAGATCCCCGCCAAGGGCGTCTTCGTCGCCATCGGCCACGCGCCGGCAAACGAGCTCGTAAAGGACGTGCTTGAGACGCATATGGGCGGCTACGTGGTCACGAAGCCCGATTCGACCGAGACCTCGATCCCCGGTGTCTTCGCCGCGGGCGACCTGACCGATCACAAGTACCGGCAAGCCGTGACTTCGGCGGGCATGGGCTGCATGGCCGCGCTTGAAGCGGAGCGCTGGCTAGCGGAGCAGGACCTCGACGAGGGCAAGGACGAAACCATGCCCTTGGGCTATGGCGCCCCGGTGGACAGCGCGGCCGAATAAGGCCGCAGCTGCACCCGCCTTTCAGCCTGATCAGGATCGAACGCCCCGCAATCGTGGGGCGTTTTTTGTGGCGGGATCCCATCCCCGCCGCCATGCGCACGCCGCAAAGCAGCAATTCGGCAACAAATGGCGCGTCGGCCAGAAATGGGGTTCCCAGACGCGGCATCCTGTGAAATGTGTTCAGCGCTGAACACACTTTTGAGCCGGGTCCATTCATGACCGCTTTGCCCGCAACACCGAGCCTTCCGGAAGAGGACCAGCTCTTCCGTCTGCTCCGCCAGCTCGACCGCGCGCCCGAGGCGTCGCAGCGGGCCACGGCGGAGGCGCTCGGTATTTCCCTCGGGCGGCTCAATACCTATCTGCGCGCGGCCTCCGAGGCCGGGCTTGTCAGCATTTCCCACCGCGACGGGCCAGATCGGCGGCAGCGCTTCGCCTATTCCCTGACCCTCCGCGGCGCGTCCGAAAAGGCGCGCCTCGCAGATCGCTTCCTCGCGCGCAAATTCGCCGAATTCGACGCGCTCCACGCCGAACTCACCGGCACGCACAGCCAATTTGTTCCCATCGTTACCAGGACCTCTCTGATGCAAAACAATCTCGCCCCTCTTCCCGAACTCTATGTGTCTTATGACAGCGCCCAGAAACTGAAGGTCGAGGCGGGTGATCTGACCAGCTGGGACCTGTCCCCGCGCCAGATCTGCGACCTGGAACTGCTGATGAATGGCGGCTTCTACCCGCTCAAGGGCTTCCTGACCGAGGCCGATTACGACAGCGTGGTCGAGACGATGCGCCTTGCGGACGGATCGCTCTGGCCGATGCCGATCACGCTCGACGTCTCCGAGGAATTCGCCGACAAGATCGAGCTGAACCAGGACATCGCCCTGCGTGACCAGGAAGGCGTGATCCTCGCCACGATGACCATCACCGACAAATGGGTGCCCAACAAGGCGCGCGAGGCCGAGAAGGTCTTCGGGGCCGACGACGATGCGCATCCGGCGGTCAACTACCTGCACAACCAGGCGGGCAAGGTCTATCTCGGCGGGCCGGTCACCGGCATCCAGCCGCCCACTCATTACGATTTCCGCGCCACCCGCGACACGCCCAACGAGCTGCGCGCACGCTTCCGCAAGCTTGGCTGGCGCAAGGTCGTGGCCTTCCAGACCCGCAACCCGCTGCACCGCGCGCACCAGGAGCTGACCTTCCGTGCCGCCCGCGAGGCGCAGGCCAACCTGCTGATCCACCCGATCGTCGGCATGACGAAGCCCGGCGACGTGGATCACTTCACCCGCGTGCGCTGCTACGAGGCGGTGCTCGACAAGTACCCGAACGCTACCACGACGATGAGCCTGCTGAACCTCGCCATGCGCATGGCGGGCCCGCGCGAGGCGGTCTGGCACGGTCTCATTCGCGCCAATCACGGCTGCACCCATTTCATCGTGGGCCGCGACCACGCGGGCCCGGGCAAGAATTCCCAGGGCGAGGATTTCTACGGGCCTTACGACGCGCAGGACCTCTTCACCCAGTACAAGGACGAGATCGGCATCGAGATGGTGCCCTTCAAGCACATGGTCTATGTGCAGGAACGCGCCCAGTACGAGGCCATCGACGAGATCGAGGACAAGGATGACGTCACCATCCTGAACATCTCGGGCACCGAGCTGCGCCGCCGCCTGCGCGAAGGCCTGGAGATCCCCGATTGGTTCTCCTTCCCCGAAGTGGTGGCACAGCTGCGCCGCACCTCGCCGCCGCGCTCCGAGCAGGGTTTCACCGTGTTCTTCACCGGCTTCTCCGGCTCCGGCAAATCGACCATCGCCAACGCGCTCATGGTCAAGCTGATGGAGATGGGCGGCCGCCCGGTCACGCTTCTGGACGGCGATATCGTGCGGAAGAACCTCAGCTCCGAGCTGGGCTTCTCGAAAGAGCACCGCGACCTGAACATCCGGCGCATCGGCTATGTCGCCTCCGAGATCACCAAGAATGGCGGTATCGCCATCTGTGCACCCATCGCGCCATATGCCGCCACCCGCCGCGCCGTGCGCGAGGAGATCGAGCAATACGGCGCCTTTGTCGAGGTGCACGTCGCCACCTCGCTGGAGGAATGCGAACGCCGCGACCGCAAGGGCCTCTACAAGCTGGCGCGGGAAGGCAAGATCAAGGAATTCACCGGCATCTCCGACCCGTATGACGTGCCCGAGAACCCCGAACTGCGCGTCGAGACCGAAGGCACCTTCGTCGACAATTGCGCCCACCAGGTTCTGCTGAAGCTCGAATCCATGGGCCTGATTGCAGGCGAGTGATCCCGAAAGTCAGATACGGCAAAGGCCCCCTCGTCATTGACGGGGGCCTTTTTTCTCGGATAAAGGGCAACCAGAAACAGAAAAGCCGCCCCGAAGGGCGGCTTCGTCACGTTCGGCTCATGCCCTGGCTCAGTGCACCGTCACCGGGCTCATATCGTTCTGCCGTGCCAGGATGAACGCGAGGTTCCGCTCCTTGACCAGCGCCAGACGCTCGCCGTCGGTCGCGTGCACGGCGTAAAGTTCATCGCTGCCGTCTGCGTGCTCGCGCACATCCTCGGGCAGATCGGCCACTTTGACGGGCCGGATATAGACCATGCGGTCCTGTTCGAATTTCGAGAAGTCGAAAGCTGTATTCATCTGCTCATCCCCGCTTTATCTGAATGTTCTGCACCACCGGTTCGGGCCGCGCGACGGTCAGGTCCACATGGAGCAAACCGTTCTCGAGGATGGCTTCACCAACCTCGACCCCGTCTGCCAGCACGAAGCTGCGCTGGAACTGGCGGGCCGCGATGCCCCGATGCAGGTAGACGCGATCCGGCTCGTCCTCGGACTGGCGGCCGCGCACAACGAGTTGCCGGTCCTCGACGGTGATCGACAGGTCCTTCTCGGCGAACCCTGCAACGGCCAGCGTGATGCGGTAGGCATCTTCCGCCGTGCGCTCGATATTGTATGGCGGGTAGCCCTCCGAGGACTTCGCGGTCCGTTCAAGAAGGCGCTCGAGCTGCTCGAAACCCAGCATGTGGGGATGGGACCCCAGAGTCATTTTCGTCATCGACGCATCCTTTTCGCAAGCGATCGTCATCTTCGGACCCCGTTCTGGCGATCCTTATCCAAAATATGGGAGCACATTTCGCAGCTTGCAAGGTCTGAGCCCTGCTTTGGGGCTAGGCCTAAGACCGCAAATTCGTTATTTTCGGGGCTCCTGCACCATCGGCTTCAAGGACAGTCAATGAACGCGTTCAACGATATCTCGATGAAATCGGACGAGGTGCTCCGCATCGAATTGCAGGTTCTGAAAAGCGAACATCGCGACCTCGACGAGGCCATCCGCGCCCTGCAGGAGCGCGGCACGTCGGATGCCTTGACGATCCAGCGGCTGAAGAAGCGCAAGCTCCAGCTCAAGGACATGATCGCGTATATCGAAGACCGCCTCTTTCCCGATATCATTGCGTAATTTCGCGGGGCGGGCTAACCCGACGCTGAACGTTGCAGGGGACAGCCAATGGACGCGATCGCGGTGAAAGTGGGTCTGATCATGGGCAGCCAGTCGGACTGGCCCACCATGAAGGAAGCTGCCGACATGCTGGAGGCGCTGGGTATTCCCTATGAGGCGCGGATCGTGTCCGCGCATCGCACGCCGGACCGTCTGTGGGATTACGGCAAGACGGCGGTGGACCGCGGCCTCAAGGTGATCATCGCGGGTGCCGGCGGGGCCGCGCATCTGCCGGGCATGATGGCGTCGAAGACACGCGTGCCGGTGATCGGCGTGCCCGTCCAGACCCGTGCGCTGTCGGGCGTCGACAGCCTCTATTCGATCCTGCAGATGCCGCGCGGCTTTCCTGTGGCCACCATGGCCATCGGGGCCGCAGGGGCCGCCAATGCCGGTCTGATGGCCGCCGCGATCCTCGCCAACGAGGACGAGGCACTGGCCGCCCGGCTGGACAAATGGCGCGCCGATCTCGCCGCCTCGATCCCCGAAGAGCCGCAGCGCGACTGAGCACGGCCTTAAACTCTTTGATCCATCCGCACGCCCTTTCCCTCAAAACGCGCAAGGCCTGACATGAGCGACACGCCCCTCCCCCAAGGCGCAACCATCGGTATCCTGGGCGGCGGCCAGCTGGGCCGGATGCTGTCCGTTGCCGCCGCGCGCCTGGGCTTCAAGACGCATATCTTCGAGCCGGGTGCCGAGCCGCCCGCAGGCCAGGTCGCGCATCGCGTCACCACCGCCGCCTATGAGGACGAGGCCGCACTGACCGCCTTCGCGGAGGCCGTCGACGTCATCAGCTACGAGTTCGAGAACATCCCGACCGCAGCACTCGACACGCTGTCGGCGCTGCGCCCGATCCGTCCCGGCCGCGAGGCGTTGCGCGTCAGCCAGGACCGCCTGACAGAGAAAGACTTCCTGTCGGGGCTCGGCCTCAAGGTCGCGCCCTATGCCGATATCCCCGATGCCGCTGCCCTGTCGCAAGCGCTTGAGACCATCGGCACGCCCGCCATCCTGAAGACCCGCCGCTTCGGCTATGACGGCAAGGGGCAGGCACGGATCATGGATGCGTCGCAGGCGGATGCCGCGCTCGCCGATATGTCCGGCGCGCCTGCGATCCTCGAAGGGTTTGTCGAGTTCACCCACGAAGTGTCGGTTATTGCCGCGCGCGGCCCCTCGGGCGAGGTCGCCTGCTTCGATCCGGGCGAGAATGTCCATGAAGGCGGCATCCTGCGCACGACCACCGTTCCGGCCAACCTGACCGCCGCCCATCGTCAGGACGCCGTGCTGCTCGCGGGTCGTATCCTGACGGAGCTCGATTACGTAGGCGTCATGGGCGTGGAGCTCTTCGTAACGCAGTCAGGCCTCATCGTGAACGAGATCGCGCCGCGCGTGCACAATTCCGGCCATTGGACACAGAATGGCTGCGCCATCGACCAGTTCGAACAGCATATTCGCGCCGTGGCGGGATGGCCTTTGGGCGATGGCAGTCGCCATACGGATGTGGTGATGGAGAACCTGATCGGCACCGATATGGACCGCGTGCCCGCCCTCTCGCAGGAGCGCGACGTGGCGCTGCATCTCTACGGCAAGGCCGAGGTGAAACCGGGCCGCAAGATGGGCCATATCAACCGGATCATCCGGGGCTGAGAAAGCGCTCCGCCACGGGGCCGGTCATGTAGGCGACCTTTCCGCCTGCGATGGTTGCGGCGACTCGGTCCTGCGCGTCCAGCACGATCAGATCCGCACGCTGTCCCGGCGCAAGGGTTCCGCGATCCGTCAGGCCCAGAAGGCGCGCGGGCCCGCTGGAGACCAGCGCCCAGGCCTGCGGCCAATCACAGATACCAAGCTCCACCAGCCTCAGCACCGCCGCGAGCGGCGCGGGGTAATGGTAATCCGAGGCCAGCGCATCGCAGAGCCCGTCCGCCACGAGATCGGCGGCCGACGCATTGCCCTTGTGGCTGGCCCCGCGCACCACGTTGGGCGCACCGAGGATCACGCCCTCGCCCGCCTCTTGCGCGGCCCGCGCCGCCTCTTCGGTCTCTGGAAACTCCGACAGGGCCACGCCGCGTGCCCGCCACGCAGCGCGCGTTTCGGCGGTCGCATCATCGTGGCTTCCCAATCTGACACCCGCCGCGGAAAGCCGCGCGCAAAGCGCATCGAGCGCCTCCGTGACCTCAGGCCCCTTGGCGTGCAGCTCCAGCAGCAGCGCGAAATGCGCATCGGGATTGCGGCCGGATTTCAACGCCTGTCCGGTCAGCCGCGGCGGACGGCGTCCCTGCGCCAGTCTTTCATGCGGCAGGTGATCGTTGAACACGACGTAGTCGATGCCGTAGCGCGCCACCGCCGCCTCCGCGCGGGCGAAGCTTTCGAGGTAATGCGTCTCAAGCCGCAGCTGCAGGCGCAGGTCGATCTGCAGACTGCCCCTGGTGCGCGCGACGCTGTCGAAGACATGCTCGGCAAAATCCGGTCCGCGCATACCGCCTTCCCAGGACCAGAACTGCGCCATGACGCCGGTAGTTATGCCATTCGCCGCGAGCTCTGCCGCGGTGGCGACCACACCGCCTTCCGCTGCACGCAAGGCCCCCCGGCGCGGGGCCATGTGCCGCTCGAACCCGTCGCCATGGGCGTCGATGATGCCGGGCAGGACGCGGTAGCCCTCAAGGTCCACGGCGCGCGCATCCACCGGGCCGATCGTGCCGTCCGACCACGCGAGATCGCGGCGCGTCCAGCCTTCGGGATCGAGGATGTCGGCCCCCGTCAGTCGCAACTCAGTCATCGCAGAACCCGATGAGACAGGGCAATTCGTCAAGCGGCAGGATACTGCCCCATTGGCCGATCCGGGTGAATTCACCTTCGCGCAGGAAGACCAGAACCTGGGCCATCACCTCGGGGCTTTGCATGATGAAGGTATGCGTCACAGGCAGGATCAGATGCGCCTTCATGCCCTCGACACGGGTCGAAGCGATGGAGACCTTGCCGTCATCGGTGCCGGGGATCAGCGCCGAGTAGATCGGATTGAGCGACCGCGATCCTGCGATCACGCCCAGCTCGAAATCGACGGGCGGCAGACGCGCAGGCAGGTCCTCGGAGCCGGTGCCGAGCTGCGCCCCGGCAGGACCGTTGATCCAGGCGAAAAGCTCCAGCCCGCCCAGCTCGTCCACCAATTCGCTGCCATGGTTGGGCGGGGCCAGCATCACCACGCGACCCAGCTTCTCGGGCCGGTTCTCGGCCAGCCAGACCCGCGCGAGGATGCCACCCATGGAATGGCTGACGATATGCACTTTCTGATCGCCACATTCCGCGAAGGCTTGCGGCAACGTCTCCTCGACCAGCGTGTCGATCCGCTTTTCGGTCGAGGGATAACCCGGCACGACGGTCCTGTAGCCCTCAAGCTCGAGGATTTCGGCCATCGGCAGGAAGGACGCCTCGCTCCGCGCGAGCCCGTGCAGGAGCACGACGCAATCGGCCCGGGCAGGCACGGCCAGCAGCATGAGACAGGACAGGAGGATAAACCGCATGCGCCTCACATAAGCGTTCAGCGGCGCTTCGAAAACGGCAAAACCGACACGGCGACACCGCCCAGGACAAGAATGCTCGCGAGCGCGAAGGTCAGGGTCAGCGCCTCGCCCAGAAAGATCATCCCGCCCGCAAGAGCAATGATCGGCACGGTCAGCTGCGCCACCGCCGCGACGCTCGCGGGCAGTTGCGGCAGGACGCTGTACCATAGGATATACCCCAAGGCGGAGGTCACCGCGCCGGACAGGACCGCCAGTGCCATGCCGCTTGCAGGCAGGTCCGGAAGGGGGGCGACAGCGAGGCTCAGCGCCAGACCGATGGGGGCTGCGAGGATGAAGTTCGCCGCCGTGCCCATCGCCGGATCCCCCGCCCCGCGGCCTGCGAGCGAATAGATTCCCCAGCCGATCCCCGCCGCGGCCATCAACAGACCGTGCGGCAGGCTGATATCCGCGCCGACCCCCGGCGCCAGCAGCCAGACCAACCCGGCAAAGGCCATCGCGGCCCCGATCCAGCGGCGCGCGGGCGGTCGCTCTCCGCCCCAGAGGCTCCCCGCGAACATGCTGATCTGAACGAAGCCGAACAGAACCAGCGCGCCCAGACCCGCATCGAGCACGACATAGGCCAGCGAGAACCCGTAGACATAGACCAGCAAAGCGCCGACCCCGACCCACCTGCGCGGTGCGCGCAAGTGCAATTGCCCCGACCGGATCAGGCAGATCGCGGCGAGCATGAGGGCCCCGGCGGCCAGCCGGATCGTGCCGAACCAGCTTGCATCCATCTCCCCTCCGACCAGAGCGAGGCGGTTGAGAACGGAATTGGCCGCGAAGGCGACCATGGTCAGCGCCGTCAGGAGGAACAGCCGCATCACTCGGTTCCGAATGCCGTGGGATAGACCAGCGCAGTGCCGGGCTTGGCCTTGGCCGGACCCGCCACAAGCGTATGATCGAGGGGAAAGGGCGAGGTCACACCCTCTGCCATGCGAAACCCGCAGCGGCTGTAGAAGGCGGGATCGCCCAGTACGACGAGCGTCTGCCCTGCAGCCTCGGCCCAGCCCGCAACAAAGCGCACCATGCGCCGCCCGATGCCCTGACGCTGCCGATCCGGTGCGACGGCGACCGGCGCCAGGCACAGCCAACCCTTGGGCGCGCGCATGGCCGACAAGGCCAGATAGCCGATCACTGCGCCGTCTTCGGCCACGACCTGTTCGCCCGCGATCTCGCCCGCCTTGCGCAGGCGACGGACGATCTCGGCCTCCTCCGCGCTGTCGAACGCAGCCCTCAGGAGGGCGTCGACCGCCGCCTCTTCACCGGCGCGCATTTCGCGCATGAAATCCGCCATTCTGCCTCCAATGCTTCAGGGCCGACAAAGACCCCTTGGCGGGCCGAGGTCAATGCCGGATCAGCCGAGCGGCGGCTGGCCGTTCGAGGCAGACAGCCCGCCATCTACGGGCAGGATCACCCCGTTCACGAAGCGTGCGTCATGCGAGGCGAGAAAGGCAATCACGTCGCCCACCTCCTCCGGGTCGGCGGCACGACCAAGCGGGATACGCTCCTTGAACTTGCCGTAAAGCGTGTCGTTCTCCACCAATCCCGAAGCCATGTCGGTCACGGTCGCAGACGGCGCCACCGCGTTGACGCGCACGCCGCTCTGATCCGCCTCGAGCGCCAGCGCCTTGACGAAATTGCTCACCCCGCCCTTGGACGCGTTATAGGCCAGCATTCCCCAATCGCCGCCCATGCCGGAGACGGACGAGGTCATCACGACATTGCCGCCGCTCTTTTTCAGATGCGGCCAGGCGGCCTGCGTCATCAGGTAGACGCCGGTGAGGTTGATGCGCAGCGTCTTGTCCCATGCGTCGCGTTCCGTGTCCTCCATTCGGGCGGGTTCGGCCACGCCTGCATTATTGACGAGAACGTCGATCCCGCCAAAGGCCTCGATCGTGCCGTCGACGATGGCGCGCACTCCGTCCTCGGTGCCGACATCCGCGGCGATCACCTGTGCGCCGGGAATGTCATCCGCCACCTTGTCGAGTTTTTCCCGCGTGCGGCCCACGAGCACGACGCGCGCGCCCTCCTGCCCGAAGCGACGCGCAGCAGCGGCGCCGATGCCCGAGCCTGCGCCGGTGATGATGATCGTCTTGCCCGAAAAGCGGTCCATGTCTGGTCTCCTGATCTGATGTCATGAACCAAACGGGCCGCGTCGCCCGGTGTTCCGTCCGGGATGCATGGCCGCGCCAAACGCCGCGCAAAAGAAAAGGGCCCGCGCGTGGCGAGCCCTTTCCCAATTCGGTCGGTGACCGGCAGATTACATCATGCCGCCCATGCCGCCCATGTCGGGCATGCCGCCACCGGCGCCTGCGCCACCGTCCTTGGACGGCTTGTCGGCGACCATGGCCTCGGTGGTGATCAGCAGACCCGCGATGGAGGCTGCATCCTCAAGAGCCGTACGCACGACCTTCGCGGGGTCGATGACGCCGAACTTGAACATGTCGCCATATTCGTCGGTCTGGGCGTTGTAGCCGAACTTCAGATCGTCGCTTTCGCGGATCTTGCCTGCCACGACGGAGCCGTCGACGCCTGCGTTCTCGGCGATCTGGCGCAGCGGCGCTTCCAGCGCGCGGCGCACGATGGCGATACCCGCGTTCTGGTCGGAGTTTGCACCGGTCAGACCTTCGAGCGACTTGGCACCCTGCACGAGGCTCACGCCACCGCCGACGACGATGCCTTCCTGAACGGCCGCGCGGGTTGCGTTCAGCGCGTCATCGACGCGGTCCTTACGCTCCTTCACTTCGACTTCGGTCATGCCGCCGACGCGGATGACAGCGACGCCGCCTGCGAGCTTGGCAACACGCTCCTGCAGCTTCTCACGGTCGTAATCCGACGTGGTCTCTTCGATCTGGGTGCGGATCTGGCCGACACGCGCTTCGATCTCTGCCTTGTCGCCATTGCCGTCGACGATGGTGGTCTCGTCCTTGGTGATGTCGACCTTCTTGGCGGAGCCGAGCATGTCCATGGTGACGTTCTCGAGCTTCATGCCGAGATCTTCCGAGATCACCTGGCCGCCCGTAAGGATCGCGATGTCCTGCAGCATGGCCTTGCGGCGATCGCCGAAGCCCGGTGCCTTCACGGCTGCGATCTTCAGACCGCCGCGCAGCTTGTTCACGACGAGCGTGGCAAGTGCTTCGCCTTCCACGTCTTCCGCGATGATCAGAAGCGGCTTCTGGGACTGGATGACCTGCTCGAGGAGCGGGACCAGCGGCTGCAGCGAGGAGAGCTTCTTCTCGTGCAGGAGGATCATGCAATCCTCAAGCTCTGCGACCATCTTCTCGGAATTGGTCACGAAGTAGGGGCTGAGGTAGCCGCGGTCGAACTGCATGCCTTCGACGACTTCGACCTCGGTCTCCATGCCCTTGTTCTCTTCGACGGTGATGACACCCTCGTTGCCGACGCGCTGCATGGCGTCCGCGATCTGGCGACCGATCGATTCTTCGCCGTTGGCGGAGATGGTGCCGACCTGTGCGACTTCGTCGGAGTTCTCGACGGTGCGCGCGGCGCCCTTGATCTGCTCGACGACCTTGGAGGTTGCGAGGTCGATGCCGCGCTTGAGGTCCATCGGGTTCATGCCGGCGGAGACGGCCTTGACGCCTTCCTTGACGATGGCTTGCGCCAGAACGGTCGCGGTGGTGGTGCCGTCGCCCGCTTCGTCATTGGTGCGGGAAGCGACTTCCTTCACCATCTGCGCGCCCATGTTCTCGAACTTGTCCTCAAGCTCGATTTCCTTGGCGACGGAGACGCCGTCCTTGGTGATGCGCGGGGCGCCGAACGACTTGTCCAGAACCACGTTGCGGCCCTTGGGGCCGAGGGTGACCTTGACCGCATCGGCGAGGGTGTTGACACCCTTCAGCATCCGGTTGCGGGCGTCGGTATCGAATTTCACGTCCTTGGCAGACATAAGCTTCACTCCTTAAGATGTTGTTGAGGAAATGCGTTCCGGGTCAATCGCTCAGGCGATGACGCCCAGGATGTCGCTTTCCTTCATGATCAGCAGCTCTTCGCCGTCGATCGTCACTTCGGTGCCGGACCACTTGCCGAACAGGACCTTGTCGCCCTCGGACACGGCCATCGGGATCAGCTCGCCGCTGTCCTTGCGTGCGCCTTCGCCACAGGCCACGATGGCACCTTCGGCGGGCTTTTCCTTGGCGGTTTCGGGGATGATGAGGCCGCCCTTGGTCTTGTCGTCGCTCTCGACGCGACGGACCAGAACGCGGTCATGAAGCGGTTTGAATGCCATCTTCGAGTCTCCTTGGCTCAAAGTTTGTTCCATTGTGTCCCCCCTCAGGCAGACACGTTAGCACTCACCGTAGCCGAGTGCTAACGAGCCGGAGATAAGGAGGCGCCAAGAGGGTGTCAACAACGCGTCTGCAAAAATTTGCGACGTCCTGCCGCAGGTTTCGTGATGCGCTGCGACGTGGCGTTCTCGGGGGCAACGCCTGTCAGAGGCCGGAGGCGATTTCAACCGGCAGCGCCATGCCGCAGGCGGGTCCGCGCGCGTCAGTCGGCAGGCGCGCCGCCCCAATCGGCCAGCCCCTTCCGGCCCTCCGCGCTGAGGGCGTAGATCCCGGTCTCGACCTTCTCGAACCAGCCGTAATGGTTGTCGCGCATGATCCGCGTGGCCTCCGGCACGCCGGTGGCGCGGGCCACGAGCGCGCCCTTCTCGGCGCCCGCCTCCGCAAGGTAGGCCGCGCAGGCCAGCGCATCCTGCCGGTAGCCCGTGACCAGGCCGTGCCGCGTGGCCCCGCCGTCATTGGGGTCGCCGCGAAGACGCGCGAAAGCGCGGAGGAGCTTGGCCTTCGCCCGCTTGTTCTGCCTCGGCGCATAAGGCCCCGGATCGCAGAGCACCTCCACGGCCCCGTCGCGCTCCCGCACGGTGATGAAGCCCAGTCCAAGCCGCCTGCACAGCGCGAGATTGTCCTTCAGCGCCCGCTTGGCACGGGGCCCCGTGGGCCGAGTCACCGCGATGTAGACATGGTCCGTGACCTGCAGTCGCGCGCAGGCCTGATGGATCAGGCCCAGCGTAACCGCGCGTTTCAGCTCCACGATCACCGGGTCCAAGCCCGCCTTCACCCCCACCACATCCGCCGCGCCGACCTCGCCCTTCACGACATAGCCCTGCGCTTCGAGAAGCCGTTTTACCGGCGCGTAAAGATCACGTTCGCGTCCCATCGCCCGAAACCTCGCCCGCCCGCTTGCCCCGTGCAAGGGCTCCGCCTAGCTTTGAGCGGACCCGACCCGGAGATGATGCATGCGCGCCCTTCTCGCCCTTCTGTTCTGGCTTCTCCAGGCGCCGCTCGCCCTGGCGCTCTGCGCAGGCACCGATCTGCGCGCGACCCTCTCGCCCGAGACCCGCGCCTCCGTGGCAGCCGAGGTTGCCGGGATGCCCTATGCCGAAGGCAACCACTGGATTGCCCGGCGTGACGAGGAGGTCGTCCACCTCATTGGCACGATGCATGTGGACGATCCGCGCTTCGACGCGGTGACCGACCGCCTGCAGCCCGTGATCGCCGATGCGCGCCTGCTTCTCCTCGAAGCGACAAAGGCCGAACAGGACGCGCTCACCGCGGATCTGGCCAATGATCCGAGCCTGCTGATCCTGTCGGAGACCACCCTGCCCGAGCTTCTGAGCGAAGAGGATTGGCAAGCCCTGTCGCGCGCCGCCTCCGATCGCGGCATTCCGGGGTTCATGGCCGCGAAGATGAAGCCCTGGTACCTGTCGCTCGTCCTCGCGCTGCCGCCCTGCATGCAGGCCGAGATGGGCGCTGCCAACGGGCTCGACGCCCAGCTCGAAGCCCTGGCCGAGGCCGCGGGCACGCCCACCGCCGCCCTTGAGGATCCCCGCAGCGTCTTCGCCGCGTTCGAGGAAACCCCGCTCGAGGAGCAGGCCGCGATGATCCTGCCCTCCGTCATGGATCCCGCCGATGCCGAGGACATGTTCGCCACCCTGCGCGGAGCCTATTTCGACGAGAAGACCGCGCTCGGCTGGGTGCTGTCGACGACGCTGGCCGCTGAACTGTCCCCCGCAGGCCCCGAAATGGTCGCCGACGCGATGGCCCGGGCCGAGGATGCGCTTCTGACCGACCGGAACCTCGCCTGGATGTCCGTGATCCTGCCCGAGGTGCAGGTGGGCGCCCCGATCGTCGTGGCCGTGGGCGCCGCGCATCTGCCCGGCGAGACCGGGCTTCTGAAGCTCTTGGAGGCGGAGGGCTTCACCCTCAGCCGCGCAGAGTTCTAGGCGGCAAGCCCCCGGCCTTTCAGCAGCGCATCGACCTCGGGCATCTTGCCCCGGAACGCGATGTAGAGCTCGTCCGCCTCCGCCGATCCGCCCTTCGACAGGATGAACCGCTCCAGCTTGTCGGCCATGGCCGGATCGAAGGCCCCGCCTGCCTCCTCGAAGGCCGCGAAGGCATCGGCATCCATCACCTCCGACCACATGTAGCTGTAATAGCCCGAGGAATAACCGTCACCCGCGAAGACATGGGCGAAATGCGGCGTTGCGTGCCGCATCGCGATGGCGTCCGGCATGCCGATGCTGTCCAGGATTTCCGCCTGTCGCGCCATCGGATCGGCGGGCGGCGGTCCGTCATGGAACTCCAGATCCACAAGGGCCGAGGCCACATATTCGACCGTCTGGAAGCCCGCATCGTAAGTCGCGGCTTCCAGCACCTTGTCGAGCATGGCCTGCGGCATCGCCTCGCCGGTTTCCGCATGGGTCGCGAAATTGCGCAGCACTTCGGGCACTTCGAGCCAGTGTTCGTAAAGCTGGCTGGGCAATTCGACGAAATCCCGCGCGACGGATGTGCCCGCCATCGACCCGAAGGTCACGTCCGACAGCATCTGGTGCAGCGCATGGCCAAACTCGTGAAAGAGCGTGCGCGCGTCGTCATAGGACAGAAGCGCGGGCGCGCCTTGGGAAGGCTTTGCGAAATTGCAGACATTCACAACGATGGGCGCCTTGGGATCGGGCTTTTTCGCTTGCATCCGCATGGCCGAACACCACGCCCCCGAGCGCTTCGAGGCACGGGCGAAGTAATCGCCGACGAAGACCGCGCAATGCGTGCCGTTGCGCGTCACTTCCCAAGCGCGGCAATCGGGATGATAGAGCGGCACATCGAGCGGTTTGAACTCCAGCCCGAAGAGCCGGTGCGCGCAATCCATCGCCGCCTCGATCATCCGGTCAAGTTGCAGGTACGGCTTCAGCGCGGTCTCGTCGAGATCGTGTTCCTCCCGCCGCCGCGCCTCCGAATAGTAATGCCAGTCCCAGGGCTGCAGCGGGCCGTTCACGCCATCGGCGGCCATACGCTCCGCGAGCTTGGCCGCGTCCTCCTCGGCGCGCGCACGGGCCGGAGTCCAGACCGCATGCAGAAGATCGCGCACCTTGTCGGGGGCCCCTGCCATTTCGGTCTCGAGCTTGTAGGCCGCGAAGGTCTCGTAGCCCAGCAGCTTCGCGCGCTCTTCCCGAAGCGCCAAAACTTCGGCGGCAATCTCGCGATTGTCGGTCTCACCGCCATTCGCACCGCGTGCCACCCAGGCCCGCCAGGCCAGTTCGCGCAGGTCGCGCCGGGGCGAGAATTGGAGAAACGGCGTGATCAGCGACCGCGACAGCGTGATGACCGGGCCCGCGGCACCCCGTTCTTCGCCCGCAGCGCGCGCGGAGGCTTTCAACCAGTCCGGCAGACCTTCAAGATCGGCCTCCGCCAATTCCATCTGCCAGCCCGCCTCATCGGCCAAGAGGTTCTGGGTGAACGCGGTGCCCAACACCGACAGGCGCGATTTGATCGCGCGCATCCGCTCCGCATCGGCCCCCGTCAATGCAGCCCCGGCACGCACGAAGCCGCGCCGGGTGAGCATCAGGAGGCGCGCCTCCTCCCCGTCGAGATGCAGTGCGTCGCGCTGCTCCCACAGCGCCTCGATCCGGGCGAACAGCGCCGTGTCGGCATAGATGCCCGCGAAATGCTCGGCCAGCTTGGGCGAGAAGTCGCGCTGCAATTCCTGCCGCTTGGGGTTCGTATCCGCCCCCGCAACCGAGAAGAAGGTCGACAGCACCTTGTCGAGCGCAGACCCCGCCCCTTCCAGCGCCAGCACCGTGTTCTCGAAGGACGGGGCGGCCGGGTTTTCGGCGATGGCCGCGATCTCGGCCTTGTGCTCGATCAGCGCGGTCTCCAGCGCAGGCGCGAAATCATCATCGGCGATGGCGGCGAAAGGCGGCAGTTGAAACGGCGTGTCCCAATCCGCGAGCAGGGCATTTGTCATGGAGATCTCCTTTGGCCTTTATCTATGGTGCTCCGACAGCCCCGGCAATGCAGCCCGACGCGCCTTAGCCCTGCGATGCGCTTCCGCAGACCGGGCAATCCGCCCGGCGTTTCAGCGCGATCTTGCGCGTCTCGCCCCAAAGCGCATCGTAGATCAGCATCTCGCCTTTGAGAGGCGCGCCCGCCCCGGTGACGATCTTGATCGCCTCGACAGCCATCATCGCGCCGACGACCCCCGGCAAGGGGCCCAAAACCCCTGCCTCGGCGCAGGAGGGGGCGAGCCCCGGTGCGGGTGCTTCGGGGAAGATACATTGATAGCAGGGGGTGCCTCCCGCGGGGTCGAAGACCGAAAGCTGGCCTTCCCACTGGCTGAGCGCCCCGGATATCAGCGGCAGACCCGCCGCCACCGCCACCCGATTGGCGAGGTAGCGCGTGTCGAAATTATCGGTCCCGTCCAGGATGACATCGTAATCCGCAAAGAGGTCCGGCGCGATCTCATCGGTCAGACGGCGGTGATAGGGACGCACTGTAACGCCGGGGTTCTGCGCCTCCATCGCGGCTTGGGCGGAAAAGACCTTGGGCAGGCCGATATCCGCGTCGCGGTGGATGACCTGCCGCTGCAGATTGGCATTCTCGACCGCGTCGTCGTCTATCACGCCGATCGTGCCGACGCCGGCGGCGGCCAGGTATTGCAGCGCAGGCGCGCCGAGACCGCCTGCCCCGAGAACCAGCACCCGCGCCTCCTTAAGTGCCTTCTGGCCCGGCCCGCCCAGCTCACGCAGCACTATATGACGCGCATAGCGTTCAAGCTCCGTGCTGGAGAAGGTGCCCTTGGGTTGCTGGGCCGCGACCGCGCTTTCCTCGGCCTCTTCCTTGGCGACCGCCCGCGCTTTCACCCGCGCCAGAAGCTTGCGGTAGAAGAAGACGAACAGGCCGATGATGCCGAGGACCAGCCAGGGGGCGGCATTGTCACCGGTCATCGCCCGGACGGGATGACCATCGGGCAGCACGATATGCGCGGCCAGAATGGCCAGGTACAGCAGGCCGATCATGATGAAACGCGCCTGTTTCGGCGTGCCCATCAGGTGCCCGATCCCCCAAAGCGCCCCGGACAGCGCCAGAAACAGCAACATCAGTCGATCCCCGTCGATCCAAATCCACCCGCACCGCGCTCCGTCTCCGAGAGCCGGTCCGTCACGCCGAATGTGGCGCGCAGGACCGGGGCGACAACCATCTGCGCGATCCTGTCGCCATGGGCGATGGCAAAAGGCTCCGTCCCGGCATTGAGCACGATCACCCCGAGCGGCCCGCGGTAATCCGCGTCGATGGTGCCGGGCGCGTTGGGCAGCGTGATCCCGTGCTTCAGCGCGAGGCCCGAGCGCGGCCGGATCTGCACCTCGAAGCCTTCGGGGATCGCAAGTCGCAGACCCGTCGGCACCAGCATCCGCACGCCCGGCTCCAGGACATGGGTCGCGCGGTCCGGAAAGTTCGCCCGCAGATCCGCGCCCGCAGCGCCCGCGCTGGCATAGACCGGAAGGCCCAGCGCCCGGTCGGCGTCCTCGTCCCACGTGATATCAATGGCGACCAAATCCGCAGCCTTCCCTTGGTTCATGGACGCAAATCGCGCCTTATCCGTTCTGAAGCGCCTCTGCGATCCGTGCGGCCAGACGCGCGGCCACCTGATCCTTGCCCATGCGCGGCCAGCTCTCTGCGCCACCTGCGGTGATCAGGGTCACGGCATTCTCGGTCCCGCCCATGATCCCGGTCGCAGGCGAGACGTCGTTCGCGACGATCCAGTCGCAGCCCTTCCGGGCGCGCTTGGCGGTGGCGTTGGCTTCGACATCGTCGGTCTCCGCCGCGAAGCCCACGACCAGGGACGGACGCCCCGCCTCGAGCTGCGAGATCTCCGCCAGGATGTCGGGGTTTTCGGCGAATGTCAGGACCGGCAAACCGCCCTTCGTCTTCTTGATCTTCGACGTGGCCTCTTCGGCCATGCGCCAATCTGCAACCGCCGCGGCGCAGACAACCGTGTCCGCGGGCAGCGCGCCCAAGGCCGCCTCGCGCATCTCGCACGCCGTCTCGACGCGGGTCACCGCCACGCCCTCGGGCGGGGGCACCTGCGCCGGGCCGGTGACGAAGATCACCTCTGCGCCCAGCGCCGACAGGGCCCGCGCGATGGCGGTTCCTTGCGCACCGGAGGACCGGTTCGCGATGTAGCGCACGGGATCGATGGGCTCATGCGTCGGCCCAGAGGTCACGACGATGCGGCGCCCTTTCAAGGGGCCATCGCCCAGCCGCGCCTCGATGGCCGCGACGATTTCCAGCGGCTCGGACATTCTACCGGGCCCGTATTCGCCGCAGGCCATATCGCCTTCGTTCGGGCCGGAGACCGCAACGCCATCGCCGCGTAGCGTGGCGAGGTTGCGCTGGGTTGCCGGGTGATCCCACATGCGCACGTTCATGGCGGGTGCGATCAGAACAGGCGTATCGGTCGCCAAAAGAAGGGTCGAGGCCAGATCATCCGCCCGCCCGGTCGCCATCTTCGCCATCAGATCGGCCGTGGCCGGGGCCACGACCAGCAAATCCGCCACGCGGGACAGCTGGATGTGCCCCATCTCTGCTTCCTGGGTCAGATCGAAGAGGTCGCGATGCACGTTCTGTCCGGCCAGGGCCGCCACCGACAAGGGCGTCACGAATTGTTCCGCCGCCTTGGTCAGAACCGGGGTGACCGCCGCCCCACGTTCGCGCAGGCGCCGGATCAGATCGAGCGACTTGTAGGCCGCGATACCGCCGCCGATGATCAAGAGAATGCGTTTGCCACTCAGCATGCGCCGTCCGCCCCCGTTGCTCCGCTCAGGTCTAAAGAGGCGGGCCGTTGCGCACAAGCCGATGCGCTTGCGCAATGTGGCGGGCGGTAGTCAGCGAAAGGCGGCGCAGGGATCGCCACGATCGACGGGCGGCGCGATCTCGACCATGTCGAAGCCCTGATCGAGTTTTGGCCCACCCTCCTCGGCCTGCCCGAGCGAAAAGACCGACACATCCGGCTCCGCAGAGGCGATCATGGCGGGCGCGCCCCAATCGGGCCGGGCATGGCCGTTGCCGGTAATCACCACGACAGGCGCACCGTGAACCGCCAGAGCCGTGAGCGCCGCTTCGGCCAGGCTCGCGTCGCGAAGCCGCTGAATATCCACCATCACGGGCAGCATTTCGGGGGGCAGCGCGTCGCAATGTGCCTCGGCCTGCAACGCCTCACGCTCGGCTTGCATGTCCTCGGCAAGCGCGCGGTCCAATCCGAAGCGGGATGCGCCCGGACCGAACGCCTCCGCAACACCCACATCCATTGCGCGGCGCGCCTCGTCACGCGGGATGGCGGCCCCGAAGACCGTCGCCTGCGGCGCGGCGGCAAAGATCGGGTAATACATGGAGAAGTCGGGCCAGCCGCTATTTTCCCAATCAAGGCGTGTCCGAAGGGCGTCTTCATCGGCGACAAGCGTGGGCGTGACCTCGCCTGCCTGATCCGGAGTCAGCATCTCGAACACCATCGCTTTCGGTGCGATTTCGCGAACGAGCTGCGCTTGTCGTTCATGATGAGCCGGGTTGTCATGCTGCTCGCCAAAAAAGACGATCTCGGCCGACATGAAATCGCCCCCGCTCGCATATGCGGCGGAGGCGAAGAGGCTGAGAAGGGCTGCGATCACGCGAGGAATGCGTGGACCTCGCGCGACTGGCTTTCGAGCGTCTTGCGCATCTTCTGAAAGGCTGCTGCCTCAAGCTGGCGAACCCGCTCCTTCGAGAGGCCCAACTCGTTGCCGAGGCTTTCGAGCGTGCGCGTCTCTTCGCGCAGCTTGCGTTCGCGGACGATGAAGCGCTCCCGATCGTTCAGCTGCTGCATCGCAACTACCAGCCATTCGCGCAGCTGCGCGTTGTCGTGATCGTCCTCGACAAGCTCGGAGGCCTGCGCGCTGTCATCTTCCAGCGCGTCGATCCATTCGCGGCCTTCATCTTCCACCGATTGCGTCGCGTTAAGCGAGTAGTCGGATCCCGAAAGGCGGCCTTCCATCATCTCAACGTCGTGCAGCGGCACGCCGATCTCCGTGGAGATCATCTGGCGCAGCTGATGACGGTCGAGCGTATGACCGTTGGCAGCGGCTTCCCGTTCGATCCGCGCCTGAACCCGACGCATGTTGAAGAACAGGGACTTCTGCGAGGATGTCGAGCCCGTCCGAACCATCGACCAGTTGCGCATCACATAATCCTGCACGGAGGCCTTGATCCACCACACTGCATAGGTCGAGAAGCGCACGCCACGATCGGGATCGAACTTTTCCGCGGCCTTCATTAGGCCAAGCCCGGCCTCCTGAATGAGATCGTTCATCGGGGCGCCGTACCGCTTGAATTTCGCAGCCATGGAAATCGCGAGCCGCATATAGGCGGTGATGAGTCGGTGGAGGGATTCCTCACACCGCTGGTCGCGCCAGGCGTAAGCCAGCCGAAGTTCGGTTTCGGCATCCAGCAATTCTGCCTTCATTGCCCGCCGCGACAAAGTCTGATCGTTGAATGCATCAAGCGCCATATTCACTCCCCAGTGGAATACGAAAGTCGGTCGTTCTTGTCTTCGGGAACTATTACGCAGGGACAACGCCCCCAGATCACATCCGGTTTCCAAAAAATTCTTTAACACCGGATGTTTTGGCAATCATTGGCAACGCTGCAGCGCGATTTCGGGTACCGACTGCGCAAATGTGTACAATTGTCGACTTCGCTAGTGCGTTGACGCAGGGGCATTTAACGACATTCCAAAAGTGAATCCGCGATATCTCGCCCGCCCTTCAGGCGCGTCGCGCGGATACGAATTAATTTTTCGCATAAGGCTTTGAGCATTCTCGGAAGCGGCCGGTTCGCCGGGCCCGCGGCGTGATTTCAGGCGGCCATTCGCGCGCCGCTGTGGGTCATTAACCGATCGCTAACCCTGTGTCTGGCACCAAGGACGGGTTGGGAGGGACCGCATCTTGGTTGCTGAGGCCTATACCGTCGCCTTTGAAGGCGTCTCCGCGCGCATGGTTCAGGTCCAGTGCGCCGTCACCCCGGGTCTGCCCGCCTTTTCCATCGTCGGCCTGCCCGACAAGGCCGTGTCCGAGGCGAAAGAACGGGTCCGCACCGCGCTCTCCTCGCTTTCCATCGCGCTCCCGTCGAAACGGATCACAGTCAATCTGTCGCCCGCGGATCTGCCGAAAGAGGGATCGCATTTCGACCTGGCCATCGCGATGAGCCTCCTCTCGGCCTTGGAAATCCTGCCGCGCGATGCGGTGTCGGGATCGGTGGCGCTGGGGGAATTGTCGCTCGATGGCACGCTGGTTCCGGTCGCGGGCGCCCTGCCCGCCGCCCTGGCTGCCGCGGAAGGCGCGCGCGGGCTCGTCTGCCCGAAGGCCTCGGGTGCGGAGGCGGCCTGGGTCGAGGCCTGTCAGGTCATCGGCGCGGAGTCGCTTTTGCAACTCCTGCAGCATTTCACGGGCCAATCGCCCCTGCCTCCGTGCCAGGCCGGGGAGGTCACCGCCCTGCCGCCCTGCCGGGATCTGCGCGACGTGAAAGGGCAGGAACGGGCAAAGCGTGCCTTGGAAATAGCCGCGGCAGGACGCCATCACCTGATGCTGGTCGGCTCACCCGGATCCGGCAAATCGATGCTGGCGGCCCGGCTTCCCGGTCTCCTGCCCCCGCTCTCACCGGTGGAGGCGCTCGAGACGTCGATGATCCATTCGCTGGCAGCCCTGCTGGACGAGGGCGGGATTTCTCGAGCGCGGCCGTTTCGTGCGCCGCACCATACTGCCTCCATGGCTGCGATCGTGGGCGGCGGGCGGCGCGCCGCGCCGGGAGAGATCAGCCTTGCCCATAACGGTGTGCTGTTCATGGATGAATTTCCGGAATATCCGCGCGCCGTGCTCGAGACGCTGCGCCAACCGATCGAGACGGGCGAGGTGATGGTGGCGCGCGCCAATGCCCATGTGACCTATCCGTGTCGTTTCATGCTGGTGGCCGCGGCCAATCCGTGCCGCTGCGGGTACCTGCCGGATGCGGACAGGGCCTGCTCGCGCGCGCCGCTGTGCGGCGAGGATTACCTCGGGCGCATCTCGGGTCCGTTGATGGACAGGTTCGACCTGCGTGTGGAGGTGCCCCCTGTCTCCATGCAGGATCTGGACACGCCGCCAAGTGGTGACAGCTCCTTGGCCGTGGCCGGCCGCGTCGCCCAGGCCCGTGCGCGCCAGCTTGCGCGTTACGGCGAGGGCGACGCCGTGCGCACGAATGCCGATGTCGAAGGGCAGCGCCTGGACGAGGTTGCCACGCTCGATACCGAGAGCCGTCTTCTGATCACCCGCGCGGCGGAGCGCATGGGCCTGTCGGCCCGCGGATACCACCGGATTTTGCGCGTGGCGCGCACCATCGCTGACCTCGACGGGTCCGACGACATTGCGCGGGCGCATGTCGCCGAAGCCCTGGGCTACCGGCTGGTCAGCCGCCGCGAGAGTTAGGCGCGACGCGCCTCGATCGTCTCCCAGAGCTTGGCGGCCACGTTGATCCCGTCGAAGCGCTCGAGCTCCTGGATCCCGGTGGGCGAGGTCACGTTGATCTCGGTCAGCCAGTCCCCGATGACGTCGATGCCGACGAAGATCTGGCCTTTCTCGCGCAGGAGCGGGCCGATCTTGGCGCAAATCTCGCGGTCCCGGTCGGTCAGGGCGACCTTCTCGGGCCGTCCGCCCACATGCATGTTGGAACGCACCTCGCCTGCGGCAGGCACCCGGTTGATCGCGCCCACGGGCTCACCATCGACGAGGATCACGCGCTTGTCGCCCTTGCTGACCGCGGGCAGATATTTCTGCACGATCAGCGGCTCACGCGAGAAGCCGGTAAACAGCTCGTGCAACGAGGACAGGTTCCGATCCTCCGCCGCGAGCTTGAATATCCCAGCCCCGCCATTGCCGTAGAGCGGCTTGAGGATGATATCGCCATGCCGATCGCGGAACGCTTTCAGCGTTTCGAGGTCGCGCGCCACGGCCGTGGGCGGGGTCAGGTCGGGAAAATCGAGAACGAGCAGCTTTTCGGGGAAGTTGCGCACCCAGAACGGATCATTCACCACGAGCGTGGTCTGCGACAACCGCTGCAAAAGGTGCGTCGTGGTGATGTAATGCATGTCGAAGGGCGGATCCTGGCGGAGCCAGACCACATCGAACTCGGCCAGATCGACGGTTTCCATCTCGCCCAGGATCGCGTGATTGCCGACCTCGCGCTGCACTCGAAGTGTGCGGCCACGGGCTGTGATCCGACCCTCCTCATAGGCCAGCGCGTCGGGGAGATAGTAGAACAGGCTATGCCCCCGGGCCTGCGCCTCCTCTGCGATGCGGAAGGTGGAATCCGCCTCGATATTGATGGGCTCGATCGGATCCATCTGGATGGCGACTTTCATAGGGGCGCTCCTTCGCAGGCGTGATTTCCGCCTAGAGATGCGCCAAGCACGGTCCGAGGGCAATGGTCCGCGGATAAGGTGACGATTGCGCGACGCTCGATCCAACCCACGCCTCGCGACCATCCCGAATGCGGTATGCGTAAGCAAATGTGCTCAACAGACTCGCCGCATTCTGATAAAAAGCGGGGCATACCGCAGGGCCGGGATGGCATTGCAGCGCAATGGCGCGGCGCCGATGCCGGATCTGCACCCGCGTCATCGATGCAAAACCTGCTTCGGTCCAGAGGGATCAGGCGGCGAAGGCATTCTCGATGATCCGGATCTCGCCATGAGCGTTTTGCAGCGCCACATCGAAACGCATCTCCGTCAGGGCGCCGCGCGGCTCCCCTGCGAGGAATTCCTCTGCCGCAGCACAAAGCCGCGTCATCTGGCGCGGCGAGACACGTTCCGCCGCCCGTGAGAAAGACCGGCTTTTCTTCACTTCGACAAAAATCAGGGCCTCGCCATCGCGCAGGATCAGATCGACCTCGCCCGATTTGCCGCGCCAACGCGTCCGCGCGATCGCATATCCGCGGCGTTCGTAATCCGCCGCAACGCCACTTTCGGCAGACAGCCCGCCGAGATACGCCATCTTGCCGAGGTCCGGATTAATCATTCCCATCGCGCGCGTTTTCCTGCAACTTCATGGCCTGTTGATAGACGGGCCGTTTTTTCACACCGAACATGGCAGAGACCGCTTCGGCGGCATCGCGCACCGACATCGTCTTCAGCGCCTCTTCCAACGCGACCGTAACATCCGATTCGCTAATTTTTTCCTTATCTGCCCGCGATATCAGCACGACGATCTCGCCCCGCGCCTGTTCATCCTGATAGTGATCCGCCAGTTCCTCGAGCGATCCCGACCGGACCTCTTCGAATTTCTTGGTCAGCTCGCGACAAACGGCAGCCGGACGCTCCGCCCCGAGGGTTTCCGCCGCGGCGCGCAGCATCGCGCCCAGCCGCTTCGGGCTTTCGTAGAACACGAGTGTCGCAGGAATACCGGTCAGCTCGGACAGCGCCGCGCGGCGGGCGCCCGAAGCATTGGGCAGAAACCCCGCAAAGAAGAACCGGTCCGTCGGCAGCCCCGCCACCGTCAGCCCTGCAATGACCGCAGCGGCCCCGGGGGCAGCGGTCACTGGATATCCTGCATCGCGCGCGGCGCGGGCCAGATCGAAGCCCGGATCGGAAATCATCGGAGTGCCCGCCTCCGACGCGTAGGCGATCGTCTTGCCCTCGGCCAAGGCCGCCAGCAGCTTGGGGCGCATCGCGGCCCCGTTATGCTCATGATAGGAGAGGCAGGGCCGCCCGCCCAGCGCCACGCCATGGATCTCCAGAAGGCGCCGCAGCGCGCGGGTATCCTCGGCCGCGAGGATATCGGCCTCCGCCAGCACATCGAGCGCTCGAAGCGTGATGTCGCGCGCATTGCCGATCGGTGTCGACACAAGGGTGAGACCGGGCGAAACCTTGCTCTTTGCCGATATCATGGTTGGACCCGCCCCCGCGCTGTTCTACTCTGCGTCCGGATAATAGCGGCGATCCGGACCGGTCGCTCGAAATCAGGACCGAGGGGGCCCCGTATCACGATGTTTGCTGTATTCAAAACCGCCCGTCGCAGCTTGCGCGCATTATGCGCCGCTGCGGGCCTGTTCACCCTGGCCGCCTGCGATGTGGGCACGCTCACCTCCTCCCTTCCCGGAGGCGGCACCAGCGTCGACCCGTCGCGTCCCGTCCCGGTGGCGCTTCTGATCCCGCGCTCGGACAGCGGTGCGGGCAACATTCCGCGCGATCTGGAAAACGCCACGCGGCTCGCCATGCAAAGCCTCGACGGTGTGTCCGTCGATCTGCGGGTCTATGACACGGCAGGCAACCCCGCGACCGCAGGCGCCGTTGCACAACAGGCCGCAGATGAAGGCGCGGTGGTCATCATCGGGCCGCTTTACGCAGAATCCGCCAATGCCGCGGCCATCGCCGTGGCCGATGAGGGCCTGAACGTCCTGAGCTTCTCGAACAATCCCACGATTGCGGGCGGGAACCTGTTCATCCTCGGGCAGACCTTCCAGAACACGGCCGATCGCCTGATCGGCTACGGCGTACGCCAGGGCCGCAGCGATATCGCGGTGCTCTACCAGGACAACCTCGCCGGTCAGATCGGGCGCAACGCGATCCAGAGCGCTGCTGCGCGCAACGGCGCCCAGGTCGTCGGCGCGGAGCCTTACGCGCTCAACACCGAGAGCCTGACCGGCGCGATCGGACGGGTGAAGCCGCTCGTGGATGCGGGCACGGCGGACGCATTGTTCCTGACCGATAGCTGGGAAGGCGGGCTCTCCGTGGTCCTGCAACTGGCACCCGAGCAGGGAATTTCCCCCCAGAGCACGCAATATATGGGGCTGACGCGCTGGGATTCGCGCCCGGACGGCTTCCAGCTTGCCGGGATCGAGGGGGCCTATTTCGCGCTGCCCAACCGCAGTGCCATCGCGTCCTTCGAAAGCCGCTACACGGCGGCCTATGGTGCCGCCCCCCATCCGCTGGCCGCGCTGGCCTTTGACGGCATGGCCGCGGTCGGTGCGCTGGTGGGTCAGGGCCGAAACAACACGATCGGCCCCGCAGCCTTGACCCAGGGTGCTGGCTTCCAGGGCGCAAGCGGGGTATTCCGGTTCCGGCCCGACGGTACGAATGAGCGCGGGCTTGCCGTGGCAACCATTCGCAACCAGCAGGTGACCATTCTTGACCCCGCCCCTCGCGCCTTCGGCGGTGCAGGCCTCTGAGCTCCAGGGGCCGCCCGCAGCGGCCCCTGACCTGATCCTCCCACCCGAGGTCATTTTCGACCGCGACGCGGTACGCGACCGGCTTTGGTCGGCCATCGGGGATGCCACAGACGAGCGCTCCGTTCGCGAGGCCTGCGTGCGCGTGCTGCGCGAGGCGCGCGATGCCGGGCGCAAGGCTGTGGCGGAGGCCTTCGCGGAGGCGCCGTTCCGCGCCCATGCCACAACCCATGCCTATACCTACATCACCGATGGCGTCGTCGCGCTCACCTTCGAGATCGCGACGGAGCGGCTCCACCGCATGCCGAACCCCACCGAGGCGCAGCGCATCGCCGTCATGGCCGTGGGCGGTTACGGACGCGGCGAGATGGCGCCATTCTCGGATGTCGACCTGCTTTTTCTGAACCCCTACAAGATCACCGCTTGGGCCGAGAGTGTCATCGAATCGATGCTCTACATCCTGTGGGATCTGAAGCTGAAGGTCGGCCATGCCTCGCGCACCATCAAGGATTGCCTGAGACTGGGACGCGAGGATTTCACCATCCGCACCGCGATGCTGGAATCGCGCCTGGTGACCGGACATGCCCCGCTGGCCGAGGAGCTCGAGACACGGCTGCGCGAGGACCTCTTCAAGGGCACCGAAACCGAGTTCGTGACCGCGAAGCTCGCCGAGCGCGACAGCCGCCACGAAAAACAGGGCGGCCAGCGCTACATGGTCGAACCCAATGTCAAAGAGGGCAAGGGCGGTCTGCGCGACCTGCAATCGCTCTACTGGATCCTGAAATACGTTCATCACACCGATGATGCGGAAACGCTTGTCGGGCGCGGCATCTTCCGCCCCGAGGAGTTTCGCACCTTCGTCGAGGCGGAGAATTTCCTCTGGGCCGTGCGCTGCCATCTGCACCAGATTGCCGGCCGCGCGATGGAGGTGCTGAGCTTTGACATGCAGGTCGAGGTGGCGGACCGCATGGGCTTTTCCGATCGCGGCGGCCGCCGTGGCGTCGAGATCTTCATGCAGGCCTATTTCCGCCACGCGGTCGCCGTGGGCGATCTGACGCGCATCTTCCTGACCGCGCTCGAAGCCGAGCAGACGAAGGAAGCGCCCCTGCTCCTGCGCATCTTCAATCGCCCGCCGCGCACCCGGAAAGGCTATGAGGTGCTGAACGGGCGCCTGGCCATTTCCGACGATGCGGATTTCCTCGCGGACAAGATGAACATGCTGCGGCTCTACGAGGAGGCGTTGCGCACGGGCCTGCTGATCCATCCCGACGCGATGCGCCTCATCCAGGCCAATCTGCACCTGATCGACGACGACATGCGCAATTCCCGCGAAGCGCGCCGCATCTTCCTCGACCTGATGCTGAAACACGGCAATCCCGACCGCGCCCTGCGCCGCATGAACGAGCTCGGTGTGCTCTCGGCTTTCATCCCGGAGTTCGAACCCATCGTCGCGATGATGCAGTTCAACATGTATCATCACTACACGGTCGACGAGCATACCATCCAGTGCATCTGGCACCTGTCGGAGATCGAGCACGGCAACCTTGTCGAGGAATTGCCCGTCGCCTCGGAGATCCTGAACGAGGGCGTCAATCGCAAGGTGCTTTATGTGGCGTTGCTCCTGCACGATATCGGCAAGGGCCGGGACGAGGATCATTCGGTCCTTGGCGCCAAGATCGCCCGCAAGGTCGCGCCGCGCCTGGGGCTCAGCAAGGCGGAATGCGCGACGGTGGAATGGCTGATCCGGCATCACCTTCTGATGTCAGACATGGCCCAGAAGCGCGACATTGCCGATCCGCGCACGGTGCGCGATTTCGCCAAGGCGGTGCAGACGAAGGAGCGGCTCGATCTGCTTTGCGTGCTGACGGTCTGCGATATCCGCGGCGTGGGTCCGGGCACCTGGAACAACTGGAAGGCGGCGCTGCTGCGCGCGCTCTATCGTCAGACGCGTCGCGCCCTCGAATCCGGGATGGAGGCGCTCAATCGCGAGAACCGGGGTGCCGAAGCCAAGCAACTCCTGCGCGAGAAGCTGTCCGACTGGGACAAGAAGGATGTGCGCGCCGAGACAAGCCGCCATTACGAGACCTATTGGCAGGGTCTGCATGTGACCGCCCACGTGGTCTTCGCGGAGCTGCTGCGCGGGATCGACACCGACGAGATCCGCATCGATATCCATGCCGACGAGGACCGGGACGCCACCCGCGTCTGTTTCGCATTGGCCGATCATCCCGGCATCTTCGCGCGGCTTGCAGGCGCATTGGCGCTGGTGGGGGCCAACGTGGTCGATGCGCGGACCTATACGTCGAAGGACGGCTTTGCCACGGCGGCCTTCTGGGTGCAGGACGGCGAAGGGGCCCCCTACGAGACATCGCGCCTGCCCCGCCTGCGCTCCATGATCGAGCGCACGCTCAAGGGCGAGGTCGTGGCCCGCGAGGCGATCAAGTCGCGCGACAAGATCAAGAAGCGCGAACGCGCCTTCAACGTGCCGACCTCGATCACCTTCGAGAACGAAGGCTCGGAAATCTACACGATCATCGAGGTCGATACCCGGGACCGGCCGGGTCTTCTGCATGATCTCGCGCGCACCCTGTCGGAATCGAATATCTACATAGCCAGCGCGGTTATCGCGACCTATGGCGAACAGGTCGTGGACAGCTTCTACGTGAAGGACATGTTCGGGCTGAAATTCTACACGCCCTCGAAACAGCGCGTGATCGAGCGTCGTTTGCGCGCGGCGATCGAAGCGGGCGCCGAACGCGCGCGGGAGCAATAAGCGCAACCGTGCAGAAATTTATCTAAATTTCTGTCCGCACCACGCCTTCCTGCGCATCAGCCCCGGTGGCATTGGTGCTGCGATCCGGGCGGGCCTCAAAATCGTAATTAAGATTTTGGCGCCTCATCCGAAGCTGCCGTGGCAGAACCAGCCCGAGGACAAGGCTCCGCCATAGGCATAATACAGCCACAGCCGCTCGCCCCGGTCCGTCTCCACCCGCCAGTAATCGCGCTGACCCGAGCGCCAGTCGGGCTCCTCCAGCCACCATTCGGGGGCGATCCGTTCGGGGCCTTCCAGCCCGGTTGCGGAAAAGTCCCGCCCGCGCCAGCGGAATTGCCGCGGCGGATCGGGCGTGTCGGCCGCATGCACGGGCTCGGGCCGCCACAGCAGCAGCGGGCGCGGCGTGGCCGGACGCGGCCAGCCCGTCGCGGGTTCGGACCAGGCCGCCGCCAGCGTCAGCGCGGATTTCTCGGGGATATGGCTCGATGCCGGATGGCGGCGCGTGATCGCCTCGAGCCCCAGCCGCGCCCCGAGCCGCCCCACCAGGTCATCGAGCGCTGTCTGCCCCGACAGCCGCGCGGCGACCACCCGTCCCGCCTCCCGGTGCCCCACCGGATCGCGGGCATGGACCGGCTCGTGCATGCTCACATCGAGGCGCAGCATGTCGATGCCGAAGCCTGCATCGATCTCGTCCATCTTCATCGCCAGGAGCGGGCGCAGCCGCGCAGGATCGGCGCTGGGACGCGCAAGGCCCACGCCCAGCCATTGCATCGTCCCATCGGCGCGATATGCCTCGAGCCGCACCTGCCGCGCTCCGCGCCCCTTGCGGCTGAGTTTTTCGCAAAGCGGCGGCAGCATCCGGTCGAGCCCGGCCAGAAGGTCGGCCTCGAGCCCGATGGGCTCGGGCAAGCTCAGCCGGATCGAGAAGCGGTCAGGCGGGGCGGCGGGGCTGATCGGCTCAGGCGCCGCGCCCATCGCCTGATCGAGCCTGTAGACGAGCCCCGTGCCGAAGCGCCGCGCAAGGCTGGCGCGCGGCTGGCCCGCCAGATCCCCGATCCGCCGCAGCCCCAGCCGCGAGAGCTGCGCGACACTCTCTTCGGGCAGGCGCAGCGCGGCAATGGGCAAGGGCGAGAGCGCGCCATAGGTCTTGCCCGGGGCGGCGATGCGCGGGGCCTTCGCGGTCGCACCGCCCTCCCCCGGCCCCGAAACCTGTGGCAAGGCGGGCGCCGCCCCGCCCCGTTCCCAATGGCGCCGCTTGCCCGCCCGCGACCGCGTCGCCCGCGCCTCCTGATCGACCGCATCGCCCGTCCGGTGCGAGCCCGCCTGCGCCCCGCCATAGCGCGCGAGCGCCCAGGCCGCCCCATAGGTATCGGCAATCCCCGGCGAGACGCTGAGCCCCAGATCCGTGCAATCGAGCATGACCTGCGCCAAAAGCGCGGCCTCGCCGCCGAACAGATGCGCGCAGCCCGTCAGGTCGATCACCAGCGCATCGGGCTCCTCCCGCCCGACCCAGGGGGAAAACTTGCCCGCCCAGCGATGGAGCACCCCCAGAAAGGCTGCTTCGTGATGGGGATTGGCCCGCCGCGTCAGAAGATCGGCGCAGGCCGCATGGGCATCGCGCAATGGCTGGCCCGGATAGAGCCCGGCCGCACTGGCCGCAACCGACAAGGCCCCCAGCACCTGGGCGTTGCCGATCTCGCGCATGGTGGCAAAGGGCGCGGCACCGAGCGTCGGATCCTGGCGGATCAGCCGTTCGGCCCCGAGGCGCGGAAACCAGAGGGAGAGGATACGTCGGTTGGGCATGCGGGCAGCGCAAGTTTGTTCGCTCTTTGTTCTAATTCGCCCGACCCTGCGAGTCGAGTCCTCCCTCCCACTGGTCGCGAATGCGATTGCGCCTACCTACCGCCTCGGACACTTTCGCAGGAAAATCAGGATCGGAGGACAGATATGAAAACCCGTGCAGCCGTGGCGCTCGAGGCCGGAAAACCGCTCGAAGTGATGGAGGTGAACCTCGAAGGTCCCAAGGCGGGCGAGGTCCTCGTGGAGATCAAGGCGACCGGCATCTGCCACACGGACGAATTCACCCGCTCGGGCGCCGATCCCGAGGGGATCTTCCCGGCGATCCTCGGCCATGAGGGCGCGGGCGTTGTCGTCGAGGTGGGCGAAGGCGTCACCACGCTGAAGCCCGGCGATCACGTCATCCCGCTCTACACGCCCGAATGCCGCGAATGTGCCTCCTGCCTCTCGGGCAAGACCAACCTCTGCACCAAGATCCGCGCGACGCAAGGCCAGGGCAAGATGCCCGACGGCACCACGCGCTTCTCGATGATGGATGGCACGCCCATTCATCACTACATGGGCTGCTCGACCTTCGCCAATCACACCGTCCTGCCCGAGATCGCGCTCGCCAAGGTGCGCGAGGACGCACCCTTCGACAAGATCTGCTATATCGGCTGCGGCGTCACCACCGGTATCGGCGCGGTCATCAACACCGCGGGCGTCGAGATCGGATCGACCGCGGCGGTTTTCGGCCTGGGCGGCATCGGGCTCAACGTGATCCAGGGCCTGCGGCTCGCGGGTGCGGACAAGATCATCGGCGTCGACATCAACAACGAAAAGAAGGCCATGGCCGAGCATTTCGGCATGACCCATTTCGTGAACCCGAAAGAAATCTCGGGCACGGTTGTCGAGGAGATCGTGAACCTCACCAAGACCGATTTCGATCAGATCGGCGGGGTGGATTACTCCTTTGATGCCACCGGCAACGTGCAGGTGATGCGCGACGCGCTGGAATGCACCCATCGCGGCTGGGGCCAGTCGATCATCATCGGTGTCGCGCCCGCAGGCGCGGAAATCTCAACCCGCCCCTTCCAGCTTGTCACGGGCCGGGTCTGGAAAGGCACGGCCTTCGGCGGCGCCAAGGGCCGAACCGACGTGCCGAAGATCGTCGACTGGTACATGGACGGCAAAATCGAGATCGACCCGATGATCACCCATGTGCTGACTCTCGATCAGATCAACGAAGGCTTCGATCTGATGCATGAGGGCAAGTCGATCCGCGCGGTCGTGCAGTTCTGATCACATGTCTTGCGGCCCCGGAACGGAACCGGGGCCGCAACGCACCAATCTTCGTATCACGCGAGAAACCGGGCCGAACGCGCTGGACAAGAGACCCGGCGACATCGCCCCTTACCGTTGCCCGGTCGATGCGGTAAGGCCGGAACACAGCCCTCCCAATCCCCCGTCCCGAAGGACAGAGATCATGGCCAATTCCGATCGCAACTCGCTTCTCGCCGTGCTGATCGACGCCGACAACACGTCCCCGAAATATACCCGCGCGCTCTTCGAGGAGATCGCCACCTTCGGCGAGGCCGCGGTCCGCCGCTGCTACGGGGATTTCTCCAGCCATCACATGGCGGGCTGGTCCAAGGTCTCGGCGGAGTTCGGACTTGTCCCGCATCACCAGCCCGCGAATACCGTCGGCAAGAACGCCTCGGATATCGCGCTCGTGATCGACGCGATGGACCTCATGCATTCGGGCCGCTTCGACGGCTTCGTTCTGGTCTCCTCGGACAGCGACTTCACACGTCTTGCCTCGCGGCTGCGCGAACAGGGGCTCGAGGTTTTCGGGATGGGCATGCAGAAGACGCCCGATGCCTTCCGCAAGGCCTGCAAGCGCTTCATCTTCCTCGAGAACATCGCAGGCGCCGCCGAGGCTGCCAAATCCGGCTCAGCCGAGACCAAGGCCCATGGTAATCTCGAAGAGGCGCGCAACCTGATCTTCTCGGCGATGGATGCGATCGAGCAGGACGACGAATGGTACACGCTGGGCCAACTCGGCCAGTACCTGACCGCGTCCAACCCGGATTTCGACACCCGCACCTATGGCAAGCGCAAGCTGTCGGACCTCATCGCCGATCTGAAGGTCTTCGAGACCAAACGCTCAAGCGGCAATCAGCTTCTGGTGCGCCGTCTCGACTGAGATCCGGCCCGGTCCGGCAGCAAACCGAGCCGCGCACCGGGCCGAGCCTTGAACCTTTCAATGCCGGTCGGCGCGGGCATTGCGCGGTCGGCCCCGCTGCGCGGCGCACAGCAGCGCAATGCGCTCCCCCTTCCACCGCCCGACGCGATCCGCTAGTGCTGCGCGGCGTCCCGATCCGGGATTGGAAAGGCCCTGCGCGACATGAAACCCATCCGCCTTCTGTCCGGCATGATGACCGTGGGGTTCTGGACCCTCGCGAGCCGCGTTCTGGGCGTCGTCCGCGAGATCGTGATCCTCGCCCTGATCGGCCCCGGCCCCGTGCTCGATGCCTTTGTCGCGGCATTCCGCCTGCCCAACATGTTCCGCCGGTTCTTCGCGGAAGGCGCGTTCAACGCGGCCTTCGTGCCGATGTTCTCGAAACGGCTCGAGGCCGACGAGGACCCGCTCGGCTTTGCCCGCGATGCGGTCTCGGGTCTGGCCTTCGTCCTGCTGATCCTGACTGCACTTGCGCTTCTGTTCATGCCCGCCCTTGTCTATGCCACGGCGGGCGGCTTTGCCGGAGACGAACGCTTCGATCTGACGGTCGGCTACGGACGCATCTGTTTTCCCTATATTTTCCTGATCTCATTGGCCGCGCTTTTTTCCGGTGCGCTGAATGCGGGCGGGCATTTTGCCGCCGCGGCCGCGGCTCCGGTCTTTCTGAACATCATCGTCGTGGCCTCCATGCTGGCGGGCTATGCGCTGGGCGGCGAGGTCGTGCTCTGGCTCGTCTGGGCGGTGCCCGTGGCGGGCGTGGCGCAGCTCGCACTCGTCTGGGTCGCGGCGGAGCGGTCGGGCCTCAAGGTGCGCCCCGGACGCCCGGTCTGGTCGGACGAGATGAAGACGCTCGTGCGCATCGCCGTGCCCGCCGCGCTGGCGGGCGGCGTGATGCAGATCAACCTTCTGGTGGGCCAGCAGGTCGCCTCGCAATTCGACAATGCGGTGGGCTGGCTGTACGCCGCCGACCGGCTTTATCAATTGCCCTTGGGCGTCGTGGGCATTGCCGTCGGCATCGTGCTTCTGCCGGATCTTTCGCGCAGGCTGAAGGCCGGGGACGATGCGGGCGGGCGCGATGCGTTCAGCCGGGCCAGCGAATACGCCCTTGCCCTGACCATTCCCGCCGCCGTGGCGCTGGTGGTCATCCCGCTGCCGCTGGTGTCGGTGCTGTTCGAGCGCGGGGCGACGGGCCCGGACGATAGCGCGGCCATCGCCGTCGCCGTGGCGATCTACGGCCTCGGCCTGCCCGCCTTCGTCTTGCAGAAGACCCTGCAGCCGCTGTTCTTCGCGCGCGAGGACACGAAAAGCCCGTTCCGCTACGCGCTGGTCTCCATGGTCGTCAATGCGGTCATTGCCATCGGCCTTGCGCCCTTCATCGGCTGGATCGCCCCCGCCATCGGCACCACCCTGGCCGCCTGGAGCATGGTCTGGCTGCTGGGCCGCGGCGGGCGCCGGATGGGCCCGGTGGCCCGCCTCGACGACCGGTTCCGGGGGCGCATCTGGCGGATCATCGGCGCCTCGATCCTCATGGGCGGAGTTCTTTGGTTGACCGTGCTGGTGATCGGGCCCTATCTCGCAAGGGCGGGATGGCGATATCTGGCCCTTGCGGTACTGATCGGCATTGGCATCTTGTCCTATGGCCTTTTCGGCCAAATGCTAGGGGCTTTCCGCATGCGTGACTTCGCCAATGCCTTCCGTCGAAAGGCCCGCTGATCCATGACCCTGAAAGCCCTGATCACCGCCGCCGAGGTATACCCCGCGCTGGAACGCATGGTCGCCGCCGCCGAGGAGGAGGTGCTGCTCTCCTTCCGCATCTTCGACCCCGAAACGGCGCTCAGACTGCCCGAACTGCGGGATCGCGGGCTCATGACCTGGGCCGATCTCATCACGTCCGTGGCCCAGCGCGGCGCGCGGGTGCGGATCATCCTGACCGATTTCGACCCGCTCTTTGCCTCGCCGCTGCACCGCGCGGCCTGGGCCTCCGCCTCCCGCCTTGCCGACGAGGCCGAGGGGGATCTGCAGGTCCTCTGCGCGCCCCACGGTCAGGAAGTGGGCTGGGCGTGGCGGTCGATGCTCTGGCTCAAGATCGCCGAGAAGCTGCGCCTTCTGCGCGAAGAGCCCTCCGACAAGCTGACCCCGGTGCAGCGCGCCATGCTCAAGGTCCGGCCACAGCTCCGCCCCGTTTCGATCCACCAGAAATGCGCGGTGGTCGACGGCAAGGATTGCATGATCGGCGGGCTCGACATCAACGAACGCCGCTGGGACGACAACGACCACGACCGCCCCGGCGAGGAAACCTGGCATGACGTCTCCATGGCGGTCGACGGCCCTTTCGCCGCGATTGCGCGCGCACATCTGATCGAGACGTGGAACGCCGCTTTCGAGGGCGGCGCGGCCGATCTCGGAACCGATGCGGAACCGATGCAATCCGCGACCCGCCCGCAAGGCACGCAGGATCTGCGGCTCGTGCGAACGGTCTCGGCCCCCAAGCGCGGCCCTTTCGCCTTCGGGCCCAAGCTGCATCACCGCGAACACGAGGAGACGCTGATCCGGGCGTTCGGAGCCGCGCGCCGATCAATCTATGTCGAGACGCAATTCCTCCGCCACCGACCCATCACGAAGGCGCTGATCTCTGCCGCCGAAGCGCATCCCGATCTGAACCTGATCGTGCTTCTGCCCATCGAGCCGGAGCGTATCCTCTATGAAGGCGACCGCAGCCTGAACGCGCGCCACGCCCATGCGCTGCAGACCAAGGCGCTGAACGACATCGTCGCGGCCTTCGGGGACCGCGTGGCCCTGGTGACGCCGACGCGGCGGCACCCCTCGGATGACAGCGACTACGAGACGATCCATGGCGCAGCAGCGATCTACGTGCATGCCAAGGTGACCCTGATCGACGACGATTTCGGGATGGTCGGATCGGCCAACCTGAATGGACGGTCGTTGCGCTGGGACACCGAGGCGTCGGTGCTGTTCCGGGATGCCGAGGCGGTCGGCGACCTGCGCAAAAGGCTGGCCGAGAAATGGCTGGGGCACGCCGCGCGCGAAGGCAATATCGAGACGGCCGCGCTCTGGCGGGAGACGGCGCACGCCAACAAGGAACTGGCGCCCGGGGAACGGTCGGGCTTCGTCGTGCCCTACCCGATGGGTCGCGCGCGGCGCTTCTCGCGTTTCCTGCCGATCCTGCCTGCGGATATGTTCTGAGCGCGGGGCGACTTCGCACGCATGCGCGATTCGCCCCGGAGCAGCGGGCCTTGTCAGCGCTCCCGCAGACGCTCCATCAGGCGGGTGAAGCCACCGGGCACCAGCACGATCGATAGCGCAAAGCCCGCCACGAACCCTGCGATCTCCGCGATCCAGTAGGGCCCACCACCAAAGAGCAGGCCGAACACCAATTGCAGGCCAAGCAATACCCCGATCAATGAGAAAGCGCGGATCTGCGCCTCGCCCATCTGACCAAGCCGCAGCCACAGCAGATAGGTGAAGGCCCCGATCAGGCCGTAGATCGGCGGAAAGGCCCCGACGAGCGGCACGCGTCCGGCAAAGAGGCCGAAGACCACCGCCCCCGCGATCGCGCTTGTCACGAACACGGCTAGCATCCGCACGGGGCCCAGCGCTTCGGCCACGATCTTGCCCAATGCCAGCAGCATCACGCAGGCAAAAAGGGCCGAGGTGAAATTGCCGTGCACGAAGGGATAGGTGAGAAAGCGCATCATATGCTCGGGCGGAAAGACGCGGGTCTCGACCATCCAGGCCAGGATATCGCCCGAAAAGGCGTATTGCTCGACCGCCTGGATCCGCCAGCCCACGGCGCCCGGCCCGCCCATGAGCCCGCGCGCGCCCAGCGACAGGATCGCCTCAACGGCGAACATCACGATCACCAGCGCCGAGGTGACCGGCGGGATCGCGTTGAACGGGCTGACATTGTGATCGGTGCCTGACATCGCTCGGGGCCCTCTTCTTGACGCCTCTTTGGCCCATCGGTAAGCCACCGCGACACCAATTGCCAGCAGGAGCCTTGCCTTGTCAGACGCGGCCCAGACCAACACGTCCTTCACCCCGCGCGTCTTTTCGGGGATCCAGCCCTCGGGCGGCCTGACGCTCGGCAATTACCTGGGCGCGCTCAAGCGTTTCGGCGAGATGCAGGACGACAATTACGAGACGATCTACTGCATGGTCGACATGCACGCGATCACCGTCTGGCAGGAGCCCGAGAAACTGCGCCGCGCCACGCGCGAGCTTTGCGCGGGCTTCATCGCCTCCGGCATCGATCCGGAGCGTTCGATCCTGTTCAACCAGTCGCAGGTTCCCGAACATGCGCAGCTGGGCTGGATCTTCAATTGCGTGGCTCGCATGGGCTGGATGAAGCGCATGACCCAGTTCAAGGACAAGGCGGGCAAGAATGCCGAGAACGCATCGCTCGGCCTTTTCGCCTATCCCGCGCTGATGGCGGCGGACATCCTCGTCTATCACGCCACCCATGTGCCCGTGGGCGAGGATCAGAAACAGCACCTGGAGCTGACGCGCGACATCGCGGCCAAGTTCAACCACGATTACGGCGTGGATTTCTTTCCGCTGACCGAACCCGTCATCGAGGGCGCGGCCACCCGCGTGATGTCCCTGCGCGACGGCTCCAAGAAGATGTCGAAATCGGACCCCTCGGATATGAGCCGGATCAACATGACCGACGATTCCGACACGATCGCTGCCAAGATCCGCAAGGCGCGCACCGATCCCGAAGCCCTGCCATCGGAGGCCAAGGGGCTGTCCGAGCGGCCCGAGGCGCGCAACCTCGTGAATATCTACGCGGCCCTCTCCGATCAAAGCGTCGATCAGGTGCTCGCGGATGTCGGCGGCAAGCAATTCTCGGAATTCAAACCGATGCTGGCCGAACTCGCGGTCGAGAAACTGTCGCCGATCTCGACGGAGATGGCGCGGCTGATGGAAGAGCCCGCGGAGATCGACGCGATCCTGCATCGCGGCGCGGAGCGGGCGCGCGAGGTTGCCGCCCCCATCCTGAAGAAGACCCGCGACATCGTCGGCATGGTCGGCTGACACCAGAAGCAGCGACAATGGGCCTCGTCGTCGATACGGCGGGGCCTCTGATCGCAGCGACCGCACAGAACCACCAAATCGCAAGAAGCGATGCCGCTTCCCAGCGCGCGTGCCTCTGCTAAGCTCGGCCTTCTACTCCGCAGCATCGGCGAGGCCTCATGCCACAGCGCGATTACCAGATCTTCGAGATCCCCGATTTCACCTTGCAGCGCGGCCTGACGCTTCCCGTCGCTGAGGTGGCCTACCAGACCTACGGGCAGCTCAACGCGGACAAATCCAACGTCATCCTCTACCCCACTTCCTATGGGGCGCAGCATTTCGACACCGAATGGCTGATCGGCGCGGGCCGCGTTCTCGATCCGACCGATTGGTTCATCGTGATCCCCAACATGTTCGGCAATGGGCTTTCATCCTCGCCCTCGACCCTGCCCGCGCCGTTTGGCCCAGACCGGCCACCGCTTTTCACGCATTGGGACAATGTGCATGCGCAGGAAAGGCTCCTGCGCGAGGTCTTCGGCGTTGAACGGATCGCGCTGGCCTATGGCTGGTCCATGGGCGCGCAGCAATCTTTGCATTGGGGGGCCATCTTTCCCGACCGCGTGGACCGGATCTGCGCGATCTGCGGCACCGCGCGCACCGCGCCGCACAACAAGCTGTTCCTCGAAGGGGTGCGCGCGACGCTCACGGGCGACCCGCATTGGACAGGCACGCATTTCAGCGCCCATCCGGTGCGCGGTTTGCGCGCCATGGGACGGATCTATGCCGGTTGGGCGATGTCGCAGACCTTCTACCGCGAGGAACTCTGGCGACAGGCGGGCTATTCCAGCCGGGAGGATTTCATCCTCCGCGCCTGGGAGGCCAATTTCCTGCGCCGCGATCCCCATGACCTGCTGGCCAGCATCGAGACATGGCTCGCCTCCGACATCTCCGACAATCCGATCCATGGCGGCGATCTCGACCGCGCGCTCGGGGCCATCACCGCGCGCACGATCATGATGCCGTCGGCGACCGATCTCTATTTCACGCCGGAGGATTGCCGCCTGCATGCCGCTGGCATGCCCAATGCCGAATACCGGGTGATGGCGTCCGATTGGGGCCACCGCGCGGGCAATCCCGCGCAGAACCCCGCGGATGAGGCGATCCTGCGCAAGGCGGTCGCGGACCTTCTGTACGGCTGAGACCGCGTTGTGCGCCGGGTGACTGCTTCGGTCTGGCCGGGAACGCCGCAGGGGAGTTTTCACACCCGAGCGCGCGGCGCAGTACCAGCTTGCCGCCCTGGGCTGCGGACCCCGCCTTCCTGAGTGGGCCTGATGATCGGAAAGCGCACTTTTCTGCACACAGTCCCATCACTTAAAACCTGCAAGAGTCATGTATTATTGCCGCTGCGGTTGCGTGCTTTATGTTTGCTCCATGAGCTCTGACGATCGCACCTTTCCCGTCCCGTCTTCCCGCCTGTCCCGCGTCGGTCGGATGGGCCGCTTTGCCTCGGGCGTTCTGGGCCGCGCGGCACAGGACAGCCTGCGCGCCTTCGCAAGGGGGGACAGGCCCGGCCTTCAGCAACTCATGATGACGCCTGCCAATGCGGCAAAACTGGCCGAGGAGCTGTCGCGCATGCGCGGCGCCGCGATGAAGATGGGCCAGCTTCTCTCCATGGAGGCCGGGGAGGTGCTGCCCGCCGAACTGGCCGACGTTCTCTCCCGACTCCGCTCCGAGGCGCATTACATGCCGCCCGAGCAGCTCAAGACCGTCTTGTCCGACAATTGGGGCCCCGATTTCCTGAAGCAGTTCAAGAAGTTCGACGTCCGCCCCATCGCGGCGGCCTCGATCGGCCAGGTCCATCGCGCCGTCACGAAAGATGGGCGCGAGCTGGCGATCAAGGTGCAATATCCGGGCATCCGCGCCTCTATCGACAGCGATATCCGCAACCTCGGCGCTTTGCTGAAAATGTCCGGGATGCTCCCCAAAGGCCTGGACCTGTCGCCGCTTCTTGAGGAAGCCCGTCTTCAGCTTCACGAAGAGGCCGATTACGAGCTCGAAGCGCGCTCCCTGACCGAATTCGGGGCGCATCTGGCAGAGGATGCCGATTTCGTGGTTCCCGCCCTCGCGGAAGATCTGACCACACGCGATATCCTCGCGATGGAATATATCGACAGCCGACCCATCGAAAGCCTGACCGAGGCAGACGCCAAGACCCGCAACAGCGTGGCCGAAAAGCTGATCGCACTGACCTTGCGCGAACTTTTCGATCTGACGGCGATGCAGACCGATCCGAATTTCGCCAATTTCCGCTACCAGCCCGAAACGGGCCGGATCGTTCTTCTGGATTTCGGTGCCGTCCGCCGCTTTGAGGAAGGCCGGGTCGCCGCGTTCCGCGATCTCATGCGCGCGGCCTTGTCGGGCGACCGCACCTTCCTGCATCAGGCCGCCATCACCGTGGGCTATCTGCGCGACGACACCGCCGACCATCACCGCGAACAGATCCTCGACATGATGGAAATCGCAGCCGCCCCCCTGCAAGGCTACGGGCCGTTCGACTTTGCCCGCGCGGGCCTTGCCACCCGGTTTGCCGAAGCCGGGCAACGCTTTGCGGAGGATCGCGAATTCACCGTGATCCCGCCGGTCGACGCGCTTTTCCTGCAGCGCAAGGTCGGCGGGCTCTACCTGCTTTGCGCCCGGCTTGGCGCCCAGATCCCGGTGCGTCCGCTGCTGGAAAAACACGCCCCATCCTCGATTTACGGAGGGTGAGCGTGCGGATATCGGCAATTGCCCGGATTTGAGCACGATTCTAGCGTCTGCCCGTCATTTCAGGGAAGGCGCATACGATGTCCAAAGCACCCGAGGCCATGCAGATTGGCCATGTTCATCTGAAAGTATCCGATCTGGCCCGCTCGATCCGCTTCTATAAAGACGTCATCGGCCTGACGGTGACCCAGCATTTCGGCGATCAGGCCGCGTTCCTGTCCGCGGGCGGATATCACCACCATATCGGCCTCAATACCTGGTCCAGCAAAGGTGCCGCCCCTGCGCCGAAGCGCCATCCCGGCCTGTTTCACACCGCCTTCCTGTTTCCGGACCGTGCCAGCCTTGCCACGGCACTCCAGCGCGCCGTCGAAAACGGTGTCGAGATCGAGGGCGCGGCGGATCACGGTGTCTCTGAGGCGATCTATTTCTCCGACCCCGACGGCAACGGCATCGAGATTTACCGCGACCGCGCGCCGGAGGATTGGCCCCGGGACGCGCAAGGCGCGCTCCAGATGGGAAACGCGCCGCTCGATCTCGAGGCTCTGCTGGCGGAAGCGCCTGCGCACTGAACGTACCGCGCGGGCCATGACGGCGCACAGGTGGCGGGGCGCTCTCGGCTGGCCAAGTGCGCCCCCGCGCGTTAGAGCGGTGCGGCAAAACAGGACAAGACGAGGGACGCGCCATGGCTGTGGGCCGCAACATCCGCACCTATTTCGAAGGCGAATGGTATGACGGCGACATGCCGATCATGAAGGCTGCCGATCACGGCTCCTGGCTGGGCTCGACGGTGTTCGACGGCGCCCGTTTCGTCGATGGCATGGCGCCCGATCTCGACCGACATTGCGCGCGGCTCAACCATTCCGCCCACGCGCTGATGATCACGCCCACCTATTCCGACGCCCAGATCCTCGAGATCGTTCAGGAGGGCCTCGCCGCCTATCCCGATGACGCGCAGGTCTATGTCCGCCCGATGTATTGGTCGGTGGACAGCGAGCCCTCGGCGATTCTCGCCAAGGAAGGCCGCACCGGCTTTGCCGTCTGCCTTGAGGAATTCCCGATGCTGGCGCCCGAGGATACGGTCACGCTTGGCCGCACGCGGTTCCGCCGCCCGGTGCTTGAGGACAACGTGGTGAATGCCAAGGCAGGCTGCCTCTATCCCAACAATTCCAGGATGTTGGCGGAAGTGAATGCGCGTGGCTTCGGTAATGCGCTGGTGGCCGACGCGATGGGCAACGTGGCCGAGACTGCGACCTCCAACGTCTTCATGGTTCGCGACGGCGTCGTCTTCACACCCGTTCCGAACGGCACGTTCCTCGCGGGCATCACCCGCGCACGGCACATCGAGAACCTGCGCGCCGATGGCGTCGAGGTGGTCGAGACAGTGTTGGGATTCGCCGATTTCGAAGCCGCGGACGAGGTGTTCCTGACCGGCAACCTCAACAAGGTCACGCCCGTCACCGCGTTCGAGGACACCTCCTATCAGGTGGGCCCCGTGACCCGCCGCGCGCGCGAGCTTTACTGGGATTGGGCCGCATCCGCCGCCTGAACTTGCCGAGGCCCCGGTGCGCTGCCATGATCGCATCCGGATAGGAGGCCCCTCATGCGCAAGTTCCTCGTGGTGCTCGACGATAGCCGCGAATGCCTGAACGCGATGCGTTTCGCCGCGATGCGCGCGTCCAATACCGGTGGTGGAGTAACCATCCTGTCGGTGATTCCGCCCGATGAGTTCAACCACTGGATCGGCGTCGGGGACATCATGCGCGAAGAGGCGCGCGAACGGATCGAAGCCCATTTCGAGGTCTTCGCGAAATGGATGCGCGACAGGCAAGGCGTCGATCCCGAATTGGTGATCCGAGAAGGCGAACCCGTGCCCGAAATCATCGCGCAAGTGAATGAAGACAAAGAGATCGGCGTGCTCGTCCTCGGCGCCGGAAGCGGCAAGAAAGGCCCCGGCCCGCTGGTCACGAACCTGACGAAAAATGCAGGCTCGCTCCCCGTGCCGATCACCATCGTGCCGGGGGATCTGTCGAAGGAAGAGCTGCAGGCGATCACCTAGACTTGCTCTGTCCATGGTCGGATCGACAAGGGCACGACCCGGTTTCGTCTGGCCTGCAGCGTTAACTATAAGACACTGAAATCAGGATTGGATTTCAGCGCTTAATCCTTCCTTCATCGACGCCGTCTATCGCTTTTCACATGAAACGCATCGAACGGATCATTGTGCCGGTTTTCCTGGTCGCCACCCTGTTTGCCGGACCGCTGGCCGCGCTTGCCATGGCGCCGGAGGCGGAGCCGGGCGATCCGATGCTGGTACTCGCGTGGGAGCCGGGGCGCGTGATCGAACAGGCGGGTGGCCGTCCAATCGGTCCGGTCGGGGCGCCGCTTGCCATGATGGCGCAGGGCGATGATGGATTTTCGGCCCGCTTGTCTGCGTTCGGCGCCTGGGCCGTTCTGGATGCGGGATGGCTCGGGGCACTCTGCGTGGCAGAAAGGATTTAGGTATGGACACCACATCGAAAGACGAGGCGATCGTCGGATATTTCGCTCTGGCCACCGCTATCTTCGCGCCCTGCGTCGTGATTGCGGCCTGGATCTTCGGCAATGCCATCTGGTTGCCGTTGGCGATTTCTGCCCTGTTCGCTAGCGCAGCCTTCATTGCAACGCGAATGTCCGCCGAAGTTGCGAAACCCTTGGTCGCTGTTGGCGTCATCGGTCAATGCATCGCCTTGACCGCCGCCATGGCCGGGACGCCTTGGCAGATCGACGCGCATATGACGTTTTTCGCGGCGCTGGCCGTGCTTGTCGTCTTGAACGACGTGAGGACGATTCTTGTCGGCACGGCTGCAATCGCTCTGCATCACCTGGGCTTGTCCGTGGCGGTCCCCTCTCTTGTCTATCCCAGCGCAGACCTACTCGAAAACCTTGAGCGGACCGCCTTTCATGCCGTGGTCGTTGTGGTCGAAGCCGCCGCGCTCAGCTTCGCGATCCAGCGTCAACAAACGCTCCGGGCTGAAATCGCGGAAGGGGTCGATGCTGTGACGGAAGCCTCGAAAGCTGCTGAAGCCGCCCGTGATGCCGCTCAGAAAGCGCAACGCGATGCGGAAGAACAGCGGAACCTTGCGCTTGAGGCGCAGACGCGAGCGGAAAATGCGGTCTCGGACCTCGAAGACGAGAAGCGCCAAACGATTGCCCTTCACGAGGCCGGCAAGGCGCGAGACGCCCAGGAACTCGAAGCGGCGGAAGTCCGTCGCCAGGAACAGGAACAGATCGTGCTCGTCCTCGTCGATGGCTTGACCCGCCTGTCGCAGGGAAATCTGACCAGTCGCATCCTGAAGCCGCTTCCGCCGGAATTCGAAGGCCTGCGGCACGACTTCAACCTCGCAACCGAGGCGCTGGATACCGCAATCAGCGATGTGGCCGCGAATGCCGCGCAAGTGCTCGAAGAAGCAAGTGGCATCAGCGGCTCTGCAAACGCCTTGTCTCAACGCACCGAGCAGCAGGCGGCGACTCTGGAAGAAACGGCCGCCGCGATGGAGCGGTTGACCGACCTTGTCCAAACGACAGCCGACAATGCATCCCAGGCCGCAACCTCGTCCAATGATGCCAAGAAAAACGCCGAAGAAAGCGGCCTTGTCGTGGCACAGGCATCGGAAGCCATGCGCGCGATCAGCGAGTCGGCGGGCGAAGTCTCAAAAATCATCGGCGTGATCGACGATATCGCCTTTCAAACCAATTTGCTTGCGCTCAATGCCGGGGTCGAGGCCGCGCGCGCAGGCGATGCCGGGCGCGGCTTTGCCGTCGTCGCCTCCGAGGTGCGTGCGCTCGCGCAAAGGTCGTCGCAAGCCGCCAAGGAAATCAACGCGCTCATCTCCAAAAGCCAGAGACAGGTGGCGGATGGCGTGCGTCACGTCGGCGATACCGTGAGCGTGCTGGAAAGCGTCATCACGTCGGTCAGCGATATCTCCGAACGGGTCGGCGACATTGCGGCCTCGGCGCATGAACAGGCCACTGGCTTGGGCGACATCAACGCGGCCGTCACGCGCCTAGACAACGTGACCCAGCACAACGCCGCGATGTTCGAGGAAACGGCCGCCGCCTCCAGCAAGTTGACCGAAGCCGCAGATCGCATGCGCAGCCTGACCGAGCATTTCACCTATGGCGACAAGAATGCAGCCAATAATAGAGCCGCATGAATGCCGCGTTTTGCTCGCCCTTCACCGCGCCTGCTTGCGTTTTGTGTCCAGCGAAAAAGGCGCGGCGCAAGATGAACAAATTAATGCGGTGGAAGAAATTGCTCGCCAACTGACCTAAGAGACCACGACTCGCTCGATATGCGCGGGTCTGGGTGACCGCCCGACCTCAAATCGAATGACCCCGGGCCCCGAGGGCTTCGCTGCCCCCCTCCGACACATCCAGCCCCAAACTTAGAATCGTTCCAAACCTTGACCTCGCGACGCGCAATCCGCATATAAGGGCTTCATCCGACAGGAGCCGATGCGATGTTCATCCAGACCGAATCCACGCCCAATCCCGCAACGCTTAAATTCCTGCCCGGTCAGACCGTTCTCGACATGGGCACAGCGGATTTCCCCTCCCCTGAAGGCGCAGGCGACAGCCCGCTTGCAAGCCGCCTTTTCGAGGTCGAGGGCGTCAAAGGCGTGTTCTTCGGCAATGATTTCGTCACCGTGACGAAAGCCGATGAAACCGATTGGGACCACGTGAAACCCGCCATTCTTGGCGCGATCATGGAGCACTTCCAGTCCGGCCAGCCGGTCATGAAGGACGACGCCGCGCAAGCTGGATCCGGCCATGCCGAGCATGTTGGCGAAGACGGCGAGATCGTGGGTCAGATCAAGGAACTGCTCGATACCCGCGTGCGCCCGGCCGTGGCACAAGACGGCGGCGATATCACCTTCCACGGGTTCGAGCGCGGTGTCGTTTACCTTCACATGCAGGGTGCCTGCGCGGGCTGCCCGTCCTCCACCCTCACGCTGAAGATGGGTATCGAGAACCTGCTGCGGCACTACATCCCCGAGGTCACGGAGGTGCGCCCGGTTGGTGTCTGACGCCCTGATCCTCGGCTTCGACACATCGGCCGCGCATTGCGCGGCCGCTTTGCTGTCCGGCGATCGGTGTATCGCCGCAGCCGCCGAGGACATGCGGCAAGGGCAGGCGGAGCGGCTCTTCCCCCTTCTTGAAAGCCTCCTGAACGAGGTCGGCGCGGATTGGGGCGACCTTTCGCGGATCGGCGTGGGCGTCGGGCCCGGGAATTTCACCGGCATCCGGATTTCCGTCTCGGCGGCACGCGGTTTGGCGCTGTCGCTTGGCGTGCCCGCGATCGGAGTGAGCACGTTCGAAGCAATCGAAGCGGCATCGGACCATCTTCCGGCCGTTCGGGGACCACGGGATCAGGTTTATCTCGCTAGGCCGGGCTGCGCGCCAAGCCTCGAGATCGAAGCACAGGTGCAGCAGGCCTTGGCCTTCCCTCCGACACCCGCACAACTGGCGCAAAACATCGCGCGGCGAGCGGCGCTTGCCGTGCCGGGTCCTGCCCCGGCCCCCCTCTACGTGCGCGCGGCGGATGCTGCACCCGCCCGAGACACAGCGCCCGCGATCCTGACATGAGCCCCGCTGATGCCGCCGCGATCATGTCCGCGGCCTACCAGCACCAGCGGTCCTGGCGCACAGACGAGATCGCCGCAACGCTCGCCAGTCCCGGCGTGCGGCTTTTCTCGGCCGGAAGCGCCATGCTGATCGCCCGCATCCTCGGGGACGAGGCGGAAATCCTGGCCCTCGCCACCGCGCCAGACCAGCAGCGCAGCGGGGCGGCCTCGGCCTTGATTGCGGAATTTCACGCAACAGCGAGAGAATCCGGGGCCCACCACGCCTTCCTGGAAGTGGCCGCCCTCAACGCGCCCGCCCGCGCGCTTTACGCCGCGCATGGCTACGCCGAAACCGGGCGGCGCCCGCGCTATTATCGCCTCGAAGACGGACGCTTCGATGACGCGATTGTCATGCAGCGTGCACTTGGTGAAAAATAAGCACTGACGTTGCGCGACACGCCCCGAACAACGGGGAAAAGCGGTTGACGCCCCTTGGCCCCTTCTGCCTACTTGCGCCTGATCTCACAGATCCAAGCGCCGCGCCGGGCCGCAGAGGCGAACACCGCGCGCCGCACCACAACGGGAGACCCAGATGACCTTGATGAAAACCCTCGCAGGCTCCGCGGCCGCGCTCGCCCTGACCGCAGGCGCCGCCCTGGCCGATCCCGCCCTGATCTACGATCTCGGCGGCAAGTTCGACAAATCCTTCAATGAAGCCGCCTTCAACGGTGCCACCCGCTGGGCCGAGGAAACCGGCGGCGAATTCCGCGATATCGAGCTTCAGTCCGAAGCCCAGCGTGAACAGGCCCTGCGGCGCTTCGCCGAGGCCGGCTTCAACCCGATCATCACGACGGGCTTTGCCATTGCAGGCCAGGTCGAGACCGTGGCCAAGGACTACCCGGACGTCAAATTCGTCAATGTCGACGGCTTCCTGCCGGAAGTGCCCGAGAACGTTCTGATGATCAATTTCCAGGAACACCAGGGCTCGTACCTCGTGGGCATGCTCGCCGCGATGGCCTCCGAAACCGGGACCGTGGGCTTCGTCGGCGGCATGGACATCCCGCTCATCCGCCACTTCGGCTGCGGCTACGCGCAGGGCGCGCAGGCGGTCAATCCCGACATCGAGATCATCGCCAACATGACCGGCACGACGCCCACGGCCTGGAACGACCCGGTGAAGGGCTCCGAACTGACCAAGGCGCAGATCAGCCAGGGCGCTGACGTGATCTATGCCGCTGCGGGCGGCACGGGCGTGGGCGTTCTGCAGACCGCCGCGGACGAGGAGATCTACTCCATCGGCGTCGACAGCAACCAGAACTACCTGCATCCCGGCTCCGTTCTGACCTCCATGCTCAAGCGCGTCGACGTCGCCGTCTATGACGCGATGATGGCGGGCGAAGACCTGGAGACCGGCAAATACATGACGCTGGGCCTTGCCGAGAACGGTGTGGGCTATGCCGTGGACGAAAACAACGAGGCGCTGATCACCGACGAGATGCGCGCCGCCGTGGAAGAGGCCCGCGACGCCATCATCGACGGCTCGCTGAATGTCGTGAGCTATTACGAGAACGACAGCTGCCCCGCGATCGACTTCTGAGGCACGTAACATCACGACCCGGGCAGCCATAGCGCTCGCCCGGATACAGGGGCCGCACATGTCGCGCGGCCCCTGCTGCAATAAGTCTTACCCGGCTCGGAGCCACGTTTCATGTCCGACCAAGCCCCCGCCATCGAGCTGAAAGGCATCTCCAAGGCCTTCGGCCCCGTCCAGGCCAACAAGGATATCTCGATCCGCGTGATGCCCGGCACGATCCACGGCATCATCGGCGAGAACGGCGCGGGCAAATCGACGCTGATGTCGATCCTCTACGGCTTCTACAAGGCCGATGCCGGCGAGATCTACGTCGCGGGCAAGAAGACCGAGATCCCCGACAGCCAGGCCGCCATCGCCGCGGGCATCGGCATGGTTTTCCAGCATTTCAAGCTGGTGCAGAATTTCACCGTCCTCGAGAACGTCATCCTCGGGGCCGAAGATGGCGGGCTCTTGCGGCCGTCGCTTGCCAAGGCGCGGGACGTGCTGAAGCAGCTTGCCGATGAATACGGTCTGTCCGTCGATCCCGATGCCCCGGTCGAGACGCTTTCCGTCGGCCACCAGCAGCGCGTCGAGATCCTGAAGGCGCTCTACCGGCAGGCCGATATCCTGATCCTCGATGAGCCCACGGGCGTGCTGACCCCGGCCGAGGCCGATCACCTCTTCCGTATCCTCGACAACCTGCGCGCCGAGGGGAAGACAATCATCCTGATCACCCACAAGCTGCGCGAGATCATGGAGATCACCGACACCGTCTCGGTCATGCGCCGTGGCCAGATGACCGCGACCGTAAAGACCGCAGAGACCGATCCGCAGCAGCTGGCGGAGCTGATGGTCGGCCGCAAGGTCCTGTTGCAGGTCGACAAGGCGCCTGCGAAGCCCGACGGCACGGTGCTCGAGGTCGAGAACCTGCGCCACGTGGATGCCGACGGGGTGGAGCGGCTGCGCGGCATCTCCCTCGATCTGCGGAAGGGCGAAATTCTTGGCATTGCGGGCGTGGCCGGGAATGGCCAATCGGAATTGCTGGAGGTGCTGGGCGGCTACCGTGAAGCCACCGGCACTGTGCGCCTGAACGGCACGGAGCTGCCGCTTTCGGGCGCGGGCTCCGACGGGCGCGCGCGACGCGCGGCAGGCATCGGGCATGTGCCCGAGGATCGCCAGCGCGAAGGGCTCATCATGCCTTATACCGCGTGGGAGAATACCGTCTTCGGCTATCACCGCGACGCCGCGCATCAATCCGGCGCGCTGATGAACAACACCGCGATCAAGGCCGAGGCCGCGGGCAAGATGGAACGCTTCGACGTGCGCCCGCCGAATCCCAACCTCAAGGCTTCCAATTTCTCGGGCGGCAACCAGCAGAAGATCGTCCTCGCCCGCGAGATCGAGCGGAACCCCGATGTCCTGCTCATCGGCCAGCCGACGCGCGGCGTCGATATCGGCGCGATCGAGTTCATCCACCAAGAAATCATCCGCCTGCGCGATCAGGGCAAGGCGATCCTTCTGGTCTCCGTCGAACTCGACGAGATCTTCGCTCTCTCGGACCGCATCGCCGTGATGTTCGACGGCCAGATCATGGGCGAGCGTGACCCCGCGCAGACCGACCAGCGCGAACTCGGCCTCCTGATGGCAGGCGTCACCGAAGATCCCGGTGCCGACCCCATCGCCGCCATCGATGCGAGCCTCGAAGAACAAGAACACCGAAAGCTGCCCCACCATGGATAAGATGCCTGCCTGGGCCGATGCGGTCCTTGTCCCGCTGATCTCCCTTCTGCTTGCCGCGTTCCTGTCGGCGCTGGTGATCCTCGCCATCGGCGAAAACCCGGTGGAAGCCTTCAACCTCATGGTCGAAGGCGCGCTCATGCGCTCGTCGGGCTGGGGCTACACGCTTTATTACGCGACGAACTTCATCTTCACCGGCCTTGCCGTGTCCGTGGCCTTCCATGCCAAGCTCTTCAATATTGGCGGCGAGGGGCAGGCCACGATCGGCGGCCTCGGCGTGGCGCTGATCTGTCTGTACATCCCCTGGCCCCATTGGTCGCTGGCCCTCGTGGGCGCGGCGCTGGGGGCGGCGGCCTTCGGCGCGCTCTGGGCGCTGATCCCGGCCTATCTGCAGGCCAAGCGCGGCAGCCATATCGTCATCACGACGATCATGTTCAACTTCATCGCCGCCGCCCTTCTGAACTACGTGCTGGTCAACCTGCTGAAACCCGCAGGCCAGATGGACCCGGCCTCGCCGCTCTTTCCCGAAGCCACGCATCTGCCCACCTTCCAGGACATGTTCGCCACCGATGCGATGCCGCTCTTCCGCGGCGCGCCCGGCAACGTCACTTTCTTCCTCGCGCTTGCGGCCTGTTTCGCGGTTTGGGTGCTGATCTGGCGGACACGCCTCGGCTACGAGATCCGCGCGCTCGGCCATTCCGAAAGTGCCGCGCGCTATGCGGGAATTTCGCCGGTGAAGATCGTTGTCGTGGCGATGCTGATCTCCGGCGGGCTTGCAGGCCTCATGGCCGTGAACACCGCCATGGGCGAGGCCGAGCGGCTGGTGATGAACGCCACCGAAGGCGCGGGCTTCATCGGGATCGCGGTCGCGTTGATGGGCCGCAACCATCCCGTGGGCGTCCTCCTTGCCGCCATTCTCTTCGGCTTTCTCTACCAGGGCGGGGCGGAGCTCGCGCTCTGGACCAATATACCGCGCGAGCTGATCATCGTGATCCAGGCGCTCGTGATCCTGTTCACCGGCGCGCTCGACAACATGGTACGGACACCGCTCGAGCGGCTGTTCCTCGCCTTCGGCCGGAAGGAGCGCAGCTGATGGATTTCGCCACCCTCCTCCAGGTCCTCGATTCGACCGTGCGCCTTGCCACGCCGCTTCTGCTGGCCTGCCTCGCGGGGCTGTTCTCCGAACGCTCGGGCGTCATCGATATCGGGCTCGAAGGCAAGATGCTGATCGCCGCCTTCTTTTCGGCAGCGGTCGCGGCACTCACGGGCTCGGTCTGGTTGGGCCTCGGCGCGGGCATCGTCTCCTCGATGCTGCTCTCGGGCCTGCACGGGCTCGCCTCGATCACCTTCCGCGGCAATCAGCTGATCTCGGGCGTGGCGCTCAATTTTCTGGCGGCAGGCCTCACCGTGCTCATTGCGCAGGACCTCTTCAGCCAGGGCGGACGCACGCCGTCGCTGATGGGTGGCGGCCGCTGGGAGGCGATCACCCTGCCCTTCGCCGAGACGCTGCGCGACGTGCCGATCTTCGGCCCCATCTATTACGAGCTGATCTCCGGCCATTCGATCCTCGTCTACGTGGCCTTCCTCTGCGTGCCCGCGACCTGGTGGGTGCTGCAACGCACCCGCTTCGGCCTGCGCCTGCGCGCGGTGGGCGAAGCCCCCGAAGCGGTCGACACGGCGGGCGTGTCGGTCATCGGCCTGCGCTACGCGGCAATCGTGATCTGCGGGCTGCTCTGCGGCCTTGCCGGTTCCTATCTCGCCACGGGCCTTCAGGCAGGCTTCGTCAAGGACATGACCGCGGGCCGCGGCTATATTGCCCTCGCCGCGCTGATCTTCGCCAAGTGGCGGCCGTGGTACGCGCTCATGGCCTGCCTCCTCTTCGGCCTGCTGCAGGCCGTGGCGCTGCGCTACCAGAATATCGACCTCGGCGGCATTACCATCCCGGTGCAGGTGATGGATGCGCTGCCCTACATCCTCACGGTCGTGATCCTTGCAGGCTTTGTCGGCCGGGCGATCCCCCCGCGCGCAGGTGGAGAGCCCTACGTGAAAGAGCGCTGAGCCCATCTCCATCCGCGTGTCCCAACCATGGACTGGTGCGCCAACCCGATGTCACGACCGGACCATAAATACCTCCGGGGAGCGCGAGGGGCTGGCCCCTCGCTGCCGCCGAATGCCACGCTCACGAGGCTTTGAAGTGGGTGCCGCACCGCAACCGGGCTAGGCTTCGAATACCCCGAAGGAGCCCTGCCGATGATCCGCATCCTGATTGCAATCCTGATCGCCACCCTGCCGCTCACAGCCCATGCCCAGGACCGCCGCCCGTCCCATTGCATCGCTGTCGCGGAGGCTGCACCCGGGCTCGAATACCTCCACAAAGCCAGCTGGCAGGCGCCGGTGCCCGAATATTCGGTGCGCATCAGCTACATTGCCCATGCCTCCTTCCTGATCCAGACCCGAGGCGGGCTCAATGCGGTGACGGATTTCACGGGCTTCATCGGCAATACCACGATGATCCCGGACGTGGTCACCATGAACCACGCCCATTCCACCCACTGGACGGCCAATCCCGATCCTGCGATCCCGCATGTCCTGCCCGGCTGGGGCGAGACCCATGGCGCGGGCATCAACCACCGCCTCGATCTGGGTGAGATGCTGGTGCGCAATGTCTCCACCGATATCCGCAGCGAATTCGGCGGGCGCGAGGAGAACGGGAATTCGATCTTCGTCTTCGAGGTCGAGGGGCTTTGCATCGGGCACCTCGGCCACCTGCATCACGAACCGAATGACGCACAATACGCGGCTCTCGGGCGGCTCGACGTGGTGATGGTGCCGGTGGATGGCGGCTACACCATGGCCCGCACCAACATGATCAACGTGCTGGAGCGCCTGAAAAGCCGCGTCATCATCCCGATGCACTGGTTCTCGGGCTATGCGCTGGAAGCCTTTCTCGAGGAGATTTCCACCACCTTCGCCGTGGAACGCACCGGGCAGAGTCACCTTGAAGTCTCGCTTGCCACCCTGCCCGACCGGCCCACGGTCACGATCCTCGAGCCGCGCTGGCTGCGCGATCCGGACTGAGCCGCGAGGCGTCACATCCCCTTCGTCAAAAACTTATGCCAGGGGCCAGCCGGAAGCGGCACCAATCGGTGCCGCTGACATGACATGCCGCGTTCGGCCCCGGGCCGGACGCGCCCGCCGGATCAGCGCCCCCCTTTTGCCATGGCGCCCAGTACTCTATCTCAAGGCGGAACCTTGCCGCGACCGGAGCCGCCCTTGTCCCTCGCCTCAGCCGACCAAAGCTTCCTCTGCGCGCTTGCCGCGCAACTGCCGGAAGATACGATCCGCCCTGCCGATGCACGCTTCCACGAGGAGCCGCGCGGGCGCTGGCGCGGCGCGGCCTCCCATGTCGCCCTGCCCCGCACGACAAGCGAGGTCGCGACCATCGTCGCTCATGCCCACGCGGCCCGCGTTCCGCTCGTGCCTTACGGCGGCGGCACCGGGCTCGTCGGCGGGCAGATCGCCCCCGAAGGCGGCGCGGTACCGCTTCTCGTGAGCCTGGAGCGGATGAGCGCCATCCGGGCCGTTCACCCGGACGAAAACGTACTGATCGCCGAGGCCGGCGCGATCCTGCTCGACGTGCAGAATGCCGCGCGCGAGGCGAACCGCCTGTTCCCCCTCTCGCTCGCCTCCGAAGGCTCCGCCCGGATCGGCGGGCTTCTTGGCACCAATGCGGGCGGTGTGAACGTGTTGCGCTACGGCAATGCCCGGGATCTCTGCCTCGGGCTCGAGGCGGTGATGCCTGACGGCACGGTCTGGAACGGGCTTCGGCGCCTGAGGAAGGACAATACCGGCTACGATCTGCGCAACCTTCTGATCGGTGCGGAGGGCACGCTCGGCATCATCACCGCCGCCGTGCTCAAGCTTTCCCCGATCCCCGCGCGCACCGGCACGGCACTTCTGGTGGTCGACAGCCCCCGCGCCGCTCTGGATCTGCTGGCCCGCGCACGCGACAGGCTGGGCGACGGCATTTCCGCCTTCGAGCTAATGAGCGGAACGGGCTACGACTTCCTGCGCGAGACCATTCCCGAGCTGAGGCAACCCTTCGAGGCGTCGCCCGACTGGTCCGTCCTGATCGAGGTCGGCCTGCCCGAGGGGCTCGACCCCGCGGAGGCGCTGGAGGCGGTCTTTGCCGATGCGCTCGAGGCGGGGCTCGTCTCCGACGGGCTCATCGCGCAATCGGACAGCCAGCGGCAGGATTTCTGGGCGATCCGCGAACGCATCCCCGAGGCCAACCGCCATATCGGCGCGATCTCAAGCCACGACATCTCCGTTCCGATCTCGGAGATCCCCGATTTCATCCCCGAAGGCATCGCCCGTCTGAAGGAGATCGGCGCGTTCCGCGTCAACTGCTTCGGGCATCTGGGCGACGGCAATCTGCATTACAACGTCTTCCCGATGCCGGGCCGCAACCGCGACGAGCACGAGAACAGCCGCGACGCCATCAAGCGCGTCATCCATGACCTGGTGCATGAAATGGGTGGATCGGTCAGTGCCGAGCACGGGATCGGGCGGCTGAAGGTGGCCGATCTGGAACGCTACCAGGATCCCGCGAAGCTCGCGGCCATGCGCGCGATCAAGTCAGCACTCGATCCGCAGGGCATCATGAATCCCGGCGCCGTGCTGCGCATGCCCGACTAGGAGGCTGCGCGCTCAGCTTCCCGGCGAGACATGGAAGACGCAGCCATCCGAGATCATCATCGGCGGCGTCTTGCACAAGGCCCGCGCGACCTCGAACGCGGCCAACACCTTGGGCACGTAATCGCGCGTCTCGGCGAAAGGCGGCACGCCGCCCGCATTGGCCACGGCTGTCTGCCCGGCATTGTAGCCCGCCAGCACAAGCACCGGATCGCCGCCATAGGCCCGCATCAACGCATCGAGAAAGGCGATCCCGCCCTTGATGTTCTCATCGGGATCGAAACTGTCCGCGACACCCAGCTTGGCGGCGGTATCCGGCATCAACTGCATCAGCCCCTCGGCCCCGACCCGGCTGACCGCATCGGGCTTTCCGCCCGACTCGATTGCCAGAACCGCCAGCGCAAGTGCGGGCGAGACCTCCGTACCGACAGAATGGCGCAGAAGTGCCGAGCCGTAGCGCGTGGCGATTTCCTGCAGGTTCTGAACGCGCGGCGCCGTGACCCGCGCGCCCCCCGGCCCGCCCTTCAGCGCTGATAATGCGGGCTCGAGCCGTCCGGGCCCCGTTCCGCTATCCGCGCTCGCGGCCACGGATTGCCAGAACCAGCCATACCGCCCCTCTGGAGCGGCCTTGTCCGATGGGGCGGACGCCATGCCGGATGTTGCAGGCGCGCCGGGCTCCGCGCTCTGGCCGGGCGGCGGCATCACGGCGGGATTGGCGCGCGGCGCGATCTGCACCGTCACACGCTTCTTGGTGCCGGGCTTCGGTGGCTTCACGAAGCGCGCGGAGAAATCGGAATTGGCCTCTGCAGGCCCGACGACAGGCACCGCAAACAGGAACGCCGCGCAAAGCGCGCAGGATCGCGTGAAGGACATGGAACTGCTCTTTTCGTTTTTTGTTGCGTGGATCATCGCACGAAACGTGAAAATCCCCAAGATCGGGCTCAAACATCGGCGATTTCGCCAGATTGTCGTGCCCCAGAAGCCGCCAAAAAACAAAGTTAACGTTTTTTATTATTTTAAATCATGAGGTTGCAAGATTTTTCGCAGATTCCATGCAGGATGCGGAAATCGATCCATTGCGGTCAAAATCGTGCCCCAATCCGGGGTCTATATAGCGTCATACCGCAACGGAGACGGGGATTGAGAGACCCCGACAAACTCCGGACCGGTGGAAACGAGAGCAAACTGAACCTTACGGAGAATACCCATGCTTAACTTCATCAAAACCTTCCGCAACGACGAAGACGGCGCTGTCACGGTTGACTGGGTCGTGCTGACCGCAGCTGTTGTCGGCCTCGCAGTCGCAGCCTACTCCACCATCGAGACCAACTCGAAGGCCCTGATCGGCGCCGCAGCAACCGCTGTGTCCGGCGAGAACGACGGCTTCAAGAAAGAGTAATCAGATCTCGTGATCTGAGCGGGAAGGTTTCTGACCGCAGAATAGTGAGGGCGCGCCGGCCAGTCCGCTGGCGCGCTCTTTCCGTGTGACGCATGCGAAAACGCACGAGGGCCGTGAAACGAGCCCCTCCCCGTCGACGGATGGAAAGAGGTTTGCCCGCATACCAGAATGGAAACGCGGGCATGAGAATGGTCCGGACCAGATCCGGTGCAGGAGGATGGAGCGGCCTATGCCCTTTTCCAAGTTCGAGTTTACCCGATTTTTCCACGCCGAAGACGGCGCGGTCACGGTCGATTGGGTGGTCCTGACCGCCGGGATCATCGGCCTGTGCCTGATCGCCTACAGCACGATCGAACGAGAAAGCGTCGCGCTGTCCAAGGCGGCGGGAACCGCGGTGAACGGCCGCATTGCCGAATTGCCGGAGTAAGGCTGACGCGAACCCCACGGCGTTTGTCAAAGACTGGTCACAGACCGTCCCGCTTTTCGCCATTGTTTCCTGTCAGGCTTCAGACAGATCGACAGACCGCCACAATCCCGTAAGCGGTCGAGCAATGAATTGAGGTATCCCCATGCGTCTGCTGTTCGGACTTGTCCTGATCGCGGGGCTCGGCCTGGCCGGTTTCGCGGTATACATGGCTCAGAATTATATCGGCGCCTACGAGACCGCGCTTCAGGAAGAGCGCGCCAAGCAGGTGCAGGCGGTCGAGACGACCATGGTCTACGTGGCGACCAAGCCCCTGTCTTACGGCCAGGCCATCACGGAAGAGGACATCTCCCTCGTGCCCTGGCCCGTGCCCGCGCTGCCCGAAAAATACTTCACCGAGGAAGAGCCCCTGCTCGTCGCGGGCGAACAGCCCCGCGTGGCCCTGCGCCAGATCGAGCCCTTCGAGGTTCTGATGGGCGTCAAGGTGTCCGAGCCCGGCGGCGATGTCGGCCTGACCTCACGCCTCAAGCCGGGCTTGCGCGCCTTCGCGGTCAAGGTCGACGTGGCCTCGGGCGTGTCCGGTTTCCTGCGTCCCGGCGACCGCGTGGATGTCTACTGGACCGGCCGCATCGGATCACGCGACCCGTCGCTGCCGCAAGGCGAAGTCACCAAGCTCATTCAGACCGGCGTCGAGTTGATCGCCATCGACCAGACCGCAAATGTCGACACGACCAGCGCCACCATCGCGCGGACCGTGACCGTCGCGGCCACCCCGCAGCAGATTGCAGCGCTGGCCCAGGCCCAGTCGACCGGCGATCTGACCCTGTCGCTTCTGGCCAATAACGACACGACGGTTGCGGAAGCCATCGAGGTCGATCAGCGCTCGCTTCTCGGGCTCGAGAAGGAGGAGCAGACCCAGATGCAAAAGGCGCGCGAAGTCTGCACGATCAAGACGCGCAAGGGCTCCGAGGTTGTGGACCTGCCGATCCCCTGCACCAACTGAGCACCGGCTAAATCACGGTTTGGCAAAGGCGTCCTTCGGGGCGCCTTTCGCTGTTTTGGAGCGTTTTTGTCACGGCTGTTGCCCGTAACCCACATGAACTTCACGGCTGAAGGCATTGATTCTTGCAAAAATTCCAAATCTCGCGCAGGCTTTGACCAAATGCAGGCAGAAGACCTGCACCTGAGGCGTGATCGGAAAGGCAGGTCACATGAAATTCGACGGTATTCTGCGGGCGGCCCTCCTTGGGTCCGTCCTTGGCTTTGCACCCATCGCGACCCCGGTCGCCGAAGCGCAAGACCTCCGCATCGTGCGCGGAAACGTGGGCTCGCAACTCAGCGTGGCCATCAACCGCGCGCTCGTGGTTGAAAGCGATATCCCCTTCGCGGAGATTTCCATCGCGAACCCGGCCATTGCCGACATCTCCTCGCTCTCCGACCGGTCGATCTATGTTCTGGGCCGCGCGCCCGGCACGACGACCATGTCGATCTTCGATGCCGAGGGCATGCTGATCGCCAATGTGGATGTACGCGTCGCGGCCGATATCAGCGAATTCAAGGAGCGGCTGCGGCAGATCCTGCCCGGTGAGCCCATCGAGGTGCGGACCGCCAATGACGGCATCGTGCTGTCGGGCACACTGTCTTCGATTCAGGCGCTTGATCGCGCCCTGAGCCTCGCGGAACGCTACGCGCCCGAGCGGGTATCGAACCTGATGCAGGTGGGCGGCGTCCAGCAGGTCATGCTGAAAGTGCGCTTTGCGGAGATGCAGCGTTCGGTGTCCAAGGCGCTGCGGTCCTCGCTGTCGATCGGTGGCGATCTTCTGGGCGGCGATGCGGGCCTCGTCTCCGAGACGGGCACTTGGCTCGATGGCAACACGTTGGGCGATCCGGTGGCCTTCGGGAACGACACGGAGGGCGGCGCGGTCATAGGCTTCGATGCGGGCGGCCTGGAAGTGGGCATTCTGCTCGAAGCGCTTGAATCCAAGGGCCTCGTGCGGATGCTGGCGGAGCCGAACCTGACCGCCCTGTCAGGACAGGAGGCCAGTTTCCTTGCAGGCGGCGAATATCCCGTGCCGGTTCAGGCCGAAGGCGATCAAATCTCCATTGAATTCAAGCCCTTCGGTGTGGAGCTCGATTTCATTCCGCGCGTGATCGACGGCGATCTGATCAATCTCGAACTCAAGACGGCGGTCTCATCGCTCGATTCGACCACGGGCATCGATCTGCAGGCCGTGCGCATCAACGGCTTCTCCCGGCGGGAAGCCTCGACCACGGTCGAGCTGCGCGACGGCGAAAGCTTCGCCATTGCGGGCCTTCTGCAGGACGATTTCCGCGATCTGAACGGTCAGGTGCCGTGGCTGGGCGACATTCCGGTCCTGGGCGCGCTGTTCCGCAGCGCCGAATATTCCCGCGAGCAATCCGAGCTTGTCATCATCGTGACCCCGCATCTCGTCACCCCCACACGGGGTGAGGCGCTGGCACTGCCGACGGACAAGGTCCGCCCGCCTTCCGAGCGGGACCTGTTCCTCTTCGGCAAAACGCAGGCGGGTGAACGGCGCAGGCCGAGTTCCGGTGCGGCGGGTGAGGTTGCCACGCAGGATTTCACCGGTTCCTATGGCTATGTGATGGATTGAGACAATGGGCATGACGGCGCACACGATCAGAACCGGCCTCCTCGCCATCGGCACGATGGGCATCCTGTCGGGCTGTGCCCACGAGGCGGGGAATTCGGCGGGCTATGCGTCGTTCCGTCCCGAAGCGGGCGCAATCCTCGATCCGGGAGACTTCGGCATGGCCACGGCCAACAACGTGGCGGTCATGTCCGGTGAGAAGCGCTACACCTTCGATCTGGCCCAGCGGTTCGCCTCCGAGGTGATGACGACCGTCAATTTCGCCTTCAATTCGGCGCAGCTTGACAGCGGCGCGCGCGATACCCTGCGCGAACAGGCCGCCTGGATTCGTCAATTCCCCGAAGTGCGCTTCCGGGTCTACGGACATACCGATCTTGTGGGCGACGACGCCTACAACAAGCGTCTGGGCCTCGCCCGTGCGCGCGCGGCGGTGCATTTCCTCTCGACGCAGGGCATCAGCCTCGAGCGGCTGGAAGCCGTTGTTTCCTATGGCGAAACCCAACCGCTGATCGTCACCCAGGGCCGCGAGCGGCGCAATCGCCGCACCGTGACCGAAGTGTCCGGCTTCGTGTCGTCGCACCAGAACGTGCTCGACGGCAAGTATGCGCAGATCATCTACCGCGAATACGTCCAGTCGGCCCAGGCCGAAAGCAGCGTGGGCGGCGGCGATGGTGGCGCAGCGATCACCATTCCGGGCGGCTAATCCTTACCGTCTGCGAATACCGTACAATTACGGTTTTTTCGTCCAAATGTTGCCGCCTTTGACTGCAACTTTCTCACCATAGCGACAGGACCGTCTGGCCGATTGGCCCCTCGGTTCCTGCATCGGTCGGGGTGAGAAAGCGCATGAAGACTGCGTCCTGCCTCCGTTCGGTGCGAGACAGGCAAAGGACGTAAAGCTTATGAGTACGGTGACAAACGCAGACGCAGTTGCAGAAGCCGCGCCGATTGTGGCCTGCACGATCAGCCGCGACGTACAGATATTCGACCTCCTGATCGAGGACATGGAATCGCTTCTGGGCGAAGCCTGGGGGGATCTGGGCTTTGCTGAAGCGCTGGCCTTCCTCGGCCAACCGGAAGCCGACAGCCTCGATTTCGTCGCTCTGGCCATCGATGACACCGACGAGGACAATGCCGATCAGCTGATGGCGATCATCACCACTGCGAAAGCGCGCGGCGTCAAGACCGTGCTGATCGCGGAGGATGTGAGCCCCGCCACGCTGCACCGGCTCCTGAAGAACGGCGCCGATGAATTCGTGCCCTACCCGCTGCCAGAGGGCGAGCTTGCCGCCGCGGTGGAACGCATCAAGAGGCCCCCTGCCCCGCAGCTTGTCGCGGAAAGCGAGGGCCGGGAGTCGCAAGCGCGTCTGAAATCCGATGGCGACGGCGTGCTTCTGGCCGTGCAGGGCATGGCAGGCGGCGTCGGCACCACCACCTTTGCGGTGAACCTCGCCTGGGAGCTGGCCAATGTCGAGAAGGACAAGGACAAGGCGCCGCGCGTCTGCCTTCTGGATCTCGGTCTGCAATTCGGGTCGGCCGCGACCTATCTCGACCTGCCGCGCAAGGAAACGATCGTGGAGCTTCTGGCCGATATCGGCACGCTCGATCAGGACACCTTCGCGCAGGCGCTGCAAAGCTTCGAGGACCGGATCGACGTCTTCACCGCGCCGTCGGATCTCTTGCCGCTCGACATGATCACCCAGGAAGATGTGAGCCTGCTGCTGGGGCTCGCGCGCGAACATTTCGACTACATCGTCGTCGACATGCCGTCCGCGATCACCCAATGGTCCGAAACCGTGCTGCAGGCCGCGCAGGTCTATTTCGCGATGATCGAGCTCGACATGCGCTCGGCCCAGAACACGCTGCGGCTGAAGCGGGCGCTGCAATCCGAGGATCTGCCCTTCGACAAGCTGCGCTTCGTGCTGAACCGCGCGCCGAAATTCACCGACCTGCAAGGCAAGAGCCGCGCCAAGCGGATGGCCGAAAGCCTCGATATCGGCATGGACCTGTTCATGCCCGATGGCGGTCGGCCGATTGCGCAAGCCTGCGATCACGGTCTGCCCATCGCGCTGCAGGCCGCGAAGAACCCGCTGCGCAAGGAAATCGCAAAGCTGGCCCAGTCTCTGCATGAGATCGGTCAATCCGACGCTGTTGCCGCTTAAGGAGCTGCTTGAAGATGTTTTCACGCTACAAAAAGTCCGGCGCCACGACCGCCGCCCCGGCCCCCGCGCCTGCTCCGGCCGCCGAGAAAGCCGCAGCCCCGGTCGAGAAACCCGTCTCGATGCGGAAGGTAAAGCCGCAAAGCCCCGCGCGTCCCGTCGCGGGCGACAAGGAGAAAAAGCGCAAGGAGCGGCTGGGCGAGATCAAGCTCGAGCTGCACCGCGCGCTTCTGGACAACCTGAACCTCGCCGCCCTCGATCAGGCGAGCGAGGCCGATCTGCGCGCCGAAATCCAGGCCATCACCGCGGAATCGCTGCAGGAAAAGTCCATCGTCCTGAACCGCGAAGAGCGGCTGCAGCTCAACCAGGAGCTTTACGACGAGGTGAAGGGGCTCGGCCCGCTCGAGGCGCTTCTGAAAGACGACACCGTCTCGGATATCCTGGTGAACGGCCCGCAGCAGATCTTCATCGAACAGAACGGCAAGCTGTCGCTGTCGGACATCACCTTCAAGGATGAACGCCACCTGATGCGGATCATCGACAAGATCGTGTCCGCCGTGGGCCGCCGGGTCGATGAATCCAATCCCTACGTCGACGCCCGTCTGCAGGACGGCTCGCGTTTCAACGCGATGGTTCCGCCCATTGCCATCGATGGCAGCCTCGTCTCCATTCGTAAGTTCAAGAAGGACAAGCTCGGCATCGACGATCTTGTGGCCTTCGGCGCCTTCTCCGAGGAGATGGCCGTTTATTTGCAGGCCGCTGTCGCCACCCGCCTCAACGTCATCGTCTCGGGCGGTACGGGTTCGGGCAAGACCACCACGCTCAACGCGCTCAGCTCCTTCATCGATGACAGTGAGCGCATCCTGACCATCGAGGATACGGCCGAACTTCAGCTTCAGCAGACCCATGTGGGCCGGATGGAAAGCCGACCGCCCAACGTGGAAGGCAAAGGCGCCGTCACGCCGCGCGATTGTCTGAAGAACGCGCTTCGTATGCGTCCCGACCGCATCATCGTCGGCGAGACGCGGGGCGAGGAAGTGATCGACATGCTGCAGGCCATGAACACGGGCCATGACGGCTCCATGACCACGATCCACGCCAACTCCGCCCGCGACGGTGTCGCCCGTCTGGAGAACATGATCGCCATGGCGGGCATCGAGATGCCGCTGAAGGCGATGCGGAGCCAGATCTCCTCGGCTGTGAACCTGATCGTGCAGGCCAGCCGCCTGCAGGACGGCTCGCGCCGGATGACGTCGATCACCGAAGTGACCGGCATGGAAGGCGAGGTGATCTCCATGCAGGAGCTCTTCCGCTTCCAGCGCGTCGGCCTGACACCTGACAACAAGATCCTCGGCCATTTCACCGCGACCGGGGTTCGCAGCCATTATTCAGAACGCTTCAAGATGTGGGGATATGATCTGCCGCCCTCCATCTACGAGCCGTTCCGGGGGGACTGATCCATGCTGAACGCAGAATTCATTATCTACGGCGCGATCTTCGTGGGCGTTCTCGCCCTCGTCGAAGGCGTCTACCTCGTTGCCTTCGGCAAATCGATCAGCCTCAACAGCCGGGTGAACCGGCGGTTGCAGATGCTCGACAAGGGCGCACGCCGCGACGAGGTTCTGGCCAAGCTCCGCAAGGAGATGGACCAGCATCTCGATAACCGGGGCGTGCCGCTCTACTCGATGCTGGCCGACCGGGCGCAGAAGGCGGCCATCGCCTTCACGCCCAACCAGTTGATCATGCTGATGGTCGCCGTGTCCGTCATCGCCTTTCTGGGCCTGTCGATCACGACCGAGGCAGGTCTGCCGATCCGGATCGCCATGGGCATCGGTTTCGGTGTGGGCGGCGTGTTCTTCTGGGTGAACTCGAAGGCCAAGAAGCGCCTTGCGATGATCGAGGAGCAGCTGCCCGACGCGGTCGAGCTGATGGTCCGGTCGCTCCGGGTGGGTCATCCGTTCTCCTCGGCGATTTCCATCGTCTCGAAGGAGATCCAGGACCCGCTGGCCACGGAATTCGGCGTCATCGCGGACGAAAGCGCCTACGGCCGCGATATCGGCGAGGCGCTGAAGCACATGGCCGAACGCCTCGACATGCAGGATTTGCGCTTCCTCGCCGTGGCGGTGTCGATCCAGCAGCAATCGGGCGGTAACCTCGCGGAGATCCTCGAAGGTCTGGCCAAGGTGATCCGCGCGCGCTTCCGTCTCTTCCGCCGGGTGAAGGCGATCACGGCGGAAGCCCAATGGTCGGGCAAGTTCCTGTCGGGCTTCCCGGTCATGGCGCTGATCTTCATCCAGGTCACCAAGCCCGACTACTACGACAACGTGCTGGACCACCCGTGGTTCATCCCGGCCTGTTTCATCGTCGCCATCTTCCTTGCGCTGAACCTTTTCATCATGCGCATGCTCGTGAACATCAAGGTCTGAGGAAACCATCATGGACGCCATTGCCAATCTGAACGCCGTGATGACCGACCTGCTTGGACCGGCGGCACCGATGATCATTGCAGGCGGGCTTGGCCTGCTGCTGATCCTCGCCTCTATCCCCATCATGCTGGCGCAGAAGCCGGACCCGATGGAAAAGCTCAAGCAGATGGAGAAGCGCGGTCAGCAGGCCGAGACCAAGCAGATCCTCCGCGAGAAGGCGAAAAACGACAAGCTCAACAGGTATGCGCAATTCCTCGAACCACAGGACGAGGAAGAGCTGGGCTCGGCGCGGCTGAAACTGATGCAGGCGGGCTATGCCTCGAAGGAGGCGGTGCGCTTTTACTACTTCGCGCAATTCGCGCTGGGTCTCTTGGGGCTCGGGCTCGGCACGGCCTATTACACGCTGGCGCTTGGCGACAACGCCACCACCAAGGACATGGTGATGTATGTGCTGGGGCCCGGCGGTCTGGGCTATTACCTGCCGAAATACTGGGTCAACAAGCGCGCGGGCGAACGTCAGCAGCAGATCCAGGACGGTTTCCCGGATGCGCTCGACATGATGCTGGTCTGCGTCGAGGCGGGCCAGTCGATGGACCAGTCCATTGTCCGGATCGCCCGTGAATTGCGCCCCTCCTACCCGCAACTCGCCGACGAGTTCCAGATGGTCAGCTACGAGATGAAGGCCGGCAAGGACAAATCGAACGTCCTGAACGACATGTCGGAACGCTGCGGCGTGCAGGACGTGTCCTCCTTCGTGACCGTGCTGAACCAGTCGCAGACCTTCGGCACCTCGGTCGCCGACGCGCTCAGGGTCTATGCCGCCGAGATGCGCGACAAGCGCGTGATGCGCGCGGAAGAGAAGGCAAACAAGTTGCCCACGAAGATGACTTTGACCACAATGATGTTCACGGTGCCGCCGCTTTTGATCATCCTCGTGGGGCCTTCGGTGGTCGGCATCACCAACATGACCGGGAACTGACCAATATGCGCACGCCCCTCGCGGGATGCCTTCTGATACTTGCAATGCTGATGGCCGCCTGTTCACCGGGCGGCCTTGAGCTGCCGGAGGACCAGCTTTACGCGCCTGAAATCGACCCCGACGGCGAAGGCGTGGGCGGGCTTCTGGTGGGCCATCGCCTGATGGATGCCGATGAGCCCGAGCTCGCGCTCGACGCCTATACGCGCGCCGCGGCAGAGCTTGGACTGACCGTCGAGGTGCTGTCGGGTCTTGGATCGGCCAATCTTGCGCTGGGGCGTCTGAACCAGGCGGAGCGCCTGCTCCGACAGGCCGTGGACGAGGACGAGGCCAGCCCGGAGATGTGGAACAACCTGGGCGTTGTCCTGATGGAACAGGGCAAGGAGGCCGAGGCCGCCGCGACCTTCCGCAGGGCCTATGCGCTCGACAATGGCCAAAACGACTCAATCCGCGACAATCTTCGCTTGGCGCTCGCAAAAATTGAAAATAGCGTCTATGGTGAGGAACAAGAACAAGAATTTAAGCTCGTGCGACGCGGACAGGGGGATTTCCTGCTCACATCGACCGAGTAACGAGGCAGAAGCAGGACAAGGACGCAGCAAATGCGCCACTCCAGGATTTTTATCCTCTGCGCGGCAGGGGCATTCGGGCTATCCGCATGCGGAGATACCGCGAGCGAAGCGGAAACGGTCGACCGGAACTTCCAGGGCGTGAACGCCATCGACGGAACCGGGCTGAACGACGTGATGCTGACCGTGGCCGACCCGAACGAGGCCGTGGATTACTTCCGCAGGGCCCTGCAGGACGCACCCGACAACATCGAACATCGCCGGGGCCTCGCGAAATCGCTGATCCGCGCCAAGCGCGTGCCCGAAGGCGTGGCGGCCTGGTCCAAGGTCGTCGACCATGAAGACGTGGCCCACAAGGACAAGGTGGCGCTGGCCGATGCCCTGATCCGCTCGGGCGAATGGGACCGCGCCAAGGAGACGCTGAATGCGATCCCCCCCACCCATGAGACATTCGAGCGCTACAAGCTCGAAGCCATGGTGGCCGACGTGAACCAGGACTGGAAGAAGGCCGACAGCTTCTACGAGGTGGCCCTGGGCCTGACCACGCAACCCTCGAGCATCCTGAACAACTGGGGCTATTCCAAGCTCACGCGCGGGGAGCACAGCGCCGCAGAACGGCTGTTCACCGACGCGATCCGCCAGGACGAGTCGCTGTTCACCGCGAAGAACAACCTGATGCTGGCCCGCGCGGCGCGTGGCGACTACACGATCCCCGTGATCCCGATGACCCAGGTCGAACGGGCGCAGCTTCTGCACACGCTGGCCCTCGCCGCGATCAAGAAGGGCGATGTCGAGACCGGCAAGGCGCTTCTGCGCGACGCGATCGAGACCCATCCGCAGCATTTCGAGGCCGCAGCAACCAGCCTCGACGCGCTCGAAGGCTCGAATTAAGGCCGAAGGGGCGCGCACATGTCCATCGATGCCTCGGCCGCGCTGTGGTTCCTGCCCTTCGTCGTGCCGCTGTGCCTGTACACCTGCTACACCGACATGGCGCGGATGAAGATCACCAATCCCACGGTGATCGCCCTGTTCGTCGTCTTTGCGCTGGTCGGGCTGATCGCCCTGCCCTTCGAGACCTATCTCTGGCGCTACCTGCATCTGGTGGTGGTCCTGATCGCGGGCATCGCGCTCAATGCAGGGGGCGTCATGGGCGCAGGGGATGCGAAATTCGCCGCCGCCGCCGCACCCTTCATCCATCTCGGCGATCTGCGTTTGTTGCTGGTCCTGTTCACCGGCGTTCTGATCGCGGCTTTCGTGGCGCACCGCTTGGCCCGCGCGACGCCGCTCACACGCCTCGCGCCGGAATGGCAAAGCTGGCATTCGGGCTCGAAATTTCCCATGGGCCTCGCCCTCGGTGGGGCGCTGGCGCTCTATCTCGGGCTGGGCGTGCTCTACGGCGCCTGAGCCTTCTTGCCGGGGTGGCATTTCCCCGGAAAACGCCAAGTCCTAGCCAAGCTCTCGCCATAAAGAATTGGTCCTCTCTGCCGCGTGGATACGGGCAAAGGACCGCTGGCAATGAACATGGAAACTTCGAACGTCATGGCACCTCCGCCGCCCAAGCGGCTGCAGGACATGCAATTGCCCATGGTCATGATGCGCGACATCGTGATCAAGACGATCTTCCGCAAGAATACCGGCAGCGCCAGCGAGCTTGCCAAGGCGGTCTGCCTGCCCGTCCCCATCACGCAGGAACTGATCGATTATGCCCGCGGGCAGAACCTTCTCGAGGCGATGGGCACGCGCTCCGAAGGTATCAGCACGGAGATGGGCTACCAGCTCACAGATAGCGGCAAGGCACGCGCGATGGATGCGCTGGCGCAGTCGGAATATTACGGCGCCATGCCGGTGCCCCTGCAGGTCTACCGCGAACAGGTGCAGCGCCAGTCGATCCGCAACATCCAGATCACGCGCCAGCAGCTGTCGAACGCGATGGGTCACCTGATCCTGCCGCCCCAGCTTCTGGGCAATCTGGGACCCGCCGTGACCTCGGGCCGCTCGATCCTGATGTACGGCCCCCCGGGCAACGGTAAATCCTCGATCTCGAACGGCATTCGCGACGCCATGGGCGACAAGATCTACGTCCCGCGCGCCATCGAATATGCAGGCTCCGTCATCACCGTCTACGACCCGATCGTGCATTCCAAGGCCACGGAGCAGGAAGACGATCCGACCCAGCTGCGCCGCCGGAACCTCTACGATTCGCGCTACGTGCTGTGCGAGCGGCCCACGGTGATCACCGGAGGCGAATTGTCTCTCGACATGCTGGATCTGGTCTACAACCCCACGGCACGGACCTACCAGGCGCCGCTGCAGCTCAAATCCACCGGCGGCATCTTCATCGTCGACGACCTTGGCCGTCAGGCCGAGCCGCCGCAGAAACTGGTCAACCGCTGGATCGTGCCTCTGGAGGAATCGAAGGACATCCTCGCCCTGCAATCGGGCGAGAAATTCGAGGTCCCCTTCGACACGCTGGTGATCTTCTCGACGAACTTCCACCCGAACGAGATCTTCGACCAGGCGGCCCTGCGCCGGATCTTCTTCAAGATCAAGATCGACGGGCCGAGCCAAGAGGATTTCCTGAAGATCTTCGCGCTGGTGGCCCGCAAGAAGCGGATGCAGCTTTGCGAGAAGAGCCTCGTGCACCTGCTGAAGACCAAGTATCCGACGATCAAGAATGTCTTTGCCAATTACCAGCCGGTCTTCCTCATCGATCAGATGATCTCGGTCTGCGATTTCGAAGGCCTGCCTTACAAGATGACTCCGGAACTGGTGGACCGCGCCTGGGCCAACATGTTCGTCAAGGACGAGGTGATCGTGAAATAAGGGCGGGTTGCGCTGTCAGGCTCCTGACACTTCGGGCGGTCGTGGCTCCGTCGGGCAGCGAGGGGGCTGTCTGCCCCACCGCCATTTCGCTTGGGAAATGGCGCGCCAAAAGAGCGAGGGGGCTGTCTGCCCCCTCGCGCTCCCCCGAGAGGTATTTTCGGTCCGGTCGTGACAGGGGGGCTGCGCTTTAACGGCGGCGTGGGACGCGCGGATGTCGAACGGTGGCTGCGCGTCGCGACAGCGCTTGCCGAGGAAGGCGCAGACGCGCGCAATTTCGGAAATTTCCCGCTTGACCCTCCTGCGGGGCTCTTCTAATCAACCGCCACTCTGGCGGAGTAGCTCAGTTGGTTAGAGCAGCGGAATCATAATCCGCGTGTCGGGGGTTCAAGTCCCTCCTCCGCTACCATCCCACCTCAGTGAACATTTGCACTAAAAACAACGCGTTTAGTCGAGTTTGCCGCTTAACCTTCGGTTAGGCCTATGGGGTGTGTAGATACCTTAATTGGCAAAACTCAGGCGTTTAGCGCAATACGAGGTGGAAACCGAATGGAAGCCAGCGGGTCGCGACTCACGCTCGAGAGCTGATGCGGTGCTGAAGTCCGCTTGGCGTCTGCTCGCCGACATCTCTGTCCAATGAAGAGCAGAGCCAAACGAGGGCGGCATCGCGCCGCCCCCTGAACCATGATCGCTTGTTGCTTGTTGCTTATTGGCTGTCACCAGCAGCAATACATCACCGCGTCAAACAACATGCCGCCCAATAGTCTCGTTGCGGTCGTATCCAGCAGTACCAAGTTCGCGCCACGCTGGGCTGATTGGGCCCTGATTTGGTTTATTGCACGGTCCTGAGCGTACTTGTTCGACCCGACCTGCGGGATCAACCCAATCTCGCGAGGATTCGCGCAGGTAGGACCTGAGGCGAACGAAACCCGAACCTGTTCCGGTGCAATTGGCGGATAACTTGGGCCGGTCTGCATGACCGGTTCGGTTCATCCGGCTAGGACAGACACACCTGCGACGAAGACGATGAGTTTCTTCGACAAAACCTTCGAAAGAATTGAATGTTTCCCTCGTCTAGGAGTGGATTGGTCTCAACTGCGGCGTGAGATTGATGTTGGATTGACCAGCGCCGTCGATGCAGCGGCTTCGTGGAATTAATCATCGCTATCTTCGGCGGACGGTCCGCCGCCAAGACCCACGTTCAAGCGCGCGTCTGGTGGCGCAAGTCATCGGCCGACTTGGCGCGCTCATCGCTCTGACGGCAGAGAACCTCTAACGCCTTCGGCCTTGCCCAGACTACCAGTCTTGTCCGCGCCTCCGTGACGCAACCCGTGCCCATCTCGGGCAGCCTGCGCGAGGAGGTTGCTTCGGGGATGCCAAGGCGCGTGCGGAGGCTCTGTCCATCAAACATCGACCATGCGCCACCGACGGGGCGTAACCCGATGCGGCGTCAAACGTGCCAGCCCGTCGGCCGCAAGCTCTCTTTGTGAATGGTACCGCCGAACTCTATGTTTAGCATTCGCAGACCCCACCACGAGAGCCGACATTCATGATCGTTGAACTTGCAATACTCGCCTGCCTGATCCTGCTGAACGGCGCGCTGGCGATGTCGGAGCTTGCGATCGTGTCCGCGCGGCCCGGACGCCTGAAGGTGCGCGGAGACAGGGGGTCGCTTCAGGCGCTCAGGCTGGCGGAGGATCCGGGCCGGTTTTTATCCACGGTGCAGATCGGCATCACCCTCGTCGGTGTCTTGTCCGGCGCTTTTTCCGGCGCGACGCTGGGACTGCGGGTATCCACCGCGCTTGAAGGGCTCGGCGCTCCGCCCGCCTTGGCCCAGCCATTCGGCGTCGGCTCCGTCGTGATGGTCGTCACCTATCTGTCGCTGGTGATTGGCGAACTGGTCCCGAAACAGATCGCCCTGTCGAACCCCGAAGGCATTGCCGCGCGTGTGGCGCCGGCCATGGTGCTGCTGTCGAAGGTCGCAGCCCCTCTCGTCTGGATCCTCGACAAATCGGGCAAGCTCATGCTCAGGATCCTGGGCCAGGATCGCAGTCGGCAACATCGGGTCAGCGATGAAGAGATTCACCTGCTGATCTCCGAGGCAGAAAGTGCGGGCGTCATCGAGAAGGGCGAAACGGCCATGATCGAAGGCGTGATGCGGATCGCGGATCGCACGGCGAAGGGGCTGATGACACCGCGGCTCGAGGTGGCCATCGCCGATATCGACGAGTCGCTCGACGACATTCTGGAGCGTTTCAGAACCTCGGGCCGGTCGCGTCTGCCGCTCCGCGATGGCGGGCCGGACGACATCATCGGCATCCTGCACAGCAGGGATATGCTTCTTGCGGACAGGGCGACCTTCGATCCACGCCGCCTGATGATGAATGCGCCCGTCATCCACGATGCCCTTCCGGCGATGGAGGTGGTGGACCGCCTGCGCGCATCGCCCGAGCACATGCTGCTCGTCTATGACGAATACGGGCATTTCGAGGGGATCGTGACCGCGATGGATATCCTTGGCGCCATTGCCGGAGGGTTCGACGAGACCGAGGCCGATGAGCCGAAAATCGTGGAGCGCGATGATGGCTCCCTGCTGGTGGCAGGCTGGATGCCGATTGACGAGTTCGCCGACAGGCTGGAGATCGCGCTTCCCGACGATGGTGATTACGAAACGGTAGCCGGGCTGGTCCTGTTTCTCTTGGGCAAATTGCCGACTGTCGGGCAGAGCGTTCAGGCGCAGAACTGGCAGATCGAGGTTGTCGACATGGACGGTCGGCGGATCGACAAGGTGCTCGTGCAGCGGACGCAGACTGCGCCCGCCGCACGGATGTGATCAGGGCCAGATCGTGTAGACGTAGCCGACATACCCGGTCAGCAGGACGGCGCCTTCCCAGCGCGCGATCTTAAGCCCGGTCCAGGCGAACACGACGAGGGCCAGGGACACGGCAATCATCACGAGGTTGTCGAAGGTGACGATCTCGACAGGGACAGCGCCGGGCGCGATCAGCGCCGTGAAGCCGCCAATCCCGAGAATGTTGTAGACGTTGGAGCCGACGATGTTGCCGAACGCGACATCGCCCTGCTTGCGAAGGCCCGCGACGACCGAGGTCACAAGCTCCGGCATCGACGTACCGACTGCAACGATGGTGAGCCCGATCACGGTTTCCGAGATGCCGAGACCGCGTGCGAGCGAGACCGCGCCGTCGACGAGGAAACGCCCTCCGATCACGACGAGGATCAGGCCGCCAAGCGCGATCAGCACCGAAACAAGCAGGGTCTTCTTTGCCGCGGTGGGCGGCGCAAGGGCCGTGTCCGCCTCCTGAAGCGCGACGCTCTTGTCATAAACCGCGCCATGGTCGGCGGGTGCGGCACTCTTCTCCTGTCGGAACGCGAGGTAGATGTAGATGATGAGTGCCGCGACAAAGACGGCGCCCACGGCGCGTCCGAGCGGCATGAGTGCGGCGACAGCCGCGAAGACGATCGCAACCACCAGCATGACCATGCCATCGCGCTTCAGCGCATTGGACGCCACGACCATCGGGCTGATGAGCGCGGCGATCCCGACGATCAGCAGGATGTTGGCGATGTTGGAGCCCACGATATTGCCATAGGCGATGCCGGGCGCGTCCGAGAGCGCCGCCTGCACCGAGGTGACAAGCTCAGGCGTCGACGTCCCGAAACCCACGAGCGTCAGACCGATGACCAGCGGCGAGACACCCAGCCCGGTCGCGACCTGCACCGCGCCCCGGACCAGCAATTCGCCCCCCACGATCAGCAGGACAAATCCTCCGATCAGCGGCAGCCAGATTTCCAACACGATACGCTCCTTCTCTCATTCGGCGCCCCGAGCTGCGATCGACAGAGGCTCTGTCGAACTGCCAGCACAAGGGCTTTGGTCGCCTGAAGCGGCTCAGCGGCATAACTGGATTTAACCATTTATAAACCAATGACTTTTCAGAAAAACCCCCGGCGGAGCATTCCGTCGGGGGTCGTTCTGTCAAAGTCGGACCGGATCAATCCGACGCGGGTGCCACTTGTTCGGTGACCGGTGCCACCGCGTCGGAGGCCTCCGCTCCGAACCAGTCCACGCCGTATCCGAACGCCACGACCACGACGATCACGGCTGCGGCTGCGCCTGCCCAGACCAGCCAATTGGTCTGTTTCGGCGCATGTGTGTTCATCGCCATATCAGTGTTCCTGACATACCGGGTTAACATGCCCAGCGCGGGCGCGTTACTCGGCAGGCTCCACGATCACGCCCGACTCGAGGGCGGCGGAGAGTTCCGTCTCGTCCACCATGAAGTCGTCGCTTGTATCGATATCAGCGAAGAGCTCTTCGGTCAGGTCAGGGTAGGTCACCGTCATTTCGGTGAAGGAAACCAGGCTGTCGCCATCGGTGTCGATCTCCGACACGATAAGGGCGAAGGCCGGGGCCGCGAACAGAGCGACTACCATGGCACCAACTGCTGCACGACGCATGTCTGTGTTCTCCTATGGAGTGACATGGGAGGACCATCCTCCCAAGTCCTTCGCAAATCGGAGTGCGCATGGGGACTTTCAAGTACCCCGAGGCCTTGCCGACAAGAAATAGTTCACTCTCTATTTCCTGTTATATTGCAGCTACTTGCGCGGCACCCACTTGTGTCAGGGCGCGCCTGCCAGCCCCCTGAGGCGGCATCCGGGTATTGGAGCAGGCGGTCCCAGTGCCGCGGTCCATCCTCTCACGAAGCGGTTTCCGCATATTGCCCCCAAAACGTGCCGGAACGCCGACCGACAGGCAGCAAAATCCGCCTTTGAAGATTATTTTCGCGCGCCTCTCGCAAAGCGCTTTCGGCATGCACAGATCGCAGTATCGCCCGCTCGGGCCGGGGGTCTTTCCCCGCATAGCAAGGCCAAAAACATGACCGCCACTCTGCTTGTGGTCATCGGCGCTGTCGCCGTCGCACAAGCCTATATCACCATCTCCTTCGCCGCCGCCTATATCGAAGCGCGCTTTCTGCGCATCGCCCTGCCCGGCCGCCAGATCGACCCCGAAAAGATCGTGACCGTCGCCGTTCAGGCGACCGCCCTCATCTCGCTTATCGTCACGGCGGCACTTGCCGCCCTCCTCTGGACCTTCATTGAATGATGTACCTGACATCCGGCCTGATCGTGATCGCGGCCTATGCCGCCATGATCGCGATCTTCGGCTACCTGATTTTGACCAAGGACCCCGCCCCGGATGGCGAGGCAGAGCCCTATCCCCTCGACGCAGCCCCGGGTTTCGGCCTGAAATTGACGGGCTGCGTGGCCCTCGCCACCCTCGTGGCCACCTCCCTCGTGATGTGGCTCGACATGTAAGGGCGGGCGTCGCTGCGGCGCAAAGCGGCGCTTCGCCCGTTCCGTCGTGACGGCTCGGTTACGAAGTGGATGCCGCCCCGGAATAGAATTGCGGGCGCAGGAACACGATGCAAAGCGCACCGAGCCCCGTCAACGAGACCGCCAGCACCACGATCCACCCCACGAAGGGGATAAGCCCGATGGCGGCGATGATGATCGCGCCGACCGCAGCGGCGAGCGCACGCTCGATCCAGGCGCCCGGCGCGTCGCGCCCGATGAGCGCGAGCAATCCGACACCCAAGGCATAGGCGCCGACGATATACCCGCCATAGCCAAGCAGGACCGCCAGCAGGATCGAAAGCGGCGCGGCCAATAGCCCGATCAGCGTCATCGCGAGGACCACCGTCGCGCCAATCGCGGCAGATAGGGTCAGAAATCCGAACCAGAACGACCGCAGCGGGCGCTCGAGGAAGGTCGCCCGCATCCGGGACAGCCGCAGCGGGATAAGGGCTGCGAGGATCGCCGCCAGCACGGTCACCGTCGCAATCGTGGTGAAAAGCCCGCGCCAGATGGTCTCTCGCTTGAACCCGACGGAGGTCGGCGCATCCTCGGACCAGGCCTCGATGGACTTGCGGGTGATGCGGTCCTCGGGAACCGCGCTGTCGGGCACGGCAATCGCCGAAGGGTCGGCATGATAGACCGTCAGCGTGCCTGCGATCTGCGCTTCCGGCCCGAACTCGACCATGTCCGCGTTCACGGCAACGTCCCCGGCAATGGCGCTGTTGAGCGTGACCGATTGCGCCGCGATCACCGCAGCTCCCCCGATGGGACCATTGACCGAAACGGTTTGCCCGAAGGCGCGCAGGTTGCGCCCGATCTCGCCCAGCGTCACGGTTTGGCCCGCGACGGTCGCACTGCCGGTCACAGCTCCGTCCAAGGTCACGGTTTGCCCCACGGCATAGGCATTTCCGCCGACCGCATCCGAAATCGTGACGGTTTGCCCGGCCATATGTGCAGATCCGCTGATCGGTGTGGCAAGGCGCGTGTCCTGCGCCGCCAGAAAGACGTCCGTCGCAGTGCCTTCCGTCACCACAACAGAACTGCCCCCGCCATAGAGGTCTCCGCCCAGTTCCAGAAATCGGGTATCGTCCTGCGCTGCCGCGAGGCTCGGCAGCAAGAAAGCGAGGATCAGGAAAGACAGTCTTGGCATGGCAGCCTCCAATCGGGCGATGGCACGGGTTTTCCGGCGTGACGTTCTCCAGATGCTGGCCAGTTTTGAACGATCGTCGTGACGGCGACATGATTCAGGTCAATCCCGGGTTCACGGAGGTGGCGGGGGGCTTGCCCGTATTGCCCCGAAGCGTGGCGACGCATGTCGGTGAAATCGCAAAACCCACCCTGTCCGCGAACACGGAGACTCAACGCGGCGGCACGGCCTTAGACATCCGAGAATCGGCTGCCCCCGCGCTGTGGCTGGACCTGGGCGCAATGCTCTTTCATGATATGCCGGACAGCGTGATCCATGGCGTCGCGCACTTTGGCCACGCAATCCAGAAAGGGACATTCCCCATGGCCGATCCCGTCCCGGCGGACCCTCTTGCCGATCCTGCGGCGACGGCAGCGGCCCATCCCGATCTGCGGCATGCGCCTGCCTCCCTGCGAAACCGTGAGCCGATCCGGGAGGCGCTCTCCGACCTTCTGCCTTCGCGCCCCTGCACTGTGCTGGAGATTGCGTCAGGCACCGGCGAACACGCCCTTTGGATGGCCCGGTCCTATCCGCAGGTGACATGGCAGCCGAGCGAGACGACAGAGGACGGCCTCGCCACGATCGAGGCGTGGCGGGCGCTCTGCCCCGAGCTTGCGGCGCGGGTGCCGCCAGCGGTGGTCATCGATGCGGCCCGACCGCCCTGGCCCGGCGCCCCGGTGGATGCGATCTTCGTGGCCAACCTTACCCATATCTCGCCCTGGCCTGTGACGCTGGGCCTCATCGCGGGGGCGGCTGCGCAGATCGTGGCGGGCGGGCATCTTCTGATCTACGGGCCCTTCAACGAAGGCGGCGCCTTCACCGGCCCCGGCAATGCCGCCTTCGATGCGGATTTGCGCCTGCGGAACCCCTATTGGGGCCTGCGCGACCGCGAGGCCGTGGAGGCGGAAGCAACAGCGCGGGGCTTCATCGCCGACCCCCTGCGCCGGATGCCCGCCGACAATCGCTTGCTTGTCTTCCGCAAAGGCTGAGCAGGTCGGACGTTTTCGTGCCCATGCAGCGCAACGCTACCCGCCCGCGTTCAAGGCCGCTCGGGTTTCAGAAAACCGACCGTCAGCGCCGACGTCGCCACCATCGCTGCCGCCGCGCCCAACATCAGGGGCAATCCCCCTGCCTGGTAGGTCAGACCGGACAGGAGCGTGCCCGCAAGGCGCCCCGCGGCATTGGCCATGTAGTAAAAGCCCACATCCATCGTCACCCGCTCCGCCTTGGTGAATGAAAGGATGAGGTAGGAATGGAGCGACGAATTCACCGCAAAGATCGCTCCAAAGACAAGGAGCCCGGCCATAAGCGTCACGGTCAGCCACATCTGCGGCGCGCCCGCGACGATGGCTGCCGTTGCAAGGGCCGCGGGCACGGCGGCCAGCGCCCAGGCCCATCCCCGCGCGATACCGATGAGGTCGGCCTCGCTACGGGATGTGGCGCGCAGGATGCGCGGCGCATTGGCCTGAACCAGCCCGTACAGGATCACCCAAAGCGCCATGAACGTGCCGATCATGAAGAAGGCCGCGCGGTTTCCTTCCGTCGTGCCGTCGGACAGGACGGCGTAGAAATAGATCGGAATGCCGACGACGAACCACACGTCGCGCGCCCCGAAGAGGAAGACGCGCGCCGCGCTCAGCCAGTTCACATTCGCCGATTTCGAAAAGACCTCGGAGAATTTCGCGCCCTTGCGCCCCTTGGGCAGGCCCGGTGGCATCGCGAGCAGGACAGCGACCAGAATGATCGCGAGGATCGCGGCCATGCCGAGGACCGCCCAGACAAAGCCCATCGTGGCCAGCAACCCGGCGCCCAGCAGGAAGCCCAGCCCCTTGACCATGTTCTTCGAGCCCGTCAGCAGCGCCACCCAGCGGAAAAGCCCGCCATCTTCCGCCGGTGCCAGCAGTTTGACCGCGGATTTCGACGACATCTTGGCGAGATCCTTGGCCACGCCGCTCGCCCCTTGCACGAGCATGACGAAGACGACGGACAGACCGATGGCCCAATCGGGATCAAGCTGCGCCAGCGCCAGCAGGGCTGCCACCTGCAGGCCAAGCCCGGCATATAGCGTGGAGGTCAACCCAAACCGCGCCGCGATCCAGCCTGCGCAGAGATTGGTCACCACGCCCGCGATCTCGTAGAGCACGAAGAGATAGGCAAGCTGCACCGGGGAGAAGCCCAGCGTGTGAAAGTGCAAAAGCACCAGCATGCGCAGCGCGCCATCGGTCAGCATGAACGCCCAATAGGAGGCGGTGACCGCAATATAGGCGGACAGACCCTCGGGTCTTGCGGAGGTCTCGCTCACAGGCTGTCCCCGACCATGAAGGCCACATCGACGAGCCGGTGCGCATAGCCCATCTCGTTGTCGTACCAGGCGTAGATCTTCACCTGCGTGCCGTTGATGACCATGGTCGACGGCGCATCCACGATGCCCGAGCGCGTGTCGTTGGTGTAATCGGACGAGACGAGCGGCCGCTCCTCGTAACCCAGAATGCCCTTGAGCGGCCCTTCCGCGGCCGCTTTGAAGAGCGCATTGAGCTCTTCCGCCGTCGTCTCGCGCGCCACCTCGAAGACGCAATCGGTCAGGGAGCCGTTCAGGAGCGGCACGCGCACCGCATGGCCGTTCAGGCGCCCCTTGAGTTCGGGATAGATCAGCGTGATCGCCGTGGCGCTGCCGGTCGTCGTCGGGATCAGCGAATTGAGCGCCGACCGCGCCCGGCGCAGATCTTTCGCGGGGCGGTCCACGATGGTCTGCGTGTTGGTCACGTCATGGATCGTGGTGATGGAGCCATGCTCGATCCCGATCGCCTCGTGGACGACCTTCACCACGGGGGCGAGGCAGTTCGTCGTGCAACTGGCCGCCGTCACGATCCGGTGGCGGTCCGCGTCGTAGATGTCGTGATTGACCCCGTAGACGATATTGGCCGCATCCCCATCCTTGACCGGCGCGGAGACGACCACCTTCTTCACGCCCGCTTTGAGATAGGGCGCGATCTTCGCCTCGGTCTTGAAGACACCCGTGCAGTCGATCACCACATCGACCCCGTCGAGCGGCAGATCCGCAATGTCGCGCGCTCCGATGAAGGGCAGCCGCACGCCGTCGATCGTGACGCTGTCCGCATCATGGGCGAAATCCGCCTGCCAGCGCCCATGCACGGTGTCGAACTCGAACAGATGCGCATGCATCGCGGTATCGCCCACCGCGTCATTGATCCAGGCGATCTCCGCGCCGCGCTCGAGAAGCGGCTTCAGCGCGAGTTTTCCGATGCGGCCAAGGCCGTTCAGGGCATAGACGGTCATTCTGCGGGGCTTTCTTCGTTGGAATGCTGGCCGATCTCATCCACGGCCTTTTGCAGCGACATGCGGTCGAGCGACGCAATCGGCAGCGCGGTGAAGACCGACATGCGATTGTGAAGCGCGCCGTAGGTGCGGTGGAAGGCGAGGCTCTTTTCCGCGTCGGTCCCTTCGACCTTCACGGGGTCGGGCAGGCCCCAATGGGCGCTGATCGGCTGGCCGTGCCAGGCGGGGCAGTCCTCGTTCGCCGCCTGATTGCAGACGGTGAAGACGAAATCGAAGACCGGGGCGCCCTCGCCCTGGAACTCGGCCACGTTCTTGGACCGCAGATGGGACGTGTCGTGGCCCTTCTGCTCAAGCACCTCGAGCGCGAAGGGATTGAGCTCCGATCTGGGCTTCGTTCCGGCCGAATGGACCGTGAAGCGATCGCCCGCCATGTCGCGCAGGATGCATTCGGCAAAGATCGACCGGGCGGAATTGCCGGTGCAGATGAACAGGACGTTATAGGTACGGTCCGTCATGGCCGTGGCTCCATCTGAGGAAGTGAAGAGGTCCGGGGCGCAGACATCCGGGCGCCCCCGACAGCATTCGTTGATGAGATACCCGATGGTTTCGCGTGCCGCGCCAATATCGACGGCGTAGCGCAGGGAGGTCCCGACGCGCTCCTGCGTCACCAGACCCGCCTGCATCAGCGCGCCGATATAGCTCGACAGCGTGCTGGGCTTCAGCCCGAGCGCCCCTGCCAGTTCGGAGGCAGGCACGCGGTCGGGATACCGGCGCATCAGCAGGCGAAAGAGCGCCAGACGCTGCGGGTGGCCGAGGGTCGCGAGACGGGTGGGAATCACTTTTTCCATAATTCATGGATATTCGAATTAAACGCTGTGGCAAGTGAAGGTTTTGTGACGCTCCCCACCCGGATTCCGGGGAAATTCGCCGCCTGTCAGCCCGGGCGCGGCGCGCATCGTCGCGCGACTGTCACATAGCTGTGATCCAACAACGCCGTCGGCGTGTTTCGGCATGCCTGCTCGCAGATCGTCACAGGGGAGATCAAACGATGACCTTTCGCGCGCTGACCACGTCGTCAGCCCTTATCTGTCTTGCCGTGCCCGCCTCGGCGCAGGAGATGAATTTCAACCGAATCGCGTCCTTCATGGTCGCAGAGAACCTGCCCGACGCCGAAGAGACCTCGGCCGAGATCATCGACGCGACCGCCGATGGCATGACGCTGGTCTATACCGACAGCCCCGGCGGCTCGATCGGGTTCATCGACATCACCGACCCGGCCAACCCGGTCGCCGCAGGTGTCTTCATGCCCGACGGAGAGCCGACCTCGGTCGCCGTGACCGGCAATTACGCGCTGGCCGGTGTGAACACCTCCGAAAGCTACACCGACCCCTCGGGCTACCTGGTCGAGATCGACGTCACTACCCAGGAGGAAGTCGGCCGCTGCGATCTGCCCGGTCAGCCCGACAGCGTGGGGATCGCCCCCGACGCGTCCTTCCTTGCCGTCGCCATCGAGAATGAGCGGGACGAGGATCTGGGCGATGGCCGCGTGGGCCAGATGCCCGGCGGCTCCGTCTTCATGGTGGACCTGACCGCGGAGGGCGCGCTTGACTGCGACACCGCGCGCGTTGCCGACATCACCGGGCTTGCCGATATCGCGCCCGAAGATCCGGAGCCGGAATTCGTATCGATCAACGCCGAGAACGAGGTCGTCGTCACTCTGCAGGAAAACAACCACATCGTGGTCCTGTCCTCCGCGGGCGAGGTTCTGAGCCACTTCTCCGCCGGTGAGGTCACGCTCGAAGGTGTCGATACCGAAGAGGAAGGCGCGCTTGCCTTCTCGGACACGATCACCGTCCCGCGCGAGCCCGACAGCATCACCTGGATCGACAACACGCATTTCGCCATGGCCAATGAAGGCGACATGGATGGCGGCTCGCGCGGCTGGACGATCTTCAGCCAGGACGGCGATGTCGTCTACGAAAGCGGCACCTCTTTCGAACATGCCATCATCGAGGTGGGCCACTATCCCGAAGAACGCTCCGGCAACAAAGGCGTGGAGCCCGAAAGCGTGACCTTCGACACCTTCGGCGGCACGCCCATGCTGTTCGTCGGCGCGGAGCGGTCCTCGATCGTGGGCGTCTACGACATCACCGATCCCGCAGCCCCCGTCCTGTCGCAGCTTTTGCCCTCGGGCATCGGGCCCGAAGGCTACGTGACCATCCCCGAGCGCAACCTGCTGGTGTCCGCGAACGAGACCGACGACGCGGGCGCCCGCGCGCATGTCATGCTCTTCGAATATCAGGAGGCGCCTGCCACCTACCCGCATCTCACCTCCGCCGGGATGGATGAGCTGACGGGCTGGGGCGCGATCTCGGGTCAGGTCATGGCCGAGGACGGCACCATCTTCGCCGTCTCCGACAGCTTCTACGGCATGCAGCCCACGATCTTCCACATCGACGTGTCGCAAAGCCCGGCGCGGATCGTGGATGCCATCCGCGTCACCCGCGAAGGCCAGCCCGCGCAGCTGATGGACATGGAGGGCATTGCGCTCGATGGCGAAGGCGGCTTCTGGATTGCATCCGAAGGCCGGTCCGACCGTCTCGTGCCGCATGCGATCTACCACGTGAATGGCGAAGGCGGGATCGAGGATTACATCGCCCTGCCCGACGATCTTCTCGCGGTCGAGCGGCGCTTCGGCTTCGAGGGCATCACGCGGGTGGACGACATGCTCTATATCGCGGTGCAGCGCGAATGGCGCGACGATCCCGACAATCGTGCCAAGGTTCTGGGCTACAATCTCGGCACCGAAGAATGGTCCGTGATCCACTACCCGCTGACCGATCCCGAAACCGGATGGGTGGGCCTGTCCGAGATCGTGGCCCATGGCGAGCATGTCTATTTCATCGAGCGTGACAACCAGCACGACAGCCGTGCGGTGACCAAGCAGATCACGCGCGTGCCGATGTCCGCGATGGACGCGATGGTCAGCCTCGGCGAAACCCCTGCCGTGCTTGAGCCCGAACAGGTCGTCGATCTTCTGCCGCACCTGACGGCGACCGGCGGCTACGTGCTCGACAAAGTCGAAGGTCTGGCCATTGCCGAAGACGGCACGATGTGGGTGTCGACCGACAATGACGGCGTCGACGACCATTCCGGCGAGACGATGTTCTTCGCGATCGATCCGCGCTGACCGGAGAGCGCTACCCGTCAGAGGCTCCGAACCCTTCGCGGTTCGGGGCCTCCTTTTTTGGCCGGACGGCATGCGACCATTACGGGTGCGCAGCTACCATCCGCCCTATAACGTTCCCCAATCCGCGCCTGTTCGACACGGCAGGCGCGGGGCGCGATCCGAAACTCAGACAGGCACAAAAACATGACGCACCCGGACAAAGCGCAGGGCAACGCGGCCGAGGTTTTCGCCGCCTTCCTCAAGCTCGGCCTGACATCCTTCGGCGGACCCATCGCGCATCTGGGATATTTCCGGGACGAATTGGTGACACGGCGCGGCTGGCTCTCCGATGCGGCCTATGCCGATCTCGTGGCTTTGTGCCAGTTCCTGCCCGGTCCCGCCTCGAGCCAGGTGGGCTTTGCCCTGGGGCTGATGCGCGCGGGATGGCTGGGAGCGCTCGCCGCGTTCACGGCCTTCACCCTGCCCTCCGCCCTCATCCTCGTGGTCTTTGCCATGACAGCAACCGCGATCACCGGGCCGATTGGGGCGGGCGCCCTCGACGGTCTGAAGATCGTGGCGGTGGCGATCATCGCGCAGGCGGTCTGGGGCATGTCGCGCACGCTTTGTCCCGACCGGGCGCGGGCCGGCATCGCGGTCGCGGCGGTGGCCATCCTGGCCTTTCTTCCCGGCGCCATCGGCATGGTCGGGGCTATCGTGATAGGTGCGCTGTCCGGCCTGATCCTCGGGCGCGGCACCAGAAGCGACGCGCGACATCCCGTCTCCATGCCCGTTACGCGCTGGCAGGCGATCTCATGCCTCGCCGCTTTCGTCGCGCTACTGATCCTTCTGCCAATCGTCGCGGGCGGCTCACAAACCCTGGCCGTGATCGACGGGTTCTACCGTTCCGGCGCGCTGGTCTTCGGCGGGGGGCACGTGGTCCTGCCGCTTCTCGAGGCGGAAACCGTCGCACCGGGCTGGGTGTCGCCCGAAACATTTCTGGCAGGCTATGGCGCGGCGCAGGCCGTGCCGGGGCCGCTTTTCACCTTCGCGGCCTATCTCGGCGCGGTGCTTGGCCCGGAGCCGAACGGGCTGCCCGGTGCCGCCCTCGCGCTGGCGGCGGTGTTCCTGCCGGGCTTTCTGATACTGGCGGGGCTCTTGCCCTTCTGGGACCGCTTGCGCGCGATGTCTGCTGCGCAATCGCTGATGCAGGGCGCCAACGCGGCGGTCGTCGGCATCCTTGCCGCCGCGCTCTATTCGCCCGTGTTCACCAGCGCCGTGATAGACATGCGGGATTTCACCCTGGCCGTTCTGACCTTCGTGCTTCTGGTGATGTGGAAGATGCCGCCCTGGATCGTGGTGGGTTTTGCAGCCTTGGCCGGTGCCGGTTTGGCTCTGGTGCCCTGACCCAAGGCGTTGAACTGCCGACAAGATCGCGGCGGCGCGGAAGCATGATGCATTCGTCCTGTCCAAGCCAGCCGATGCCACCAGATCGCCCCTGCCGATTGCGCATAGACCTGCGCGCAAAACGAGGTCTGCCCATGTCGCTGGCAGGTGCCCGGAAAAAAGGCTTTAAGTGTCATCAGTTTTTTACAAAAGTGTCACGGGACTGAAGCAGCCCCTGCCTAATGGGGCGCAGTACGTAAAACACAGGGAATGCCATGAAGACGTTCACCACTCTCACCGCCGTCGCGATTCTTGCAGCTGCTGCAGGGCCCGCCGCCGCCGAATTCACCCTGGGCGACCGCTATGTCGACAATGACGGCGACCTGATCGCTGACATCCCCACCGACGAATCCGAGCTGATCGATCCCGACACGCTGATCTTCGCCTACACGCCGGTGGAAGATCCCGCCGTCTATGCGGAAGTGTGGCAGGGTTTCCTCGATCACATGGCAGAAGTTACCGGCAAGAACGTTCAGTTCTTCCCCGTTCAGTCCAACGCCGCCCAGATCGAGGCGATGCGCGCGGGCCGTCTGCATGTTGCGGGCTTCAACACCGGCTCGAACCCGCTGGCCGTGGCCTGCGCCGGCTTCCGCCCCTTCGCCATGATGGCGGCCGAGGACGGCTCCTTCGGCTACGAGATGGAAATCATCACCTATCCCGGATCCGGCATCGAGACGGTGGAAGACCTCAAGGGTCAGAGCCTCGCCTTCACCTCCGAGACCTCCAACTCGGGCTTCAAGGCACCCTCGGCGATCCTGAAAGCAGAGTTCGGCCTCGAAGCGGGCACCGATTTCGAAGCCACCTTCTCGGGCGCGCATGACAGCTCGATCCTCGGTGTCGCGAACCAGGACTACACCGCGGCTTCGATCGCCAACTCGGTCAAGAGCCGGATGCTCGACCGCGAAGTGGTGACCGAGGATCAGCTCAAGGTGGTCTACACCTCGCAGACCTTCCCCACCACGGGCTACGGCACGGCGCACAACCTGACGCCCGAGCTGCAGGACGCGATCCGCGAAGCCTTCTTCAGCTTCGAGTGGGAAGGCTCGGCCCTCGCGGAAGAGTTCAACCGCAACGGTGAAGACCAGTTCATCGAAATCACCTTCCAGGACGACTGGTCGGTCATTCGCACCATCGACGAGGCCAACGGCGTCGTTTACGAGTGTAACTGATCCGATCAACCCAAAGTCGGATGCGGGTGGCCCAGTGCCGCCCGCATTCCTTTTGTGTCAGAGGCCCTGCCATGCTGAAGCTCGAAGGTCTGTCCAAGACCTACAAAACCGGTGACGCCGCGCTGAGCGATGTCACGCTCGATATTCCCAAAGGCCAGATCGTCGGACTGATCGGCCCGTCGGGTGCCGGTAAATCCACGCTGATCCGCTGTATCAACAGGCTGGTCGAACCCACCGGCGGCAAGGTGCTGCTGGGTGATGTGGACCTTGCGAGCCTCGGCAAGGCGGATCTGCGGCGCCAACGCCGTCGCATCGGCATGATCTTTCAGGAATACGCCCTCGTCGAACGTCTGACGGTGATGGAGAACGTGCTGTCCGGACGTCTCGGCTATGTCTCGTTCTGGCGCAGCTTCATGCGCCGCTATCCGGCCCGCGACGTGCAGGAAGCCTACCGCCTTCTCGACCGCGTGGGCCTGATGCACCAGGCCGACAAGCGCGCCGACGCGCTTTCGGGCGGTCAGCGCCAACGGGTCGGCATCGCGCGCGCCCTGGCCCAGGAGCCAGAGCTCTTGCTGGTGGACGAACCGACGGCCAGCCTCGATCCCAAGACATCCCGGCAGATCATGCGTCTGCTGACCGAAATCTGCGCGGAGCGCGGCTTGCCTGCCATCGTCAACATCCATGACGTGCCCCTCGCCCAGCAATTCATGGAGCGCATTGTGGGTCTGCGCGCAGGCCGCGTGGTCTTCGACGGTCCCCCGACCGAGCTGACCGAAAGCGTGCTCACCACGATCTACGGCGAGGAAGACTGGAACGCGATGCGCCAGGGCGACGAGGAACAGAACGCGGCCGAAGCCGATGCGCGCGACCGGATGGCGGCGCTGGCCCAATGAGCGCGCAATCCTATCCCAAGACGTGGCGGCGCCCGCCACAGATCGTCAAGGACCGCCGCTGGCGCATTGCGCTGCAGCTCGGCATCCTCCTTTATCTCGTGCTTGCCGTCGGCTCGGTCGAGGTGGACTGGGAGCGCGTCTCCATCGGCCTCGAACGCGGGCAGCGGTTCATCATGGGCTTCCTGCAACCCGACTTCACCAGCCGCTGGAACGATATCGCGCGCGGGCTCGTGGAAAGCCTGACCATGACGCTGACCTCGACGGTCATCGGCGTGCTGATCTCCGTGCCGATCGGCATTGGCGCAGCCAGCAACCTGGCGCCCAAATGGATCTACTACATCTGCCGCTCGATCATCGCGGTCAGCCGCGCGCTGCAGGAGATCATCATCGCGATCTTCCTCGTGGCGATGTTCGGCTTCGGACCGTTCGCGGGCTTTTTGACCCTGAGTTTCGCCACGATTGGCTTTCTGGCCAAGCTTCTCGCCGATGACATCGAAGAGATCGACGAGACACAGGCCGAGGCGATCCGCTCGACCGGCGCTTCCTGGTGGCAATTGGTGAATTATGCCGTGCAGCCCCAGGTCATGCCGCGCCTCATCGGTCTGTCGCTCTACCGGCTCGACATCAATTTCCGCGAAAGCGCGGTGATCGGGATCGTCGGCGCAGGCGGGATCGGGGCCACGCTCAACACCGCCATCGACCGGTACGAATATGACAGCGCCGGGGCCATCCTGCTCATCATCATCGGCATCGTGATGATCGCCGAATACGGCTCCAGCTACCTGCGGAAGTTCCTGCAATGACCGAGATCACGCATTACAGCCAGACCTGGACGCATCGCACGCCGCGCAAGCGCCTGTTCCTGTGGGCCGGATGGGTGGCGCTTGTCGCGCTGTTCCTCTGGTGCTGGCAGATCATGACCGAAAGCACGATCTGGGCCTTCGTCTGGGACGCGCCGCGCCAGGCCGCCGATATCGGCTCCCGGATGCTGCCGCCGCGCCTGTCCTACGTGCCGGAATTGCTGGTGCCCATGTGGGACACGCTGAACATCGCCACTCTGGGCACGATTGCCGGGGTGATCATGGCGGTGCCGGTGGCCTTCCTGGCCGCGCGCAACACCACGCCCTCCGCACGTATCCTGCGGCCCATCGCGCTTTTCATCATCGTGGCGTCGCGCTCGATCAACTCGCTGATCTGGGCGCTGCTTCTCGTGGCGATCATCGGCCCGGGCATCCTTGCGGGGATCGTCGCCATCGCGCTCCGCTCCATCGGGTTCGTGGGCAAGCTGCTTTACGAGGCGATCGAGGAAACCGACGCCCGCCAGATCGAGGCGGTCCAGGCCACCGGCGCCAGCGGCCCGCAGGTTCTGAATTACGGCATCGTCCCGCAGATCATGCCCGCCTTCTGGGGCATTTCGGTCTTCCGCTGGGACATCAATATCCGCGAAAGCACCATCCTCGGGCTCGTGGGCGCCGGGGGCATCGGGCTGAAGCTGCAAGCCTCGCTCAACGTGCTCGCATGGCCGCAGGTCACGGTGATCCTTCTTCTGATCCTGGGCACGGTCGTGGTCAGCGAATGGGTGTCCGCCAAGGTGCGGCGCGCGATCATTTGACCCCGGAAGACGCCTTTTCCGCCTACGAGGCCGTCCGTCACCGCCTGCCCCACACAAGGGGCAGGCGCGCGGCCGAGCCTGCCCAAACACTCGACGATCTGGCGGATCGCTTCGACGTGTTCCTGCTCGACGCCTTCGGGGTGCTGAATATCGGGGAGCGCGCCATCCCCGGCGTCGTCGACCGCATCGCGGGTCTTCAGGCCCGCGGCAAGCGCTGCGTCGTCGTCACCAATGCCGCAGGCTACCCGCATGCGATGCTCATGTCGCGCTATGCGCGGCTTGGCTATTCCTTCGCCCCCGAGGACGTGATCTCGAGCCGCAAGACCTTGCTCGCGGCCCTGCGCGCCGCACCGCGTCAAAGCTGGGGGATGATGGCCACGCAGCGCTTCGGTCTCGATGACCTCGAAGGGCTGGATGTCACATTCCTCGGCGAAGACCCCTCGGTCTACGATGCCGTCGATGGCTTCCTGCTGCTGGGCTCCGCCGAATGGACCGAGGCGCGGCAGGCCCTGCTGGAGGACGCCTTGCGCATCCGCCCGCGCCCCGTCTGGGTCGGCAATCCCGATATCGTGGCCCCGCGCGAGGATGGCTTTTCCATCGAGCCGGGGCATTTCGCCCATCGCCTCGCAGATGCCACGGGCGTGGAGCCGCAATTCTTCGGCAAGCCCTTCGGCAATATCTACGATCTGACCTTCGCGCATCTGGGACCCGTGGACAGATCGCGCGTCGTGATGGTTGGCGACAGCCTGCACACGGATATCCTTGGCGGGCAAACGGCCGGGATCGCCTCGGCGCTGGTCCTGACACATGGCTTTTTCGAGCGGTCGGATGCAGGCGAAGCGATGCGCCGGGCGGAGATCTATCCCGACTTCGCGCTCGTGACGCCCTGACCCCTGCGACGCGGCCCTGCCGGATCGCGCACGGGGCCCGTCGAGACCGCGATCAGCGGCCCGGCAGCCACAGTGCAAGATCCGGGAACAGGATCAGCAGCACCACCAGAAGCAGCGAGCAGCCGATGAAGGGCAGCGCGGAGGTGTAGATCTCGCGCATAGTCGTCTGCGGTGGCGCCACCCCCTTCATCACGAAAAGCAACAATCCGAATGGCGGCGTGGTGAAACTAATTTCGAGCGCCAGAAGCATGATCAACCCGAACCACACCGGATCGAAGCCAAGCGTCGCGGCCAGCGGGAAGAAGATCGGCACGGTCAGCAGCATCATCGAAATCTGCTCCATGAACATGCCGAGGATCAGCAGGACGCCGAACATCACCAGAAGCATCGCGATGGGAGCAAGCTCGTATCCCGTGGCCCAGTCGATCAGCCCGCGCGAGGCGCCCGAAAAGGCCAGAAGCTGGCTGAACGTGGCCGAGCCGAAGACGATGAGATAGGCCATCAGCGTCACCTTGAGGGCGCCCACGATGGATTTCCTGAGGCTCTCCCATGTCAAACCGCGATAGATCACGGCGAGGATCAGAACACCCAGCGCCCCGAAGGCCGCGGCTTCCGACGGGGTGAAGAGCCCGCCGATCATGCCGAAGATCGTCAGCACCATCACCGACAGCATCGGCACCACGTCGCGCAGGATCAGTTTCACTTTCTGTGTGAGGCTCAGCTCCTCCACCTCGTAGGCGGGTGCCGCGGAGGGATCCATTTTCGTCTGCAACCAGATGAGCCCGATATAGAGACAGGCCAGGATCAGCCCGGGAATGACGCCTGCGATCAGAAGCGCACCGACGTCGATCTGCGCCAGTGTCGCCAGCAGGACCGCCAGCGCCGAGGGCGGGATGATGATCGCAAGCCCGCCCGTGCCAAGGATCGGCCCCACGGACATATGGGTCTTGTAGCCCCGCGCGTTCATCTCGGGCACCATCAGGCTGCCCAAGAGCGCGGTCGATCCCATGGACGATCCCGAAAGCGTGGAAAACCCGGTGCCGCCGATGACTGTGACATAGGACAGGCGCCCCGGCAGACGGCCCAGAAGTTTGTCGATGGCGTTGAACATCCGCGCACCGAGCCCGGTGAAGAAGAAGATCTCGCCCATCAGCAGGAACAGCGGGATGGGCACCAGCGCGAAGCTCGTCAGCGATCCGAACCCGTTATTGAGAAGCTGCGTGATGCCCGCCTCGCCGCCCATGAACACCCAGGCGCCCACGATATTGGCGGCAAGGAATGCCAGCGCCACAGGCATGCCGATCCCCATGAGGAGCATGATCGTGCCCAGAAGGACACCGAGGGCCGCGTACCATTCCATTACTCGCTGACCCCCGCTTCACCGGAATGCAATAGCTCGGGCCCGAAGACGAAGCGCGCGAATTCCACCGCCATGAGCGTGAACGAGATCGGGAAGGAGATCGTCAGGATCCATTTCGGCGTGAAATAGGCGCGGACGTCGAAATCGTTCCGCTCGATATTGGTGAGGAACAGCTCCAGCCCCTTCCAGGCGAGGATGACCGCGACAAGAACGCAAATCGCGGCGACGAGCCGGCTGACCAGCGCCTGCGCCGCCTCGGGCAGGGCCGCGGTCAGAAGCTCGATATGCACATGGCCTTTTTCCCGCACGAGCCAGGGCGCGCCCAGCATCGTCATGTAGAGCAACGCATATTCCGACGAGGTGAACAGCCAAGCGAAAGGCTGAACCCCGAGGTTGCGCATGGTGACGGAGACCACGACCGACACCATCAGCCAGATCAGCATGCCCCCCGCAATGATCGCCATCAGCGTCAGGAACGCGTCATAGGCCCGTATGATGTGCCGCATATCTGCCCCGCCTTATGGGAATGTGTCGGGGCCGCCCGAAGGCGACCCCGCGCCCGTTTCATAACCGGTCTTATTCGCCGGCTTTTTCGAGGTCGTAGAAGAGCTCGATCAGGGTGTCGTAGTTCTCAAGACCCATCGGGTGCTGTTGCATCTGCTCTTCCATGCGCGCCCAGGTCTTTTCGCGCGCGGCGGCCAGGTAATCGGCCCGCGCCTGCCCTTCGAGTTCAACGACTTCCATGCCCTGCTCTTCCAGCGCGGCGAAGTCTTCGTCCCGCTTCGATTTCAGCGCCTCGACGGAGGCTGCCTCATGCGCGATGGCCTGATCCTGCAGGATCGTCTTGGCCTCGTCGCTGAGCCCTTCCCAGGTCTCGAGGTTCACGATCACGCCCAGATCGGTGGAGAAGAAGCACGGCTCGATCCGGTAGTTCAGGAACTCGTTCCACTTGAGATCAATGAGGCCGATCTGCGTCCAGCCCGTGGCATCCACGACACCCCGCTCCAGCGCCGAGTAGACATCGGTCGTCGGCAGGTCGATCACCTGGGCACCCAGATAATCGGTGAAGAAGGCGTTATAGACCGCATTCCCGCGCAGCTTCAGGCCCGACACGTCGAGATTGCCACCCTCATCGAGCGTCGGCGCGTCGCGGGTCCAGAGGTTGTAGCAGACGCCGCTGTCGAACCAGCCCAGGTACTTCACGCCCATCTTTTCCTGGTGGATGGAGTCGATCAGCTCCGTGCCGCCATTCTCGCGCGTCTCGATGGCCGTCAGGTTCGAGGCGACGAGCGCATCCTTCTCGGGCAGCGCGCCCGCGTAGAACGAACCGGGCGTGTAGACCATGTCCACGACGCCGTTGCGCACGGCATCGGGCTGCTGGAACATGCCGATGGCCTCGGGGCCGCCGCGCACGTCGATCTGGATCACGCCTTCGCCGGCCGCGTTCACCTTCTCCACGAAGTCCAGAAAGCTCTGCGTGTAGATCAGCGTCTCCGGGAAGGCATGCACGGCGGTGATCGTCTGTTCCTGCGCCTGGGCCGCCACGGTCAACGCCAATGTGGAGGCCAGCGCGCCACCGATCAGGGTCATCTTCATATCGTCTCTCCTTGTCAGATGCGGCGGGTCGGACCGCTGCCTTTGGTTGGTTTTTTCTGGGGTCGGTTTGTCCGACCTCGTCTTGGCACGCCCGAAGGCGCGCGATTCATACCTGCCGGGGCCATGCCCAGGCGGATTGCGTTGCCCGTTCGGCGCGGAAGGCGGCGATGTCATCGAGATGCGCACGGGTCAGGTCGATATCGTCCCAGCCATTGATCAGCTTCTCGGCCCAGAGCCGCGGCAGATTGAAGGCATAGCGCGTGTCGTTCACGCGCAACTCCGCCGCATCGAGATCGACGGAGATCGTGGCCGTGCCCGTCCCCATCGCGGCGAGGATTTCGTCGGTTTCCGCCACCCGCGCAGGCAGCAGGCCGTTATTCACTGCATTGCCCGCGAAGATATCAGCGAAGCTTTCGGCGATCACGACCCGGATGCCCGCATCGACGAGCGCATAGACCGCCGCCTCTCGCGACGAGCCACAGCCGAAATTCGGCCCCGCCACGAGCGCGCCCGCTTCCGGGTGGCGATCGAGCGGGAAATCGGCATCACCCTCGCGCAGATCGCGCATCAGGTACTGCCCATAGCCCTCGGACCGGCTCGCCGACATGAACCGCGCCGGGATCAGCTGATCGGTGTCGATATCGGCCCGCGGCAAGGCCACCGCCAAGCCCTTGTATGTATTCCACCCCGCCATCAGAGCCGCCCCGCCATCAGGGGCCGCGCATCGGTGAGCGTGCCGGTCACCGCCGCTGCCGCGACCATGACGGGCGACATCAGATGCGTGCGCGCACCCTTGCCTTGCCGCCCGCGGAAATTGCGGTTGGTGGAGGAAGCGCAGCGCTTGCCCGCTGCAACGAGATCGCCGTTCATGCCGACGCACATCGAACAGCCCGAGGCGACCCAGTCGAGGCCGGCCTCGCGGAAAACGGTATCAAGCCCCTCGCCCTCGGCCTGCGCGCGCACCAGCATGGAGCCGGGGCTGACCACACCCGGCACCTTCGCGCGGCGGCCCTTGAGGATGGCGGCCGCGGCGCGCAGATCCTCGATCCGGGCATTGGTGCAAGAGCCAAGAAAGACCTGATCGACGGGCGTACCGTCCAACTTCTGGCCCGGCGCCAGGCCCATATAGGCGATGGCGGCCTCCGCGGCCTCGGCCCGGGCGCCCGTCAATGTCGCGGGGTCCGGCACGGCCTCGGTGATGGGAAGCGCCTGCTCGGGCGTGGTGCCCCATGTCACCGTGGGTGCGATCTCGCCCGCGTCGAAGCGCGCCTCCTTGTCGAAATGCGCCTCCGCGTCGCTGTGCAACCCGGCCCAATCAGCAAGGGCTTCGTCCCAGAGCGCGCCATCGGGCGCGAAGGGGCGAGCTTTCACATAATCGAAGGTTGTCTGATCGGGCGCGATCATCCCGAACCGTGCGCCGCCCTCGATCGAGAGGTTGCAGAGCGTCATCCGCCCTTCCATCGACAGCGCCTCGATGGCGGAGCCTGCATATTCGACCGCATGACCCGCCGCCCCGGATGTCCCGAGCTTTGCGATCCAATGCAGCGCGATGTCCTTGGCGGTCACACCCGGACCCAGCGCGCCCTCGACCACGATCCGCATGGCGCGCGGCTTGACCTGCCAGATCGTCTGCGTGGCCAGCACATGCGCGACCTGCGTGGCCCCGATCCCGAAGGCAAGCGCCCCGAAGGCGCCATGGGTGGAGGTATGGCTGTCGCCGCAATTGATCAGAAGACCCGGCAGCGTCAGACCCTGCTCGGGGCCCAGCACATGCACGATGCCCTGTCGCGGGTCCCGCAGACCGAAAAGCTGCACGCCATGGGCGGCGGTATTTTTCTCCAGCCTGTCCAGCATCTTGGCGATATCCGGATCGGCGATATGATCGCGCGACCGCGTCGGCGCGTAATGATCCGCCACGCCAAAGGTCAGGCCCGGCTCGGCGACCTTCATGCCGCGCTCCGCGAGCTTGGCGAAGGCATGGTGCGATCCCTCATGGACGAGGTGCCGATCCACCCAGAGAAGCGAGGCCCCGTCGGCGTTGCGCTTGATCTCGTGGGCCGACCAGAGCTTGTCGAGAAGCGTGGCACTCATGCGCCCCCCTCCCCGTGATCGCCCACCACGGGCTCCCAATGGCGGCCCGTGCCTTCGCCCACCCGCGTCAGGTCCATCTCAAGCTGGAACCGGTCGGGCCGGTAGAGCGCCGAGAGGTATTCCACCCCGCGCCCGTCCGCATCGCGCACCACGCGGCGCAGCCACAAAAGGGCCGATCCCGTCGAAATGCCCAGCGCCTCGGCCACGTCGGGCGCAGCCAGGGTCGCGCTGACCGTCTGATGCGCGGTATCGACGCGCACGCCGGACCGCTCAAGGAGTTGATAAAGCGGCGTATTGGCGAGATCCGCCTCGGAATAATTGGTCGCGATATCCTCGGGCACATGGGTCGTCAGGTGCGAGAAGGGCTGCCCGTCCGCCATGCGCACGCGCACCGCCGTCTGCATGCGCGTCCCCGGCGCGACCTGCATTGCCGCCGCGACCGGCTCCGGCGCGGCCCCGTAGGAAAAGGACAGAAGCCGCGCGGAATGGCGTCCCATCTCGACGATCTGCGGGATCAGCGACGTGACATCGGCGGCCATGGCCCCGGCCGCCGCGTTCCCCAGCACCTTGGTGCCGCTTCCCGCGCGCCGGGCGACCAGCCCATCCGCTTCCAGCGCCTCCAGCGCCCGGCGGATCGTCACCCGGCTGACCTCGTATCGCTCCGTCAGGCGTTGCTCGCCCGGCAGCATGGACCCCGGCGCGCAGAGACCCGACGTGATGTCGTCGCGCAGAAGCAGGTAGACCCTTCGGGCCTTGCCACCTTCCGGAAGACTGGAACGCACCTCGTCGCGCATCTGCACCTCTCGATTCGCCTCCGACCGTACCGCGCTCGCCTTCAAAAGCAAGAAATTTGTATGCAAATAAATTCTTGATTTGTCACTTACGCACCAATAATCCTGTCCTATAAAAGATACAAATGCAGGGATGGATTAGTGCCGATACTCGAACTGCACCTGCTCAGGGGCTATGACGACGACGCCAAACGCCGCCTTGCGGAGGGCCTCACGGATACCGTGCGCACCGTCGTGCCCGCCGATCCCGAGGCGATCACGATCATGATCCACGAACGCGATCCGAGCCAGTACATGCGGGGGCGGACACATCGCAGCGGCGCCCCGGCCCTGCCGGATCCCTGCCAGATCGTGCGCGAATACCTCGATGCGATGGAGGCGCGCGACCTGGCATCCGCCGAGGCGATGCTCGGCCCCGACTTCACCATGACCTTTCCGGGCAGCGGGCCGATGAGCACCCTGCAGGAGCTGATCGACTGGTCCGCCCCGCGCTACCGGTTCGTACGCAAAACCTACGAGGGCTTCGACCTTGCGCCGACGCCCGGCCCGGCGGTGGTCTATGCCCGCGGCACCCTCTCGGGCGAATGGCCGGATGGCACCGCCTTCGACGGGATCCGCTTCATCGACCGGTTCGAACTGACCCGGGGCCGGATCACCAAACAGGACGTCTGGAACGACATCGCGGAGGTGCGACCATGAGCGACATGACCGAAATCGACCCGATCACGCTGGCCGTGCTGGCGGGCCGGATGGAGCAGATCGCCGACGAGATGGACGCGACGCTCTTCCGGTCGGCCTTCAACCCGATCATCGCCGAGGCGCATGACGCGAGCCACGGCCTTTACCATGCGGAAACGGGCGACACGCTGGTGCAGGGCAAGTCCGGCCTGCCGATCTTTGTGGGCGTGATGTCCTTCGCGGTGAAGGCGGTGATCGAAAAGGTGGCGCGCGACGGACACGATCTGCGCGACGGCGATATCTACATTTTCAACGACGCGCATATGGGCGGCACGCATCTCAACGACATGCGGCTGGTGCGGCCCTATTTCCGCGATGGCAAGCTGTTTTGCTGGCTGGCCTCGGTCGGCCATTGGCACGATCTGGGCGGCGGCGCGCCGGGCAATTACAACCCCGCCGCCAAGGATGCCTTCCAGGAGGCCTTCGTGCTGCCGCCCGTGCGCCTCGCCCGCGCCGGCGAGATCAATCAGGACGTCATTGACATTCTGATGCGCAATACCCGCCTGCCGCAATCGGCAGAAGGTGATCTGAACGGGCAGCTGGGCGCGCTCGACCTCGGGCAGAAGCGCATGGACGAGCTGCTCGATGAATATGGCGGGCCGATTGTGGGCGCCGCCCTCGACGCGCTGTCCGAACGCGCCGAGACGTTGATGCGAGCGGAGCTCGAAGCCCTGCCCGATGGCCGCTGGGAGGCGGAGGATTTCCTCGACAATGACGGCATCTCGCCCGAGCCGCTGCCCATTCGCGTGGCGCTCGAGATCGAGGGCGACCGCATGGTCCTCGATTTCACGGGCACCGCAGACCGCTGTCAGGGCCCGGTGAACATCGCCCTGCCGACCGCCGTGGCCACAGCCTATGTGGCGATCAAGCACATCTTCCCGAGCCTTCCGGCCAATGCGGGCGTCATGCGCCCTATCGACGTGAAAATCCCCGAAGGCTCGCTTCTGGCGGCCGATTTCCCCGCGCCCGTCGGCGGCTATACCGAGACGATCATGCGCATGATCGACGTGATCTTCTCGGCGGCCGCGCAGGCCGCACCCGACCGGGTCGTCGCCAATGCCTATGGCACGATCAACGCGCTTTCCATCGCCGGGCGCAGGAAGAACGGCCAGCCCTGGGTGATGTTCTCTTTCTATGGTGGCGGGCACGGGGCCAGCATCGAGTCGGACGGCCTGAACCACGGCAACGCGCCCATCTCCACCGCGACGATCCCGCCGATGGAGATCCTGGAGGCCGCCTATCCGGTGATGTTCAAGCAATGGGCGCTGCGCCCCGACAGCGCCGGGCCGGGCATGCATCGCGGCGGGCTCGGGGCCACCTACGAGATCGAAGTGCTGGAAGAAAACGGCGCCGAGGCGTTCCTTTTCGGCGAACGCGGCAGCTTCCCGCCCAAAGGTGTGGCGGGCGGGGGCGACGGCGCCATGAACGGCTTCGCCTACGAGACCGAGGATGGCTGGGCGCAACCACCCATGGTCTCCAAGATGCGCGGCATCCAGTTGAAACAGGGCCAATCCGTGCGGCTCGACACGCCCGGAGGCGGCGGCTACGGGCCCGCCTCTGACCGACCGGCGGCGGAGGTCGCGCGCGACGTGGCGCAGGGCTTTCTGTCGGCTGACAAGGCCACAGCCCTTTACGGCCCCGCATGGCAGGAGGTGCACGCATGAGCGGCAAACGCATGATCGGAGTCGATGTGGGCGGCACCTTCACGGATGTCTTCGTCCTCGACGAGGCCACCGGCAAGGCCTCCGTGGCAAAGGTGCCCACCACGCGCCCCGACCAGTCGGGTGGCTTTCTCGACGGGATCGGACGCGAGGTCGCGGACCTCTCGACCGTGTCGGTGGTGATCCACGGCACGACCGCCGGGACCAATGCGCTGATCGAACGCAAGGGCGCCAGGATCGGCGTCATCACCACTGAAGGCCTGCGCGACGTGCTTGAGATGCGCCGCCGCGACCGTCCCCGCACCTGGGGTCTGCGCGGGGATTTCGAACCCGTCGTACCGCGCGAATTGCGTCTCGAAGTGCCCGAACGCACGCTGGCGGACGGCACGATCCGCACGGCGGTCGATCTGGATGCGGTGCGCCGCGCGGCGCGGGCGCTCATCGACGCCGGCTGCCAGGCAGTCGCCGTGCTTTTCGCGAATGCCTATGCCAACCCGGAGAACGAGGCGAAAGCCGTCGAGGCCGTGCGCGCGCTCTGGCCAAACCCGCATGTCTCCGCCTCCTCGGAAATCCTGCCGGAAATCCGCGAGTTCGAACGCTTCTCCACCACCGCGCTCAACGCCTATCTGCAGCCCGAGGTGTCGGGCTACCTGCACCGGCTCGACAATGCGCTGCGCGACGGCGGCTTCGGGTCGGAATTCATGATCGTGCAGTCAAACGGCGGTGTCATGGGGATCGAAACGGCCTGCGAGCTGCCGATCCGCACTGCCCTGTCCGGCCCCGCCGCGGGCGTGATCGCCGCCGGGCACATTGCGACGGAGGCAGGCTTTCCGGACGTCATCACCGGCGATATGGGCGGCACCTCCTTTGATGTCTCGCTCATTGCGGGCGGCCAGTCGATGCTGGCGCCCGAGACCTCCATCGATTTCGGCATGGTCGTGCGCACGCCGATGATCGAGATCACCACGATCGGCGCGGGCGGCGGTTCCATCGCCTGGGTCGACAAGGGGGGCCTTCTGAATATCGGCCCCGAAAGCGCAGGCTCCACCCCCGGCCCCGTGGCCTACGGGCAGGGCAATACGCGACCCACCGTGACGGATGCCAACGTGGTCCTTGGCCGGATCGATCCGGACAATCCCATCGGCGGCAAGCTTGAGCGGCTGGACGTGGAAGCCGCGGGCCGGGCCATCGACGAACATGTGGGCGGGCCCCTGGGCCTTGGCACCCATGCGGCCGCCGAGGCCATCCTGCGCGTCGCCAATTCGCGCATGGCAGGCGCCATTCGCCTCGTCTCCATCGAGCGGGGCTTCGATCCAGAGCGCTTCGCCTTCATGCCCTTCGGCGGCGGCGGCGCGCTGCATACGGGTGCGATGCTGGCCGATGTGGGGATCGGACGCGCCATCGTGCCGCGCTATCCCGGTGTGACCTCGGCGCTTGGCTGCGTCATCGCGGATATGCGGCAGGATTTCGTGCAGACGATCAACGCGACGGTCGATGCGCTGGACGTAGCAGCCCTCGGCGACTTCATGCAGGCGCATGTGGATCAGGGCACACGCATGCTCGACGCCTCGGCCTCCGAGTTCGAAGCGCGCGAGACCGTCTTTGAGCTCGACATGGCCTATGTCGGCCAGACCCATACCGTCGCCGTACCGATCCCGGTGACGATCAACTCAGGCAAGGTCACGCCGCCCACGCGCGCGCAGATCACCGAGGCCTTCGACAGCGCCTATCACGCCGCCTATGGTCGTCTTCTCAAGACCGGCACGCGGCGGGTGATGAACCTGCGTTCGGCGGTGATCGGCAAGCGGCCCAAATTCGACCTGACGACGCTGGCGCCTGAAGGCGGCGACATGGATGCGGCGCTCAAGGGCCACCGCAAGGTGCATTTCGGCACTGATTGGCACGAGACCGCGATCTATGACCGGCTCGCCCTCCCTGTGGGCGCGTTGATCCCCGGCCCCGCGATCCTGGAGCAGGCCGATACGACTGTCCTGATCGAGCCCGACCTTCAGGGCGAGGTCGACCGGTTCGGCAACACCATCATCACAGCCAAGGAAGGTTGAGCCATGGAGCATCCCTTCGATCCCAAACGCACGGCGCTTCTGACCATCGATCTGCAGAACGACTTCCTGCATGAGGACGGCGCCTACGGGCGCGCCGGTCAGGGCGCGGACAGCATCACCGCCCTGCCCGCCCGGATCGCACCCCTGCGCGACGCCCTGCGCGCCGCAGGCGGCACCTATATCTCGGCGCAGTTCACGCTGGTCCCCGGTCCCGGTGGCGAGCCGCTGATCGCACCGCACCTTAAGGCGCTGCGGCCCTTCCTCGGCAAGGGGGATTTCGCGCCGGGCGAATGGGGTCATGGGCTGGTCGATGCGCTGGCGCCTGCCGATTACACCGTCGAGAAGGTCGCCTATTCCGCCTTCTACCAGACGCGGCTCGAGTACATTATGCGCGCGCTCGACCTCGATACGATCATATTGGGCGGGATCGTCACGAATGGCGGTGTCGCCTCCACGCTGCGCGATGCGCATCTGCGGAATATCGACACGATCCTGCTGAAAGACGGCTGTGCCGCCTTCAAACCCGAGGTGCATGAGGCAACGCTTCTGTCGCTCGGGTCGCTGGGATCGCAGATGACCTGCGCCGAGGCGATCCAGATGATCGGAGAGGCGACATGAGCCTGCGCACCCGCCTGCAATCGCAGAAGATCCTCACCGCGCCCGGCATCTATGACGGGCTGACCGCCGCGCTCGCCGCCGAGGCCGGGTTCGAGGCGCTTTATCTCTCGGGCGCGGCCGTTGCCTATACCCGGCTCGGGCGGCCCGATATCGGGCTGTCGACCGCGTCCGAGATGACCGACACGATGGCGCTGATTGCGGACCGTGTGGATTTGCCGGTGATCATCGACGCCGACAATGGATTCGGCAACGCGCTCAATGCCCAACGCACCATGCGGATGTATGAACGCGCGGGCGCCGCCGCCCTGCAGGTCGAGGATCAAAGCTATCCCAAGCGCTGCGGGCACCTGAAGGACAAGTCTCTGATCTCCAAATCCGAAATGGCGGGCAAGATCGCCGCCATGGCCGATACCCGCGCCTCGGACGAGACGCTGATCATCGCGCGCACCGACGCCATCGCCGTCGACGGGATCGAGGCCGCGATCGACCGGGCGGAGGCCTATATCGAGGCGGGCGCCGATGCGCTCTTCATCGAAGCACCCCGATCGCTCGACGAGATGAAGCGCATCACCGCGACGTTCGGCGACCGCATCCCGCTGCTGGCGAACATGGTCGAGGGCGGTGCGACCCCCATTTCCTCTGCCACGGATCTCGAAGCGCTCGGCTTCTCCATCGCGATCTTCCCGGGCGGGATCGTGCGCGCGCTGGCCAAGACGGCGCAAGCCTATTACGCGAGCCTCGCCACACATGGATCGAACAAACCCTTCGCGGGGAATATGTTCGATTTCAACGGTTTGAACGATGTGATCGGCACGGATGCGATGCTCGCCGAGGGCGCGCGCTGGGAGGGCAAGGATGGCTGAGATCGCGCCCACGCCCGACGCCTTCGACTTCGAGGTCGAGACGCTCATCGTGGGCGGCGGCGCCTGCGGGATGGTGGCCGCACTGTCCGCGCATGAAGCCGGGCAAGAGGTATTGGTGGTCGAGGCTGATCCCGTGCCGCAGGGCTCGACGGCGCTGTCGGCGGGGCTGATCCCGGCCGCCGGGACCAGCTTTCAGACCGCGGCAGGGATCGCGGATGACCCTGCGTTCTTCGCCGCCGACATCCAGAAGAAAGCCAAGGGCGAAAACGATCCCGCCCTCGTCGACGCGCTGGCCCGAGGGGCGGCCCCGGCCATCGACTGGCTGGCGGAGCGCTTCGATCTGCCCTTCTCGGTCGTGACCGATTTCGACTATCCCGGCCATTCGCGGCGGCGCATGCACGGCCTTCCGTCGCGTGCGGGCCGCGAGTTGATCGACCGCCTGCGCGCCACGGTCGAAGCGCAGGAGATCATGGTGATCTGCGAACGCCGCGCGACCGTGCTGCATCACGACGCCCGGCGCATCACCGGCGTCACCCTCACTCGGCCCGATGGCGCGACGGAGACCGTCGGCTGCGCCAAGCTGATCCTCGCCTGCAACGGGTTCGGCGGCAATCGCGCCATGGTGACCGAACACATGCCCGAAATCGACAGCGCCGTCTGGTTCGGCCATGACGGCAATCGCGGCGAGGCGGTGGAATGGGGCGCAGCGCTCGGGGCCGCGACCCGGCATCTCGGGGCCTATCAGGGGCACGGCAATGTCGCGCATCCGCATGGCATCCTCATCACTTGGGCCGTGATCGGCGAAGGCGGCGTGCAGGTGAATCGCGACGGCGCGCGGTTCTGGGACGAGAGCCAGGGCTATTCCGAGGCCGCGCGGGCGGTGCTCGGCCAACCCGGCGGCGAGGCCTTCTCGATCTTCGATGCCCGCATCGCCGGGATCGCGCGCCAATTCGAGGATTTCCGCAATGCCGAGGCGCAGGGCGCGGTGAAGACCGCCGAGACGCTGGGGGGTCTGGCGGAAGCGCTCGGCCTACCCGCGGAGGCGCTGGCGCAAACCCTCGCCGCGATCCCTTCCGAGGGGGAGGACGCCTTCGGACGCAGCTGGGCGGGCCAGCGGCTGGGGCCGCCGTTCTGCGGGGTGCGTGTCACAGGCGCGCTGTTTCACACCCAAGGCGGACTTGAGACCGACGGGACAGGCCGCGTGATCGGCAAGGATGGGGCACCTTTCCCGAACCTCTTCGCGGCAGGCGGTGCCGCCTGTGGCGTGTCCGGATCAGGGGATTCGGGATATCTTTCGGGCAACGGGCTTTTGGCGGCCGTTGTGCTGGGGCGCGCTGCGGGGGCGGCGGCGGTCTGAACGCGCATCTTTCAAACGCGCGCCGCTAACCTCTTGTTTGCCAAATGAAGCGACGTTGAAAGCGCCTGCCCGGGGGATGGCGCTGCAACGCTCGAACGCAAGCGCTTTATCCATATCAAATCCGCGCGCAGATCGAACGCAAGTGCCAACGTCACCAAAGCACCTGCCCGTCACGCCAAAGGCGTGCCGCTCAAATTGGCGCACCTTTGGTGCGGCGGGCCGGGCAGGCGCTCGGGACGCTCTGCACAACCATGGATCAGGAGGCAGTGATCCTCGGAGAGGCTGTGATGAGCTTGCTACCAAACTTCGCTTTGGCCTCGACCTCCTACGCAACACCCGCCACACTTCTCCCCAAGCACAACCCAAAGGCCCTCCCCATGTCCGACCTCGCCACCCGCATTGCCGCAGCACGCGGCGACAAACCCGCCGACCTCGTCCTGCGCGGCGGCCGGGTGCTCGACCTCGTCACCGGCGCGCTGCTCGAAGGCGACGTGGCCATCCAGGGCGACCGCATCGTGGGCACCTGCGGGACCTATGAAGGGCGCGAGGTCATCGACGTCACCGGCCTCACCCTCGTGCCCGGCTTCATCGATACCCATCTGCACGTCGAATCCTCACTCGTGACGCCCTTCGAATTCGACCGCTGCGTCACGCCCCTGGGCGTTACCACCGCGATCTGCGACCCGCACGAGATTGCCAACGTGATCGGCGCGGACGGCATTCGCTATTTCCAAGAGGCCGCGCAGCATCTGCTGATGGACCTGAGGGTTCAGCTGTCCTCCTGCGTGCCGTCCACGGATATGGAGACCGCGGGCGCGGAGCTCACCGCGCAGGACCTTGCGCCGCTCATGCACCACCCTTCGGGCATCGGCCTCGCGGAGTTCATGAATTACCCCGGCGTGATCCACCGCGACCCGGGGGTTCTGGAGAAGCTCGCGCTTTTTGATGGCGGACATATCGACGGACACTGCCCGCTTCTGTCGGGCACCGATCTCAATGCCTATATCGCCGCGGGCATCCGGACCGAGCACGAAGCGACCAGCGCCTCCGAAGCCCGCGAGAAGCTGCAGAAGGGCATGCGGGTGCTGATCCGCGAAGGGTCCGTATCGAAGGACCTGCACGCGCTCGCCCCGCTCCTGACCGAACGCACGGCCCCCTATATGGGTCTCTGCACCGATGACCGGAACCCGCTCGATATCGGCGAGGAAGGTCATCTCGATCACATGATCCGCACGCTGATCGGCCTCGGAGTGCCGCCGCTTGCCGCCTATCGCGCGGCCTCCCTGTCGGCGGCGGAGGCCTTCGGGCTCAAGGATCGCGGGCTCATCGCGCCGGGATTGCGGGCCGATATCGTCGCCCTGCCCGATCTCGAAGAATGCCGGGCCGAACTGGTCGTCGCGGGTGGCATCGTGGTGGACCAAGCCGCCTTCGATACGCGCGGCACCCTGCCGCCGGTCGGACGCAATTCGGTCCATGCGCCGCCGCTCCGCGCCGAAAGCTTCCGCGCGCCCGGCAATCGCGCCGAGACCGCCGTGATCGGCATCCGCGAGGGCCAGATCCTGACCGATCACCTGACCGAAGAAATTGCGCCAGAGGATGGCGACAAGCGCCCCGATCCCGCCCGCGACCTCGCTCGGATCGCAGTGATCGAGCGGCATGGCCGGAACGGCAATATCGCCACGGGCTTCGTGCGCGGCTTCGGCCTCAAGGCCGGGGCGATCGCCTCGACCGTCTGTCACGACCATCACAACATCGCCTGTGTGGGCGTGGACTACGGTGATATGGCGCAGGCGGCGACACGGCTGACGGAGATCGAGGGCGGCTTCTGTGTCGTGCGCGACGGCGCGGTACTGGCGGAGTTGGCCTTGCCGCTTGCAGGCCTGATGTCGCTCGAGCCTTTCGAGGTCGTGCGCCGCGATCTGGAGGCGTTGCGGGCAGCGGCGAAAGGCCTCGGCGTCACGCTTCAGGAGCCTTTTCTGCAACTGGCCTTCCTGGCCCTGCCGGTGATCCCCGCGCTGAAGATCACCGATCGCGGCATGGTCGATGTGACCCGGTTCGAGCTGATGCCCTGACCGGGCGCGCGCCTGCGGGCTTTGCCCCTACCGGACCCTTGCTGCATAAAGCGCCACGGCAGCAGCGTTCGAGACATTGAGCGAGCCGAAGCCACCGGCGAAATCGATCCGCACCAGCGCGTCGCAGCTTTCCTTGGTCTTGGGCCGAAGCCCCGGCCCCTCAGCGCCCAGAACGAGCGCCACCGCGCGCGTTCCGGCCAGCGCGAGCTCGGCCTCGAGCGTCCCCTCCGCCTCGCCATCGAGGCCCAGCACGACATAGCCCATCTCCTGCAACTGGCTGATCGTGCGCGCCAGATTGACCTCGCGCAGATAGGGCTGCCGCTCCAGCGCGCCGGACGCCGTCTTGGCCAGGGCGCCGGTCTCGGGCGCCGAGTGATGCTTGGTGCCGATCACCGCCCGTGCGCCGAACACCTCCGCCGAGCGCAGGATCGCGCCCACGTTATGAGGGTCGGTCACCCGGTCGAGCAGCACGACGCGCGGCGGCTTTTCACCATCGCCCTGCGCGACCTCGTCCAGGCGGCCCCAATCCAGCGGCTTCACCTCAAGCGCCGCGCCCTGGTGGACCGATCCCGGATCGAGCGGGGCTGCAAATTTGCGCGGATCGCTGACCTCGGTCGTGATGCCGCTGGCGGCTACGGCATCCGACAGTTTCTCCGCCGCGTTCGGTGTCACGATCAGCCGCAACTTCTCGCGGCGTGGATTTTCCAACGCGTCCCGGACCGCATGCAGGCCGAACAGCCAGAGGGTCTGCGCGCCCTCGGCCTTTTGCGCCTGCTCTTTCTCGACCACCCAGCGGGGCTTTTTCGCCATGTCATGCGCCTTTCACTTGCCGACATTTCCGTGACGGAGCCGCGCCGCGCATGCAAGGGATTTTCCGGTTGACGGGAAAAAGGCCCGCTTGTATTCGACCCCTCACTTGCCGGGTGCGCCCGGTTGGGGGCGACGCGCTGCAAGGTGCGGCAGCGGACTGTAAATCCGCCGGGGAGACCCACGCCTGGTTCGATTCCAGGGTCGCCCACCACTTCCTTCCCGAAAACCGGCTACCCAAACTCAGGTTCGGACCGCAGCGCGGTACTTGCGCGGATCGTGTCGCCGCGCCTCGTTCCTGTCGCGCCAGGCACGCCTAACCCCGTGCGCCCTTCCCATAGCGTCTAGCGCCTGGCGAAACGCGCAGCCCCAAACGGGCCAAGATCGACATTGGGCCGCCGTCCCATCATCTGCTCCGCTAGAAGGCGGCCGGATTTCGGCCCGCCCGTCAGGCCCACATGGTGATGCCCGACAGCGCCCCATAGCCCCGTCTCGCGCACCTGCCCCAGAAGCGGCAGGCTGTCGGGCAAGGCGGGCCGGTGGCCCATCCATTCCTGCGCCTCCGTGAAATCGAGGCCCGGAAAGGCCCGCGCCCCGAGACGCCGCAAAAGCCCGAAGGGTGCCCGCGACGGCCCCGCCTCCAACCCGCCCAGCTCCAGAATCCCGGCAAGCCGCGCACCGCGCGCCATGGGCGTCGCAACGAACTGACCCTCGGCGACCATCACCGGTTGGCGCGGCGCGCCGTCGATGCTGTGCAATTGCAGGTGGTAGCCGCGCTCCGTCTCGAGCGGCAGGGAAATCCCCACCGATTTCAACAGCGGCGCGGAGGCCGCGCCCATCGCCACGACCGCCTGATCGCAGGGCAGCGTCTCACCGGGCAGCACGATGCCCGTGACGCGGCCATCCTCGATCCGCAGCGCCTGCACCTCCGCCTGCCGGAATGTGCCACCCTCCGCCTCGAACCCTTCCGCGAGGGCTGTCACGTACCCTTCGGGATCGGTGATGAAGCCATGCGCGCCCAGAACCGCGATTACCCCCAATTCGGGCCCAAGCGCCGGGTCGTAATCCTGCACCTCTGCGCCCGAGAGGCGGCGATGGGGAAACCCCGCATCGGCCTTGATCGCGAGCCCTGCCGCACCCGCCGCATAGGCAGCCGCGTCCCGGTAGGCATAGACGTAATCGGAGCGCTGAAGGAAATGCGTCGCGGGCGTTCCCTCCGCCGTGGCCGCATGCGCCTCGACCGCGTCCGTGACGAGATGGGCCAGCGCGTCAGAGATCCGTCCGACCTCCGCCTCGCCCACATGGCGCAGCGCCCGCGCAAGCCAGGGCAGCAGACGCGGCAGGTAGGACCAACGCAGGAAAAGCGGCGCGTCGCGATCCAAAAGCATGCCCGGCGCCGCCCGCAGCGCCGCCGCATCGAGCGAAGGCCGCAGGGCCGAGGCCGCCAACACCCCGGCATTGCCCGCCGACGCCCCGGCCCCCGGCGCCGCCCGGTCGATCAGCGTGACCTCGGCCCCGAAACGCTGCAGCCAAAGCGCGGTGGACACCCCGACGATGCCCGCGCCCAGAACCGCAACTCTGTGCGTGCCCCTGCCCTCTGTCATCGTCGCGCGACCGTGCTTTGGTCAGGTTCAGGTCTTTGCGCGACAACCCGGAACGCCGCGCCTCCCATCAGGGCGACCGACGCGCTCAAAGGCAGATCGACGCGCACGGGCATAGTCTCAAAGCTTCGAGGAAATCACGCCGGTCGCGAACCCGCCCATGCGCAATTCGCCGAACAGGCGCTGGTATTCGATCTTCGGACAGCGGTTCTGCACCACGTCAACGCCGCGCGCCTCGGCCTTGGCTGCGGCCTCCGCGTGCGTGATGCCGATCTGCATCCAGATGGTCTGAAGCTTCGGGAAGACCTCCAGCGCCTCGTCGACGATGGCTGGCACGGCTTCCGGCCTGCGGAAGATATCGACCATGTCGACCTCGGCCTTGATCTCCGACAGCGTTTCCGCGACGCGGTTGCCAAAAAGCATCTGGCCCGCAAGGCCCGGATTCACGGGGCGGATGTCATAGCCCTTGAGCGACAGGTAGCGCCCCACGTAATGGCTGGGCCGGATCGGATTGGCCGATACGCCGACCATCGCGATGATGCGGGTACGTTTCAGGATGTCGCGGAGATGAGAATCGCGGCTGTTCATGTCCCGAGCCAGCCACAAAAAAGCGTCCGGGCCAAGGCCCGAACGCCAGTAACGGAACGAGGGACAGTGAAGGTGTCGCGAGCGTTCCGTGCCCGCGATCCTGTTAGAGAAATGGGCATCAATGCCACAGTTTAAAGGCCAGTCGCAAAAGCGTGATCTTTCGACTTGCTTTTTTCGGAGGGCTTATTCCGCCGCCATCTGCGCGTGATTCAGCATCTCCCAGACACGATGCGGGGTGAAGGGCATGTCGGCCCGGCGCACGCCCTGATCCCACAGCGCGTCCTGCACCGCATTGGCCACCGCGGCCATAGCCCCCACGGTCCCGGCCTCGCCGCAGCCCTTCATGCCCATCGGGTTCGAGGTCGAGGGCACGGGCTCCGTCTCGAAGTGGAAGAATGGCAGGTCATTGGCGCGCGGCATCGCGTAATCCATGAAGGATGCGGTCAGAAGCTGGCCGGTCTCGTCATAGACGACCCGTTCCATCAGCACCTGGCCCGCACCCTGGGCGATTCCGCCGTGAACCTGCCCCTCGACCAGCAAGGGATTGATGAGGTTGCCGAAATCGTCGACGACCGTGTAGCGGTCCAGCGCGACCGTGCCGGTCTCGGGATCGACCTCCACCTCGACGAGATGGCAGCCATTCGGAAAGGACCGCGCGGCGAGCTTGTCATGCGCCTCCACGCGCAGCAGATCGGGGCGACCCGCGGCGCGGGCCATCTCCGCCACGTCCAGCATGGTGTGCGTCTCGTTGGTGCCTGCGATGCGGAAAAGGGTGTCGTCGAAATCGACCTCGTCCATCGTGACACCCGCCTCCTCGGCGAGGAAAGCGCGAAACGCGCCGACGAGCTGCGCCACCGCTTTCAGCGTCACGTTGGTCTGCACGGTCACGGAGCGCGATCCGCCGGTGCCGCCGCCCGCCGCGATCAGGTCCGAATCGCCCTGTACGACGCGGATTTTCTCGACCGGGATACCGGTCTGATCCGACAGGAATTGCGCAAAGACGGTCTCGTGCCCCTGCCCGTTCGATTGCGTCCCGACATAGATCGCGGCCCCGCCATCCTCCTCGAATTCGACACGCACCCCTTCATCCGGTGCGCCAAGGATGGCCTCGATGTAATAGCACAGGCCCCGCCCCCGCAGGCGCCCCTTGGCTTCCGATGCCGCGCGCCGGGCCGCAAAGCCGTCCCAATCCGCCGCCTGCGCGCCGTGACCCAGAACGCGCGCGAACTCGCCCACGTCGTAGACCTCGCCGCCGACGGTCTTGTAGGGAAAGGCCGCGGGCGGGATGAAGTTGCGCTGCCGCAGCGCTTCGGGCGCCACGTCCAATTCCCTGGCCGCGCGATCCATCAGCCGCTCAAGCACGTATATCGCCTCGGGACGGCCCGCGCCGCGATAGGCGTCGATCTGGCAGGTATTGGTAAAATAGGCCTGCGAGCGCAGGTAGGCTGTCGGAATATTGTAAACCCCGGTCAGGACACGGCTGAAGAGCTGCGTCTGCATCAGCGGGCCGAACTGGCTCGCATAGGCACCCAAGTTGAAGCGCGTATCGACGCGGTAGCCGGTGATCTTGAGATCCGCGTCAAAAGCCATCTTCGCGGTGGAGACGAGATCGCGGCCCATATTGTCCGACAGCATGCCTTCGCCCCGCTCCGCCGCCCAGCGCACGGCACAGCCCAGGCTGCGCGCGGCCTGCGCGATGGCGAAATATTCGGGGTAGACCATCGTCTTCATGCCGAAACCGCCGCCCACATCCTCGGTCACGACATGCACCGCGTCCTCGGGCAGACCCAGGACCTTGGCGATCTGCGTTTTGTGGGTCCAGACCCCCTGGCTCGACATGGTGACGTGCAACCGCTCGTCGCGCCAATCGGCGATGAAGGCCCGCCCTTCCAGAGCGTTGGCGATGATCTTGTGATCCGGCACATCGAGCGTCACGACATGCGCCGCGGCCTCGAACGCGGCCTCGGTCGCTGCCTCGTCCCCGAGTGCGAAATCGAAGGATTGATTGTCGGGCGCCGCGTCGTGAAGCGCCTCGCCGCCCGGCGCGAGATCGAGATGCACCGGCAGGTCCTCGATATCGGGCATGATCAGCTCCGCCGCGTCCTTGGCCTGCGCCAGCGTCTCCGCGACGATCAGGGCCATGGGTTCGCCCACGAAGCGCACCTTGTCTTCGGCAAGGATCGGACGGCGCGGGGCGATGCCGGGGCTGCCGTCATGGTTCTTGACCATCACGGTGAACAGCCCCTCGGTGATGCCCGCATCAGCCAGATCCTTCGCGGTCAGGATCAGGCGCACCCCCGGGCTGGCTTTGGCCTCGTCGAGGTCGATCCCCGCGATCCGACCATGGGCCACGGGCGAGCGCAGGAAATAGCCGTAAAGCGCGCCTTCAGGCGCGATGTCGTCGGTATAGCGGCCCGCACCGGTCAAGAGGCGCAGGTCTTCGCGTCGGGTCACAGGCTGGCTTTTACCGAAGGCGTCCATGGGGGCTCCGCTGAGTGGAATGCAATCAGCCGGAGACTAAGCCGCCAAGACCCGGTGTCCAGTGGTCCGGCCCGCTGCACACACGGTGTGGACCGCGGCCCAAGATGCGGCGGCGCAGGCCTCAGCTCTCGTCTTCGATGCCGTAGTCGCGAAAGAGCGCGCTTTGCGCCATGAAGAACACGAACAGCGCCGCGGTCAGCCCGAATGTCTTAAAATAGACCCAGCTTTCCGTGGACATGGTCCGCCACACAATTTCGTTGAGCAGCGCCAGCCCGAAGAAGAACGCGCAAAGCCGCCGGGTCAGTTTCATCCAGCCTTCCTCGCGCAGGGGCATCATCCCCTCCATCACCGCGCGCAGGTAGCTTTGGCCACGCAGAAGTCCGATCCCGAGGATGCCCCCGAAGATCAGGTAGATCAGCGTGGGCTTGATCTTGAAGAAGCGTTCGTCGTTCAGCCAGACGGAGAGCCCGCCGAAGACCACGATCAGGACGGCGGTGACGATCTGCATGCGGCTCAGATGGCCGTTCAGCCACCACAGGATGCCGGTCGCGGCCAGCATCACCGGGATAAAGCCCGCCGTGACGACGATGAAGCCGTCATATTCCGTACCGCCAATGGTGAAGACCCGATCCTTGAGCCAGAGATAGGCCACGAAGAATCCGATCACCGGCCCAAGTTCGAGTCCGGTTTTCAGAAGTGGCGAAATCTCGCGGTGCTCAGCCATGTGTCCTGCATCCTTCTGGTCGGCGCCAGTTGCGGCGCCCCTGATCGTTTGCGCCTATATGGGGTACCTAGCCACCCATCTCAACGATGACAGCCCCGATGGCAATCAACGTCATCAACGCGATGCGGCGCGGCCCCACGGTTTCCTTCAGCACCAGCCAGCCGATGATGGCGGCAAAGACGGTCGAGGTTTCGCGCAGAACCGCGGCCTCGCCCACGCTGTCGAGGCGCGTGGCCATCATGATCGACCCGAAGGAGAAGAAGGCGACCACCCCGCCGATGGCCCCGCGCGCCGCCAGCGGGCCGATATCGGGCCGGTCCGCGCCCATGCGCTTCCAGCGCCGGTAGGCGAAGGGCGGGATTGCGATGCTGTCGATCAGGAAGAACCACGCAAGGAAGGTGAACGGGTTCGCCGTCGCCCGAATGCCGTAGGCGTCGTAGGTGGTGTAAAGCGCCACGAAGAAGCCGGTGATGACCGCGAAGACCATCGCGATGCCCAGCGTGTCGCGCTCCGCCTCGAGGAAGATGAGGTTGTAGACCGCGAGCCCGAAAATGCCCGCGAGCAGCACAGCCACACCCACCCATTGCATCGCGCTGAAGGTCTCACCGAAGACCAGCCCCGCCCCGATCACCGCGAAAAGCGGCCCCGTGCCGCGCACGACGGGATAGACCACGGTGTAGGCGCCCTTGGTATAGGCGAGCCCCTGCATGATCTTGTAGGTCAGGTGGATCACGAAGACACCGGCGAAGATGGGCCACATATGCGGCTCGGGCCAGGGCACGACGAAAAGCGCAAGCGGTGCCGCGACCACCCCGTAGGAGGCGTCGATCGCGCCCCGCGACAGCCACGGATCATGTCGGCCCTTCTGCAAGGCGCCGAAAACCGCGTGCAGAAACGCCGCCGACAGCGCCAGCACGAGCGCCGCATTGTGCCCCGCAGGCGTGCCATCCAGCGACAGGACGTAATCCATCATGGGCGGAGAGTCCCATGACAGGTGAGAGGGCGCGCAGGTCGCGAGAGGGTCGGGCGTGATGCGCGGGCGCAGCGGGCCGGTCGTATCGCGCTCATCTCATCGTCACCCATGCCAAAGCCGCCACGTGCGCGGCCTACCCGTCAATTCCCCTTGTCTATTCAAGGTTTGACGCCGCGCGGCAACCCGCCCGCGCGCAAGGGCGCAAGGTCGGAACATGCAAAGGGTTGGCGCAATGGGGTTCGCCGCGTGCGCCCGACGGCCATGCAGGGTCGTTGTCGGGACGCGCGCTTAATCGGCTCCGCGCCTGACCGGCGGCCACATCCGCGAGAAGACGCCATCCTTCTTCAGAAGCCCGTGTTGCAGCGCCGCCATTATGTGCACGCCTGCCAGCCCCGCGATCACGTAACTGCCGTAGAAATGCAGGGTCTTGGCGGTCTCGGCCAAGGGCTTCGATTCCGGCACGAGACGCGGAAACCCCATCGCATCGAGCGTCTCGATCGGAAATCCGCCCGCCACGACCCGGACATAGCCCGCCACCGGCATCGCGATGATCAGCACATACAATGCCGTGTGGCTGGCGCCCGCCGCGCGCTGTTGCCACACCGGAACGTGATCGGGCAAAGGCGGCGGTGGCCGAAATCCGCGATAGGCCAGGCGGATCACCGCCAGCACGAGGATGAGCACGCCGACATTCTTATGATAGATGAATAGCGAGTTCTGCAAGGACCGGCTAAGTCCTTCCTGTATCATCAAAAATCCGACCGGTATCGTCGACAGGATGAAGAGCGCCATGCTCCAGTGCATGATCCGCGCGAAAGTGGAGTAGGACGTGTCTGACATGGCCATGCGATCCTCCGGGCGTTCCCGATCAGCATCGGGACATGCGGTATCGAGTCAAGCGCGGTGTCGACGCAGGACGCGCTTGACGCGCCGGGTTGCGCACTAAAATTAACGGGATGACAACGCTGCACACAAATCCCCCGCGCGCCGCGCGCGACTGGGTCAAGGCGCACCGCTTTCCGGGCCCGGTCTCGCGATTTGCGGGGGCCTCCCTGTTGGGCGCGCTCGGCGTGGCAGCGCTTGCGGCCATCGCCATTGACGCGGAGCCCGTGCAGGTCGTCCTGGCCGCCGCCCTGTTTCTGGTCGGTGCCCTGTTCGCCGGGTCCCGCATGATGCGCGATCATCCGCATGAGGCGCTCGGGCTCGCCAACCTCGTGACGTTGGCGCGGCTTGGCCTGACCGCCTGCCTCGTGGTGCCGATCTTCTCGGACGATCCCGCATCCTGGCCAATCTTCGTGCTCGCGATCACGGCGCTGTGCCTCGACGGTATCGACGGATGGCTGGCGCGGTGGCAGCGACTGTCCTCGCGCTTCGGCGCCGCCTTCGACATGGAGGTCGACTCGGCCCTCGGTCTGGTCTTGGCCCTGAATGCCTTCGCCGCAGGCACGGCCGGTCCCGCCGTGCTGCTTCTGGGACTGCCGCATTACCTCTTCGCCATCGCGGGCCGCGCTCAGCCGTGGCTGCGCCGCCCCCTGCCCGATCGGATCGGCCGCAAAACAGTCTGCGTGATCCAGATCGCGGCCCTGATCGCGCTGCAAGTGCCTGTGCTCCCGGACGTCTATGCCTCCGCCATCGTGACCATCGCGGCTCTTGCGCTCATCTGGTCCTTCGGGCGCGATATCCTCTGGCTGTGGCGGAGGCGGGCTTGACCGACCTCGCGCCCCGGCATCTGCTGAGGCTCACACTCGCCGCGCTGGTTCTGCACATCCTTCTGGTCCAACCGAACCACCCGGCGGCGATGACCTGGGAAGCGCCATTCCTGTTCGCGCTGGAACTGCCGCTGATCCTGCTGGCTCTTGTGCTGGTCTCCGGCCCCGCCGCCACGGCGCTGCGCGTTTTTCTGACCTTTGCGCTGACGCTGATCGCCGTGCTGAAAACCGCGGATTTCGCGATGTTCACGGCACTTGCGCGGGGCTTCAACCCGGTGGCGGACCTCGTCCTGATCGATGCGGGCCTGCGGCTTCTGGCCGGATCCGCAGGCACGATCCCCGCGATCCTGACCGCCATCGGCGCGATCCTTGCGACACTGACCATCGCTGCCGCGATCTGGTGGGCGAGCGGTATCTGGGCCGCCCTTTCGCTGGGCCGCAGGGCATGGCCCGTGGCGGGTATTGGCATCATCGCGCTGGCGGGTCTCGTCACGGCGGAGATCGGACAGGCCTGGGGCAAGTGGCGGCTGCCGGTCTCGCCCCCCGGTGCGGCCTTTACCACGCGGGTCGGGCTGGAACGGATCTCGCTTGCGCAGGACACGCTGACCGATCTGCGCGCCTTCCGCCGCGCCGCGATCACCGATCCGCTGACATATCAGACGGGCCTTCTGGACCGCATCGACCGCGATGTCGTCATCGTCTTCGTGGAAAGCTACGGACGCACCAGCCTCGATACGCCCTATTACGCCGATCTGCACCGCGAGACGTTGCGCCGGAACGAAGCGCGGCTCCGCGACCTCGGACTCGCCATGCGCTCCGGTGTGCTGGAGGCGCCGACGCGCGGCGGGCAGAGCTGGCTCTCCCACGCGACCTTCGCCAACGGGCTTTGGGTCAACGATCAGACCCGCTACGGCGCCGCACTCGCCTCGGGCCGTGAGACGCTGTTTCACATCGCGGCCAGATCGGGCTTTCACACCGCGGCGGTCATGCCACAGATCACGCTCGACTGGCCGGAATCGCTGGTCATGGGGTTCGACACGGTGCTGGCAGCCGCGGATCTCGCCTATGAGGGGGAGCCCTTCAACTGGGTCACCATGCCGGATCAATATACCTATTCCGCGATGGACCGGCTGCTGCGCGACCCTGTGACGGACAAGCCCGTTTTCGTGCAGGTCGCGACCGGCACCTCGCACGCGCCCTGGGTGCCCATACCCGAGCTTGTGCCTTGGGACGAGATCGGAGACGGGCGCATCTTCAACGACATGGCCACCTCCGGCGACACGCCCGAGGTGGTCTGGCGCGACCGTGACCGCGTGCGCCTGCAATACCGCAAGGCCATCGATTACGCGCTCGACACCGTGTTCGACTATGCCGCGCGCCATGCCGAAACGCCGCCCCTGATGATTGTCCTCGGCGATCACCAGGCGGCTGATTTTGTCTCGCTCGACGACAATGCGCAGGTGCCGATGCATGTGGTCGGCCCGCCCGACCTTGTGGCCCGGATCGACGATTGGAACTGGGCCGCAGGCCTCGTGCCCGATGAAGACACCCCGGTCCTGCCCATGGACCGCATGCGCGACCGCCTGATCGAGGCGTTCTCCTCGGATCTGCGCATCGCGGAGGGCGAAACGTGAGGTGGCCCGCCCTGCCGCCCGGGCTGATCCGCGCGGGACAGATCGGCCTCGCCCTGGCGCTTCTGGCGCTCCTGTGGCGGGTTGCGGGTGGGGAGGAGGCCGCGCGCAGCCTCGCCTCGGCGGATCCTTTCTGGCTGATCGCGGCCCTTCTCGCGCTGACCGCGCAGACCATGCTCTCGGCCCTGCGCTGGCGGCTCACGGCGGCCCAGCTTGGCATCACGCTCGATCCGCGCACGGCCCTCGCGGAATATTACCTCTCGCAGGTGGTCAACCAGTCCTTGCCGGGCGGTGTTCTGGGGGATGCGAAACGCGCCGTTCGTGCCCGGGGTCAGGCCGGTCTGCTGGCATCCGGTCAAGCCGTGGTGTTCGAGCGGCTGGCCGGTCAGATCGGGCTTTTTCTCTGCACGGCCACGGCGTTCCTCGTCACGCTGGCACTGCCGGGCGGCGTCACCTGGCCCGCATGGTTGCGCGTGCCGGTTGGGCTGTTCGTGGCGATTGGCCTCTGTCTGCCTGTTGCGGTCTATGCCCTGACGCGCGTGCCCGGTCGATTGGGCGATGCGTTGCGCGCGTTCTGGCAGCCGATGATCCGGGCGCTCGCCGCGCGTCATGTCATCCTGCGTCAGCTCCTGCTGAGCATCGCGACCACCCTGTGCAACCTCGCCGCTTTCGGCTTCTGCGCGCAGGCTGTCGGCCATGGGCTGCCCCCTGCAGCCATCGCGGCCTTCGTGCCGCTCATCCTGCTGACGATGCTGGTGCCCCTGACCATCAGCGGCTGGGGCTTGCGCGAAGGGGCGGCGGCGGCGCTGTTTCCCGTGGCAGGCGCCTCGGCCAGCGGCGGTCTGGCGGCAAGCGTCGTTTTCGGGCTCGTGTTGATCCTGTCGACGCTGCCGGGTCTGCTCGTGCTTCTGGGTCGCCGCATGATGCCCGCCCAGCCGCAATGACCGACAGGGGCGCTACATGATCCGGCGCTGATCGTGCATCGCTTCAGTCGCCGCGAGCGCCGTCGCATCGAGACCGCAATCGAACACCACATCCGAGCCCAGCGAAAAGACCCGCGTGTCCGGACGGATGGCATCGGCGAGCTTCTCCGTGGGCGACGGCATTGTCAGGCCCTGCTGCCCGCCGCCGATCAGAAGGGGCGCGATGGCAACCTGAAGCCGGGTCAGAAGCCCCGCTTCCAGAAAGCGCGAAATGGTGATGCCCCCGCCCTCGATCATGATTGTCGAGAGGCCCGCATCGTGGAGCGCCGCAAGTAGGGCCGCCGGATCGAGCATGCCGTCCACGGCCTCGAGCCGGATGACCTCCACCCCCTCGGGGCGTTCACGATCCACGGATTGAATGACAATGCGGCGCGCGCCATCGTCCTGCAGGACCGGGGCATCGTCGGGCAAGCGGCCATTGGGATCGACCACGATACGCGCCGGATTGGCGCCCGGACACAGCCTCACGGTCAGGCGCGGCGTATCATGCAGCGCCGTGCGCACGCCGATCACCACACCGTCGACAAGGGCGCGCATCCGGTGCAGGTGCGCAAGCCCGTCGGGGCCGGAAACATCGCGCGCATCGCCCGTCACGGTCGCGATCCGCCCATCGAGCGACTGACCGATCTGCGCCACCGTGACCGGGCCAAGATCGCGCCGCGCGAGGGGGCCGTAAAGCGCCAGCGCCTCCGCTTCACGCGGGCTCCACTGACCGCAGCAGGTGCAGCTCAGCCCCTGACGCACCGCGAGGACTCGCTCCCAGACACGGGGGCTGACATCAATGGATTGCATGCGTCGTCTCCTTCCCGGTCCTGCCCGGCATGGCGAGGATATCGCCGTGCCCGATCCGGCATGTCGCGCGCGGCGCTTCGGCGATGCGCATCGCACCCCAGGCATCGGCACTTTCGGCACCGGCCTCGCCCGCGGCCTGGGCGATGCCCCCGACCAGTTCGGCCTGCAGGGCCGCGGCTTCGGGGCCGAGCCGCCAGGGGCTCTCCGCGCGCTCCGTCTCGAAACCGGCCTCGGCGAAGACGGCCATGCTGGTCGCCACCGAATCCGGCCCGAGTGCGGCCCCCAACCCCTTGTCGCTGCGCTGATGCGCGTTGAAGGCCCGCGTGACATCGGCGTCGCGCGCATCGCCCGGGTTCCAGGCCATCTGCCCATCATAGGACAATGCGGCGTAGAATGGCACATCAAGCCGCGCTGCGAGGTTCCGCACCCATGTCTCCGGCAAAAGATCCAGCAAGGCCGATGCGGTAACGAGCGTCACGTCCTCAAGCGGCAGGGCCTCGAGATCACCGAGATCGATCAGGTGGGTTTGGGCATTCCCGCCCGCGCATTCCGCCGCCGCGCGCAGGAGCGCGGGGTCGTTATCGACGAGCCGCCACCTCGTGCCCTCCGGCAGGTAGGGCTGCATGGCCCGCACGGTCGATCCGGTCCCGCATCCCAGATCCAGGATCACCGGCTCCGGCCCCGCGGCCATCACCGCGCGCTGCATCAACGCGGCATCGCGCGCGGCCCGGTCGGCGGGTTCGCGCAAGCTCAGCCATTCGGCGGAAAACCCCACGTCAGATGTCGCCTTCGTACCAGGCGCGGGCAACATGGCTTTCATGCAGCAGGATGCGCAGTTTCTTGACCCGGCCATCGTCCTTGAGACGGCCCGCGCGCACGAACTCGGCCATCCGGTCGAAGATGTGACGGCAGAGAAATTCGGTCGTGGTGAACTTGCCCTCGAATTCCGGCACCTCGTCGAGGTTCTGGAACTTGAGCGGCGCCAGCACCTCGGTCAGCATCTCGGTGGCAAGACCGATATCCACCACGAGCCCGTGCTCGTCGATATCCTCGGTGTAGAAGGCGGAATCCACGGTGAAGGTCGCACCGTGCATGTTCTGCGCGGGCCCGAAAATGGGCGAGGCAAAGGAATGGGCGATCATGATGTGATCTCGGACTTCGACGGCGAACATGCGGTCTCCTTACGTGGTCTGGTATCGGATGCGGTGGCACAGGGTGTCGGGATCGGAGAGGATCTTGCCGTAATGCTCCGGCAGATCCTCGAAACGGGTCTCGCCCGAGATCAGCGCGTCGAGCGCCGGATCGCGCAGCAGTTCGAGGGCTTTGGCCATGCGGCGCGCGTAATCCCAACGCGGCGCGCGGGCGGGCGGCAGATGACCGACCTGGGAGCTGACAAGCCGCAGGCGACGGCTGTGAAACGCACCGCCCAGGGGCACGGGCGTGGTCCCGGCCCCGTGCCAGCTTGCCTCCACGATCGTGGCGTCCTGCCCCGCGCTCTCCAGCGCCAGCGCCAACCCCTCCGCGCTGGAGGAGGCATGAACCACCACATCGCAGTCCTGCGGCGCCTGGGCGGGGGCGGCAAAATCGCAACCCAGCGTCGCAGCCAATGCGGCGCGGTCGGGGTTCACATCAACGAGCGTGACCTCGGCGCCGGGCAGACGGGCCATCAGGTAGGCCACGAGCGCGCCGATCACGCCTGAGCCCACCACCGCGATCCGGTCGCCCCCCGTGGCGCCGCTGTCCCACAGGACATTGAGCGCCGTCTCCATGTTGGCCGCAAGGATCGCGCGCTCGGCAGGCAGCCCCTCGGGCAGCGGCGTCAGCATTCCCACATCCATGCGGAACGCGGTCTGATGGGGATGCAGCGCGAAGACGTCGCGTCCCGCAAGCGGGCCATCGCTGACCCGCCCCACGGCGCAATAGCCGTACTTGACCGGAAAGCGGAACGTGCCCTCCTGCGCCGGTGCGCGCATGCGATCCGTCTCGCTTTCGGGAACGCGGCCTTCGAAGACCAGCCGTTCCGTTCCCCGGCTGATGCCCGTGAACAGCGTCTCGACGGCGACGCCTTCACCAAGCGCCGCCGGGCGCAGTTCCGCCGCCTTCGCGCCGATGCACCAAAGGGCGCGTGCGGTCATTGCGGCAAATGCCCCGACTTGGCGATCTTGGTGGCGAGATAGCCTTCGTTCCACGCGGTCTGCCCTTCGCGAAGGGGAACGCGCTCGACCACCTCGATGCCCTGCGCTGCGAGGATGGCGATCTTTGCCGGGTTGTTGGTCATCAGACGTACCTGCGTGATGCCCAGCTCGTGCAGCATGTTGGCCCCGATGCGGAAATCGCGCTCGTCATCCTCGAAGCCCAGCCAATGGTTGGCCTCGACCGTATCGAGCCCCGCATCCTGCAGGGAATAGGCGCGCATCTTGTTGGCCAGCCCGATCCCGCGCCCTTCCTGGTTGAGGTAGAGCAACAGTCCGCCCGAACCTGCGGCCATCGCGGCCATGGCGCCATTGAGCTGCGGTCCGCAATCGCATTTGCGGCTGCCCAGCACGTCGCCCGTAAAGCACGACGAATGCAGCCGGACCGTGACCGGGCCTTGCCCGAACGGCTCGCCGATTTCGATCGCGTAATGCTCCACCCCGCCATCATCGGGCCGGAACACATGTACGCGCCCGGCCTCCGAAACATCCATGGGCAGACGCGCAGAGCTGACAGGATGCTGCCGGCGATCCTGCGCAAGCGCGTCGAGCACGCCCTCGACCGACAAGGTCATGAGGTTGAGCCGGTGCGCCACGTCCAGCCCGTTCTCAAGCGGCACGACAATGGCGGCGGGCAGCATCTGTTCGGATTTCGCAAGCGCTATGGCCGCGCGGTGGACGATCGACCCCGGTGTCGGGGCACCGTTCGCGCCCGGATCAGGCCGCGTCGCCTCCGCCACGCCGCCCGCGCGGGCCTTGAGCCACACCATGTCGGCCCCGGCGGGAAGGGTCACCGCGACGCTTGCCTCGGCCGCCTGCGGATCACCGATCCCCAGTGCCGCCGCGCGATGCGCCGTCAGCGCCAGTTCCGGCGCGCCAAGCGCCATCAGCGCCGACAGCCGGTCCTGCGTCAGCGTCTCGACCCAGGCCACCAGCGCGACCTTCTGCCCGTCCACGAGCGCAATCGGCAGACCAAGCCGCAAGTCGCCCTTCGCGCGCAGGAGATATTCGACAGCACGCGGCATCAGGGCATCGGCTGCAGGGGGTCTGGCAAGTCCGGCGGGACGTAAAAAGGTCAACGGCGCAATCCACGTTCTGTGATGAATAAGAGGTAGTTAGTTCGGACAGCGCAGAGGCAAGAGCGATGCGCGGGATGTTGCGAACACGCCCGATCCCGCCGTTGGACGCCCTGTCAGGCGGGCTATGTGAGAGGAAGGAACAACGAAGGGCATGGAATGGACCGCTGGCTGGGCTTCCTCCGATCATTGGTGATCTATCACAATCCCGTGTCGATGCGGGCCTGGACGCGTTTCTACCGGACCCTCCTGGCGCCGGGGGACCTCGTTTTCGATGTGGGCGCGCATGTCGGCACACGCTCCCGCACGATGCGCAACGCAGGCGCGCGGGTCGTCGCGCTGGAGCCGCAAGCGCCGTTTGCAGGCTTTCTGCGCCGCACCTTGCCCCGTGACATCGAGCTGATCGAAGCCGCGGCCGGACGCACCGAGGCGGAGGCGGATATGGCGGTGTCGTCGCGGCATCCGACCGTGTCCTCGCTGCATGCCGATTTCGTGGAAGGTGCCACCACGGCGCCGGGTTTCGAGCATGTGCGCTGGGACCGCGTGCAGCGGGTCAAGCTGGTCACGCTGGACGGGCTGATCGCCCGCTTCGGACGTCCGCGCTACGTCAAGATCGACGTCGAGGGTTTCGAGCTCGATGTGCTGGGCGGGCTGTCCGAGCCGTTGCCGCTCATCTCGACCGAATTCCTGCCGGGCTTTCCGCTACTCAGCCACGCGGTGATCGACCGGCTGTGCGAATTGGGCGACTATTGCTTCAACCCCGCGCAGGGCGAAACGGCGGGCCTGATGTGGTCCGACTGGCGCGATGCGGCGGCGACCAAGGCCTGGCTCGACACGTTGCCTGCCGATGCGACCTCGGGCGATCTCTTTGCGCGGCTTGAAAGCGGCACGGGCTCACCCGCCCCGAATGATCCCTACAAAGGCGTCGAATAAGGCCGGGGGCGCGGTAATGACCGTACCCGATTGCTCGGGCGGCTCTGCCCGCGTCCAGCCTTCGACCCGCGCGCCCGATTGCCGGACCAGCACCAGACCGGCGGCGATATCCCAGGGCTGCAGGCGCCGTTCCCAGAACCCGTCGAGCCGCCCAGCCGCCACATAGGCCAGATCGAGCGCCGCCGCCCCCATGCGCCGCACGCCCGCGCAATGCGGCATGAGCCGGGCGATATCGGCGGCATGATCGTCGATATGCGGCATGGTGCCGAAGGGAATGCCGGTCCCAAACAGCGCAGGCTCCAGCGTCGCGGTATGCGCAGGCGCCATGGGCGCACCATTCAGCGTGGCAGTGCCTCCGATCCGGGCCGCGAAGGTCTCCTGCTGGGCCGGGCTGTGGACCACACCGACGGTCAGCACGCCCTCGACCTCAAGAGCGATGGAGACCGCCCAATGCGGGATACCGCGCAGGAAGTTGGTCGTGCCATCCAGCGGATCGACGATCCAGCGGCGGGGCGCCGCGTCGTCGGAACCACCCGTCTCCTCGCCCAGCCAGGCGTCGTCCGGGAAAAGCGCGGCCAGCCGGGATTTTATGTGCCGCTCCGCCGCGACATCGGCCTGCGAGACGAAATCGCCCGCGCGTTTATGCGTCACGTCAAGACGATCACGCGCGCGCCAATGCTCAAGCAGGATCGCGCCTGCCTCCTCGGCGATGGTGATCGCGGTCTCAAGGTCGCGCGCACTCATGAAACCTGCGCCCCGGCCACGCGGTCGAGGATCGCACCGACTGTCTCTGCGGCATCGGTCCAGCTGGGCAGGGTCGCGCCCGCCCTCCGCGCCGCAGCGGAACAGGCCGCGTGCCGGTCGCGATCCTGCAAAAGCGTGCGAAGCGCTTCGGCAAAGGCCGCCGGATCGTCGGGAGCCACCAGAAGGCCCGCATCATCGGGCACCGTGCCGGGCACCGCACCGGCCTTGGTCGAGACGATGGGCAGACCGCGCATCAGTGCCTCATCGAAGACGATGCCGTAGCCCTCGAAGCGGGTCGCCAGCGCAAAAAGATGCGCGTCTGCGTAAAGCGTATCGAGTTCCGCCTGATCGACCCGCCCAGCGAGCCGCACCCGATCCTGCGATCCCAGCTCGGAGATCAGGGCGGTCAGCTTCGTGTCATACGCCTCTTCCCAGGGGCTTCCGACGATCACCGCGCGCCAGTCCAGATCCGCGATCCGGCCCAGCGCCGAGATCAGCACGTCATGCCCCTTGCGCGGATGCAGCAGGCCCACGGACAGGATGAGGGGCGGTCCCTCTGGCGCGGCCTCGGCCTGCGCGACCCGAACCTCCGGCCGCCCGGGACGGATCACGGTCATGCGCTCGGCCTCGACCGCGTATTCATCGACGAGGACCTGCTTGATATAGCCGCTCGGCACGAGAACATGCGCCGCGCGTTGGAGGTTATCGCGCTCCAACGCATGCAGGCGGCGCGCCTCTGACTCTGCCATCCCGCTTTCATGGGCGAGCGGATGGTGCACAAGCGCCACGATGGGGGCTGCGATCCGGTCCAGCGCCCGGGTGTCGAGCGCGCCGAAGGCCAGCCCGTCGATCAGCAGGACGCGGCTTTCGGGGATGTCGGACAATTGCGCCACCGCTTGGCCCATGTCCGCAGGCCCGGGGAACGGAAAGCTCGCGGGCAAGGCGATGTGGCTGACATCCCGGCCCTCCGCGCGCAATCCATCGAGGAGGCAGCGGTCGTAATGGTAGCCGCCCGTGGGCAGGGACAGGTTGCCGGGAACCGCGAAGGCGGCGGCGCTGACGCGGGACATGGCACGTACTCCAATGGGTATCGGGCAGGATAGGGTGCGGCACGGACAAGACAATCACGCCGGGGCAACCGCGTGGCATCCGAGGCCCGACCGGACGGCGCAAATCCGCTCGCGCGACCTTCTCCAACCCGGCAACGCGGCGACGCAGACGGTGCACGAACCGCCCGGTTGCGCTTTACCGCGCCAGCCCGGTCAATGCGGCGGCGAATTCTTCGGGATCGAACGGGGCGAGGTCGTCGATCTGTTCGCCCACACCGATCGCGTGAATGGGCAGGCCGAAGCGGTCGGCAAGCGCCACGAGCACGCCACCCTTGGCCGTCCCATCGAGCTTGGTCATCACGAGGCCCGACACATCCGCCAACTTCTGGAACGTCTCGACCTGGTTGAGCGCGTTCTGACCCGTCGTCGCATCCAGCACCAGCAGCGTGTTATGCGGCGCGTCGGGGTCCTTCTTGCGGATGACGCGCACGATCTTCGCAAGCTCCTCCATCAGATCGGCGCGGTTCTGAAGCCGCCCCGCCGTGTCGATCATCAGAAGATCCGCGCCATCGGCCTGCGCCTTGGTCATGGCATCGAAGGCGAGGCTCGCGGGATCCGAGCCTTCAGGCGCGGTCAGGACCGGCACGCCCGCGCGGTCGCCCCAGATCTGCAGCTGTTCCACGGCGGCGGCGCGGAACGTGTCCCCGGCGGCGATCACCACCTTCTTGCCGGCGGCCCGAAACTGGCTTGCAAGCTTGCCGATGGTCGTGGTCTTGCCCGACCCGTTCACGCCCACGACCAGCACGACCTGCGGCTTGGTGGGGTAAAGCGGCAGGGGCTTGGCCACCGGCTCCATGATGCGGGCGATTTCGGCGGCCAGAAGCTCCTTGATCTCGCGCGCGGAAAGGCGGCGCCCCATCCGGCCCTCGGCCATGTTGGCGGTGACGCGCAGCGCCGTCTCGACGCCCATATCAGCGCTGATCAGCAGCTCTTCGAGGCTTTCGACCATATCGTCGTCGAGCACGCGCTTGACCTCGGCCACGCCGGTCTTGCGTCCGAAGAGCCGCGACAGAACGCCCCCCTGCGCCGATGCGGCTTTCTCCTCGGCAGGGGCGGGCATGTCGAGCGGCTGGACCGATGTGGGCGCAGGCTCGGGATCGTGGTGTTGCTCGGGGGCCTGATCCTGCATCCGCGCGGGCGGAACTTCCGGTTCGGGGTCCGGTGCGCGTTCAGGTGCAGGCTCGGGCGCGGCCTCGGATGCGCGGCTGTTGTCTTCCGGCGCGGTCTCGTGTTGCGCAGGCGTATCGTCCTCGGGCGCGCGCGTTTCCTCTGACCGGACGGGCGTATCGACCTCGTCGCCGACTGGCGCGTCGCTGTCCGCCTCGGCGTGGTCCGGTCCCGCGGAAAGGTCTTCCTCCGCCTCCTCGCGCGCGGTTGGCGCGTCCTCGACCGGAGTCTCTGTCCGCGCAACGTCTTCCGAGACCTCGGGCTTCCGGACCTCCGCCTCAGCGCTCTCCTCCGCCGCGCCACCGTCATCGACGATCGCATCCAGACCCTCTTCCAGCTTCGAGGAGGACTTGAACAGCTTCGATTTCAGCTTGCCGAAAAAGGACATCGGAACCCCGCAGCATTGGGCAGAAAAGACCGTGCATCCCTACCGCCTCCCCCGGCCAAGGAAAAGGGCGATTGACCGGGGCGCACCTTCGGCCCTTAGACTTGGACGATGCGATCCCTGATCCTTGCCCTGGCTCTCACCTTCGCCGCCCTGCACACCCCGCCGCTGCAGGCCGATCCCCTGCGCCCGCCCGGCACGCTTTGCAGCGCAGGCAAATGGACGGCGGTGCAATGCATCCGGCCTGCGCATTTCGTGCACGATACCTGCCAGGCGATCGAGGTCTTCGCCCGCCAGCACGGGCTCGATCCGCATTTCTTCGCCCGGCTCATCTGGCAGGAAAGCCGGTTCGATCCCAACGCGCTGTCGCCCGCCAAGGCGCGCGGGATTGCCCAGTTCATCGACAGCACCGCGGCGCGGCGGGGCCTCTCCGACAGCCTGAACCCCGCACTCGCGCTGGAGCATTCGGCGCAGTATCTGGGCGAGCTGACCCGCCGCTTCGGCAATTTCGGCCTCGCCGCCGTGGCTTATAATGGCGGAGAACGCCGCGCCGAGGGGCTGATCGCCCGAACCGGCGGGCTTGCCCGCGAGACGGTGCAATACGTGCAGATCATCACCGGGCTGACCGCCGAGACATGGCGCGACACGGCCCCCGAGGCCCATGATTTCACCCTGCAGGAGGGGCTGGCCTTCCGCCCGGCCTGTCACGATCTGGCCCGCAACCGCAGGCTGACCGCCTATCCTCCGCCCGAACCCGTCGTGGCACCCTGGGGCGTGCAGGTGGCCTTCGGGCGCAGCCCCGATGCCGCGCGATCCGCCTATCAGCGCCGCACGCGAAGCTGCCAGGGGGCGACACGGGGCGCGAGCCTCGATCTTGTCTTCGTGAAGAACCGCGTCTCGGGGCGGAAAGGCTATTACATGGCGCGCCTTGGCGCGGAGGATGCGCGCGCGGCAGGCAGGCTGTGTGACCGGTTGCGGGCTGCAGGCTGCGTCTGCGCCGTCTACCGCAATCCCTGAGCACCGGATGGCCGCGTCGGCCTTTGCCGCATCGGCTCCTACGCGCCCTTCAGCACACCACCGTTGGCCCTGTCGTGCCCCGCCCCCGCTTCACCTTTCCCAAAAAACGCAAACACGCCCTGTCCGTCAGACCCCCACATCGGGGCCGAGGCAGGTCATCTCCGCCTCCTCGCCCGCCTCGTAAAGCTCCGTTCCGGTCTCCTCGTCGCCGAAGATCGCGCGCAGCCCTGCCCCTTCACGGTAAAAGCGCCAACATTGCGGGGTGAGGTTGTCCTCGTAGATGAAGCAGATGCGGTCATCCTCGGGATACCACAGCCCGTCCTTGCATTCCCCGTCCAGAAACGACCACCGCACGCGCCGATCCGGAAGATAGCGCTCGATCCCGTAAGGGTGCCCGCTTTCCGAGAAGGTCAGCGTCTTCCCGCTTGTATAGGCCTCGAACGCCTCCGCATCCATCGGCGGGCCGCTTTGGGCCAGCGCGGAAGATGCGGTCAGAGCTGCGAAAATCAGGACGCGTATCATGGAGATCAGCGTGCCACGCGTCGGCTGTGGGCGAAAGGGGTCATGCGGCCATGCGCTCCGGCTCGGCCCATCGCCGCGCACGATTGTCCATCACGCGGCGCCAGAGCGGCGGGATCAGCGCGATCACCGCCATGACGGGCAAGGAATGGGGCAGGATCGGCATGTCGGCGCGGTCGAGCCGCAGGCCCGGATAGGATCGGGCGGGGTTCGCGTGATGGTCCGAATGGCGCGGCGCGTTCAGCATCAGCCCCGAGGAAAAGCCCTGCGGCGCGTTCCAGCTATGGACCGGTCCGATGGGGGCGGGCTTGCCCGCCGCGCTCATGCCCCGCCGCAACCCGTAATGCTGCACGTAATCCGACAGGAGAAGCTGCAACTGCGCATAGACGCACAGCCCCACAAAGACGAGGAGGCCCGCAGGGCCGAGGAGGAGCGCCACCGCCGCCAGGCATGAAAGCGCCCCCGCCCCGTAGATCACGTAAGGATGCCACCCGCGGCGTGTCTTCGCGCGCAAGCCCCGTTCCGCCCGCAATCCTTCGCGGAACGATCCCGCCCAGGCCCGCGCCGCAAAATGCCAGAACCCCTCGCCCAGCCGGGCGGAATTGGGATCGCGGTCGGTCGCGGCATGGACGTGATGCACGTAGCGATGAGCCGAGGCGTGGTGCCCGAAAAGCAGGCTCACATAGACCGCGACCCCCAGGCGGCGCGGCCAGCGCGCCGCGCGATGGATCAGCTCATGCGCGTTGGAATTCGACACCTGCCCCAGAAACAGCGCGAGCCCGAAGAACAAAAGCACACGCGGCGCCAGATCGTGCGCCCCGCCCGCGATCATCGCGGTGCCTCCGAAGAGAAGCGGGAAGTGCAAGAGCCCCAGAAGCGTCGACAAGCCATGGCCCGCGGGGAATTCCGACCCCTCCGGCGCGTCCGGTGCGGCCAGCGCCGCGATCTTGTCCATGAAGAACGTGAAGACCGTGATGTACAACAGCCCCGCCCCGGCCCAGAAGTCGCCAAAGGCCAGGCCCAGCGCCAGCAGGGCCGCGCCCGTCAGGGTGATGAATGCAAAGCGCGCCATGGCGTCTGTCCGTCTCGCTCGCCGTTTTGAGACTCGATCCGCACCTTGATAGCCCGGAAATCCGTCGGCTCTAAGGCCTCTTCGCGGCGGCCAGAGGTCGCATCGGGCAAAAAATGCGCCGTTTGACACCTGACCCTGCCGGGATTTGTGGCGTAGAAGCGGGGCAGGAAACATCGCGACAAGGGGGCGGCCATGGCGCTCGACAACGGCAAAGGGGTCTGGAAATCGGGACGGGGCAAGGGTCGTGCCCTGCCGAAGGGCCGCCCGCTTCTGGATGATGCCGCAGCCGAAATCGCGACCCTTCTGGGCACCGCACCCCGCCGACGGGATCTCTTGATCGAGCATCTGCACCTGATCCAGGACCAGTACGGGCATATCTCCGCCGCGCATGTCCGTGCGCTGGCCGACGAGATGCGGCTGAGCCAGGTCGAGGTCTACGAGGTCGCGAGCTTCTATGCCCATTTCGACGTGGTTCGCGAAGACGAAGTGCCGCCGCCCGCGCTGACCATCCGGGTCTGCGATTCGCTCTCCTGCGAGCTTGCGGGGGCCGACGCTCTGCGCACGGCCCTCGAAGACGGGCTCGATCCTGCCGAGGTCCGCGTCCTGCGCGCGCCCTGCATGGGGCGCTGCGACACGGCCCCCGTTCTGGAATTGGGCCATAACCACATCGACAACGCCACGCCCGAGAAGGTCCGCGCGGCCATCGCGGCCGGCGAGACCCACGCGCATATCCCCGACTACGAAAACCTCGCCGCCTATCGCGACGCGGGCGGCTACGCCACGCTCGCCCAATTGCGCGAGAGCGGCAATTGGGAAGCGGTGCAGGACAAGGTCCTGTCCTCGGGTCTGCGCGGTCTGGGCGGGGCAGGCTTCCCCTCGGGCAAGAAATGGGGTTTCGTGCGCGGCAATCCCGGGCCCCGCTACCTGGCCGTGAATGGCGATGAGGGCGAGCCCGGCACCTTCAAGGACCGCTATTATCTCGAACGCGTGCCGCATCTCTTCCTCGAGGGTATGCTGATCGCCGCCTGGGCCGTGGAGGCCGAGCGCGTCTATCTCTACATGCGCGACGAATACCCCGCCGTGCTCGAGATTCTGCGCCGCGAGATCGCGGCACTCGAGGATGCCGGGATCGTCGAACCGGGATATATCGATCTGCGGCGGGGTGCCGGCGCCTATATCTGCGGCGAGGAAAGCGCGATGATCGAATCGATTGAGGGCAAGCGCGGCCTGCCCCGCCACCGCCCGCCCTATGTCGCGCAGGTGGGCATCTTTGGGCGACCCACCTTGGTGCATAACGTCGAGACGCTCTACTGGGTCGCTAAGGTCTGCCGCGAAGGGCCGGAGGTGCTGTCGGCGCATGAAAAGAACGGCCGCGCGGGCCTGCGCTCCTATTCGGTCTCGGGCCGGGTGGCGAAACCGGGCGTCTACCTTCTGCCTGCGGGCTCGACGATCACCGATATCATCGACGCAGCGGGGGGCATGGCCGAGGGGCATGTCTTCAAGGCCTATCAGCCGGGCGGTCCGTCCTCGGGGCTGCTGCCTGCATCGATGAACGACATCCCGCTCGACTTCGACACGCTGCAACCGCATGGCTCCTTCATCGGCTCCGCGGCGGTGGTGGTGCTGTCGGATCAGGACAGCGCCCGCGACGCGGCCCTCAACATGCTGCGGTTTTTCGAGGATGAAAGCTGCGGGCAATGCACGCCGTGTCGCGTGGGTTGCGAGAAGGCTGTGAAGCTAATGCAGGCCGAACGCTGGGATCAGGGCCTTCTGGAAGAGCTGAGCCAGGCCATGGTCGATGCCTCGATCTGCGGGCTGGGACAGGCGGCGCCCAACCCCATTCGGCTGGTGATGCAGCACTTCCCGGAGGAGGTGTCTTAAGCGCCGCGGCAAATGAGCTGCGCCAGCGCCGGTCCGGCGGAGTGGCGCAGCGTCGACTGAGTTGCGCGCTTTATCTCGCCACTCCATCGCACCGGTAGAGCCGCGCGCCCACGTCACCAAAGCGCCAGTCCGCCGGACCGGCGCTGGCCCTGCACGGAAGGCGGCGCGGCTTTGCTCCGCGTGAGGATAGTCCGGCATCGCTGCAGCCGCCGAGGTATATCCGCAAGAGATCACGACGGAGGTAGACCAGCTGCGACATCGAGCGGGCTCGTGATGATGCTTTTGCCAGTTGGGTTTTCAGGGTGGCTGTGGGTTTTCACCCACCCTACGAAAGGTCCCGCGGGTGACGGGCTAGAGACCCACCAAAGCCGGATACGCCCTGTAGGGTGGGTGAAAACCCACAGCCAACGTCCGAAATTACCCGTATTTCGACACCGGCGTGCCCGCCAGCGCCGCCATGTTCAAAAGCCCTCGCGCGGTGATGGACGGCGTCACGATATGCGCCCGGTTGCCCATCCCCATCAGGATCGGCCCCACTTCCAGCCCCTGCGCCTTCATCTTCAGGATGTTCCGCACGCCCGAGGCGGCATCCGCATGGGCGAAGACCAGCACGTTCGCCTTGCCCTGCATCCGGTTCGACGGCAGCAGCCGCGTGCGCAGCTCGGGATCGAGGGCCGCCTCCACGCTCATCTCGCCCTCATAGCAGAAATCCCGCGCCTCGGCGTCGAGAAGCCCGAGCGCCGCGCGCATGCGTTCGGCCGCATTGTTCGACTGGTTGCCAAACTGCGATTGTGAACACAGCGCGATGTTGGGCTCGTGCCCGAAGCGGCGCACATGCCGCGCCGCGCTGATCACCGTCTCGGCGATCTGATCGGGGGACGGCGTTGTGTGAACATGCGTGTCGGCGATGAAGAGCGGCCCGTCCTCGAGGATCATCAGCGAGAGTGCTGCCTGGCTATGCAGCCCCCCGGTCTCCAGCACCTGGTTGATGTAGTTCAGATGCCAGCGATATTCGCCGAACGTGCCGCAGATCATGCTGTCGGCCTCTCCGCGATGCACCATGACGGCGGCGATGGCGGTGGTGTTGGTGCGCATGATCGCGCGGGCGAGATCGGGCGTCACACCGCGCCGGGCCATGACCTCGTGATAGGTGGTCCAGTAATCGCGGTAGCGCGGGTCGTTCTCGGGGTTCACGATGTTGAAATCCCGCTCGGGTCGGATCTCGAGGCCCAGCCGTTCGCAACGCGCATTGATGACCTCGGGACGGCCGATCAGGATCGGCTGCTCGGGGGTTTCCTCGAGGATGGCCTGGGCCGCACGCAGGACGCGCTCGTCCTCGCCCTCGGCGAAGACGATCCGGCGCTCCGCCGTGGCCGCCGCCTCGAAGACGGGCCGCATCATCAGCGAGGAACGGAAGACCGAGGCGCGCAGCTTGGCCTTGTAGGCCTCCATGTCCTCGATGGGCCGGGTGGCCACGCCCGATTCCATCGCGGCCTGCGCCACGGCGACGGATACGGTGGCAGACAGGCGCGGATCGAAGGGTTTCGGGATCAGGTAATCGCGCCCGAAGGTCAGGCTTTCGCCCTTGTAGGCCGCGGCTGCTTCGGCGCTCGTCGTGGCACGCGCCATGGCCGCGATCCCCTCCACGCAGGCGATCTTCATCTCGTCATTGATCGTGGTCGCCCCCACATCGAGCGCGCCACGGAAGATGAACGGGAAGCACAGCACGTTGTTCACCTGGTTCGGGAAATCGCTCCGCCCCGTGGCGATGATGGCATCCGGGGCCACTTCGCGGGCGAGATCCGGCATGATCTCGGGATTGGGATTGGCCAGCGCGAAGATGATCGGCTGATCGGCCATCTTCTTCACCATCTCGGGCTTCAGCACGTTGGGGCCCGACAGGCCGAGGAACATGTCCGCGCCCTCGATCACATCGTCCAGCGTCTTGGGTTCGGTGCCTTGCGCATAGGCTGCCTTCTGCGGGCTCATATCCGCCTCGCGGCCCTCATAGACGAGCCCCTCGATATCGCAGAGCCAGACATTCTCGCGCTTCAGCCCCAGCTTGAGCAGCATGTTCAAACAGGCGATGCCCGCCGCCCCGCCGCCCGTCGAAACGATCTTGATATCCTCGATGTTCTTGCCCGCAATGCGCAGCGCGTTGACCGCCGCGGCCCCCACCACGATGGCGGTGCCGTGCTGGTCGTCATGGAAGACGGGGATGTTCATCCGCTCGCGGCAATATTCCTCGACGATGAAGCAATCGGGCGCCTTGATGTCTTCGAGGTTGATCGCACCGAAGGAGGGCTCCAGCGCGCAGACGATCTTGGCCAGCGCCTCTGGGTCGCTTTCGTTCACCTCGATATCGAAGCAGTCGATGCCCGCGAATTTCTTGAACAGAACCGCCTTGCCCTCCATCACGGGCTTGGAGGCCAGCGCACCTATATTGCCGAGGCCCAGCACGGCCGTGCCATTCGTGACCACCGCCACGAGGTTGCCGCGCGCAGTGTAGCGCGATGCCTCTGCCGGGTTCTCCTTGATCTCGAGACAGGCCTCGGCCACGCCGGGGCTGTAGGCGCGCGCCAGATCGCGACCATTGGCGAGGGGCTTCGTCGCGCGAATCTCGAGCTTACCGGGCTTCGGGAATTCGTGATAATCGAGCGCGAGCTGACGCTGCGTCTCCGTGGCCTGATCGGACATGAGCCCCTCCCATCTTTTGCGTTGATCCAGAGCTATCGCGTTTTCACTGCGACAGGAAGCCGCGCAACCGCGCTTGATGTCCGGGGCTGCATGTCCTGCGGACAACCGCCGCCTTCCGGGTTGCGCGCGCCCCAGCCAGAGGACACTCTGTGATCTCCGCGTCGCTTTGCCCCGGCGCGCAGAGACCAAGATCACCACCGCCAGGAGCCCCCATGTCCCTTCGCCAAGCCGCGCTCGATGTTCGCGCCAATGCCTATGCGCCCTATTCCGGTTTCCAGGTCGGCGCGGCGCTGTCGACGCCCTCGGGCGCGGTGCATGCGGGCTGCAATGTCGAGAACGTGGCCTATCCCGAAGGCACCTGCGCCGAGGCGGGCGCGATCGCCGCCATGATCGCGGCGGGCGAGACCGAGATCGCGTCGCTTTACGTCGTGGCCGACAGCCCGGCCCCGGTCCCGCCCTGCGGCGGCTGCCGCCAGAAGATCGCCGAATTCGCACGCCCCGATGTGATGGTGACACTCGCCACCCTTGCAGGCGAGGAGGTCACGCTGAGCGTCGGCGACTTGCTGCCCGGTGCGTTCGGGGCCGGGCATATGGACAAGTCCTGATGCAGCCTGCGCAGCTTCTGAACACCATGCGCGCGGGCAAGCAGCCCGATCCCGCAGCGCTCGCATCCTTCGCCAGAGGCCTCGCCGATGGCTCTGTCTCCGATGCGCAGGCCGGGGCCTTCGCCATGGCGGTCTGTCTCAGCGGGCTTGGGGATGCGGGCCGGACGGCGCTGACACTGGCGATGCGCGACTCGGGCCGCCTTCTGCGCTGGGATCTGCCGGGGCCGGTCCTCGACAAGCATTCCACGGGCGGGGTCGGCGATTGCGTCAGCCTCGTTCTGGCCCCGGCGCTGGCCGCGCTCGGGGTCTATGTTCCCATGATCTCGGGGCGCGGCCTTGGGCATACGGGCGGCACGCTCGACAAGCTCGATGCGATCCCGGGCTTCCGCACTGCCCTCACGGAAGATGCGTTCCGGCGCGTGGTGTCCGAGGCGGGCTGCGCCATCGTCGGCGCCTCCGCCGCCATCGCGCCCGCCGATGCGCGGCTTTACGCGGTCCGCGATGTGACCGGCACGGTCGCCTCGACCGATCTGATCACCGCGTCGATCCTGTCCAAAAAGCTCGCGGCCGGCCTTGAGGGCCTCGTTCTCGACGTGAAGGTGGGCTCCGGCGCGTTCATGAAAACCCAGGAGGATGCCCGCGCGCTGGCCCGGTCGCTGGTGACCACCGCTAATGATGCAGGCTGCCCGACTGTGGCCTGCCTGACGGATATGAACTCTCCCGTGGCCCCCGCGCTCGGCAATGCGGTCGAGGTGGCCGAGGCGATGCTGGTGCTACGCGGTGCGGCCCCTGAGGGCAATCGCCTGGCCGTCCTGACAACGGATCTGGGTGCGGCGCTTCTCGTGCGCGCAGGAATGGCGGACGATCTGAGTGCAGGGCGCGCCAAGATCGCGGGCGTTCTGGCCGATGGCCGTGCGACCGAGGCCATGGGCCGTATGATCTACGCGCAAGGCGGCCCCCTGGGCTTTGTGGAAAATCCGGGGCGCTTCCTGCCCGAAGCCACCGTGATCCGCGAAGTGACCGCGCCTGCCAATGGGCATATCTCCGCCATCGACGGGGAGGCGCTGGGACGCGCCGTGGTCGATCTCGGAGGTGGGCGTCGCGTCGAAAGTGATCCCGTCGATCCCGCCGTGGGCCTATCGGACGTTCTGGGCGTCGGTGCCGCGGTCGCGCGCGGCCAGCCGCTCCTGCGCATTCATGCGGCCCGGATCGAGGATGCGGACCGGGCGGCCAAGGCCTGCCTCGCCGCGATCACCATCACCGAGGACGGCCCCTCTCCCGCGCCCTCCGCTGTCCTGCTGGAGACACTCGGCCTCGACTAAACAGGCACACCTTCGGCGCTTGCCCAAGCGCGCCGCGCGCGATACCCCGCACGGGACGCAATTCGCAAAGCAGGATGTCATGCCGCGTGCCTTTCTTGTCGTGATGGATTCCGTCGGCATCGGCGGCGCGCCCGATGCGGACCGGTTCTTCAATGACGGCACGCCCGATACCGGCGCGAACACGCTTCTGCACATCGCCGAGGCCTGCGCGGCAGGCCACGCCGAGGACGGGCGCTCCGGCCCCCTGCACCTGCCCAATCTCGACCGGCTGGGGCTTGGCCGCGCGGTGACGCTGGCCTCCGGCAAGGCCGCACCCGGACTGGAAGCCGCGCCCGAAGGGTATTGGGGCGCTGCGACCGAGGTCTCCGCGGGCAAGGACACGCCCTCGGGCCATTGGGAACTCGCCGGGCTGCCGGTGCCTTGGGACTGGCACTATTTCCCGGTTCAGACACCCGCCTTCCCCGAGGAGGTCACCCGCGCGATCTGCGACTTGGCAGGCACGGAGGGCATTCTGGGCAATTGCCACGGCTCCGGCACGGTGATGCTGGATCGCTTCGGCGCGGAGCATCTGAAGACCGGCTGGCCTATCTGCTACACCTCCGCCGACAGCGTCTTCCAGATCGCGGCGCACGAGGAAGTCTTCGGCCTCGACCCGCTTCTGGCGCTGTGCGAAGGCATCGCCCCCATACTGCACGAGATGCGGGTGGGCCGCGTGATCGCCCGGCCGTTCCTGGGCGAACCCGGCGCCTTCAAGCGCACCGGCAACCGACGCGATTATGCCATTGCCCCGCCCGAGCCGATCCTGACCAACTGGGCGCAGGAGGCCGGACGCCACGTTCTGGCCATCGGCAAGATCGGTGACATCCTGTCGATGGCAGGCATCGACGCGGTTCGCAAAGGCGATGATGCGACACTGATGGGCCATCTGTCGGACGCCATCGACAGCCAGCCCGATGGCAGCCTGACCTTCGCCAATTTCGTCGAGTTCGACAGCCTTTGGGGCCATCGCCGGGACGTGTCGGGCTATGCCCGCGCGCTCGAATGGTTCGATGCGGAGATCGGGCGCCTGCTGCCGCGCCTGCGTCCGGGCGACCTTCTCTGCCTGACCGCCGATCACGGCAACGATCCGACCTGGACCGGCACGGATCACACCCGCGAACGGGTGCCCGTTCTGATGGCGGGCCTCGGCGCGGGCGAGATGGGCCAGATCGCCTTCACCGATGTCGCCGCGAGCATCGCCGACCACCTCGATATCCCCTCCTCCGGCCCCGGAAAGTCCCGCCTGTGATGCATGACGACGCGCCCCATACCGAAGAAAGCCTCGCGGCCATTGCGGACCTGCCCAAGGTCGAGCTGCATCTGCACCACGAAGGCGCGGCCCCGCCCGCCTTCATCCGTGGCCTCGCGCAGGAAAAGTCGATCAACCTGACCGGCGTCTTCGACGAACGCGGCGGCTATGCGTTTTCGGGGTTCGAGCGGTTTTTGCGCACCTACGAGGCCGCGACCTCCGTCCTGAAAAGCCCCGAGGATTACGCGCGGCTGACCACGGCCCTTCTTGAGGAATGCGCCAGGAACGGCGTTGTCTATGTCGAGAGCTTCCTGTCGCCCGATTTCTGCGGCGGCGGCGATCTCGGCGCATGGCGCGAATATTTGCACGCGATCCGGGATGCCGCCGAACAGGCGGATCGCGACATGGGGATCACCCTGCGCGGCATCGTCACCTGCGTGCGCCATTTCGGCCCCGACAAGGCGAAACGCGCAAGCCTCTGTGCGGCCGAGACGGCGGGCGACTTCATCACCGGCTACGGTATGGGCGGGGACGAGAATGCGGGCGATCTGAAGGACTTCGCATACAGTTTCGACATGGCGCGTGAGGCCGGGCTGCGGCTGACCGTGCATGCAGGTGAATGGCGCGGGCCCTCCGAGGTCAAATCCGCGCTCGACGATCTGCGCGTCGAACGGATCGGCCACGGCGTGCGCGCCATCGAGGATCCGGCGCTCGTCGACCGGCTGGCCGAGGCGGGCATCTGCCTAGAGGTCTGCCCCGGATCGAACGTGGCGCTTGGCGTGCATGACAGCCTCAAGGCGCATCCCATCGCGCGACTTCACCGCGCAGGCGTGCCCGTGACCGTCTCGACCGACGATCCGCCCTTCTTCCACACCACGATGCGCGACGAGTACCGCAACCTCGCGCGGACCTTTCACTGGGATGCGGAGATGTTTCGCGCCCTCAACCGCACCGCGATGGCCCATGCCTTCTGCGATGCCGCCACCGCCAAGATCATCGCAGACCGACTGGAGGCCACATGACCGAGACGCCCGACACGCTCCGTATCGTCAATCACCCGCTGGTGCAGCACAAGCTCACGCTGATGCGCGAGAAGGACACCTCCACCGCCGTGTTCCGCCAGCTTCTCCGCGAAATCTCGCAGCTTCTGGCCTATGAGATCACCTCCGATCTGCCGATGACCACGAAGCGGATCGAAACCCCGATCCAGGAGATGGACGCGCCGGTTCTCGACGGCAAGAAACTCGCGCTGATCTCGATCCTGCGGGCGGGCAACGGGCTTCTCGACGGCGTGCTGGAACTGGTGCCCTCGGCCCGCGTGGGCTTTGTCGGTCTCTACCGCGACGAGGAGACGCTCGAGCCCGTGGAGTATTACTTCAAGGTCCCCGAGGGGCTCGCCGACCGCGTAACAATCGCGGTCGATCCGATGCTCGCCACCGGCAACAGCTCCGCAGCGGCGGTCGACATGCTGAAGAAGGCAGGGGCCACGAATATCCGTTTCCTCTGTCTGCTGGCCGCCCCCGAGGGCGTCGCGCGCATGGCCGAGACGCATCCGGATGTGCCCGTGGTGACCGCCGCTCTGGACGAGCGGCTGAACGAGAAGGGCTACATCGTGCCCGGCTTGGGCGATGCCGGAGACCGCATGTTCGGAACTAAATAAGCCATAACACAGCTTTACAGGGACTAATTGTTGCGGCATCGTGGACCAAACGCCGTGGGGGCTTTGGTATGAAGATAACTCGTTTCGTGGCGCTGCTTTATGTGGCCGCCGCTTTTGGTTTCGCAGGACATGTGCAGGCGCAGCAGCGCTCCACCGACGTGCCGCAGGAATTTCCACCATCGTCCTTCGAAGGGCGGCAATATGTCGACAGCCGCGGCTGCGTCTATATTCGCGCGGGCATCGACGGGGCCACGAACTGGGTGCCCCGCGTGAACCGGGCGCGGCAGCATGTCTGCGGGCAGACCCCGACCTTCGGGGCCAGCAATACGCGCACCGCGGCGCGCATTCCCCAAAGCGCCGAACAGATCACGATCGAGCCCGCGCAAGCGGCCCCCGTGCGCAGCGCACCGCCGCCCCCCGCACCCGCGCCGCAACGGGTCGCCCGTCCGGCCCCCGCACCGGCCCCGGCAGTGGTCAAGCCCGCACCGCGCGTGGTGCGGACGGCCCCTGCCCCGGCACCGCAACGCGTGGTGCGCAAGGCTCCGGCCCCAGCCCCGGTTGTCCGGCAAGCGCCTGCGGCCACGGCCCAGAAGCCCGGCGGCTGCCCCGGCGCCTCCGCCGTCTCGCGGCAATATATCGGCAACAACCAGGGCCTGACCGTGCGCTGCGGCCCGCAGCAATCGAACCACGTCACCGTGATCCGACGCGGCGAGAAGCCGACCGAGGGCAAGAACGTCTATATCCGGCGCGGCTATGACGACAGTAACCTGCGTCTCACGCCCGAGCGGGGCGAACGCTACATGGTGCCCGACCAGGTCTACGCGACCCTTTCGGTGGAGCAGGAAACCGTCATCCCGCAAGGCTATGAGCGCGCCTGGGACGACGACCGCCTGAACCCCTACAGGGCCTTCCAAACGATGAGCGGCTTCTTCGCAACGCAGGAGGTGTGGACCAACACCGTGCCGCGGAGATTGGTGGTCAACGCGCCGCGTCACCGGATCAAGCCTGCAATCGTGACCCTGAAAACCACGAATTGAGGAGGGCGGCAGCCGCGCTCCGGCGCGCTGCCATCCAAGATCACGCACATCGCTGGCGCACGCGCGGCCGTCGCTCAGCGGGTGCAGATGCCCTGCAGGCGCACCCATTCCGCATCGGTCAGGACCAGACGACTGCCCTCTGCCGCGCGGGGGTCGGCCTCGATGAGGTTGAGGGTGGACTCGCCCGTCAGGTCAAGCGCGTAGGCATAGGGCGAGGACCGTAGCTCGGCCGCTTCAAAGGCAGGCAGCAGCACGGCCGGATCGACGGGCGCCCGCGCCGTCGACAGCAGATCCTCCGCATAGGCATCAAGCGCGGCTGGCGGCACTTCCCCGGTCGTCAGCAGCTTCAGCGTCGCAAAGAGCCCGACGCTTTCCAGAAGATCGACCAGCGGGTCCGACCCTTTCGCGCGCACAGCCTCGGCCAGGATGTAGCCTGCGGTCACGTCGGGATCATCGGGATCCTCGACCAGCGTGTGATTGAGCAGAATGCGCCCGCCCGGAAGATGTGCCGTCTGGGCGATGCCGCCCCGCAGGACGACCAGGTCGCCGCCGCGCTCCGGGCCGAGAACCCGGCGACCGAGCGCGCGCAGCGCCTCTTCTGCCTCGGGCGCGGTGCAGGGTTGGCCCGCAACCCGCGTGATCCGGTCGAGCAAGGCCGTGCCAATCTCGTTCCGTTTGACCGGCGGCACCACGTCCGAGGAATAATCAAGCAGCGCGCCCGGCAACCAGATCACGGCTGTGAGCACCGCGAGCCCCGCGATGCCGCCACTGATCCAAAGCCGCAATTTTCCGGGGCGCGGGCGGCTGCGTTCGATGGCGCGCAGCACCTTGTCGATGGCCGCGATCATGTCCGACGCGGTTGCGTCCAGCTCCAGCGTCTCGCCGCGATCCCCGTCCGGATGATAGATCGCCGGCAGATCGCCCTTCGACGTGGCCCGCCGGACAGCTGCCAGCGACCAATGCGCGACAGGTTGATCCTTCATGTCGGTGATCGTGAGGCTCGCATCCCCCATGGAGACGACGACCTCGCGGCGCTGCGCCTCGGCATCGGCGCGCCAGAGGCCCGACGCTTCAAGGCGTTGATATTGCGTAAGCGCTGTCATCTTCTGCCGGGGCTGCTCTGCCTCATGTGGTCGCGGGACGCTATCACGCGGGGCGGAGGCTCGGCAATGTCACCGAGGGCTCAGGCGAGAAGATCCTCGTAGAGCCATTGATGGCGGCGATGTTCGGACTGATCGCGCTTGGTCGTGGTCTGTCCGCGCAGATCGGCGACCTGCTCTGCGCTTTCGGAACTGGGCTTGCGCGTGTCGGCTTGCGGGGACTGGCTGTCCTTGATCATGGCAAACTCCTTTGGCTGACGCCTGTTAGGGGACCGTGATCGCGAAGTAACGCGCCGCCGCGTTCCGACCAGTGCGACATCATCACAAAGGCTTGGCCCGGCGCGCCTGCCCCGGTCGCGGTCTGCACCTTGCGCCTGTGAGTACCGTGCCTATCCTGCGCCGCATGATCATCTCGCCCGGCCGCGGCTATATCTTCGTGCATATTCCCAAGACCGGAGGCACCTCGCTGGCCCTGGCGCTGGAGGCGCGGGCGCATCGCGACGATATCCTCATCGGCGACACACCGAAGGCGAAGGCCCGGCGCGGTCGGCTGAAGTCGCTCGAGCCACGCGGACGGCTCTGGAAGCACTCCACCCTGGCGGATATCGAAGGCGCGCTGCCGCAAGACGTACTGCGCGATCTGCAGGTGGTCACGTTGATCCGCAATCCCTGGGCGCGGATGGTCAGCTACTACCACTGGGCGCGCGCGCAGGATTTCGACCACCCCGCCATCGCATTGGCCAGGCGCACCGATTTTCCGGGGTTTCTCGACGATCCGGCCAATGCCGCTGCCATCGCGCGGTCGCCCTATGCTTCCTATGTGACGTGGTCCGATCGCAGCGAGGCCCGCGCGCTGTTCCTGCGGCTCGAACATCTGCACGAGGACGTGGCCGGTTTCGAGGCGCACTTGGGCTTCAAACTGGACATACCGCATGCGAACCGGTCCGACCGGGCCCCGGATTGGCGCGGCTATTACGATGACCGGACCCGCGCGCGCGTCGCGGCCCTCTGCGCGCAGGATATCGACCGCTTCGATTACCGCTTCGAGGCCGAGTGATTCCAAGGCTGCAAAGCCGTGATTTGCAAAGTCTGCAGAACTTTACTCTCTGACCGCACCATCACCCCGTATTTGCAAAAATTTGCAGGCGCTAACATCGCCAATCTGCAAATTCCGACAGTCGATCCGGCATCGGTCTCGTCTCCGCGCTTGCCAGACCAGCCCGCCGACGCCTAACACAAGTGTCGAGGACAGGAGTGAGGAGGAATGGGCATGTCGTATGCCGAGGTTTACCAGACGTGGAAGGACGATCCCGAAGGCTTCTGGCTGGAACAGGCCCGCGCCATCGATTGGGTCGAGGCCCCGAAACAGGCGCTCTTCGATCGCGGCGACCATATCTACGAATGGTTTGCCGAGGCGCAGGTGAACACCTGCTACAATGCCGTCGATCGGCATGTGGAGGCGGGCCGTGGCGATCAGGCCGCCATCATCTACGACAGCCCCGTCACCAACACCAAGCGCCATATCAGCTACGCCGAGTTGCAGGAGCAGGTCGCGCGCTTCGCAGGCGCGCTGGCCGCCCGTGGCGTCGAAAAGGGCGACCGTGTCATCATCTACATGCCGATGATCCCCGAAACCGCCGTGGCGATGCTCGCCTGCGCGCGTCTGGGCGCGATCCATTCGGTGGTCTTCGGCGGCTTTGCCTCGAACGAGCTCGCCGTGCGGATCGACGACGCCCAGCCCAAGGCGGTGATCGCCGCCTCCTGCGGGATCGAGCCGGGCCGCACCGTGGCCTACAAGCCGCTTCTCGATGGCGCCATCGAGATGGCAAAGCACAAGCCCGATTTCACGGTGGTCTTCCAGCGTCCCGAGCTGGCCGCCGAGCTGACCGAAGGCCGCGATCACGACTGGACCGCCTTCGCCCGCGGGGCCGAGCCCGCCCCCTGCACCCCCGTTTCAGGCGACCACCCGGCCTACATCCTCTACACCTCCGGCACGACCGGCGCGCCCAAGGGCGTGGTCCGGCCCACGGCGGGGCACCTCGTCGCGCTGAACTGGACGATGAAGAACATCTACAACGTGAACCCCGGAGAGGTCTTCTGGGCCGCCTCCGATGTGGGCTGGGTCGTGGGCCATTCCTACATCGTCTACGCCCCGCTCATTGCCGGGAACACCACCGTGCTTTTTGAGGGCAAGCCCGTGGGCACGCCCGACGCCTCCACCTTCTGGCGGGTGATCGCCGAACATGACGTGAAAAGCTTCTTCACCGCCCCCACCGCCTTCCGCGCCGTGAAACGCGAGGATCCCAAGGCGGAGATGATGAAGGGCCACGACATTTCGGGCCTGCGGGCGATCTACCTTGCGGGCGAACGCGCCGATCCCGACACGATCGAATGGGCGCAGGGCGTGACCGGCAAGCCCATCTACGACCATTGGTGGCAGACCGAGACCGGCTGGACCATCGCGGGCATGCCCGCCGGGATCGAGGAGATGCCCGTCAAGATCGGCTCTCCTTCGGTGCCGATGCCGGGCTACGACGTGCAGGTTCTGGACGAAGGCGGCCATCCCGTCGCCCCGGGTGAACTGGGCGCCATCGCGATCAAGCTGCCCCTGCCGCCGGGCACGCTGCCCACGCTCTGGAACGCGCCCGAGCGGTTCCGCAAAAGCTACCTGTCGCATTTCCCCGGCTATTATGAGACCGGCGATGCGGGCCGCGTGGACGAGGACGGCTATCTCTACATCATGGCGCGCACCGATGACGTCATCAATGTCGCGGGGCACCGTCTGTCCACGGGAGCCATGGAAGAGGTGCTTGCGGGCCATCCGGATGTGGCCGAATGCGCGGTGATCGGCGTGGCGGATGATTTCAAGGGCCAGCTGCCCATGGGTTTTGTCTGCCTGACCAAGGGCGTGAACCGCCCCGAGGCCGAGATCGAGGCCGAATGCGTCAAGCGGGTGCGCGACCAGATCGGCCCCGTGGCGGCCTTCAAGCTCTGCCGCGTGGTGGACCGTCTGCCCAAGACCCGCTCGGGCAAGATCCTGCGCCGGACCATGGCCAATATCGCCGATGGCGAGGAGTTCCGCATGCCTGCCACGATCGACGATCCGGCCATCGTGGACGAAATGCGCGAGGCGCTGAAGACGCTGGGGTATCCCAAGGGCTAAGCCGGGCTGGCAAAGTCGGACAGGGTCGGGAGCGGTCAGGCGCCGCTCCCGGCCTCACCCATCCGCACATCCGCCAGAAGATAGTCGTCGATCTCGTCCTCCGGTCCGCCATGCATCACGCTGACGACCCCGGTGCTTTCGACGACAACGGCGCGGACTTGGCTCAGATCGTGCACGTTGGACTGGCGCAGCTTCGCCAGAAGGTCGTCATGGGTCATGTGGGCGCGCTTCATGTTGGCCCAGAGGATCGTGCCGTTCCGCATCACCAAGACCGGGGTGCTGTCCACCAGGCGCCGCACCCAGTCGAAATGCGTGCGCAGCGGGGCCAGCGCCATCTTCCAGACATAGAGGGCCGCGATGGCGCCGATCCCGCTCCAGACATTCGCGTCGGGCGTGCTGACGATCCCCGCGAGCACCGAGCCGATCGCGACCGTCACCGCGAAGTCGAAGGCCGACATCTTGGAGAAGGATCGCAGCCCCAAGACCCGTGTCAGCGCGATGATCGTGACCATGATAGCCACCGTCTTCAGAAGCATATCCAGAAATTCAGCCATGTCCGCGTCCCTCCGCTTTGAGAACGAACCATCGCCCGGGCGCGGCTGTTCCCTCGCCCGGGCAATCGGCTGACCTCAAGGTCTGGATCAGGGGGCAGCCCCCTCCACTTCGAATCCGATCCCGTCGGCCTTCAGACCCGCAAGGCGGATGATCGAGGCCAGCGTCCAGTTCGCATCATCCACGTTGTCCACGCCGTCGCGCAGAAGCGGATCGGATTTCGGCGTCCAGCACGGATCGAGCGTGAACCAGGAGCACGGATCGCCCTTCAGCAATCCGGCAAAAACCGCCGCCACGATGATGGAGCCCACACGCCCCAGCCCGTTGCCGCCATTGGCCTCCGCCTCGCGCAGGATGTAATACCACAGCGCGTCCGGCTCGCCCTCCTTCAGCGTCACGGGTTTCACGCAGAACTTCTTCGCCACATCCGTGCCCGAGGGCAGGCCGAAGGCGATGCCCCGCTTGAGGTTGCGGAAGGCCAGCACGTTCAGCGCATCGCCCGCCGGGCCTTCATGCAGGAAGGCCAGCGCATTCGCGAGCTTGGTGTCGATCTTGCGCGCCAGTTGCGGGAACGGCCCCGTGGAGCTTTGCATCGGCAGGAACCAGTCCCACTGGATCGAGTTTTCCGGCGATATGGGCCGGAAGCCGCGCAGATCGTCCGGGTTCGCCGGGCCGGTATTGTCGAAGATCGCCGCGAAATTGCCGAAGCCGCGCACCGGGTTGTTGGTCTGATAGCCGTTGCGCACCATCGAATGGCCGAAACGGTAGGCGGCAACGGAAAACTCGACCGGCATGAAGGGCTGGTTCTTCCAAGAATAAAGATCGTCGAGCCCACATTTCCAGACCTGCCGTCCGCCGCAGACCTTCTCTCGGGTCAGGGCGCATTTGACGATGTCGTCGATCAGCACGCGCGGCAGGAAATCGAACCAGACGATATGCTGGTAGAGCCAGCGCAACGTGCGGCGCGCACGCTCGAACACGGTGTGCATATCGGCGGCGGGATCTTCGGCCCGGGCCCGGTCCACCAGCGTGTTATGCGCCAGCAGGAACGCCAGTTGCAGCTGGCTGACCATCGCGTTCTCGTCGTTGCGCATGTCGCCGATCAGGGCGCGGTCGTGAAAGCGCGGCAGATCGGGCAATCCCGGCGACCCGGCCACCTCGCCGATGGCCATCTTCGCCTTGTCCGTCGGGTCGTAGAGATAGGGCTGATCGTCCGGCCCCGCCCCGTAGAGGTTGTCGAGATCGAGCCGCGGCGTGCGGAAGTTCAAAAGCCCGTTCGGGTCATTCGCCCGCATCAGCGAGGAGGCTGGATCGAAGGTGATGTCGTGATCGACGAATTGGCCGAAATAGGTGTAGCCCGCCGGGATCTCGGAATTGAACTCGGCCTCAAGATCCGCGATCGCGCCGGGATCGGCGGCAAGATCGCCCGGTTTCTTGCCGGGCCGCTCGACCATCTTGTCATTGGCGATGTCGAAAAGCTCGTCATCGGAAAACGGGCTCTCCCAGGCGGGCAGATCCCCGCAGATGCGCCCAAAGGGGCCTTGGTAGAACTTCGATTTCGGGGCGAGAATATCAAAATGCGTTGAGCCGTGCGCCATGGCAAAGCCTCCCTTGATGAAATGGATCGTTCAAAAAATCTGCAGCCTGAAACAGGGCGGCCACTCGTTCAAAAAAAGCACCGACTGAAGAGAACCGTTTGAAAAAAGAACGGCCCCTCGTTCGAAAAAACATACCGTCGGAAAGCGACGGTCACTGGTTCAAAAGCCTCTCCACCCTACACCAAAACGCGGATTCGCCCTATTCGGGATTTCCTGACCTCGCCTCGCGCATGGGGCCTTGGGCGTGTTCACGCCGACAGATGCGCCGCCGCGTGCCTGCAGTGATCGCTCGTCTCCGCCATGCGCTGCCGGGCTTGCCCGGCCCGCGCGATGATCCGGCACGGATCAGCGGGCCAGAGATGCGCAAGCTGCGCCCCGCAACTTGCTCCACCCGATCAAGCGCACCGGATCACGTCCTTCGGCTCAGACGAATTGCTCGCGGATCAGCCGCTCCTCGAGGCCATGACCCGGATCGAACAGCACCTGATGCGCGATCTCCGGCGCGGAGCGGATATCGACCTGCACCACGTCGCGCACCGATCGGCTGTCGGCCTCGGCCATGACGGGCCGCTTGTCGGGATCGAGCACTTCGATGCTGACATGCGCGGTCTTGGGCAGGAGCGCGCCGCGCCAGCGCCGGGGCCGGAACGCCGCCATCGCCGTCAGCGCCAGCACGTCCGAGCCGATGGGCAGGATCGGCCCGTGCGCGGAGTAGTTATAGGCGGTCGAGCCCGCGGGCGTCGCCACCAGCGCGCCGTCGCAGACGAGCTCGGCCATGCGCAGCTTGCCATCGACAGAGATGCGCAGACGGGCGGCTTGCGGGCCCTCGCGCAGCAGCGACACCTCGTTGATGGCCAGCGCGTCCTGCACGCTGCCATCCTTGCGCGTCGCATGCATCGACAGCGGATTGATCACCGCTTCCTCCGCCGCCTCCAGCCGTTCGGGCAGACCGTGTTCGGAATATTCGTTCATCAGGAACCCGACCGTGCCGCGGTTCATGCCGTAGACCGGCGCGGCCAGATCCTGCGTGCGATGCAGCGTCTGCAGCATGAAGCCATCGCCGCCCAGCGCCACGATGACGTCCGCCTGCGCCTCGGCATGATCGCCGTATCGCCGCGACAAAGCGGCCTTGGCCGATTGCGCGATGGGCGCGTTCGATGCCGCGAAAGCGATCCTGAGCCCCATTCCGCGCCGTCCTGTCCTACCGTTTCTTGATCCGAACCAACCACATGCGGGCCGCGAGCGCCAGCGCGCGACGTCATGACGACGGCATAATGTCTCAAACTGCCGCATCCGGGCTTTGAGTGGCGCGCGTTTGCCTATACATGGGCGGGGAATGCAGGTCTGCAGCCTGTTGCGGCCCTCACGCGAAAGGACATGCCCCATGAACGCGCCCCATCGTGACTCCGGTTTCTTCACCGAAAGCCTCACCTCCCGCGACCCCGAGATTGCCGCCGCCATGAAGGGCGAGCTTGGCCGCCAGCGCGACGAGATCGAACTCATTGCCTCGGAGAACATCGTCTCCCGCGCCGTGATGGAGGCGCAGGGCTCGGTGATGACCAACAAATACGCCGAGGGCTATCCGGGCCGCCGCTACTATGGCGGCTGCGACTGGGTCGACGTGGCCGAAGAACTGGCCATCAAGCGGGCCTGCGAGCTTTTCGGCTGCGGCTTTGCCAACGTGCAGCCCAATTCCGGCTCCCAGGCGAACCAGGGTGTCTTCACGGCCCTTCTGCAGCCCGGCGACACGATCCTCGGCATGAGCCTCGATGCGGGCGGCCACCTCACGCACGGCGCAAAGCCCAACCAGTCGGGCAAGTGGTTCAACGCCGTGCAATACGGCGTGCGCAAGCAGGACAACCAGATCGACTACGATCAGATCGCCGAACTGACCGCCGAGCATAAGCCGAAGATGATCATCGCAGGCGGCTCGGCCATCCCGCGCCAGATCGACTTCGCCAAGATGCGCGAGATCGCCGATACCGTCGGCGCCTACCTTCTGGTGGACATGGCGCACTTTGCCGGGCTCGTGGCGACAGGGCTCTACCCCTCGCCCTTCCCGCATGCCCATGCGGCGACCACGACGACGCACAAGACCCTGCGCGGCCCGCGCGGCGGCATGATCCTCACCGATGACGAGGCGCTGGCGAAGAAGTTCAACTCCGCGATCTTCCCCGGCATCCAGGGCGGCCCCCTGATGCATGTGATCGCCGCCAAGGCCGTGGCGTTTGGCGAGGCGCTGGCGCCCGGCTTCAAGACCTACCAGGAGCAGGTAATCAAGAACGCCCAGGCGCTTTCGGACCAGCTCATCAAGGGCGGGCTCGACACGGTGACCCACGGCACCGACACCCATGTCGTGCTCGTGGACCTGCGCCCCAAGGGCGTGAAGGGCAACGCGACCGAGAAGGCTCTGGGCCGCGCGCATATCACCTGCAACAAGAACGGCGTGCCCTTCGATCCGGAAAAGCCGATGGTGACCTCCGGTATCCGCCTGGGCAGCCCCGCTGGCACGACCCGCGGCTTCGGCGAAGGTGAATTCCGCCAGATCGCCGACTGGATCATCGAGGTGGTGGACGGTCTTGCCGCCAATGGCGAGGAAGGCAATGCCGAGGTCGAGGCCAAGGTCCGCGCCGAAGTGGAAGCGCTTTGCGCGCGCTTCCCGATCTATCCCGACCTTTAAGACCTCCCGCAGGTGACATCAGCAAGGGGCGGCCTTTCCGGGGCCGCCCCTTTTTTCGTGCAAGGCTCATCAAGCGCCAGGCGCCCTTCCGTCCAAGGCACGGCCCGCCCGGGCACCGTCGCGGACCCATAGCTGTCGCACCTCTTTACCAATGCTCACGATCTGCCATCCTGCCGCCAACCACAGGAAGGACAGACCATGGACATCACCCGCGCAGGAACCCGCCCCAGCAAGATCGCCCCGGCCGAGAATTTCACCGGCAATGTCCGCATGGACATCATCGCCGCCCCGGAGGCGCCCGCGCGCCATCGCGGCTACATCGTCACCTTCGAGCCCGGCGCGCGCACAAACTGGCACACGCATCCCTTCGGCCAGTCGCTCTTCGTGATGGAGGGGCTATGCCTCGCGCAATCCGAGGGCGGCAAGGTGCAGGAACTGCGCCCCGGCGACACCGCCTATTTCAAGGCGGGCGAACGGCATTGGCACGGGGCGGCGCCCGATGTGGCGATGACGCATCTGGCGTTGGGCGAGGCGCAGGACGGCAAGACCGCCGATTGGGCGGAGCCTGTCTCGGACGCCGATTACAACGGCCCCCGCGACTGACCTGATCCGCAAGCGTTGATGCACGGCCACCGGACCGCGCGAGGGCCGTGCGGCTGTCTGGTCAGATGAAGCCGCGCCAGCGCAGCACGACCATCAGCAGCACCACGAGACAGATCAGGTTGAAGGAGAGGCTGCCGAGCAGGTCGAGCACCCGACCCTTCCGCCGGTCGGCCACATCCACCGCGCCCAGCCAGTCGCGCAGTCTTTCCGCCGCGCGTTCCGTCTTGCGGGTGTCGATCATGCGCGACAGCTTGGGATGTCCCGCCATGCTCTGCGCGCGGGCCAGGAGCCCCAGATCCCGGCGCTGCGCGCGGGGCAATCTGCGCCCGACCTTGATCGCACGGCGATTCAGACGCCCGGAAGACGCGCCGAACTTCTGTGCAAGCAGCGTCTCGATCTCGGTGAAGTGACGGGCAAGGGTCGGGTCGTTGGCCATGGCAGGCCCATACCCTGCCCCGCTGCCGGAGAAAAGCCACTGGTCCGCGGTGCTGTGCGGCGTTATCCCTGAGCCCATGCTGAACACCATCCGCCACGGCGATCCCGCCCTGCCCCCGCTCGTCATCGTGCACGGCCTTTACGGCCAGGCGAAGAACTGGACCCGCATCGCGCGGGGCCTGTCGGATATCCGCCACGTGGTGGCAGTGGATCAGCGAAATCACGGCGCCTCGCCCTGGGGCGACAGCCACGGCTATGACGACATGGCTGCCGACCTTGCCAAGGTGATCGAGGAGATCGATCGCCCCGTCGATGTGGTGGGTCATTCCATGGGCGGCAAGGCGTCGATGATGCTGGCGCTGACCCGGCCCGAGCTGGTGCAGAGGCTCGTCTCGGCCGATATGGCGCCCGTGGCTTACGATCACGATCATCAATCGGGCTATATCGACGCGATGAAATCGGTGGATCTCGGTGCGGTGGCGAAACGCTCCGACGCGGCGAAACTGCTGGCGGCCTCCGTGGACGATCCGGTGCTGCAGAGCTTTTTCACCCAATCGCTCGACATGAAGGAGAAGCGCTGGCTTCTGAACCTCGACGTGCTCGGCCGGGAAATGCCGAAGATCCTGGGCTGGCCCGACCCCAAGGGGCAGTTCGAGGGGCCGACGCTCTTCCTGTCCGGTGCGAAAAGCGACTACGTCACGCCCGAGATGCGCAAGCCCATCCGGGAGCTGTTTCCCCGCGCGCGCTTCGCCAAGATCGCGGATGCGGGGCATTGGCTTCACGCCGAAAAGCCCGACGCGTTCGAGGCGACCCTGCGCGCCTTCCTGACCGCCGAGGCGTGAGGCGCCCTTAGAGGCCCCGGCAATACCGTTCGGAGCGGTCGACGAGGTTCTCGTAGCGGTCCCAGAAAGCGTCATCGCGCGGCGTCTGCGAGTATTTCACGTCATGGGCTTCCTGCGGGTCCCGGAAGAACCGCGATGCGCGCCGCTGATCGCCACCCGATAGCGTGGCATCGGCCGAGGCCTGCACGCAGCCGCAGAGCGCGCGATTGCGGGCCTTGCGATCGGACGCCATGCAGGCCGAATAGATCGGCCCCGTGGCAAAGCGCGTGACATTCGCCGATGACGATGAATAGGACCCGCCGCCGCATCCGGCGAGGGTCAGGCCGACCACGAGGGCGCAGCCGATGGATTTTGTGCTGCCGATCATGTCTCTGCTCGTTCTGCTGCCGGACTTTCCCGACCTTTTGATTTTGGCCGATCATGCCCGATGCGGGCGCGACTGTCCATTCACCGATCAGTCAGATCTTGCGGGCGTGGGCCGGATCTCGACTCCCACGGGCAGCGCCTCCTCCGCGGGCTCGGCGGTCACGCGTGTGACGCGCGCGAGACGCGGCCCCTGCCGCAGCGCGTCCTGCATCCCGTCGACCGCGTCCTCGGCCCCGCCCAGCACCGCCTCGACCGTGCCGTCGGGGCGGTTGCGGACCCAACCCGCGAGGCCCCGCGCTTCCGCCTCCCCTTGGGTCCAGGCCCGGAACCCCACGCCCTGCACGCGGCCTTCGATCCTGAACCGTCGCGTTTTCCCGGTCATCGCGCCTCTCACCCCGAATATGCCTTGAAAAGATAGCCGCACGCGACACCCTGCGCCACCGCCGCATCTTGACCGGACCCGCCGCGCGCGTCATATCGCGAAGCCATGAGCACACCCCTGTCCCGCATCCGCAATTTCTCCATCGTCGCCCATATCGACCACGGGAAATCCACCCTGGCCGACCGGCTCATTCAGCTTACCGGAACGGTGGCCGAGCGGGACATGAAGGAGCAATTGCTCGACGCGATGGATATCGAGCGCGAGCGCGGCATCACCATCAAGGCCAACACCGTCCGCATCGAATATCCCGCGAAAGACGGCGAGACCTACGTTCTGAACCTGATCGACACGCCCGGCCATGTCGATTTCGGCTACGAGGTCGCCCGCTCGATGCAGGCGGTCGAAGGCTCGCTTCTGGTGGTGGACGCGACGCAGGGCGTCGAGGCGCAGACGCTCGCCAATGTCTACACCGCCATCGAGGCCGACCACGAAATCGTGCCCGTGCTGAACAAGGTCGACCTTCCGGCGGCAGAGCCCGACCGCGTGCGCGAGCAGATCGAGGACGTGATCGGCATCGACGCCTCAGAGGCCTGCCTCATTTCGGCCAAGACGGGCGTCGGCATTCCGGACGTTCTGGAAGCCATCGTGCAGAAGCTGCCGCCGCCCGATGCGGGCGATCCGAACAAGCCGCTGAAGGCGATGCTGGTCGATTCGAAATACGACCAATATCTCGGCGTCATCTGTATCGTGCGGATCATCGACGGCACCCTGAAGAAGGGCGACCGCATCCGCATGATGAAGACGGGCGGCACCTATGACGTGGACGATGTGGGCGTCTACCGCCCAGCCATGACCAACGTGAAAAGCCTCGGTCCCGGCGAGATCGGCTATCTCAACGCCTCGATCAAGCAGGTCCGCGACACCCGCGTGGGCGACACGATCACGCATGAGAAAAAGCCCTGCGAAACGCCGCTGCCGGGCTTCAAACCCTCGGTGCCGGTGGTGTTCTGCGGGCTCTTCCCGGTCGATGCGAACGATTTCGAGGATATGCGCGACGCGATCGAGAAGCTCGCGCTGAACGACGCCTCCTTCACCTACGAGATGGAGACCTCCGCGGCACTCGGCTTCGGCTTCCGTTGCGGCTTCCTCGGGCTGCTGCACCTCGAGGTGATCCGCGACCGGCTCGAGCGGGAATACAATATCGAGCTCATCACGACCGCCCCTTCGGTGATCTATCACCTCTACAAGAAGGACGGCGAGCGGATGGACCTGCACAATCCCGCCGACATGCCCGACATGACCTATGTCGACCATATCGAGGAGCCGCGGATCAAGGCGACCGTCATGGTGCCCGACGAATATCTGGGCGACGTGCTGAAGCTCTGCCAGGAGCGGCGCGGCATCCAGCTCGACCTGACCTACGTGGGCGGGCGCGCGATGACGGTCTATGACCTGCCGCTCAACGAGGTGGTGTTCGACTTCTACGACCGGCTGAAATCGGTGACGAAGGGCTATGCCTCCTTCGATTACGAGATGATCGGCTACCGCGAGGACAACCTCGTGAAGATGTCGATCCTGGTGAATGACGAGCCGGTGGATGCTTTGGCCATGATGGTCCACCGCGACCGCGCCGAGATGCGGGGCCGGGCCATGTGCGAGAAGCTGAAAGAGCTGATCCCGCGCCACATGTTCAAGATCCCGATCCAGGCGGCCATCGGAGGCAAGGTCATCGCGCGCGAGACGCTGTCTGCGATGCGCAAGGACGTGACCGCGAAGTGCTATGGCGGCGACGCGACCCGGAAGAAGAAGCTTCTGGAGAAGCAGAAGGCGGGTAAGAAGAAGATGCGCCAGTTCGGCAAGGTCGAGATCCCGCAGGAAGCGTTTATTTCCGCTTTGAAAATGGACTCTTAAGTCCATTTTCAAAGCGCGTGGGCGACAGCGTGTTTTCAACGAAAACGCGCGTGCCCACCCCGGTTGAATGAAGCGCATGCGGCGCGCTTCCCGGTAGTTATCCAGATATCGAACAGTCGAAAGCGCCTGCCCGGGGGATGGCGCACTGCCGCTCGAACGCAAGCGCTTTATCCACGCAAAACCGGCGCGCAGTTCGAACGCAGGTGCAAGCCTTGACGAAGCGCCAGCCCGTCCGGGGCAGGCAGGCGCTGGAGCGCGGCGGTCGCAAGCGACCTTGATTCCGCGCTCAGGGTGCGTTGTTCGGCTGGCAAGATGCTTGCGCTCCGCATTGCATCAATCTGCGGCTCGCCAATCAGAAATCCGTGCTAAAGGCGCAGGGCCATGTTTCCAAAAGGTGCTATGTTTTTCATGTTCAGATACCTAGGTCTGTCAGCGCTCTCTCTCCTTGTCACCGCCTGCACGACCCAGCCCAACCACCTCGGCAACCCACTCCTCCTGCCAGTCTCAGCGCTCACCACCGGCGCAGAAAATGCGGTCTACGGCGCCCGCCGCGCACGGGTGAAGGACGCGGTGATCGCAGCGGGTCCCGCGCTTTTGACGGATACGGAGGTCCAAGAAGCTCTCTGGCGGGCAGCCCCCGTCCCGACCGCTGATCGCGCCACCGTGCTGCGCGACATCGCGGACCTGCCGGACCCCGGCAGCGCGGAATGGGCCGAGGCGGCCACCGTCGCGATCATGGTGCGGCTCTAGGCGCCGAAGCCCTCACCCGCCGCGATCCGGTCGAGAAGCCCGTCGGCTGCGCGCTCCACCAGATCGAGCGCGCCATCGAAATCGCGCGTGAAATACGGGTCCGGCACGTGCCCCGGATGATCCCCCGCGACCACATCCGTGAAGCCGATCAGGGCCGCCCCTCCCGAGCCGGGGCGCAGAGCGCGCAGGTCGGACAGGTTCTCGTCATCCATGGCGACGATCAGATCGAACCGGTCGAAATCGGCCCGGCTCACCTGCCGGGCGCGCAGATCCGTGAGGTCATAGCCGCGCGAAGCAGCCGCCGCGATCATCGGCGGATAGGGTGGCTTGCCCACATGCCAGTCGCCGGTGCCCGCCGAATCGAGCCGCAGATCCATCCCCCGCGCCGAAGCCTTCGCGCGCACCACCCCTTCCGCCGAGGGCGAGCGGCAGATATTGCCAAGACAGACGAATAGGATGGAAGTGGTCATGGGCGCCTCACGTGCATTGCGCGGCAAGGGTAGCCAGACCCGGCACGGAGGCAAGCATGCGCCCGGAGAAAATCGTGATCCTGACCGGGGCGGGCATTTCCGCCGAAAGCGGGCTCGGGACGTTCCGTGACAAGGACGGCCTCTGGACCAAGCACCGGATCGAGGACGTGGCCACGCCCGAGGCCTTCGCGCGCGATCCCGCCCGCGTGCACGCCTTTTACAACGCCCGTCGCGCGCAGGCGGCCGATGCCGCGCCCAACGCGGCGCATTTTGCACTGACAAGGCTGCAAGCTAAATGCGCAGGCGAGGTGGTGATCGTCACCCAGAATGTCGACGGGCTGCACGAGGCCGCGGGCGCGGACGTGATCCACATGCATGGGGAGCTGTCCCGCGCGCTCTGTGCGGCCTGCGGGCATCGCTGGGACGCCCCGCGCGCGATGGAGGTGGGCGCGTCCTGCCCCGCCTGCAACAGGCCCACAGCACGGCCCGATATCGTCTGGTTCGGCGAGATGCCCCATCACATGGACGCCATCGCAGCACATCTCGGAATGGCGGATCTCTTCGTGGCCATCGGAACTTCCGGCAACGTCTATCCCGCGGCGGGCTTTGTCGAAGAAGCGCGCATGGCGGGGATCCCGACGCTCGAGATCAATCTCGAGGAAACCTCCGCATCGGCGCTCTTCGACGAGACCCTGACCGGACCGGCCAGCACGGCCGTCCCCGCATGGGTGGACGGCCTGCTGTCCGACTGAGCCTGCGATCAGTACGACATCTTCTTGCCGTCATGCGATTTCATGTCGCCATGGCCCTGCATGTTGCCGTGGCCCTGCATCCCGCCGCCATGCGCAGGGCTGCGTTCGCGGTCCACCTCGATCTCGAGCGGCAGTTCCGTTCCATCTGCGAAACCGAGCGTCAGCGGCACGGTCTCGCCCTGAACGAGCTCCATGTTGAGGCCCATGATCATGACGTGATCGCCCCCGCGCTTCAGCAGGTGCGTTTCGCCGGGCGCGATCTCGATCCCGCCTTCGATCTCGCGCATCATCATCATGCCGTTCTCATCCTCGCGATGCTCGTGCAGTTCCACCTTGGCCGCGATATCGGTGCTGGCAGAGACCAGCCGCATGGGGCTGTCGCCTGTATTCTCGAGTTCCATGAAGGCCGCCCCGGTGGGCGCGGTCGGTGCGGCGCTACGGATATAGGCGTCACGCACGATGATTTCGGCATTGGCGGCGCTCGCCATGAGGCCAAGAGCCAGCAGGCTGGCGGAGACAGTTTTGGTAAACATGTTGGGGTCCTTTCCCGATTTTCGATCTGTGGTTTGAGGTCAGATCGAAACCGGTGGCGCCCTTGCCTGCGCGCGCGGCAGCTCCGCCTGCGCGCGGGATGTCATGGCCGTGTCGACATGCAGCTTCGAATAGCGCAGCGCCACCGCCACGACGCCGGTGGCTGCGACGGGCGCTGCGAAAAACGCGGTCGCGGCATCGGGGCAAAGCTGGCTGTGCCGAACCGGATCGCCATTCACATCGAGCGTGATGACTTCCCGCTCCAACCCACCGCAAAGCACGACCTGCCCGGCAATGGCCGGCGCGCCGCGCGCAATGGCAAGCTCAACGCTCACCAGGGCGAGAATGGCGGCCAGCAGGGCCGCGATATGCGCACGATAGGTCACGGTCAGAGGGTTTACCGGTTGTGGCAGGACAGGCAAGGCGGCAAATGCGCCGCGCTCTTCGGAATGCGCCACACCAAAGCACACACCTGCGACGCAGTGTTTGATCCACCGCAAAGCCGCGGCATGATGCATGCGACATCTTGGACCCGTGACCGCGCGAAAGGAATGCTCCGTGACCGACAGCTCCGACCTGGTGGCGACCCCCACGCCGCGCATTGCCCGGCTCTCGCCCGGTGATCTGCTCGGCGTGTTGCGGTGTGGCTGGCACGATTTCCGCCGCGCGCCGCTCTACGGGCTGTTTTTCGCGGGCGTCTACGTGGTGGCGGGCCTCGTCCTCGCGCAGCTGGGCGCGGATCTCTTCACCTGGACACTGACCTTATCCCTGGGGTTTCCGCTGATCGCGCCCTTCCTCGCGGTCGGCCTCTACGAGGTCAGCCGCCGTCTCGAGCAAGGCGAAGCACTCAGCTTCCCGAGCGTTCTGGGCGTGATCTGGAACGAACGCACCCGGCAGATCCCCTGGGCGGGCGCGGTGATCGTGATCTACTTCCTGTTCTGGTCCTTCTTCGCGCATATGCTGTTTGCGCTGATCATGGGCCCTTCGGCGTTGATGGGCCCGCCCGACGATCTGGCCACCTATCTCAACGGCACGGGTCTGACGATGATCCTGGTGGAGCTTGGCTTCGGCGCGGCCTTCGCCTTCCTGCTGTTTTCGCTGACAGCGATCAGCCTGCCCCTGCTTCTGGACCAGGAGGTCGATTTCGTGACCGCGATGCGCCTCAGCGTGGGCGCGGTGCGGGCCAATCCCGGGGTGATGCTGGGCTGGGCGGTGATCATCGCGACGCTCACCTTCCTGGCGCTCATCCCCTACTTCCTGGGGCTCCTCGTGATCCTGCCGATACTCGGCCATGCAAGCTGGCACCTCTACCGGCGCGTGGTGCAGCCCGCCTGATCCCGGAACCCGCCTGCCCCCTGAACCCGCCTGCCCCCGGAACCCGCCTGCCCCCAGAACGCAAAACAGCCCCGGCCAGAGGCACGGGGCTGTCTCGATCAGCTGCGTGGACGCGAATCAGGCCTCGGCCGTCTGCGCCTTCGCGATCTCTTTCTTGACCTTCAGCGCGGCGGCGGACAGCTCGGTGTCCTTGGCCTTCGCGAGGAACTTGTCGAGGCCACCGCGGTGGTCGACCGTGCGCAGCGCCGCCGCCGAGATGCGCAGCTTGATGCCGCGGCCCAGCGTTTCGGACTGAAGCGTCACGTTGTTCAGGTTCGGCAGGTAACGCCGCTTGGTCTTGTTGTTGGCGTGGCTGACATTGTTGCCAACCATCGGGCCCTTACCGGTCAGTTCGCACACGCGCGACATGGGTTCATCCTCGTCAATGTCAGGGCGATGATCCGTTGAGGTCGGGTCCATCGCCAAAATGGGGAAAGGGCGCCGCTTTTGGCCACGCCCGGAATCTCGTCGCGCCTCTCTAGGCAAGTGCCGCCATGGCGTCAAGTCCCGCCCGTGCCCGCCTGCGGCGTTCGCTGCAGATAGGTGGTCAAAAGCTCCTCGGCCGCGGCCGCCGCGGTCAGATCCCCCGCCTCGACCTGCCCCGCGAGCTGCGCCATGGCCCCCTTGACCGGCTCGCGCTTCAGCGTTGAAAGCAGTGCCTCGCGCACCTCCGCTTCGAACCAGTAGCGGGCCTGATGCGCCCGGCGCCCCGCCCAGTGACCCGAATCGCGCCGCCAGGCCGCGAGCGCCTGCATCTCGTCCCAGGCGCGCACCAGCCCCTCTTCGGCAACAGCCGAGACGGTCAGCGCCTTGGGGAAGCCCTCGGGATCCTGCGGCCGCTTGCGCAAGAGCCTGAGCGCGCCCGCGTAATCCGCGCAGGTCCGGGTGGCTGCGGATTTCAGCTCGCCATCGGCCTTGTTGATGAGGATGATATCCGCCATCTCCATGATCCCGCGCTTGACGCCCTGCAGTTCGTCCCCGCCCGCAGGTGCCAGCAGCAGGACGAACAAGTCCGACAATTCCGAAACCACCGTCTCCGATTGCCCGACCCCCACGGTCTCGATCAGGATGACGTCGAAATCCGCCGCCTCGCAGAGCTCGATCGCCTCACGCGTACGCCGCGCGACGCCGCCCAGATGCGACTGGCTGGGCGAGGGCCGGATGAAGGCGCCCGGCGCCCGCGTCAGCCGCTCCATCCGCGTCTTGTCGCCCAGGATCGAGCCGCCCGACCGCGCCGAGGACGGATCGACCGCCAGCACCGCCACCTTCAGCCCGAGATCCGTGAGCATCATCCCGAACGCCTCGATGAACGTGGACTTGCCCACGCCCGGCGTGCCCGACAGGCCGATCCGCATCGCCTCGCGGCCATGATCTGCATCCTTCAGCCCCTGCAGGAGCGCGATCGCGTCGCCGCGATGATCCGCCCGGCCGCTTTCCACGAGCGTGATCGCCCGCGCCAGCGCCCGCCGCTCGCCCTTCAGGATGCCCGCCTGCAATGCCTCGATATCCATGCCGCCTCGCTCGTCCCGGTCTTGCCACGTTCTGACCCGGCCCCGCCCCGCTGTCCACCCGCCGCGTCCCACCTCCGCACGAGGGCGCGCCGCCCCTGTCACGACCGGACCATAAATACCTCCGGAGAGCGCGAGAGGCAGCGCCTCTCGCACGGCGCGGGCACCGCGCCGTTCAGCTCCGCCGCTTGGCCCGGAGCGTCGGGTCGGCCTCGCGCGGATCCTCGGGCCAGGGATGTTTCGGATAACGCCCGCGCATGTCCTTGCGCACATCCGCATAGGAGCTTTCCCAGAAGCCCGGCAGGTCCATCGTGGTCTGCACCGGGCGGCCCGCAGGCGACAGAAGCGTGACCCGCAAGGGCTGGCCTCCGACCTGCGGATGCGTGGTCTGCCCGAACATTTCCTGCAGACGCAGCGATATCTCGGGCGCCTCGCCGGAATAATCGATGGGGATGCGCCGCCCAAGCGGGGTGGTGAACGCGCCCGGCACGGCGCGGTCGAGCGCCTGACGCTGCCCGTAATCGAGCATCGCCTCAAGTGCCGGCAAGGGATCGAACCGCTTCCAATCCTCCGCACTGCTCACGCCGCCAAGAAACGGCAGGAGCCATTCCTCCAGCCCTGCGAGAAGCGCCGCTTCATCCATCGCGGGCAGATCGAGTCCGCCCGCACGGGCCAGTTCCACCCGCGCCACGAAGCGCTGTGCCTTGGCAGGCAGGCGCAGCCCCAGCATGCGCACGCCCTCCAGCATGGCGCGCGCCAAAGCCTCCTCGGGCGCATCGCTCCAGACCCGGTCGTCGAGCGCGATGGCCCCCAGCCTCTCCTGCCGCCGCGCGACGACGCGGCCCTCGCGCTTCGACCAATGGCAGGTCTCGACCCAGGCAATCTCTCCCTCGAACACCGCGCGCAATTCGGCCTCCTCGATCCGGATCGCCTGCCGGATGCGCGCCTCGCGCGGATTGCCGTCAAGATCCGTCGCCACGATCAGCCGCGCACCGGCCAACGGGTCGTCATCGGCCATGAAGGCGCCCTTGCCGCCCGAGAGCGCGAAGCGTGCGGCATCGCCCGTGCGGCGCAGACCCACCCGGTCGGGATAGGCCAGCGCCGCCATCTGCGCGGGGCTCAAGCCCTGATCATCGGGGGCCAGCCGCGCAAGCCGCTTGGCCTCCACGCGCACGCGCTCGATTGTTCCGCGATGCACCTCCCCGCCGCGCCGCACGGCAAAGCCCTTGGGATCGCGCAGCGCCTCGAGCCGCAGCACCAGATCCACCTGCGCGCCGCGCAAGGGGTCGCGCTCCGCGAGAAGCGCCGCAAGGGGCGCCGAGCCCGCCCCCGCCCGCGCCAACATATGCGCAAGCCGCGGATGCAGCGGCATCGCCGCCATCTCGCGTCCATGGGCCGTGACCCGGCCTTCCGTATCAAGCGCGCCCAAATCCCTGAGCAGGGCCTGCGCCTCCGCATAGGCGCCGGGACCCGGCGGCGTCAGGAAGGGCAGATCCTCCACACCCGCGCCCCAGACCGCCAGTTCCAGTGCCAGCCCTGCAAGATCCGCGACCTCGATCTCGGCAGGCGGGAAAGCCGGAAGCGCCCCTTCCTCCCCCTTCGTCCAGAGCCGGAACGCAACCCCCGGCGCGACCCGGCCCGCGCGGCCTGCGCGCTGCGCCGCCTCCGCCTTGGAGACAGGCTCGGTGACAAGGCGCGACATGCCCGAGCCCGGATCGAACCGCGCCCGCCGCGCCCGACCCGCATCCACGACAACGCGCACATCCTCGATGGTCAGCGATGTCTCCGCGATCGCGGTCGCGAGCACGATCTTGCGCCCCGATGCCTCGGGCCGGATCGCCGCGCGCTGTGCGGCAAAGGCCATCGCACCGAAAAGCGGACGGATCACGAAATCGCCCGGCAGCCGCCCCTTCAGGCGCGCCTCCACGCGCCGGATTTCCCCCTCCCCCGGCAGGAAGACCAACATGCCGCCCGTCGTCTCGTCCAGCACGGACAGCACCGTTTCGACCACCGCATCCTCCAGCCGCTGGCCCTTCGGCACGGGGGCGCTGCGCCAGCGCGTCTCGACCGGATAGCTGCGCCCTTCCGAGGTCACCACGGGCGCCTCCATCAGCGCCGCCACCGGCCCCGCATCGAGCGTCGCGGACATCGGCAACAGGATCAGGTCGTCGCGCAGCGCGTCGGCCACTTCGAGGCACAGGGCCAATCCCAGATCGGAATTGAGCGAGCGTTCATGGAATTCGTCGAAAAGCACCGCGCCAACTCCCACGAGTTCCGGGTCCGATTGCAACCGGCGGGTCAGGATCCCCTCGGTCACGACCTCGATCCGCGTCGCGCGCCCCACTTTCGCCTCGCCGCGAATGCGGTAGCCCACCGTCTGCCCGACCGGCTCGCCCAGCGTCTCGGCCATGCGTTCGGCCGCCGCGCGTGCCGCCAACCTGCGCGGCTCGAGCATCAGGATCGTGCCATCCGTCAGCCCCGCCTCCAGCATTGCCAGCGGCACGCGGGTGGTCTTGCCCGCCCCCGGCGGGGCTTGCAACACGGCACGACTGCGCGCGCGGAGGGCCGCGATCAGATCCGGGATCGCCTCTTCGATGGGCAGGCGCGTCACGACCGCCACGCGCGCAGGATTTTATCTAAAATCCTGCCCTTGCTCACGCCCCGAGGCACCACCGCATGATGGCCTTCTGCGCGTGCAACCGGTTTTCCGCCTCGTCCCAGATGACCGAATTCGGCCCATCCATGACCTCCGAGGTCACCTCTTCCTCGCGATGGGCGGGCAGGCAATGCATGAACAGCGCATCGGACTTCGCCCCCGCCATCAGGTCGCGATTGACCTGGTAGGGCCGCAGCATGTTGTGCCGCCGCTCGCGCGCCGATTGCGCATCATGCATCGATACCCAGGTGTCCGTGATCACGAGATCCGCGCCCTCCACCGCCTTGTGAGGATCGCGCTCGATCGTGACGTTGACGCCCTTGTTCCGCGCAAGCCCCACGAATTCCATCTCCGGATCAAGCTGCACAGGCCCGGTGAAGGTGAAGTCGAACCCGAACTGCGCCGCCGCATGCAGCCACGAGGCGCAGACATTGTTGCCGTCGCCCGACCAGACCACTTTCTTGCCTGCGATGGGACCGCGATGCTCCTCGAAGGTCAGGATGTCGGCCATGATCTGGCAGGGATGGGTGCGGTCGGTCAGCCCGTTGATGACGGGCACGCTGGCGAATTCCGCCATCTCGGTCAGCACGCTTTCATCGAAGGTCCGGATCATGATCAGATCGACGAAGCGCGACAGCACGCGCGCCGTGTCGGCGATGGTCTCGCCGTGACCCAGCTGCAGATCGCCGCCAGACAGCACCATGGTCTCGCCGCCCATCTGGCGCACGCCCACGTCGAAGGAGACCCGCGTCCGCGTCGACGGCTTCTCGAAGATCAGCGCAACCATGTGACCCGCAAGCGGCTGCTCCGCATCGGGCGTGGCCTTGGGCGCGCCGTTCCGCGCGGTCTTGATGCTGCGTGCGGCGTCGATCATGCCCCGCAGATCGGCGGGGTCGGTTTTGTGGATGTCGAGGAAATGGTTCATGAACTTGGCTTTTCGCAATGGGCCGGGCGCCGTCGCAGGCGCGGCCGGGACTAACAGGGTCAGGCGGTTTCGGTCTCGAGCGACAGGGCCGCACGATCGAGGCGCTGCACCGCCTCCGCGATCTCGTCTTCGCTGAGCGTGAGCGGCGGCAACAGGCGCACCACGTTGTCGGCAGCAGGCACGGTCAGCACGCCCTCGGCGATCCCGGCACTCACGATATCCGTGTTCGCCGCATGACACTTGAGACCGAGCATGAATCCGGACCCGCGCACGCCCTCGAAGACGTCGGGATGCGCGGCCACCAGCCCCTCGAGCCGCTGCCGCAAAAGCGCCGCGCGACGGTTCACATCGTCGAGGAAGGCCGGATCGGCCACGATCTCCATGACTTTCAGCCCCACGGCACAGGCCAGCGGGTTGCCGCCATAGGTCGAGCCATGCGTGCCCGCGACCATGCCCGACGCGGCCGCCTCAGAGGCCAGCACCGCGCCCAGCGGGAAGCCCCCGCCGATGCCCTTTGCGACCATCATGATATCCGGGGCGATCCCCGCCCATTCATGGGCGAAAAGCTTGCCAGACCGGCCCATCCCGCATTGCACCTCGTCGAAGATAAGAAGCGCGCCCGTCTCATCGCAAAGCTCGCGCAGACCCTTCAGGCAGTGATCCGGCACGGGGCGAATACCGCCCTCGCCCTGGACGGGCTCCAGCAGCACGGCGGCGGTTCTGTCCGTGACGGCGGCGCGCAACGCGTCGTGATCGCCGAATTCGAGATGCGTGAAGCCCGGCAGGAGCGGCCCGAACCCCTTGGTCATCTTCTCGGATCCGGCTGCGGCGATCCCCGCCGAAGAACGCCCGTGGAAGCTGCCCGAGAAGGCCACGATCTCGGTCCGCTCCGGCGCGCCCTTATCGTACCAATACTTCCGCGCCATCTTCACCGCGAGCTCGCAGCTTTCCGTCCCGGAATTGGTGAAGAAAACCGTATCGGCAAACGTATGCGCCACCAGCGCATCCGCCAGCGCCTGCTGTTGCGGGATCCGGTAGAGGTTGGAGACATGCCAGAGGCTGTGCGCCTGCTCGCTCAACGCCTCAACGAGCGCCGGATGCGCGTGGCCCAGCGCATTCACTGCGATGCCCGCACCCAGATCGAGAAAGCGTCGACCATCCGCCTCGATGAGCCAGCTGCCCTCGCCTTTGACGAAGGAGAGGGGCGCACGGTTATAGGTCGGAAGGACGGACGGGATCATGATCGTCTCCTTGAGAACGGAAGGCCAAGAGGTGCCAAGGGCACCGAGCCAAGTCAAGTTTTCGGGATGTATGACGGAAAGATATACGGAATTTGCGCTACATTGCTGCAGCGCGGATCGAGGCTCAGGCGCCTCGTCGGATATCGTGCATGGTCGTCATGCGGTTGCTCTACCGACCGGCGCGCTGCCTGGCAAGAGGCGCGTGATGCGCACTGAGCCCGCCGACTCTTCATCGAACCACCTGCGACTATTCCAGGAAATCAGGCATATCAGGCATCGATCTTTCAGCCCGCGAACGCAGCGCCCGTGGCCAATTGCGGGTCCGCGCACGTCGATAAATGAAGACATGTCAGGCGACCATAAATTCGCTAATCGACGGACTTCGCTCAAAGACCTGTTAAAAAACAACAAAATAAGAATATAGCCGAAAGGCTTACGCTCCGATCTCAATACGCCTTTGCGAAACACGCCCCGCTCCAATAACAGGTCGGGACAGGCCAAAAGAAAGCAGGCAATGCTCGACCAATCCGAAGCTGTTCTTCAGCGCGAAGAGATCCGTTCCTCCAAAGAGTGGGCGCGTGTCCTCGCAAAATATCGCGAACCCGACGCCGCGCGCAGCTGGTTCGAGCTGGCCGTGACCCTTGGGCCCTTCGTGATCCTGTGGGCGCTTGCCTGGTGGGCGATGTCGATCAGCTACTGGCTGACGCTGGCGCTGTCCCTGGCGAACGCGGGCTTTCTGCTGCGTCTCTTCGCGATCCAGCACGATTGCGGCCACGGTGCATTCTTTCACAGCCGAACCGTCAGTGACTGGACCGGACGGGTTCTGGGCGTCCTGACCTTGACGCCCTACGACGTCTGGCGGCGTTGCCATTCCATCCATCACAGTGCGGCTGGCAACCTGGGACGGCGCGGTATCGGCGACATTCACACCATGACCGTCGCGGAATATCGCGACGAGACGCCGCTCAATCGGTTGTTGTATCGGCTCTATCGCAACCCGATCACCCTGTTCTGCCTCGGCCCCGGCTATCTGTTCTTCATCCAGAACCGGATCCCCTGGGGATTGATGGGCAGCGCCACCTTCTGGTTCAGCGCGATGTGCACGAACGTTGCGATCTTCCTGTGGGTCGGGCTGATCCTGTATTTCGGCGGCCTTGTGCCGGTGTTGCTGATCTTCCTGCCGTCGACCCTGCTGGCCGCCACGGCCGGGGTCTGGCTGTTCTACGTCCAGCACCAGTTCGAGACCACGCATTGGAACGAAGACGAGGATTGGCAGCTGCACGATGCCGCGCTTGAGGGCAGCTCGCACTACGTCCTGCCGCCGGTTCTGCAATGGATCAGCGCGAATATCGGCGTGCACCACGTGCATCACCTTTACAGCCGCATTCCGTTCTATCGGCTGCCGGAAGTTCTGCGCGACCACAAGGAACTGAACGACAGCAATCGCATGACGATCCGCGAAAGCCTGCACAGCGTGCGGCTGCATCTCTGGGACGAGGATGCCCGACGTCTTGTCCCTTTTGATCAGGCGAAACTCGGCTAAGGGCTTTCTGCTCTCCTTTACCGAAGACCTCTCCGCGCACTTCTGCGGGGACGTCATCCATCGCGGCGTGGGTCGGAAAGCCTGCTCAACCGCGAAAGTGTCCTCCAAAGTTCCCCCTTCCCTTCCCCTCGCCCATGGGTATAGTCCGGCTCCATGACACCGACCGGCCATATCCCTTTCGTGACGCTGCCCGCTTCGGGCCTGCGTCCGCTTGGCCTGCTCCTTCTGCTTACCCGCCTCTGAGCGTGCCTTGACCGGCGCGACCGCTCAGAGGAGACAGGGACCCGCGCCGATCAAGCCCCAAGCAGACACAATCCGAGAGACAGACCATGACCACGACCGATAAAGACCGCGTGTGGATCTTCGACACCACGCTCCGCGACGGTGAGCAATCCCCCGGCGCGACCATGACTCATGCCGAGAAGCTCGAGATCGCGGAGCTCCTCGACGATATGGGCGTCGACATCATCGAGGCGGGCTTCCCCATCGCCTCCGAGGGCGATTTCCGCGCCGTCTCCGAGATCGCGGAGCGCTCGAAGAACGCGGTGATCTGCGGCCTCGCCCGCGCGCAGCTGCCGGATATCGACCGCTGCTGGGAAGCCGTCCGCCACGCAAACCGCCCGCGCATCCATACCTTCATCGGCACCTCGCCCCTGCACCGCGCCATCCCGAACCTCACCCAGGACGAGATGGCCGAGCGCATCCACGAGACGGTGACCCACGCCCGCAATCTCTGCGACAACGTGCAATGGTCGCCGATGGATGCGACGCGGACCGAATGGGATTACCTCGCCCGCGTCGTCGAGATCGCGATCAAGGCAGGGGCCACGACGATCAACATCCCCGATACGGTGGGCTATACCGCGCCCGTGGAAAGCGCGGACCTGATCCGGCGGCTGATCGCGGAAGTGCCTGGCGCGGAGGATGTGATCTTCGCCACCCATTGTCACAACGATCTCGGCATGGCGACGGCCAACGCGCTGGCCGCGGTCGAGGGTGGCGCACGGCAGATCGAATGCACGATCAACGGGCTTGGCGAGCGGGCGGGCAATACCGCGCTCGAAGAGGTCGTGATGGCGCTCAAGACCCGCTCCGACATCATGCCCTACGAGACCGGCGTCGATAGCCGCAAGATCATGCATATCTCGCGCCGCGTCGCGACGGTGTCCGGCTTCCCGGTGCAGTTCAACAAGGCCATCGTCGGCAAGAACGCCTTCGCGCATGAGAGCGGCATCCACCAGGACGGCATGCTCAAGAACGCCGAGACCTTCGAGATCATGCGCCCCGAGGATGTGGGCCTTGCCGCCACCAACCTCGTGATGGGCAAGCATTCGGGGCGTGCCGCGCTCCGCGACAAGCTGCGGCAGCTGGGCGTGGAGCTCGGGGACAACCAGCTCAAGGACGTCTTCGTGCGCTTCAAGGACCTCGCCGACCGCAAGAAGGAGGTCTATGACGAGGATATCCTCGCGCTCGTCACCGCGACGGCGTCGGATGGCCAGCAGGACCGGCTCACCATCGTGAACCTCTCGGTGCAATGCGGCACGGGCGGCCCTGCCACGGCGGAGCTGGAGATGGAGATCGACGGCCGCGACGTCTCCGCCACCTGTCAGGGCGACGGGCCGGTCGATGCGACCTTCAAGGCCGTGCGCCAGCTTCACCCCAACACCGCGCGGCTGCAGCTTTACCAGGTGAACGCCGTGACGGAAGGCACCGACGCGCAAGCGACCGTGTCGGTGCGTCTCGAAGAGGACGGCATGATCGCCACGGGCCAGTCGGCGGATACCGATACGGTGGTGGCGTCCGCCAAGGCCTATGTGAATGCCCTTAACCGGCTTCTGGTCCGCCGCGACAAGGCCGGGCCCGGATCGGACGCGAAAGAGATCAGCTACAAGGATGTGAGCTGACGGGTCGGGGGGCGCATGTCGCCCCCCGTTCTTTGCGGGTGCTTGCGGGCTGAACGGTGCGGCACCGAAAGCTCCGTCCCTTCGCGACGAAGACGTGCAGCGGGGTCGACACTGACGGCGCGGATGAAAACGTCCGCGATGCTCGGGCTGATGACCGACCGCACGCGCACGGAATTGGGCGGAGCGTATGACAGAACCAACACGGCCAGATGCGCTGCCTTGGCAGAACCTACTGAGAAAATGCGTTTTCTTCGAGTTCGCGAGCCGGTACGGTCAGGCCGCTCAGAAGAATGAACCACGTTTCGAACGGCGGAGCGCCTAGGCTTTAGTTAATGATTATCCGGTCGGTGGATTTGCAGATGCCGAAACATCTCCATTCAACCACCGAGGCGTAATTGGTCAAACAAGGGGTAGGCCCGATATGGCGATTGTATTGGATCGAGAATGGGGCGGGCGCTTTTACGATACCTACACTCTGGAATGTGCGACCGAGGCAAATATCGAGGCGACTACCCGGCTGCGGGACCAGCAAAAGGCGTGGAAGCGAGAAGACCGGAAACGCGTGATGGCCCAAGGGAAACACCCCTTTTGGCACTCAGCTATCGAGCGGCCCATACCCGAACATCTGATGGTCAAACAGCTGAAGCTGACAAAGGGCGATGACCTGCCGGATTACATCCACCATTCCCCCGCCGGGCATTTGGTAAGTGATCGACTGAAGGCACTGATCGAAGAGGAGGAGCCTGCGGGACAAGGGTTTCAATTCTTTGCCGTCGAGATAAAAACCAAAAGCGGCGAACCCTACGGAACGCCCTATTGGCATTGGGATGTGTTTCGCCGAATTGATGCGATCGACCCCAGTTCAGAGGCACTGGAAAGCGTGTCCGGGCCAGTGGATGGAAATCACCGATGGAGTTTCAAGTCAGCGCCCAAGCCGTGGACCAAGGAGCATCTTATCCTGTCGAAGCCAAAGATCGAAGGCATGGCTGCGTGGGTCGATTTTCGCTTTGATCGTGGCTATCCATTCCTGTCCGACAGCCTTCATGAGAAAATGATTGCGGCTCAAATCACTGGCTTCAGCGCTCAATCGGTTTGGAGCGAACGCTAGGTCTACGCGGTGATTGCGCAAAACACCGAAGGTCCGTTTCATGCGCTCCCGTTTTGCCGAAGCGGCCAAGGGCGCAATCGAAGCCGCTTGACGCGCGCCATCTGCAGGTCCGTTTGCGCGATCAATCCGTGCCGCGCCATGTCCGCCACGGGCTGAATGCCGCGCGTTTCCAATAAAGACCGACAACCACAAACCACACCCGCCCCACACCCACAGGGATGCGGGTGCAGGTGCGGCGCACAATGCCCGCCTCGGCTGCGTTACTGGGTATGCGCGAGCGCCTTTTGGACATTAGGCCGCTCTTTCATCGCCTCGTAATGCGCGGTGCAATTGCGGAATTCCGACAGGTCGAAATCCTCCCGCAGGGCGCGGTCATAGACCCAGAAGAAATAGGCGTCGCACGCGGTGTTGTGGTCAAAGAACCAGGTGCGGCCATCGAGCTCCTGCTCGACCAGGGCCATTTGCTCGAAGAACATCGCTTTCGCCTTGGCCTTGATGTCTTCATGCGCGCTCTCGATCTCGCAGAATTTGGCGGTCCGGAAATGGCGGGTGATATGCGGGTGCATCCCGGAGGAGAACCAGTTCATATGTGAAATGGCGCGGGCCCGCTCGAAGGTATCCTTGGGCAACAGATTGGCGTCGGGATAGGTGCTCGCGATCCAGGTGAGAATGGCCGCATTCTCGCTCAAGCCCTTTCCATCGACGACCAGATACGGAACCTTTTGCTTGGGATTGAGCGCTTTGTAGCGATCTGACGTTTGCTCTTTTTTCGCCAGACTGATCAGCTCAACGTCGAAATCGGCCCCGGCCTCCAAGAGAGAAACATAGGTGGCAATGGAGCATGCGCCCGGCGCGTGATAGAGCGTGATCGTCATTGGCTTTCCTTTTGAAGGCTCAAAACTTGCGTGCGTGGCACCCATGGGCCACGAGGTCGAACCCTAACAGATATACCTGCCGGTCCAAGCTGCGTTGTCCTGCCGAACGCCATCGCCACGGCGCGTCACGGCCCGACACGCCAACCCGCGGGCAAGGTCGCCTCGCGGGGGGCGTGTCAGGCATGGGCGGGGCGCAGGTCTTATTGCCCGAGCGCGATCCCTTCGCGGCGCGGATCGGCACCGCCCAAGAGCCCGTCCGGCCCGACGGAGATCGCGTGGATGCCCGAGGTCAGGTCGCGGATATTGACTTCAAAGCCCATCGCCTCCAGCGCGGGCTGCAGATCGGCCATCTCCGTGCCCGCCTCCAGATCGAAGGTGCCGAAGCGGTTCACGCCGTGCGGCATGGCCGCCGCCGCCTGTACGTCCATCCCCCAGTCGAGATGCGCCAGCACGGTCTGTGCCACGTAGCCGATGATCCGGCTGCCACCGGGCGAGCCCACCACGAGGATCGGTGCACCGTCACGACGCACGATGGTGGGCGCCATGGACGAGCGCGGGCGCTTGCCCGGCTCCACCCGGTTGGCGATGGGCACGCCATCCGCATGAGAGCGGAAGGAGAAATCCGTCAGCTCGTTGTTCAGGAGGAAACCGTTGGTCATCAGCCGCGAGCCGAAGCCGTTCTCGATCGTGGTGGTCATCGACAGCGCATTGCCCTGCGCGTCGACGATGGAGATATGCGAGGTCGAGGGAAACTCGAGGCTTTCGTCATCGGCCCAAAGCTGCGCGTGGTCCCATTCGGGATTGCCCGGAGCGACTTCAGGCAGCGCGTCATCGCCTGCCAGAAGCGCCGCACGCTCGGACAGGTAATCCGGCGCGACAAGGCCCGCGGTCGGCATGGGCACGAAATCGCTGTCGGCCATGTAGCGGCCCCGGTCGGCGAAGGCCAAGCGCGAGGCATCGCCAATCTGGCGCCAGGTTTCGGCCTCCATGGGCTCGCCCGGCTCCAGCGTGTCGAGCATGCCGAGGATCTGCCCCACGGTCAGCGCACCCGACGAGGGCGGGCCCATCCCGCAGACCTCCGCGCCGCGGAAGGGCGCGCAGACGGCGGGGCGTTCCTTCACGCGATAGAGCGCGAGATCGAGCGTCTCCATCACGCCGGCATTGCCCTCAACCGCCTTGACGGTCGCGACGATGTCCTCAGCGATGGCGCCGGTATAGAAGGCGTCCGGGCCTTCCTCGGCCAGACGTCGCAGAACGGCGGCGTAATCGGGGTTCATCAGCGTGTCGCCCGCCGCGATGGCCGTGCCGCCGGGCAGGAAATAGGCCGCCGTCGCCTCGAAGCGCGAGAGCCGCTCGGCATCACCCTCCACGAGTTGCGCGAGGCGCGGCGAGACCGGGAAGCCGCCTTCGGCCAGTTCGATCCCGCGCTCGAACAGCCCGGCCCATTCGGCCTGTCCCCAGCGGTCATGCGCTGCCTTCAGCAGCGCGGGCGTGCCCGGCACCCCGACCGAGCGACCGCCGACCACAGCGTCGAAGAAGTCCAGAGGCTCGCCTGTCTCGTCCTGAAAGAGCCGGGGCGTCGCGGCCAGCGGCGCGGTCTCGCGGCCATCGAGCGTGGTGATCTCGCCCGAAGCGCCATCATGCCAGACAAGGAACGCACCGCCGCCCAGACCAGAGCTTTGAGGCTCAACGAGGCCCAGCACGACCTGTGCGGCGACCATGGCGTCGGCAGCGCTGCCCCCTGCGGCCAGCACGTCCGCGCCTGCCGCAACCGCATGCGGGTTCGCGGCGGCAATCATCCAGTCCTGTGCTGCGACAGGATCACCGGCGGCCTTGGCGTCGAGCGCCGCGGCAACCTCCGGGGAGATGCCCGCGAAATCCGCAGGATCGGATGCGGTGGCCGCTTCGGTCGTGATCGCGTCGGCGGCCTGCTGGGCAAGCCCCATGGCGGGCAGGCACAGCGCAAGAAGACAAACGGATGAGCGCAGCATGACAAAGTCCTTTTTGAGAAGGGGATAAGGCGAGCCTAACACGTTCCCGGCCCCTGCAAAGCGTTGTGAAACCTTTCGCATGCGAAAGGGATTAACGGAAATTAGGACACGTTTTCATTGCCTTGCAGGATCGCGCGCTGTGTTCAGGCAGTGCGCGCTGGCCGCCATCGGTCATTTTCCGCCCATGCCGAAGAACGACGGATTTGCCGCCATCAGGGCATGCTCCGCCGCAGGATCCACAGGGTCAGCGCCACGATGACGATGGGCAGGATCAAGGTCTCGAGCAGCAGAAGTCCGATCACCGTCAGGGAGGCCCGGAAAAGATCGTCGGCCCGTTCGAGGAAGTAGGTCACGTTCTCGCGGTAGAACGTCATGGTCTCGACCATCTCGCCGAAGCCTTCGGTCGCCGAGGAAAAGAACGACCGGTCCGCATCGGGGGCCAAAGCCTCGCCGCGCGCCTCGGAGATGCCGCGGGCCCGGTCTGCGATTTCCGTCAGTTCGGCCTCGGCTGCGGCCATGCGGGTGGCCGTCAGACGCTCGGCCAGGGTCGAGCCGGACCAGAAGAGAAGCGGCAGAACGAAGGCCAGTGCCGCCCCGGCGATCACCGCGCGGTCCAAGACCCGGCGCGTCCCGCCCAGCCTGTCGGGGCAGAGCAACCACGGCAGCAATGCTGCAAGCAGAAGTCCCGCGCCCAGAACCGAGAGCGGGCCGAAGGTGGCCGACAGCGTGGCCGCCGCGACGGAGACCGCGAAGACGCTGGCCGCGACCCGTTCGACGGTGTCGTCTACCGGCTCCAGCACCTTGAGGGGCTGCGCATTGGCCGACACGCCGAGAGCCCCGCCCAGTTCGATCTCCTGCGCGACCGACAGCGTGGCGTTGATGGCGCGCAGGGAGACATAGACCGCGCCCGCCGTCAGGGCCGCGCGTGTCGTTGCGCGTTCGGCCCCCGTGGCCGCGGGATTGGTGGTCAGGAGCGTGAAAAGAGCCGCGAGGGCGAGGCAGATCGCCAGAATGGACCGCCCTGCCCGGCTCACAGCATCGCCGGGACGACCTGATCGGGCGGACGATGGCCATCCGCGAAGGTCTTGACGTTGATGATGACCTTCTCACCCATTTCGTCGCGGCCCTCGCGCGTGGCCGAGCCCATATGCGGCAACAGCACCACGTTGGGCAGATCGCGCAGTTCGGGGTTCACGTCGGTGCCGTGCTCGTAGACATCGAGGCCTGCACCGGCCAACTCACCGGCGCGCAGCATCCGCGCCAGCGCGTTCTCGTCCACGACCTCGCCGCGCGAGGTATTCACGATGACTGCGTCGGGCTTCATCAGCTTCAGGCGCCGCGCATTCATCAGATGGAATGTCGAGGGCGTGTGCGGGCAGTTGATCGACAGGATGTCCATGCGCGCGGCCATCTGGTCGAGGCTGTCCCAATAGGTCGCATCGAGCGCGGCCTCGGTCTCGGGACGCAGGCGGCGGCGGTTGTGGTAATGCACCTGCATGCCGAAGGCCTGCGCGCGCTTCGCGACAGCCTGACCGATCCGGCCCATGCCGAGGATGCCAAGGCGGCGACCGCCCAGCCTGCCGCCAAGGAACGCGGTCGGCGCCCAGCCCTGCCAAGACCCCGATTGCATCGTGGCCAGTCCTTCGGGCATCCGCCGGGTCACGGCGAGCATCAGGGCCAGCGTCATGTCGGCAGTGTCATCGGTCGTCACGCCGGGCGTGTTCGACACCAGGATCCCGCGCGACCGGGCGGTATCGACATCGATATGGTCAACGCCCGCGCCATAATTCGCGATGAGCTTCAGGTTCGGCCCCGCCTGCCCGATCAGCCCCGCATCGAGCCGGTCCGTCACCGTGGGCACGATCACATCCGCCTCCTGCATGGCGGCGGTTAGATCCGCGCGGCTCATCGGTGTGTCGTCGTCGCGCAGGCGCACGTCGAACAATTCCGAAAGCCGGGTTTCCACGGCCTCCGGCAAACGTCGCGTGACGACAACACTCAGACGTTTTGACGGCATGCAGGGCCTCCCGGTTCTTTCCAAAAGCGGTGTTCCGCGGCAGAGTGTCTTAACTCCGGACGGGGCACAAGAACCTCGCCGAAAAAACGCAGGCACGTATCATGTTGAGACCATTGAAGGCATTCGCTCTGGCGCTGGTGCTTGGCATCGCGCCTCTGGCCGCCGCAGCGGCATCCGACAGCCGGGGCCCGGTGACCAATTTGCCCCTGCCCCGTTTCGTGTCGATGAAGGCCGCCGAAGGAAATGTGCGCCGCGGCCCGTCGCTGTCGCACCGGATCGACTGGGTCTATGTGCGCCGGGACATGCCGCTGGAGGTCACCGCCGAATACGGCCATTGGCGCCGCGTGCGCGACCGGGACGGCGCGGGCGGCTGGCTGCATTACGCGCTTTTGTCGGGATCGCGCACCGTGATCGTCGAGAAGGAAAAGCTGGTCGTGCGCGCCCGACCCACGGCCGACGCGCCGGGCGTCGCGGAGTTCGGCCTCGGCGTGATTGCCCATCTCGGCAAATGCCTGCCCGATTGGTGCGAGGTCGAAGCGGGCGGCCATTCCGGATGGGCACCCAAGACAGCGCTTTGGGGTGTCGGCCCGAAAGAGCTGCGGGACTGAGCGCAGCCTTCCGCTTAATCAAAATCCGATCAAGCGACGGCGCGCTGCCCGGAGACCGGGCAGCGACGATCAGGCGGCGTCGTGCAAGAGGATCGCGGCCTCGGAGGCGGTCAGATTGCGCCGGGCCGTGACGCCGTAGCTCATCGGGTTCGTCTCCACATACGGGATCAGTTGGCCCAGACGCGCGCGGTCCTCGGGGTCGAGCGTGTTCAATTGCGTCTCGCCGGGATGGAAGCTCTCGGACTCGACGCCATTTGCGAACAGCACCTCGTGGCGCGGCAGCATGAGGTGGATATAGGTCACTTCCTTGACCTGCGTGTCGGCCATGATCGAGGAGCCGTTCACGAGATCGCATGCGGCGACCAGCACTTCCTCGCTGTTGAAAAGCGCACGCGAGGCAGCGCCCCGAAAGAGGATGCGGTGCTGCGGCGAGACGAGGAGTTCCTCATCCGGGCGTTCCACCCCGAACGCGCCAGCACCGATCCGGATGGGCCGCAGGGATGGCATCGCGAAGAGCCGCGCGCCGGTCATGCGGCGGCTGCCGATCCAGCAGATCTCCTGCAGGCCGTTATCCTTGGTCTGGACAAGGTCCCCTTCGCGCAGATCCTCGACCCGGACGGAGCCATCGGCGACGCGGATCCGCGTGCCCTTGGTGAAACAGATGACGCCGGAGCCCAGATGCGATTGCGGGTCCGATGCGCTGAGATCGACCGAATGATGCACGACCCAGAGATCGGCATCCCGGGGCGGGACATCATCGACGAACATCAGAAGCGGCGGGCTGTCCGAGCCCACGCCAATGACCGTCACGGTGAAGGATTTCATGCCGTCGGTGACCACGAAAGACTGGTCCGTCAGGGGGTGATCCACCTCGACATCCGAGGGATCCTTGACCCCGATCAACGCTGCCCCGACGAGCTTGCGCACCATGCGCGCCGCCCGCTTGCGAATAAATACGTCGTCATCCGCCCGATCCAGCATCAGCAAGGAATTGGGACCATCCACCCGAACCGCCTCACCGTGCCAGGACCATGCCGCCCCAATGGTCAGCGACGCCAGCGGCGCTGCCTCAAGCCCATCGATACCCGTTTGCGACCAGGAGATGACGAACGTGCCACGATAGCCCGTTCCCATGCCCGTCTGCCTGCCTCTTATTTTTATTACGTTAAGAACTACCAGAAAGCTCTTGATCGAAATAGAAAAAATGCAGGTTGCAACGGAACGGGGCGCGCCTTGCCCCTAGGTCAGTTGTGGTTTTGCAACATTTCCCGGGGCGTATCGAGGCTGATACAATCAGAAATTGTACTTGATCCGCGCCGCCCCAAGGAACTGCCCCTCGGGCTGGCCTTCGAATTCCTCGCTCAGATAGGTCACGCCATATTGCACGCCCCAGGCCTCGCCCTGCCAGTTCACACCGGCGCGCAGGCGGGTGCGGTTCTGCTTCAGGTCGGGGCCGCGATCGTCGGGCAGGTAGACGCTGCTGACCACCTGCGCCATGTCCGCGCCCAGATAGAGGCTGGTGCCCACCGGGTCTTTCGAGACGATCTGGTAGCGCGTGCCGGTGACCGGATCGCGCGCCAGCAATTCGCCGACACCGAATTGGCCGAAGGTCACATCGACGCCGACGCGGGCCAGCGTCTCGACGCCCCAGCGCAATTCGGTGAAGGGGCGCACATTGCCGTTGTCGCCGAAGGACAGCTGGCGCCCGGCTTCCGCGACGAGCGTGGGGTGAAATCCGTCCTCGATCTGCTCATCGGTCACGTCGTCCGACGGGCGCACGATGTTCAGAAGGTCATGCAGCGCGTTCTGGAAATCATCGAGCCGCGTTTGCGGGCCGGTCATCACGAGGTCGCCGCCAAGCGCGATCTCGGTGCCTGCCCGGTTGAAATGGGTGTGCAGGCCCAGTGAGAGGCTGCCTGCATAGAGCCGGTCCTCGGGGTCGAAATTGCTCAGATTGGCAGGAGAGATGATCTGCCCGTTGAAGCGCAACTCCAACAGATCGCCCGGCCGCGCGGGCGCCTGTCCGTCCCAGCCATAACCCCAGACCCGGCTCGAGACGACATTGCCCGTCTGCCAGCGGTCTTTCAGTTCTCCGGCGGAATCGTTCACGATCAGACGGCCATAGCCGATCTGCGTGCGGTCCTGGGCCTGGGCCACGTCGGGCGAAAGGGTTGCCAAGACGGACAATGCAATAGCCGCAATGGCGCCAAGCGCCCCGCGGGTCGGGGATAATGATGTCATCGAACCTGCTCGCTCGAGTTATAGTTGTTTTTTCAAGTATTAGGCGAGCAGGCCGCCTGCGCCAAGCCGCGATTTTCGGATCATGGCCGCCATTGCGCGGCGGCCACAACCGGAGCGGTTGTCACGATCCCGGGCCGTCGCTGGAGCCCAGCGTCGCCCAGATCCGATCCTCGGGCGGGGGCGGCGGCGTTTCGCAGCGTTGGCGGTGGATGTTCACCTTGGAGATGAAATGCGCCGAGATGGGGGCCGTCACGAACAGGAAGGCCACGATCAGCACCTCGTGCACGGAATTCTCGCCCGTGGTGAAGGAATGCAGGATCGAGGCCGTGATCAGCGAGCCGACCCCCAGCGTGCCGGCCTTCGTGGGCGCGTGCAGCCGCTTCATCGGGTCGTCGAGTTTCAGAAGCCCGTAGGAGCCCACGAGCGTGAAGAGCGCGCCGATGAGGAGCGTCACGGCGGTCAGGATATCAAGTACAAGGCTCATTCGATGATGTCCCCCCGCAGGATGAAGCGCGCATAGGCCACCGTCGAGACGAAGCCCAGCATGGCGAAGATCAGCGCCGCTTCGAAATAGACTTCGGAGCCCTGCGCGATGCCCAGAAGCACGATGAGGCCGATGGCGTTGATGACCATCGTGTCGAGCGCGAGGATGCGGTCGCCGGTGCCCGGGCCGATCACCAGCCGCACCATCGCCATGACCTGGCTGACCGAGACCGACAGGATGGCGATCAGCAGCGCCCATTCGAAAAGACCGGATGGCAGGATCATTCGAAAATCTCCTTCAGACGGCGTTCGTAGCGCTCCTTGATCTCGTCGCGCACGGCATCGAGGTCGTCGGCATCAAGTGCGTGGACGAGCAGGCTATGCCCCTCGTCGGAGAGATCCGCGGAGACCGTGCCGGGCGTCAGGGTGATCGTGCCCGCGAGCATGGTGATCGCTTCGGGCGTGCGCAGATCGAGCGGAATGGTCACCCAGGTGGATTTCATGTCGGCATTGCGCTTGCTGACGACGATCCAGGCCACTTCGATATTGGCGACGATGATGTCCCAGATCACCAGCCCGATATAGGACAGCATCTTCCCGGCCCGGAACGCGGTCGGCACGTTGGGCCAGTAGGGATAGGTGAAAAACGGGATCAGGATCCCGAGGATCAGACCCAGCACGAGGCTGTTGAGGGTGAAGCTGTTCGCGATGATCAGCCAGACGATCACCAGCAGGATCGTCAGAAGCGGATGCGGGAAGATGCGCCGCAGAAGGCCGGGCTTTTCGGTCGTGTCGGATGTCGCCATGATCAGTGTCCCTCCCCTTCATCGGATGCGGCCTCATCGGACGCACCGTACCCGTCCTCGGAGCTGCCGTAATCGTCCTTCTTGTAACCCAGCGCATTGCCGCCTTCCTTGATCTCCTTGCCTTCGGTGCCAAGCACGACGGAGATGTAGGGCCCGGGATTGAAAAGCTGCGCCGAGGTCGCGCGGAAATGCGCGGTCATGGGCCCCGCGAAGGCCGTATGCGCGATGATCAGCGCGACGAGCCCGCCAATCGCCACCAGCGGCAGGGTCGGAAGCGGCGTGGTCGCCGGGCGCGGCTTGCTGTCGACATTGTCCATCTCGGTGCGCGGATCGTCCATCTCGGACGCGATCTGGCGCGACTTCCAGAAGACGATGGTGCCCGCACGCGCAAAGCCCACGACCGCAATCAGCGACGAGCCCAGAATGATCGCCCAGGCCCAGGCCACGAGCGGGCTGTCATAGGTCGCATCGAGGATCAGCAGCTTGCCGAGGAACCCCGACAGAGGCGGCAGACCGGTCATCGCGATGGCGGAGACGAAGAACAGCCCCGCAAGGAGCGCATTGCCCGGCAGCGGCATCGACGCGTAGAGCCGCAAGCCCGCTCCGCCGCGATGCGACAGGACCAGGTCGACGATCAGGAACAGGGCGGCCGTGGCGAAGGTCGAATGCACGATGTAGTAGAGCCCCGCGCTGATCCCGGCCTCGGTGAAGACCGAGATGGCGATGGTCACCATGCCCATGGAGCCAATCACCGCGAAGGCCACCAGCCGGTCCATCCGCCAGGCGCCAAGAACGCCCACCATGCCGATCATCAGGCCGATCATGCCGACGGGAAGCAACCACCAGCCATGCAGGCCCGCCGTGAGTTCGAGATCGGGCGGGAAGATCAGCGTATAGGTGCGCAGGATCGAATAGGCCCCGACCTTGGTCATGATCGCAAAGAGTGCCGCCACCGGCCCCGGCGCCTCCGAATAGGAGGAGGGCAGCCAGAAATGCACCGGCGCGATGGCGGCCTTGATCGCGAAGACGAGGATCAGCAGCACCGCGGCGACACGAATGCCCGCGTTATCCTCGGCGGGGATCATAGCCACGCGCTCGGCCAGGTCGGCCATGTTGAGCGTTCCGGTCTGGGCATAGAGCGCGCCCAGCGCGAAGAGGAAGAGCGTGGAGCCCAGGAGGTTGTAGAGCACGTATTGCGTGCCCGCCTTCAATCGCTTCGCCCCGCCGCCATGGATCATGAGGCCGTAGGAGGCGATCAGCAGCACCTCGAAGAAGACGAAGAGGTTGAAGAGGTCGCCCGTCAGGAACGCGCCGTTGATGCCCATCAGCTGGAACTGGAAGAGCGCGTGGAAATGCCGCCCGCGTTTGTCCCAGTTGGTGCCGATGGCATAGAGCAGAACGGCGATGGCGAGGATGCCGGTCAGCACCAGCATCGTCGTGGCCAGCCGGTCCGCCACCAGAACGATGCCGAAGGGTGCCGCCCAATCGCCCAACTGGTAGAGCGTCAGCGTCCCGTCAGAGGCCTGCACGAAAAGCCCGATCGACACGGCAAGGCTTGCCAACGTGCCGGCGATGGACGCCACGCGCTGGATCTCGCGGTGATAGCGGGCCGCAAGGATGACGAAGGCAGCCAGCATTGCCGGAATGATGATGGGCAGAACGATCCAATGGGTCATTTCCGCACCTCCTCGCTCGCGGAGCCCGGGCCGGTCGAGGGCACCGAGTCGGGCAACGTGTCGTTCACACGGTCATTATCCCCGCTGAGATAGGCGCCGAGCGCAATCATCACGACCACGGCGGTCATGCCGAAGGAGATCACGATGGCCGTCAGGACAAGCGCCTGCGGCAGCGGATCGGCGTAGTTCTCCATGCCGTCGCGCAGGATCGGGGCGGCCCCGATCGTGAGACGCCCGCTGGCAAAGAGGAACACGTTGACCGCATAGGTCAGAAGCGCGGTGCCCAGGATGACCGGAAAGGTCCTGAGCCGCATCACGAGGAACAGCCCCGCCGCGGTCAGGATGCCGATGGCACTGGCAACAAGCATTTCCATCTCAGGCACCTCCCTCTGTTTCGGGGGTGCGGGACGGGTCGATATCCATGGGATACTCCGAATCCGGCATGTCGGCCCGCCGCGCGAGCCGGGAGAAACTTTCGAGCGACAGCATGACCGCGCCCACCACGGCCAGGAAGACGCCCACATCGAAGAAGAGCGCCGAGGCGACCTCGAACGCCTCGAGGCCCGGCAGCTTCACATATCCGAAGCTCGAGGTCAGGAACTCGGTGCCGGTGAACCAGGCGCCGATGCCCGTGAGCCCCGCCACCAGAACGCCCGACCCGATGATCCCGTGATAGGGGAAGCGCTGGCGGTCCGACGCCCAGGCAAAGCCCGAGGCCATGTATTGCATAACCACCGCCACCGCGACGACGAGGCCCGCGATGAAGCCGCCGCCCGGCTCGTTGTGGCCACGCAGGAAGATGTAGACCCCGACCATCAGCGCCACGGGCATCATCACCCGTGTCAGGATGACCATCATCAGCGGGTGCCGGTCGCCCGACAGGGGTTTGTCGGGTTCGCGGTTGAGAAGCCGCGCACGCACCGGTCCCGAAAGCAGCGTCTCGGTCAGCGCGTAGATCACGAGGGCCGCAATGCCGAGAACGATGATCTCGCCGAACGTATCGAAGCCCCGGAAATCCACGAGGATCACATTGACGACGTTGGTACCGCCCCCGCCGAGATAGGAATTCTCGAGGTGATAGCCCGAGATCGGCGGCGCGATGGCGCTGCCCGACAGCAGATGATAGCTCAAAAGGCCCGCGCCCGCACCGCCCAGAACGGCGACCGTGCCGTCGAAGAAGCGCTGCATGCCCGTGCTTTCCTTCGGCGTGAAATCCGGCAGGAAGTTGAGCGCGAGAAGCAGCAGGATGATGGACACGACCTCGACCGAGATCTGCGTCATCGCGAGGTCCGGCGCCGAGAAGAAGGCAAAGCCGATCGACACCATCGTGCCGATGATCCCCATCAGGATCAGTGCGAGCAGACGGTGATGGTGGAACACCACCAGCGCCCCCGTGGCCGCGACCAGCATCACCCAGCCGGCACTCGGCGCAAAGCCCGGCCATTCGCCCATGGTCATGGGCGCGGAGGTAGCACCCGTCATCCAGGCATGGCCTGCCGCCGCCACGATGGTCAGCGCGAGGATCGCCGCATAGCGCGTGAACGCGCCATCATGGAAGGCGCCAGTCACGCCCCGCGCAAGGCTGAGCGCGCCTGCGATGATCGCCTCGAAAATGGTCTTGGCCTCGGGCCGGGGCGTCACGTCCCAGGCCTTCTGAAGACCGCCATGGAGCGCCAGCAGAATGAGGCCGCCCACGACGGCCACGCCCGACATCATCAGCGGCACGTTGACGCCGTGCCAGATGGCAAGGTGATAGCTGGGCACTTCCGCCACGCCCCCAAGAACGGCAGCGGTCACGAACTTCACGAACGGCTCCACCACGAAGGGCAGCACGCCGATGAAGATCACGAGCGCGGTCAGGAAGGCAGGCGGCAGCCACATGCCGGGATTGGGATCATGCGGATGCGCGGGGTAATCGTCGCGCTCCTTGCCGAGGAAGGCGTGCCCGATGAACCGGAAGGAATAGGCCGCCGAGAAGAGCGCGCCGAAGGTGGCAAGCGCGGGCACCAGCCAATAGGGGCCGTAAAGCTCGGTCGAGAGGGCCTCCTTGAGCATCATCTCCTTCGAGATGAAGCCGTTCATCAGCGGAATGCCCGCCATGGACAGCGCCGCGATGATCGCGATGGTCGCGGTCACGGGCATCAGGTGCCGCAGGCCGCCCAGACGGCGAATGTCGCGGGTATGCGTCTCGTGATCGACAATGCCCGCCGACATGAAGAGTGCCGCCTTGAAGGTCGCGTGGTTCAGGATGTGGAACACCGCAGTCAGCACGCCGAAGGCCGTGCCGGTGCCCAGAAGCATGGTGATCAGGCCCAGATGCGACACGGTGGAGAAGGCCAGCAGCGCCTTCAGGTCATGCTTGAACAGCGCGATCACCGCGCCGAGGCACATGGTGATGAGGCCCGCAGAGGTGACGATGTAGAACCATTCGGGCGTGCCCGAGAGCGCAGGCCAGAGCCGCGCCATCAGGAAGATCCCGGCCTTCACCATGGTGGCGGAGTGCAGGTAGGCCGAAACGGGCGTGGGGGCTGCCATGGCGTGCGGCAGCCAGAAATGGAACGGAAACTGCGCCGATTTGGTGAAGCAGCCCAAGAGGATCAGGATCAGTGCCGGCGTGTAAAGCGGGCTCGCCTGAATCGCGTCACGCGCCTGCAGGATGTCGGAGATGCGGTAGCTGCCCGCGATATCGCCGAGGATCAGCGCGCCACCGATCATGGCAAGTCCGCCCATGCCGGTCACGGTCAGCGCCATGCGTGCGCCCTGGCGGCCTTCGGGCAGGTGCTTCCAATAGCCGATCAGCAGGAAGGACGAGAGCGAGGTCAGCTCCCAGAAAATGAGCAGAAGCAGGATGTTGTCGGAGAGGACAATCCCCACCATCGCGCCCTGGAAGAGCAGCAGGTAGGTGAAGAACTCGCCCATGTGGTCATCGCGGGAGAGGTAATAGCGCCCGTAGATGATGATCAGGGAGCCGATCCCGAGGATCAGCAGCGCGAAGAAGAACCCCAGCGGATCGAGCCACAATTCGACGTTGAGCCCCAGGGCGGGCAGCCATTCGACGCTGGCATAAAGGGTCTCGCCCCGCCAGATCTCGGGCAGGCGCGACAGCAATCCGACAAGGGCTGTCAGCGTGACCGCCAATGTGACGCTGGCGCAGGCCTTGCGACCCGCCCCGTACATAAGTCCCGGCAAAAGCGCGCCCAGAAATGGCAGCGCAACGATGAGAAAGAGCGACACGTAATCCCCCCACTGGTCCCTGAACGGCAGTGCCCGTACTTGTGCGGTGTTTTTCACCGAGCCTCAACCCGAAGCCGCGGGTCAGACCGGTCACCGGTAGTCGGATCGCCTTGATTGCGTAACAAATGGTGTGCCGCGCCGAAAAAGGAAGTATGGTATTGTTCGGTTCGCGACGAACGGACATTTTCCCGGTCAGGGGGCGCGGCGCGGGACGCCGTTCCTGCCTGTTGCGCGCATGTGAACCCGCGTCTTCTCTAAAGGGCGCATCTCCGGGCAAATGTTTGTAGCTTTCGCCTTGCCCTTGCGGGTATGGCACGCCACCTGCCCGCGTAACGGGCGCGCGTTTTGCCGCGCCGTGAAACATGAGGATGGACGGATGAAGACGACACTTTCCGCATTTGCACTGACCCTGACCGCGCTGCCGGCCTTTGCCGCGATCGAAGGTCCGCTCGTCTCGGCCGAGGCGCTGAACACCGAATTGTCGGATCCCACGCTGCAGGTTCTCGACATTCGCGGCCCGGAAGAGGACGGCTATGCCGGCGGCCATATCGAGGGTGCAGTGAACGCGCCCTACGGGCTGTTTCGCGGCCCGTCGGACAATCCAGGCCAATTGGTGCCCGAAGACAAGCTGACCGAGACGTTCCGCAGCCTCGGCCTTGAGACCGATCAGCCGGTCGTCGTGACCTATCAGGGCGCGAGCGTGACCGATTTCGGCGCCGCGGCACGGGTCTACTGGACGCTGAAATCTTCGGGCTTCGAGGAGATCGCGATCTTGAACGGCGGCCTCAACGCCTGGACCGAGGCAGGCTACGCCCTGTCAAAAGAGGCGGTCACGCCGGAGCCCTCCGACATCACCGTGAGATGGGACAACACCTGGACCGCAAGCGTCGAGAACGTGCAGGCCGCGATCTCCGGCGAGAGCGATACGCTGCTTCTCGATGCGCGCCCCGAAAGCTTCTGGAACGGCGAGCAATCGCACCCCGAGGCCGCGCGCCCCGGCACCCTGCCCCAGTCGGAATACTTCGTGCATGACAGCTGGTTCGGCGATGGCCCGACGATCATCGACGCCTCGGCCGCGCAATCGCTGGCCACGGAGAACAATCTCGACGGCGCGGAGAACCTGATCTCCTTCTGCAATACCGGCCATTGGGCGGCGACCAACTGGTTCGCGCTGTCGGAGCTTGCCGAGATCGACAATGTGAAGCTCTTCCCCGAGAGCATGGTGGGCTGGTCGAATGCGGGCTACGAGATGGCCAACGTGCCCGGCCCGCTGCGCAGCCTCTGGATCCAGATCAAGAACGTCTTCTGATCCATGACCAGTGTGAGTGATACCGGCACCGGGGCGGCAACCGCTCCGGCGTCTTCGTTTTTGACGCGCGTGCTTCTGATTGTGGGGGCATTCGCGCTGTCGCTGCTGGTCGCCGCCTATGCGGGCGGTCGCTACGGGCTTCTGCTGCTGATCGGACTTGGCTTCGGAATCGTGCTCGAAGGCTTCCGCTTCGGCTTCGCGGGGCCCTGGCGCATGTTGATCACCAAGCGTGATCCGCGCGGGACGCTGGCGCAGCTTCTGTCCATCGCCCTTGTGGCGCTGGTGGCTTTCCCGGTGCTGCAAGGTGCGGGCGGCACGATGATCGGCGCCCATGCGCCCATTGGCTTCGCGATGATCGGGGGCGCCTTCGTCTTCGGCGCGGCCATGCAGGTCGTGATGGGCTGCGGGTCGGGCACTCTGGTGAATGCGGGCTCCGGCAACCCGGTGAGCCTTGTCGCCCTGCCCTTCTTCGCCCTGGGCAGTTTCGCGGGCGCCTATCACCTGATTTGGTGGACCAATCTCGGCACACTGCCCGTCGTCGTTTTTGAGGGCACATCGGGCCTTCTGATCACGCTTGGCCTGCTGGCCGCGGTGGCGATCGGGCTTCTGGTGCAGGCCGCCCCCGGCACCCGCGCCATTCCGCGCAGGCTCTGGATCGCGGCGGGTCTGCTGGCGGTGCTGGCGATCCTGAACCTGTTGGTGGCGGGCCAGCCCTGGGGTGTGGTCTATGGCCTCGGCCTTTGGGCCGCGAAAGGTGCTTCGGTGCTGGGCGCGGATCTTTCGGCATCGGCATTCTGGAGCACGCCGGGCAATGTCGAGCGCATCAGCGAGAGCCTGCTGACCGATGTGACCTCGCTGACCAATCTCGGCATCATCGGCGGCGCCTTCCTGGTCGCGGTCTGGCGGTCGGGGCTGGGACAGGGCCTGCCGGACCTGCCCGCACGCGCCTGGGTCGCGACCATCATCGCGGGCTTCCTTCTGGGCTATTCGTCGCGGCTGGCCTTCGGCTGCAACGTGGGCGCGTTCTTCTCCGGAATCTCGACCGGCAGCCTGCACGGCTGGGCCTGGTTCGTCGCGGCCTTCGGCGGGGCCTTCGTGGGCGTCTGGCTGCGGCCGCGCCTCGGACTGGAGGGCCGCAAATGAGAACGCGCAAGCTGACCGCCGGGCTGACGATGGCGCTGCTGTTCGGGCTGGTGCTGTTCGATCAGGCGCAGAGCGGCGGGCTCAACCGGTTCGACGCGCCCCCGCTGATCGCCTGGGGCAGCGGACAGGCGGCGGGCGGCGCGCATTGTGCGGCCCTGCCCCAATAAAGCAAACGGCGCGGGCGGTGGGATGTCCCATCGCCCGCAACGCGAAGGCGCACCGATCGCGCGGCCTCACGCGATCGCGTCGAGTTCTTCGCCGAAGGTCTCCAAAAGCTTGTGCTTGAGGATCTTGCCCGTCGCCGCTGCGGGCAACGCATCCACGATGAGGATATGCGAGGGCCGCTTGTAGCCCGAAAGACGCGCCGCGACGAACGCCCCGAGTTCTGACGCATCCACGGTCCCCGGCGCGGTGATCTGGCAGAAGGCCAGCACCTCTTCGTTGCCACCTGCGACCTTGCGCCCGATGACAGCCGATTGCACCACCGCCGGGTGATCGTTGAGCGCGGCCTCGACCTCGGGCGGATAGACGTTGAAGCCGCCACGGATGATCAGCTCCTTGGAGCGCCCGACGATATGCAGCCGCCCCTCATCGTCCAGCTGCCCCAGATCGCCGGTGCGCATGAACCCGTCTTCGGTCAGCGCCGCCGCCGTGGCCTCGGGGTTCTTGTAATACCCCTTCATGATATGCGGGCCCGCAGTCAGCACCTCGCCCACGCCCGGCTCGTTGCCGACGGTCTCGTCAAGCTTGACGGTCACGCCCGGAAGCGGCGGGCCGACGGAGGTATCGGGATCGCCGATGGCGTTACGCGTGCCCGACACGCCCGCTGTCGTCTCCGTCATGCCGTAACCGTTCTGCAAAGGCAGGCCGTAGAAGGCCTCCGCCTTGCGCTTCCAGGCGGGATCGAGCGGCGCTGCCCCCGAAGAGACATAGCGCAACCGGTCGGAACCCAGCGTCTGGTGCCCGTGCTCGGCGGCATAGGCCATCAGGACCGCATGCATCTGCGGCACGGCGGGCACCACGGTCGCGCCGCGCTTGAGGGCCTGATAGAGCGCCTCGGCAGAAAAGCGCGTGGCCAGTTCCACCTGGCAGCCGGTCATGGCCGAGGCCATCAGCATGGAGGCCAGGCCGAAGACATGGGTCAGCGGCAGCGCGCCATAGACGTGATCGTCGGGTGTGAGGTTGCGCAGATCGCGGCTCGCCGCGGCGGCGAACAGCAGGTTGCCATGGGTCAGCATGACGCCCTTGGGGGCGCCGGTCGTGCCGGTCGTGTAAAGGATGACGGCGACCTGATCGGTGCCCTCCTCGACCGGTTCGGGCGCCCCGGCCGTCAGCGGCGCCACATGGATGGCGCCGAAGCCCGTCTCCTCCGCTGCCGCGCCCGCAGCTTGCGCATGCAAGGCGGCTTCCTTCGAGACCGCACTCGTGTAGACCGCGACGCGCGGTTCGGCATGGGCGGCGATGCGGTCGATCTCGGCCGCGGACATGCGCGCATTCACGGGCAGCGCCCAGGCGTCGAGCCGCGAGCAGGCCATGACCAGCGCGGCCACGGCAAAGCAGTTCTCGGCCACGATCAGAACGCGGTCGCCTGCGGTCACGCCGCGTGCGACCAGCAGATCGGCGGCGGCGTCGATGGCCGCGTCGTATCCTTTCCAATCATGCGAGGTTCCGTCCGCGTCGATCATCGCGGGGGCATCGGGTCGTGCGGCGGCGTGCGCCGCGACCATTTGGTGTATCCGGGTGTAGTCGGTCATGTCTCTGCGCCTCCTCCCTTTGGTTGCGCATGGGGATGTCAGGGCCTGAGCCGGGCGAGCGCGGCAAGCGCTTCGGCCTCGAGGCTGGCCACGATGTCGGTGAAGGGCTCGGACCGGTCGAGAAGACCCAGCGACTGCCCGGCGGACAGCATGCCGCGCGACACGTCGCCCGTCTCGTAGGCCTGCCGTCCAATCTTGCCCGACACGTAAGGCATCAACGCGTCGATGCCGATCTCGGGGTTTGTACGCTCCATTTCGGCGACGATCTCGGTCGTCTCGTTCTTGAGCGTGCGGATCGTGTTGCGGACGCTGCCCATGGTGAGCGCCGTGTCGCGTTCACTGGCAGCAACGAGCGCCTGCTTGTAGCCGTCATGGGCCTGCAATTCGGTTGCGGCCAGAAAGCGCGTGCCGATCACGACGCCCGCCGCCCCGCCCGCGAGCGCCGCAACGATCTGGCTGCCCGCGCCGATGCCCCCGCCGATCAGGAACGGGATCTCGAGGCGGCGTTCGGCAAGCGCGATGTTCACGAGGCTGCCCACGAGGTCCATGCCCGGATGGCCGCCGCATTCCGCGCCCACGATGGCGACCATGTCGACGCCCACGCTTTGCGCCTTCACGGCATAGCGCACCGAGGGCACCTTGTGGATGATCGTGACGCCTGCCTCCTTCAAGAGAGGCACGTAGGGTTCGGGGTTGCGGCCCGAGGTCTCAACCACCTCGATACCCTCGTCGATGATCAGCCGGAACAGGCCCTCAGTCTTCTCGCCGGGCACGAGTTTCGGCAGCATCGAGACATTGACGCCGAAGGGGCGGCCTGCGGCCATGTCGCGGCAGCGGGCGATCTCGGCGCGGAGCGCGCCATCATCGGGGAAGCTCGCCGCGGTGATGAAGGGCAGAACCCCGGCCTTGGCGGCCGCCGCGCAATATTCCGCATCGGCGAGCCACATGAGCCCGCCTGCGAGAACTGGCAAGCGCAGGTCGAATTGCCGCGTGAGCGGCGTCGCCAGGGCCCGGTCGGCAGGTTTCATGCACCACCTCTGAGCTTCGCGAAATCGGGGCGGCGCTTTTCGAGAAAAGCGTTGATGCCTTCAGCGGCTTCGGGGGCCGCGACGGCCGCGGCCATGGCGTCGCGTTCCGCATCGAGCTGCGCCGCGAGATCCTGATGCGCGGAGTTTATCAGCCGCTTGATCCGGCCTTGCGCCTCGGACGGCCCGGCGGCGATCCGATCCGCGAGATCCATCGCCGCGGCCAGCGCCTCGCCCGTGCCGGTCAACCCGTTGATCGCGCCCAGCTCCGCGAGGCGATCCGCCGTCACCGGTGTGCCCAGAAGCAGCATCTCGGAGACAAGGGCGCGCGGCAGCCGCTCCGAGAGCGTGGCTGAGAGGCCTGCATCGGGGGCCAGGCCCGCCTTCACATAAGCTGCGGTGATCTTGGACCCGGCGGCGGCGAGGCTGAAATCGCAGGCAAAGGCCAGCGACGCGCCCGCGCCCGCGGCCCCGCCTTCGATGGCCGCGATCCACGGCACGGATGACAGACGGATGCTGCGCACCAGATCGTGCAGCTCCTCGATCCGCGCTTTGCGCGCGTCCTCGGGAAGATCGCGCCTCGTGGCCAGCAGGCTGAGATCGCCCCCGGCGCAGAAAAACCCGCCCTTGCCCCAGATCGTCACGGAGGTAATCCGCGGCTCTTCCGCGAGATGCGCGGCTTCGCGCAGCGCGGCATAAAGGTCGGGCGACAGCGCGTTGCGCTTGGCACCATTGTCGTTGACGACGACGAGCCGGTCGCCGCGATCGTCGATATAGGCCAGGCTCATGCGTCCCCTCCTTCCGCCAGTTTTTCGCGGGGCACGCGCTTGAAGACGCCATGCGCGGTGGCGATCAACGCGCCGTCCTCGCTGCGCAGCTCCCCGTCGATGAAGAGAAGCGAGCGGCCGCCGCCCACGACGCGACCCGTCGCGGTGAGGCGTTGCCCGACGATGCCCGCCGCCACGAAATTCGTGGAAAGCGACACCGTCAGGAAGGGCGAGCGCCCAGTCTTGTCGACCGTCAGGCTGGCCGTGGCGCCCATCGCATTGTCGAGAAGGACGCCCGCGATCCCGCCATGCAGCACGCCGTGGCGATTGGAATGCGCCTCGCCCACATCGAGCATGCAGCGCGCGCGGCCATCGTCCCGGGAGACATCCAGAACATAACCCAGGGTGCGCTGCGCACCGGTTTCACCGCGGATGAGCGTCATGGCTCAGGCCGCGCTCAGGCGGATGAAGCGTTCGAGGTGGAAATCGGTATCCCCGAAGCGGTGATCGACCATGGTCAGGCGCTTGGCGAGGTGACCCAGCGCGTATTCCTGCGTCATGCCAATGCCGCCATGCATCTGGATCGATTCCTCCGCGACGAGCCGTCCGGCGCGACCGATCAGGTTCTTCGTGGCACTGACATGCCGCTCGCGCTCGGCGCGCGGGCTGTCCAAGTGACCTGCGAGGTTGATGACCGCAGAGCGGGCCTGCTCGATCTCGATCAGCACATCGGCCATGCGGTGCTGCAGCGCCTGAAACTTGCCGATGGGCTTGCCGAACTGCTTGCGCTGCTGGAGGTAGCCGACGGTCAGTTCGCGGATCGTCTCCATCAGGCCCAGCGCCTCGGCGGAGATCGCGGCGGTGGCGCGCGCGGCGGCCTTCTCGATCTCGGGGAAGGCCTTGCCCGCCTCGCCGATCAGCGCGTCCGCCGGAACGGTGACGCCATCGAGCGTGACCTCGCCCGCGCGACCGCCGCCATTCATAGGGTAATCGCGGATCGAAAGGCCCTCGGCATCGGCGGGCACGAGGAAGAGCGAAATGCCGTCCTCATCCGCCGCGTCGCCCGCGGTGCGGGCGCTGACGACGAAAGCGTCTGCAATGGCGGCGTGGCCCACCACGGTCTTGGTGCCGGACAGCGTCCAGCCCTCGGCGGTTTGCTCGGCCTTGGTCTCGACATGGTTGAGGTCATAGCGCGCACGCGGCTCGCCATGGGCGAAGGACAGCACCTTGCCCGCGATGATCTCTTCGATCATTTCCTTCTGCGCATCGGAGCCCAGCGCGGCAATCAGGCCGCCCGCCAGCACGCCGGTTTCGAGAAGCGGCTCGAACACGCCCGCGCGGCCCATTTCCTCGAAGACCACGGAGAGGTCGAAGCCCGCGCCGCCGAAGCCGCCATCGTCTTCGGAGAAAAGCGCGCCGATGACGCCCATCTCGGTCAGGCCCTCCCAGACGGCTTCGGAATGGCCGGTTTGGCTGTCGGTCGCGGCGTTGAGCGCCTCGGGGGTGACGTTCTCGCGCAGGTAGCGGCGCAGGCCGTCCTGCAGCATCTGGCGTTCTTCGGTGAGGTCGAAATTCATGTCTCTAACCTTTGTATTCGAGTGCGGGGCGGTCTTGGCGGGTCGCGCCTGCCCGGGCGGGCGCGCGGCCAAAAGGTGCCGCTTGGTAAATGGTCGGGTTGCGTCTCGACGGCATCACGCGCACCCGCGTTGAACGCGCCTGCCACTGGGGCAGGCAGGCGCGGCCCGGCGGGACCGCCGGGCGGGGCGCTGGGGTTATGCCGGTCGCGAAGATCACAGCTCCAGGATCGCCTTGGAGATGATCTGCCGCTGCACCTCGTTCGAGCCGCCGTAGATCGAGAGCTTGCGGTTGTTGAAGTAGCTTTGCGTCGCGGGCAGCGCGTAATCGGGGCCCACGGGCGAGACGTTCGCGCCCTCGTCGAGCGCCTCGGAGACGAACGGCATCGCGTAGGGCCCCACGGCCTGACGGGTCAGCGCGTTGATCTCCTGCCGGATCACCGTGCCCTTGATCTTCAGCATGGAGCTTTCGGCCCCCGGCGCATTGCCCGCAGCAGCCGCCGCGATGGTGCGCAGGTTGGTGGTGGCCATCGCCATGAGGTCGATCTCGACCTGCGCCATCTTGGCGGCGAAGAACGGGTTCTCGATCAGCGGCTTGCCGCCCGACTGTTCCAGCCCCGCGATGCGCTTGAGGTTCGACAGCGCCGAGGTGGCAAAGCCCACGCCGGCGATGTTCGTGCGTTCATGGGTCAGGAGATACTTGGCATAGGTCCAGCCCTTGTTCTCCTCGCCCACGAGGTTCTCGGCGGGGACTTTCACGTCCTCGAACCAGACCTCGTTCACCTCGGCCTCGCCGTCGATCAGCACGATGGGCCGCACGGTGACGCCGGGCGTGTCCATGTCGATCAGCAGGAACGAGATGCCCTCCTGCGGCTTGCCGTCCTTGGACGTGCGCACGAGGCAGAAGATCATGTTCGCGTATTGGCCGAGCGTGGTCCAGGTCTTCTGGCCGTTGACGATGTAATGATCGCCCTCGCGCACGGCGGTGGTCTTCACCGAGGCAAGGTCCGACCCCGCGCCCGGCTCGGAATAGCCCTGGCACCACCAATCATCCCCATTGAGGATGCGCGGCAGGTAATGCGCCTGCTGCTCCTTGGAGCCGAACTTCATCAGCACGGGCCCCAGCATGTTCAGCCCGAAGGGCACGATGCGGGGGGCTGCCGCGCGGGTGGTCTCTTCCTCGAAGATATGCCGCTCAACGGCATCCCAGCCGGTGCCGCCATGCTCCTTCGGCCATGTGACACCGAGCCAGCCCTTCTCGTTCAGGATGGCGTGCCATTCCTCGTAATCTTCCTTGGTCAGGCGCTTGCCGCCCGCGACCTTGTCCGACAGGCGCTTGGGCAGTTTCTCGGCGAGAAAGCTGCGCACCTCATCGCGGAAGGCTTTCTGATCGTCGGTATAGGTGAGATCCATTGTCGTCTCTCCTTGGTCTGGAATTGGGATGCGGGGGGCGCGTGTCGCCCGTCACGCTGATATGGCTCAGAAAATCTCGAAGAGGCCTGCGGCACCCTGTCCGCCGCCCACGCACATGGTCACGACGCCGAGCTTCGCGCCGCGGCGCTTGCCCTCGAACATCAGGTGGCCCGTCATGCGCGCGCCGGTCATGCCGAAGGGGTGGCCCACGGAGATCGAACCGCCCGAGACGTTCATCTTGTCGTTGTCGATGCCAAGCTTGTCGCGGCAATAGAGCGCCTGCGAGGCGAAAGCCTCATTGAGCTCCCACAGGTCGATATCGTCGACGGTCAGCCCTGCACGCTCCAGCAGGCGCGGCACGGCGAAGACCGGACCGATGCCCATCTCGTCGGGCTCGCAGCCCGCGACGGCGAAGCCACGGAACCGGCCCAGGGGCTCGAGGCCTGCGCGCTCGGCCTCCTTGGCGTCCATCATGACAAGCGCCGCGGCCCCGTCCGAGAGCTGCGAGGCATTGCCCGCGGTGATGAACTTGTTTTCGCCCTCGCGCACGGGCTTCAGACCTTGCAGCGCTTCCAGCGTCGTGGACGGACGGTTGCATTCGTCCTGCGCGATGGTGACCTCGTGATGGGTGACCTCGCCCGTCTCCTTGTCCTTCTTGGCCATGGTTACGGTCATCGGCGCGATCTCCTGATCGAACCGGCCCTCTTTCTGGGCCTCTGCCGTGCGCATCTGGGACTGATAGCCCAGTTCGTCCTGCGCCTCGCGGGAGATGCCGTAGCGCGCGGCGACGTTGTCGGCGGTGTCGATCATGGGCAGGTAGAGGTCGGGCTTATGCTCCATGATCCACTTGTTGGGTGCCTCATCCGGGGGCGGCTGCACGCCCGAGATCGACTCGACGCCGCCCACAAGAACGGCCTTCGCGCCCTCGGCGGCGATCATGTGTCCGCCCATGGCGATGGCCTGCAGGCCGGAGGCGCAGAAGCGGTTCACGGTGGTGCCCGCGATGGACACAGGCAGCCCCGCGCGGATCACGGCCTGCCGCGCGATGTTGCGCCCGGTGACGCCCTGCGGATAGCCGCAGCCCCAGATCGAATCCTCGATCAGCGCGGGGTCGATGCCTGCGCGCGCCACGGCGTTTTCGGCGGCGTGCCCGGACAGGTCCGCGCCATGGGTGATGTTGAAGCTGCCGCGGGCGGCTTTGCCGATGGGCGTGCGTGCGACGGAGACGATGACGGGATCGTTCATGGTTTTCCTCCCTCAGCCCTTGTCGTTCAGGCTGGCAAAAGTGGCGTTGTCTTGGACGAGGCGCTTGAGAAGCGCGGAGGGCTGCCAGAAGAAATCGTCTTCCTTGGCGTAATCCTCGATATCGGACAGGAGCCCTTTGAGCCCCACATGGTCGGCCCAGTGCATCGGCCCGCCGCGATAGCGCGGGAAGCCGTAGCCGTAGAGGAAGGTCACATCCACATCGAGCGGACGATGCGCGACGCCTTCCTCGACCACATCCGCGGCCTCGTTGACGAGGGCGGCCATGTAGCGGCGCTGGATCTCCTCATCGGTGAAGTCGCGCGGGGTGATGCCCGCGTCCTGCCGCGCCTTGGCGACGAGGTCTTCCACCTCGGGGTCTTCCTTGCCGCCGCGCGTGCCCTCTTCGTAGATGTAATAGCCGCGGCCCGTCTTCTGGCCGAGACGGTTCAGATGATAGAGCTCATCGGCCCAGGTCGGCACGATGTCGCGCGGATCGCGGGTGGCCGCTTTGCGCTGCCGGGTCATGTAGCCGATGTCGAGGCCAGCGAGGTCGCCCATCTCGTAGGGGCCCATGGGCCAGCCGAAGGCCTTGATCGCGCGGTCGATCTGATAGGGGCTCGCGCCCTGCAGCACCATCCGGTCCGCCGCCGCGCGGTATTTCGCGAGGATGCGGTTGCCGATGAAGCCGTCGCAGACGCCCGCGCGCACCGCCGTTTTGCCCAGCGTTTTCGCAAGCGCGAAGGCCGTGGCGGTGACATCATTCGCGGTCTTGTCGGCGACGACGACCTCCAGAAGCTTCATCACATGCGCGGGCGAGAAGAAGTGCAGGCCGATCACGTCCGCGGGGCGCGACGTGCTGGCCGCGATCTCGTTCACGTCGAGATAGGAGGTGTTCGTGGCGAGGATCGCACCGGGTTTCATCACGCGGTCCAACTCGGCGAAGACGGTTTTCTTGACGTCCATGTCCTCGAACACGGCCTCGATGGCGAGGTCGGTCTCCGACAGCGCGTCATACTCCAGCGCGGTGCGGAACGTGTCGGACAGGATCGCCTCCTTCTGCGCCGCACTCAGCTTGCCGCGCTTTACGGCCCCGTCGAGGTTCTTGGCGATGGTCGCGCGGGCCTTGTCTGCCGCGGCGTCATCACGTTCGATCAGCGTCACGTCGAGGCCCCGGGTCAGGGCCGCCGTGGCGATGCCCGCGCCCATCGTGCCGCCGCCGATCACGCCGATCCTGGCGACGGGGCGCGAATCGACACCCGCAATCTCGGGGATCTTCGCGGTCTTGCGCTCGTTGAAGAAGGCGTGGATCAGCCCTGCCCGCTGCGGCGTGTCCATCATTTCGGAGAAGATGCGGCGCTCTTCCTCGAGGCCGGGCATGAACTCGAGGCGGGTCGATGCCTCGACCGCATCGATGGAGGCAAGGCGCGCCACCTCGCCGCGGTTCTTCTTCGACCAGAGCGCGCGGGCCTCCGCGAGCGCCGCTTCGTCATGATCCGGGCACGGCATCTGGCCCACAGGGCGCGGAGCCGCGCCCGCGGCGACAAGCTCCTTCGCGTAATCGAGACCCGCCGTGCGGGGATCGCCCTCCGCCAGACGGTCGGCAAGACCCATCTCGACCGCGCGCTCGGCAGAGACGGTGCCGCCCGCCGGGATGATCTCGAGCGCGGCCTTCACGCCGATCACGCGCGGCGTGCGCTGGGTGCCGCCCGCACCGGGGATGATGCCGAGATTAACCTCCGGCAGGCCCAGCTTCGCGCCCTTGAGGGCGACGCGGTAATGACAGCCCAAAGCCACTTCGAGCCCGCCGCCCAGAGCCGCGCCCTGGATGGCGCAGATCACGGGTTTCGTTGCTGCCTCGATATGGTTGCAGACCTCGGGCAGCCACGGATCCTTCGGCGGCTTGCCGAACTCGGAGATATCCGCACCGCCGAGGAAGATCTTGCCCGCGCCGAGGATCACCGCGGCCTTGGCCGCATCCTCCCCGTTGAAGCGGTCGATGGCGTCCCAAAGGCCCTTGCGGACCGCATGGCCCAGCGCGTTGACCGGCGGGTTGGCGACGGTGATGACGGCGATGTCGCCGTCCAGTTCGTAGGTTACCATGTCGGTCATGCCGCACCTCTCTCAGTGATTGGTGAATTCATTTCGTCAGCCACGCATCGTCATGGCGGAACCCTGCCCCATGATCCGCTCAAGCTCCTGCACGGCGGCGTTGAGCCGGGGGCCGACCTCGGTCCGCATGCGCTCGACACTCAGATCGGCGGGCAGAGCGCCGCAGGTGAAGACCACCGGTTCGGACAGGTCGCGCGAATGGAAGGGGCGCGCGACGGCGTGGATGCTGGGGGTGTAGTATTCGTCGGGATCAGTGATCGAGAAGCCCTGCCCGATGAGCTGGCCCCAGGCCTCGCGGCGCACCTCGGCCGCGCGTTCCGGTGTCAGACCTTGTGCGCCCGCGACGTTGGCGACGGTCTTCTCGAAGACCTCTTCGGTCATCGCCGCCAGGAGCGCGTGCCCCGAGGAGGTGCCGTTGAAGGGCAACCGGTGCCCGGTCTCCAGCCAGAGCGAGGAAACGCCCGTGGGCCGCCAGGTCCGCAGGATCAGAAGCTTGGTGTCGTCGCGCACCAGAAGAAGCGACAGCGTGCCGGTCTCGTCGGCGAGCCGCTGCATGATCGGGCTGGCCAGTTCCACGAAGGAAATGGACGAGGCCGCGATATTGCCCAGCGCCAGCAGCGCGGGGCCCGGGCGGTAGCGGTCATGGCGGCGCGCATGGTTGAGGTAGCCCAGCGATTGCAGCGTGAAGGTCAACCGCGACACGGTGGATTTCGGCAGGCCCGTCCGCTCCGATATCTCCGCATTGCCCAGACCATCGTCCGAGGGCCGGAAGGCGCGCAGCACCGCCAGCCCGCGCGCCAGCGTGGTGGCGAAGCGGCGGTCGTTCTCGTCCTTGGGCAGGATGCGGATATCGGTGTCTTGGGTCATGCGCAGGCCCTCTACATCGACATCGGGATCAAGAGGGACAGGATCGGGAACGCCATGATCAGCGCCAGCACGATCACGTCCACCGACAGGAAGCGCAGGATGCCCGAGAAGATCCGGTCGATCGGGACTTCCTTGCCCACAACGCCCGAGATCACGAAGACATTGAGGCCCACGGGCGGCGTGATGAGGCCGATCTCAAGAAGCTTGATGACGACGACGCCGAACCAGATCAGATCCCAGCCGTAGCTTTCCACCAGCGGCACCATCAGCGGCAGCGTCAGCACCATGATTCCAATGGGATCGAGGAACATGCCGAGCACGAGGTAGATGATCGCAATGGCGATGAGCAGGACGAGCACCGACAGGTTCGCATCGGTGACGAAGCCCACGATCTCGCCCGCCACACCGGTCAGCGCGATGAAGGCCACGAAGATCTTGGCGCCCGCGGCGATGATGAAGATCGACGTGGTCTGCACGACCGTCTCGCGCAGGCTTTCCCAGAGGCCCGCGAAGGTCAGCTTGCGCTGTGCAAAACCGATGACGATGGCGGCGGACACGCAGACCGCCGCGGCCTCGGTCGCGGTGAAGATGCCGCCATAGATTCCGCCCACGATGATGACGAAAAGGGCGACGGCGGGCCAAGCCTCGATGGCGGCCTGCGCGCGCTCGCGCCCGGTGATCGTGCCGGTAAAGGCCGGGGCGGATGCGGGATCGCGCATCACCCAGATCCAGATCACCAACAGAAAGCCCAGGAGCGACAGGATGCCGGGGATGATGCCCGCAAGGAACAGCGAGGAGATCGAGGTCTCGGTGAAGATGCCGTAGATGATGAACAGCACCGAGGGCGGGATGAGCGAGCCGAGCGTGCCGCCCGCGGCGACAGACGCGGTGGCCAAGCGCTTGTCATAGCCCATGCGCAGCATTTCGGGGCTGCAGATTCGGCCCATCGTGGAGGCGCAGGCGATGGAGGAGCCGGTGATTGCCGAAAAGCCGCCGCAGCCCACGACCGAGGCCATCGCGACCCCGCCGGGGATCGAGGCGAGCCAGACGCGGGCGGCGTGGTAGATCTTCGTCGTGATCTCGGCGCGGTAGGCGATGTGGCCAAGGGCCACGAACAGCGGGATCATCGACAGATCGTAGCTGTGCACGAGGTCGAAGGAGTTCGAAAAGACGAGGCTCGAGGTCGGGGTGAAGGCCCGCTCGGGCACGAAGGTCCCGGTGCGGAAGGCAAAGATCACGAAGGTGCCGATGGAGGCCACGCCTGCCAGCGCGAAGGCGATGGGCACGCGCAGGCCCAGAAGCACGATCACTGCGGCGAAGGCGACAAGTCCGACGATGGTTCCGTCCATGACTTACACCTCCTCTTTCTGTGCGGGGCCGTAGCCCGTATCGGGCAGCGGCTGTCCTGCGCGCATTGCGGTGATGTCGCGCCAGACCATGATCGCCAGCCGGAGCCAGCAGAAGGAAATCCCCAGAAGGAAGATCACGCGGCCCGGCCATTTCGGCAGGTTCAGATCGCCAAAGAAATAGCCGCCCGAGGACAGGGTATGCGTCACCTCGCGCCAGCCCGCCCAGAGAAGCGGCGCGAGCGCCAGCAAGCCGAAGATCGACCCGAAGACGATCAGGCTGTCGCGCGCCCGGGGCGGCATGCGGTTGGAGACGAACTCCACGACGATATGGGCGCGGTTCGCGGTGGTGGCGGCAAGCGGCAGGATGACCGCGGCAACCATCAATTCGCGGACCATGACGATGGCGTCGGGAACGTTCGAATTGAAACCGGCGCGCAGGATCACGGTCAGGGTAATCAGAAAGCCGAGGCCCAGCACGGCGGCAATAGCCAGATCGACGAGCAATTGCTCGATACGGCGCAGCATGGCGACACCTTCAGGGAAGTATGGGGGAGTGTGTGAACGAGAGGGGGGGCGCGCCCGGACCTGTCTCGGCCCGGGCGCGACGCGCAGCGCGGGGTTTAGCCCTGCTCGCGCTCCCAGGGGTAGCCCATCTCGTCGCGCTCTGCGGCGTATTTGGCCAGAAGGCCCTTGTACTCTTCGAGGATGGCCGCGCCATCGAGGCCCATCTCGGACATCTGCGCCGTCCATTCGTCGACATACTTGGCGCCTTCGGAGACGAGCTTGGCGCGCTCCTCGGCGGGCAGCTCGATGATCTCGACACCAGCCTCCTGCATGGTCGCGATGGCAGCCTCGTTATCGGCGGTGATGAGGCGGCCCAGCTCATCGGACATCTTCTTGCCGGCCTCGAGCAGCACCTGCTGCGTCTCTGCGGGCAGACCGTCGAAGATCTGCTTGTTGGCGAAGACGCCCAGCGCGCCGGTCTGGCCCCAGTTCAGAAGGGTGTAGCTGTCGATGACTTCCTGCTGCTTCAGCGCCGCGGTGGCGTAGCTGTAGGTCTGCGAGCAGTCGATGAGCCCGGTATCGAGCCCCTGATAGGCGTCATAGATCGACATTGGCACCATGTTCGCACCGAAATCGCCGAACGTGTCGCCGTAGGCGCCGACGCCGCGGATCTTCAGGCCTTCGATATCCTCGACCGAGCGGATCGCGGTGCCCTTGCAGCCGATATGCACGGCCGACGTGGTGAAAGTGCCGAGATAGACGAGGTTCTGATCTGCCAGGTTGGCCTGGATCGCCTCGTTCGAGCGCATGATCTCGTCGGTGGCCTTCATGCCGACCCAGGCATCCGCGTTCTCGAGCGGCATGTCGGCGACACGGTAGGCGGCCATCTCCTTGGGGAAGTAGACGGCGATGATCGTGCCCATATCGGCCACACCGTCGGAAATGCCCGAGAGCGCAGCGCCCGCCTTGAAGAGCGCGCCGCCCCACTGGATGTTCAGCGACACGTCGCCGCCCGACATCTCTTCGACCTGCTGCGCGAAGAAGTTCAGCGATTCGCCGCGTGCGCCGCGGTTCGGACCCGCCTCGCCGACAAACAATTGCTGCGCCTCGGCTGTGGTTGCCCCGAGCGAGATCGCACCGGTGGCGGCAACGCCCCCGACGATCATGGCACTGGTCACTGCGGCTTTCATCAAGTGCATAACTTCTCCTCCCAAGTTTCACTATGCAGAATTGAATTCCACGATATGCGTAAAAACCAAACGGCCTTCGGTCAATCCCCTTTCGCGCGCAACGGGCCAAGACCCTGTTCACAGGCGATAGATTGCCGAAGAGGCCGGGCGCTCAACCTGCCTCCAGGGAAAGAATGCGGCGAATCGCAAAGCGGTAGCCATCGGTGCCCGCCCCCGCGATCACCGCATCGGCCCGAGCCGAGACGTAGGAGTGATGCCGGAAGGCCTCGCGCTTGTGGATGTTGGAGATATGCACCTCCATCACCGGCCCCTCATAGGCGTTCAGCGCATCGAGGATGGCGACAGAGGTATGCGAATACGCGCCGGGATTGATGACGATGCCCGCCGCTTCCTGCCGCGCCTCGTGGATCCACTCGACGATCTGACCTTCATGGTTGGATTGCAGCGCGCGCAGACCGAACCCGCCCTCCCGCGCGATCTCGGCGCAGTCGCGGGCGACATCCTCCAGCGTCTCGTGGCCGTAGATTTCGGGCTGACGCTGCCCCAGGAGGTTCAGGTTCGGCCCGTTCAGCAGGAAGAGTGTCTTGGTCATGGGGACGGCTCCGACGCGCAATGCTTCGCGGCCTTTGTGGGGCGCGAGACCGGTTGCGGGCAAGAGCCGTGACGCGCCCAGCCCCGTGCTGTGGCGCAAAAGCCCGCGGGATCAGTCCAGTGCGGAGCGCCAAGACCGGCCCGTCAGGCGTGCGATCGGACCGGAGCGGGAGGCTCCGAAACAGCAGCTGAGAACGTAGCGAAGCGGATCGAGTTGCATCATCCGACTATCCCCCGAGGATTGTGTCATGGATCATGGCGCCCCGGTAGCGCGCCTGCATGACAGAGCGGTGACGGTCGCGTGAAAGTCCCATGAAGGCCCGCAATGGCGCCGGGGCCGACCCGCCGGGGCATATCCTCTCGACGGAACCGCGCGCGCGTGGCAGAAGCGCGCCAACGCTTGCTGCAAAGGAAATGCCCGGATGTCCTTCGACCGTTCCGTCAAGATCGCCCCTTCGATCCTCTCCGCCGATTTCGCCGATTTCGGCCGCGAAATCCGCGCCATCGAAGATCGGGGCGCCGATTGGGTCCATGTCGACGTGATGGACGGCCATTTCGTGCCCAACCTCACCTTCGGCCCGCCCGCGGTGAAGGCATTCCGCAAACACGTGAAAACGGTCATGGACGTGCATCTGATGATCGCGCCGGTCGATCCCTATATCGAGGCCTATGCCGAGGCGGGCGCGGATATCCTGACCGCCCATGTGGAGGCGGGCCCGCATATTCATCGCACCCTGCAGGCCATTCGCGGCGCGGGCATGAAGGCGGGCGTTGCGCTCAATCCCGGCACGCCCGCCTCGGCGGTCGAACATGTGCTGGACCTTGCCGATCTGGTCTGCGTGATGACGGTGAACCCGGGCTTCGGCGGGCAGAGCTTCATCGACATGACCGCCAAGATCGCCGAGTTGCACGCCATGATCGGCGACCGGCCCGTGCACATTGAGATCGATGGCGGCGTCGATCCCAAGACCGCGCCAAAGGTGGTGTCAGCGGGCGCTGACGTGCTCGTCGCGGGGTCGGCCGTGTTCAAGGGCGGCTCGGTCGACACGCCCGAAATCTATGGCCAGAACATCCGCGCCATCCGCGACGCGACGAGCGGCGTCTGGGTGTGATGGGCGCGCGGATCGTCTTCGATCTCGATGGCACGCTGGTTCATTCGGCCCCTGACATCCAGGCCGTGGCCAATTCCGTTCTGGCGGAGGAAGGCGCGACCGCGCTGAGCCTGTCCGAGACGATCGGCTGCATCGGCAGCGGTGCCGCCGTCTTCGTCGAGCGGATGCGCACCTTGCGCGGGATTGCGGATACCGAACAGGCGCGGCTGCTTGAGACATTCATCTCACGCTATGAAAGCGGCGTGACGCTCAGCACGTTGTTTCCGGGCATGCTGGCCGCGCTCGACGCTCTGGCCGGGGCGGGCCATCGGCTTGGTCTGTGCACCAACAAGCCCATCGCCCCGACCCATGCGCTTTTGCGGCACTTCGCCTTGCAGGACCGGTTCGAGAGCGTGTTGGGCGGTGACAGCCTGCCCGTGCGCAAACCCGACCCGGCGCCGCTTCGCGCGGTGCTGGACGCCCTCGGGGAAGGTCCCGCGCTGTATGTGGGCGACAGCGAAGTCGATGCGGAGACGGCGGAGCGCGCGGGCGTGCCGTTCCTGTTCTTCACCGAGGGCTATTGCCACCTGCCGCAGGACGAGATCACGGCTGCGGCGCGGTTTTCGGAATTCGCGGAATTGCCGGGGTTGGTTGCGCGGGTTTTGGCCGCGAGGTGAACGGCGTACTCAGTCGCGGAATCAAGGCCAGAGGCCGCCGCGACCAGCGCCTGCCCGGCCCGGCGGGCTGGCGCTTTGTCGACGCAAGAGCGCGGTACATTCGACGCAATGACGTGATGAAATAAAGCGCGCACCACATTCGGTGCAGCGCCATCCCCCGGCCAGGCGCTGGTCGCGGCTAAACCTCTCGTCGCGCCCGGAGGACATCATCCCTCCATCTCGACCCCGATCGCCGTGGCCTCGCCCCCGCCGATGCAGATCGAAGCGACCCCCCGCCGCGCCCCCTGCGCGCGCATCGCGCCCAGAAGCGTCACGAGGATCCGCGCGCCGGATGCGCCGATGGGATGGCCCAACGCCACGGCACCGCCATGCACGTTCAGCTTTTCGCGCGGGATCCGCAGCTCCTTGGCCGAGGCCATGGCGACGACCGCGAAGGCCTCGTTGATCTCGAAGAGGTCGACATCGTCGACACCCCAGCCCAACGCCTCGAACAGGCGCTGCTTGGCGTAGATCGGTGCGGTGGTGAACCAGCCCGGCGCGCCCGCATAGGCCGAATGCCCCATGATGCGCGCAATGGGCGTCAGCCCCAGCCGTTCCGCCTCGGAGGCGCGCGCAAGGACCAGCGCCGCCGCCCCGTCATTGATGGAGGACGACGAGGCCGCAGTGATCGTGCCGTCCTTCTTGAAGGCAGGCCGCAGGTTCGGGATCTTCTCGGGGTCGATGTTCTGCGGGCCTTCGTCCCGCGTCACCTCAACCGCGCCCTTGCGCGTCTTCACCTCGACCGGCGTGACCTCCCAGTCGAAGGCGCCGCTTTCGGCGGCGCGCTTGGCGCGGGTCACGCTTTCGATCGCATAGGCATCCTGATCGTCGCGGGTGAATTGGAAGGCCTCAGCACAATCCTCCCCGAACGTCCCCATGGAGCGGCGCGTGCCGTCGGGGGCGATGTCGTAGGCATCCTCCAACCCGTCGAGCATCATGTGATCGAGCACGCGGGCATGGCCGATCCGCGCCCCTGCCCGGCCCTGCGGCAAAAGGTACGGCGCGCCGGTCATGCTTTCCATGCCTCCCGCCACGGCCACGCCGATCGTGCCTGCCGCGATGGCGTCATGGGCCTGCATCACCGCCTTCATGCCCGAGCCGCAGACCTTGGAGACGGTCGTGCAGGGCACCGAGACCGGCAGCCCCGCCCCCAGCGACGCCTGCCGCGCAGGCGCCTGCCCGAGCCCCGCAGGCAGCACATTGCCCATCAGGACCTCGTCCACATCCTCGCCCGAGAGCCCGGCCTGCGCCAGCGCCCCACGGATCGCGGCAGCACCCAGCTCCGTCGCGGGCACACCGGTGAACGCGCCCTGGAACGCACCGAGCGGGCTGCGCGTCGCAGCACAGATCATGACGGGATCCGAGGTGATATCCTTGGGCATCGAAGGGCTCCTTTCCGGCGAGACGCTGCGCGGCGACACGATCTGCGGCCGCGCCTTCGGGCCTCAGAGTGACCAATTCCGCCGCGTTCCGCAATTCTTCCGACGCCTCGCCCGCGCAAACCGTCAAAGCCGTCCGGCCCATCCGTGAAAATACCGTTAATGTTCGCCGTGCGGCCAATTCACGCGATGCCCTGCGCGGGATTCGTGGCAATCTGACGCCGGGTAAAGTGTAAACAGGTGTGCGACATGAAAACGGTTTCCGCAGAGACCACGTACTGGAGCGAAGTGTCCGGGGATTACGCCCCTTTCGATGGCTATTCGCACTGGGAGCGGGCGACCGCGACATTCGATCCGCGCGCGGTGCTGCTTTTCGCGGAACTCCGCCCCTGCGGCACGGTCACCACGCTGGAAGCCGCTATCGAGTCGATCTGCAACGAGCCCAGGGCAAAACTCCAGGTTTCGGAACGCGACGCGCTGGCCACGGAGCTGGAACGGCTGAGAGGCCGCTCGAGCGGTGCGTCGTATGGCGCCGACGACGACCTCTCCCCGTCGTCGGACGCCTTTCCGTGGCGCGTCGCGGTGGCCTTCTTCTGGCTGGGCGAAATCGGCGAGGTTCCCGCCTATTGCCACCTTCTTCATGTGGGACCGCGCGTCGAGAGCCTGAGCGAGACCGATCCCCGCGCCCATGCCCCGATCCCGCAGGCCCAGGGCCGCGCGACACAAGGCGGGCCGATCATGGGCTGCATCGACGACGGCATCGGCTATCTCAACACGCGGTTCCGGGCCACGCCTACCGAAACCCGGATCGAGAAGCTGTGGCTGCAGACCGAGCCGCGCGCGGCAGCCCATGATCTGATCGAGCCCCTGCCGGAAATGCGGATCGGCCAGGTGCTGACCAAGGCCGATATCGACGCGGAACTGGCCTCCGGCATCTCGGAGGCGTCACTTTACCGGGCGCGCAATGACGGGCTCCTGCCTGCGGATCTTCGCCGGTCGACCAACCATCACGCGAGCCACGGCACCCATGTGCTGGACCTCGCGGCGGGCGCCGATTTCGAAGATCCGGCCGATGCCCTGACGCGCTTGCCGATCCTCGCGGTGCAATTGCCCCCTGCCGCCATCGCGGAGACCTCGGGCCGCAAGACCGAAGGCTATGTGGCCGTCGCCCTGCGCTGGATCGCGACGGAGGCGCTGCGTCTGTCGGAATGCGACGGGCGGCCCGTGATCGTGAACCTGAGCCTCGGCGCGCTTGCCGGGCCCGGCGATCACACCGCGTTCCTTGCGCAGTGGATCGCGTTCGAGATCGCGCGGTACGAGCGGCTTTCGGGCGGGCGCCTGCAAGTCATCGCGGCCTATGGCAATGCACGGCTCGACCAGCTCGTGGCGCGGACAGAGGTGTCCCGCGCGGCGCCCATGCGGCTCGATTGGCGGGTCCAGCCCGATGACCGCACGGCGAGCTTTCTGGAATTGCGCGCGGCACCCGAGGCCCAGGGGATGCGCGTGCGCCTGACCCCGCCCGATGCGCGCTGGCCCGCGCTGACGCTCGACTGGCTGGAGCCGGGGGAAGGCCGCCTCCTGATGCGCGGCGATCATATTCTGGGCGCGGTCTACGGCACCGAAATCGCCGATCTGAGCGAGCCTGATCCGGCCACGCTGCCCTGCCCCAGCATGCTGATCGCGCTGGCACAGACGCACCGGATGGACAATGCCCCTTCTGTTCCGGCGGGCGCCTGGCGGGTCGAGGTGGAGACCACGCAAGATGCCGCCGCGCTGGTCACGGCAGAGGTTCAGCGCGACGACACGCCTTTCGGGTTCCGACCGCGCGGACGGCAATCCTATCTCGATGCGCCGGGCTGGCTCTTCGATCCGGAACTGGGCGCACTCGGCGCGCCCGCGCCCGGCAACCCCGTCACCCGGCAAGGCACGGCGGTGGCCTTCGCGGGGGCCACGACGGCGCATCTGTGGTTCGTGGCCGCGGCCCGATCCCAGACCGGCGCGCCGGATCGCGGGCAATCCGAACGGTTCTCCGCCGAAGGGATCATCGACATGCTGGCGCGCGCAGGGGAATCCCCCGGACCGACACTGGCCGCACGCGGCGCGGATGGACCGATGACGCAAGGCGCGCGCGCAGCGGGCGTTCTGACAGGGTCGGTGGCGCGGTTCGCGGGCACCAGCGTGGCCGCTCCGCGCGTGGCCCGGGCGCTGGCGCAGCTCTGGCTGGCCTCAGGCGCGCCCGGCGATCCCGAGGCGGATCTGGCCGCGATCCTTGCGGCCACCCCGCCCCTGCCCGGCCCGGATACCCGGACCGGACGCGGCGTGATGCTGGATTATCCCCATTCCTTGAGGGCCTGAGTTCCGATCGCCCCCATCAGGCGCGCGCGGCGGCCCGTCACGGTCGCCGCGTCGAGATCCGCAGGCAGCAGCGCCCGCAACCAGTCCCGCCAGGCCTCAAGCGTGAAGCCGCCATTCCAGGACGTTGGCGCATCCGTGAAGGGCGCGGTCGGCGCGAAATCATGGGCAAACCCGTCGCCCAGCGCGGGCCGGGCGAGACTGATCCCGAGCATGAAGCCAAGAAGGCCCCCATAGGCGCTGTCGATGGGGAAATGCACCCCTGCCACCGTGCGATTGTCCGCGATCCGGGCGGCCAGCGCGAAGGGCATCAGCACGTTTTCCTCCGCCGCACCCGACGGCGCATCAGCGGTAAGGATATCGATCAGCCCGCGCACCGCGTTCTGCGCCGGATCGCGGCCCTTGAGCCACATGAGCGACAGAAGCGTGGCGAAGGCGAAGGCCTCGGTCGCATGTCCGCTCGGGCAGGAGCCATGTCCGGGCGTCTGGATCATCGGCTGAACCTTCGGAGAATACGCGCTGGGACGCGGCACTGCGGCCGCGAATTTCACCGCCTGCTCGGGCTGGATCACCACGTCGTAACACCGCGCGAGCAGCTCCAGCGTCCAGCGCCGCGCGTAATTGTCGAGATGGATCTGCGAGCCGAAGAAGCTCAGCATGTCGCCGGTCTGCAGCACAATCTCGCCCAGCCGGTCGGCGCGCAGATCCATCGCGGCGCGCAGATGCGGCAATTGATGCGTGCCCAGATCCGCCGCCGACGGCGTGGGCAGGGTCAGCGTCACGGTCCGGCCCGCGACGCGGGGCGCTTCCGTCGTGCCGTTGACGGTGAAAAAGCCGCTCATCTCCTGTGCCACGGCAGCGGCGCGGGCATCGGGTTGCAGCGCCTGCAAACGGTCGATGACGGCGGTGGAGGGCGGCGTCGGTGTCTCGCCCGTGCCATCCCAATAGCCCAACAACCCCTCGGCGGTCACGCCAAGCGCGTTGCTGGCCAATGGTCCACCTCCGCCGCCGGAATGAATGCCGTGGATCCCGTGAATTCCGTGGATCCCATGAATGCCGTGGATGCCATGGATCCCGTGAATCCCATGGATGCCATGAATGCCGAGTGTGGACATACCGATTACTCACCTTTCCAATTTCCCGGCCCCACCTTGCCCGCAAGTGCCGATTTCCCGAAGCTCGAAGGTCGCGGCAGAACGGTTTTGACGAAGATTTCACGCCGAAACCGCGCTATTTGCGGCTATGCACAAAGCTGCTAGCTTGGCGCGGTCGCAAACAAGGGGGCTTGTGTGCACGTTCAGCTGATCGGCGGATTTCGTGTCACGGGCGCGGATGGGGAGGATTGCACGCCCTCGTCTGCGCGCGCTCGGGCGCTCTTGGCGATCCTGACCCGCACCGACGGACATCTCCGCGCCCGGCGCTGGATCGAACGCACGCTCTGGTCCGATCGCAGCCCGCAACAGGCCTCGGCCAGCCTGCGCACGGTTCTGACGGAGATCCGCAAGGCGCTCGGCCCCGAGGCCGCGCAGTTCCACACGGACCGCGATGCCGTGCGCCTGGATCATGTCACCTGCGACGTGGAGACCGCGCCCGATGCGGCACTCGAGGCGTTGCGCACGGGCCGGGATCTTCTGGAGAACGTGCAGATCGGCGATCCGGCCTTCACCCGGTGGCGCGACGATGCGCTGGCGCGCATCCTCGAAGAGCTGGGCACGCTCGACCGGTCCGTCCTGCCGGACGCCGCCGATCCCGCAGAGCAGCCGCGGCGCGCGCTGAACCTCAGGATCAAGTCCTTCGGCGAGGAGGAGAACGGCAAGGGCGCCTTCGTGGGCGCGCTTCTGGGCGACACGATGGCCAATCTGATCGCGGATTTCGGCTGTTTCAGCATCTATACAGGCTCGGATGGTCCGTCCGACCCGTCGGACCTCGTGCTGGGTGTCAACACGCTGACCGTGGGCGATGACGTCCAGGTCCTGGCCGGGTTGACAGCCCGCAAGACCGGAGAGCTGATCTGGTCCGACAAAGTCCGGATCGACATGCGCAAGCCAGACCTTCTGGAGCAGGGCGATATCCCCCGCATGGTCTTCCACTCCGCCGAGCGGGTGCTGACCCAGGACCTGTCGGGCGAGACAGATGCCAGTGTTGCCCTGAAGGTGGATGCGCGGGTCAATGCGGCCATCGCCGCGATGTTCACCTATGACAGCGCGAAACTGCGCCACGCGGAGACCTTGCTGGCCGAGGCTGCAGCGCTCTTGCCGCTGCCCCGGATCGCGGCCTGGCGCAGCCTGCTGCGGCAGATCATGATCGTGGAGCGGGTCGATCCCGGAAATTCCGCCCTGTTCGAGGAGGCCACCGAGTTTGCGCATCTGGCCCTCGTGGGCAATGACGGCAACGCGCTTGTCAGCTCGCTCGTGGCGCAATTGCTGGCCATGCTGGAGAATGACACCGGCGTCAGCGCGGCCCTCGCCGAAGATGCGGTGCGCGCGAGCCCCTACAATGCGTTCAGCCATTCGGCCAAGGCGACCGTGGCCCTCAGGGCAGGCGCATCGGAAGCGGCCCTTGCCTCCAGCCAATATGCCGCGAACCTCGCCAGCCGGTCCTCATCGGCGCATTGGTTCGACACGCTGGCGGGGCTGTCCGCGATCACGGCGGGAGATATCCCGAAAGCGCTGAGCCATCTGGAACGCGCCCATGCTCGTGCGCCTGTCTTCCGCGCGCCGATGCGGCACCTGATGTGCCTTTACGCCGCCGAGGGCCAACGCGAGCGGGCCATGTCCATGGCCGAGAAGCTGCGCGCCGTGGAGCCCGATTTCGATATCCTGCGCGTTCTCGACGACGAGAATTACCCGGTGCTGACCCTGCGGCGCACGAACCTGCTGCCGCCGAGACAGATGGCGCGCGACCTTTCCTGAGGCGGCTTTGCGCCCCCAAAAGACGCGCGGATTTTCCTATATATTTCAACGCCTAAGCGGCGGCGCGGATCACCCTCAATCTCGGGATGGGCAGGCCCTGCGACATGCCGTCCCTATCGGTCCGATAAGCGTTGAGACGCCGGCCCGCAGCCATTATTTAGATTTCAGAAATTACTGAAATGCAAAAAGACATGGCCAATATCGAACACGAATTCATCCTGCATTTCGGCGAGATGGGCTCCCGCTGGGGGATCAACCGGACCGTCGGGCAGATCTATGCGCTGCTGTTCATCAGCGAGGAGCCGCTTTGTGCCGACGGCATCTGCGAGCGGCTCGGCTTTTCGCGCTCGAACGTGTCGATGGGCCTCAAGGAATTGCAGAACTGGCGGCTTGTCATCCGCAAGCATGTGGATGGCGACCGTCGCGAGTTTTTCACCACACCGTCCGATCTGATGGCGATCGTCCGCACGCTGGTCGAGGAGCGCAAGAAGCGCGAGATCGACCCGACGCTGACCAAGCTCCGCGAGCTGGAGATGGAAAGCAGCATTGCAGGGCAGGATGGCAGCTATTCCACCACCCGCATCGCCGAGCTGCGCGAGCTCATCGAGAACATGACCGCGCTTTATGACGATCTCGCCCGGATCGAGACTGAACGGCTGGCCACCCTTCTCAAGGCCGGCTCCACGCTTTCCAAGCTGGTTACTGCCACAGGCCGGGTCATCCCGCTGAGCAGCGCCCGGAAAGCGACCGCAACCGAGGATAAATGACATGATGGACACTCTCCTGCTGTCGCGGATTCAGTTCGCGGCCAACATTTCGTTTCACATCCTGTTTCCGACGATCACCATCGCTCTGGGCTGGATGCTGCTGTTCTTCAAACTGCGCTTCAACCGCACCGGGGAAGAGCGCTGGATGGACGCCTACCGCTTCTGGGTGAAGGTGTTCGCGCTGTCGTTTGCCATGGGTGTCGTGTCGGGCATCACCATGTCCTTCCAGTTCGGCACCAATTGGCCGGGCTTCATGGAAAGCGTGGGCAACATCGCAGGCCCGCTTCTGGCCTACGAGGTGCTGACCGCCTTCTTCCTGGAGGCCGTGTTCCTCGGCATCATGCTCTTCGGGTTCCGTCGCGTGCCGGGCTGGGCCCATACGGCGGCGACCTTCCTCGTGGCGTTCGGCACCACGATGTCGGCCTTCTGGATCATCGTGCTGAACAGCTGGATGCACACGCCGCAGGGCTTCGAGATGCGGGACGGCGTGGCCTATGCCACCGACTGGGCCGCGATCATCTTCAACCCGTCGATGCCGTACCGCCTCGTGCACATGCTGCTTGCCTCGGGACTGACCGTGGCCTTCCTGATCGCCGGTATCTCGGCCTTCCGCTGGATCCTTGGTGACCGGGGTGCGGAGGTGCGCACGACGCTGCGCACGGGCCTCATCACCGCCGCCGCCCTGATCCCGCTGCAGATCCTTGCGGGCGACATGCACGGCCTCAACACGCTGGAGCATCAGCCTGCCAAGGTGGCGGCCATGGAAGGCAACTGGGAAACCGGACCGAACGTGCCGCTGGTGCTGTTCGCGGTCCCGAACGAGGAGACCCGTTCAAACGATTTCGAGATCGGCATCCCGAACGGTGCGAGCCTGATCCTGAAGCACAGCCCCGATGGCGTCGTGCCGGGCCTCAATGACTTCGTCACCGACGACGGCGAGGTTCTGCACCCCCGCGTGGCGCCCGTGTTCTACGGCTTCCGCGTGATGGTCGGCACCGGTTTCGCAATGCTGGCCCTGAGCTGGGGCACACTTGCCCTGATGGCGCGGCGCAAGCCCGGCGCGACCGGCAGCTGGCTGCAGACGCGCCGCGGGATCGATGCGCTGCCGCGCCCGGTCTTCTGGATCGCGATGGTCATGACCTTCTCGGGCTGGGTCGCGACGCTCGCGGGCTGGTACGTGACCGAGATCGGCCGCCAACCCTGGCTCGTCTCGGGTGTGCTGCCCACCGAAGCCGCCGTGGCGGAGGTGCCCTCGGGCATGGTGCTGAGCACGCTGCTGGCCTACCTCGCCGTCTACGCGGCGCTGACCCTGGCCTATATCGGGGCGCTCGTGCACCTCGCCCGGAAAGCCGCAGGCAAGACGAAGGCCGAGACCTACGCGCCTGCCGCCCACAACCTGCAACCGGCCGAATAAGGAGGTCCCGCCATGATGACGCTCTTTGGAGATCCTGAAGTCTGGCTTCCTGCGACCTTCGCGGCGCTGATGGGCCTGTCGATCCTGATCTATGTCGTGTTGGACGGGTTCGACCTCGGGGTGGGGCTTCTCTCCCCGCTTGCCACCGAAGAGGAGCGCGACCGCATGGTCGCCTCCATCGGCCCGTTTTGGGATGCCAACGAGACCTGGCTCGTGCTGGCCATCGGCCTTCTGCTGGTGGCCTTCCCGACCGCACACGGCCAGATCCTGTCCACCCTCTACCTGCCCGTCGCGGTCATGCTGATCGGCCTGATCCTGCGCGGTGTCGCGTTCGAATTCCGGGTGAAGGCACCGGTCACGCAGAAGCGCAACTGGGACTGGGCCTTCTTCGCGGGCTCGGCCATGGCTTCGCTGTCGCAGGGCTACATGCTGGGGGCTTACGTCCTGGGCCTCGCTCCCGGACCGCTGACTTGGGCCTTCGCCACGCTGACCGCGATCTTCCTGACCGTCGCCTATTCCTTCATCGGGGCGACCTGGCTGATCTACAAGGCCGAAGGCCGTTTGCAGCAGAAAGCCGTGGATTGGGCCAAGGGCGGCATCTGGGGCATCCTTGGCGGGCTGGGGGCCGTGTCGATCGCATCGCCGCTGGCCTCCCCGCGGGTGTTCGAGAAGTGGTTCAGCTTCCCCGAGGTTGTGCTGCTGGCCCCGATGCCCCTGGGCTTTGCGCTGATCGCAACGCTGCTGGTGCTGGCGCTGCGCCATCTGCCCACCAAGGATGACAGCTGGGCGTGGTTCCCGTTCAGCGCGACGATTGCGCTGTTCTGTCTGGCCTTCGTGGGGTTGGCCTACTCGTTCTACCCCTACGTGGTGCCCGATCAGCTGACGATCTACGAGGCGGCCGCCGCACCGGAAAGCCTTGCCATCATCCTTGCAGGCACGGTCTTCGTGCTGCCGGTGATCCTGGGCTACACCGCGATTGCCTATACGGTCTTCCGGGGCAAGGCGACGGCGCTCAGCTACGATTGATGCCGTCTCAGGCTAGGGAAAGCCCGCCGCTCCGCTGGGGTGGCGGGTTTTTCGTGTCCGGATGCGAGTGGCGCGTGCAGTCCTCTCCCCGTCCCTGGACATTTTCGCCCCATCACGGCACGGTTGCCCACGAGATGAGCGATCATGCGGGCCACGTCGCGGAAATGCCCCGCCGCCCGCGTCTTTGAGTTGCTGCCGTCACATTCGGGTATTAGGGCGGGCCGAAATGCCCACCCGACCGGAGCTCGCGGAATGATCAAATTGCTCTCCAGCGTCTGGGCGCTGTTGTTCGGCGTGTTCCTGATCATGATCGGGAACGGGCTTCAGGCCAGCCTCATGGGTGTGCGCGGCGAGATCGAGGGCTTCTCGACGCTGGAGCTGTCGCTCATCACCTCGGGATATTTCCTGGGCTTTCTTGCAGGCTCGAAGCTGACGCCGGACCTGATCCGCAGGGTCAGCCATGTGCGGGTCTTCGCGGCACTGGGCTCGCTCATCTCCGCGGGTCTGATCGCCTTTCCGCTGGTCACCGATCCCTGGGCCTGGATGGCGATCCGCGTCTTGCTCGGCTTTTCGCTTTCCGGCGTCTACGTCACCTCGGAAAGCTGGCTGAACAACGCGGCCTCGAACGAGACGCGCGGCACGCTGCTTTCGGCCTATATGATCGCGCAGACCCTGGGCATGATCGCAGCGCAGGGCTTTCTGTCGGTGGGCGATGCGGCGGGCTTTTCGCTGTTCGTGCTGGCCTCGATCCTGGTCTCGGTGTCCTTCACGCCGATCCTGCTGTCAGCGGTGCCGTTGCCTGCCGTGGAAAAGGCAAAGCGGATGAGCCTGCGCGAACTCTATTACGTCTCGCCGCTCGGCACGATCGGGACCTTCATTCTGGGCGGCGTGTTCTCCGCGCAGATGGGCATGGCATCGGTCTATGGCGCGAAGTCCGGGCTGAGCCTGCAGGAAATCTCGATCTTCATCGCGGCCCTCTTCACGGGCTCCTTCGTCTTTCAGGTCCCGGTCGGGTGGCTGTCCGATCTGATGGACCGGCGCATCCTGATCGCGACGTTGTCCGCCTTGGGCGCCGTGGCCTGTACACTCGGCTATGTGATGGAGAGCTCCTTTGCCGCGGTGGTGATCGCGGGCGTGATCATGGGCGGCACGGCGAGCCCGCTCTATTCGCTCTTCATCGCCTATACCAACGACTATCTGGAGCTTGACGACATGCCCGCCGCCGCGAGCGGGATGGTCTTTCTCTACGGTCTTGGGGCGGTCTTCGGCCCGCTGATCACCGGTCAGGCGATGGAGGTCACATCGCCAAGCGCGTTCTGGGTCGTGCTGTCGGTGCTGTTCGGGGGCATTGCGGTCTTCACGCTGTGGCGCATGACGCAGCGCGTGGCCCCCGAAAGCGACGACTCGGCTTACGTCAACGTGTTGCCGAACTCGTCCTCCGTGGCGGTGGGGGCGGCCTATGAATGGTATCATGCCGAAGCGTCCGAGGAGGACGATCCGGACGCGGAGACGCAGGCTTCCTGACGCGCTGCGGACGCGACAGTCAAAGCAGGGCTCGGAGGCTGCCTGCATTGACCGTGACCACTCGGGCGGCGTCTATTCCGCGGTTGCCCCGAGCGCCTGAAGGCTGGACGTCATCGCGGCCACGAAATCTGCGCCGCCTGCGGGACGCGCGGCGAGAGGCGGGAACACGACATTCGTCGCGCCAAGCTCCGACGCCTGTTGAAGCGCCTCTTCGGGCGGGTCGGTTTCCCAGATCAGGATCGCATTCTCGCTGCCCGCGAGGAGCGCCGCGAGATCCTCCCACTCGGCCGCACTCGGCATCTCCCCAGCGGCCCATTCGAGCGATGCAATCTCGAGACCGTAAGCCTTCGCGAAATACTGGTAGCGCGGATGGGTGGCGATGATGGTCCGCCCTTCGAGCGCTGCGCCAACCTCTGCGGCCTGCGCATCCAGCGCCTCGAGATCCGCCGTCAGCTCCGAAAGACGCGCATCGAGCCCCTCCCCCGCCCCGGGCACCCGACGCGCCATGGCCGCCGACAGCGCCTCGGCCTGAGAGGCGGCAAGCTCGAAGTCGAGCCAGATATAGGTGGCGGTGCCGGTATGCGAATGCTCCCCGTCATCGCCGTGACTGTGGGTCACGGTTTCGGTCTTGATGTAGGCGTCGGAGAACTCCGCCGAGGTATCGACAAGGCGGGAGCGCGGCAGCGAGGCCTTGGTCGTCCATTGCGCAAAGCCCGCGCCATTGAGCGCGATCAGATCGGCCCCCTGAATGGCCGCGATATCGGCGATGCCGGGGCGCCAGAAGGCCGGATCGGTGCCGTCCGGCACGGGGAACAGCACCTCGACCCCCTCCCCGCCGAGCCGCTCCGCGAAATAGGCGAGCGGGTAGTTCACCACCGCGATCCGAGGCGTGTCCTGCGCGGCAGCGGGGACTGCGAGCAAACCGAGTGCGAGGGCAAGTCGGTGCATCCTCATTCCGCCGCTCCCTTGGCAATGTCATCGGGCGAGAGGATCCAGTAATCCTCGTGCCCCTCGCTCGCCTCGACCTCGATGGTGAGGCCTGTGGCGTAAGACGGATCAAGCGGGAACATCATCGTGCCCGTCTCACCGAGGTCCAGCGTCTGGATCTGCTCCCCGGCGGCATCATAGACACGAACCTCGCCCGCGACCGGAAGACGCCCCGTGGAGAACTTGGCCTCCACGACCACTTGACCATCCTCGACAAAGGCGAAGACGTTCAACCGGTGCGCCGCGGCCGGAGAGGCCGCGACAGCAATGGCGAGCGCAAGGCCCGAAAGAAAGCCTGCCCGTGTCATTGGCCCCATTCTTCGAAATGGACCCAGATCACCGCGCCCAGCTCATGGTCCTTGTCCTCGCCTTCGAACTGCATCGGCTCCTCGGCGGTGTTCAGCGCCGCAAACCCCCACCACCCGGCGGCGGGCGTGGCGTAGGTGAAGACGCCGTTCGCATCGGCCTTGATCGTCTGGGTGATCATCAGATCGGACGGCACCGTGGCGTCGCCGCCCTGGTTGTAAAACTCGACCTCGACCTCGGCATTGGGCACCGCCTCGCCGTCCAGCATCACCATGCCCTGAAACACGTTCCCGGCCCAAAGACCGAAGGGCTTCGACAAGGGCACGATCTCGGTCTTGAGGCCCAGCGTGGTATCCCAGCCCTCATCGTCGCCATAAGCGCTGACATAGGTCTTGGTATAATGCGTGATGAAGGCGTCCTCGGCGGGCTCCCAATAGGGTTGCGGCACCATCGCGAAGACGTAGGTGCCCGGACGGTCGAGCGCATAATCCAGCGTGAAGCCCGGCTCTTCCATGATCTGCGCCTCGGAGAGTTCTCCCAGAAGGTCGGTCTCTTCGCCCTCATGGGTCACGGTGAAGCTTTCGGGCGTCTCCAGCACCATGCCGTCCAGTTCGAACGGGTGCGAGAAGGACAGATCGAGCGTGACCGACCGGCCGTCTTCCTGACTGATCATCGGATCGTTTGGGATGATCATGCCGTAATGCGCGGCAGCCGCTCCGGCGGTCAGGGTCAAAGCGCCAAGCGCGCCGGTCATCGATCTGAAAAACATCAAGAACTCCAAGTTGATTCAGGTACCAAGCGATAGAAGCCAGCCGGTGAGCGCCTCGCTTCTCGATTGAATTAGCACGACAATCATGGCGGCAAGACAGATTGCCGCAACCAGCAATATCGTGATCTCCGCAATGGCCATGCGGGCGATGACGCCCCGCCCTGCCCCGAGGCGAAACGCGGTTGCCAGCTCCGGCGCGCGCATCCGCCAGGACAGGAACAGCGACAGCGCAATGGCCGCGAGTGCCGCGATCCCGATGATGGCCGCCACGGCGTCGAGCAGCGATTTGATGCGGAAGATCCGATCGACGAGATCGCCGATCACCTCCGCTGGCACGACGGCCTGAAGGGGCAGGCTCGCGTCGAGATAGCGACCGCGCAGGATCGTGCCGGAGCGCGCGTCATAGGGCACGGCGATGACGGCAGAAATCGGATAGGTTTCCGGTGCTCCGTGGAAATGGAAGCTGTCGATATTGTCTTCGGTGATCCGGTTGAACTCCACGAGTGCCGCATTGGCGGCCACATTGCCCGCATCGGCGTCGGCCTGTGTGATGACATCCTCATGCCCGTGCCCGATCCCGGCAATGACCCAGGCGGTTTTCACATCGACGAAGACCGCGTCATCGTCGGGACTGCCGGTCGCCTCAAGGATGCCCACGACATCCATCTGCAACGGATAGACCCCGTCGAGATCGAAGAGGTTCTCCGGCGAGGAGACGATCGTGTCGCCCGCGCCGAGACCGAGCCTGCCTGCCACAGCCGCGCCGAGCACCGCCTCGCCCAGCACGGCGAAATTGCGCCCCTCCGCGACGGTCAGATCGCGGAAGTCGAAATAATCAAGGCTGGTGCCCACGATCCGCGCGCCATTCGACTGGAACGCGGTGTGAAGCGGGATCGGCAGGGCGAGATCGGAGGCCCAGACCTCCTCGGTGGCCTGCATGGTCACCGGCTCCGCCCGGTCGTCCGAAAAATACAGCGCGTTCATCGCCAGATCGAGCTGGCTGCCACGATTGCCGATCAGCATGGGCGTCGCCTCGGCCCGGTCGGTCAACGCGTCCTGGCTACGCGCGAGGATCGTCTGCGTGACCAGCGGCACGGCGAGGATCAGCGCCGCGACGATGACGAGCACAAGGCTACGCGCCCAGTGAAACCGCAGGTAGCGGGTGGCGAGGAACAGCGCATTCATGCGGCGACCGCCCGGAAATCCGCGAAATCCACCACCCGGTCGAAGCGCGGCAGAAGCTCGTGATCGTGGGTGACGGCCAGCAAGGTGGCGCCCGCGGCGTCCGCCCGCGCGAAGAGAAGATCGAGGATCAGCGACTTGGTCGCGGGATCGAGATTGCCGGTCGCCTCATCGGCGAGGATCAGGGCCGGTTCGGTGATCAGCGCCCGACAGATCGCGACCCGTTGCTGTTCGCCCTGGCTGAGGGCCGCGGGACGCCGGTCGATCTTGTCGCCGATCCCGCAGGCCTCGGCCAGCGTCGCGGCCCGGGCGCGCGCCTCCGCGTCAAGCCTGAGGCCCGCGCCGATGCGGTAGGGGTAAAGGATGTTCTCCCGCGCGGTCAGGTAGTCGAGCAGCGCGAAGTTCTGGAAGACGAAGCCGATGCGGCTCGCGCGGAAGGCGCGGCGCTGACCGTCGCCCATCGCGCCGATCTCCTGCCCGTCGACCGTAACGCGCCCCGCATCGGGCACGGCGATGCCCGAAAGCAGGTTCAACAGCGTCGTCTTGCCCGTCCCGCTTGGCCCCACCACGGCGAGCTTCTCGCCCTTGGCCACGGCAAGGCGCGGGATCGTGACCGTGAACCCATCGCCCGGATAGGAAAATTGGAGGCTGTCCACGTCAATCATTGGGTAACCGGATCGTCCTCATGGTCGTCCGTGGACCACGGCCCCTCCGATTTGAGCTGGGTGGTGCCAACATCTGTGCGGTCCACATCGCTCAGGGTAAAGCCGGTCAGACGCCACGCATCCTCCACCGGTTCGAGCGTCAGGTCCGCGGAATAGGCATTGCCGCGCACATGCAGGTGTTCCGCATGCCCCACCGTTCCCAGAACGCGCCACTTCGCGGACATCACGACAGCGCCGTTTTCGGGACGCGAGCTGAGGCCCAGAAGCTCCATCTCGTGGATTTCCTGATCGGGCTCGAGGCCGGTCGTGGCCAGGGCGCCGATGCGTTCGAGGTAAAGCGCCTCCAGCGCCTCGCCCGCCGCCACCTGCGCGAGACCGTCATAGATCGCGCCTTCCTCGGTCGCGCCGAAGGCATCGTAGACGCGGCCCAATACGGCCGGCACGACTTTGTAGCTTTCGGCAGAGACGCCCGCGGCATCCACCTCCGTCTCAAGGCCCGGCGCGCTGAAGCTGGCATTGTCTTCCCGGCACCCTGCCAGTGCGAGCGCCGCGAGGAGCGCGATGGTCCAGACGGATCGCGGGTTGGCGCGCAGCGGGATCGCGGGGGGGTGAACACGAGTCATATCCGCGAACATAGTGAATTCCGACGGCGCGCCAATGGGGTGTTGCACATGTGACTTCCGGAACAGGGCCGTCGCGCCTTGGAAAGCGACGCGCGCGGGGCGATTCTATTGGCCGCCCTGCGTTTGGGGCCGATCATCGCCCAAGGTCAGCGCGATGGCCGACAGGAACGCCCGCACCGCAATGGGCGTCAGATCGTCGGGAAAATCATAGGCCGGATCATGGAGCGGGGCGTGATCCTCACCCGCCCCGGTGAACATCATCGCAACCGGGCCCAGCGCCGCGAACTGGCCGAAATCCTCCGACGGACGCCAGGGCTGGCCGTGCTCGGAATGCGCAATTCCGCAGGCGTCGAGCGCCCCGCGCAGAAGATCCACCGCGGCAGGATCATTCACCGTCGATGCGAAGACATCGTGATCGGAGAGATCGACCTCCAGCCCGTGACGATCCGCGATCTGCCGCGCGATGGCCTCGGCCCTCGATCGCAGCTCCGTCATCCTCGCGTCTTCGAGCGTTCTGAGCGTCACCCAGATATCCGCCGCGCCCGGTGAGATGCCGAACGCCGGCGCGCCCATGGCACAATGCGTGATCGTCGCCATCGCGAAGCCCGCATCGTCAATCGGAACGCGGGCATTCAGTTGGTCGAGCGCATCCAGAAGGTCCGACAGCGCGGCCCGCGGGGAAAGGCCCGTTTCCGGCTGGGAGGCATGTGCAGGACGGCCCCGGAGCGCGATCTTCAAACCGCAGGAGGCGCAGGCGACGGGACCGGCGCGCAGAGCCACCTTGCCTAGGAGAAGACCCGGCAGGTTGTGCTGGGCGAAGATCGCGGCAGGACGCAGATCGGCCAGACGCGGGTCCTGGACCATGGCCGCAGCCCCCTGCCCCGTCTCCTCGGCGGGTTGGAACAGAAGGCCCACCCGGCCGCGCGCCGGGGGGCGTTGCGCGAGCGCCTTCGCGACGCCGATCAGCGCCGTCATGTGCCCGTCATGGCCGCAAAGATGCGCCCAGCCCTCCCGTTCGGAGGCGTAATTCAGCCCGGTCTGTTCTAGGATCGGCAGGGCATCGAGCTCCGCCCGCAAAAGGACGAGCGGGCCGTCCTCCGCGCCCTCGAAGAAGCCGGTCACACCATGCCCGCCGATGCCCGTCTCGATACCGGTCGCGCCCAGCGCCGCGAGGGTTGATGCGATCAGCGCTGCTGTCTGGCGTTCGGCACCGGAGATCTCGGGGCTGCGGTGCAAGCGGCGGCGAAACGCCGGGAGTTCGGACAGGTCAGACGGGGACAGGGCGTAAGGCATGTCCCGATCCATACGACCGAAGGACAGGCGCGCACAATGACCACCGCGATTCCGGAGTGCCGCCGTTCAACTGCGCGCTCTGAGCCAGAGCGCGCGCACGAGAAACACAGCCGCGCCCAGATCCGCAATCAGGATCGACCACAGGATCCATGTTGGGATGGGCGATTGGTTCACCAGCTCCAGCACCGTTCCGCCCATGCCGCCCAGCATGCAGACCAGTGCGAGCCAAGCCACCCAGACAAGGCCCATGCGCAGGCCGAAATAGAACGCGCTATAAAGCACCGCCGGAAACAGCAGGAACAACCCGAGGGACGAAAAGCCGGTCAAGGCGCTGCCGATGACATGCAAAAGCGCGCTTGCCAGAAGGAAATGCCCCGCCGTGATCATCGGGACAGCCTGCCATCCGACAGGCGCGTGGCGGGCTTGACCGCCGTGGCGTTTCGCGTGTGGGGCACCTGATGACCTCCTGCATTCTTGGCGCGATACCCGGTTTGATGGGCGGGCCCTGCAAACGCTGGCGCGGCGTTTCGCGGACCAACCCCAAAAAAGTATCGCCTCACGGCAGAGATAGGCCAAATAGCACTTCATGACAGGCGCGCGACTGACTTTCCTGACCACGTTCATCGCCCTCGCGGTGGCCGTGCTGTCCGTCATCAAACTCGAAAGCGTCCGAGCCTCGGTCGAGACCGAAGACGTCATGTTTGGCCAGACGCCTGCGACGATCTACCAGCCGGACAACGCGAGCGATCTTCTGGTCGTCATGTCCCATGGCTTTGCCGGGTCGCGGCAGATGATGGAGGCCCTGTCGCTGAGCCTTGCGCGCGCGGGTCACAGTGTCGTCGCCTTCGATTACCTGGGCCATGGGCGCCACGCGACGCCGCTGTCGCCCGAGGTGGAGACCGTGACGGGCACAACCGAGGACCTCGTCCGGCAAACGCTCGAGGTGATCGAAGCGGCCAAGGCACGGTCGGGTTTGCGCCGCGTCGCGCTGGTCGGGCATTCCATGGCGACCGATGTGATCGTGCGGGCGGCAGAGCGCGCGCCGGCGGTCGAGGATGTCGTTGCCATCTCGATGTATTCCGACGCGGTCACCGCCGCGCATCCCGAGCGGCTCTTGATCGTCTCGGGCGCCTTCGAAGGCCGGTTGCGCGATGTGGCGCTGGAGGCGGTCGCTCAGATCGGCCCCGCGGAGGAAGGCGTCACTGTGCAGGAGGGCGATATGGAACGCCGCGCCGTCGTCGCCCCACGGGTCGGCCATGTGGGCGTTCTGTGGTCCCCGCACACGCTGGCAGAGGTGACGTCGTGGCTGGGCGGGCGCATGTCGCTTGCCACGACAGGGCCATGGATCGGAGCGCTTTTGCTCGCGCTTGTCGTGATGTTCCGGCCGCTGACATTTCTGATCAAAGCAGGCGATGCCCCGGCCCGTCCGGGTCTGCGCCGCGCGGCTGCGGCTGCGATCCTGTCCGCGATACCGGCGGGCGGATTGGCCGCCACTGGGCTGCCGCTTGCGGGATTGGCGGGGTTCGGGGCGCTTGGCCTCGCGTTCGGAGTGTGGGGAGTGCTGGTTCTCGCCATTCTGCGCCCGACCTTCCGCCCCGGATGGCCGGATGGTGCAGGCGCCCTGCTGCTTCTCTTTTGGGGCCTTGCGGTCTTCGCCTTCGCGCTGGATCGCTACGGCGCGGCCTTCGTGCCGACGGGACCACGACTGACGCTGACGCTATTCCTGTTACCCGCGATGGTGGTGTTCGGATTGGCGGATCGCAGCCTCGTGCAAGGCCGGGGCCTTCTGGCGCGGGTCGCGCTGCGGCTCCCGTTTCTGCTGGCCCTGGTTCTCGCCATGATGGTGAACCCCGCGCAGCTTGGCCTCGCCTTCACGGTGCTGCCGGTCCTGGTGCTGTTCTGGGCGGTTTACGGGACCATGGCGCGGTGGGTTGCCCGGCGCAGCGGGCCTTTGGCCGCGGGGTTGGGGTCCGGTGCGATCCTTGCCTGGGCGATTGCTGCCTCGACACCGCTGTTTCACGGGTGAGCCGGGCACCGCACCGAGCGCGCGCTACCAGTGACGGGTTCCCGCCGCCCCCTTGATGCGTCCTTCCAGGTTGGACGTGACCCAACCGCCATAGAAGTCGCCGGGCTGCGGAATCACACGCTCCTCCTCCACGAAACAGGCATCCACCGCACCTGCATAGAACGACACGTAGCCCGCGAGCGCGCGGAACGCGGCTGTCGGCGCAGGATAGGTCCAGGCCGCGCGGCGCGCCGTCACACCCCCCGCCGTCACGTCGAAATAGGACGCCTGCCCCTTCCATTCGCAATGCGTCGTACCGCGTGCGGGCGTCAGCACTGCCGTGATGTCTTCGGGCGGGAAGTAATAGGTCGGCGCGTGATGCGTCTCCAGCACCCGGAAGGCGCGGGTTGTCTCGGCGATGGTCTGACCGGCCAGCACGACCCGCAACCTGTTGGGCGTGGGCTCGAGCGCGGGCGGACGCGGGTAATTCTGCACATTTTCCGGGGCGAGCACGGACATGATCGGATGGCCTTTCCTGGTCATGGGCTTGGCGGGTGACGCCGCATCTTCGCGTGTCAGGACGCCTCGGCACCTTGCGGTTTCGGCGCATTGCCGAAGATCCGCAGGTCCGTGATCCGCAGCTTCTGACCGTAGCCCAGCAACAGCAGCAGCAGCGCCACGCCGATGATCGGCATATGTCCGATGAATTCGACTAGCGCGGCCTCGTTATTGCCCTGCAGGATGAAGACGATGTTGGATATCGCCATCATGATGGACAGCGCCAGCACGGCCAGCCGCACCGTCGTCCCAAGAATCAGGACGATCCCGATCACGGCTTCAACCATGCCTGCGGACAGCACGAAGATGCGATCATCGAAGAAGGGCACCCCGAGTGCTGCCATGAAGTTCCATTGGTATTCCGACACGAAGACCTGCCCCAAGGCCGACGGGGCCAGCTTCTCGCCGACGGCCAGGGCCACGAGCGAGACGCCCGTCCAGATCCGCAGCGTATCGACGGAATAGGGCTTAAAGAGATTGCGGCGATCTTCGTCCTCGAAGGCATTGAAAAGCAGGAAGAACGCGATGCCGATGACGATGGCATATTCCAGCGCGGGCAGTAGCCCGAATTTCCACGCCACACCGGCATGGAGCGCCAGCATCATCAGCGCGGCGTACTTGATCCAGCGGTTTGCGATCAGCATCAGACCGATGACCGCCTGCAAGACCACGAGCGCCAGCCCGAAGCCGGCCTCCGCCACCTTGTGCGGCGCGATCAGGGCGCCCTCATAGGCGGTCAAGAGGAAGCTCATGCCGGTGAAGACGCGCAGGATCTCCATGAAATCGTGCCGCAGTTTCGACTGGACGATGCGCGGCGTGGGCAGCTTGCCGTCGATCCAGATGGAAAACGCCACCATCACCGCTGCCAGCACAGTCCAGAACAGGAAGATCGGGTTGGTCACGGCGATATTCGGGAGCGGCTCCGCATCGCCCTCCACGAACCAGTTCACATGGGCGGAGGCACCGGTGCCCAGCACGATGAGGCAGGTGGCCATCCCGTATGCGAAGACCTTGTAGAGCGCGGTCACGTTGGAACTCCCGAGTTGCGTGTCGATGCTTCACCTAGGGTCGCAATCGCCGGGCGCGCGTGGCTTTCCGCCGCAGTTTTCAAGAAATCCTGAAATGCGGGACATGGGCGGGAGTGACGGCGCGTGGGCGGGATGGGCGCGGGGGCGATCCCTCGTTGCCACCTTGGTGACATGCGGCGCGAAACGCCGTTTCAGTGCGAAGTCTGCGCGCACCCGGCGTCATGAAACCTTCGCAAACCTGCCCTTGCCTGATGTTATTTTATAAAATATCGTTCTTGGTAAGTGATGGAGGTCCCCTTGCGAAAGCGCGCAGCGACCCGGCAGGACGATGTGTTGAAGGTATTGCGGACCTGCGACACTCCGATGACAGCCTATCAGATTCTGTCGCGCCTGCAGGCGGATGAGCCGGATATCGCTCCGCCCACGGTCTATCGCACCCTGTCTGCCCTGACCGATCAGGGTCGCGCGCACCGGCTCGAATCAATCAAGGCTTTCGTGCCCTGCAGATGCAGCCATCAGGACAGCGTCCCGGTCCTTGCGATTTGCGACGATTGCGGCGCGGTGGATGAACATGACGGGAGCGCCATCCTTCCCGAACTCACGAACCTCACGGACAGAAACGACTTTCGAGCAGCTCGGCATATCGTCGAAATTCGCGGGCAATGCGGACGATGCGCTGCCTGACATTTTTCACCCGCCCTCAATGGACATGCATTCACATGAAACACGCCTTTTCCCTGATCGCCCTTCTTGCGGCCGCCCCGGCCGTCGCACAGGACGCACGCCAGCTTGACGCCCACGAACATGGCGTGGGCGAGCTGAACATCGCCATCGAAGGCACGACCGTCGCGATGGAACTGCACGCGCCGGGCGCGGATATCGTCGGCTTCGAATATGCCGCTGAAAGCGAGACGGATCGCGCGGCGGTCGATGCGGCGGTGGCCACACTGGCCCGCCCGCTCGATCTGTTCGTCCTGCCTGCCGCCGCGGAATGCTCGGTGACGCAGGCCAGCGCCGCGCTTGAAAGCGACGAGGCGCATGAGGACCATGACCACGGGGACGAGCACGCATCGGGCGACGATCACAAGCATGACGCGCACGAAGAAGAGGATCATGCGCATGAGGGCGAGCACGAGCATGAGGACCACGCCCATGGCGACGATCATGCGGAGCACGAGGATCATGCCCATGAAGACGATCATGCCGAGCACGAAGACCACGCGGACGGCGCCCGTCACAGCGAGTTCCACGCCGAATACACGCTCGACTGCGCCAATCCCGAGGCGCTGAGCGAAATCACCTTCGCCTATTTCGACACGTTCGAGAATGCGCGCGAACTGGAGGTGCAGATCCTGACGGCCTCCGGCGCGCAGGCTTTCGAGGTTGAACGCGACGCGCCCGCGCTGGATCTGCGCAACCTGTTCTGAGGTGGCGGGTCCGGTCCTCGATATCGCGGATGTCGGCTTCAGATGGCCGGGGCGCGCGGGCTTTGCCCTGTCCGTCCCGGCCTTTGCCGTGGCGGAGGGGGAAACCGTCCTGCTGCTGGGCGAAAGCGGGTCGGGCAAATCAACGCTGCTGTCGCTGATCTGCGGCACGATCTTGCCTGACCGCGGCAGCATCCGCGTAGCAGACACGGACATAACCGGGCTGTCCGGCAGCCGGCGCGACAGGTTTCGGGCCGAGCAGATCGGCGTGATTTTCCAGCAATTCAACCTGCTGGCTTTCGGCACGGTTGCGGACAACATCCTGCTGCCGCTCAGGTTCGCGCCGGAGCGGCGCAAGCGCGCGGGCGATGCGCGCGAGACGGCGGCCGCGCTGTGCACCGCGCTCGGTTTGCCGGGCGACACGTTCACGGCGAAAGCCAATGCGCTCAGCGTCGGCCAGCAACAGCGCGTCGCCGTCGCGCGAGCCCTGATCGGGCAACCGCCCCTGATCATCGCAGACGAGCCGACCTCGGCGCTCGATGCGAACAGCCAGGCGGCGTTTCTGGACCTGCTCTTCGAGCAGACGAAGGCGCGCAAGACCTCCCTGCTGATGGTCAGCCACGACCCCCGGCTTGGCGATCGCTTCGACCGCGTGGTGCGGATGGAAGACATCGCCCGAATGGAGCGGGCGGCAGCATGATCCTGCGCCTTTCCCTTGCCTCGCTTGGGGCGCGCGCGCTGACCGTGGGCATGACGATCCTCGCCATCGCACTTTCGGTCGCGCTGTTTCTGGGCGTCGAAAAGGTGCGGACCGGCGCGAAGGACAGTTTCGCCGACACGATCTCGGGCACGGACCTGATCGTCGGGGCGCGGTCGGGGTCGGTGCAGCTTCTGCTCTATTCCGTGTTCCGCATCGGCAATGCCACCAACAATGTCACGTGGGAAAGCTACCAGGACATTGCCGCGCGCCCTGAAGTGGACTGGATCGTGCCGATCTCGCTGGGCGACAGTCACCGGCAGTTTCGGGTGATGGGCACGACGCAGGCCTTCTTCGAGCATTACAAGTATCGCCAGGGGCGGTCCCTGGAGACGGCGCAGGGCACGATCATGGCGGATCTCTTCGACGCGGTGATCGGCGCGGATGTCGCGACCACGCTGGGCTACGAGGTCGGGGAGCCGATTGTCGTCGCACATGGCCTCGCCTCCTTCACGGAGCACAAGGACCAGCCCTTCCGCATCTCGGGCATCCTCGAAAAGACCGGCACACCGGTGGACCGCACGGTCATCGTCGGCATGGAGGCGATCGAGGCCATCCATGTGGATTGGCAAAGCGGCGCGCGGGTGCCCGGACAATCGACCCCGGTCGACGTGATCCGTGGCATGGACCTGACCCCGCAGGCGGTCACGGCGGCCCTTGTCGGCGTCGAAAGCCCGCTTCAGACCTTTGCCCTGCAACGCGCGATCAACGAGTATCCCGAAGAGCCGCTGCTCGCGATCCTGCCCGGCGTCGCCCTGCAGGAGCTGTGGGGCATCGTCGGCATCGCCGAGACGGCGCTGCTGGCGGTCTCGGCAATGGTCGTCGTCACCGCGCTGATCGGAATGATGGCCACGATCTTCTCAAGCCTGAACGAGCGCCGTCGCGAGATGGCCATCTTCCGCGCGATGGGGGCGCGACCGATCACGATCCTCGGGCTTCTGGTTCTGGAGGCGGCGCTGATGGCCGCGATCGGGGCCGTGCTCGGCCTCGGGCTGCTTTATGTCGGGCTGACCATCGCGCAGCCGATCCTGGATCGCGCCTTCGGGCTGTGGTTGCCCATAGATACCCCCTCCCTGCGTGAGCTCTGGGTCGTTCTCGCCGTGATAGCGGCTGGCGCGATTGTGAGCGCCGTACCCGCGATCCGCGCCTATCGCCTGTCGCTGGCCGATGGTATGAACGTGAAATTATGAGCAGACCTGTTCCGCCCCCCGGATTGCGCCGCCGCCACCTCCTTCTGGGGGCCGGAGCCGCGACCTTGTTCCCGCACGGTGCTGCGGCGAAAAGCCCGGAACGCGTCACCTGGGACATGCTGATCCCGCCGGGTGTGCCCTATGCCGAGATCATCGGCGAGGGGGAGCTCGACGAGATCAACGACACCTGGAACCCGATCTATGACAGCAACGCCACGCGACTGAACGAGGCGCTGTCCGGCGCCTATATCCGGATGCCCGGCTATATCGTTCCGCTGGAGATGACATCAAAGGGCACCTCGGCCTTCATCCTGGTGCCCTATGTCGGGGCCTGCATCCACACCCCGCCGCCGCCGCCGAACCAGTTGGTCTACACGACCATCGACCCGCCTTACCAGTTCGACGACCCGTGGAATGCCGTCTGGGTGACGGGCACCATGTCGACGCGGTTGCAATCGACGGAAATCGCCGAAACCGGGTATGCGCTGGCCGCCGAGAAGATCGAGCTTTTCACGTGGTAAAGTCGCCCATGCAGCGACGTGCGGTGCTGGCCGGTCTGGCCGCGTCGCTACTGATGCCGAAGCTGGCGCTGGCCAAGGACGTGCTCGAGCTGGAATGGGCCGATCTTCTGCCCGAGGGCGAGACCGCAATGCCCCCGATGATACAGGGGCTTATCGACCATAGTCAGGCGCCGCTGTCCTCCCAGCAACCGGCCTCCAGCGGGGTCAGGACGGATTGGACCGGAAAGACCGTGCGCCTGCCCGGTTTCATCGTCCCCATCGACTACGACGGCACCGGCGTCACCGCCTTCATCCTCGTGCCTTACGTGGGTGCCTGCGTGCATGTCCCGCCGCCGCCCGCGAACCAGCTTGTCTTCGTGACGACGAAACGACCCTACGAGAGCGACGGGATGTTCGAAGCGGTCGAAGTGACGGGCAGGTTCAGCGTGTCGACCACCTCGACCCAGCTTGCGCAGATCGGCTACGCGATGGCGGCCGACAGGATCAGACCTCATCGCGCGTGAATAGCCCGCAAAGAAAAGCCCGGCACCGCGAAGATGCCGGGCCATGGGCGCGATGACGCGTCCTGCCTTTGGGGATCAGGCTCCGATCAGGCGGCGTCTTTGCGCGGCTTTTCCCAGGCGAAGGCCTTCATCGGCTCATCGACGGGCGTCTGGGCAAGGTGGTTGGTGTAGTTCGACATGACCTTCTGCGACACGCCGAGGATGACCTCGAGCACCTGACGCTTGGTGAAGCCCGCGTCGAGGAAGGCCGCGACGGCGGCATCGTCGACATTGCCGCGATCCCGAACGACCGACAGCGTGAAGGTCCGCAGGGCTTCGAGGCGCTCGTTGGGCAGCGGGGTCTCGTTGCGCAACGCGTCCGTGATCGCGTCGTCGACCTTCATCATCTTGGCGATGCCGGTATGTGCGGGCACGCAGTAACGGCAGCTATGTTCGACATTGATCGCCTGCCAGACGACGGTGAGCTCGTCCTTGTCGAAGCTCGTCTCCTCCGCAAAGAGCTTGTGGAGCTTCTGATACCCTTCCAGCAGCGCGGGGGCTTCGGCCATTACGGCGTGCAGGCCCGGCAGGCGGCCGAAGGCCTTCTGAGAGTTTTCCAGCAGAGGGCGGCTTTCCTCGGGGGCGGTGTCCATCGTGTGCTTCGTGAAATCGGTCATGGCTTTGCATCTCCTTATTTGAGTGATCGCTCAAGTACGATTGCAGAGGTAACTTTACTTGAGCGACCATTCAAGTTATTTCTTGAGTGTTCACTCAAATGAGATCGGAGCAGGGCATGGGACGCTCGGCGACATACGACAAGGACAAGGTGCTCAAGGCGGCGATGGATCTGTTCTGGGCGCGCGGCTACCACACGACCTCGCTCAAGGATCTTGAGCGTGTGCTGGATATGCGACCGGGGTCGATCTACGCGGCCTTCGGATCGAAGGAGGCGTTGTTCCGCGCCGCGCTGGACCGCTACTCGACCGCGGGCCTAACAGCGCTTGAGGAAGCGCTCGCGCAGTCCGGATCGCCGATTGCGGGACTTGCAGCCCATGTGCGTATGTTTGGCGGGATCGCCCGCGACGCACTCCCCTCACGCGCCTGCATGCTGGTCAAAACCCTGCTCGAGACGCCGGATGACGAGCCAGAACTGCGCCGGTCGGTCGAAGACATGATGCGGCAGACCGAAAGGGCCTTTGCCGCGGCATTCCGCAGCGCACGAGATGCGGGCGAGATCGCGCCCGACGCCGATCCCGACCAGCTGGCCGCCCGGCTGCAGGCGGCGATCTTCGGTCTGCGCGCCTATGCGCAGCGCACGGATGCGGACGACCGCGTCGCACGGATCGCCGAGGAAATCGCGAAAGACGTGGAAGCGCTCCGCATCTGAGGCTTTGCGATGCAGGGCGCAGAGCGGCGTCTTGGCAATCACCGCCGCGAGGCGCGCGACCCGCCGCTCAAGTCGCGGGCGCGCCCGTCGTTTCCCGGACGGTGAGCGTCGCAGAGACCTCGGTGATGCTGGCAGGTGCGTCCGGGTCGCGGATGCGGTCCAGAAGCACGCTCGCCAGCTTCATGCCGAGACGCTTCGGGCAGACGGCCATGGTCGTGAGCGGCGGGATCGCGAGCGCAGCGTCGTCGATATCGTCGAACCCCACGACCGAGACATCGTGTCCCGGTGTCCGGCCCGCCTTCATCAGCGCGATGCAGGCGCCGAGCGCGACCATGTCGCCGTTGCAGACCACGGCAGTCACGTCCGGATGCGCGGCGCACAAGGCCTGCATCGCCTCCATGCCCTCGCGCCGCCCGTCCTGACAGGGCCAGACGAGAGGCGCCCCCAGACCGAACTGCGCCATGGTGCGTTTGAAGCCCTCGATCCGGCGTTCGCGCACGAAGGACATATCCGTGCCGCCGAGATAGGCGATGCGGGAATGGCCAAGATCCGCAAGATGGCGCGTGGCCTCGGACGTCGCCTCGGCGTTGCGGATGCCGACATAGTCGAAGCGGTCCGAGGCCGGGCGCAGGAAGGCCACGGTCGGGATACCATGCGCCGCCAAAAGGTCAGAGGTTTCGGGCGGTGTGTTGAAGGCAGGCACCCACATCAGCCCACCGCGCCCATGCTTGATGAACACCTCGATATGCCGGAATTGCCGCTCCGGATCATCCTGGCCATCGAGGAGCGAGACGAGATATCCCTCGTTTTCGAGAAGATCGACGGCGCCGCTGACCACCTCCGCATTGAACGGGTTGGCGAAATTGTTCAGCACGAAGCCGATCTCCCGGCGCTCGCCCGAGCGCATCGACGCCGCGCGCGAGTCGGGCACATAGTGCAGCTTCTTCGCCGCACGCATGACCCGCGCACGGGTCTCCTCGGAGATGCGTCCGGTGCCGCGCATGACCTGGCTGACGGTCGGGATCGAGACCCCGGCCTCCTTTGCCACGGTGCCCAGGGTCGGTTTCGTTTTCATCGCGCACATCCGGTATATCGTTATCTCCAGTACACCCCGTATTTCTTGGGTATTTCAAGGAAAAACGGGCTCTGCCGAGCAGAACCACCGATGAGGCGCGCAAAGAAGCCAAACAACTGCCTTGACGCAAGGTATAACGATATATCAAGCTAGGGCGTCACTCGGGTGAGTCGCTGGGCTCCCGGACGGGTGAGAGGAGGTCGCGGCTGCTTACCGATGCGGCGCGGATATCGTTTCTCGGGCGCCGGAACGCGCCGATCAAACATCTCTGGGAGGAGACCATGAACTTGAAGTCAAAACTCGCTTTCGCAGCATCCGGCATCGCCCTTCTGTGCAGCGTCTCGGCCGCCCAGGCCGAGGTCCTGTTCTGGTCGACACAGGCACGCCCCGCGGAAGAGGCGCAGGCCATGCGCCAGCAGGTGCTGAGCGGCTTCGGCCCCGGCGTCGACTACCAGCCGAACGAGGAAGGCCCCTGGCTCACCCGCCTTCAGGCCGAAGGTCAGGCCGGTTCCGGCTCCATCGGCGTCCTTGGCGCGCTGCACGGCAACTTCTCGGCCATCGATCCCGAAACGCTCGTCGACCTTGACGGCTTTGACGCCGCGATCTCGAGCGAGACCTTCGCGTCGCTCGCGAAGCTCGGCACGGACACGATGCAGTACATGCCGTGGATGCAGGCCAGCTACATCATGGCGGCCAACAAGGAGGCGCTCGAATACCTGCCGGATGGCGCCGATATCGATGCGCTGACCTATGACCAGCTGATCGCATGGGCAGCCAACGTGCATGAGGCCGAAGGTAGCCCGAAATTCGGCTTCCCGGCCGGACCGAAGGGTCTGAAGCACCGCTTCTTCCAGGGTTACCTCTACCCCTCCTACACCAATGGCGTGGTGCGCACCTTCGCCTCGGCAGAGGCCGTGACGGCGTGGGAAAAGTTCCGCGAGCTTTGGGAGCACACCAACCCGGCCTCGACCAACTTCGCCTTCATGCAGGAGCAACTCCTGTCGGGCGACGCCTGGATCGTCTTCGATCACACCTCGCGCCTCGCGCAGGCCTTCAACGAGCGGCCCGATGATTTCGTGGCTTTCCCGGCCCCTGCCGGGCCCGCCGGTCGCGGTTTCATGCCGGTGCTTGCAGGCGTGGCGATCCCCGAGACCGCACCTGACAAGGACGAGGCCCGCGCGTTGGTCGAATACATGCTGACGCCCGAGGCGCAGATCGCCACGCTGCGCGCGACCTCCTTCTTCCCGGTCATCGATGTGGATCTGCCCGACGATCTGCCCCCCGCCGTGAAGGCCGCCGGCGACGCGGTCGCCAAGATGTCGAGCGCGGAAGACGCCAATCCCGGGCTCCTGCCCTCGGGCCTCGGCGAGAAGAGCGGCGATTTCAGCCGCGTCTACAACGACACCTTCGAGCGCATCATCCTCGCCGGTCAGCCGATCGAGCAGGTGCTCGAGGACCAGAAGGCCACGCTTCAGCGGATCATGGACGAAACCGGCGCGCCCTGCTGGGCACCGGACGCTCCCTCCGAAGGCGCCTGCCCGGTCGAGTGATCGCGCGGACCTGACGGTCGATCTCCGGGCGGCCCCGCCGCCCGGACCCATCCCCCCATCCCCGATTTGCCCGAGGCGCCCTGGCGCGCCCGGAAAGGAGCGATCCCATGGACGCCCGACTGCTCCCCTATTTGCTGATCCTGCCGGTGACGCTGTTTCTCGGTGTCTTTTTCCTCTACCCGTTTTTCCTGGTCGCCCAGCAGGCCTTCACGACCGGTGCAGGCTTCACGCTCGATAATTTCCGCGACGTCGTGAGTTACTGGAAATTCCCGATCTCGCTCAAGAACACGTTCCTCCTCGCGCTCTGCGTCGTGCCGATCCAGCTGGCGCTGTCCCTGCTGATGGCCACGATGGTGAGCCGGATGGAAAAGGGCCGCGATCTGGTGCTTTATGTCTGGACGATCCCGCTGGGGATTTCGGACCTCGCGGCCGGCATCATCTGGCTCGCGATCTTCGAGCAGTCGGGCTTTCTGAACTCGATGATGACAGGTCTGGGCCTCGCCGATCAGCCGGTCAATTTCCTGTCCTACCAGAACCCGCTGATGGTCTTCGTGGCGATCATGCTGGCCGAGATCTGGCGCGCGACCGCGATCATGCTGGTCATCATCGTGGCCGGGATCGGGCTCATTCCCAAGGAATACTATGAGGCCGCCGAGGTCTTCGGAGCTTCGCCCTGGCAGCGCTTCCTGAGGGTCACGCTGCCGCTTCTGCGCCCGTCGCTGCAAACGGCCCTGATCCTGCGTGTCGTGCTGGCCTTCGAGGTCTTCGCGGTTGTCGCCGCCCTTGGCGGGACGCTCTTCCCGGTGCTGATGGGCGAGATCTACGCCTACCAGTTCGATCTGCAGAATGGCGGTGCCGCGGCAGCTCTCGCGCTCATCGTGCTCGCGATCTCGCTGGCCTTCACCCTGATCATCCTGCGCGCCCTGCGTGTCCCGAAAGGAGCCACGATATGACCGATGCCACGATAGATGTCCCCGCCGCGGCGGGCACGCGGAAGGCCGGCAACACGCTTTACATCGCCTCCGTTGCTCTCCTGATCGCCTGGGTTCTGGTGCCGCTCTACTTCCTCCTGGTCAACACGTTGTCCTCGCCGGAGACGGTCAACAGCTTCCCCAAGCCCTTCCTGCCCGAGTTCGACCTTGGATCCCTGCAATTCTTCGCCGGGTTCCAAGGGATGCTCAGCGCGCTCAAGAATTCGGTGCTGGTGGCGGTGCTGACGATGATCCTGTCGATCGCCATCGGCGCCCCGGCGGGCTACGCGCTGTCGCGCTTCGATTTTCGCGGCAAGGAAGTGTTCCGGCTGCTGATCCTGCTGACCCGCGCGTTTCCGCTGCCGCTTCTGGCGCTGCCGCTTGCGGTTCTGTTCATCCGCACCGGGCTCGACGACACGGCATTCGGGCTGGCGCTCGTGCACACGACGCTCGCCATTCCCTTCGCGGTGCTCATCACCTTCTCGCTCTTCTCCGGCATCCCGGTCGAGCTCGAGGAGGCGGCCTGGACGCTGGGCTGCACGCGCTTCACCGCCTTCACCAAGGTCGTGCTGCCGCTCATCCTGCCGGGCATCACGGCCTCCGCGATCTTTGCCTTCGTGATCTCCTGGAACGAGGTCTTCGCAGCCGCGGTTTTGACCATCGAGAACCGGACCCTGCCCGCCTTCCTGCTGCAAACGCTCGCGGAATCGCCCATGCATCTCAAATTCGCGGGCGGCTTCATCCTCGTCGTGCCGGCGCTGATCTTCATCTTCGCCGTGCGCAAATACCTCTTCGCAATGTGGGGCATCGCGAACCGCTGAGATGCGGACGCGTCGCTCAAGGGAGTGAGATCAATGGCTGAGATCCAGATCAAGAACGTCGCCAAGCGCTTCGGGGCCTACCAGGCGCTGCACGACATCAACCTGACCATTTCGGATCGCGAGTTCATGGTGCTTCTGGGCGCTTCGGGCTGCGGCAAGACCACGCTTCTGCGCATCGTCGCGGGGCTGGAGACGGCAACCACGGGCGAGGTCTGGATCGGCGGGCGTCGCGTCGATCACCTGCCGCCCAAGGATCGCGGCATCGCCATGGTCTTTCAGAACTATGCCGTCTTCCCGCACCTGACCGTGTTCGAGAATATCGGCTTCGGGCTTCGGATGCAGAAGCTGCCCGATGCCGAGGTCAAGAAGCGGGTGGAGCGGTGCGCGTCGCTCATGCATATCGAGCAACTGCTCAAGCGCTATTCGGGTGAGTTGTCGGGCGGTCAGCGTCAGCGCGTTGCCGTCGCCCGCGCACTGGCGATGGAGCCCGACGTGATCCTGATGGACGAGCCGCTGTCGAACCTTGATGCGCTTTTGCGCCTCGAGATGCGAGCCGAGCTGAAGGGCGTTCTGGCTGAAAGCAAGACCACCGCGATCTACGTCACCCACGACCAGGTCGAGGCGATGAGCCTCGCGGACCGGATCAGCGTCATGCACCAAGGCAAGATCATCCAGGCCGCAACACCGATCGAGGTCTACCGCAACCCCGCCGCCGAATTCGTCGCGGGCTTCATCGGCAACCCGCCGATGAACTTCCTGCGCGCGGAAAACGCAGGCTCCGGCAAGTGGCGTGTGGGCGGCGAGACGGTGGATGGCCCCGCGGCCGCCAACGGCCCGCTGCAATATGCCATCCGACCGGAAGACATGCATCTCGCGGACCGGGGCCTGCCTGCGACCGTGAAGCTCGTCGAACCCCTGGGCGCGCATCTGCTCGTCACCTGCGACGTGGGCGGCACCTCGATCCGCGCCGTTCTTGACAGCGACCTGACCCTGAAGCCCGGCGACGCGATCCATCTCGCGCCGATGCCCGAGCGGGTCCGCTGGTTCGATCCCGAAACAACGAAAGCCGTCGCCTGAGGAAATTCCATGTCCGATACACGTATCGAAAAGGCCTTCGCGATCCTGCGCGAAAACGATCGCGGCACCTACACGGTGCCCACAAAGGGCCTCTATCCCTTCCAATGGAACTGGGATTCATGCCTGACGGCGCTTGGCTTCGGTCATTTCGACGAAGCCCGCGCATGGACCGAGATCGACACCCTGTTCGCGCATCAATGGGAGGACGGGATGGTGCCGCATATCGTCTTTCACAAGGAAGACGATGGCTATTTCCCAGGCCCATCGGTCTGGCAGACGGGCCGAGAGGTGCCGACATCGGGGATCACGCAGCCTGCGGTGGCGGGTTTTGCGCTCAACCGGCTGTTCGAGCGCGCCTGCGACACGGACCTCGCCCGGGACCGCGCCTGCGCCCTCCTGCCGAAGGTCGCGGCGTGGCACGAATGGTTCTATCGCTGTCGCGACCCGCAAGGCACAGGGCTCGTCGCGATCATCCATCCGTGGGAATCGGGACGGGACAATTCGGTCGATTGGGACGCGGCACTGGGCCGGGTGCCGACCGAGGGCGTCGCCCCCTTCACCCGGCGCGACACGCAGCACGCCAACCCCGAACACCGACCAACCCAGGCGCAATACGAGGCCTACATCGCGCTCGTTCAGCATTTCCGCGATCTCGATTGGGACAATTCGGTGTTGCACGACGCCTCCCCGTTTCGGGTGGTCGATCCCGGCTTCAACGCGATCCTGATCCGCTCCTGCAGCGATCTGGCCCGCTTGGCCGAAGCCTTGGGAGAGACCCGGATCGCAGAGCGGTCCCGGACGCTCGCGGAAAGGGGCATTGCCGCGCTCGAGACGCTCTGGAGCGACACCCATGGCCAGTATCTCTGTTTCGACCGCGCGGTGGGGAAGCGGGTCGAAAGCCCTTCGGTCGGCGGGCTCCTCCCTGTCTTTGCCGCCGTACCGAAGGCGCGGGCCACGGCCATCGCGCGCCGGATCGACGATATCGGCACGAAGGCACGCTTCATGGTGCCGAGCCATGACCCGGCATCCCCGGACTATGATGGCAAACGCTACTGGCGCGGGCCGCTCTGGCTCATCGTCAACTACATGATCGCGGACGGGTTGAAGGCCGCCGGTGAAGCCTCGGTCGTCGACCGGATCGTGACCGACAGCCTCAATCTCATCGAACAATCCGGATTTGCCGAGTATTACGACCCGAAATCCGGCGAGCCTTGTGGCGGTGGCCGATTTACCTGGACGGCGGCGATGGTTATCGAGTTCCTGACCGGCGCGAAGGAGGATGCATGAAACGCTCGGAGATCAACGAGATCCTGCGCGCAGCGGATGACATGATCCGCCGCCACGGCTTCACCCTGCCGCCCTTCGCCTATTGGTCGCCCGGCACGTTCCGCGACCAGGCCGCAACGGCGCGGCACGTGATCGAGGCGCGGTGCGGCTGGGACATCACCGATTACGGTGCGGGACGCTTCGACGAGATGGGGTTGTTTCTCTTCACGCTCCGCAATGGCAGGCTCGCGGATCTGACCGCCGGGCGCGGCATGTGCTACGCCGAGAAGCTCTTGATCTCGCGCCAGGATCAGCTTTCGCCGATGCACACCCATGTCATCAAGGCCGAGGATATCATCAATCGCGGCGGCGCCACGCTCATCATCGAGCTTTACGGGTCGGACGAAAACGGTGGCTTTGCGGGTGATCGCGGCGGCCAGGTGATGTGCGACGGCATCCTGCGCGACTACGGCCCCGGCGAGAAGCTGCACCTCGCGCCCGGCGAAAGCGTCACGCTCATGCCCGGCGATTGGCATGCCTTCTGGGGCGAAGGCGGCGACGTGCTGGTGGGCGAGGTCTCGACCGTCAACGACGATGAGACCGACAACATCTTCCGCGAACCCATCGGCCGCTTCGCGACCATCGAAGAGGACACGGACCCCGTGCACCTTCTGGTCAGCGATTACGCGACCTGGCTCGCCTGAACCATGTCCGACAGGCCCTTCGACCCGCGCGATCTTTTGACCCGGCTGTTCCGGCGCGCTGTCGCCGTCGCGGACCCGATGCAGGTGGTCCCGACGCATCTGCCCGACCGGCCCGCCGGACGCTTCGTCGTGATCGGCGCGGGCAAGGCCAGCGCGCGCATGGCCGAGGCCGTCGAGGATGCGCTTGGCCCCTGCGAGGGGCTCGTGATCACGCGTTACGGCTATGGCCGCCCCACGCGCGGGATCGAGATCGTCGAGGCCGCCCATCCGGTGCCGGATCAGGCGGGCGTTGCGGCCACGGCGCGCATGCTCGACCTTCTGTCCGGTCTCGGGGCGGATGACACGGTGCTCGCGCTGATCTCGGGCGGTGGCTCTGCGCTGCTATGTGCGCCTGCGCACGGCCTGTCGCTCGAGGACAAGCGCGCGGTCAACGCGGCCCTTCTGGCCTCCGGCGCGCCCATCGGCGCGATGAACGTGGTTCGCAAGCATCTGAGCCGTGTTAAGGGCGGGCAGCTGGCCGCTGCATGTCATCCCGCGCAGCTGGTCTCGCTCCTGATCTCGGACGTGCCGGGGGACGATCCGGCCGAGATCGCCTCCGGCCCCACCGTCGGAGAACGCTCCACGCCGCAGGACGCCCTTGAGATACTCGCGCGTTACGCGGTCGATGTGCCGGACGCCGCGGGCCGGGTACTGAACGCAGGCTCAGGCGTTGTGGCGCCGGAGGATTCCAGGCTCGCACGTGCGGAGACCCAGATCGTTGCGGCCCCCTCGCAATCGCTGGACGCCGCCGCCGAGGACGCAAAATCCCACGGGATCGATGTGCGCATCCTCGGTGACGCGATCGAGGGAGAGGCGCGCGTGGTGGCGGCAGAGCAGGCGCAGATGGCCTTGGCGCTGCGCGAGGAGGCCCGCGACCGAGGAATGCCCATTCTGCTGCTATCGGGTGGCGAATGCACGGTGACCCGCCGGGGCAACGGTGTCGGCGGACCGAATGCCGAGTTCACGCTGGCCGCCGCGCTCGCGCTCAATGGCGCGCGGGGCATCCATGTGCTGGCATGCGATACGGACGGCGTTGACGGCGCGGCGGAGGTCGCAGGCGCCTATGCCGGTCCCGAGACCCTGAACGCTGCGCGGGCGCGCGGGCTCGATCCGCAAGCGGCGCTCGACGACAACGATGCCCACGGGTTTTTCGGGGCCATCGACGGGCAGATCGTGACGGGACCGACCCTGACCAATGTCAACGATTTCCGCGCGATCCTCGTGATGCCGCCCGAGTTGGACGGTCAGCCCTAACGGGATGGGCTGACCGACGCGCTACCGGGGACATGCGGCGCAGATCGGTCCCACAGGTAGGAGCTCCCCGGCCCGGATACGCGACAGAGCGCATGCCCCATCGCGTCCCGGCCCGAAATGTCAGAGGCAGGCTGCCAGCGCGCTTGCAAGATTGCGCAGCATTTGCGGGTAAAGGTCCGGCCCCGGCTCAAGATCGGAGCCGAGAGGGTCGAGAACTGCGGTGTTCGCCTCTGTCCCGTCCATGACCGTCGCGACGATGCCGGGATCGTATTGCGGCTCCGACAGAACGCACTGGATACCCTCATCGGCGACGCGGCCCTGGATCTCGGCGATCCGCGACGGGCTGGGATCAGCAGCGTCCGACAGCGAAATCGCGCCCGAGGCGGAGATATCGAAGGCGGTCTCGAAATACTGGTAGGCGTCGTGAAAGACGACGAACGCACCGCCGCGCACCGGATCGAGGGTCGCGTTCACCTCGGCCGACAGGGTCGCGAGCTCTTCCTTGGCGGCAGCCGCGTTGCCGAAGTAGGTTCCGGCATTGTCCGGATCGGCAGAGGACAGTTCGGACGCGATCACATCCAGCCAGACCGACGCATTGTCTGGCGAAAGCCAGGCATGCGGGTCATGCGCGCCATGGGCATGGTCGTGGTCGTGGCCACCTTCCTCGGCATGCTCCTCATGCCCGTGGTCGTGATCTTCGCCCTCGGCATGCTCTTCATGCTCGTGGTCATGATCTTCGCCCTCGGCATGCTCCTCATGCTCGTGCTCGTGATCCTCGCCCTCGGCGTGTTCCTCGTGCCCGTGCTCGCCCTCCTCATGCGCATGCGCCTCGAAGAGTGCATTCTCACGAAATTCCAGCAGCGTGACGCCATCGGCCTCGAGAAGCGCCGTGACATCCGCGCCGTCGGCCAGTGTCGTCACCGCATCGGACATCCAGGGCGTGAGGTCCTCACCGACCCAGAAGACGATATCGGCCTCCTGCAGCGCCCTCGCCTCCGAAGGACGCAGATTGTATTCATGCGGCGAGGCACCGGGGGGCACGATGAGGTCCGGCTCACCTGCGCCCTGCATCACGCGGGCCACCAGGGAATGCACGGGTGCGATATCGACGGTGACCCGCGGCACGTCGGCCATCGCGGTGCCCGCCATCAGCGTTGCCGTCAGCGACAGCGTAAAGAGGTTTCTGGACATCTGCGCCCCCTTGTGACTATATAACATTAACTGCCCATTACGTGAAATGAGATAACATGACAAGTGCCGCACCCGCAGATCCCGGTCGGCCGGATCAGGAGCCCGTCGGGTTCGACGACCACGATCACCACCATTGCGTCGAATCGGGCATCGCCGCCGCCGAGGCCCATTGCCGGGAAGAAGGTCTGCGCTTCACGCCCGTGCGTCGCGCCGCGCTCGAGATCCTGCTGGGCGAACATCGGGCCCTCGGCGCCTACGAATTGCTCGACAAGCTTCACGCGGCCGGTTTCGGCTCACAGCCGCCGGTGGCCTATCGGGCGCTCGATTTCCTCGTGGCGCATGGTTTCGTGCACAAGATCGAGCGGCTCAATGCCTTCATCGCCTGTGCCCATCCCGGCGCCACTCACTCGCCGGCCTTCCTGATCTGCCGCCTGTGCGATGCCGTGGCCGAGGCGCAATCAGTCCCCCTTCGCGGCAGCTTGGGCGAGGCCGCGGAGGCGACCGGTTTCCACATCGAACGCACGGTCGTCGAGGCGCTTGGCGTCTGCCCGACCTGCGCGACAGAAAGCCCCGGAACTGCACCCGCATGAGCCTGATCAATGTCGAGCGGATGAGCGTCAGCTACCGCGCCAATACCGTCGTGCGCGATGTCTCCCTGCAGGTGGAGCGCGGCGAGATCGTCACCATCGTCGGCCCCAACGGGTCCGGCAAGACGACCCTGCTGCGCGCGATCGTGGGTGCAGTGGCCCCCAGTTCGGGGCGGATCACGCGGGCGCCGGGCGTCGTGTTCGGCTACCTGCCGCAACGCCTGCATATCGACCCGACCCTCCCGATCACAGTGGAGCGGTTCCTGCGCCTTCCGGGCGGCGCCGGGCGGGCGGAGATTGCCGCGGCCCTCGCACGTTCCGGCGTGAGCGCGCTCGCCCGTCGGCAGATGTCGGAGCTTTCGGGCGGGCAGCTTCAGCGCGTGCTTCTGGCCCGCGCGCTGGTCGCGAAACCCGACATCCTGCTTCTCGATGAGCCCACGGCCGGGCTCGACCAGCCGGGTTCGGCGGCCTTTTACGCACTGATCGACGCGGTCCGACGCGAAACCGGGTGTGCGGTTCTGATGATCAGCCACGAATTGCATGTGGTCATGGCGGCCTCGGATCGGGTGGTCTGCCTGAACGGCCATGTCTGCTGCCAAGGCACGCCCGAGCATGTGTCCTCCGCACCGGAATACCGGGCGCTTTTCGGGACCGGCACGCATGGGGCGCTTGCGCTTTACCGGCACGAGCATGACCACAGCCATGACCATTCCCATGGCAAGGCACACGCCCATGACAGCACGGAGGCGGCCGAGTGATACTGGACGATTTCATGACCCGCGCCACGCTTGCGGGCATCGGTGTCGCGGTTGCGGCAGCCCCTCTCGGCAGCTTCGTCGTCTGGCGGCGCATGGCCTATTTCGGCGATGCCACCGCCCATGCCGCGATCCTCGGCGTGGCGCTGTCCCTTGCGCTGCAGATGTCGATCTTTCTGGGCGCCGTGGCTGTCGCACTCGTCATGGCGCTGACCGTCTCGGCCCTGAGCGGGCGGGGCTACGCGATGGACACGCTGCTGGGCGTTCTTGCGCATTCCGCACTCGCCTTCGGGCTTGTGGCGGTGTCCTTCCTGTCGGGTATCCGGATCGACCTGATGGCCTATCTTTTCGGTGATATCCTGGCCGTCTCCCGTGGGGATCTGGCCGTCATCTGGGCCGGAGCGGGACTTGTGGCGGGCCTCATAGCATGGCGCTGGTCCGCGCTCCTGACCGCGACGCTGAACGAGGAACTGGCCTATGCCAGCGGCATCGACCCCAAGCGCGAACAGTTGGTGCTGACCTTGTCGCTGGCCGTCACGGTCGCGGTTGCGATCAAGGTCGTAGGTGCCCTCCTGATCGCCGCGATGCTGATCATCCCGGCCGCAGCAGCGCGCCCGTTGTCCCGCACACCCGAGGCCATGGCGCTGATCGCGGCCGGCATCGGCGCGGCCTCTGCGGGGATTGGTCTGCAGGCGGCCTACATCCTCGATACGCCTGCAGGGCCTTCGATCGTCTGCGTCGCGGCCCTGTGTTTTGCCGTGACAACCGCGCTGCGCGCGCTGCGGGGCGGAATGGCGTCTTTGCGTCGATGAGAGCTGCGCCGTCTGCCTTGGGAGTTCCCTGCTCGGCCCGTCAGGGAGGGTTGGCGTTGAAGTGGATGGATGGCGTGGCGGCGGTATGTCGGTCGAATCTGCGCAGCTTTCCCACGCGGACTGCCGATGCTTGGCCCTCGGATCCAGGTGGAACGAGTGCGCCATAGGCCGTTGGTGCTCGCTCAAGGCCCGGCGTGTCACCGCTCGATACGGTCGAGCGGATGCGTCCACAGCGCCGCAGAACCGTAAACTGTCAGAAAGTGGCTGGGGTGGTAGGATTCGAACCTACGGTACACGGTACCAAAAACCGCTGCCTTACCGCTTGGCTACACCCCAACTGCGCGGCTATCTACGGCTTCCCCGCAGGGGGATCAAGACCCGAAGACCAAAAATCATGTCGCTGATCCGCTTTGCATTGCGACAGGCTCCGTGGCGGGGCGCGCGAGGGTCGCGCAACCGCGGCCCGCATGCTTGGACGCGTAGAGCGCCTGGTCCGCCCGGTCTGTCAATGCGTTCAGATCCGCGCCCGGGCCGCCAGGCCAGATCGCGATCCCGGCGCTTGCCGACACGATCGCGCGGGGCGCTTGCGGGATGTTCAGGCCTGCGATCTGTGCGATCAGGCGGGCGCAGAGGCCCTCCAACTGGCGCGCATCGCTCAGATCGGGAAAGATCAGCAGGAATTCGTCGCCCCCGATGCGCGCGGCAATATCGCCGGGCCGGATGGTTCCGATGAGCGCGCGGGCCACGCCACGCAGGACGGCATCCCCTGCCGCATGTCCATGGCTGTCATTCACCTCCTTGAAGTGATCGAGATCGAGATGGATGAGCCCGAACGGCGCCTCATCCTCGACCAGCGCATCGAGCGTGAGCTCCGCCGCGCGACGGTTTGCGAGCCCGGTGAGCCTGTCGGTCGCGGCCTCCGCTTCTGCCGCGAGGCGCGCGGATTGCAGCTTGCTGTTGAGAAGACGCGACGCGTTCATTGCCACGCCCTGCGCCTCGATCAGGAACAGGATCTCCATGGTCAGGTCCGTCGGCGCCATGTCGGACCCGGTAATGCCGTGGCGCTGCACGGCGGGCGCGACCCCGATGCCGAAGCCGAGGTTCAGCACCGCGCCGCCATCCTGCGTGACCACCGCATGGCCGACCAGAAGGGTGTCGGGCGCGGTCGCGGCGTATAGATGCAGCTTCCGCCCGGCGCGGGCCCGCAGATCCGCAAGCGTTGCCACTCCAGCGGGACGATCCACGCGAAGGATGTCGAACAGGTGCCGACCCTGAATGTCGCCAAGCACCTTCCGAAGTGCAGGCCCGCCATGAAGAATACGGCCCGCGGGATCGACACGCAGATGCATCGGGCACAAGGCGTCAAGCACGTCCGTGGAGACGTCTGCGGTCATGCCCGTCCCTCCGCCACAAGATCGAAGCTGCGGCCCGGCGCGAAAGCTTCGGCGACCAATGCAATATCGAAAACATCGCATCCATCGGCGGCCACGTGATGCTCCAGCGTGACGAGCGCGCCGTAATCATCGGCCATGGCCCGCAGAACCCCCATGAGCACGCATCCCGCACCGGAAAACGGCGAGCGGCAGGAAATCCGGAAGCGATCATCGCCGAGGTCCGTCAATGTCACGGCAGGCAGGTCGAGATCCGGCACGGCAAGCCGCACGCGATCCGGCAGATCGTCGAGCGCATAGAGAAAATCGCGGAAATCATTGCCCGAAAAGCGCAGAAGGCGCCGCAAGGCCTGCCGTTTCGGATGCGAGACGAGGTAGATGCCCACATCTTCGAGAATGGCCTCGGGGCGGCGCGAAAATTCCCGCGCGATGGCCGAGACGATTTTCTCCGTCAGGGAATCCTCGTAGATCAGCATCGTCTCGAACATGGTGGTCTTGAGGCCACCCTTGCGCACCACGGCGGCCCAGCGATCCGGGCCGTAATTATCCTCAACGAAAAACTGCAGCGTTGCGTTGATCAGACCATGCATACCCGGCTCCGGACATTCCGGACGCCACGTCTAAGGCCGCGAAGTTAAGAAATCAGAAACGCCGCTCGGTCAGGGCCAGAGCCACGCCTCGAGATGGCCGATATCGGGCAAAATCACAGCCGCATGCGGTGCAAGTTCGGCACCCTGGGCCAGGCCCGTCAGGACCGCCACGGGCACCATCCCGGCCGCGCGTGCAGCCACCAGGTCATGCGTGCTGTCCCCCACCATGGCGACCGCATCCGGCGCCACGCCCAGCGCGTCCGAAAAGGCCAGAAGCGGGGCCGGATCGGGTTTCGCCCCGAAGCCTGAATCGCAGCCCGCGACAAAGTCGAAAAGCCCGCCCACCCCAGCCGCGTGCAAATGCGCATGCGCGACCGCTTCGGCATCGTTGGTCATGACGCCGAGGCGCAGACCGCGCGCGATCAATCCGCCCAAGCAGGCCTCGAGGGGCACCGGCGGCACCACGGTCACATCGGCCGCGGTCTCGGCCAAAAGGTCCGCGATGTCACCCGCCGCGCGGTCCGGCAGAACGGAGGCAAACAGCGCCGCGACCTCGTCATTGCTGCCCGCGATCACGGGGCTCTCGGGCGAAAAGCGGCGCGCCTCCAGATCGTAGCGGGCGATCTCGGCCAAGGCCTTCCTCCGGCCCGCATCGCCGCGGGCCAGCAGGCCGAAGACGTCATGCGCCCAGGCGTCCCAGGTCGCACGGAAGTCGAACAGCGTGCCGTCCTTGTCGAAGAGGATGGCCTCGATGCGCGGTGGCGGCGGCAGGCTCAGGTCCAATGCACGGCCTCGCCGCCCGGAAGGACCGCGCGGGCCTCCATCGGGGCGGAATAGGGCAAGGCCTCGGCGTCGCAGAAGGCCGAGATCCAGGCATCGTCCATCAGCAGGAAGTCGAGGACGGAACCCTGAAAATGCGGATCCTGCAGCCCGGCCCGGAACTGCGCCTCATCCGCGCCGGTGGCGCCGAGGAAGACCGGCAACAATTCATCATTGGCCGCCAACCACCCCACGGCCTTGAGGCCGATGACTTCTGCATTCGCTCGAGAGACTACCATTTTCACCAAGTCGGAAAGATTTTTTTAACCATCTTTCATAAACACTGGGCGCCAGCAGCGAACAAGCCATTCGCCATGGGAAAGAACAAATCGGAGCGGTTAAATGCCAGGTAGGATATTGATCGTCGACAGTCGGCCGACCACACGGGCCATGCTGCGCGTCAAGCTGACGGTTGCATATTACGAGACGGAACAGGCCGAAAGCGCCGAGGAAGCGTTGCGGCTCGCACGGGTTTTTCGCCCCCATGTCGTGATCTTCGGAGACAGCCTGCCCGGCAACGACCCCGCGCCATTCGTCAAACGCATCAATGACCTGCCTGCCTCTGAACAGATCGCCACCATCTACATCCAATCTCACGACAACGCCGAGGCACGCAAAAGCGCCATCGAAGCCGGGGTCGAAGATGCCATCTCCCTGCCCTTTGATCGCGACTACCTGTTGGCGCGCCTGCGTTGCATCTTTCGCAGGCTCGACACCGACCGCGAAGCGGGACGGTACGAAGATGCGGATCGGGCGCTGGGGCTTGCGGAAAGCGCGGCGCCGTTTCTTGGCTGCGGCCATCTCACGCTGATTCATCCCGACCCGCACGGGCTGCCCACCTCGCTCAAACGTGCGCTTGACGAGGCCTGGCGCGGGCGTGTCACCCATAGAACACCGGATGCGGTTCTGCGTGCGGAGGGCAGCCCCGTGGCCACCGACCTCTATCTTCTGTGCGGAACGCCCGAAGACAGCGCGCACAGCCTTGCCCTTCTCAGCGAATTGCGCGCCCATGGCGCCACGCGCAACGCGGCCTTCCTGTTCGGGGCGATGCCCGGCCGGACGAAGGATGCGACCCGCGCCCTCGATCTCGGCGCGGATGATGCGATCCTTCTGGATTGCAGCCCCGAGGAGCTGGTGGCCTGGTGCGAGCGTCTGATCGCACGCCGCCGCGAAACCGAGGCCCACAGGCTGCGGATGCAGACCGGATTGCAAGCCGCGCTGGTCGATCCGCTGACCGGTTTGTGGAACAGGCGGTATGCGCTGCCCAATCTCGACCAGATGGTCACGATGGCCGCGCGGACGGGGTCGAGATGCAGCGTGATGATTGCCGATCTGGATCATTTCAAGCGGGTCAATGACCGCCACGGCCACCTTGTGGGCGATACGGTCCTGCGTGCTGTCGCCAAACGCCTGAAGGCGCGGCTAGGCGGGGCCGATGTGATCGCGCGCCTGGGTGGCGAGGAATTCCTGATCCTGCTGCCCGATACCGATCCCGCGACAGCAGACGCCACGGCCAAACGGCTCGTGGATGCCGTTGCCTGCGAGCCGATCCCCTTGCCCACGGGCGACACTACCGTGCCCGTTTCCGTCAGCATCGGCATCGCAGTGAGCGCATGCGCGCCCGAAAGCACGCTTTCCGGGTCCGAGCTTCTGGCGCAGGCCGACCGGGCGCTCTACCGCGCCAAGGCCGACGGTCGCTCGCGGGTCCGGCGCGCGCGCGCCGTTGCCAATGACGGCAACGCTGCGTCTGCCCCGGCCTCCGCTTCTGCGCCTGTGATCGAGACTCAGCGCCGTTTCGGCGACGCCAGCCTTGCTTCCAGACGATCGGCATAAGCCGCCCGTTCCGCCGGGGACATCTCGGCCACACGGGCGAGAAGGGCGTCCTGCCCCATCCGGCGCAAGGTCTGGCCACGCTCGGCCATCGCGTCGAGAACCGAGACGAAGGCCTCGGGCTCGAACGGATCGCTCCGCAAAATCTCCAGCCCGCGCGCGATCTCCCTGCGCTGCGCGGCGCGGTCGGCCTCGCGCATCCCGCGCAGATCCAGGGCAAGGCCGCGCCGATCCTCGGGTTCGAGCGCCCGCATGAACGCGATCCCGGTCGGCGCGCCATCGCGGCGCGGCGGGCCCTTGTCGGCCCAGAGCCCCACAAACAGCCCCGCAACCACGAGGTTCAGGGCAAGCGACAGGAACAGGATGATCTTCACGAACCTCGGTGTCCGGGGCCGATCCGCGAGCGTCTCAGATCCGTTCGAAGGGGTCTTGGCCATGTCTCAACTCTCTCCGAGCAACGTGTCGTAATCCGATCCGAACAGCGTGGCGCCCGCCTCCGTTTCGGCCCCGGTCCAGAAGACCTCGATCGGTGCTGCAAGCCCGTCCGGGGTCTCGAACCCGATCCAGAGGCCTGCGAGCCCCGCCGTGACGAGCCCTGTCAGCGCGGGCCATCCGCCGATGGCCTCGCCCAGCTGACGCAGCAGGCCGGGTTTTGGGCGCCTAGCTGGGCGCGCCAAAGCCGCTGCCTCGGCATCGGCTGCGATGCGCGCCAGGAAATCCGGCTCCGCCTCGATCGGCTGATCCCGGGCCGCGCTGAAATATGCCTCGAGCGGGTCCGTGCCCGCGCTATTCCGATCAGTCTTCGCCATATCCCAACTCCTCGCGTCGCCCGCTCAACCGGGCGTCCAGCGCCCGCCGTCCCCGCGCGATCAGACTCTCCGCCGCCCTTGGCCCGATGTCCATGATCTGGGCGATTTCGCGCGTTGCGCAGCCTTCTATGTGTTTCAGAACCACCGCCTGGCGCTGCCGATCCGGCAATTCCAGAAGCGCTTCCTGCAGGGCCCGGGCCCGGTCGCGGGCAGTCAATTCGTCGGCGACGCTCATCCGGTCATCCGCGACCTCCGGCACCGCGTCGAGGCCGGTTGTCCGCTGCTTGCGCTGCCGGTCGATGCACAGGTTCGCCGTCACCCGGTAGAGCCACGTGCTGACCTTGGCCTGCCCGTCCCGCCAATCGGGCGCGAACCGCCACAGCCGCAGGAGCGCTTCCTGGGTCACGTCCTCGGCCTCGGCCCGGTCGCCGAGCATGCGATGGGCATGGGCCAGAACGCGCGGCGCAAGCCGCAGGCTGAGCGCCCGTGCGGCCGCCGCATCGCCCCCTGCGATCCGCGCCAGAAGCGCTTCGTCACTCTCCTCGCCCATCATATCCAGCGCCAATGCCGCGACCCTTTGCCAAGCCGGTAGCGCGCCCCACCCTTTCGGGCAAGGGCGCGCCCCCGTTCATCAATTGCGCGCTTTGCCGTGGCCCCGGCCACTATGGCCGTCCCGGTCGGCCCCGCGATGTCCGCGCATCTTTTTCAGCGCTGCGAATTCCTCTTCGCTGACAGCGCCGTCCTCGTTCGCATCAAGCCGCGCGAAAAGCTCTGCGGGATCGCGTCGCTCGGAGATTTCCGCGAAGCTGAGGGCGTTGTCGCCATCGCTATCCAGCCGCTCGATCATCCGCGTGGCCCGGTCGCTTTGCTTGGCACGACGCTCGGCGAGGATCTCGTCGCTGCTCAGAACGCCGTCGCCATTTGCATCCCGTGCCGCGAAGCGCGCCTCGGCCATGGCGATCATCTCGGCCTCGGTCACGCGCCCGTCCTGATCGGCGTCGATTTGCGCAAAGCCCGCGCCGCGTGCCTTTTCGGGACGTGTCGTATCCTGCGCGTTGGCAGTCACGGCAATGCCTGCGATCAGCAGGGCGAGGATGGCGGTCTTGGTGTTGCCCTTTGTCATTAAGGCTCTCCTGTCTATTGTTCAGCGCCGCGCCCAGATGGTCCGCTTTGGCCTCTCTGTCCGACGCACATCCCTTTCACGGGCCTGCCCGCGAAACCCGTCGAAAAAAGTTGGAACGCTGTGCGGATGGCCGGGTTTTATTCGCGACATCCAGCCGCAAGGACCATCTGCACCCTTTAAGCGCAGGCCGCGGGGGGGCATATTCGCCGAGTCGCAAGCTTCCGGAGATCAGATGCAGCCCGCCCAAGAGACCCATGAGGCCCGTGAAACATGGCCTGCCCTCCTGAAAGGCTGGCGCATGCGCTGCCCCAATTGCGGCACCGGACCGCTTTTGTCGGGATATCTGAAAGTGCGCGACCGGTGCCCGGTCTGCCGCGAGGATCTGCATCACCACCGCGCGGATGACGGCCCGGCCTACCTGACGATCCTGATCGTCGGCCACCTGATGGCGCCGCTTCTGCTGATCGTGTTCGAGACCTGGCGCCCCGAGCCGCTCGTGCTTTTCACGATCTTTGCGGTTGGCTGCATTGGCCTTTCCCTCTACCTTCTGCCTCGATTGAAAGGCGCGATCGTCGCGTTCCAATGGGCGCGCGGCATGCACGGCTTCGGCAGCGACGAGACCTGACCGGCCCCCATGCGCGGCGCGCCGCAAGGCAGGATGAGGCATGACCGACAACGCCGCGGGCGCGACACCGGCCCCGCAAGACAAATCCGCCCTGCGCGATGCTGCCACCGTGATCGTCCTGCGCGATCGCGCGACACGCCCCCATGTCCTGATGGGGCAGCGCGGCGCCAAGGCGGTCTTCATGCCGTCGAAATTCGTCTTTCCGGGCGGGGCGCGCGATCCCGGTGACGGGTCCGTGCCGCTGGCCCGCGGCCTTTCCGATCTCTGCCGCGACCGCCTTGCGGAGGACAGCCCGCCCGACATCGCCGCAGCCCTTCCCCTGACCGCGATCCGCGAATTGTTCGAGGAGACCGGTCAGATCCTCGGCGCGCCGGGCGATTGGCCGGACCCGCCCGCCGATTGGCGCGATTTCGCGGCGACCGGGCACCGCCCCTCCGCCGAGGCGCTGCAATTCGTCTTTCGCGCGATCACACCGCCGGGGCGCCCGCGCCGCTTTGACGCGCGCTTCTTTCTGGCGGATGCGGATGCGCTGGCCTCGGATCCCGACGATTTCAGCGCGGCCTCGGACGAGCTGTCGCATCTCAGATGGGTTGCGCTGGACGAGGTGCGCGCCCTCGACATGCCCTTCATCACCGAAGTGGTCCTGGCCGAAATCGCGGCCCGCGCCGCCGATCCCGCCCCGCCGAGCTCGGTCCCGTTCTTTCGCAACGATGACGAGGAAAGCCTCTTCCTGCGATTGCGGGGCGAACGGCTGATCTGAGACGGCTTCCACGCCGCCCATTCAAGCCCGACGCCCGAAAAAGCGCAGCCCCCCTGTCACGACCGGACCGAAAATACCTCTCGGGGGAGTGTGAGGGGGCAGACAGCCCCCTCGCTCCCGATCTCAAGACCTGCGCCGCGCTCAGGTCTCGCGTGCGAGCGCCTCGGCCAGGTCCGTCTTCTCCCACGAAAAGCCGCCATCCGCATCAGGCTCCCGCCCGAAATGGCCGTAAGCCGCCGTGCGGGCATAGATGGGCTTGTTGAGGTCCAGATGCGTGCGGATGCCGCGCGGGGTGAGGTCCATGACCTTTGGGATCGCGCGCTCGATGGCCGCCGCGTCCACCTCGCCGGTGCCGAACGTGTCGCAATAAATGGACAGGGGCTTGGCCACGCCGATGGCATAAGACAGTTGGATGGTGCAGCGCTCCGCGAGGCCCGCCGCGACCACGTTCTTCGCCAGATAGCGCGCCGCGTAAGCCGCCGAGCGGTCCACCTTGGTCGGGTCCTTGCCCGAGAACGCGCCACCGCCATGGGGCGCCGCACCGCCATAGGTGTCGACGATGATCTTGCGGCCCGTCAGGCCCGCATCGCCGTCGGGGCCCCCGATCACGAAGGTGCCGGTGGGGTTCACCCACCATTCCGTCTCGCCGCTGATCCAGCCTTCGGGCAGCACTTCGCGGATGTAAGGCTCCACGATGGCGCGGATATCGGCGGAACTCTGGCTGTCATCCGCGTGCTGCGTCGAGAGCACGATCTGCGTGACGCCCACGGGCTTGCCGTTCTCGTAGCGCACCGAAAGCTGGGTCTTGGCGTCGGGCCGCAGAAGCGGCTCCTGGCCCGATTTGCGCACCTCGGCGAGACGCCGCAGGATCGCGTGGCTGAACTGGATCGGAGCAGGCATCAGCGCGTCCGTTTCGTTCGTCGCATAGCCGAACATGATGCCCTGATCGCCGGCACCCTCGTCGCCGCGCTCGCCCGTCACACCTTGCGCGATATGGGCCGATTGCTCGTGCAGGAGATTGGTGATCTCGCAGGTGTTCCAGTGGAACTTGTCCTGCTCGTACCCGATGTCGCGGATACAGTCGCGCGTGATGTCGGGGATCCGCTCCATGTATTCGGCGAGCTTGTCCTGATCGGTCAGCCCGACCTCGCCGCCGATCACCACGCGGTCGGTGGTGGCGAAGGTCTCGCAGGCGACGCGCGCCAGCGGATCCTCGGCCAGAAGCGCATCGAGGATCGCGTCGGAGATCCGGTCGCACACTTTGTCGGGATGCCCCTCCGAGACGGACTCGGAGGTGAAGATATAATCGTTACGGGCCATGGGAAGTGCTCCATTGAGGTCTGCTGCCACGCCAGGAAGCCGTTGTGACAGGGAATGAATTACGGCTTATCGGTGCCCCTGTGCAGCGTCAATGCGATTGCCGCGCCACCGCCAGAGGCCCAGACCAACGCAACCTAGAAGCCACAGCAGGATGGGCAAATCGCCGCTCCGCGCATAGAGCGTGGGAGCAAGCGGCGGCGGGACCGCCGCGTCGACATATCCCGATTGCCCAAGCGGCAGGGAGGCGCGGATGCGGCCATAGCCGTCGATCACCGCCGAGACGCCGGTATTGGCCGAGCGCATCACCGGCAAGCCCTGTTCGATCGCCCGAAGGCGCGCCTGCATCAGGTGCTGATACGGACCCGACCATTTCCCAAACCACGCATCATTCGTCATCTGCAGGATCATGTCGGCCCGCTCCGGCGCCCCGCCCACATCCTGCGGAAAGACCGCCTCGTAGCAGATCAGCGGCAGCGCCTGCCCCAATGCCCCGAGGTCGAGCAAGCGCGGACCGGGGCCGGAGGAATAGCCATATTCGGCCCTCTGCGCGAGACCCGAGACATTGATATGCCGGAAGAACCACGCCGCGGGCATGTATTCCCCGAACGGCACGAGGTGGTGCTTGTCATAGGTGTCGCGCACCTGCCCGTTCGGCCCGATCAGCACCGAGGAATTGTAATAGCGCCCCGCCTCCTCGCGCTGGATGCCCAGAAGGACGGGCACCGGACCCGCAGCCTCCGAGATGATCCGGAGCGCCTCTTCGGCATGGTTGAGGAGCACGGGCACGGCTGTCTCTGGCCAGAGGATGAAGTCGGGCCGCGGGGCGGCGGCACTGGCTGAGACCTGCCGTTCGAAGAACATCTGCGCGCGCCCCGGCTGCCATTTTTCGTCCTGCGGCGCATTGGGTTGCACGAGGCGGATGACCGGGCGGCCGGTCTCCGGCGCGGGTGGGGCAAGCCGTGCCCAGCCCCCGCCGAACAGCAATGCGGCGCCGAGGCAGGTCGCAAGTCCGAGCCGCAGATCCCGTCTTTCGAGCCCGGCCACGGCCATGGCGGCCAAGGCCAGCACGACGAGGTTCAGGCCATGGGGGCCGATCAGCGCCACCCATTGCACCGCCGTCGTGGGTGCCAGCACATAGCCGACCATGCCCCAGGGAAAGCCCGTCAAGAGATAGGCGCGCAGCAGCTCCGACAGGGCCCAGAGCGGCACCAGAAGCCAGGGTTGCCCCGCCCGTATCGCGGCCCAGGCGGGCCAGGCCCAGAAGAGCGCAAACCCGCCCGCGGCGAGGATCAGCGCGAAGGGCGCCATCCAGCCTGTGACGGCCGCATCGACGAGGAATGGCTCAACGAGCCAGCTCATGGAGAAGCCGAAATAGCCCGCGCCGAAGGCCCAGCCGGTCCAGCCAGCCTGCCGTGGCGTGCCCGCAGCCCCGATCAGCCAGATCGCGGCAGCGAGGGCCGCCAGGGCCAGATACCACAGATCGAACGGTGCCTGCCCGGTCGCGAAGACGAGGCCCAGAAACAGCGCGCCGCCCACCAGTTTGGCCCGGCTGGGTGCCTCCGCCGCGCGACCCGTATCAGCCATTCTGGCCGGACGCCGCCCCTTGCGCGCGCGCTGGCGGCGCCGTGGCCGCACCCAGCGCGCCCGGCATCCGCACGCGCAAACGCTTGATCCGGCGTGGATCGGCATCGACCACTTCGAATTCAAGGCCCGCAGGATGCGGCACCACCTCGCCGCGCGCAGGCACGTGGCCTGCCAGCACGAAGACGAGCCCGCCCAGCGTCTCGATCTCCTCGCCGTCGATTTCCTCGTCCTGGGTCAGGTCGAGACCGATCTCGGCTTCGAATTCCTCAAGCTGGGTCTTGGCCAAGACGAGGTAGCATCCGGGCTTTTCGACGCGCCAGTTCTTGCCTTCCTCGGTGTCGTGCTCATCCTCGATCTCGCCGATGACCTGCTCGATCAGGTCCTCGATCGTGACGAGCCCGTCCACGCCGCCATATTCGTCGATCACCAGCGCCATATGCCGCCGCTCGGTCTGCATCTTGGTAAGAAGCACGCCGATGGGCATGGAGGGCGGCACGAACAACAAAGGCCGCAGCATCTTCTTGAGGTTGAACGCCGTGCCCTTGCCGTTGAAGCCGTGCATCAGCGCGAAATCCTTCAGATGCGCCATGCCGACGGGCGTATCGAGCGTTCCGGAATAGACCGGCAGACGCGTCAGGCCGCTTTCCCGGAAGACCGAGACCAGCTCATCCCTGGTGATCGTGTCGGGCACCGCGATGATATCGGCCTTGGGAATGGAGACGTCATCGACGCGCATGCGTCTGAGATTCGCCAGCCCCACACTGGGACGCGTCGACGGATGCGCCGCTGGGCCATCGCTGTCGTCATCGCTCGCGGCATAGCCCATGCCGTCGAACAAACGCCGGAAGAATCCCGGCCTGTCTTCTGCGTCGTCCTCATGCGCGCCTGGCGCTGCGTTAGACGATGCGTCGCTGTCGCCCATCCTTCCGTCTGTCCTCTTGTAACCCGGTCAATTCGTTGCGTCGTGTATCGGTCTTTCAACATATGGGTCCGCGATGCCCATATTTCCAAGTATCCGTGCTTCCAGCCGTTCCATCAATGTGGCGTCTTCGTCACGGACATGGTCATAGCCTAACAGATGTAACACGCCATGAACGATCAAATGCGTGACGTGATGATCGGCGGATAGGCGCTGCTCGCGCGCCTCGCGCAGACATGTCTCCCGGGCGATGGCGATATCGCCGAGGAAATGCGGCTCGGCGTCCTGCGGCACCGGGCGTTCCGGCTCGCCCCCCGGCTCCTCGGCCGCGAGGTCCTCTTCGGGCCAGCTGAGCACATTGGTGGGCTGGGGCTTGCCGCGGAAATCCGCGTTGAGCGTGGCGATGCGGGCATCATTGCAGCCCAGAACCGCGATCTCGAACGCATCGGGGTCCAGATCCAGCGCGGCCAGTGCCCCACGCGCCGCAGCCTCCGCGCGCTCGGAGAGGTTCAGCGCCGCCCAGCCTTCATCCTCGAGGATCGTCTCGGTCAACATGGCGCGCCCCGGCTCACGCGCTTTCCGCGTCCTTGTCGTAGGCGTTGATGATCGCCGCCACGAGCGGGTGCCGCACAACGTCGGCGGCGGTGAAATAGTTGAACGAGATCCGGTCGATATTGGTCAGGATGCGTTCGGCGTCCCGCAGGCCCGATTGCACGCCGCGCGGCAGGTCCACCTGGCTGCGGTCGCCGGTGATGACCATGCGCGAGCCCTCGCCCAGACGCGTGAGAAACATCTTCATCTGCATCGAGGTCGCGTTCTGCGCCTCGTCGAGCACAACGAAGGCATTGGCGAGCGTGCGGCCCCGCATGAACGCGAGCGGCGCGATCTCGACCGTCTTCTCTTCCATCATCTTGGCCAGCATCTTGCCGGGCAGGAAGTCGTTCAGCGCGTCGTAAAGCGGCTGCATGTAGGGGTCGATCTTGTCCTTCATGTCGCCCGGCAGGAAGCCCAGACGTTCACCCGCCTCCACGGCAGGGCGCGACAGGATGATCTTGTCGACCATGCCGTTGATATACATGTTCACGCCGACCGCCACGGCGAGATAGGTCTTGCCGGTGCCCGCAGGCCCGATCCCGAAGGCCAGTTCGTTGTCGTAAAGCGCGCGAACGTAGGCCTTCTGCGCCTCGGTGCGCGGCTCAACGAGCTTCTTGCGGGTCTTGATCTCGACATGGCCGCCCGAGAACATCTCGAGCTGATCTTCGGCCTCGGGCTCCGCGCTCATGCGGAACTCACGGTCGATATCGCCCCGCTCCACGCCCTTGCCCTGTTCGAGCCGGTTGTAGAGGCTGGTCAGAACCTCCACCGCTTCCTTCTGGGCATCGGGTTCGCCATGCACGGCCAGATGGTTGCCGCGGCGCAGGATCTGCACACCCAGACGGCCTTCGATATCGGTCAGATTGCGGTCGAACTCGCCGCAAAGTTCGATGAGCAGGCGGTTATCGGGAAATTCGATCGAGGCGTCGGTCAGGGTGCCGGTCGTCACACAGCTCTCCGTGTTTGCGAGTCTATCGTCACTGTTTCAAGCGCGGGGCGGATGAGCAAGACACAAGCGGTGCCCGACCCTGCTCCTGCATATAAAAACGCCGCCCAGAGGATACGACCCCTGCGCGGCGCTGATCTTCGTATGGGCAAGGCGCGATCAGAGCGGGTCGCCGATGATCGAGGTGGAGCCCTGCTTGAAGTCTCCGGTGGCGACGGTCGGCGGGGCCGAGCCAGAGCAGACCGGGCGGCCATACTTGTCGATCCGCGCCGAGAGGTAGCCTTCGACGCCGTCGTCGATGATCCAGTGATCGCAGCCGTTGGGATCGACCCAGATGCCTGCGCGCATGGTCGACAGGTCATCCGCGTCGATGCCGCGGTCGATGGATTTGTCCGGACCGTAGCCGCCGATGCCGTCGGCCAGTTCGCAGCCGGAAAGCGCGGCAGCGGCCAGACCGATCAGGGCGAGTTTCGTGATGTTCATGTCGCTCGTCCCCTTAGCGAATGCAGATGATTTCGACGCGGCGGTTCTTCGCCATGCCGGTTGCCGAGGCGTTCGACGCCACCGGCATACGCTCGCCGTAGCCGCGCACATCGACGATGCGAGCGCCGACGGATTTGCCCACTGCCGCGACCGAATTGGCGCGGTTGTAGCTCAGACGCATGTTGTACTGATCGCTCGCGCGACTGTCGGTGTGGCCAACGATGGTGAAGGCCGTGGCCGAGGCCGAACGGAAGAACTCCGCAAGACGCTGCTTGCCCGCATGGCTGATGCGGTAGCTGTCGGTTGCGAAGAACTGGTCGGAATTCATCACGCCGCAGACATTGCCCCGGCGGCAGACCGGGATGCCCTTGCGATTGACATGGGGGCTCATGTAGCCCTCGACGCCGTCATCCATCACCCAATGCTCGCACCCATCGGGATCCACCCAGATGCCGGGGATGTACCGTTCGCCCACGATCGTCGTCGTGTTCTGCGTCGAGATCACCGGCACCCGCGCCTCTGCGGTGTCGGCGGCGACTGCACCGGGAAGCACCGCCGACGCGGCGAACGCCACGCTGAGAAGTGCCGCCTTTGCGGTCTTGAAAACGGAATGCGCCACAGCCATCGTTCCTTCAACTATTTATCAATCCCCCGAACCCTGCGCAGCGGCATTCAGACCGGGAAACGCAAAGCTACTATAATCAACACTTTAGCAGCAAAACCGTCTGTGTGAAGGAAAATCCACTAGATATTGTGGCCGGACGGGAAACAATCCCCATCGAGCCACAATCCTGACACAATCGCCAATTCTGGAATTTGAAACAGCGGCTTAGCGACGTGGGCGCGCCGCAGGCCGCCCGCACGCCGCGCTAGATCAGCGCACCGGACAGCGAGTTCGGCCCCGACCCGGTAATCCGCACCGTCCGGATTTCCCCGGCGGTCACATCCTCGGCCGTCACATGCACCGCATGCAGGTATTCCGACTTGCCGACCATCTGGCCCGGCATCCGCCCGGGCTTTTCGAAGAGGACCTGCACGTCGCGCCCGACCATCGCATCCTGCAGGGCGCGCTGTTGCCGGGTCAGAAGCGCTTGCAACCGCTGCAAACGCTCCGTCTTTTCATCTTCCGGGACCTGCGCGCGTTCGGCTGCCGGCGTGCCGGGCCGGGTCGAGTACTTGAACGAGAAGGCGGAGCCGTATTGCACGGCCTCCACAAGGTCGAGCGTGGCCTGAAAGTCCGCCTCGGTCTCTTCGGGGAAGCCCACGATGAAATCGCCCGACATGTGCAGATCGGGCCGGGCCGCGCGCAGCCGCTCGATCAGCGCGAGGTAGCTGTCGGCGGTATGCTGGCGGTTCATCCGTTTGAGGATCCTGTCCGAGCCCGACTGCACGGGCAGGTGCAGGTAGGGCATCAGCTTCTCGCAATCGCCATGCGCGGCGATCAGGTCGTCGTCCATGTCATTGGGGTGCGAGGTGGTGAAGCGGATGCGCGCCAACCCGTCGATCTTCGCCAATTCCCGCACGAGCCGCGCCAGCGACCAGTCCGCCGCATCCGGGCCCACGCCGTGATAGGCGTTCACGTTCTGGCCCAGAAGCGTGATCTCACGCACGCCGCGTTCCACGAGATCGCGCGCTTCGGACAGGACGCGATCGACCGGGCGGGACACCTCGGCGCCGCGCGTGTAGGGCACGACGCAGAAGGCGCAGAACTTGTCGCAACCTTCCTGCACGGTCAGGAACGCCGCCGGGGCCCGGCGCGCCTTGGGGCGGGCCTTGAGGTGGTCGAACTTGTCCTCGTCGGGAAACTCGGTGTCGAGCGCACGTGCGCCGCCTTGCGTCTTTGCCAGAAGGTCCGGCAGGCGGTGATAACTCTGCGGCCCCACGACTAGATCGACCATGGGCTGACGGCGCACGATCTCCGCGCCCTCGGCCTGCGCGACGCAACCCGCCACGCCGATCTTCAGGTCGGGCTTTTCGGCTTTCAGGCCCTTGTAGCGGCCCAGTTCGGAATAGACCTTCTCGGCGGCCTTTTCCCGGATATGGCAGGTGTTCAGCAGGATCATGTCGGCGTCATCGGGCGTCGACGTCTCGACATAGCCCTCGCCGCCCAGCGCCTCGGCCATGCGTTCGCTGTCATAGACGTTCATCTGACAGCCATAGGTCTTGATAAACAGCTTCTTCGGCGCAGTCATGGCACGGCTCTCCGGGGTCAGGATCAGCCGCGCACATAACGCAGATGCAGGACCTCTTGCAATGCACACCGAATTTCAGGATTCTTCGACTAAAGAAGAGAGCAGATGCATTTCAAATCCCTTGCCAACTTCCTGTCCGACCCCGGCCCGGCCCTGAAAAAGGGGCCGGTCGCGATGATCTTCGCCGAGGACACGGTCGAACTCGACACCACGATCCGGCATCATCAGCATCTGGGCTTTCGCACCGTGATCGTCTTCATGTCGCCGATTTTCGATCTGCCGCCGGATCTGCGGGGAGAGGTGATCCGCATCGACGACGCGCTGACGGAAGAAGGCGCGGCACAGAAGGCCGTGAATGCGGTGATCGCGGCCGCGCCCGGCCTCTGGATGTATTACTGCTACAACGCGGAATACCTGTTCTATCCCTTCTGCGAGACACGCAGCGTCTCGGAGATGCTGGCCTTCCATACCGAGGAACGGCGCGACGCGATGCTGACCTACGTGGTCGATCTTTATGCCCGCGATCTGCACAATGCGCCCGATGCCGTGTCGCTCGACGATGCCTGCCTCGACAAGTCGGGCTATTACGCCCTCGCGCGGAACGACGCCGAGAACCACAATCACCCCAAGGAACGGCAGCTCGACTTCTACGGCGGCCTGCGCTGGCGCTACGAGGAGCATATCCCCCAGAAGCGGCGCAAGATCGACCGGATCGCCCTGTTCCGCGCCAAGCCGGGGCTGACCTTACGGGACGATCACACGTTTTCGGATGAGGAATACAACACCTATGCCTGCCCCTGGCATAACAATCTGACGGCGGCGATCGTGTCTTTCCGCACGGCCAAGGCGCTGAAAAAGAATCCCGGCTCCACCTTCGATATCCACGGCTTCACCTGGCACAATTCCACCGCGTTCGAATGGCATTCCCGGCAGCTTCTGGATCTGGGATTGATGGAGCCCGGCCAGTGGTTCTGACCGGGCTCTCATAGCTTTCACTTAATGCGGCAGGCATCGCGCCTCAGTCGAATTCCTCGGTGATGATGTGCTCTTCGGCCACGCCGATCTCTTTCAGCGCATCCGCAACGGCGTCGATCATCGGATCCGGCCCGCAGATATAGCAGGGGCCTTCGCCGGGGCTCACATGTTCGGCCAACATTTCCTTGCCGATCATCCCCATGCAGAGCGGGCTGTCCGGCTCGTCGGTGACGGTGAAGACGCATTTCAGACCGGACATGCTTTCGAACGTGTCGCGCAGGATGATATCCGCCTCGGTCTTGTTGGAGAAAATCAGCGTCGAGCCCTCTAGCGTGCCGTTCTCCTTCAGACGCTTCTTGAGGATCGCGATGAAGGGCGTAACGCCCGCGCCACCGGCGATGAACCAGCCTGCCCCCTTGTCGGAGATGGCGCCCCAGGGATCGTCGATGATGACGCGGTCCCCGGCCTTGAGCTGGCCGATCTGCTCGGTCACGCCGTCATGGTCGGGATAGGACTTGATGACGAATTCGAGCGTGTCGTCCTGCGGCAGCGAGGTGAAGGTGAAGGGCCGCTTTTCCTCGCGCCAGCCGTCGCGGTCGAGTGCCAGATCAACAGCCTGTCCGGGCTCGAACTCGAAGCCTTCGGGACGGTCGAAGACGAGGTGATGGGTATCGTGGGTGACGGGCTCGATGGATTTGAGCGTTAATGTGTGGGACATCGGAATACCTCCTTGGTGTTGGAGGGATAACGACGCCCGCGCGCACTTGTTCCGCGCGTCTCAGCCGCCGCACTGACCGCGCGCATACATCGCATGGCGAAGGTCGGGCCCGTCCTTCAGCCGACATGTCCCGATCCGGCGGTCGTAGGACATCCGTCCGATCAGCGAACAGGTGACCTCTGCGCCCGCCGCGAGATCACGCATCACACGCTTGGCCTCCTCGCCCGCCCGCGTGCCAAGTTCCGCGCAGTTGAGGTAGCGAAAGCGCACGGGCGTGCCCGCGACCTCGATCGTATCGCCGTCGCGCACATGGGTGACATGGCCCGACAGCGTGCCCCCTTGGGTGCTTTGCGGAAGACCGCGATTCACGACGACGGTTGCGACGTCCCGGAGATCGCCGCCCGCGCGGATCTCCTCCCAGACCGCCCAGCCCATCAGGATCAGGGCAAGCGCAAAGACCGGCGACATGGCCCGACCGAGCCCGCGCAACAGGCCGCGGCGTCTGCGCTGATTGCGCCGGAAATACCGCCGTCGCCGCGCGTGTTTGAGATCGATGATCCTGGCCATGCCCTGGCTGTCGCATGGCATTGGGGCGGGAAGATGACCCTGCCCTCACCCTGTCCAAAAAACGCCCGGCGGAGGCTGCCGCTTGCGGCCGACGGGGGCAACGCCCCCACCCGCCCGATGATCGGCACGATCAGCGGGCCAGAGATGCGCGGGCGGCACGCCCGCCCCGCCAGATCACGGGCTCAAAGGTTGTCGTATTGCGGCATGCCCAGCACGTGGAACCCGCCATCGATATGCACGACCTCGCCCGTGGTGCAGGCCCCCGCATCAGAGGCGAGCCACACGGCCGTGCCGCCCACGGCTTCCAGCGTCGCGTTCGAGCCCAAGGGCGCGTTCTGATCGGTATGCTTGAAGGTCTTGCGTGCGCCGCCGATGGCCGCCCCTGCCAGCGTCTTCATGGGCCCCGGCGAGAGCGCGTTCACGCGGATGCCCTCGCGGCCTAGATCGTTGGCGAGGTACCGCACCGACGATTCAAGTGCGGCCTTGGCCACGCCCATCACGTTGTAATTCGGCACGACCTTGTTCGAACCCTGATAGGTCAGGGTCAGCAGCGTGCCGCCCTTTTCCGCCATCAGCGGATGGGCACGGCGCGCGACGTCGATGAAGGAATAGCACGAGATATCGAGCGAGTTCTTGAAGTTGGCCCGGCTCGTATTCATGAACCGGCCCTGCAGCTCGGACTTGTCCGAAAACGCGATCGCATGGACCAGGAAATCGAGGCTGTCCCAGCGTGAAGACAGCTCATCGAACGCCGCATCGAGCGAGGCCTCGTCAGTCACGTCCACATCGACCATGAAATCCGACCCGACGCTCTCCGCCAGCGGCTTCAGACGCGCGCCGAAGGCCTCGCCCTGATGGGTGAAGGCCAGCTCCGCCCCGGCCTCCGCCATCGCCTTGGCGATCCCCCACGCGATGGAGCGCTCGTTGGCGACCCCCATGATCAGGCCGCGTTTGCCCTCAAGAAGTCCGCCCATCGTCTCGTCCTCGCAAATTTACCGCATCAATCCAGATATTTGGATAGCAGCATGGACCCGTTCGTCCCGCCGAATCCGAAGGAATTCGTCATCACCGTGTCCAGCCCGGCATTCTCCACAAGGCTGGTCGCGATCTCCGCGGGTTTCAGCGCCGGGTCCAGCGTCTCGACATTGATCGACGGCGTGATGAAATCGTGCTGCAGCATCAGAAGGCAATAGACCGCCTCCTGCGCGCCGGTAGCGCCCTGACTGTGGCCGGTCATCGACTTCGTGGAGGAAACGGGCGGCGTCTGCCCGTCGCCAAAGACGCGGCGCACGGCCTCGATCTCTCCCACGTCGCCCACGGGCGTCGAGGTGCCGTGTGCGTTGATGTAGCCCACGCGGCGATCCGCCCCCAGCGTCTCGAGCGCGATACGCATCGCGCGCTCGCCGCCCTCGCCAGAAGGCGCCACCATGTCGTGCCCGTCCGACGTGGCGCCGTAGCCCGTGACTTCCGCGTAGATCTTGGCGCCGCGCGCCTTGGCGTGCTCCAGCTCCTCCAGAACGAGGATGCCGCCACCGCCGCCGATGACAAACCCGTCGCGATCCGCGTCGAAGGCGCGCGAGGCCCGCTCCGGCGTGTCGTTATACTTCGACGACATCGCGCCCATCGCGTCGAAGAGGCAGGACAGCGTCCAGTCCAGCTCCTCGCCGCCGCCCGCGAACATCAGGTCCTGCTTGCCCAACATGATCTGCTCGGCCGCATTGCCGATGCAATGCAGCGAGGTCGAGCAGGCCGAGGTGATCGAGTAGTTGATGCCCTTGATTTTGTAGGCCGTCGAGAGGTTCGCCGAGATCGTGGAGGACATGCATTTCGGCACCGCGAAGGGCCCGATCCGCTTCGGGCTGCCCTTTTCCAGAACCGTCTGATGCGCGGCCAGCATCGCCGAGGTCGACGGCCCGCCGGAGCCTGCGACGAGCCCCGTTCGCGGGTTCGAGATATCGCTCTCATCGAGGCCCGCATCGGCGATGGCCTGACCCATGGCGATATGCGCATAGGCCGCCCCTGGCCCCATGAAGCGCAGCGTGCGCTTGTCGACATGCTCGGTCACGTCGAGCTTCACATTGCCCGCGATCTGGGACCGGAAGCCGTGCTCCTTCATGTCCTCGTTCGCGGTGATCCCGGATTTGCCCGCCTTCAGAGCGGCGAGAACTTCGTCTGCGTTGTTTCCGATGGACGAGACAATCCCCAGTCCGGTGACGACGACGCGGCGCATGGCGCTCTCCTAATCAAGTGTCCGAGGTTGTGTAGGACAGGGGGCTCGGCAGGTGCAAGCAGCCTGTGCGGCGGAGGCTGCGCGCGACCGCGCTGCAAACAGCCGCCGGGCATCGCCCCGGCGGCCGGTTTTCGAGACCCGGCGCGCCCGCGGGCGCCCGATCGCCGACACTCAGCTTTCGCTGAGCGCGACCTTCATGTCCTTGACCTGGTATATCGTCTCGCCATCGGCCTCGACCCGGCCATCGGCCACGCCCATGGTCAGGCGGCGGGTCTGCACGGCCTTGGTGAAATCGACGAAATAGGTGAGCATCTTGCGGTTGGGCCGCACCATGCCCGTGAGCTTCACCTCACCCACGCCCAGCGCATAGCCCCTGCCCTTCCAGCCGCGCCAGCCCAGATTGAAGCCGGTGAGCTGCCACAGCCCGTCGAGGCCAAGACAGCCGGGCATGATCGGGTTTCCGGGGAAATGGCACTCGAAGAACCACAGATCGGGGGTGATATCGAATTCGGCCCGCACGTGGCCCTTGCCGTTCGGCCCGCCATCGCCCGAGATGTCCGTGATCCGGTCCATCATCAGCATCGGCGGCTCGGGCAGCTGGGCATTGCCCTCCCCGAACAATTCGCCGCGTGCGCATTTCAGAAGGTCATCCCGGTCGAAACTCGTCGGATACTCGGCCATTCGCGCTTTGCCCCCCTGTGGCGTGCATGATCCGTTCGCGTCTAACACTCGCCCCTTGACCGGTGCAAGCCTGCAGCGGCATCGCATCAGCCGAGCGAATTCCGCGAATCCATTTGAAATTTCGGGGGTATCGGCCCTATATATACGATGGAACGCAGCAAGGGACACGGACCGCAAATGCAGCCCACGGCAATCGATCGCAGCACGGAATGGCTGAGCCAGGCGGGTCTGCGTCCGACGCGGCAGCGCGTGGCGCTGGCAGCCCTCCTGATCGGTGACGGCAATCACCGCCATGTCACCGCCGAAAGCCTGTTCGCCGATGTGGAACGGCAGGGGCAGAAAGTCTCCCTCGCCACGGTCTACAACACGCTGCGGGCCTTCTGCGACGCGGGTCTGGTGCAGGAAGTGATGGTCGATGGCTCCAAAAGCTATTTCGACACGAACGTGCACGACCATCCGCATTTCTTCTGGGAAGACGAGGCGCGCCTCACCGATGCGCCCGCCGAGGACCTGGAAATCGCGAAGCTCCCCAATGCCCCCGAGGGTGCGGAGATCGCGTCCGTCGATGTCATCATCCGTCTGCGTCGTCGGGGCGACTGAGCGCCCCTTGCGCGGCTAGACCAGCGTGTCCAGCTCGGGCGACAGGATGAAGTCGCCGTAATCCAGATCGTCGGCGGACAGCCCGGAAAGGATGATCGTCGTTCCTGCGGCATCGACCGCCACGCCGCCTGACGTGTCACTCCAGCTCACATCGCTTTCGCTCAACCCCAGAAGGCTGAGGTCAATCGTGTCGATGCCCGCCTCGAAATCGGCAATCGTGGCGCCACTGCCTTGCGCGGTGAACTGGAAGACATCCGCATCGTCCCCGCCGATCAGCAGATCGCCATCCGCCAGCGATGTTAGAAGATCCTCGCCGTCGCCGCCGACCACCGTGTCGATCCCCGTGCCGCCATCGAGCTTGTCGTCGCCGTCCCCTCCGAGCAGCAGGTCATTATCCGCGCCGCCCGACATCAGGTCGTCGCCGTCCCGACCAAGAAGCTGGTCCGCGCCATCGAGGCCAAGGATGAAATCCGCCTCGTTCGTGCCCCGCAACGCGCCAAAGCCCCGGTCGTCGATCGTGAAGCCCTCGTATTGCGGCACATACCCGTTCACCACGGGCGCATCCGTGAAGGTCGGCTGGCTGTCGTAATTCGACACGCCCATGATGACGGTCTGGTCGGTATAATCGGGATACCAGCCGTCGTTCACGAGCGCCGAGATGTTGGGCCAGTAGAGGAAGATCGAATGCCCGGCCCCGAAGCTGCCATCGGCAGTGTCGACGCCCACATTCGGGGTCTCGATCACCAGATCGGCGGCGAAGTTGAGGTTGTCCACCAAGGGCTGCACCACCGGCAGGGAGAAATCCTCGGGGAAGCGGACCGGGTCGGAGGTCTGCGCGACGGAGATATGCTCGAAATCGTCGGGATCGAGAAGGATCGGCTCCCCGGTCAAGCCCGGCCCCGGCTCCGTCAAAGTGTCGCCCTGAAGGAACTCGGCCACCGCGACCACTCCTTCAGACACGCCTGCGGAGGCCAGCGAGACCACCGTCAGCGGCACATCATGCGCGGTAAAGAGACCCGCATCGATCAGTGAAAAGACATCCGCCATGGTCCCGCCCAGCGAATGGCCGGAGAAGACGACCGCGTCGATGCCGTTGGCCGGATCGGCCGCATAATCGGCCGCGGCCTGAATGACCGGGCGCAGTTGCGCGTAGAATTGCAATGTGAGGGGTGCGAAGAAGGGCGGGCCGAAGGCGGCACTGTCATCATCCGCGCCGCGAATCGCGATGACGAGCGTGGTATCGCCCTCGATTTCCGTGACCGCGACAAGCGCTTCGGCGCCGCTGTCGGGATTGCCCGGCAACCCGCCGATATAGAGCCCGCCATCGGTGAAGTCGTGCGTCGCGTCGAAATATTCATCCGTCAGGTCGGACGCGCCCAGAAGCTCCCAGCTGCCATCCGTGGCGGCGGTGATGAACCCGGCGTAATCGTCGTCATAGCCATTATCGAGGGACGATGCGCCCTGGAATTCCGGGGGCAATGTGCCATCGCCATAGATCCAAGCATTGAGGAACATGGCGGCCTCTGTCGCCGCCCCCTGCGAAATCGGATCGGGTGTGGAAACCGGAGCAATGGCCATGGCGATACCTCTGAGACAATCGCGAAGAGGGTCCGCAGCCGGATGCGATCTGTCAATCAAAACCGTGCGTGGCGGGGCTTGGGCCCTTTCCTTGAGAAGATCGCGCCTTTGAGGGATAACGCAAGGGCCGCCGGATCAGTGCTCAGGACCGCGCCGCCAAAGGAGGGGATCCCATGCCGAAGAAAATCGTCGCTGCCGCCGATGCGGCCAAGCTGGTCACGGATGGCGACGCCCTGACCACATCGGGTTTCGTGGGCATCGGGGTTCCGGATGCGCTTCTCGCCGCGATCGAAACCCGCTTTCTGGAGACGGGCAGCCCGCGCGAATTGTCGCTGGTCTTTGCGGCCGGTCAGGGCGATGGCCAGACGCGAGGTCTGAACCGGCTCGGCCATGACGGCCTTCTGAGCCGCGTCATCGGCGGGCATTGGGGCCTCATTCCGAAGGTGGCGGCCCTCTGCACCGACGGCAAGATCGAGGGCTGGAACCTGCCGCAGGGCGTGGTCAGCCACCTCTACCGCGAGATCGCAGCGGGCAAGCCGGGCCTTCTGAGCCGCGTCGGCCTCGAGACTTTCGTGGATCCGCGCCAGATGGGTGGACGGCTCAACGATATCAGCACCGACACGCTCGTGGAACTGATGGAGATCGCGGGCGAGGAGATGCTTTTCTATCACGCACCGAAGATCTCCGTGGCGCTGCTGCGCGGCACGACTGCCGACGAGGCGGGCAATGTCACGATGGAGCGCGAGGCGCTGATCCTCGACAACCTCGCCCAGGCGATGGCGGTCAAGAATGCGGGCGGAATCGTGATCGTGCAGGTCGAACGGGTGGCCAAGCGCGGGTCGCTGCCTGCGCGCGAGGTGATCCTGCCGGGCGCGCTGGTCGACGCGGTCGTGGTGGCCGAACCCGAGCACCACATGCAGACCTACAAGACCGCCTTCAGCCACGCCTTCACCAACCGCGTGCGCCCGCCCGAGGGCGAGGTGGCGTCGATCCCGCTGGATGCACGCAAGGTAATCGCGCGCCGCTGTGCGTTCGAATTGCCCATCAACGGCATCGTCAATCTGGGCATCGGGATGCCCGAAGGCGTGGCCTCCATCGCGGCGGAGGAGAACGTGCTCGACCATGTGACCCTGACCGCGGAGCCGGGCGTGGTGGGCGGCCAGCCTGCCTCCGGCCTCGATTTCGGGGCGGCCACGGGGGTCGACGGGATCATCACCCAGAACGCGCAATTCGACTTCTACGATGGCGGCGGGCTGGACATGGCCTGCCTGGGCCTTGCGCAGGCCGATGCCACGGGCAACGTCAATGTCTCGCGGTTCGGAACACGGCTCGCGGGGGCGGGCGGATTCATCAACATCTCGCAGAACGCCCAGACCGTGGTCTTTGCAGGGACCTTCACGGCGGGCGGCCTCGACGTGGCTGTCACCGAGGACGGGATCGAGATCCGCAAGGAAGGCCGCGCGCGCAAGTTCCTCGATAACGTCGAGCAGATCACCTTTTCGGGCGCACGGGCGGCGCGGTTGAACCAGCCCGTCCTCTACGTGACCGAGCGCTGCGTCTTCCAGCTGACCCCACGGGGCCTGCAATTGATCGAGATCGCACCCGGCGTCGATCTCGACCGCGATATCCTGGCCCATATGGAGACCCGCCCGATCATCGAGGACGTGGCGAAGATGGACCTGCGCCTCTTCCGCGACCGCGAAATGGGGCTACGCGACGAATTGTTCGATATCGGGATCGAAAACCGTGTGGCGCTCGAGGCGGGTGGCCAGCGATTGTTCCTCAATTTCGAGAAGTTGCGCGTGCGCAATCTCGACGAGGTCGAAACCGTGCGCGCCGCGGTGGAGGCGGTCTGCGCACCGCTCGATCACCGCGTCGACGTCATCGTGAACTACGATGGCAGCCGCATCGACGAGGAAGTCCTGCCCGAATGGGCGCGCATGGTCAGCGCCCTGGAAGAGCAGTATTACGGCACCGTCACGCGGTATTCCGGCTCTGCCTTCATGCGGGTGAAACTGGGCGAGGCCTTCCCCGAGGCACGCAAGCATATCTTCGAGACCGAAGAACAGGCGCGCAGCTACCTGGAAAGCTGACAAGCGCCGGACCACGGCTGTCGATCATTCGGGGAGGTTGAGGTGGTACCCGCGGCCGGACTCGAACCGGCACGGCTTTTACGCCTAGGGATTTTAAGTCCCCTGTGTCTACCATTCCACCACGCGGGCCCGGCTCCGTCCTAGCGGTATCGCGCGCGAAGGAAAAGCGTCAGATGTCCTCGCCGGGCGGCTCTGTCAGAAGGTGGCGTTCGGACAGCCACGGGTTGAGCGCGACCGCCGCGCGCAGCACCTCCTGCGCGTCGGCATCGCGGCCCAGCCCCATCAGGGTCAGCGCCTTGCCGGACATCGCAGCCACGTGGTTCGGGCTGAGCGCCAGCACGCGGTCGAGATCGGGCAGCGCCGCCTCGAAGTTCTGGGTCAGGAAGGACACGAAGGCGCGCTGGTTGTAGCCTTCGGCATAGTCCGGGCAATAGGCCACGAGCCGATCCAGCGCGTCGCGGGCCCGCAGGTAATCGTAGCTTTCCCGCGCGCGCATCGCGCTATCCAGAAGCTCCTGCGCGGCCTCGTCCGGGGCATCGGTCCAGTATTCCCAAAGCTGGTTCGACAGGAGGCGCGCATCCATCTCGCGCTCTGCCGCCTGTATGCGATCGAGCGTCTCTGCAATGGCCGCAGAGTGATCCGGCGCAGCGGGACAATCTGCGAGCAGAAGGGTCGGGACGGCAAGAAGGGCCGTGGCGAGCGCAAAGGACTTCATCCCCTCAGCATCCCGAGCCCTGCCCTCCGGTCAAGTCACGTCGGCGAGACCGGCCTCCTTCACCGCCTCCATCGCCACGTAGGTCGAGGTCGACGCCATGTGCGGCAGCTTCGAGATCTGATCGGCGAGCACCCGGCGATAGGCGCGCATATCCGACGTCCGCACTTTCAAGAGGTAGTCGAAATTGCCCGCGATCAGATGCGCCTGCTCGATCTCGGGAATGAAGGCGACGGCCTCGTTGAACTCCGCCAGCGCGGTTTCCGACGTGTCGCGCAGCCGCACCTCGACAAAGGCCACATGATCGAGTCCGAGCTGGATCGGATCGAGGATCGCGCGGTATCCCAGGATCGCGCCGCTGGCCTCCAGCCGTTTGAGCCGGGCCTGGGTCGGCGATTTCGACAGGCCGATCCGCCGCGCAAGCTCGGTCACCGAAAGGCGCCCCTCGGCGGCCAGCGTCGTCAGGATCGCCTGATCGAACCGGTCGAGATCTAAAAGGCCATTTGTCATGTCTGTCATTGCTCATTCCATCCATCTGGCCTGCATTCCGACGCCATTGCGGGTCAGGCGCCCGAAATCTGCGCCAAGCGTAGCATATTCGCCGATGGCGCATAGGCATGAGAGAGGCGTCACCGAACCGAATGCCCGCCTCTCAGTTTTGTCGGAACATCGCACGCGCAACATGCGCAACCGCCGACCCAACATGGCGCCCCCACAGGTTTGTCGCCCGGCGCCCTCAACCAAGCTTGACCAATCGCTGCGCAGCGCCAAGCTCTGCTGCATGTTTCCGATCCGCGATCACAACCCCTCCGGCCGCATCCCCTTCGTCACCTACGGGCTGATCGCGGTCAACGTGGCTGTCTTCGTCGGGTATTTCGGTCTGTTCTCCAATCCGCAGATGCTGAACATGTTCTTCTGGGACTGGGCTCTTATCCCCGCGCGGATAAGCCAGGGCGACGGGCTCGGCGGCTTTGCGACCTCGATGTTCCTGCATGGCGGGATCATGCACCTTCTGGGCAACATGCTGTTTCTGTTCATCTTCGGGGACAATGTCGAAGACGAGATGGGGCATCTGGGCTATCTTGGCTTCTACCTGGCCTCGGGCTTTGCCGCGGGCCTGGCGCAATACATCACCGCGCCCTTCAGCCCGGTGCCGATGGTCGGTGCCTCAGGGGCGATCGCGGGCGTGATGGGGGCCTACTTGCTGCTGTTCCCGAAGGCGCAGGTCGATATCCTCGTGATCCTGATCATCATCTTCAAGATCATCACCATCCCCGCCTGGATCATGCTGGCGCTCTGGCTCGGGATGCAGTTCCTGGGCGGATTCGGCACGGCGGCGGATGGCGGCGGCGTGGCCTATTGGGCCCATGCGGGCGGCTTCGTGATCGGGATGCTGATGGCGCTTCCGCTATGGCTGCGCCGGGGCGGGCCGCGTTTCTGGAACCGCACCCATGGCCATCCCCCGCATCCCGAGGCACGCTACGACTTCAAGCGCACCAACGTGCCCCGAGTTCGGAGACGCCGATGACCCAGACCATCACCGCAACCTGCCATTGCGGCGCCGTTTCGCTGCGCGCGACGCTGTCTGCGGGGCTTGAGACCGCGCGGCGCTGCGACTGTTCCTATTGCCGCCGGAGGGGCGCGCCCATGGTCTCCGCCCGCCGCGAGGATCTCGACGTGCTGCGCGGCGCGGAGGCCCTGACGCTCTACCAGTTCGGGACGGGCACGGCCGAGCATTATTTCTGCGGCACCTGCGGCATCTACATGTATCACCGACGCCGGTCGGACCCGCGCGAATACGGGATCAACATGGGGGCCATCGACGGGGTGAACCCGGCAGAGTTCGAACCCATCGCGTGGAACGACGGGGTGAATCACCCTTCGGACAGGTAAGGTCCGGAGCGGTCAGACTTCGCGGATGATGCGCGCGAACTGGTCGTAGACGTTGCTGTTGGCACACAGGATCGCGCCCACTTCGAGCGGGTCCTGCCCTTCGCGGATCGCACCGACCAGCGCGCCCGCTTCCAGCGCGATGAGCGAGCCTGCCGCAATGGCGCCGATCTGAAGCTCCCGCTCCCAGTAGCCATCGATGCGACCGGCCGCGACATAGGCGAGATCAAGCGCCGCACAGCCCCATTGCCGCATGCCGCCCGTGGCGGGCATCAGCTTGGCCAGATCCTTGAGGGTCGCAGGCAGCGTGTGCTTCGCGCCCGACGGCACACCCGTGGCGAAAAGCGCCTCATGCAGACGCGACCGCGACGAGACGCGCATGCGCTTGTTGTCGTTGAGCCAGGCGCCGGCACCTTTCTCGGAATAGAACAGCTCGTCCTTGGCGGGATCGAAGACCACGGCGGCGACGATCTTGCCCTTGTGCTCAAGCGCAATCGAGATGGCGAAATGCGGCAGGGCGTGCTGGAAGTTGCTCGCACCATCCAGCGGATCGACGATCCAGCGGCGCGTCGGATCCTCGCCCTCGATCTCGTCCTGGCCCTTTGCAAGATACCCGTAGGTGCCGCGCGCGGTGGTCAGCTCCTCGCGGAGGATCTTGCCCGCAGCGAGATCCGCGCGGCTGACGAAATCCGCAGCCCCTCTCATGGAGCTCTGCAGGTTCTCGATTTCGCGGAAATCCTTCACAAGGGAACGGCCCGCCTTGCGCGCCGCCTTGATCATGATGTTGATATTCGCACTGCCCTGCATGGAACACCCGGCCTTCGATGGTGGATCAGGCCGGGGCTATACGCGGGCGATGCCGGGATGTGAAGGGCTGCTTTATTGCCCGCCCATTCCCTTTATGCCTTCGGTGGAGAAATACCCGCCCTTCACGCCTGCCTGGAACACCTGGCGCGGTGCGTGGGAGCGTGCCTTGCGGGTGCCACCCGCGCGATCCACGTAAGGTGCGGCATTGGGCTTGCCACAGCAGATCTCGCCGCCGATCTGCACCGGCTGCAGGCCCGCGGGGCAGTAATTCGCGACGCCGCGCACCTCGTGATAGAGGAAATTCGAGTTCGGATCGTTATAGGTGCCGGTATAGGCGTCACTCGCGACCGCGGCCCCGCTTGTCATCAAAAGCGCGGCAAGGCCCAGCGCGGCGGTCTTCTTCAACATGATATCCAGCCCCTCGGATCGAAAAACAAACATCTGCAAAAATAGTGACGTCCGACGGGGTCTTAGTCAATTTTTATCGCCTGAAACGGGGTGTTTCCGCAACGCAGACAATCCTGCGCGCTTTTCGAAACAAAACGCCCGGCCGCTGGGGCCGGGCGTCTTTCGCACGCGACGGCGCGATCAGAAACGGTAGTTCAGCGACACGTTCGCGGTCGTGGCTTCCACGTCCACGTCGTTATCGAACTCGTTGAACTCGTGGTACAGCACTTCGGTGCCGACGGTCACGTTCTCCTGCAGGAAGACTTCGTAGCCGACGCCTGCGAAGTAGCCGCCGGAATCGCCGATATCGAGGTCGTCATCTTCGGTCGTGGCATACGCGTAGCCGCCGGTGCCGTAGAAGAAATTCCGGCCGGAATCGACGCCGAGGCGGCCGCCGAGCCGCACGATGTTGTCGAGCGTCGCTGCGTCGTCGAGGTCGATCTCGCCTTCGTCATATTGCAGACCGACACCGCCGATCACGTTGTTGCCGAGGCGGAAATCGTAGTTGCCGCGCACACCGAGCGTGCCGCCTTCTTCCTCGATATCGCCGTCTTCCACGTCGATGCCGTTATAGCCGAGCTGAACACCGACCGAGGGGCCCGCGAAGTCGTAGATCGGCGCGGCGGGTGCCGGCGGCACTGCGGCCATGGGCGCGGGGTCTGCGGGGGTGGCGGCCGGGCTGCCTGCGAGGCCTGCGGTTGCACTTGCGGCGATCAGCGCCGCGGCGGCGGTCATGGTCTTGGTCATCATATCTCTGCTCCGTTTTTGTCTCGGATCTCGTGCCGTCCCGATGAGGGCGACGGGGCAGAAATGGGTGCGCGGGGCGGGAAGTTCCGTCACGGGGCGGTCACGAAAACTTGCCCGTCGCACGCAAGCAACACCGGCTGGGTTTTGCTTATGTTTTTCGGGGCTTGCGGCGGATTTTCGCAGAGAAATCGGCGGGTCTGGAACCTTCCGCCGCGTCAGCCTCAGCCCTGAAAACGCATTACGATCTGCACGCCCGCCCAGGCCGAAAACCCCGTGAGGACAGCGCCCCAGGTCGTATCGGCCGCGACCATCTGCCAGGACCAATCCTTCATGATCGCCATGCAGGTGAACTCGTAGGTGCCATAGGCCATCGCGCCGATGATCGCGCCATGCAGCGCCGCGCGCCCCGGATCACCGTCGCGGAGCGCGGGCATCGAGACCAGAAAGACGAGCCCCGCCACGTAAAGGAGGTAAAACCCCGCCGCCGCCCCGAGCATCGGGCTGTCGCGCATGAGATCGCCCAGATGCCGCGTGAAGAGCGGCTTCATCACGAAGGTGAGCATGATCGCATCGATCACGAGGAAGAGGGCGGCGGTGATGAGGTAGAGGGTCATGGGCGCGCTTTCTGGCTGTTGTCACGCAGAGATAGCGCAAGCGCCCGTCGGGTGAAGGTGACCGCGCCGCCTCATGCGGCAAAGGGCGCTCGGAGGTGAGGAATGCAGCGATCGGGGATCTCGGACAGAGCCCATATCGGGAGCATTCATATCCCCTTGGCGCGGAATCAAGGCAGTTTGCTGCCGCCGCGCCCAGCGCCTGCCCGCCCCGACGGGCTGGCGCTTTGGTGACGCAGGCGCGGCGTTCGTTCTGTGCAGCGACTTGGCTGGGATAAAGCGCATCCGCTCACATGTCGCAGCGCCATCCCACGGGCAGGCGTTTCTGAGCAATCTCTGATATGGGTCGAAGGGCGTGCGGTTCGCTTGACGGCTTAGCCCTCAATAACCCCCATGAACTCCCGCCATTCGCCCTTGGACATGCCGGAGTTTTCCTGCGTGACTTCCTCGCCCTTCAGCATCCGGCGCACGCAGTCCAGGGCGCCCGACGACAGGGTCGCGCCGCCCATGCGGTAATCCTCGAAGGCCTTGTAAGCAAAGGGCACCCAATCGCGCACGACCTCGCAAAGCGCCTCGGCATAGACGCGGATTTCGTATTGCGCATGGGAATCCGCGCGCAAGCGCAGGAAGTGCAACAGATTGTGCAGATCCACCTTCCAGTACCATTGCGTATAGATGTTGGCGGGCAGGTTCATCCGCGCCAATTCGCGGGCGAGGCCCTGCTGGTCCTCGTCCGAGATCATCTCCTCGTAGTGGTCATAGGCGCGCATCGCGTCGTCGCGCAGGTAGCGGAGCACGCGGTCGGCTTCCTCGCCCGAGAGCGCCTCGCCCCGGCCCTGGTTGTTGACCACCGATTGCGCCGCCAGATGCTCGGGTGCCGGGATGTAGAATTCGCGATCGAGGATCGAGTAGCGCGCCGAATACTCGTTCACGTTCGCCGTCCGGTGCCGAATCCACTGGCGTGCCACGAAGACTGGCAGTTTGACGTGCAGCTTGATCTCGCACATTTCGAAGGGCGTCGAGTGCCAGTGGCGCATGAGGTAGCGGATGAGCCCCTCATCGTTCGACACGGCCTTGGTGCCTTTCCCGTAGGAAACCCGCGCGGCCTGCGTGATGGCCGCGTCGTCGCCCATATAGTCGATGACCCGGACAAATCCGTGATCGAGCACGGGGATCGCGGTGTAGAGATGCTGCTCCATCCCCGCGGCGGTGGCGCGCAGCGTGGTGCTGGTCTGCGCGCGCTGCGCGTCGATTTCGGATTGTTGCTCGGGGGTCAGGGTCATGGGGCCGCCTCGCCGCTAAATGAATCAGTCGAGACAATATCTTGCAGAAAGCTGGGGCAAAAACCACCACATACAGTCATGCAAATCCGCCGCACTTGGCATCTGTTCTGCCCGGGCGCCGCACCCCATGGTTGACTTGGCAGGGCATTCCCGGAACCCTTTGCGGCAAAACGATAAACATAGTTCGAGGCAGGACACATGACGCGCATTCTTGCAATGCTCATCGCGCTGGCGATACTTTCCGCGTGCGACTCCGGTGGAGGCAGCGGCGACAACCCGATCTCCCGCGGCGCCGAGGAAGAAGAGGACGACGATACGGGCGGCGGCAATGGCGGCACGGATGACGAGGACGCGGCACGCATCCCGCAAAACATCGCGCGCAACGTCAGCAATGTCAGCTACGACTCGGCCTCGGATACCCTTCTCGTCGAAGGCATCTATCTCGACGATACGCCCTATGAGGCGGTTTATACGCGAGCACCCGCGCTCGATCGCAACGGGTTCGAAGCCTATACCAAGCAGGACGACGCGCTGGACCGGCACGCCACGGCCTACACCAATACGACCTCGACCGGCGCGCGCGCGACGGTCGTTGCGACAGGCGGACCCTACAACGAGTATTTCACCGGCGATTACTACGAGACGTCGGGCACCTATTCCGCACCTCAGGTCAGCAACACGACGGGTCTTGTCTCCTATGTCGGGCGGTATGTGGGTCTGCTCAATGGCGGCGGATCGGGTGAAGACCTGCTCCCGGTCGATCCCACGACCCCCGCAGAGCTTATCCCGAGCCAGGCGGCCGAGGTCACCGGCACCGTCTTCATGAACGCGGATTTCGCCGACAATCGCGTCGAGGGGAACATCTACGACCGCGAGATCACCGATACCGGCAACAGCCTGCCTTCCGTCGTCCTCGTCAATACCGAGATCACCGACGCCGGTGCCTTCACGGGGACCGTGGAATACTCGCTGCAACAAAGCGATCCTGACTGGCAGGGCATCGACGACATTGCAGTCGGCAGCTACGCGGGCGAATTCGATGGCGACAATGCGCAATCCATCGTCGGGGGCATCCAGCTGGACCAGATCGATGGCACGAGCAATCAGCTCGGTCTTGAGAACGAACTGGAATGGGGCGTCTTCACGCTCGAGCAATGCGGCACCGCCGCGGCAAACGACGCGCTGTGCAATCAGGTCAACCCGTAATCCATGCGCCTTGCCGCATCCCTTGCGATCCTGCTGACTTGCGGCGCCCCGATCGGGGGCGCCGTCTCCGCGTCCGATGATCCGAAACAGGCTTTGGCCATGTCGCGCCCCGAAGCGCGGCAGATGGCGCTCGAGCTCATACGTTTCGGGCATATCGACGGAGCCGAGGCGATCATCGCGGGGCTTTTGAAGGCCGATCCAGACGATGTCGAGGCGCATTACCTGACCGCCAAGGCCGCCGAGGCCCGAAAGTCACCGACCAAGGCGCGGCAGGCCGCTCGGCGCATGTTCCGCCTCGCAGATGAGCCGGACGCCCGCTTTGCTGCCTCGTCGATTGCCGCGCGGGCCGCATTGGCCGAAGAGCATTACACGCTGTCGCAATACTGGCTTCGCCGCGCATATCAGACCGCCCCGAATGCCCAGGCCGAAGCCGTCGTCGCGCGCGATTATCGCCGGGTGCGGGCCATCAACCCGTTCCGCTTCAACATCGCTGCCTCGATCACGCCCTCGTCCAACGTAAATGACGGCTCCTCGGACGAGTACAACACCATTGCGGGCCAGGACGCGGTGGGCATCCTGTCGGGCTCGGCACAGGCGTTGGACGGGGTCGAGGCGCGCGCCTCGGTCGATTTGTCCTACCGGATCGCCCAAGGCGATCTATGGCGGACCCGTCTGCTGTATTCCCAGTTCGAGCGACGGGTCGATCTGAGTGCGGATGCCGAGGACCAGGCCCCTGACCTCAGCGATTCGGATTTCGACCAGACCACCATGACGGCCGGTCTGCAGCAGGATGCGATCCTGCCCGGAGGCCGCGCGGGCGGACGACTGACCGTGACCGGCGGGCGGACCTGGTATGGCGGCGCGGAGTTGCATGATTTCCGCAAGGGCCAGGTCGAGGGCTGGGTCCTGCTGACCGACAAGCTGCGTCTCTCAACCGCCTTCTCGCAGGAAGACCGCACGCCGGAGGCCTATCCGGATGACGTGGAAACCTACCGCACGCTCCAGCTCGGCCTCAGCTTCGCGCTGCCCGGCGGCAGCCGCATCGACGGCACGATCAGCGGCCAGACCAGCGATCCGCGCAACACCTTTCAGGACGGCACCGCGCAGGGCATCAGCGTGAGCTATGCGCATGGTCGCCCGGTCCTGGGCATCGGGCTGACCGGGCAGGTCTCACTGCGCGAGGAAGATTACCCCGATTACATCGTCGGCGTGCTCGATGTGCCGGGCGGACGGCAGGACCGCGCCTGGGCGGTGGGGCTGAACATGGAATTCGGCGCGCTCGACTATGCGGGCTTCGTGCCGGAGGTCAGCGTGACCGCTCAGAACCGAGACAGCAATGTCAGCCGCTTCGATACCGAGGAAGTGAGCGTCAGTTTCGGTATCAAATCCGCCTTCTGATCCGATCACGGCGCAACACGACGCCTAGACAGCAGCGCCCATCCCCCTACCCTATCGGCAGCAACCGAAAGGAAGGAAGGACACAGATGTCCATCGAATATCTGCACACGATGGTCCGCGTGAAGGACCTCGAAAAATCCATCGAATTTTACAAGCTCCTCGGCCTGAAGGAGCGGATGCGCAAGGATGTGGAAGCGGGCCGCTTCACGCTCGTCTTCCTGTGCCCGCCCGATCAGGACGATGGACGCGCCGATGTGGAGCTGACCTATAACTGGGACGGCGATGACGGCCTGCCCTCGGACAGCCGCCATTTCGGGCATCTGGCCTACCGCGTGGATGACATCTACGAGATGTGCCAGACCCTGATGGATGCGGGTGTGACCATCAATCGTCCGCCCCGCGACGGGCACATGGCCTTCGTGCGCTCGCCCGACAACGTCTCGGTGGAGCTGTTGCAGAAGGGCGATGCGAAAGAGCCGCAGGAGCCCTGGGCGTCCATGGAAAACACGGGCCATTGGTAAGACCTTGGTAAGATCCGTGCTGACATCCCTGCTGACGGCTCTCGTGCTGTCGGCAGGTTTAGCGCAAGGCGCTGCAGCGCAGGCGGCCGCGTGCCGTCTCGCCCTTGTCCTGGCGCTCGATGTCTCGAGCTCGGTCGATGACCGGGAATACATCCTCCAGCGCGACGGGGCGGCCGCGGCCCTGGGCGATCCAGATATCCGCCGGGCGATCCTCTCCGGCCCAGGTCACGTGGCGCTGGCGGTCTATGAATGGAGCGGGCGGCGTCAGAATGCCTTGGTGCTGGATTGGACCGCGCTGCGTGATGATGCCGACATCGACCGGGCCATCGCCCAGCTGCGCGCCTTCCCGCGGTCGCAGACCCGTTTCCCGACGGCGATGGGCTACGCGCTGGGATATGGGGCGACATTGCTGACGCGCGGACCAGACTGTGCGCGCCGGGTGATCGATGTCTCGGGCGACGGGATCACCAATGACGGCTTCGGCCCTGATCTTGCTTACAAACATTTCCCCTTCCAAGGGGTGACGGTGAACGGGCTCGCCATACTGGGCGCCGATCCGATGGTCGCCGATTACTACGAGTTCAACGTCATGCACGGGCCCAATGCCTTCGTGGAATTGTCAGAGGGCTATGAGGGCTATCGCCGCGCGATGACGCGCAAGCTGTTCCGCGAGATCAGCAACCTCGTCGTGGGTGAAGCCGAACCCGCACCGCGCGGCACGTCCGTCGACACTCCGCCGGGCTAAACGCCGGCGCAAAACATGCGCGGCGCACGGAAACAGCGCTCTGCCCGCCTCCGCCTGTGTGGTGCCTAGTAGATATAGCGGATCTGATCGGTCCAATACCGCTCCACCCGGCGAAGCGCATGGGTGATGTCTTCCAGACCGTCGGGGCCCAGAACGCCCTTCCCTTCCAGTCCTTCCGCATGCCGGGCGAATAGCTGCTCCACCAAAGCGCGGATCTCCTGGCCCTTGTCGGTCAGCTTCACGCGCACGGCGCGGCGGTCGATTTCGCAGCGCTGGTGGTGCATATACCCCGCCTCGACCAACTTCTTGAGATTGTAGCTGACATTCGAGCCCTGGTAATAGCCGCGCGTCTTCAGCTCCCCGGCGGTGACTTCATTGTCGCCGATATTGAACAGCAACAACGCCTGCACGGCATTGATCTGCAAGATGCCGACCCGCTCGAATTCGTCCTTTATGACGTCGAGCAACAGCCGATGCAGTCGCTCCACCAGCGACAGCGCATCGAGATAGGTTATCATGAAGCTGGCTTGCCCAGCCTGCCCCAGAGGGGAATGGATGCTCATTCGCTGTCTCCGCTGATCCCTTGATCGGCGTGCAGCATTGGCGAAAAAACCGAAGATTAGGTTAAGTGGCGCCGGGGTTTAGCGGATATCAGCCACGACCCCTTCCGACGTGGCCGCGATCTCCGCAACAAGGCCCGAAAAGCGCGCGGGAGGCGCCACCTGGCCCGTCACCCATTGGTAGAGGTCCTGATCGTTCTCCGACAGCAGAGCGTCATAAAGGCCCAGCCCCGCATCATCCATCGCATCGAGGCGCGCTTGGGAGAAATGGATCAGAATCAGATCCATTTCCTTGATGCCGCGCCGCATGGAGCGCATTTTCAGACGCTTGATGCGGATGTCGCGGGGCTCTCCGTCGCGTGGCTGTTCCGAAATCATGTGGGCTCCGTTGCCAGGGCGTTGCGCAGCCGCTTTTCAAGATGTCCGGCCCGCTCTGCAAGGGCTTTCATATCCGTGCGGATCGCGCGCAATTCCGTGATCGCGTCGCGCAGATCGCCGGAGCTGGTCTCGGCCTCGCCCGGGCCGACCACGCCTTCCCCCTCGCCGGTCAGGAGCCAGATCATCGACACGTTCAAGAGCCCCGACAGCATCGACAGCTTGTTCGCGCGCGGCTCCGACAGGTCATTCTCCCAGTTCTGCAGGGTACGCGCCTTGACCCCAATGCGCCGGGCCAGCTGCTCCGGGCTCATGCCAGCGGCCTCCCGCGCGGCGGCCACGCGGTCGCCGAAGGTCGCGGCATCGGGGCCGTACCAGTCAACATCGCTCATCATCTCGTCAATCTCCCTTGCTTCGGCGTGCGCATGCTTGCGTGGCAAGAACGCGCCCCATAAACCCTTTGAAACCATCTCAAACCATTGGCCGGAGCTGACGCCATGTCCTTTCTGTCGAACACGCTTGCCCGGGTAAAACCGTCGCCGACCGTGGCCGTCACACAACTCGCCCGGGACCTCGCGGCCGAGGGGCGGGACGTGATCGGACTCGGGGCCGGCGAACCTGACTTTGACACACCGGATAACATAAAAGCCGCAGCGATTGCGGCAATCCATGCGGGAAAAACGAAATACACCGCACCGGACGGAATCCCCGAACTGAAGCAGGCGATCTGCGAAAAGTTCAAGCGGGAGAATAGCTTGGACTACAAGGCGTCGCAGATCTCGGTCTCGACGGGCGGCAAACAAGTTTTGTTCAACGCGCTTGTTGCGACACTGAACCCGGGCGACGAGGTGGTGATTCCCGCGCCCTACTGGGTCAGCTACCCCGATATTGTGCGGCTCGCCGGTGCAGAGCCCGTGATCGTCGAGGCCGGGATGGACACGAATTTCAAGCTGACGCCCGAAGCGCTCGAGGCGGCGATCACGCCCCGGACGAAATGGTTCATCTTCAACTCGCCGTCGAACCCCACCGGTGCGGGGTATTCGCACGACGAGCTGCGCGCGTTGACGGAGGTTCTGGAGCGCCATGAGCATGTCTGGATCATGTCGGACGACATGTACGAGCATCTGGCCTATGACGGTTTCACCTTCTGCACCCCTGCCGAAGTGGCGCCCGCGCTCTACGACCGGACGCTGACGGTGAACGGCGTCTCCAAGGCCTACGCGATGACGGGCTGGCGGATCGGTTATGCGGGCGGGCCGGAGCATCTGATCACCGCGATGCGAAAGGTGCAGTCGCAATCGACGACGAACCCCTGCTCGATCAGCCAATGGGCAGCCGTCGAAGCACTGAACGGACCGCAGGACTTCCTGGCGGAGCGACTGACGGCGTTCCAACGTCGGCGCGACATGGTGGTCGCGGCGCTGAACGATACGCCGCATCTCGACTGCCCCACGCCCGAAGGGGCCTTCTATGTCTATCCGTCCTGCGCGGGCGCCATCGGCAAGACAAGCGATGGCGGCACGACAATCGAGGATGACGAGGTCTTCGCCCGCGCGCTTCTGGAAGAGGAAGGCGTCGCTGTCGTCTTCGGCGCGGCGTTCGGCCTCTCGCCGCATTTCCGCATCAGCTACGCGGCCTCGGACGCCGATCTGACCGAGGCCTGCACCCGCATCCGCCGCTTCTGTGACGGCCTGACGTGAGGAGCCTGAAAGATGTCCAGTGACCTGCCAGATTATTACTTCCGCGTGCGCGAGAATGGCGCGCTGGTTTTCCGTCTCGATACCGAGAACCGTCAGAGGCGGATCGAAATGGAGCCCATCGCGGTGGTCAATATCCGCAATGGCGAGATCAAGCCGCAGGGCGACCGCGTTCTGAGCGCGGAAGACATGGCCGAGATCGAGGCCTGGATGGATGGGCGCCGCGCCCTCGTCGCGGCGCGGGACATGGACGACATTCACCGTGCCATCGATCACATGAACCTGACGACCCAATGGGCGCAATCCAAGGCCACGCCTGACCAGCTTGAAGAGGTTACCGATGCGCTGCTTCTGGCGATGCACGATCTACGCACGGTACTGGTACGCAAGAAGGCGGATCGATTGGGGTGATCGGGGCGGTGGGATTTTGCCCACGCTTTGATCTTAGAAAGGTGCCGGAGCCGGTGACGCGGATCTGATCCGCCCGTCCCGTCTACAAGCCCGAAACAGGACGGCGCGCCCGACGCACCACCCCCAATGAAAGAGGCCCCGCATCGCTGCGGGGCCTTTTCTGTTTCCGAACCGAAGAGGAGCTTATTCGCGGCTCTCGGTCGTGTCCTCGATCACCGTGTCGAAGGCATCGCCACCGACCGTATCGGCGCTTTGTTCCGGCGCAGCTAGGCGTGCAGCCTCTTCGGCCTCGGCACGGCGCGCCTCGATCACGACATTGTCGCGATCCGTTGCGATCTTCTGCACGTTCGTCGTGGCTCCACCGGTGCCCGCCGGGATGAGGCGGCCCACGATGACGTTCTCCTTCAGACCCACGAGCGTATCGACCTTGCCCTGCACCGAGGCTTCGGTGAGCACGCGGGTCGTCTCCTGGAAGGAGGCCGCGGAGATGAACGAACGCGTCTGCAGCGACGCCTTGGTGATGCCCAGAAGGATCGGCTCGCCCTGTGCGGGACGTCCGCCCTTCTTCTCGGCCTTAGCGTTGGCCTCGTCGAACTCGACCTTGTCCACATGCTCGCCCTTGAGAAGCGTGGTGTCCCCGCTGTGCAGGATTTCCCACTTCTGGAGCATCTGGCGGACGATCACCTCAACGTGCTTGTCGTTGATCTTCACGCCCTGCAGTCGATAGACGTCCTGGACTTCGTCGATCATGTAGTTGGCCAGCGCCTCGACACCCATGATGGACAGGATGTCATGCGGCGCAGGGTTGCCGTCCATGATGTAGTCGCCCTTCTGGACGTAATCGCCTTCGGCCACCGGGATGTGCTTGCCCTTGGGGATCATGTATTCCTTGGGGTCCACATTCTCATCCGCGGGCTCGATCGAGATCCGGCGCTTGTTCTTGTAGTCCTTGCCGAAGCGCACATAGCCGTCGATTTCGGCGATGATCGCGTGATCCTTGGGACGACGGGCCTCAAAGAGTTCGGCCACACGCGGCAGACCACCGGTGATGTCCTTCGTCTTCGCACCTTCGCGCGGGATCCGCGCCACCACGTCACCGGCCTTGACCGCGTCGCCATCCTCAACGGAGAGGATCGCATCCACCGACATCGGGTAGGTGATCGGGTTGCCCTGATCGTTGCGCACGGGCTCGCCGCCCTCATCCTGCAGGATGATCTCGGGCTTGAGCTCGTTGCCCTTGGGGGCAGCACGCCAGTCCATGACGATCTTCTGGGACATGCCGGTCGCATCGTCGGTCTCTTCGCGGACGGCGACGCCGTTCACGAGGTCCACCAGACGGGCGGTGCCGTCCTTCTCGGCGATGATCGGCAGGGTATAGGGATCCCATTCGAACAGCTTGTCGCCGCGCTCGATCGTGTCGCCTTCCTTGACGAAGAGCTTGGTGCCGTAACCGACCTTGTGGCTTGCACGCTCGGCGCCGTTCTCGTCCACGATGCGGATCTTCATGTTCCGCCCCATGACCAGAAGATCGCCTGCCGCGTTCACCAGCGTGTTCGGGTTGTCATACTCGATCTTGCCCGATTGCGACGCCTCGAGGAAGGATTGCTGACCACCCTGGGCAACGCCGCCGATGTGGAACGTCCGCATCGTCAGCTGCGTGCCCGGCTCACCGATGGATTGTGCCGCGATGATGCCGACCGCTTCGCCCACGTTGACCATGGTGCCGCGCGCGAGGTCACGCCCGTAACACATGGCGCAGACGCCCTCTTCGGCTTCGCAGGTCAGCGGCGAGCGAATGCGCACGGTCTGAACCGCCGCCTCCTCGATCGCATCGGCCGTGCGCTCGTCGATGAGCTGGCCATGCTTGCAGAGCACTTCGTCCGTGCCCGGCTTCACCACGTCCTCCGCCGCGACGCGGCCCAGGAGACGCTCGCCGATGGAAGCGACCATTTCGCCGTCGTTGATGGCCGCTTCGCAGGTGATCGAGTTCTCGGTGCCGCAATCCTTCATCCGCACGATGCAATCCTGCGCCACGTCCACGAGACGACGGGTCAGGTAACCGGAGTTCGCGGTCTTGAGCGCGGTGTCCGACAGACCCTTCCGGGCGCCGTGCGTCGAGTTGAAGTATTCAAGAACGGTCAGACCTTCCTTGAAGTTCGAGATGATCGGCGTCTCGATGATGTCGCCGTTCGGCTTGGCCATCAGGCCGCGCATGCCGCCCAACTGCTTCATCTGCGTGACCGAGCCACGGGCACCGGAATGCGCCATCATGTAGACCGAGTTCGGCTCCATCTCGGACCCGTCGGTGTCATGCTGCGCCGACGAGATGGTGGACATCATCGCCTCGGTGACCTTGTCGTTACACTTCGACCAGGCATCGACGACCTTGTTGTACTTCTCACCCTGGGTGATCAGGCCGTCCATGTATTGCTGTTCGAAGTCCTTCACCTGATCGCGCGTCTCTTCGACGATGGGCCACTTCGAGTCCGGAATGACCATGTCATCCTTGCCGAACGAGATGCCCGCCTTGAACGCTTCCTTGAAGCCCATGGTCATGATCTGGTCACAGAAGATGACCGACTCCTTCTGACCGCAATAGCGGTAGACGGTGTCGATGACCTTCTGCACGTCTTTCTTTCGAAGGAGCGTGTTCACCAGATCGAAGGGCGCCTTGTTGTTCATCGGCAGGAGCGCACCGAGGCGGGCCCGGCCGGGCGTCGTCTCGAAGCGCGTGTAGACTTCCTGACCTTCGGCATCGATCTGCTTCACACGGCACTGGATCTTGGCGTGCAGATGCACTTCACCGGCGTTCAGCGCGTGCTCCACCTCCTCGGTCGAGGAGAAGATCATGCCTTCGCCCTTCATGCCTTCACGCATGATCGTGGTGTAGTAGAGACCCAGGATCATGTCCTGCGACGGCACGATGATCGGTGCGCCGTTGGCAGGCGACAGAACGTTGTTCGTGGACATCATCAGGACACGCGCTTCGAGCTGCGCCTCGAGCGAGAGCGGCACGTGCACGGCCATCTGGTCACCGTCGAAGTCGGCGTTGAAGGCCGAACAAACGAGCGGGTGCAGCTGGATCGCCTTGCCTTCGATCAGGATCGGCTCGAACGCCTGGATGCCGAGACGGTGCAGCGTGGGCGCACGGTTCAGCAGCACGGGGTGTTCGCGGATCACCTCGTCGAGGATGTCCCAAACCTCGGGACGCTCTTTCTCAACCAGTTTCTTCGCTTGTTTCACGGTCGAGCTGAGGCCCTTGGCCTCAAGCCGCGAGTAGATGAACGGCTTGAAGAGCTCGAGCGCCATCTTCTTGGGCAGGCCGCATTGATGCAGCTTCAGCTCCGGACCGGTCACGATGACCGAACGGCCCGAGAAGTCGACGCGCTTACCCAGAAGGTTCTGACGGAAGCGACCCTGCTTGCCCTTGAGCATGTCCGAGAGCGACTTCAGCGGGCGCTTGTTGGCACCGGTGATGACGCGACCGCGACGGCCGTTGTCGAACAGGGCGTCGACAGATTCCTGCAGCATCCGCTTTTCGTTGCGGACGATGATGTCGGGCGCGCGCAGCTCGATAAGGCGCTTGAGACGGTTGTTCCGGTTGATCACACGACGATAAAGATCGTTGAGGTCCGAGGTCGCAAAGCGGCCACCGTCCAGCGGCACCAGCGGGCGCAGTTCCGGCGGAATGACCGGGATCACGGTCATGATCATCCACTCGGGACGGTTGCCCGATTCAAGGAAGTTCTCGACCACTTTCAAGCGCTTGATGATCTTCTTGGGCTTCAGCTCGCCCGTGGCTTCCTTCAGCTCCTCGCGCAGGCGGTCGGCTTCGGATTCCAGGTCGATCTGGGCCAGCATTTCGCGGATCGCCTCGGCGCCGATATTGGCGGTGAAGGCGTCCATGCCGTATTGGTCCTGCGCGTCGAGGAATTCATCCTCGTTCAGCATCTGGCCATAGGTCAGGTCCGTCAGGCCCGGCTCGATCACGACGTAGTTTTCGAAATAGAGCACGCGCTCGAGGTCTCGCAGCGTCATGTCCAGCATGAGGCCGATGCGCGAGGGCAGCGACTTCAGGAACCAGATATGGGCGCAGGGTGCGGCCAGTTCGATATGGCCCATGCGCTCGCGGCGGACCTTCTGCAGGGTAACCTCGACGCCGCACTTTTCGCAGACGACGCCGCGATATTTCATGCGCTTGTACTTGCCGCAGAGGCATTCGTAATCCTTGATCGGACCGAAGATGCGCGCGCAGAACAGGCCGTCACGCTCGGGCTTGAACGTGCGGTAGTTGATCGTCTCGGGCTTCTTGATCTCGCCGAAGGACCAAGAGAGGATCCGCTCGGGGCTGGCCAGCGACACCTTGATCTCGTCGAAGACCTTGGGCGGGGTCAGGGGATTGAACGGGTTGTTCGTGATTTCCTGGTTCATACTTTTTCCTCAGAGTTCAGAGGGTGCGGGGGGAAGAGCACCGCGGCCCACAGATTTTTAAATAAAAATCTGTGGGTTACGCGGGGTGGCGGCGACGCGCCTTACTCTTCGTCTTCCTCCGCATCCAGGAGTTCCATGTTGAGGCCCAGACCCCGGACCTCCTTGACGAGAACGTTGAACGATTCCGGCACACCGGCCTCGAAATTGTCCTCGCCCTTGACGATGCTCTCGTAGACCTTGGTCCGGCCTGCCACGTCGTCGGACTTCACCGTCAGCATTTCCTGCAGGGTGTAGGCCGCGCCATAGGCTTCGAGCGCCCAGACTTCCATCTCGCCGAAACGCTGACCGCCGAACTGTGCCTTACCACCGAGCGGCTGCTGCGTGACGAGGCTGTAAGGCCCGGTCGAGCGCGCGTGGATCTTGTCGTCCACGAGGTGGTGCAGCTTCAGCAGGTACTTCACACCCACGGTCACCGGACGCGCGAATTGCTCGCCCGTGCGGCCGTCGAACAGGATCGACTGACCCGACTGGTCGAAGCCCGCGCGCTTGAGCGCATCGTTGACGTCAGGCTCCTTCGCGCCGTCGAAGACCGGCGTCGCAATCGGCACGCCGCGGGTGACGTTGGAGGCCGCGGCCACCAGCTCGTCATCCGACATAGACGCGATGCCTTCGTCGAAGACGTCGTCGCCATAGGCCGTGTGCATCGCCTCGCGCACGGGGCTCAGGTCGCCGGTGCGGCGATAATCCTGCAGGGCATCGTCGATCTTGATGCCCAGACCGCGCGCGGCCCAGCCCATATGCGTCTCGAGGATCTGACCCACGTTCATCCGGCTCGGCACGCCGAGCGGGTTGAGGCAGAAGTCGACCGGAGTACCATCCGCAAGGAACGGCATGTCCTCGATCGGCACGACCTTCGAGATGACGCCCTTGTTGCCGTGACGGCCGGCCATCTTGTCGCCCGGCTGCAGCTTGCGCTTCACCGCCACGAAGACCTTGACCATCTTCATCACGCCCGGGGGCAGATCGTCGCCGCGGCGCACCTTCTCGACCTTGTCGTCGAACCGGGCATCGAGCGCGCGCTTCTGCGCCTCGTACTGCTCGTTCAGGGCCTCCACGAACTTGGCTTCCTCTTCCTCACCGAGGGCGAGTTGCCACCACTGGCTCCGGGTCAGGCTGTCCAGCAATTCCTCGGTGATTTCCGAGTTTGCCTTCACGCCCTTGGGGCCCTTCACGGCGGTCTTGCCGAGGATCATGGACTTCAGACGCGCGTAGATGTTGCGGTCGAGGATCGCCAGCTCGTCGTCGCGGTCGCGCGCGAGGCTTTCGATCTCTTCGCGCTCGATCTGCAGCGCACGTTCGTCCTTCTCGACGCCGTGACGGTTGAAGACGCGGACTTCCACGACGGTGCCGTAATCGCCCGGCTTCACCCGCAGCGAGGTGTCGCGCACGTCCGAGGCCTTTTCGCCGAAGATGGCGCGGAGGAGTTTCTCTTCCGGCGTCATCGGGCTTTCGCCCTTCGGCGTGATCTTGCCCACGAGGATATCGCCCGGCTCCACATCGGCACCGATATAGACGATGCCCGCCTCGTCGAGGTTGCGCAGCGCCTCCTCGCCCACGTTCGGGATGTCGCGGGTGATCTCCTCGGGCCCGAGCTTGGTGTCACGGGCGGCGACTTCGAATTCCTCGATATGGACCGAGGTGAAGACGTCGTCCTGCGAGATCCGCTCAGAGATGAGGATGGAGTCCTCGTAGTTGTAGCCGTTCCAGGGCATGAAGGCGACGATGACGTTCTTGCCGAGCGCCAGTTCCCCCATATCCGTGGACGGGCCATCCGCGATCACTTCACCCTTCTCGACTTCCATGCCCACGGTGACCAGCGGACGCTGGTTGATGCAGGTGTTCTGGTTCGAACGCTGGAACTTGCGCAGACGGTAGATGTCCACGCCCGGATCGCCCGGCTCAAGGTCCTGCGTTGCGCGCACAACGATCCGGGTCGCGTCGACCTGGTCGATGATGCCGCCGCGCTTGGCCATGATGGACGCGCCGGAATCGCGGGCGACGATGCCCTCGATGCCCGTGCCCACGAGCGGCGCTTCGGAGCGCAGCGTCGGCACGGCCTGCCGCTGCATGTTCGAGCCCATCAGAGCGCGGTTCGCGTCGTCGTTCTCGAGGAACGGGATGAGCGAGGCCGCGACCGACACCAACTGCTTCGGCGAGACGTCGATGAGATCGACACTGTCCGCAGGCGCCAGCGTGTAGTCGCCCGACTGGCGGGTGTTAACCAGATCGTTGACGAACTTGCCGTCATCGTTGAGCGACGCGTTGGCCTGCGCGATCGTGTGGCGCATCTCCTCGGTGGCGGACATGTAGTGGACCTCATCGGTCACCTGGCTGTCCTTGACCACGCGGTAGGGCGTTTCGATGAAGCCGTACTTGTTCACCCGCGCGAAGGTGGCGAGCGAGTTGATCAGGCCGATGTTCGGACCTTCCGGCGTCTCGATCGGGCACATGCGACCGTAATGGGTCGGGTGCACGTCGCGCACCTCGAAGCCTGCGCGCTCGCGCGTCAGACCGCCGGGCCCGAGGGCCGACAGACGCCGCTTGTGCGTCACTTCCGACAGCGGGTTGGTCTGGTCCATGAACTGCGACAGCTGCGAGGAGCCGAAGAATTCACGCACCGCCGCCGCGGCGGGCTTCGCGTTGATCAGGTCCTGCGGCATGACGGTGTCGATCTCGACCGACGACATGCGCTCCTTGATGGCGCGCTCCATGCGCAGCAGACCCACGCGGTACTGGTTTTCCATCAGCTCGCCGACCGAACGCACCCGGCGGTTGCCGAGGTGGTCGATGTCGTCGATATCGCCGCGCCCGTCGCGCAGATCCACCAGCGCCTTGATGCAGGCGACGATGTCTTCGCGGTCCAGCGTGCGCTGGGTGTCGGGCTTGTCGAGCGCGAGACGCATGTTCATCTTCACGCGGCCCACGGCCGACAGGTCGTAGCGCTCGCCATCGAAGAACAGCGTGTCGAAGAGCGCCGAGGCGGCCTCCACGGTGGGGGGCTCGCCCGGACGCATGACGCGATAGATATCCATGAGCGCGGTGTCGCGGTTCATGTTCTTGTCGTTCGCCATGGTGTTCCGCATGTACGGGCCCACGGTGATGTTATCGATGTCGAGGACGGGGATGCTGGTCACGCCTGCATCGACAAGCTCCTTGAGCGTGCCGCCGGTGACTTCACCATCCTTGTCGACGGTCCAGGTCAGCTCATCGCCGGCCTCGGCGTAGATCGCGCCCGTCTCTTCGTTGATGATGTCCTTGGCGACGAACCGGCCCACGATATCGTCGAAGGGCACGAGAAGATTCTCGACCTTGCCCTCGTCCTTCAGCTTCTTGACCGCGCGCGGCGTGACTTTCTTGCCCGCCTCGGCGATCACTTCGCCGGTATCGGCGTCGATCAGGTCATGGGTTGGACGGGTGCCGCGCACGCGGTCGGGGAAGAACTTCGTCTTCCAGCCCTTGCCCTTCTCGAGCTCGAAATCGACCGTGTCGTAATACGCATCCATGATCGCTTCCTGGTCGAGACCAAGCGCGTAGAGGAGCGTCGTCACCGGAAGCTTCCGGCGGCGGTCGATGCGGGCGAAGACGAGATCCTTGGCGTCGAACTCGAAGTCGAGCCACGAGCCGCGATAGGGAATGATGCGGCAGGCAAAGAGCAGCTTGCCCGAGCTGTGCGTCTTGCCCTTGTCGTGATCGAAGAACACGCCCGGGGAGCGGTGCATCTGGGAGACGATGACGCGCTCGGTGCCGTTGACGATGAACGTGCCGTTCGGTGTCATCAGGGGCATGTCGCCCATGAAGACGTCCTGCTCCTTGATGTCCTTAACGGACTTCGCGCCGGTATCCTCGTCCACATCGAACACGATGAGACGCAGGGTCACCTTCAGCGGCGCGGCATAGGTCATGTCGCGCTGCTGGCATTCATCGACATCGTATTTGGGCTTCTCGAGCTCGTAGGACACGAATTCGAGGATGGACGTCTCGTTGAAATCCTTGATCGGGAAGACCGACTGGAAGACACCCTTGATGCCTTCTCCGTCCATCGGCTCCAGCTGGTCGCCGGACTTCAGGAACAGGTCGTAGGAGGATTTCTGAACCTCGATGAGGTTCGGCATCTCCAGCACTTCACGAATTTTTCCGTAATATTTACGAAGACGTTTCTGGCCAAGGTAGGATTGCGCCATGGTCGCTTGTCACCTTTCAGTGTCTCTTCCGAGGACGCGCCCGTCGGGCATCGGGCACGCGCTCAACCGAGAAGGAAGGCTCCGATCCATTCATGGCCCCTGTCCCACCAGAGGCCTCCCGATCGAAGGAACCTTGCCTGAGAAAAGCCCCTTTCCCGTTGCCCGGATTGTTATCCGTGGCGAAGGGGCCTCGCTTAGACAGGTTCGGCTGGACCCGGGATGGCCCCGGATCCAGCCAGAATTTTGCGTAACCTGGCCGGGAAACCCCGACCGAACGATTACTTGAGCTCGACTTCGGCGCCTGCCTCTTCGAGCTTCTTCTTGATCTCTTCGGCTTCGTCCTTGGAGACCTGCTCCTTGACGGCCTTGCCACCCGCTTCCACGAGTTCCTTGGCTTCCTTGAGGCCAAGGCCGGTGATGCCGCGGACTTCCTTGATCACGTTGATCTTGGAGGCGCCTGCCGACTTCAGGATGACGTCGAATTCGGTCTGCTCTTCAGCAGCCGCGCCGGCGTCGCCGCCTGCGGGACCGGCCATCATGACCGCGCCGCCAGCGGCGGGCTCGATGCCGTATTCGTCCTTGAGGATGGTCTTGAGTTCCTGGGCTTCGAGAAGCGTCAGGTTGACGATGTCTTCTGCGAGTTTCTTCAGATCAGCCATTGTGACTTCTTTCCGTATCTAGATGTGTTCCAACGTGCGGGATGCAACCCCACGAGGATCCCATTGGGTGCCTTAGGCCGCCTCGGCCTTTTCTTCGATGGTCGACAGGATCGAGGCGATGTTCGAAGCAGGTGCGCCAATCGCGCCGGCGATGTTGGATGCGGGTGCGCCGATGCAGCTTGCGATCTGAGCGATAAGCTCGTCGCGCGAGGGCATCTTCGACACGGCTTCCACACCGGCCCGGTCGAGAGCGCTCTCACCCATTGCGCCGCCAAGAATCTCAAGCTTCTTGTTATCCTTGGCGAAGTCCTCGACCACCTTGGCAGCTGCCACGGGGTCTTCGGAATAGGTCAGAACGGTCATGCCCTCGAGATAGGTCGCGATGCTTGCGCAAGGCTTCCCGTCGAGGGCGATCTTGGCGAGCCTGTTCTTGGCGACGCGTACGGACGCCCCGGCATCGCGTGCGCGACCCCGAAGATCCTGCATCTCGGCAACCGTGAGACCTTCGTAGTGAGACACCACCACGACGCCAGAGCTTTCGAAGATCTGGCCGAGTTCCTCGACCACTTTCTCTTTCTGGGCTCTATCCACAGTTCTACTCCAAGTATTGGAGGGTTTCCCCTCCGGCTCTTTTTGCTGGGCCCTCCGAGGAAAGCCCGGCGATCAGGTCCGAACGGGGTGTCGCAATCGCGGATCCGGCACTTCTTGCGAAGCGAAGGACTGAAAATGCTCTTCCCGTCTCAGGCAGGAATTACGGGGCTACATCAGGGGCAGCACCACCCACCGTCTCGGACGAAACGAGGGCAGTCGCGAATCACACGAATGCCCTCAAGGGTTGCGTCTAAAGAATTTAAGAAATTTTGCCAAGGGGCAGTGGGCGCAAAATGCACCGACATCTGTCACAAGGCTGGGCATCAGCATGCCTTGCCCGCGCGGGCCGGTCAAGATGCATCCGTATTGGGCAGTCTCAGCCTGCGGCCACGCGACGAACCCGCCCGTGGCCTAGGCTGCCACAGCCAGGCCCGACGCCTCGCGCCCGATGTGTGCGACCGGCAGCGACAGGAGCCGCCCCGAATCCGCCAGCACCTGCAGCCGCTCCGGTCCGAACACGTGCAGCTCGGCGTAGATTTTCCACAGCTCCGCTTCGGGCGCGTCGGCCTCCATCGCCGCAAGCAGCGTGTTCTTCATCCGGTCCACATAACCGCGCGAGGACAGCCGCCAATCGAGCTTTGCGCGCCAGTTCATGAAACCGCGATCCACGAAATGCAGGAGATGCGCGCCGTCCGCATGATCCATGATCCGTGCGGCGATCAGGTCACGCCCCTCGACCGCCGCCCAATGCTGGCGGATGCGCACGCGCGAGCCCAACCCGGTCCGCGTGCAGGATTTGCCGGCGATATGGCCCACAAACCCCTCCCGCGTGCGCAGATGCCCCGCGAAATTGGGATAAAGCAATTGCCGCAGCCAGCGCGGTTGGGGCAGCCGGAAATGATACTGTCCGGTATCCTGCGGCGTCTGGACATGCTCCGCGCTGCGGATGGTGACGGCCACGGTTTCCGGCTCCTGCGCATCCAGCTCCTCGGCCAGTGTGCGGCCATCGAGATGAAAGAACTCGTCTCCGTCCAGCGCTGCAAACCAGCCGACCGGCGCCGCGTGATAGGCATAGGTCAGGAAATGGTTCTGCCGCATCGGGAAGGCCTTGTCCGCGCCGATGCCGACACGTTCCCAGAACGCGGCGTTGCCCCGCTCGACAAGGATATCCGGCTCCTGGCTCAGCGCATCGGCAGCGGGATCGTCCGGGTCGTCGAAACACAGATGGAAGCGCGTGACGCCCTGCGCCCGGTGATAGGCGACAAAGCCCCGAACCGCGTCGAGCGGCTCCTTGAGGATGGCGGCCATGGTCAGGTTTTGCGCCACGTGGTTCCTGCCTTCGTCTCTGCCTCGTGCCCGGGCGCGATACGGCCGCGCCTTCTCTTACGTACGCGGGAAAACCTAAAGGACCCGTGCCGCCATGAGAAGAAAAACGGGCGGTCCCGCAGGACCGCCCGTCTTGAAATCGCTCAGGTGATGCAGCGCGGACTCAGCGGCCCGCACCGGTTCGCCCGATCAGTTGCCGGTGGCGTTGGTCACGTCGACGGTGACGCCCGGACCCATGGTCGAGGAGAGCGACACCTTCTTCATGTAGGTGCCCTTCGCGCCCGCGGGCTTCGCCTTGGAGACCGCATCGACGAAGGCGCGGATGTTCTCGACGAGCTTTGCCTCGTCGAAGGACACCTTGCCCACGCCCGCATGCACGACGCCTGCCTTCTCGGCCTTGAACTGAACCTGACCGCCCTTGGCTGCCTCGACGGCTTCCTTGACGTCCATGGTCACGGTGCCGACCTTGGGGTTCGGCATCAGGTTCCGGGGGCCCAGGACCTTACCGAGACGACCGACGATGGGCATCATGTCCGGGGTCGCGATGCAGCGATCGAACTCGATCTTGCCGGACTGGACGGTTTCCATCAGGTCTTCCGCGCCGACGATGTCCGCGCCTGCGGCCTGGGCCTCTTCGGCCTTGGCGCCGCGTGCGAAGACAGCGACTCGCACGGTCTTGCCGGTGCCGTTGGGCAGGCCGACGACGCCGCGGACCATCTGGTCGGCGTGACGGGGATCGACACCGAGGTTCATCGAGATCTCGACGGTCTCGTCAAACTTGGTGTTGGCGTTCGACTTAATGAGGGACACGGCCTCTTCGACGGTGATCTCTTCCTTGCCGGCGAATGCTTCGCGGGCGGCGCGGGTGCGTTTTCCGAGTTTTGCCATCTTACTTCACCTCGATGCCCATGGATTTCGCCGAGCCGAGGACGATCTTCATCGCCGATTCGACATCATTCGCCGACAGGTCCTTCATCTTGGCCTCCGCGATTTCGCGCACCTGCTTGCGGGTGACGGTCGCGACGACCTCACGGCCGGGCGTTTCCGCACCGCGCGGGCGGTTGCGCTTGCCCACGGGCTTCAGACCAGCGGCCTTCTTCAGATAGTAAGACGCGGGCGGCGTCTTGATATCCATGGTGAAGGACTTGTCCTGGTAATAGGTGATCTCGGTGGGGCAAGGCGCGCCCTGCTCCATCTCCTGCGTCTTGGCGTTGAACGCCTTGCAGAATTCCATGATGTTGATGCCACGCTGACCGAGGGCGGGGCCCACCGGCGGCGAGGGGTTGGCTTGACCTGCAGGGATCTGCAGCTTCATCTTGCCAGCAAGTTTCTTAGCCATCTGGCTATCTCCTTTGTCCAACACGTCCCGGGCGCGTCCCGGTCCGTCTTTCGTTGTGTGGTCAGGTCCGCACGACGCGTCGCGCTCGCCTCCCACAATGAACCCGGCTTGACCGGGTGGATGGGTGTTTGCCCATCCTACGCCCTGAGGCGCATTCCGCAGGGCGGGTGAAACCCCACCGCTGCGCCCCGGGTCACCCTTGCTTGGTGACCTGGGTGAATTCCAGCTCGACGGGCGTTTCGCGGCCGAAGATCGACACCGACACGCGCAAGCGCTGGTTGTCCTCGTCCACACCCTCGACCATGCCGTCGAAATCCTCGAACGGACCGTCGTTGACCTTGACCTTCTCGCCCACCTCGAAATGGATGAGCGTGCGCGGGGCTTCTTCGCCTTCCTGCACGCGGCCCAGGATGGCCTGCACCTCGGCGTCCCGCATCGGCATCGGACGGCCTTGGGGGCCCAGGAAGCCGGTAACGCGGTTGATCGAGTTGATCAGGTGGTAGCCCTGATCCGACATTTCCATCCGCACCAGAACGTAACCCGGCATGAACCGGCGCTCGGTGTTGACCTTCTTGCCGCGACGGACCTCGATCACCTCTTCGGTCGGGACGAGAACCTCTTCGATCTGGTCCTCCAGCCCCTGCTCGGCCACCGATGTCCGGATCTGTTCAGCCACCTTCTTCTCGAAATTCGAGAGAACGCTCACCGAATACCACCGCTTCGCCATCTGGCTGTGTCCTTACATTCTGTCGGGCCCGAATGCGCCCAGTCTCAATAGAAAACGGCGTGCCACCCTTGGCGGTGCACGCCTGATCTCGTTAGTTGCGCCGCATTACTAGTCCCGCGGCGCGAATTCAAGCCCCGCGCGCAGGCCCGAAGGCCTCAGCCGCCGAAGATGCCCAACACGCCCTGAAGGCCGCTGCGGATCGCCAGATCGACAAGCGCGAAGAAGATCGCCGTCAGCGTTGCCATGATGAAGACCATGATCGTCGTCAGCACCACCTCGCGGCGTGTGGGCCAGACGACCTTGCTGACTTCGGCACGGACCTGCTGGATGAACTGGATCGGATTGGTCTTGGCCATCGCTTGGACCTTCGCTTGGGTTTGGTTCCGCGGCAGATACGGCTTTGGCCCGCATCTTTCAAGCGCTGTTGCCGCGTGCCCTGCGAAAGCGGACCGCGATGCAACCCCGCCACCCGCCATCTATAGATGAACGCGGGCGCGCAGGGGCGCGCGAACGCCGAAGCCAGGCCTTTGGTTCCCGCGCTCACGCGCACATCACGTCCTTGAGAATTCACGCATTTTCTGCCCCCTGCGCCGGAACGCGGGCCGGGCTGGCGTGTTCTTTTCCCATACCAAGGCGGAACGCTCCGCCGCCTTCGCATAGCGGCCTCGATGCCCGCGAAGGTTTGGAAAAGAGACGAAAAGGACGTACGATTATGAAACGCTTTATGACTGCAACCGCACTGACCCTCGCACTGACCGCACCGGCCTATGCCGCAACCGATGGTGAAGTCGCGACGATCCAATCCTACCTGCCGGAAGCCGACATCTCGGGCTGGAGCGATGCACAGGTGTCCAGCGCCCTGAACATCATCTACTCGAACGACAGCCGCGCCGACATCACCGGCAAGCTCAGCGCTCTCTATGCTGACGAAGAGTTCGTGCCGATGACCGCATCGATCACCGAAGCGGAAATCGCGATCCTCGACGAATACGTGGACGGCGTCGACTACACGATGCTTCCGCAGCCGACCGTCGACGCAGCGATCGCAGCCGCACAAAGCGGTGACGAATCCGATCGTGCCGACCGCGTCCGCGCCCTTCTGCAGGACGATGGCGAAATGGTCAGCGAGATGAACACCGCGACGACGGGTGAAGTTGCCCTGATCAGCAGCTACGCACCGGAAGTCGACGTGATGACGCTGTCGGACGCCGAAGTGAACAGCGCCCTGGCGATCATCTATTCGAACGACAGCCGTGGCGACATCAGCGGCAAGCTGAACGCCCTGTTCAACTAAGATATCTCGGCGGGCATACCGCCTGGAGTTTGAGACGAGTATTCAAGGGGTCCGCATTGCGGGCCCCTTTTTCAGCGTTCGCGGCACCGGGGAGATCGGTCCATCCCAGATCGGACGTTGTCGACAGGCCCGGATGTCGGGCAGTCAACGAGCGATGCGCCCTGAACGCGATACTCGCGCCGCAGCTCTGCCTATATCGATCTGTGGTGAAGTGGCAGGGGCAGCAGGGTTCGAACCCGCGACCTACGGTTTTGGAGACCGTCGCTCTACCAGCTGAGCTATACCCCTATCGCTGACGTGCGATACCGTCCTGCTGGCGCGGTTTCAAGAGGCGATTTTCGCCTTCCGGTTCATCGCGCCCGAGCGCAGGCGGCCACGGCGATGTTTCAAAATCAGCCTTAAATCTCACGCGCGGCGCCCTAATGCGCCGCCCTGCGTGATCGCACGCGCGCAACCGCGTTACCCATATTTCAGTGCGCAAATGCGCAGACATTGTGACGGGAGGCCGTTTGCAGGATTTGTTGCGAAATTCGAGCAAAAATCCCGAACACGTGACGCGGAAATGATGTCTAAATAGCTGATTATAAATGTAAATTATCCACTGCATTCAACTGCATACCTGCCGGGTTTTCAAGGGCAAAAATCCGTGAGCATCCGTGACGAATTCTGTGATTGGCAGAAGGTTCAGGGCCCTCCCATCTGTCAATCACCGGACGGCAACGTCCCTTAGCAAACGCCTCTCGGGGCACAACAAATCGCCCCCCGGGGCACATCAAGGAGAACCATTATGACCAAGTTCGCAACTGCCGCCGCTCTCATCCTCGCAACCGCAACCGGCTCCGCTGCAATCGCCGCGACCGATGGCCAGATCGCCGAGATCGAGCGCTTTGCAAATGTCGACGCATCGGGCCTGTCCAACGCCGAAGTCGCCTCGCTGCTGAACGTCATCCACTCGGGTGACAGCGTTTCCGAGAAGCGCGCGCTCGTCCAGAACCTCGTCGGCAAGTACCAGTAAACGCATCTGACGGGGCTGCCGCCTCTCCCTCGGCGGCCCCATCCCTCCCTCAAAATCCCCTCAAATCAAGGATCTACACCATGACCAAGTTCGCAACCGCCGCCGCTCTCATCCTCGCAACCGCAACCGGCTCCGCTGCCTTTGCCGCGACCGAAGGCCAGATCGCCGAGATCGAGCGCTTCGCAAATGTCGACGCATCGGGCCTCTCCAACGCCGAAGTCGCCTCGCTGCTGAACGTCATCCATTCGGGTGACAGCGTCTCCGAGAAGCGCGCGCTCGTCGAGAACCTCGTCGGCAAGTACCAGTAAGCGCATCTGACGGGGCTGCCGCCTCTCCCTCGGCGGCCCCATCCCTCCCTCAAAACCCCCTCAATCCAAGGATTTCCACCATGACCAAGTTCGCAACCGCCGCCGCTCTCATCCTCGCAACCGCAACCGGCTCCGCTGCATTCGCCGCGACCGAAGGCCAGATCGCCGAGATCGAGCGCTTTGCAAATGTCGACGCATCGGGCCTGTCCAACGCCGAAGTCGCCTCGCTGCTGAACGTCATCCATTCGGGTGACAGCGTTTCCGAGAAGCGCGCGCTCGTCGAGAACCTCGTCGGCAAGTACCAGTAAGCGCGATCCACCCGCGCCTATAACGGCCGGTCCTTTGCGGGACCGGCCGTTTTTCGTTCGGTCAGGCAGCGTTAGGGCGATGCATCCGCGTCGTGTCGCCAACGATGCCGCGGTCAAAGAGGCCCTGGATCTCGGTATCGTCGAGCCCGCCAACCTCCGACAGAACGCTTTCGGTATGCGCGCCGAGCTCGGGCGCAATCTTCGGTGTTTCGCGCGCAAAGCCCGTATAATGCGCAGGATTGCCCGCTACCGGGAATCGGCCAAGCCCGGGCTGGTCGAGCACTGAGAAGATCGGGTTCTCGGGCCCCAGGTCGGGATCCTCCTTCAACGCCTCCGAGACATTTCGGAAAGGCGCCCAGGTGACCCCCGCCGCATCCAGCGCCTTGGCGACCACGGCCCGCGGACGGGCCTCAAACCAGGGCGCCAGGATCGCCGTCAGGTCATGGCGCAGGCGGAAGCGCACACCCTCATCGCCAAGGTTCTGCCCGCTGCGCTGCGCGAAGCGCTGCATCGCCTCCTTGCAGCCCGTGACCTTGACGAGCCCTTTCCATTGCCGCGCCGTCAGCCCGATGACCATGACGCGCTTGCCGTCGGCACACAGGAAATCCTGCCCGTAGGCGCCGTAAAGCGCATTGCCGCATTTCTCCCGCGCCCGGCCTGTCGTGGCCGCCTCGCCGATCATGCCCAGATGCCCGATCGTGGCCGCCGCGATATCCTTGAGGGCCAGCGTGACGCCCTGCCCTTCGCCGCGGCGCAGCCTGTGCCGCTCCGCCGCCAGAAGCGCGTTGACCACGTGACCGCCCGCCGCGACGTCCCAGGCGGGCAGCGCATGCGCCACCGGCGTGTCGGAGCCTTCCGGGCCCGTCATGTCCGGGATGCCGATTGCGGGGTTCACCGTGTAGTCGACCTGCGGACGGCCGTGGCGGTCGCCCATGAGCGTGACGGATACGAGGTCCGGGCGGATCGCGGACAGCGTTTGGTGATCGAGCCAGCCCTTGACCGCAAGATTGGTGATGAAGAGCCCCGCATCCTCGCCCGGCGCGGTGATGAGCCGCGTGATCAGCTCGCGTCCTTCGGGGGCGCGCATATCGATGGCGACCGACTTCTTGCCCTTATTGAGCCCGGCCCAGAAATGGCTCTTGCCGGACGGGGCGACGGGCCAGCGTGTGGCGTCCAGCCCGCCCTCGAGCCGGTCGAAGCGGATCACCTCCGCCCCCATCTGCGCCAGCGTCAGCCCCGCAAGGGGGACCGCCACGAACGCCGATCCTTCGATCACGCGCATCCCGTTGAGAATACCGCTCATGTCCTCTCCTCCCAATCTGCGACGGCTGTCATGCCCTGATGCTCCGCCCCCCGCGCGGTACAGAGCTTGAGGCTCCCGCCCTCGCCCTGCTGTGCCAGCACCCGCATCGGCGCATCCGGGAACATCGGGTGCACGCCGCGATAGCGGAAATGGCGGGGGGGTCGGCCTTGGATCTCCATTGCGAGACGCGCCATGAGCAGCGCCTGAAGCGGGCCGTGCACGACCAGATGGGGGTATTTCTCCACCTCACGGACATAATCGAGATCGAGATGGATCCGGTGCGAATTGAACGTGCAGGCGGAGAAGCGGAACAGCAGCGTGTTGCTCATGGCGAATTCGCGCTCAGCGATGATGTCCTCGGGCGGGGCGACCGGAGGCGGCGGCGCATAGGTTTTCGGCAGTTCGAGATAGACGATGTCGTGCTGCTCCCGGAGCGCCAGACCGTCCTCGCCGGAGACCTCGTGCAGCACTGTCACGAAGACCATCGGTCCCGCGCGCCCATCCTTGCGAACCACGTTTTCGATGACGGAATGACGGGTCAGGCGTTCGCCGACATGCAGGGGTTTCTCGAAGGCCACCGTGCCCCCTGCCCACATGCGCCGGGGCAGTTCGACGGGCGGGAGAAAGCCGCCAAGCTTCGGGTGTCCGTCGTCTCCGAGCCCGGAAATGGGTGTTTCGGGCGGGAACCCCGTCCAGTGCCAAAGCGGCGGCAGAACCTCGCCCTGTGCGAGCGGCCCTTGCCCGGTATCGGCAAGCGTCGCCGTCATCATGCGCGCCATGGTTTCGCCCACGCGTCCCTGAGTGGTTTCCTCGCGGCCGATCCAGTCGGTGATCTGATGCTCTGCCATGAGGCCCCCTACCCGTTCCCGGGAAAGATGACGTCATATTATCAAAAAGCAAGCAATTTCAGTATGTTAATGGAATACAACGGTATGCAGACCGGATGCAGCCGCAGCATTTGGCGGGTAGCCTCTTGGGCGGAAAGCCGATTTTCGATTGCTGCAGATGCAAAGCGATCCGCACAATTCTGCCGAATGTGGCTCTGGACAGATCACGCATGGCGGGCAGCGCGTCTTCCCTCAGCAGGCGCCCGTAGCAGAATAGCAAAAGGCCCCGGACGCGACGTCCGGGGCCTTCGTTGGGCAAGAACCCTGCTGCTTGCCGGTCCCACGCGCAGGCACGGGACGCCAGGAGCCGATTACTTGATGATCTTCGAGACGACGCCCGAACCCACGGTGCGGCCGCCTTCGCGGATGGCGAAACGCAGGCCGTCTTCCATCGCGATCGGTGCGATCAGCTCGACGCCGAACTTCAGGTTGTCACCGGGCATAACCATCTCGGTGCCCTCGGGCAGCGTCACGGTGCCGGTCACGTCCGTCGTGCGGAAGTAGAACTGCGGGCGGTAGTTCGCGAAGAACGGCGTGTGGCGGCCGCCCTCTTCCTTGGTCAGGATGTAGACCTCGGCTTCGAACTCGGTGTGCGGGGTCACGGAGCCCGGCTTGCAGAGCACCTGGCCACGCTCGACGCCCTCACGGTCGACACCGCGCAGCAGCGCGCCGATGTTGTCGCCCGCTTCACCGCGGTCGAGCAGCTTGCGGAACATCTCGACGCCCGTGCAGGTCGTCTTCTTGGTGTCGCGGATGCCGACGATCTCGATCTCGTCGCCCACGTTGATCACGCCACGCTCGACGCGGCCGGTCACGACGGTGCCGCGGCCGGAGATCGAGAAGACGTCCTCGATCGGCATCAGGAACGGCTGGTCGGTCGCACGCGGCGGCTGCGGGATGTACTCGTCCACGGCAGCCATCAGTTCCTTGATCTTGTTCTCGCCGATCTCGGGATCGCGGCCTTCCATCGCAGCGAGCGCCGAGCCTGCCACGATCGGAATGTCGTCGCCCGGGAAGTCGTAGGCGGACAGAAGCTCGCGGACTTCCATCTCGACGAGCTCGAGAAGCTCCTCGTCATCGACCTGGTCGACCTTGTTGAGGAAAACGACCATGGCGGGGATGCCCACCTGACGGCCGAGCAGGATGTGCTCGCGGGTCTGGGGCATCGGGCCGTCGGCCGCGTTCACAACGAGGATCGCGCCGTCCATCTGCGCCGCACCCGTGATCATGTTCTTCACGTAGTCGGCGTGGCCGGGGCAGTCGACATGTGCGTAGTGACGGTTCTCGGTCTCGTATTCCACGTGTGCGGTCGAGATCGTGATGCCGCGGGCCTTCTCCTCGGGCGCGCCGTCGATCTGGTCATACGCCTGGAAGTCGCCGAAATACTTGGTGATCGCCGCCGTCAGCGTGGTCTTGCCGTGGTCAACGTGACCGATCGTGCCGATGTTGCAGTGCGGCTTCGAGCGATCGAACTTTTCCTTTGCCATCTTGTCAGACGCCTCGTGTAGCTTGGGGGGCCGCACGCGGCCCGGTTCACATCGCGGGCGGGATATTGAATGGCACGGGGAAAATCAAGCGGCACTTGAGCCGAAAGCGGAAATGCAAAAACCCGTCTCACATACCCTTCCCGGAGGCGTGCCGTTTCAACGGGTTGGATGGTGCGCCGTGTCCCAAGTGATTTGCAAGTCGCGTCAGTTGGCGGGCGCGCTCAGCTCCGGCTCCTCGACCGCGGCCATCACGCCGCTGCCGGTGGCAGGCTGGGCCGCTGCGGTCTCGTCGGTGGCGTCGCTATCGGCGTCCTCCGAGGCCGGATCGACCGCGTCTTCCGCGGCTTCGGGCACGATGGGTTCGCCCGCACCCGGACCGCCAAACCAACCGGCATCGCGCTGCTGTTTGCGCATGTAGGTCTCGATGGAGAGCGCAATATTGGCCGACAGCGCTTCCATCTGCTCTTCCTTGGTCTGGCCAAGACCCGAGCCCACGATGAACGTATCCGTCGACGGCGCTTCGATCACGCTGAGCTGCATGGCCTCTTCGTTGAGCTTTTGCCCCGTCGCATCCTCGAAGACCGTGACATTCACGATGAGCGCCGATTTCGGCGTGAAGACAAGCGGGATGCCGGGCTGCGCCAGAACATAGCCCTCGATGGAGACGCCCAGGTGGTAGAATTCATCGCCCTGGTAACGGCGGAACCGCTCCTCGATGGCGCTGTCGACAGCGGCGATCCACTCCTCGTCGGTGGCATCGCGCGAGGCGGGGCCTTTGACGATATTGGGCGCGATGACGACCGCATGGCCGAGCTTGAACGTACCGATGGGTTCCACCGGCTTTTTCAGCTCGCGCTGGCCGTCGGCACAGGCGGCGAGGAATGTGAGGCAGGCGAGAAGGGAAAACAGGCGGCGCATGGGATCGGACCTTTGGGTCGGGCTGAACTGACCTTGGGGTGTATCCGCTTGCACGCCGGGGTGCAATTGACGGCTCCTTGAGCCGCGATGCCGCGCCTCAAGTGGTTCTGACTTCCGCCTTCCGGGACCAAAGCGTCCACTGGGCGTCCCGCCGCTCGTCAGCGGTTTGCCCCTGCCCTCCGGGCCTGCGCTCCGCGCTTCCGGGGGCCGCAGCGTCCACTGGACGCTGCGCCGGTTTCACCGGTTCGCGCCCGGAACCCACAACACGTCCGCGCGGCCGTCGTCATTGGCGATACGGGCGGCGACGAAGAACCAGTCCGACAGGCGGTTGAGATATTTCACCGCCGCCTCGTTCACCGATTCCACTGCCGACAGCTCTATCGTCTTGCGCTCGGCGCGCCGCGCGACCGTCCGGCAATGGTGCAGATGCGCCGCGAGGGCCGATCCACCGGGCAGGATGAAGCTGCGCAGCGGCTCCAACCGCTTGTTCATCGCGTCGATTTCCGTCTCGAGACGCGACACCTGCTCGGGAACCATGCGCAGGACGGGATATTCCGCCTCACCATCCTTGTGCATGTCCGGACGGCAAAGATCGGCGCCGGTGTCGAAAAGATCGTTCTGAATGCGCGCCAATTGCGCGTCGAGATCGCCCTCCGCATGCAGCCGGGCGATGCCGACCACGGAATTCAGCTCATCCACCGTGCCGTAGGCGGCGACGCGGGGCGCATGCTTGGCCACGCGCGTGCCGTCGCCTAGCGCCGTCTCACCGGCATCGCCGGTGCGTGTATAGATGCGATTGAGAACCACCATGATATCAGCCTCCCCGACGGACCCAGACGAACAACAAGATCAAGAGCACCGCGATGAATTGCGCCGCGATGCGCCAGCGCATGACCTTGTTGGCATGTTTGCGATTGAATTCGCCACCCTTGGCGAAGCCGCCGATACCGACGAGCAGGATGACGACGACGGCCAACATGACCACCGCCATCAGAATGAAAAGGGGATCGTTCATCATGAGCGGGATCCTATCAGCCTTCTTCGAATTGCGCGTTGAGGCCACACCTAGCCGCGCTTCGGCGAAAATCGATCAAATTCGCCATCGACCTCGCCGCGCCCCTTACCCTTTCGACACGATCCGGTCGAGCGCACGGGTCGGCAGAAGCCGTTTCAGCACGCCCATCGCATGGGTGGGCTTGGTGACGAAATAGCGCGGGCGGGGCTTGTCAGCCTCGATGGCATGGATGAGTTTTTCGGTCACGGCGGAGGCAGGCAATTCGAAGCGGTTGCCGCCCGACCCCTCGTAGAGCTTGGTGAGCAGCGTCGCGCGATATTCGTCAGCGCGCGGGCTCGCCTCCCAGTCGATCCAGCGCTCGAACGCGCGGATGGCGTTCTTGCGGAAATCCGTGTCGATCGGGCCGGGTTCGATCAGGCTCACCTCGATGTTCTCGGGCGCCATTTCCAGCCGCAGCACATCCGCCCAGCCTTCAAGCGCGAACTTCGTCGCGCAATAGGCCCCGCGGTATTTCATGCCGATGAAACCCAGAACCGACGAGTTCAGAACGATCCGGCCATGTCCCTGCTTGCGCATGATCGGCAGGATTTCTCGCGTCAGCGCGTGCCAGCCCAGGAAATTGGCCTGAAAGGCAGCATCCATTGCCTCGGCCGGAACATCCTCGAGAGGTGCCGGGATCGCATAGGCGCCATTGTGGAACACCGCGTCGAGCGTGCCGCCCGTCGCCTCCAGGATCGACGCGAGCGCCGGGGCGAAGGTGGCGCGATCGGTGTAGTCGAGCTGCGGCGCGCTGAGGCCTTCGGCGTCGAGGCGCGCGCAATCATCGGGCGCGCGACAGGACGCGAAAACCTGCCAGCCACGTGCGGACAAGGTGCGGGCCGCATCAAGGCCGATCCCGCTGGAACAACCGGTGATCAGAATGCTCTTGGTCATGCCCGCCTTTTGGCGGCCATCGGTCAGATTGGCAATCGCCCGGGGTTCAGTTCGCGGCCGCCGTCACCAGGTAATCGGCCATCCAGCCGATCCGCTTGCTGTCCACGACACGCAGCTTCAGCCAGCCGCCTTCGGCGCGCAAAACCTCGACCTCGGTGCCCTGCGACAGCTGCGTGACGACGGAATGTCCGGTGCCGGGCCCGAGCCGCATATTGACCCGCGTGCCTGCCACTTCGCGCATGTCGGCGACGCGTTCTTCGGCGGCGGAGGGGGCGGACGCCTCGGACGCAACCTCGGGCATTGCGACGTCTTCGCGACGGGTCAGCAGAATGTCGGAAACGCGTCCCTGCGCCGCAACGTCGCTCGGTGCTGCGGGGCGGAGCGAGGCCAGTTGAACCTGCGCGCCGCGGGTAACGTCTTCGGAAGTGTCGCGCGATGCCGGGGCGTTGCGCGCCGGTGCGGTGGGTACGTTCGCAACCTCGCGCGGCGCTTGCGCCGAATCGGCGACAGGCGCAGAGGCCGGAGCGGAGGCCAGCGCATCTGCGTCCTTTTCGATGTACCAACCCGGTTCGAAATCAGCGCCGCCGCTCAATTCGTAATAGGACCATCCGAGCACGGCAAAGCTCAGCAAAACAAAACGAGACATACCCACCCCCATGGGAGAAAAATCACATTTGAAAATGAAGCCGCTGGCAGCGCGGCCCCAATAAGATACGCGATTCTCAACGCGCGGCTAAGCGAAAAGGTCCCGCTGCAAGGATTCTCCTTGCTTGCCGCGCCGGGGTCGCGGGGATATCACTGCATTTATGGATGATGACGCGCTCGACCCCAATATAAACCCTCGGAACGTGGCAGAACCGCTGCGCCGTGCCATCGGCGACCGCTATCTGACCTATGCGCTTTCGACGATCATGCACCGCGCGCTGCCGGATGCGCGGGACGGGCTGAAGCCGGTGCATCGGCGCATCCTCTACGCGATGCGGCGGCTGCGGCTGAGCGCGACGGGCGGCTTCCTGAAATCCGCCAAAATCTCTGGCGATACGATGGGGGATTTCCACCCTCACGGCGATGCCGCGATCTATGACGCGATGGCGCGCCTCGCGCAGGATTTCGCGGTGCGTTACCCGCTGGTCGACGGTCAGGGCAATTTCGGCAATATCGACGGCGATAACCCCGCCGCCTCGCGCTACACCGAAGCGCGCATGACGGTCATGGCCGAGGCGCTTCTGAACGGGCTCGACGAGAACGCGGTCGATTTCCGCCCGAACTACGACGGCCGCCTCGAAGAGCCGGTCGTTCTGCCCGCCTCCTACCCGAACCTTCTGGCCAACGGTGCCTCGGGCATCGCGGTGGGCATGGCCACGAATATTCCGCCGCACAACATCGCGGAGCTGATCGATGCCTGCCTGCACCTGATCAAGACGCCCGATGCCCGCGACGAGACGCTTCTGAACTACATTCCCGGACCTGATTTTCCCACCGGCGGAACCATTGTCGAGCCGCGCGAGAACATCGCCGAGGCCTACCGCACGGGTCGGGGGTCGTTCCGCCTGCGCGCCAAGTGGCAGGTGGAGAAGCTGGATCGCGGCACCTGGCAGGTCATCGTCACGGAGATCCCGTATCAGGTCCAGAAGTCCAAGCTGGTCGAACGGCTGGCCGAGCTCATACAGACCAAGAAAGTGCCGATCCTCGCCGATATCCGCGACGAAAGCGCCGAGGATATCCGCATGGTGCTGGAGCCGCGTTCGAAGAACGTGGACCCGGACGTGCTGATGGGGATGCTGTTCAAGAACTCCGATCTGGAGGTCAAGTTCAGCCTCAACATGAACGTGCTGATCGACGGGGTGACGCCGCAGGTCTGTTCGCTGAAAGAGGTGCTGCGCGCCTTTCTTGATTTCCGCCGCGACGTGCTGATCCGGCGCTCGCAGCATCGGATGGAGAAGATCGACCACCGGCTCGAAGTGCTCGAAGGCCTGATCGTGGCCTTCCTGAACCTCGACCGGGTGATCGACATCATCCGCTACGACGACGATCCCAAGGCCGCGCTCTGCCGCGAGGATTGGGGCCGCGATCATGTCCGTGCAACCGATGAGCGCGACTATGCCTCCCCGCCGCCTGCCGCCTCCGATGATGCACTGGGGCTGACGGAAGTGCAGGCCGAGGCGATTCTCAACATGCGCCTGCGCAGCTTGCGCCGCTTGGAGGAGATGGAACTCGTCGCCGAACGCGACCGCCTGATGGAGGAACGCGCGGGCCTCGAGGATCTGCTCGACAGCGAAGACCTGCAATGGGGCAGCATCGCCACGGAGCTGCGCGAGACCAAGAAGCGCTTCGGCAAGGATTATACCGGCGGCACACGGCGCACCGATTTCGCCGAGGCGACCGCGATCGAGGACGTGCCGATCGAAGCCATGATCGAGCGCGAGCCAATCACCGTCGTCTGTTCGCAGATGGGCTGGGTGCGCGCGATGACCGGCCATATCGACCTCAATCGCGAGCTGAAGTTCAAGGATGGCGACGGGCCGCGCTTCATCTTCCACGCCGAGACCACGGATCGTCTGTTGGTCGCGGGCTCGAACGGCCGCTTCTACACGATGTCGGCGGCGACCCTGCCGGGCGGGCGTGGCATGGGCGAGCCCCTGCGTCTTCAGGTGGATCTGCCCAACGAGGCGGAGATCCTCGACATCCTCGTGCACAAGCCCGGGCGCAAGCTGCTGGTCGCCTCCTCGGCAGGCGACGGATTCGTCGTGCCGGAAGACGAGGTCGTGGCCCAGACCCGCGCGGGCAAGCAGGTCCTGAACGTGCGCGGCGATGTGAAGGCCCGCGTGATCAAGCCTGTCACGGGCGATGCCGTCGCCGTCGTGGGCGAGAACCGCAAGGTGCTGGTCTTCCCGCTGGACGAGCTGCCCGAGATGGGTCGCGGCAAGGGCGTGCGACTGCAGAAATACAAAGACGGGGGCCTGTCGGATGCCACCACGTTCACCCTGGACGAAGGCCTCTCCTGGCGCGACCCCGCCGGACGGACCCGCACCGTCGAACGCCCCGAGCTCGACGAGTGGATCGCCAAACGCGCCGCCTCGGGACGTATGGCGCCGCGCGGCTTCCCCCGCGACAACACGTTCACCTGAGGGCGCGCTGGAGACGGACTTTGCCGGGCGGCGCGGCCCGCTTCTGGCGCTGGCGCTCAAGACCGGCTTCCTGACGGTTCTCACGCTCGGCATCTACCGCTTCTGGATGAAGACGCGCCTGCGCCGCTGGTACTGGTCGGCGATCCGGCCCGGGGGTCATCCGCTCGAATACGTAGGCGATCCCTGGGAGAAGCTTCTGGGCTTTCTGATCGCCGTGGTGATCCTCGCCTTCTATATCGGCGTGGTGAACCTGATCCTGATGTTCGTCAGCTTCTCGCTGTTTCAGGGCAATGTCGCGGCCTATGGCCTGAGCTTTCTGGGCGTCATCCCGCTGTGGTTCTATGCGCAATATCGCGCGCGCCGTTATATCCTCGCCCGGACTCGCTGGCGCGGCGTACGCTTTGCCCTGGCGCCCGGGGCGTGGGGTTACGCGTTCCGCGCGCTCGGCCATTGGATCGTGACGATCCTGAGCCTTGGCCTTCTCTGGCCGCGCATGACCTTCTGGCTGGAGAAATACAAAACCGACCGGACCTATTTCGGCACGGCGCGCCTCGTGCAGGAGGGCCGTTGGACCATGCTCTACCCCGCGCTGAAATGGATCGGGATCGCCATCGGGCTGGCCCTCCTGAGCACGGGGCTCGGCTTTGCCGAGCAGCCGGGGGCCGCGGCGGCGAGCGGTGTGGCCGCCGCGCTCGCAGGGCTGTACGGCGTGGTTTATTACCGCGTCGAGACGCTGCGCCTTCTGACCGAGACGAAACGCATGGGCGATGTGCGACTGCATTTCACCCCCTCCGCCATGAAGGTGCTGCTGATCTTCGGCTTCGGCTATCTGGGCACGTTGGCCATCCTCGCGCTGCCCACGATCTTTCTGGGCGTGGCAATCCTGGGCCTGCAGGCCGCGGACATGCTGGCCGACATGGGTGCGGGCGATGCGCTGCCCTGGCTTGAGGCGCTGCCGCCCTACACGCTGATCGCGCTCAGCGCCGGGCTTTATTTCGCGATCTTCCTGATGTGGTCCGCACTCACGCAGATCTTCGTGACGATGCCCCTGATCCGACATTACGCGCTGCGGATTGCCATCGGCACGCCGGACGGTCTTGCGAAGGTGCGCCAGCGCCCGCGCGACGAAGCGGAACAGGCCGAGGGCTTTGCCGAAGCACTGGATGTGGGGGCGTCGATATGACCGAGACGATCATCCGCGTCGGTCCGCGCCCCGCGATCTATCAGGGCCGCGCGACATTCTTCGACGGGATGTCACCCGTGCCGCATGACGTGGCACTCGGTATCGACGAGGTCGCGGGCGCGCTCGTGTTCGAGGCGGGCGGCGACGCCTATGGCTGGCCTTTGGACGACGTGCGCGAAGTGCCCGATCAGGCGGGGGGCGATCTTTTCGTGCTGCGTCTCAAGGGCGATCCACTGGCGCAGCTTGTTCTGGGCGACCGCGATCTCGCGCCGCGCCTGCCCAACCGCAAAAGGCGCGCGCCCACGGCGAATCGGGGCCGGATCGCCCGTTGGGCCGCAGCGGCGCTTGGCTCTGTCGCCCTGATCATCTTCGTGCTGGTGCCGATCATGGCCGACCAACTGGCCCGGTTCATCCCGCCCGAGGGCGAGCGCGCCTTGGGCGAGGTCACGCTGAACCAGATCCGCAACGCGCTCGGCCCGGACAGCGTCGCACCCGTTGCCTTCTGCGAAGATCCCGACGGCATGGCGGCCCTCGATACTATCCGTGACCGGCTGGCAGGCGGTACACCCCTGCCGCAGGACCTTTCGGTGCATGTGCTCGACCACGAGATGGTCAACGCCTTCGCGCTTCCGGGCGGCTTCATCGTGTTCTTCCGCGGTCTGATCGACGCCGCCGAGACGCCCGAGGAGATCGCCGCCGTCTTCGCCCATGAGGTCGGCCATGTGGTCAGCCGCGATCCGACGCGCCATGCGCTGCGCTCTGCGGGCTCCATCGGGGTTCTGGGATTGATCCTCGGCGATTTCGCGGGCGGTGCGGCGGTTCTGTTCCTGACCGAGCGACTGATCGAGGCGCGCTACAGCCAGGCCGCCGAGACCGGAGCCGACGTTTTCGCCTATGGCATGCTTGAACGCGCCGACATCTCGCCCGCGGCATTGGGCGCGATGTTCGAACGATTCCGCGACATGGGCGGCGAGCCGCCTGCGATCATGACCCATTTCATGAGCCATCCCGAACTGTCGGAGCGCATCGAAGGCGCCGAGGCCGCCGTGCCAGAAGGCTTCGATCCGGCACCCCTGCTAAGCGAATCCCAATTCCGCGCGCTGAAAGGCATCTGCGACTGATACTTGCATCTGACGCAAGGTTTTCGCGGGATGCGTGGAAAAAACGCGACGTTCGTGGCGCCCCATGCGTCGATTTCCCCCTGTCGCCCTGCGCTGCGTCACGGTATTCAATCGGACAAATCCATTCCGGCGTCGCGGGATGCGTCGCCCCGAGCAAGGGAGAGCTGACCCATGAAGGTACTCGTGCCTGTCAAACGGGTGATCGACTACAACGTGAAGGTTCGCGTGAAAGCGGACGGATCCGGCGTCGATCTGGCCAATGTGAAAATGTCGATGAACCCCTTCGACGAGATTGCCGTCGAAGAGGCGATCCGCCTGAAGGAAGCCGGGAAGGCCGACGAGGTCATCGTCGTCTCCATCGGCGTGAAGCAGGCGCAGGAAACGCTGCGCACCGGCCTCGCAATGGGCGCGGATCGCGCGATCCTCGTGAATGCCGCGGATGACGTGCACAACGACATCGAGCCTCTCTCGGTCGCGAAGATCCTCGCCAAGGTCATCGAGGAAGAGCAGCCGGGCCTCGTGATCTGCGGCAAGCAGGCCATCGACAACGACCTGAATGCGACCGGCCAGATGCTGGCGGCACTGACGGGCTGGGCACAGGCCACGAACGCCAACACGCTCGAGATTGATGGCGATCACGCCGTGGTCGCGCGCGAGGTGGATGGCGGCCTGCAGACCATCAAGGTCAAGCTGCCCGCCATCGTCACCACCGACCTGCGCCTGAACGAGCCGCGCTACGCATCGCTGCCGAACATCATGAAGGCGAAGAAGAAGCCGCTCGATGAGAAGACGCCCGCCGATTACGGCGTCGATGTCGCGCCGCGCCTCGAGATCGTGAAAACCTCGGAGCCCGAAGAGCGCGCCGCAGGCGAAATGGTGGGTTCGGTCGACGAACTCGTGACCAAGCTGAAAGACAAGGGGGTCGTGTAATGGCTGTTCTTCTGATCGCTGAAATCAACGACGGTGCGCTGTCGCATGATGCGACCGCGAAGGCCGTGACCGCCGCGAAGGCGCTGGGTGACGTGACCCTTCTGGCCGTGGGCGCCTCCGCCAAGGATGCGGCCGCCGAGGCTGCGAAGATCGATGGCGTCTCCAAGGTGCTGGTCGCCGAGGATGCGCTTTACGGTCATCGTCTGGCAGAACCGGTCGCGTCCCTGATCGTGTCGCTTGCGGGTGATTACGACCACATCGCCGCACCTGCGACCACGGATGCCAAGAACATCCTGCCGCGCGTCGCCGCGCTTCTCGACGTGATGATCCTGACCGATGTGACCGGCGTGGTCGATGCCGACACGTTCGAGCGTCCGATCTATGCGGGCAACGCGGTGCAGACGGTCAAGTCGTCGGATCCCAAGAAGGTCCTGACCATCCGGACCTCGACCTTCGACGCCGCTGGCGAACAAGGCGCCTGCGCGATCGAGGATGTGGCAGCCGCGGACAATCCGGGCGTGTCGGAATGGGTCGAAGACAAGGTTGCCGAAAGCGACCGTCCCGAGCTGACCTCGGCCGGGATCGTCGTCTCGGGTGGCCGCGGCGTCGGCTCCGAAGAGAACTTCGCGGTGATCGAAAAGCTCGCGGACAAGCTTGGCGCCGCCGTCGGTGCCTCGCGCGCCGCGGTCGATTCGGGCTTTGCGCCCAACGACTGGCAGGTGGGTCAGACCGGCAAGGTCGTGGCACCGGATCTCTACATTGCCTGCGGTATCTCCGGTGCGATCCAGCACCTCGCCGGCATGAAGGATTCGAAGGTGATCGTCGCGATCAACAAGGACGAAGAAGCGCCGATCTTCCAGGTCGCGGATTACGGCCTTGTGGGCGATCTCTTCGACGTTGTGCCCGAGCTGACGGAAAAGCTCTGATCAGAGCGATAACGGTAAATCACGAAGGCCCGCCCCTCCGGCGGGCCTTTTTGTTTGCGGTTAGGATGCAGACGGCCATCTCGTCCTAGGCCTTCCTCACGGAAGGAATGGCCCATTGCCGCGTCACAAATCCCCACGTTCCTTGCGGGGCGCCGCCCAGCTGTCGCGCAGCGTGTCAGACAGGACCTGTGCCGCCTGCTCATGCGCTTTCGCGCTCAGCATGCCCGCAGCGATCATCGCATCGAATTCGGAGTAGACCATGCCCTTCGTGCAATGCTCCGCCGCGGGTTCTATCACCTCCACAAGGCCGCCCGTCCGGGACGCCAGGCTGCCCAGCATCTCGCGCGTGACGAAGGTAGGGTCCTGCAGCGGCGGGATCAGCGCCGCCCGCGCGGTCTTCGGCGGGGGTTTTTCCGCGAACCACAGCAGATGAACCGGAGGCGGCAGGTGCCCGAGGATCAGGCGCATCCGTGACACCCAGGCCACCTGCACTTCGCGCACCACCACTTCGAACCGCTCCGGCGAGGTGTCGAACAGCGTGCTCATCAATGCGCCAGTGAAGGCGATCTGGCTGAAATCCACATCCGGATACAGCATCACCAAGGTATCGGAGGCCTTCACGAAGCGGTCATTGCGCCTTGGATGCACGGTGTAGAACCGGTTCGACATGTTCTGCGCACCGATCACCTGCATCACGCAGAGCTTCGCCGCGGACGCGATGCGCAGCACCTCGGGGTCCTGCAGAAAGAGATCGAGGCCTGCATTCACCTGCCCGAAATTTACGATCGGCGCGCCCAGATGATCGCCAAGAAGCTGTGGCCACGGATCGGGATGGAATCGCCCGAAGGTTTCCGACCCGCCCAGACAGGCGAGGTAATCCCCCCCGAGGTCGGGGATCGGGCCGCGGAATCGCACCCGGCTCTTGCCGTGGCGGCATAGCCCGTAATCGAGGCCGCCGCGAATGTCGTTGCTATACATGGTTTGCACACCGGAGTTTTTGTGTCTCCTGTCTGCACGATAAGCTTTGAGCCTTTATTAAAGCCGCAGGTTTCCGTTACCCCCTTGAAGGCCCCTTGTGATCCGGGCAGCACCGGGCCAACTTACACGCGGCAATCGAGGGGGCATTGCATGGAGATCAAGACGGTGGGCGTCGTAGGCGCCGGACAGATGGGCAACGGCATCGCGCATGTGATGGCCGTGGCAGGCTATGACGTCTTGCTGAATGATATCAGTGCCGACGCGCTCAAGGCCGCGACGGATCTGATCGGGAAGAACCTCGACAAGCAGGTCAAGCGCGAGAAGATCTCGGCGGAGGATCGCGACGCGGCGCTTGCCCGGATCAAGACCACGCAGGAACTGACCGATCTGGGGCAATCCGATCTGGTGATCGAAGCCGCGACCGAACGCGAAGAGGTCAAGCACAAGATCTTCGAGACGCTCGTGCCTGCGCTGAAGGCCGACACGATCCTGACCTCCAACACGTCCTCCATCTCGATCACAAGGCTCGCGAGCCGCACGGACCGGCCCGAACGCTTCATGGGGTTCCACTTCATGAACCCCGTGCCGATCATGTCGCTGGTGGAGCTGATCCGCGGCATCCAGACCGATCAGGCGACTTACGAGGCCTGCCTTGGCGTGGTGAACAAACTCGGCAAGACTGCAGCCTCGGCCGAAGATTTCCCCGCCTTCATCGTCAACCGCATCCTGATGCCGATGATCAACGAAGCGGCCTATACGCTTCTGGAAGGCGTGGGCAACGTGTCGTCCATCGACGAGGCGATGAAGCTCGGGGCGAACCATCCGATGGGCCCGCTCGAACTGGCCGATTTCATCGGGCTCGACACCTGCCTTGCGATCATGAACGTGCTGCATGACGGGCTGGGCGATACTAAATACCGCCCCTGCCCGCTGCTCTCGAAATATGTCGAAGCCGGATGGCTTGGCCGCAAGACACAACGCGGCTTTTACGATTATCGCGGGGAGACGCCGGTTCCGACGCGCTGATCGCGTCGGTTTGTGCGAAGAAATTTATTCAATTTCTTCTGACGGCATGGGGCATTCAGGCCCCGCGCAGCGCCTCGTGGTGCGCCCAAAGCGGCTGGTCGGGCACATGCAGCCGCAAGGTTCCGCCCAAGCGTAACGTGCCCGGACGCTCCACCCAGGCGGTGACGCCGCGCTTGCCCTTGGCCGCAGCCTTGAACCGTTTCGCGGCCTCGGCCTCAGTCTCCGCGATCTCGCGGGCGGGCAGATGGCAGGGCCGGTTCTCCATGTCGACGACCAGCATGCCCCCATCGTCGAGCTGAAGCCGCGACGAGGGCGGCACATGGGAGAAATCGGGCAAGCCTTCGATCACCATCGTCGCCCCCAGCCATTCGGGCGGCAGGTCGGTCAGACCGATACGCGCGGCGGTGTCGGACAATTCCTCTGCCGAGACGATGGAAAGCTGGCGCACGTTGCGGATCTCCGTCCCGCGCGCGTATTGGCTGAGAAGACGCGAACAGGAGGGGCGATTGATGCCGCCATGGGTGTCGCCCGGCACGCCGTCCCAATCGAGCGGGATCGCGTCCACCGGGGCGGAGCGGATGTCTTTCGTCACCTCGGTCACCCGGCCGAGCCAGACGATTTTCGCGGTGAAATCCGTGGGCTTCAGCGCTGGCATGGGTCTAGACCGTCACCGTGAAAAACAACCTGCGGAAGGGGAACAGAACCGTCCCGTTGGCCCCCTCCGGATAGGCCTTGCCGATGACCTTCTCGTACTCGCCGATCAGGCGCTTGCGCTCCTCGCCCGAGAGGGCGGACAGGATCGGACGGGCAAAGGTCGCTTCGGTAAAGCGGCGCACCGGGTGCCCTTCGGCATCGGGCGCAAGCTCCTGATAATACTCCGTCTCCCACAGTGAGACCTTGCCAAGCGGGGAGAGCAGCCGGTGGTATTCCGCTGGCAGCAGAAGCGCCGGGAGCGATTTGCGATCGACCCGACCCGGGAACAGCTCATCCGCGATCTGCAACCAGAGCCGGTGCGAGGGCGCGCGGTTCTGATTGGGGCATTGCACCGCAAGAACCCCGCCCGGCGTCAGCATCTTCGCCAGGCGCGGCATCAATGTCTGATGATCGTGGAGCCAGTGCAGCGCCGCGTTGGCGAAGATCATGGCGGGGGGCGTTTCCGCTTGCCAGGTGGCCAGATCCGTTTCCTCGACCACGTCGTAGGAGCCGGACCGCTCCGCATGATCGAGCATCTCGGGACTGGAATCGACCCCGACGAGCCTGCGCCGCAATTGTCCAAGCGCGGGACCGACGGCGCCTGCCCCGCAGCCCAGATCGATGACATCGCCTTCCGGCAACGGCCCGATGGAGCGCAACAGATCGAGTGCGGGGCGCAAGCGCAAACCCCGGAACCTGTTATAGGTTCCGGGGTCCCAGCCGATTGCCTCGGCCGCAGCCGTCATGCAGACGGTTCGGGCTCGAGATCGCCCGCAGGTTTCGCCTTGGGCTTCGTCTTCGGGATCGAGACGACCGAGGATTTCGGTTCATCGCTCGAGCTGCCCGCATCGCCATCATCGGAATGCGGCGGCTCGCCGCGGATGACGCGCTGGATCTCCTCGCCGGTCAGTGTCTCGTATTCGAGAAGGCCTTGCGCGAGACGCTCCCACTCATCCTTCTTTTCGGTCAGGATGCGATGCGCGGTCTCATACGCCTCGGCGATGAAGCGCTTCACCTCGTCCTCGATCATCTCCTTGGTGTGGGCGGAGACCGACAGACCCGCGGTCTGACCGGAATATCCCTCGGCCGCTTCGCGGTAGTCGATATTGCCGACCTTGTCCGACATGCCCCATTGCAGGACCATCGCACGCGCCAGGGCCGAAGCCTGCTGGATATCGCCCGCCGGACCGTTGGAGACGTTCTCTTCGCCGTATTTGATGATCTCGGCCGCCTTGCCGGCCATGGTCATGGCAAGCTTCTCTTCGCACTCGGACTTGTGCCAGTTCAGGCGGTCGATCTCGGGCAGCGAGACGACCATGCCAAGCGCACCGCCGCGCGGGATGATCGTGGCCTTGTAGACCGGATCGCATTGCGGCAGCGACAGGCCGACGATGGCGTGACCGGCCTCGTGGTAGGCGGTCTTCTCCTTCTGATCTGCCGTCAGGACCATCGACCGGCGCTCGGCGCCCATCATGACCTTGTCCTTGGCATCTTCGAAATCGACCATGGTCACGAAGCGGCGTCCGACACGGGCCGCCATCAGCGCGGCCTCGTTCACGAGGTTCGCCAGATCCGCACCGGAGAAGCCGGGCGTGCCGCGCGCGATGATGCGCAGGTCGACATCGGGGCCAAGCGGGGTCTTGCGGGCATGCACGCCGAGGATCTTCTCGCGGCCTTTGACATCCGGGTTGGGCACGGTGACCTGACGGTCAAAGCGGCCCGGACGCAGCAGCGCGGGGTCAAGCACGTCACGACGGTTGGTCGCCGCGACGATGATGACGCCTTCATTGGCCTCGAAACCGTCCATCTCCACGAGAAGCTGGTTCAACGTCTGCTCACGCTCGTCATTGCCGCCGCCATAGCCGGAGCCCCGGTTGCGGCCCACGGCGTCGATCTCGTCGATGAAGACGATACAGGGCGCGTTCTTCTTGGCCTGCTCGAACATGTCGCGCACGCGCGATGCACCGACACCCACGAACATCTCGACGAAGTCCGAACCCGAGATGGTGAAGAACGGCACGCCGGCCTCGCCCGCGATGGCGCGGGCAAGCAGCGTCTTACCGGTGCCCGGGGGGCCCACCAGAAGCGCGCCTTTGGGGATCTTGCCACCAAGACGACTGAATTTTTGCGGGTTGCGCAGGAACTCGACGATCTCTTCAAGTTCCTCTTTGGCCTCGTCGATGCCCGCGACATCGTCAAAGGTCACGCGGCCATGTTTCTCGGTCAGAAGCTTGGCCTTGGACTTGCCGAAGCCCATCGCGCCGCCGCGGCCACCGCCCTGCATCCGGTTCATGAAGTAGATCCAGACGCCGATCAGCAGCAGGAAGGGCAGAAGCGAGATCAGGAAGGACTGGAAGCCTGATTGTTCCTGCGACTCGGCCCGGACGGGCACGTTGTTGTCGACTAGAAGGTTGGTGACCTCGGCATCCTGCGGCTTGATCGTGACGTAATCGGTGCCGTCCTGCGTCCGGTAGCGGACCTGCTCGCCGTCGATCGTGGCCGAGGTGACGTTCTGATCCTCGACGGCCGACACGAAGTCCGAATACGGCGCCTCGCGGCTCTGCAGCGTGTTGTTGCCGCCAGAGAAGAGGTTGAAGAGTGCAAGGACGAGCAGAAAGAGCACGACCCAGAAGGCGATATTACGCGCGTTGCCCAAGGAAATTCTCCTGTGAAGTCTTGTAGCGGCTCATATCATGGCCGGTCCCCATGTAACATAGGGATAAGACGGGTCCGTTCAATGCGACAGGACAAAGCCCGAAAGGCTCGGGGCCGGGGCCTCGAAGCGGCAGGTATGCGGGGGGCCGAACTCCAGCGCGGCGCAGGCGACCAAGGTCTCGCCGCGAAACACCGCCGGAAGTGACAGCGCTTGCCGAAAGCGCGGGCCCGTCTGCGGTTTCGGGGTGACCTGCGACCAGCCGCGTGTTCCCAGCGCGCGAACGCTCAAGCCATTGATCTCGGGGCCTTCTATGCGCCAGCGACCGTCCCAGAGCGTGCCGGACCCGGCCGTGATTTCCATCGTCTCGACCGCGTTCAACTCGCGCACGATGCGCATTTCGCCCGCCTCCACATGCAGGGCCGCGCCGCCCAGCGTGCCGCCCTTTCCCGAAAGTGCCGAGTCGAGCAGCGCCTCCAGCGCGTCGGCCCTGGGACGATATGCGCCGCCCGCCACGAAGCGCAGACTTGCGGCCAGAAGCCGCATCTGCGTGTCGCGTTCGGTTTCGGCAAAGCCGTCGCGGTCGATCACGATCTGCCCCCAGTCGAGCCGCGTGAGACGCGCCGCGATGTCCGCCGCGCGAGCCTTCAGCGCCTCGCCCGCGCGGGCCATGCGCCGCGCCGTGCCGGTCAGGGCCTCGACGCCAAGGCCCGCCTCGTCGAGATCGGCCAGGAGCTTGCGCATGCGGACCCGTTCGAAACCCGTATCCTCGTTCGAGGGATCATCCGCGAAGGGAATGCGCATCACCCGCAGATAGAACCGCAGCGCATCGCGCCGCTCATCCAGAAGCGGGCGGACGATGCGCATCGCACCGGCCTCGCGAATCTGCGCCATGCCGGACAGGCCTTCGACGCCCGATCCGCGCCTGAGCCGCATCAGCAGCGTCTCGGCCTGATCGTCCGCCGTGTGGGCGAAGAGCACATCGCGCATGCCCTGCCGCCAGCCGTCGATCAGCGACAGCCGCGCGCGGCGGGCGGCATCCTGCAGATTGCCCTGCCCGTCCCAGCCGGTCCATTTCAGCGTGTCATGCGGCCAGCCCAGAACGCGGCATTCCTCGGCCACGAGCCGCGCCTCGTCGGCAGATCCGGGCCTCAGACCATGATCGACCGTGACAACGCGGAGCCGCACGCCCCAGCGCTTGGTCCAATTGTGCGCAAGGGCGAGCATCGCCATGGAATCGCCCCCGCCCGACACGGCAAGGCCGATCTCGGCGGGGAAATCGGGACCGAGGCATTGCCCCATGGCGGCGGCGAACCGGTCATCGAGCGACGGAGCCTCGCGCACCTCGGGTGTCACTGGCAGTTGAGCGCCGTGCGTTCGGTCTGTGCCCGCGCCACGGCATCGGAGCCGGGATAGCGCGTGGCCACTTCCGCAAGGGTCACGCAGGCCTCCTGGGTGGAGCCGATCTTGCCCAAGCCCCGACCGAGACGAAACAATGACTCAGGTGCGGTGGGGGCGTCCGGATAGGTGTTCCAGGCTTCGAGATAGGCGCGAGCGGCCTCGCGCGTATTGCCCAGTTCCTCAAGGGCCGTGCCCCGGCCCAGAAGCGCTGCGGCATCGAGCGGACTGCCGGGATAGGTCTGGCGGAAGGCGGTGAAGCGGTCGGCGGCACTTTGATATTCGCCGTCGGACAGCGCGGATTGCGCGGCGCGGAAATCGGCCTCCTCGGCCGCGGCGAGCTGCGCGCCGCCCGCGATCGGCAAGCCACTGTCACCTGAGCCCGCGGCGCCCGTCGCGTCGGCGGGCGGCGTGGCGGGCTGAGGCGCGGGGGCCGGTGTCGCCACGGGTGCGGGCGGCGTGCCGCCAAGCGGCGGGGTATCCCCCAGCGCGCCGATATCGCAGCCCTCTTCCAGCTCGCAGATGCGGAAATTCAGATCGCCGATCCGGTTGCTGCCATCCTGCACGATCTGGTCGATGCGGAACTGCATCTGTTCCGTCTGGGCGGTCAGGCGCTGCAACTCCGCCTCGATGGCGTTCACGCGATCCAGCGTGCCGCCGCCCACCTGCACGCCCGAGCCGCTCGTGGTCGACAATTCACGCTTCAGTTTCTGCAACTCGAAGGTCAGCACCGACAGGTCCTGCCGGATATCGGCCAAGGTGTCGGCGTTCTGCGCGGCCAGCGGCGTCGCGGCAAGGCTCAGCGCAAGGAGGGCGGCGCGCAGCATGGCTTAGCCGAGCCCGCCTGCGGCCACGACCGTAACGGCGCGGCGGTTCTTGGAATAGCATTCCTCGGTCGAGCAGATCTCGATCGGGCGCTCCTTGCCGTAGGAGACGAAGGTCAGGCGGTTTTGCGCCACACCCTGCGCCACGAGGTATTCCATCACCGAATTGGCCCGGCGCGCGCCGAGGGCGAGGTTGTATTCCCGCGTGCCCTGCTCATCCGCATGGCCTTCAATCCGGGCCATGTAGGTCGGGTTCGACATCAGCCATTGCGCCTGGCCCGACAGGGTCGCTTGCGCGGCGGGCGAGAGCGTGGACTGATCCACCGCAAAGAGGACGCGGTCCCCGATGGTCTGACTGAAATAGGCGGGGGAATTGGGGTCATTGGCGCTTCCCGGCACGATGCCGGTGCCCGCGCCCGCACCTGCCCCGGCGCCCATGCCGGGATCGCCGCCCGCGCCGAAGCGGTCGGGGTTCTGACAGCCTGCCACGGCCAGCGCCGCGACGATCAGGATAGCTTTGGTCGAAATGCCCATCTTGGTGGTCCTGCTCTTGTTTTGCGGCACGCTAGCATATCGCGCCGGTGAAGTGAATCGCCGCTCGCGCGGCACATGCTCTATTGCAGCGGGCCCCAGCTCGGGTCCGATCCGCCCGCGGGCGTGGCCACCCGCTTCAGGTTCCGACCGGAGATGTCCACCGAGTAAAGCGACGAGGATCCGGTGGCGCCCTGCGTTTCGCGGCTGAACATGATGACGCGGCCATTGGGTGCCCAGGTCGGGCTCTCATCGAGGAAGGAGGCGGTCAGCAACCGCTCCTCGGAGCCGTCCGTGCGCATCACGCCGATATGGAAGCGGCCCGCATTCTGCTTTGTGAACGCGATGAGATCGCCGCGCGGAGACCAGACGGGCGTGCCGTAGCGCCCCTCGCCGAAGCTGATGCGCGTGGCCTCGCCGCCGCCCGCGGGCATGATGTAGAGCTGCTGGCTGCCGGAGCGGTCGCTTTCGAACACCACGCGATTGCCATCGGGCGAGAAGCTGGGCGCGGTCTCGATCGAGGGCGCCGACGTCAGCTGCCGCGTTTGCCCGGTCGCGATATCCATGGAGAAAATGTCGGTGTTGGAGCCCGTGGTCGCGGAATAGAGAAGGCTCTGCCCCGAAGGCGCGAAGCGGGGCGCGAAGCTCATCAGGCCCTGTTGCGTGGGCAGGATCCGGCTTTGCACCGAGCCCACATCGAGCATGTGCACACGCGGCTCGCCCGTTGCGTAGCTCGTGTAGATCACCCGGTCGCCATTGGGCGAAAAGCGCGGCGCCAGCACGATGGCGGAGCTGTCGGTGAGATATTGCAGGTTCGCGCCGTCGTAATCCATGATCGCGAGCCGCTTCTGACGCGCATCCTTCGGCCCCTGCTCGGAGACGAAGACGACGCGGCTGTCGAAATAGCCGCCCTCGCCGGTGATCCGGGAGTAGACCTGATCGGCGACCTTGTGGCCCATCCGGCGCAAGCCATCCGGCGTGCCCACGAATTGCATGCCCTGCCCCAGCTCGGTGCCCGCGAAGACGTCGTAGACGCGGAACTTCACGATCACCCGGCCCGAACCGTCCACGCTGACCGCGCCGGTGATCAGCGCCTGCGCGTTGATGGCGCGCCAATCGGCGAATTGCACCGGTGATTCGAAGCTGGTGATCTGGCTGATGAAGGCATCGGCTGAAATCTGCCGGAACAGGCCGGTTCCGGTAAGATCCGCGCGGACGACCTGCGTGATCTCCTGCGCGTAGCTTTGCGTCTCGGCGCTGCTGGCCACGAAGGTCGGTGCGGCGAAGGGCAAGGGTTCGATCACACCCTCGGTGATCTCGATCCTGAGCGGACCCTGCGCGTGAACCTGCGCCGGAAGGGACAACAGGGCCAGCGTGAGGGCCAGGAGGCAGGAAACAAGCGTTTTCATCGGCAAACCTTTCCGGAACGGAATGTTGCGCGCGAGCTTAAGCACGCCCGCGACGGGAAACAAATGACGGTTCTGCGCACGAGACCGCATCCTCAGCGCAACCGCATGCCCGAGGGGTCGAAGACCATCTCGATTTCGCGCCATTGGGCATATTTCTCGGGCGGCAGCGGGAAGCCGTCGCCCTGACAGCGCAGGATCGCGCGGCGCGCGGCCTGAAAGGCGGTCTGCGTCGCTGCCGCATCACCGCCAGAGGCCTCGATCTGGCGCAGGCTGTCTGTGACCACGCGGCCATTCTCTTCCATGCGCATGCCGACGACGACCGTCACGTTTGCGGCCTGGCTGCCCACATCGACGACCCAGCAGCGCTGCACGGCCACACGCAGGGCATCGCGCTCCCCGCCCGTGAGCGGCGGGCCGACCGGCAATGCCGGATCGGGATCGGGGGTGCCGCCGCCGCCCAGCGCTTCGGCGAGTGCCGCTTCCACGCCGGAGGGTGCGTCGGGTTCGCTCGGCGCCTCTTCAGCAGGGGGCGTTTCCGGCGCCTCGGCGGTTTGGGTCTCCGTCGCGGGCTCTGGCTCGGGCGCGGGCTCTGGCGTCGGTGTCGGGGCGGGACGGTTCGGACGCGCGGCCGGGCGCACCGACGCCGTTGGCGCGCGCGCCGGTTCCTCGGCTTCGGTCACGATCTCGGTCGTGGCCTCCTCGGGAGAGGTTGCGTCCTGTTCGTCCACCTCGGCCACCTCATCCGTTGCCGCATCGGGCGAGACGTTATCCTGCACCTCCTCGGCCACGCGCGCGTCGGGCTCGGGCGGAGCGACAGGCTCGGGTGCCACGCGTGGTGCGGCGTCGGGCGTCGGCGTCTCGGCGATCTCGGGCGCGGGTGTTTCGGGCGCGGGTTCGGGCAAGGCCGGTGGGGTATCCGTCACCTCAGCAGGGGGCGTGGGCTGCACGGGCACGGGCGGCTCTTCCACCTCCGGCTCGGGCGTCGGTTCCGGCGCCGGGCGCGGTTGCGGCGGAGGCGTAACAACGGGGGCTTGCGGAGAAACCTCTGGCGCTTCCGGTGCTATCGGCGCGTCGACTTCCGAGGCGGCTTCGGGTGGTGCGGAAGGTTGCGAGAGGGCGGCGAAATCTTCCGATGACAGAATCTGCACGTCCTGGATCGCGACAGGATCGGGATCGGGCCGGAAAATGCCGCCGAAGAGCAGCCAGAGAATGAGCAAGCCATGCCCGAGGCCAGAAACGATCTGGCCGGTATTGAGCTTGGAGAGGATGGGCTTCATTGGGGATGCCCCCTCAATTGCCCTGGGCGTTCAGCGCAGGCCCGCCGATATCGGTGACAAGCCCGATGGACGAGAAGCCGCCCGCGTTGAGCGCGCCCATGATCTGCGCGACGGTCTCGTAAGGCACCGCGCCATCCGCGCGCAGGTAGACCCGATCGTCGCTGCGTTCCTCCGCAATGGCGCGCAGGCGCGCGACCAGCTCGTCGCGGGCCACTTCCGTGGTCTGGATCGTGACCCCGCCTGCCGCATCGATGGTGACGGTCAGCGGCTCCTCGTTATCCGACGGCAGCGCCGTGGCCGCGGTCTTCGGCAATTCGATCGGCACGCCCACGGTCAGAAGCGGTGCGGCGACCATGAAGATGATGAGAAGCACCAGCATGACGTCCACGAAGGGCGTAATGTTGATCTCCGACATGGGCTGGGCGCGGCCGGAACGACGCCGTCTGCGCCGCGTCCCGCCGCCTCCGCCCGATTTGGTGACACCTGCGCCCATCGGATCAGCCGTCCAGCTGGCGCGACAGGATGGTGGAGAACTCGTCGGCGAAGGCCTCGTAGCCGCCGATCAGCCGTTCGGCATCGGCCGAGAGCTTGTTGTAGAAGATCACCGCCGGGATCGCGGCCAGAAGGCCGAGCCCCGTGGCCAGAAGCGCCTCGGCAATGCCCGGCGCCACGACGGCAAGCGATGTGTTTTGCTGCTGCGCGATCTCGATGAAGGCATGCATGATGCCCCAGACCGTCCCGAAAAGGCCGACGAAGGGCGTGACCGATCCGACGGTCGCAAGAACGCCCAGCCCGCCCTGCAATTCCTCGGCCTCCTTCTGGATGGCCACATCCATCGAGCGGTCGATGCGCGATTGCGCGCCAGCGATCAGGTTGCCGTCGTCGCGATGCGAGCGGCGCCATTCCATCATGCCCGCGGCGAAGATGCGCTCGGACCGGCCCTTGGGCTCCATGCCGATCTGATCGAAGAGCTCGTCGAGCGGCTCCCCGGACCAGAAGGCGCGGTCGAAGCGGTCGGCCTCGGTGCGAGCCGCGCGATATGCGATGATCTTCTGGACGATGATCGACCATGACCAGAAGCTGGCCACGATGAGCGCCAGCATGACGAGTTTCACGGTGAAGGTCGCGCGGGCGAACAGCGCCCACATGGAGAAATCAATCTCCTGCGCCAGCGCCAGAGTTTCGGTTTCCATGAGCCTGCTCTTTCTGCCTTGGCCTCTTTTCGGGCCGTGTTTGCCCGAAGGGATACGCTAAGTCGCGGGTCAAATCCAACACATTGCGGTGAATTGCCCGTGGAGGCGCCGTCAGGCGGAACTTTTCGGCAGCTTTTGGCGGATATTTGCCGGTAGACGGGCGGGCTGGCCGTTCGCGCCGACGCAGACGACGAGAACTTCGGCGCGGAAGAGCAGCGTCTCGTCGCGCCAGACCTCCTGGCCCATCATCAGCTTCACGCCGGTGACGGACCGGGTGACGGTGCGCACCTCGAGCGCGTCGTCGAAGCGCGCAGGCGCGATGTAATCGGCCTCGACCCGGCGGACGACGAAGACCACCCCGTCCTCTTCGCGCATCGCGTTCTGGTCGATGCCCAGATCGCGCACCCAGTCAGAGCGGGCGCGTTCGATATAGCGCAGATAATTGGCGTAATAGACGATGCCCGCCATGTCGGTGTCTTCGTAATAGACGCGCACGGGAAAGGTGTGGGGCATGGGGCGTCCTCAGGCGGCGGGGGGTGTTGCGATCATGCGGGCATGAAGGCGCAACGCGTGGGAGGCATCCTGCGCCACATCCGGCAGCACCGGATCGTAGCCTGCGCGGATGAGCCCGGCGATATCGGGGCGCAACACGACGCGGCCATCATCAAGCTGGCCCAAGGCGGAGCGGTCGGTGAAGGCCCGGTCGGACCAGAGGAGCACCGATTGCACAACCTGCCCCAGCGCCAGCGTCTCCGCGGGCAGTTTCGACATCTCTTCGTCCATGCGGATGAAGATGAAGCACGCGCGGATTGCGCCCGCGGCGTCGAAGCGGAAGACCCGGTACTGGTTGGCCTCGGCCGTTTTCAGACGCTCGACCAGCGGGCCCAACCCCTCGACGAGCCGGTCGAGATTGGGCACCTCCGTCAGCTCGCCCCAGTCGCGGCAGAAGAACACCATGCAATTGGCGCCGAGCTCCGGGTCGGTTTCGGCAAGGCTGTGACCGGAAAGCGCCATCACCGCCTCGAACGCGCCCTTGATGGTGGAGATCGTCGGATCGTCCACCCCGAAGATCACCGGCGCAATGGGGCGGCCCCAGCGGGCAAAGAGATATTGTCCGTCCGAACGGGTGAAGAACGCCTCGATCGTCTCGGGCGAAAGGATGCGTGGATCGTCTGTCATGGCTTCGGGGTGTCGCATTGTGGCGTGCGGGAGACAAGAGAGGGGTTTCGACGGGCTTCGCCCGCCGACCCGCGCGCCGCTGCGCGGCGCGAAGTCGGGGGCGTTGGTCGGGGCGCGTCATTCCGGCCTCAAGCGCGGATGGCGAGAGCGCAAAGCGAGGGGCCAGCCCCTCGCGCTCCCCGGAGGTATTTCTGGTCCGGTCGTGACAGGGCGTGGCGCTTGAGCGACGACGTGGGACGCGCAGTTGGAGAGGGCGGCGTGGCGCTCAGTCGAAGAGCGCGCCCTGGTCCGGCTGCCGCGGCGCGGGCAGGCCCAGATGCGACCAGCCTTTCTGCGCCAGCATCCGCCCGCGCGGGGTGCGCTGGATCAGGCCTTGTTGCAGAAGGTAGGGCTCGATCACCTCCTCGATCGCGTCCCGGGGCTCCGAGAGGGCCGCGGCGATCGTCTCGATCCCCACGGGACCGCCTGCGTAATTCTCGGCGATGAGGCCGAGATAACGCCGATCCGCCCCGTCGAGGCCAAGGCTATCCACGCCGAGCCGTGTCAGCGCGTTGTCTGCCAATGCCCGGGTGATCGTGCCGTCGCCCTCGACCACGGCGAAATCGACGACCCGGCGCAGGAGCCTGCCCGCGATGCGGGGCGTGCCCCGCGCCCTTCGGGCAATTTCGCGCGCGCCATCGGGATGGGCGGCGACGCCCAGTTTCTCGGCATTGCGGGCGACGATGTATTCCAGCTCCTCGACCGTGTAGAATTGCAGCCGGGTCGGGATGCCGAAGCGGTCGCGCAGCGGCGTTGTCAGAAGCCCGAGCCGGGTGGTGGCACCCACCAGCGTGAAGGGCTGCAACTCGATCCGGACGGTGCGGGCCGCCGGGCCCTCGCCGATTACGAGATCGAGCTCGAAATCCTCAAGCGCGGGGTAGAGCACCTCTTCGACGACCGGATTGAGACGGTGGATCTCGTCGATGAAGAGTACATCGCGCGCTTCGAGATTGGTCAGGATCGCCGCGAGATCGCCCGCCTTGGCCAGCACCGGGCCGGAGGTCATGCGGAAATTGACGCCGAGCTCGCGCGCCATGATCTGCGCGAGCGTCGTCTTGCCGAGGCCGGGCGGGCCGTGAAAGAGCGTGTGGTCCATCGCCTCGCCCCGCGACCGGGCCGATTGCAGGAAGACGCGCAGATTCGCCCGCGCCTCGGCCTGGCCCACGAAATCGTCGAGCACCTGCGGGCGCAGCGCGCGGTCGCGTTCCTCGGGGCCGGTCTCGGCGCGCAGGAGGGGGTCGGGCTCGGTCATGGTTTCGGCGCCAGGAGCTTGAGCGCGGCGCGAATGAGCGTGCTCGTCTCCGCATCCGGCGTGTCAGACGCGGCCTGGGCCACAGCGCTGGCCGCCTCGCCCGGATTGTAGCCGAGATTTCCAAGCGCAGAGAGCGCTTCGGACTGGGCGGAGGCGTTGGGCGGAGCCGCGGCAGGTATGGCGCGGGGCGCAGCGCCCGCATCGTCGGGATCGATCACCGCATCATCGCCCGCGCTGACCGGTGCGGCGGCGACCCCCATGGCCATTACCGTGGGCGCCTTGTCCTTGAGTTCGTTTACCACGCGTTGCGCGGTCTTGGGACCGATGCCCTTGGCGGCCTTCACGGCGTTCCAGTCGCCCAGGGCGATGGCGCGGCTCACCCCGTCGGGTCCGAGCGTGCCGAGGATGGCGAGCGAGGCCTTCGCGCCGACGCCCTGCACGGACATTAACAGCCGGTGCCATTCCTTTTCCACGAGGCTCAGAAAGCCGAACAGCTGCAGGATATCTTCGCGCACGAGGAGATCGGTGAAGAGCGCCACCGCCTCTCCGGGACGGGGCACCTGCGCGAGCGTGCGATCCGAGCAATAGACAATGTAGCCGACCCCGCGCACATCGACGAGCACGTGATCGTCGCCCTTGTATTCCACCCGTCCGGCGATGCGTCCGATCATGTCCGTGCTCCGGCAACGCGCAATTCCGGCGCGCGGGAATAATGCGCGTGGCAGATCGCGATGGCCAGGGCGTCGGCGGCATCGGGAGACTCGATGGTCACACCCGGAAGCTGCATCTTCACCATGTGGTCGATCTGCTGCTTGTGGGCATGACCCACGCCCACCACCGTTTTCTTGACCTTGTTGGGCGCATATTCCCCGATCTCCAGACCGAATTGCGCGGGCACCAGAAGGGCGATGGCGCGGGCCTGCCCGAGCTTCAGGGTCGCGACCGCATCCTTGTTGACGAAGGTCTGCTCCACCGCGGCGGTGCCGGGCGCGTAGCGTTCCACAACCTCCCAGAGCTGACGGTAGAGCGACAGGAGCCGCGGCGCCAAGTCGCCCGGCGCGGAATGGCACGTGCCGTTGGCCACGTGGCGCAGACGTCCGCCATCCGCGTCGATCACACCCCAACCGAGATTGCGCAATCCCGGATCGATTCCCAATACCCTGACCACGAGTGCCCTGCCCTTTTATTGTTGCCGCATGCACTAGCACGAAAAGAGAACATCCGCCAAGTGCCCCGGTGCGGCCCCAGCACGATCTGCGGCCTCGGCGCCGCAATGCCCAGGCCCGTGGTGCCCTTTGCCTCTGGGCACCGGATGCTGTAGCGCGCCCTCATGGATCAGGAACGGACAACGCGGCTTGCCACGGCAATCGTGATCGCGACCGGCACGATTTGGGGGTTCTACTGGCTGCCGGTGCGGCAACTGGCCGATCTTGGCATTGGCGGTGCCTGGGGCACGGCGGCGATCACGCTCTGCGCCACGCTTTGCCTGTTGCCGGTGGCGTTTCGGCAACGCGCGCGGCTTCTGGCCTCCGATCCCGTGGCGCTGGCCTCCGTGGCGCTGGGGGGTGCGGCTTTTGCCCTTTATTCCATCGGGTTCAATTACGGCCGCGTTGCGATCATCATCCTGCTTTTCTTCCTCAGCCCGGTCTGGAGCACGCTTATCGCGCGATACGTCTTTGGCTGGCGGACGCCGCGACTGCGGCTCGTGGCAATCGCGCTAGGACTTGCCGGGCTGGGCACTATGCTCGGCGCTGAGGGGGAATGGCCCCTGCCCCGCACGACAGGCGAATGGATGGCGCTGGCCTCGGGCATCGGCTGGTCGCTTGCCACGACCGGTCTGCGCATGCGTCCCGCCGTCGGCGCGGGCGAGGCCGCCTTCCTGTTTGCCGCGGGCGCGACCCTGACGGCCCTGGTGATGGCGCTGGTCTTGCCCGGGGCCGAGGAGGGCGCCACCAGCTTGGCCCGCTGGCCGATGGCGTTGGGCATTGCGGTCGTGACGGGGGCTCTGTGGTGGGCGGCATCCATGGTCGGGCTGATCTGGGCCAGCAAACAGCTCGACCCCGCACGCACCGGCATCCTGTTGATGGCCGAGGTCCTGATCGGCTCGGTCAGTGCCGCGCTGTTGGCGGGCGAGCACCTGTCGCCGCTGGAAATCACGGGCGGCGCGCTGGTTCTGGCCTCCGGTGTCCTGGAGGTCTGGCCGGTCAAATCGCAAGCCGAGCGCGTGACCTCGCGTCAGCGGCTCCGCTGATCGCCCGCGATTTCGGGGCGCGTCTATCGCACGACGTGTCGAAACCGCCGTTTTCTCCTTGATCGAAGCCCGTTTCCGACGTTTCAAAAGCTGCCCGCGACACGGGCAAAGCACATGTTTTCATTATGCACAAAAAGCATGCGAGCTATGCGATTTTCGCAGCTTGTCCGGTGACTTGGCCGTCGCTAACTGCCCAGCAGAAACGACCCTAATACCCCCTCTTTCAGGACCCCGAAATGACCCTCCTCGACACGCATAACCCGCTCATGGGCCCCGTTGGCATGGCCAACCGGATCGGCTCCGTCTTCGTCACCGCCACCGCGGCCGCCACCGACTGGAATGACCGCCGCGTCACGCGTCGCGCGCTTTCGCAACTCTCGGACCGCGAACTGGACGATATCGGCCTGATCCGCGCGGATATCGAGCGCGCAAGCCGCATCAAGCGCTGAGACGCGGGCGCGCCACGTTCGGCCCCGCAAACGGAAAAGCCTGCCCCTGATCCTCAGCGGCAGGCTTTTTCATGTCTCGCCGGATCGCACCGGACGATGCGGCAATGCGCGCTGTCAGCCGGTGCCGTTGAGGAGCGAAAGCACGCCGCGTGTCACCGGATCGATCTGCATCACGAACGCCCCGATGACATCCACCGTGTCGCCCGCGCCAAGGGCTTCGAGGCGCTTGAGATATTCCGCCTCACCCAGCTTGACGATCACGCTGATCTTGAAGGCGGTGAAGACCAGGGCGAGGATCACGAAGGGCCGGACGCTGAATCCGCTCACGGATTTGCGCGGATGATGTTCGATCACGCCCGCCTTGTTCACGGTAGTCACGTATCCTGCGGCCATCTTGCGGTGTTTCTTGCGAATACCGCGCTGGCGACGCAGGAAGTTTCTCCGAACGGTTTCCATGGCAACCTCGTTACAAACATCGAGCCCCCACTCGCGTTTGAAGACGAAGTAATCCCGAATTGAGGCAAATTTTAGAAAATTGCGACCAATCGGAGGCCAAGGTTAACGCGTGCGCCTGCCGATCAGCTGCGTTTGAGCGTAAGTGTTGTCCATTCCTTGATTTCCTCGCGGTGCACGCGTTTGTACCCGTTCTGGAGGTAAACCGTTTCCACCTCGTCGGCCTGCTCGTTCAGGATGCCGGACAGGATCGCATGCGCGCCGGGCGCCGAGTGGCGCGCCATCTCTGGGGCCAGTTCGATCAGGGGCGCCATCAGGATATTGGCGAAGACCAGATCGAAGGGGGCCGCCTTGGCGATCTCGGGGTGATCGAAGCCCACCGCCTCGAGGCAGCGGACCCGGCCCGTCAGATCATTGGCGCGGACATTGGCTTCTGCCACCTCCACCGCAACCGCGTCGATATCGGAGGCGAGCGCCGTCTCGGGCCAGATCCGCGCGGCCGCCATGGCCAGAACGGCGGTGCCGCAACCGACGTCGATGGTGTTTTGCTTGACCTCGCCCGCTTCGATCAGCCGGTCGAGCGCGCGGAGGCAGCCCAGCGTCGTGCCGTGATGGCCCGTGCCAAAGGCCATCGCCGCCTCGATCAGCAGGGGCTCCGACCTTTCGGGCACCTTGTCCGCATCGTGGCTGCCATAGACGAAGAAGCGCCCCGCGGCGACGGGCGAGAGATCGCGGCGGACCTTCGCCACCCAATCGGTCTCGGGCAGTTCGGAGATCACGAAGGGCTTCGCGCCATAGGCGGCGGCGAGGAGGTCCAGCTCCATCTCGGGCGGCGGCGCCTCGAAATAGCCGCCCACCTCCCACAGGCCCGATCCGTCCTCGATCTCGAAGACGCCGACACCGGTGGGCGCGGGCTCGAGATCCTCGAGCGCTTCGCCCAGCGCCTCGCCCTGATCCTTGCCGGGCAGCGTCGTGAAAGCGGTGAAGGTGGTCATTGCGGGGCCTCCATGCAGGCGATCAAAAAGATGTGGGAACAAAACGCATTTTCCGCGTGTTGGCCGTGAGGCTGCCACGGGAGGGCTTGTTCCATGGAAGGCAATGCGTCGCAAGCGGTGCAGAACGCGATCACCTCGCTCGATCTATGGGTTCTGGCGGTCTATTTCGGCATCGTCATCGCCATCGGCGTCTGGGTCAGCCGACGCACCCAAAGCGGCGAGGACCTGTTTCTCGCGGGCCGGTCGCTGACATGGGGCATCGTCGGCTTTTCGCTTTTTGCCTCGAACATCTCCTCGACGACGCTGATCGGCCTGACCGGCGCGGCCTACACCACGGGCATCGCGACCTCGGCCTATGAATGGATGGCGGGCATCCCGCTGATCCTTCTGGCCTTCGTTTTTGCGCCGCTCTTCTTCCGCTCGCGGGTGACGACGATCCCCGAATGGCTGGAACGGCGGTTCGACCGGCGCGCGCGGCTATATTTCTCCGCCGTGACCATCCTTCTGACGGTGATCGTGGACACCGCCGGCGGGCTTTACGCGGGCGGCGTCGTGGTGCGCACGTTCTTTCCGGAAATCCCGATCTGGCAGACGGCCATCGGAATCGGGCTCTTTGCCGGCATCTACACCGCGTCGGGCGGGCTCAAGGCGGTGGTCTATACCGACGTATTGCAGGCGGTGGTGCTGATCTTCGGCTGTGCCGCGATGACCTATTTCCTGTTCTCGGATCTCGGGTTTTCCTGGGCACAGGTGCAACAGGCCATCCCCGATGCCGACCACCTTTCGCTGATCCAGCCGCGCAGCGACGACATCCTGCCCTGGCCCGGGCTGTTCATCGGGGTCCCGATTCTGGGCTTCTGGTACTGGGTCACGAACCAGTACATCGTGCAGCGGGTCCTCGGGGCGCGCGATCTGCGCGAGGCGCAGCGCGGCGCGATCCTCGGCGGGTTTCTCAAGATCATCCCCGTGTTCATCATGGTCCTGCCGGGCGCGATGGCGCTGGCCGTGATCCCGGATCTGCCGAACTCCGACATGGTGTTTCCGACGATTGCCACGACGATCCTGCCCGCGGGGCTGACGGGGCTCGTGCTCGCGGGGCTTGTCGCCGCGATCATGTCGAGCGTCGATTCGACGCTCAATTCCTCGTCCACGCTCATCAGCCACGATTTCCTGGGCGTCGAGGACAAGTCGCCAACCGAGCAGCGCAATATCGGGCGGGTGACGACGCTTATCCTGATGGTCGTCGCCATCCTCTGGGCGCCGTTCATCGACGATATGGGCGGGCTGTGGGACTATCTGCAACAAGCCTTTTCGATCGTCGTGCCACCCGTCGTCGCGATCTTCCTTCTGGGCGCGCTGTGGAAGAAGGGCACGGGCGATGCGGCGTTTTTCACCCTCGCCATAGGGCACGCAATCTCGCTCGCCGTCTTCGTCGCGACGCAGATGGGCTACTGGCCGCTTCATTACACCGCGAATGTGGGCGTGATGACACTCGTGTCCTGCGTGATCTTCTTCCTCGTCAGCCGCGCGGGCACGCCCCGGCGGGAGGAGGATCTTGCCGATGTGGTCTGGTCGCCCGACATGGCCTTCGACGCGCTGTCGGACGACGCGCCGCTCTATGCCAACGTCAAGATCTGGGCGGTGCTTCTGGGCCTTGCGATGCTCGGCATCCTGATCGGCTTCTGGTGAGGCCTCATTCGGCGGGGGCCGCGACGAGGCGGGCGAACACCGTCTCGTTGCCCGGTTCGGGATGGCGCGGGATCATCAGCGCAAGGCCCAGCGAAGTCAGCGCCATGCCTGCCGCCAGCGTGAACACCGCCTGCGGCGAGACAAGCCAAAGATAGCCCAGCGCCGCCGGCAGGAAGACCGCCGCGATATGGTTGATCGTGAAGGCCACGGCCGCCGTGGGCGCGATGTCCCCCGGATCGGCGATTTTCTGGAAATAGGTCTTCAGGGCCAGCGCGAGGGCGAAGAAGATGTGATCGATCACGTAAAGGAACGCGGCCAGCATCACGCCCCAGCCGAACCAGTAAAGCCCGCCATAGGCCAGAAAGACGAGCGTCAGGCCGACATATTCGAATGCCAGCGCGTTGCGTTCGCCGAAATGCCCCACGGCGCGGCCCATGAGCGGCGCGAAGATCATGTTGGCAATGAGGTTGATGAGATAAAGCGCCGTGACCTCGTGCACCTCGAAGCCGAACTTCTCGACCATCATGAAGCCCGCAAAGACCACAAAGATCTGCCGCCGCGCGCCGGACATGAATTGCAGCGCGTAATAGAGCCAGTAGCGGCGGCGCAGGATGAACTTCTTCAATTGCGGATTGGGCGCTTCGAATTGCGGGAAGGCGATCCAGCAATAGGCGACGATCACCAGCGTCAGCCCGCCCGACGCCATGTAGACGAAGGCGTAGCTGAGATCGAAGGCCTCCCAGGTCATGACGATGGCCACGTACGCCACCAGCGTCGCGGCAGAGGCGGCGGCGACCAGAAGGCCCAGGATGCGCGGCGCCTCGGCCTTGGGCAGCCATTGCAATTGCAGCGACTGGTTCACCGTCTCGTAATAGTGAAACCCGATCGAGGACAGCATCGTGATCGTCAGAATACCGCCCATCGAAGGAAAATAGGCGGTGATCGCGGTCGCCACGCCCAGAAGGATCAGCGACACCAGCGCCAGCACCTGTTCGCGCATGAAGATGATCACGGCGATCACGCCCACGGCCAGGAAGCCGGGGATCTCGCGGACCGTGTGCAGCCAGCCGATATCCGAGCCGTCGAAATTCGCGGCCTCGATGACGAAGTTGTTCAGGAGCGCCGACCATGTCGCGAAGCTCAGCGGCATGGCGATGGCCATCAGGAACAGAAGCGTCACGGGGCGCCGCCAGATCGGCAGGGTCCGGGCATCGGCAAGGGGCATGATCCTCATGCCATCTGCGTTACGCCGATTCCGCGCCTTTGGCGAGATCGTAAAACGCGAGGGCCTCTGTGCGTAAAACGCGCGAGCCTGATCCAGATCAAGGCGCCCTTCCCCTGCCGCGCGGCATATCCGGCGCGAAAGCAAGGAGGATACCATGGACCTCATCGCACTTGTCGACCGGATCGGAGAGGGGCCGACGGCCGCGCTGTTCGGCCTTCTGACCGGGCTTGTCTTCGGCATTGCAGCACAGCGGTCGCGGTTCTGCCTGCGCGCCGCGGTGGCCGAATTCGCCGACGGGCAGCTTGGCGACCGGGTGGCGGTCTGGCTGCTGACCTTCTCGACCGCGCTGGTCTGGGTGCAGGGCGCGCGGGCCCTGGGGCTGTTCGACTCATCGCAAGCCCGCATGATGGCCGTGCCCGGCAGCTGGTCCGGCGCGATCATCGGCGGCGCGCTTTTCGGCGTGGGCATGATCCTCGCCCGCGGCTGTTCGGGCCGCCTGCTGGTCCTCGCGGCCACGGGCAACCTGCGCTCCGTTATCTCGGGACTGATCTTCGCCGTGGTGGCGCAAATGAGCCTGTCGGGATGGCTGGCCCCCTTGCGCGACACGCTCGCCCGCGCCTGGGTGACGGAGGGTGGCCGCAATCTAGATCTGCTGATTGCCGCGGGCCTGCCCGACGGCGCGGGGCTTGCGCTTGGATGTGCCATCGCGCTCGTCGCGCTGGAGCTGTCGCGCCGTCAGCGCATCGGGGCGCGGCGTCTGGTCTTCGCTTCGGGCGTGGGTTTCGCGGTCGCGCTTGGCTACGGGCTGACCTATGCGCTGTCGATGATCGCCTTTGAGCCGGTCAGCGTCACGTCGGCCACCTTTACCGGCCCGTCGGCCCATACGCTGATGTTCTTTCTGGAGCGCGGGGCGGTGCTCGGCTTCGATGTGGGCCTCGTGCCCGGCGTCTTTCTGGGCGCCTTCCTCGCGGCGGCTTATGCGGGCGAGCTGCGGATCCAGGGCTTCGACGGCCCGACGCCGCTGCGTCGCGCGATGATCGGCGCGGGGCTGATGGGCTTCGGAGGCATGCTGGCCGGGGGCTGCGCCATCGGCGCGGGCGTGACCGGCGGGGCGATCTTCGCAGGCACCGCCTGGGTCGCGCTCAGCGCGATGTGGGCGGGCGGCATGGTCACGCATCTGATGCTGAAAGACCGCCCGGCTGCCGCCACGGCATGAGGGACACCGCGGCAGCAGACGTGCAGCGCGGCTGCGTCAGATCGCGGTCATCCCGCCCGACGCGGCCGTGAAGCGGTAATCGACATCCGAAAACCGGTCCTTGGCGAAGCCGTAAAGGAAGCGCAGACCCTCGGCCCCCGCCACGGTGTCATGCTCCGCCTCGGCGGGGATGAAGATCGCCACCCCGGGCGAGAGGTCATGCGCCACGCCGTCGATGGTGACGATGCCCTGCCCCGCGAGGCCGAAATAGAACTCTGCCGGGCCGTGCCGATGCGGCAGAAGCGTGCCGCCGGGGCCGAATTCAGCCACGCCCAGCGTCATGCCGGAGGTTTTCGTCCGATCCGCCGAGAAGAGCGTGCGCCACCGGACCGTGCCGAAGGCCGGATCCTCGCCGCCCTCGATGGGGGCGTGGTCCGCATTCGCAATCACGGGAAGCGCGTCGAGATACGCCTCGGCAAATTCGCTCGGCATGGTGTCTGCGTAAGCCATGGCGTTTCCTCCTCCGCCGGGTATGGGGAGGAGGTTAGGTGGTCGGGCCGATCCCGTCTTTGCCATGTGCGACCACCCCGTGACGGTTTCAGGGCGCTTGTTTGCGACATGGGTACGGCGCAAACAGACCTCAGGACCGGATGCGCCAGCCTGTCTTGAAGATCCACCAGACCGCGAAGACGCAGATCGCCGTGAAGCCCGCAATGGCCAGAAGGCTCACTGCAACGGGCACGTCCGACATCCCGAAGAACGACCAGCGGAACCCCGAGATCAGGTAGACGACCGGGTTGAACAGCGCGACGTTCTGCCAGAAGGGCGGCAGCATCGAGATCGAGTAGAACGACCCGCCGAGAAAGACGAGCGGTGTCACCACGAGAAGCGGCACGAGCTGAAGCTGCTCGAAATTCGACGCCCAGATGCCGATGATGAAGCCCAGAAGCGCGAAGCTGGTGCAGGTCAGAACCAGAAAAGCCAGCATGGCGGGCCAGTTCTGTATGGTCAGATCGACAAAGAAAGTGGCCGTGATAAGGATCATCACCCCGATGAACAGCGATTTTGTCGCCGCCGCCCCCACATAGCCCAGGATCACCTCCGCAAAGCTGATCGGTGCGGATAAAAGCTCGTAGATCGTGCCGATGAATTTCGGGAAATAGATCCCGAAGGATGCGTTCGAAATCGCCTGCGTCATCACCGTCAGCATGATGAGGCCGGGCACGATGAACGCGCCATAGGTCACTCCGTCCACCTCGTCGATGCGGCTGCCGATCGCCGCGCCGAAGACCACGAAATAGAGCGAGGTCGAGATGACGGGCGAGATAATGGATTGCAGGAAGGTGCGCACGAAGCGCGCCATCTCGAAGCGATAGATCGCCCAGATCGCGGTCCAGTTCATGCCGCTTCTCCCTTGTCGCCCTTGTGCACCAACCCGACGAAGATCTCCTCGAGCGAGCTTTGCGTGGTCTCCACGTCGCTGATGGTCAGACCTGCCTCCGACAAGGCGCTGACCAGCCGGGCGATGCCCGTGCGCTCGGCCTTGGTGTCGTAGCGGTAGATCAGCGTCTCGCCGCCATCCTCGAGGCGCAGGTCGTAATCCGACAAGCCGTCAGGCACCGCACCCACGGGCGCGCCGAGGGTGATCCGCAGCTCCTTCTTCCCCAGCCGCGCCATCAGCTCGGAGGTCCTTTCGACCAGCAGCAACTCACCCGCAGAGATTACGCCGATCCGGTCGGCCATGGCCTCCGCTTCCTCGATGTAATGGGTCGTGAGGATGATGGTGACGCCGGTTTCCTTCAGCTTGGCCACGATCTCCCACATGTCGCGGCGCAGCTCCACATCGACACCCGCCGTGGGCTCGTCGAGAAACAGCACCTTGGGATCGTGGCTCAGCGCCTTGGCGATCAGAACGCGGCGCTTCATGCCGCCCGAGAGCTCCTGCAACTGGCTGTGCTTCTTGTCGTAAAGCGACAGGCGGCGCAGCAGATCGTCGAGATAGGCATCGTCCCGCTTTGCCCCGAAAAGCCCGCGCGAGAAGCGCACCGCGGACCAGACCGTCTCGAACGGCTCGAGCGTCAGCTCCTGCGGCACGAGGCCCACGAGCGACCGCGCGGCCCGGAAATCCCGCACAACGTCATGCCCGCCCACCCGGATCGTCCCGGCCGTCGGCATGGTGATCCCGCAGATCGTGGAGATCAGCGTGGTCTTGCCCGCGCCATTGGGACCGAGCAGTGCCAGGATTTCGCCCTGCTCGATGGTCAGGCTCACGCCTTTCAGCGCCTGAAACCCGCCATCATAGGTCTTTTCGGCATTTTCGATCTCGACCATTCCCGTCATGGGGGTCCCCTTCTTCATCGCTTGACCTCTTATGTATCCGCACCCCCTTCAGCGGCAATGTGCACAGGCGCAGAGGGGCCCCGCACGCGGGTCCGTTGCGACGCTCCGCTCGGGGCTTTCCCCGGGGACCGCTTCGCTGTAGCTGCAGATCATGTCCCGCGCTGATCGCCCCGTCCTCGGCATCCTGTTGATCGTACTCGGCGTCACCGCGATCTCGGTGAACGACTTTCTGATCAAGCGGCTGTCCGGCGAATATCCGCTGCACCAGATCGTTTTCGTGCGCTCCGGTGTCGGGCTGATGTTCAGCCTCGTCATCCTGCAATTCGAAGGCGGTTTCGCGCGGCTGCGCACCGCCACGCCCGGCCTGCACGTGCTGCGCGGGCTGTTCGTGGTGTCGGCGAACATGACCTTCTATGCCGCCGTGGCCGTATTGCCGCTGGCGCAGGCGACGGCGCTGTTCTTCGTGGCGCCGCTGTTCATCACGCTTCTGTCGATCCCGTTTCTGGGCGAACGGGTGGGGCCGGTGCGGCTCTTGGCCGTGCTGGTGGGCTTCGGCGGCGTTGTGCTGATGCAGATGCCCGAGGCGGGACCGGCGCGCATGCTGCCCATGGTGGTCTTCCTGCTGCCGGTCGCGGCGGCTTTTCTCTATGCCAGCATGCAGGTGCTGACGCGAAAGCTCGGCGCCTCGGCCCCGGCGGCGGCCCTCGCGGTCTATATCCAGTCCACCTTTCTACTCGTCTCCGCGCTGTTCTTCCTGGTCGCGGGCGACGGGCGCTTCGCCGACGGCACAAGCAATGCCAGCCTGCAGTTCCTGCTGCGCGCGTGGACATGGCCCGCCCCAGCCGATCTGCCGATCTTCGCGACGCTCGGTCTGGTGGCGGGTGTCGTGGGCTATTGCCTCTCGGCGGCCTACCGGCTGGCCAATGCGTCCATTATCGCGCCCTTCGAATATCTCGGGCTGCCGCTGGCGATCTTCTGGGGCTGGCTCGTGTTCGGAGAATGGCCGGGCGTGATGACCTGGGCAGGCTCCGCCCTGATCGTCGCTGCGGGTCTCGTGGTGTTTTTCCGCGAAGGCGCGCGCCCGAGGCCGAACCGGGCCGCGCGCCGATAGTTCAGCTGCGGCGTTCAGCCACCGCGTACCGTGTCGATCATCAACTGCACGTTCTCGGGATCCGCATCGGGCGTGATCCCGTGGCCGAGATTGAAGATATGCGGGCCGTTCTTCAACGCATCGACGACGCGGCGCGTCTCGCGCACCAGATCGTCACCCCCCGTCACCATGTGGCGCGAGGCCAGGTTGCCCTGCACGCAGCCGTTGGGTTGCACATGCTCGGCCACCCATTCGGGGCTGACGCTGTCATCCACCGCGACGCAATCGGCCCCGGTCGCCGCATGGAAGCCCTTGTAAAAATCGCCGCCCTGGCGCGGGAAGGCGATGACGGGCAGGCCGGGGAAGCGCGATTTCAGCTCCTGCGTGATGATCCGCGCGGGCTCCTGCGCGTATTTGATGAAATCGTCCCCTTCGAGCGATCCTGCCCAGCTGTCGAAGATCTTCACGACCTCGGCCCCCGCCTCGACCTGACGCGACAGATACTCGATCGTGCCTTCGGTCAGCCGCTCGATGATCTTCTCGAACAGCGCGCGGTTTTCGGCCTTGAGCGCATGGGCCGGGCCCTGGTCGGGCGTGCCCTTGCCCGCGATCATGTAGGTCGCCACGGTCCAGGGCGCGCCTGCGAAACCGATGAGCGTCGTTTCCTCGGGCAGGCCCTTCGACAGGATCTTGACCGTCTCGTAGACGGGCGACAGCGTGTCGTCGATCGCGCTCACCGGCTTTAGCTTGTCGAAATCCGCATCCGAGGTGATCGTCGACAGACGCGGCCCTTCCCCGGTGACGAACCACAGATCCGCGCCCAGCGCCTGCGGCAGCAGAAGGATGTCGGCAAACAGGATCGCCGCGTCGAAGCCGTAGCGGCGGATCGGCTGAAAGGTCACCTCGGCGGCCAGTTCGGGATTGTAGCACAGCGACAGGAAATCGCCCGCCTCGGCGCGGGTGGCCTTGTATTCCGGCAGGTATCGCCCGGCCTGGCGCATCATCCAGATGGGCGGTGTCGGCAGGGTCTCGCCCTTGAGCGCGCGCAGGATCGTCTTCGTCATATGCCTTGGTACCTTCCCTCGTTCCTGACCCTTGTGGTCTGATGCCGGGGGCCAAGTGTCAAGTCTGCTTGTCACCTGCTGCGGGCCTGCTTAAAGCTTGACCCATGAGCATTGACCTACCCTCCCCCGCCCAACCGCTGAAGATCGGCACCCGCGGATCGCCCCTGGCCCTGGCCCAGGCGAACGAGACGCGCGACCGGTTGGCCGCCGCCTTCGATCTGCCGCACGAGGCCTTCACCATCGTCGTGATCAAGACCACCGGCGACAAGATCATCGACCGCCCCCTCAAGGAGATCGGCGGCAAGGGGCTTTTCACCCGCGAGATCGAGGCCGACATGCTGTCGGGCGCCATCGACATCGCGGTGCATTCGATGAAGGACATGCCGGTCCTGCAGCCCGAGGGGCTGGTGCTCGACACCTATCTGCCGCGCGAAGATCCGCGCGATGCGTTCATCTCGCCCGAGTTCTCCGCGCTGGCCGAGCTGCCCGAGGGGGCCACCGTGGGCACGTCGAGCCTGCGCCGCCGCGCGCAGCTTCTGGTGCGCAGGCCCGATCTCGACGTGGTGGAGTTCCGTGGCAACCTGCAGACCCGCCTCAAGAAACTCGATGACGGCGTGGCGCGCGCGACCTTCCTCGCCCGGGCCGGTCTCAATCGCCTTGGCATGAGCCATGTGCCGCAGCATCCCATCGAGGTGACGGACATGCTGCCCGCCGTGGCGCAAGGCGCCATCGGGATCGAGCGGCGCGAAGACGACAGCCGCGTCGCCGAAATGCTCGCAGCCATCCACGACACCGAAACGGGGCAGCGCCTTGCGGCGGAGCGCGCCTTCCTCGCCGCGCTCGACGGCTCCTGCGAGACGCCCATCGCGGGGCTGGCCACGCTCGACGGCGGCAATCTGCATCTTGCGGGCGAAGTTCTGCGCCCCGACGGGTCCGAGGCCCATGCCGATACGCGCACCGGCCCGATCGAAGATGGTGCGGAGATGGGCCGCGATCTGGCGCGGGATCTGCTCGGACGGGCGGGCCCCGACTTCTTCGACTGGATCAGCCCCGCGACCGCCTGAACCGCGCATCGCGCCGAATAGCGCTCGCCGCGGCCCCGGCTCGCGGCGTGACAGGCCGCTTATTCCGCCGGGATCTTGTAAGTCAGCGACGCCCAGAGCGATTCCCAGGTGGGATCCGTCTCTGCCTCGGCCTCGATCTCCCGGATCACCACCGCATCGGCCAGGTACTCGGTCCCCGGCGTGGCGGGCAGAACCGCGACGCCCTCCGCGTCGGTTCGATGCGTGGTGACCTCGACGCTGCCATCCGCTGACCGCGCGAAAAGCTCCACCTGCGTCTCGGCCCGCGGCGCACCGTCATAAAGCACACGCACCGGCAGCCCGTCTGCGAGCGGATCGGTATAAGGGTTGGCCAGCGCCACGATCTCGGTCAGCAGCCCGACCTCCCGGTCCGACCCCGCGCCGTCACCGACCGCGATCAGGCTCTTGCCGTAGCGCGTGTAGCTTTCGCGCACATTTTCTGGATCGAGGCCGCGCTCCTCGAACCGCGCCAGTGCCCAGGTGGCATCCTTGTGCGTCACGAAATTCTCGAACTTGGCGAAGCTGTCATAGACGAGCTTGTAGGCCTTGGTCTGATGCACGACGATCGCAAGCCCTTCTTCGGGCGCTTCCATCTGTAGCGCCGGACGGTCGCCCGCGCGGCCCGCAACCTCGGTCACGGCATCGCCCATGACGATATCGAAACGCGTGAAATTCGGCGGGATATAGGAATAGGCCGCCCCTTCGAATGTCTCGCCAACCCGGATATCCGCGATCAGATCGGCACCTGCGGGCACGGAATACTCCACGGGCTCGATCCAGAACTCATGCGCGACGGCCGGCAGGGCCAGCAGAGCCGCGCCCATTGCAAGCGTGGCACGGCGAAAAGAGCGGGCGAACATGGCAGTCTCCGTTTTGTCGGTTACCGGGGAACGTAGCCTATGGGGCCGGGCCTGCAATGACGCCGCGATCACGGGGCCGTCACGAGAGCTGTCGCAGATGCTGTTCAGGCTGTCTTGATGCGCCGCTCAAGCTCCGTCGCGGCGTCCGCCATGCGGCCCCGGAATTTCCGGTCGATCTTGCCCTTGGCAAGCTTCATGGATTGCACGATCAGCCGCGCCGACAGGGTCTTGGGCGTCAGGAACACATCGAAGCTGATCCGCGTGCGCGTCCGTGACAGCGCCACGCATTCGACCACGCTGCGCGCCTCGAGCCCGCCCGAGCGGCTTTCGAACACCATCAGTGTCGGCGGCTCGTACCGGCTGAGCCGGATGGTCGCCTCGCGGGCCTTGCCGCGAAAGGTGAAGCCCGCGCGCCAGGACATGCCCTCGCCCGGTGCGGCCATATCATCGGTGCGGCTGACCTCGATGCCGCGCCGCATGACCGAGCGCTCGATCTGGTCGAAATCGCTGATCTCCTGAAAGACCCGCTCCAGCGGCGCTTCGATATCCTCTTTGTGGGAAAATTCCATGACCTGCCTTCGTACTCGTCTCTTTGACCTATCGGACGTTTGGCCGGAGTTTCCCCTCAATCGATCCGGTCTGCAAGCCAGTTGCGCAGCATGAAATGCGCGATCGCCCCTTCCCGTGCGGGCATGAGCCCGGTCTCGTGGCCCGCCATCGTGGCGACCAGCCGTTCGCGGGTGACCCATTGCGCGGCCTCGATTTCCACCGGATCGATGGTGATCTCGTGGGTTTCCGCAATGCCGTGACAGCCAAACATCAGAGAGTTCGGAAAAGCCCAGGGCTGGCTTGCGAGGTAGCGCACATCGCCGATGCGCACGCCCGTCTCCTCGAAGACCTCGCGACGCACGGCGGCCTCGATCGTCTCGCCGGGTTCCACGAACCCCGCAAGGCAGGAATACATCCCCTCGGGCCAGCCGGGCGAGCGGCCGAGCAGCGTGTGCGGCCCGTGTGTGACCAGCATGATCACCACCGGATCGGTGCGCGGGAAATGCCCGGCTCCGCAGCGTGGGCAGCGCCGCTGCCAGCCCGCCTGCGCCATGTCCGACGGCGCGCCGCATTTGGAGCAGAAGGCGTGGCTGAGATGCCAGTTCAGCACCGCCCGCGCGGTCGCCGCCAGTTCCGCGTCGCGCGGCGTGAGCCATGTCATGATGCGACGCAGCTCGGCGAAGCGGCCCTCGGGACAGGCGGGGTGAATCTGTTCGGTCGGGTCGGCGAAGGCGCCCAGCGCATCGGTATCGAGATCGTCCGGCGTCCAAGCCGAGATGTCGGCGGCGAAGACAGCCATGTCGCCCTCCCGCCCCATGAACAGAGCCGCCTCCAGATCGCTGTCGCCAAGGATCGGGTGATCGACCGGAACCAGAAGCAGCCGTCCGGGACGACCTTGCGTGATCAGCGGCTTGCCCCGCCACAGGACGAGTACGCGCGCGCAATCCGAGCGCCACAGCGCGGAAAGCGCTGCGGGATCCGTCCGAAGCTCTGCCGCCCGGTCGAAACCGGATCCTCCGAATGTCACCTCTTCGGGATTGCGCATCGCGCGGCACCTCCTGCGCCTGAGTTACTTTTTCGTCACCGATGCGACACTTTCGACCAATGATCCAAGCCGTTGCAACTTCAGGTTGCGCGCATACACCGTTCGGTCTACCCGGAGGGTCGGGGACATACAAAAGGATCTGGGCGTGGTTTCTGCAAGGCCCAATCACCGCATTGCGCCCGGGATCGGGGCGCATCTTCGCATTCTCGCGATCACCGATCTGCATGCGCATCTGATGGATTTCGATTACAGCCGGGACCAGCGCGCGCCCGGCACCGGCCTTGTCAGCCTCGCGGATCGCATCGCACAAGCGCGTCGCGAGGCGCCGAACACGCTGCTTCTCGACAATGGCGACACCTTCCAGGGCAGCGCGCTTGGCGAGGCCCTGATCGCGGAACGCCGTGAGAGAGATCACAAAGCCGAGCCCCACCCCATCGTGGCAGCCTTGTCCGCAGTAGGCGTCGATGCCGCCGTGCCCGGCAATCACGATTTCAATTTCGGGATTGAGGTCCTGCAGGATCTCGTGCGCCAGGCCGCCTATCCCTTCGTGCTGACGAACCTCGTGGCGCGCCGGGGTGCGACGCCGGGCGAGGATTGCGCGCTCTTTCCAACGACGCTTCTGATGCCGCGCCGGATCTCCGATGCCGAGGGCCGGGAGCATGATCTGAAGATCGGGATCATCGGGCTGGTGCCACCGCAGACCCTGTGCTGGGACGAGGATCATCTGCGCGGGCAGGCTGAAATTCGCGAAGCTCGGGAGGCGGCGCAATACTGGGCGCAGGATTTGCGGCTCAAAGGGGCCGATCTGGTGATCGCGCTGTGTCATGGCGGCTTGGGCGATCCGGCCCCGTCCCCCGGTGCGGAGGATGTCGCGCGCTGCATCGCCCGGCTTCCCGGCATCGACGCGGTCGTGGCCGGCCATCGCCACGAGGTCGGCGCCGAGGACGCGCAGGAGGGCGCGGCCCCCATCGTCTCGGCGGGCAGTCACGGATCGCATCTGGGCCAGATCGACCTGCATCTGACGCAGGACCCGGCCCGCCCCGGCTGGCACATCGCGGCCAGCGCAACCGCTTTGTGGCCCGCCACGGCAAGCCCCGGCCCTGCGGCTCAAGAGATCATCCGGATCGCCGCCCCCGCCCATGCCCGGATTCGCGCCTGCATGACCGAAGCGATCGGCCAGACCGACATCCCCCTGCACAGCTACTTCGCAGGCGTTCTGCCTGCCGCCGCTGCCGAATTGATCGCCGAGGCGCAGGCGGACGCCGTTCGCGCGGGACTTGCCGATAGTGCATATGCCGACCTGCCCGTCCTGTCATCTGCCGCTCTCTACAAGACCGGCGGCGCGCTCGGTTTTGAGGCCTATACCGATATACCCGCAGGCCCGATCCTGCGGCGCCACCTCCATGACCTCTACCCGTTCCCGAACACGCTGGCCGCCATGCGCACCGATGGGCGCGGCATTCGCGACTGGCTTGAACATGCGGCGCGAATCTACGCGGAGCGCGCGCAGGATCGCAGCGCAGCGCCGCTTTTCGCACCGCAGGCGGTCGGGTACGAGTTCGATATCGTTCATGGGATCGAGTTCGAGATCGACCTCGAACAACCCGTGGGCGCTCGGATCGGCGAGCTGAAGCTGGCCACGGGCGCGCCGCTCCGAGACGAGACGCCTGTCATCCTCGCCACGACGAATTACCGAGTCTCGGGCAGCGGCGGTTACCCGATCTTGGACGTCGTGTACCGCTCGCAGCGGCTCGTGCGCGACATCATGGCGGCCCATGTCGCCAAGCGTGGGCGGATCACAGCGGGGCCAAGGCCTTCATGGCGTCTGGTCGGGCGCGCGGGAACGGAGAGGTATTTCACCACCACAACCGAGGCACGCAAATATCTGCCGCAGACGCCTTTGCGCGAAAGGCACAGGGAAGAAGACCGCGCGGAGGACGGAACAGAGGATCGGCGTTTGCGCCTCGCTTTGACGTTCTAGGCGTCCGGGCTTCGACCTGAACCGTCGCGGATCGCGACATCCGCGCTTCAAGCCCGAGGCCGGGCGCAGCAGGGCGCGTATCCTGTGCAGCCATGCCCGCCCGGGGCCTTGCGAATCCTGCACCGCCCGCCTATGTCGGAGGTGAGAGGCTGGCGCGGGCAAGCGCCTCGCCAACCCGGTCAGGTCCGGAAGGAAGCAGCCGCAACGAGACTCGTTTGGGTCGCGTTTCAGTCTCTCACCATGCGATTCCCGGCTGGGGCTGGCAAGAAATCGCGCAGACCCCTCAAACAGATATCAGCTATGCCGCACGAAGATCGCGGGCGCGCGCTTCGCGGCCATCGCCCAGGCCATCTGTGCGTCCGTTTCGATGGCACAGGGGCGCACGGCGCGCAGCCGTTGCAAGGCCTCGTCCGGGGCCTCGCCCATCTCGATCATCAGGCGCAGCGCCGCCATGCCCGAGCGCCCACAACCGCCCTTGCAGTGCAAAAGCACGCGCCCGCCCCCGAGAAGCGCACGGCGCGCGAAACCCGACACCGCAGCCCAGCGCGCGTCGAACGCGGCATCGGGTGCGGCGAAATCCTCGATCTCGAGGTGATCCCAGCGCGTGCCCCGGTCCTGCATGTCGCTGCCGAAATTCTCCGCACCGGCGACGACGAGCTCCGTGCGTGTGACCAGAGACAGCACGAGAGCGGGCGCCCAGTTCCGGATATGCTCGACATCCGCGGCATAGTTGCCTCCCGCCCCCGGCATGGGCGCGATCGCAAGAATGCCGCCGCCCACCGGGACGGCATGGATCGCGTGGACGGCGACGTCCGCTGTCATGGATTTTCCACCGCGAAGGTGTCGCAGGCGCTCATGTTCCCGGTCTCGTAGCCGCGCTCGAACCAGGCCTGGCGCTGCGCGGATGTGCCATGGGTGAAGGTGTGCGGCTGCGGGACGCGCCCGGCGCGCCGCTGAAGCGTGTCATCCCCGATGGCGCGCGCGGCATTCAACGCCTCGTCGAGATCGCCCGGCTCCAGCAATCCGTCGACCTGGGACGCCCAGAGCCCCGCGAAGCAATCGGCCATCAGCTCAAGCCGGACGGTCAACGCGTTGGCCTGCCGCTCGGAGACGCGCTGACGCTCTGCATTGACGGCCCCCAGAACCCCGATTTCGTTCTGGATGTGATGTGCGACCTCATGCGCGATCACATAGGCCTGCGCGAAATCCCCGGCCGCACCCAGACGCCGCGACATGGTGGCGAAGAAGGCCGTGTCGAGATAGGCCTTCTCATCCGCCGGACAGTAGAAGGGTCCCGTTGCCCCGGACGCGCCACCGCAGGGAGAGCTGGTCGTGTCGGAAAACAGCACCAGCGTGGGCGGTACATATTCGAGACCGGCCTGCGCGGGCAGCACCTGATCCCAGACATCTTCGGTTGTTGCGAGGACACGGGCGGAAAACTCCGCAGCGGCCTCCTCCTCCGGGGTGAAGCTGGCCTGTTGCGTGGCCGGGGCCGTACCCGTCCCGCTTGTGACCTCGCGCAACAGCGGCGTGACGTCGATCCCGGCGAAATAGCCGACCGCAAGGACGATCAGGAGGCCAACGCCACCGATCCCGCCCACTGCCGCCTTGCCCGAACGGCCACGGCGGTCTTCCACGTTGCGGCTGCGCCGCACACCTCTCAGGCGCATCTATAATCCCCCCAGGATCCTTGATCGCGTCGCGAATGATACACGCACGCCCCTGAAAGTTAAGGCAAAGATGGCTTTCAGCGAGTCGAGGGGCGATTTTGACGGGTCCGCACGCGCAAGCCGTCTATCTGTCGGCCATGACACCGACCGACGAAGAGATTGCGCAGATGCTGTTGCAGCTTGCCCGGAGCCGCGGGCCGGGCAAGACATTCTGCCCCTCGGAGGCCGCGCGCGCCCTGACCTCGGATTGGCGCCCTCTCATGCCCCGCATTCGCGACGTGGCGGCAGCGCTGCCGCTGATCGCGACGCAGAAAGGCATCCCCGTCGATCCCGTGAACGCGCGCGGACCCATCCGCCTGCGGCTCGCGCCGGATCCGGATCAGGGGCGGCGCGCATCCCGCGGATAGGTGCCGAGGATGGTCAGCTTCTCGCAGAAGAAGGACAGCTCATCGAGCGCGCGGGCCACGGCCGGATCATCGGGATGGCCCTCGATATCGGCGTAGAATTGCGAGGCTTCGAAGGAGCCGCCCACCATGTAGCTTTCCAGCTTGGTCATGTTCACGCCATTCGTCGCGAAACCGCCCATCGCCTTGTAGAGCGCCGCCGGAATGTTGCGGGTCTGGAACACGAAGGTGGTGAGCATGCCATGATCGCCCCGACGGCTGAGATCCGCCTCGCGCGACATCACGAGGAACCGCGTGGTGTTGTTGCCCTCGTCCTCGATGTGCCGCGCAAGAACGTCGAGCCCGTAGATTTCGGCGGCCAGTTCCGCGGCAAGGGCCGCGCGGGCCGGATTGCCGGCCTCGGCCACGGCGCGGGCAGAGCCCGCGGTATCAGCGCCCACGACACGGTGAATACCGTGCGCCTGCAGGAAGTTGCGACACTGACCCAGAAGCACCGTGTGGCTTTGCGCCTCGACGATATCCTCAAGCCGCGTGCCCGGCAGGGCCAGAAGGTTGATATGCACCCGCACGAAGGCCTCGGCGATGATGTGCAGGCCCGATTGCGGCAGAAGCGAATGGATATCGGCGACCCGCCCGTAGGTCGAATTTTCCACCGGAAGCATCGCCAGATCGGCCGCACCGCCGCGCACGGCCTCGATGGCATCCTCGAAGGTCCGGCAGGGCAAAGCCTCGTAATCGGGGCGTGCCTCGACGCAGGCCTGGTGCGAATAAGCCCCCGGTTCCCCCTGGAAGGCGATGCGATGTGTCTCGGCCATGTGCGGCTCCGGTCAATTTCAGCCTATTTGGGCGTTTCGTCGCGGTGAGTATACCTTGCCTCCGGCAATGGGAACCAATAGATACCCGCTCAACTTGGATTAGACGATGGATGGGCAGCCCATGTTTGACACGATGACCTTCACCAAGATCATTGGTGGTTTCTGCGGCGCTTTCCTGGTGTTCCTTCTGGGCGGCTGGGCCGCTGAAGGCATCTACCACGTTGGCGGCTCGGGCGGCCACGGCGAAGGCGAAGAGACCGCGAGAGGCTACGTGATCGAAGTGGCCGAAGACGAACCGGCGGAAGAGGAAGAACCCGTCGACTTCGCCACTCTGATGGAATCGGCCGATGCCGGTGCCGGTGAGCGCGTGTGGTCGCAGTGCCGCGCCTGCCACCAGCTCGAACAGGGTGCCAACGCAGTGGGTCCGTATCTCTACGGTGTCGTCGGTCGTGAAATCGGTGCCGCGGAAGGCTACAGCGCCTATTCCGGCAACCTTTCCGAGGCAGCGGATGTCTGGACGCCCGAGAACCTCTACAACTTCCTCGAGAACCCGCGCGGCTGGGCCCCCGGCACCACGATGGGTTATTCCGGCCTCAGCGATCCCGAGGACCGCGTGAACCTGATCGCCTTCCTCGACGCGACGGACGACTGATCGGCACGCAAGTTTCGCGCGATTGTCCGAACCGACGGGCCGCGCAACTGCACAAGACCCGGAAGCGGGCGCATCCCCAAGATGCGCTCGCTTCTTTGATTTTGGCAGGTACAAGAGACGCCTGCGATACGTGATATGCGACACGGGGAATGCCCGGTGCCGAAATGCGGTCCTAAGCCCCCAGAAAATCCGCGCGGCGTTCCAGAAGTGCGTCACACAGGTAATCCACGAAAAGACGCACCCGACGCACACGCCGCAGCTCGCCATGGAGCAAAACCCAGGTGGATCGCCGCTGATCGAGCTCCGTGCCGGGAACGCGCTGCAATTCCGGGAACACCGATGTCACCCAGGTCGCAAGGAAGGTCATGCCCGCCCCTGCGCGGGCCATATGCAGGTGCATTTCCGGATCGGGCACCGCGTGGCGGATAGGCGCATCGGGAAAGGCCGAATCCGCGATCATCGCGGCAAGCTCCGGCACGTCGCCATAGCCGATCCAGTTGAGCCCCTGTCCCCTGCGTCCCGCCGAGGGCAGCGCGCGGTCGATGTAGTCGCGCGAGGCGACAACGCCCAGAGAGAGCGGGAACAGCTTACGGCCAACGGCATCGTCCTCGATGGACGCGGCATGACGGATCGACACATCCGTCTCGTTTCGGGCGATCGAATCGAGCGTGTAGGCCAGACGCATCTCGATCTCGATCTCGGGGTAGAGTGCGGCAAATTCCGCCAGAACCGGAGCGAGAAGATAATGCGCGGTCATCGGATCAGCCGAGAGGCGTATGCGCCCCGCAGCCTCGCGATCCAGCCCTTGCACCGCGTTGAACCCCTTCAGAAGCGCGCTTTCCGCCTCGAGCGCTTGCGGAAGAAGCCGCCGTCCCGCAGCTGTCAGCGAAAGCCCGTCCACGGCGCGCCGAAAGAGCTGCGTGCCAAGCTGCGCCTCCAGCGCTTCGACCTGACGGCGCAGGGTCGCGTGCGTGCCGCCCAACTGCTCGGCTGCGGCCCGAAGGGAGCCATGACGCGCCACTGCTAAAAAAGCCGGAAGGGATTTCCAGTCCATCGCTTCCCCGGATCGTTTACGAACCACTGCGGGTCAATTTAATCACTCTTCGGATCGAAATACATCCTCTATCTCCTCGGGCAGCCTCGATCCGAAGGAGAACCCCATGACTGCGAACCGCACCGCCTGGCACATACCCCATTATGGCGCCCCAAAAGTCCTGACACCCGTCACGCTTCCCATACCCGAGCCGGGGCCGACAGAGGTGCTGATCCGCATCCATGCCTCTGCGGTAACCCGCGCCGATGGCATGATGCGCAAGGGACAGCCGAAATTCGCGCGGCTTTTTCTAGGCCTGCGGGGTCCGCGCAACGCACTGTCGGGCACCGGCCTGTCGGGAGAGGTGATCGCCATCGGCGCAGAGGTCAGCCGTTTCGCGCCGGGCGACATGGTCTTCGGCGAGGCCGGGATGCGCTTCGGGGCCAATGCGAGCCATATCAGCCTCGAGGAAGACGGAACGCTGATGCACAAGCCCGAATTCCTCGCCCATGAAGATGCGGCCACGCTTTGCGACGGGGCACTCACGTCCTGGCACTTCCTCCACAATCTGGGGAAGGTCAAACGCGGCGACCGGGTGCTGATCCTCGGCGGGTCCGGCAGCCTTGGCAGTGCAGCGGTTCAGATCGCAGCAGCCATGGGCGCGGAGGTGAGTGCCACCACCAGCGCGCGCAATGCCCGCTTCGTGGCATCGCTCGGCGCCACCCATGTGATCGATTATGACCGCGCGGAAACCTTGCCGCCCGGTGCGGGCTATGACGTGATCTTCGACACGATCGGCATTGCCTCCTTCGCCGCGGCCAAACCGGCATTGTCCGAGGCGGGGCGCTATCTCTGCCCGGTTCTGACACTGGCCCTTCTGCGTGACATGCTGGTCTCCGGCCGCTTCGGTCGGAAACGCGCCCTCTTCGCGGCTGCGGGTCTTGAGAAGCCCCAACGCCTGCGGGCCATGCTGGCGGAGCTGCTCAAGCTGATCGAGACGGATCGCTTTGCACCGGCGATGGACCGGATCTACCCGCTGGCCGATCTCGTCGAGGCGCATGCCTATGTCGAGACCGGGCACAAGCGCGGCAATGTGGTTGTTGTCTGACCAAGCGCATAATTTGACGCGCGCCTACATCCGCCACCTTTGGCCAACGCGCCATCCTGTGGTTTCTTGGCGCAAGGCGGGTTTGTTTTCGGATTATCGCCGCTCGGACGGAAAGGAAGACCATGCCCCGATTGAGTAAGAAGACCTGCATCGTGACCGGCGCAGGACGCGGCATCGGCGCTGCCATCGCGCGGGCCTTCGCGGCAGAGGGGGCGACGGTTGTCGTGACCGACAAGGACGCCGAGGCCGCGGCGGATGTCGCGCGCGAGATCGGCGCGGAGGCGCGTCCCCTCGACGTGGCGTCCGAGGACGACTGGGCGGCGCTGGCCGAGGCCTGGCCCGAATGCGACGTGTTGGTCAACAATGCAGGCGTGACCGGTTTCGAAGAGGCCATGCGTCCGCATGATCCCGAAAATGCCAGCCTTGAGGATTGGCGCGCGGTGCACAGGGTCAATCTCGACGGAACGTTTCTTGGATGCCGCTACGCGATCCGGGCGATGCGGCCCCGGGGTGCGGGATCGATCATCAACATCTCCTCGCGCTCGGGCCTCGTCGGCATCCCGGCGGCGGCGGCCTATGCCTCCTCCAAGGCCGCGATGCGCAATCATACCAAGTCCGTGGCGCTCTATTGTGCAGAACAGGGCCTCAACATCCGCTGTAATTCGATCCATCCCGCAGCCATCCTGACCCCGATGTGGGAGCCGATGCTGGGCACGGGGCCCGACCGAGACGCGCATATGGCGGCCTTCGTCGCGGACACCCCGCTGCGCCGGTTCGGCACGCCCGAGGAGGTCGCAGCACTTGCCGTGATGCTGGCCTCGGACGAGGCAGCCTACATGACCGGCACCGAGCTCAATATCGACGGCGGGCTGCTTGCCGGATCGGCCGCCACCCCGAAGACCGACTGACCGAGGCGGAGGGAAGCGGCGATGGGCGTCATCACGGCACTCTTTGCGCGCAAGGTCATCGACGCGGCGGGCCCGGATGTGGATCGCGCCGCCCTCTTTGCGCGCTTGGGCCTCGCACCGGACGACCCGCCTGGCGTCAAGCGCATGGTCCCGGATGCCGATTACTACGCGCTGCTAGAGGAGATCGCGGCCGCCTTGCCAGATGCGCGCGACTTTCCGCTACGTGTCGGCGCGTCCATGCGATGCGATGATTACGGCGCGTTCGGCATGGCCTGGAAGACGGCGCCCACGCTGCGCGGCTCGCTCGAACGGGCGGAGCGATACGCGCGGCTTCTGACCTCTGTCGCCGAGCACGAGGTGCGCGACGATCCGCGCGGCGCCTTCTTCCTGCTGCATCGTTCGGGCGTGCGGCGGCTTGGCTTGCGCCTCTCCAACGAGGCCACGCTTGCCAGTGCCATGGCCATCATGCGGGAGGTCTCGCCCGAGCCGGTGACGCCGCTCGAAGTGCATCTGCAACATGCCACACCGGGAACGGCGAACGCGCATGAGGCGTATTTCGGCTGCCCCATCCGGTTCGACGCGGATCTGGATGGCATCCTGATCGGTGAGGCGGATCTCTCCCGGTCCAATCGGCTGGGCGACGCGGCGCTTGCGCGGTTTCTGGCGCCTCAGCTTGAGGAGGAACTGGCCGCCGTGACGCGGGAGACGTCTTTCGAACAGGTCCTGCTGCGTCGGGTGTCGGATCATCTGAGCGCAGGCCCGCCCCGCGCCGCGGCCATGGCCCGCGAGATGGGTGTGAGCGAACGCACCCTGCACCGGCGCCTTTCGGAGGAAGGCCTGTCGTTCCAGGGCATATTGGAGAAGGCCCGGCGTCGCCTGGCGGAAGGCCTGCTGGTGCAAAGCGATCATTCGATTGCCGAGATCGCTTTCCTGACCGGGTTCGCGGAACAAAGCTCCTTCACGCGCGCCTTCAAACGCTGGTCCGAACGGACACCGGCCGCCTTCCGGGACCACCACCGGAACAGGTGATTGGCAGGATCGGTCAAAAGCTTGGCCGGACCTGTCAAGATCGCCTCCGCGCCGACGCGCATGGTGTCCGCATCACACCAACTAGGGAGCCTCGTGATGCACACCCAACCCATCCTCGTCATCGGCGCCACCGGCAAGACCGGCCGCCGCATCGTCCGAAGCCTCACCGATCAGGGCCATGCCGTCCGCCCGGGCACCCGGTCCGCACCCATTCCCTTCGACTGGGACAATCCCGACACCTGGGCCCCCGCGCTAAACGGGATTTCGACCGCCTTCGTGTCATACTTCCCCGATCTGGCCTTTCCCGGTGCCGGGGAGAAGATCGAGGCGCTGTCCGCGCTGGCCAAAAAGATGGGCGTTGCGCGACTTGTTCTGCTGTCAGGACGCGGCGAGACGCATGCCAAGCATTGCGAGGATATCGTGCGGGCGTCGGGCGTCGATTATACGCTCGTGCGCTGCGCCTGGTTCGCGCAGAACTTCTCGGAAGGGTATCTCCGCGACCCGGTGCTGGGCGGCGTGATCGCCCTGCCCGCAGGCGATGTGAAGGAGCCCATCGTCGACGTGGACGATATCGCCGATGTGGCGGTCGCGGCGCTCACCGATCTCGGCCGTCATTCGGGGGAGCTTTACGAGATCACCGGCCCGCGTCTTCTGCACTTCTCCGAAGCGGCGGCGGAGCTTGCGGCGGCAAGCGGCATGCCGGTGCGCTACGTCCCGATCACGCTGGCGGAATTTCACGCGGCCATGACCGAGATCGGCGGCGCGTTCATCGCTGACGTCTTCACGCATGTCTGCGAAGAGGCGCTTGACGGGCGCAACGCATGGCTGGGCGATGGCGTGCAGCGCGCGCTTGGCCGACCGCCCCGCGACTTCGCGGAATTTGCCCGCGCGGCGGCCGAGGCCGGTGCCTGGCCGGTCGCGGCCTGAGCACCCTCCTGATCGGCACAACGTGGCTCGGGCTGCCGCTGGCCCGGGCGCATTATTCCCTTGAAAGGACTGACCATGCCTTCCTGGTTTTTCGTTCTCGCCCAGTTTTCCTTGCTGGCCTATGCGCTTCTCGCCGGGGTGTTCCTCGCTTTTTCGGACTTCATCATGCGCGCGCTGTCCCGCACCGGCGGCACAGGCGGCATCGAGGTGATGCAGGTCATCAACCGCGAGGTGTTTCGTCATGTCTTCATCCCGCTCTTCATCGCGATGGCGGCCCTGTCGCTCGGGATCGCGGCTTATGGCGCGGCGGTTCTGGGCGATGCTCCGGGATATGTCATGGCGCTGGCCGGGCTGATCTACCTCATTGGATGTTTCGGCGTGACGATCCGTGGCAATGTGCCGATGAACGAGGCGCTGGACCGCATGGACCTGTCGGACGCGGAAACAACGGATTACTGGCGCGGCATCTACCTGCCCCGCTGGACCTTCTGGAACACGATCCGGAGTGTGGCCTGCGCCATCTCTGCGGTTCTGATGCTGGTGGCCCTGACCTCGCTGGCGAAGGTCTGAGGCCACCGCCCGTCGCGAAGGCAGGCGCGTCATCCATACAGCGCGATTACAGCCCGTTCACGCATAAGCAACTTGAATGTGGCCCGTCGCGCCATCTAGCCTAACTTTCTACGGATGTAGCCTGGAGAAGCTGATGACGTCGCCCCTTCGACCGCACCCAACGCGTCCCGCTGCCCGCGCGAAAGCGCGCCGGATCGACCGCACTGGCCCCTTGCGGGCCCTTGCCTGTCTGATAGCGCTCGGCGTGGCGCTGGCCGCAGCCACCATGGCGCGTGCGGAAAGCCATGAAACGATCGTGACCTCGCATGGCATCTCGTCCTTCGGAGAGCTGAAATACGGCCCCGACTTCGCGCATTGGGACTACGTCAATCCCGACGCACCCAAGGGCGGCACCTTCTCGACCTGGGCCTTCGGAACCTTCGACAGCCTCACGCCCTACACGCTGAAGGGCAATGCGGCGGCCTTGTCGTCGATCTTCTACGACACGTTGATGACCGGCAATCTCGATGAGCCCGACGCCATGTACGGGCTGGTCGCGGAATCGGTGGAATATCCCGAGAGCCGCGAATGGGCGATCTTCAACATGCGGCCCGAGGCGATGTTCCGCGATGGCACTCCCGTGACCGCCGATGACGTGGTCTTTTCCTACAATATCCTCGTGACGGAGGGCCGTCCGTCCTACCGCATCGCGCTCAAGGATTTCGAGAACGTGGAGGCGCTGGATACCCACCGCGTCAAGTTCACCTTCAACCCCGACGGGCCGACCCGCGAATTGCTGATGTCGGCGGCGGGCCTGCCGATCCTGTCGCGCGCCTATTACGAGGGCCGTGATTTCGCGGAATCAAGCCTCGAGCCGCCGATGGGATCGGGTGAATACACCCTGAAGGACGTGCAGCCCGGCCGCTCTGTCACCTATGTCCGCCGCGACGATTACTGGGGCGCAGACCTGCCGGTGAATGTGGGCCAGAACAATTTCGACGAGATCAAGATCGAGTATTTCGCCGATTACACCACCGCCTTCGAGGCGTTCAAAGGCGGGGCGTATCTCTTCCGCGAGGAGTACCAGTCGAAGATCTGGGCCACTTCCTACAACTTCCCCGCCGTCGAGGATGGCACCGTCGTAGTCGAGCAGCTCCCCGATGGCCGCCCCTCGGGCACGCAGGGCTTCTGGTTCAACCTGCGCCGCGACAAGTTCCAGGACCCTCTCGTGCGAGAGGCGATCGGCATGGCGTTCAACTTCGAATGGTCGAACGAGTCGCTCTTCTACGGGCTCTATTCCCGGACCGACAGCTTCTGGGAAAACTCCGAGACGCTGCAGGCCACCGGCATGGCCGAAGGCTCCGAGCTGGAACTGCTCGAGCCCTACCGCGACGTGCTGCCCGCCTCGGTCTTCGAGGAAGAGGCGTTCACACCGGCCGTCTCCTCCGCCTCCGACCTCGCGGATCGCCGCGCGCTGCGTACCGCAGGGCGGATGCTCGAAGAGGCTGGTTGGGAAGTGGGCGATGACGGGTTCCGCTACAAGGATGGCGAACGGCTGACCATCTCGGTCCTGAACGACAGCCCCAGCTTCGACCGGATCATCAACCCGATGATCGACAACCTCAAGCGTCTGGGCATCGAGGCCGACGCCACCCGCGTCGACAGCGCCGAGGCGCAGGAGCGCGAGAAGACCTTCGACTACGATATCGTCACGCAGCGCTTCGCCATGTCCTCCACCCCCGGCGACGAGCTGCGCGGCATCTTCGGATCCGAGACCGCGAATGTGGAAGGCTCCAACAACGTGCCGGGCCTGCAGAACGAGGCGGTGGACGGGCTCATCGACACCATCGCCAAGGCCGAAACCCGCGAAGAACTGACCGTCGCTGTCCGCGCCCTCGACCGAGTGCTGCGGTCGCTGCATATCTGGGTGCCGCAATGGTACAATCCCACGCATAACATCGCCTATTTCGACGTGTTCGAGCGTCCATATGACGATGAACCGCCGCGATACGGCATGGGCGAGCTTGGCATCTGGTGGTATTCGGAGGAAAAGGCCGAAGCGCTTCGCGCGGCAGGCAAGCTCTGATCAAGAACCATAACACGGGGCATTTATGGGCGCGTATATCCTCAGGCGGCTGTTGCTGATCATTCCCACGCTTCTGGGCATCATGGTCATCAACTTCGCGCTGGTGCAGTTCGTGCCGGGCGGTCCGATCGAGCAGATCATCGCCCGCGCTCAGGGCGGCGGCGATGTGTTCGAGGGCTTCGCGGGCGGCGGTGACGAAGCGGGCAGCGGTGGCGGCGGCTCCGAGGAATATGCGGGCGCGCGCGGCTTGCCTCCCGAATTCATCGAGGAGCTGGAACGCGAATTCGGCTTCGACAAGCCGCCGGTGGAGCGCTTCTTCTCGATGCTGTGGGATTACATGCGGCTCGATTTCGGGGAGAGCTACTTCCGCTCCATCTCCGTGATCGATCTGGTGATCGAGAAGATGCCGGTGTCGATCTCGCTCGGGCTCTGGTCCACGCTCATCGCCTATATCGTCTCGATCCCCCTGGGCATCCGCAAGGCGGTGAAGGACGGCACGTCGTTTGACACCTGGACGTCAGCCGCGATCATCGTGGCCTATGCGATCCCGGGCTTTCTGTTCGCGATCCTCCTGCTTGTGCTGTTCGCGGGGGGCTCCTACTTCCAGATCTTCCCGCTCCGGGGCCTCACCTCGGACAATTGGGAAGACCTGTCGCTCATTGGCAAGGTGCTGGATTACTTCTGGCACATCGCGCTGCCGGTGCTGGCCTCGACCATCGCGGCCTTCGCGACCCTGACGCTTCTGACAAAGAATTCCTTCCTCGACGAGATCAAAAAGCAATACGTCATCACTGCCCGTGCCAAGGGCCTGCCGGAGAAGCGCGTCCTTTACGGTCACATCTTCCGCAACGCGATGCTGATCGTGATCGCCGGTTTCCCGGCGGTCTTCATCGGGGTGTTCTTCTCGGGCAGCCTGATCATCGAGACGATCTTCTCGCTCGACGGGCTGGGGCGTCTGGGCTTCGAGGCCGCGGTCGCGCGGGATTACCCGGTGATCTTCGGCACGCTCTTCATCTTCGGCCTCATCGGCCTCGTCGTCGGCATCCTGTCGGACCTGATGTATGTGCTGGTCGATCCGCGTATCGACTTCGAAAAGCGGGAGGGCTGAGCCAATGGTCGCCGATCCCCAGCCCAATAGCGTCACGCCAGAACCGATGCCCGGAATGCCGGTAGCGCCCGAGCCGCCGCGCGGACGCTTCGCGCTCTCGCCGCTCAACCAGCGTCGCTGGAACAATTTCAAGAAGAACCGCCGCGCCCTCTGGTCGCTCTGGATCTTCGCGATCCTGTTCGGGCTGTCGCTGATGGCCGAGTTCATCGCCAACGACAAGCCGATCCTCGTGAGCTACCGGGGCGAGCTGCGCATGCCCATCTTCTCCTTCTATGCGGAGACCGATTTCGGCGGCGACTTCCGCACCGAGGCCGCCTATCGCGACCCCGAAGTGCGCTGCCTCATAGAGACGGGTGGGCTGATCGACTGTTTCGACTTCCCCGAAGAACTGATCGAGCAGGCCCGCGCGGGCACCATCGAAGATCCGGAGTTTGACAAGGGCTGGATGCTCTGGCCGCCCATCCCCTACAGCTATGACACGCCCGTGGACCGCCCCGGCGCGGCACCGCTGCCGCCCAATGGCGAGAACTGGCTGGGCACCGACGATACCAAGCGCGACGTGGCCGCGCGGGTGATCCACGGCTTCCGCCTGTCGATCCTGTTCACGCTGATCGTCACGCTGGCCTCGTCGGTCATCGGGATCATCGCGGGCGCGGTGCAGGGCTATTTCGGCGGCTGGATCGACCTGATCTTCCAGCGCATCATCGAGATCTGGACCGCCACGCCTTCGCTTTACATCATCATCATCCTCTTCGCGATCCTGGGGCGAAGTTTCTGGCTCCTTGTTGGATTGACCGTTCTGTTCGGCTGGGTGGCACTGGTGGGCGTGGTGCGCGCGGAATTCCTGCGCGCCCGAAATCTCGAATACGTGCGCGCGGCCAAGGCGCTTGGCGTGTCGAACTGGAAGATCATGTTCCGCCACATGCTGCCCAACGCGATGGTGGCGACCGTGACGATGCTGCCCTTCATCGTAACCGGCACGATCTCCACGCTCGCGGGTCTCGACTTCCTGGGCTTTGGCCTGCCCTCTTCCGCGCCGTCCCTGGGCGAGCTGACGCTGCAGGCCAAGCAGAACCTGCAAGCGCCGTGGCTGGGCTTCACCGCCTTCACCGTCTTTGCCGTGATGCTGTCGCTTCTGGTGTTCATCTTCGAGGGCGTGCGCGATGCCTTCGATCCGCGGAAGACGTTCTCGTGACTGCATCGCGTGACTTCAGCGCCCCGGGAGGAAATACATGACCCGCGTTCTCGATGTCCGCGACCTGCGCGTCGCCTTCCGCCAGGATGGCCAGAGGACAGAAGCCGTGCGCGGCGTGTCCTTCCATATCGACAAGGGCGAGACCGTGGCACTCGTGGGCGAGTCGGGCTCCGGCAAATCCGTCTCGGCGCTCTCTACCGTGCAGCTTCTTGGCCCCTCGGCCGAAGTCACCGGCTCGGTTACCTATGCCGGGCAGGAGATGATCGGCGCAGACGACAAGGTTCTGCGCAAGGTCCGCGGCAACGATATCTCCTTCATCTTCCAGGAGCCGATGACGTCGCTCAATCCGCTCCACACGCTGGAAAAGCAGCTGTCGGAAAGCATCGCGCTGCATCAGGGCCTTGTCGGGGCTCCGGCGCGCGCGCGCATCCTCGACCTGCTCGAACGGGTGGGGATTCACGATCCCGAAAGCCGCCTTGGCGCCTATCCGCACCAGCTTTCCGGCGGGCAACGTCAGCGCGTGATGATCGCCATGGCGCTCGCCAATGATCCGCACCTTCTAATCGCGGACGAGCCCACCACCGCGCTCGACGTGACGATCCAGGCGCAGATCCTTGAGCTTCTGGCCGATCTGAAGCGCGAAGAAGGCATGAGCCTTCTCTTCATCACCCACGATCTGGGCATCGTCCGCCGCATCGCCGACCGCGTCTGCGTCATGAAGGCGGGCGAAATCGTCGAGACCGGCCCAACGCGGGAGATCTTCGCCAATCCGCAGCATGACTACACCAAGATGCTGCTGTCGGCGGAATCGACCGGCCATCCCGATCCCGTCTCCCCGGAGGCCGAAGAGATCGCGCGCACGGACAACCTCAAGATCTGGTTCCCGATCCAGAAGGGCCTGCTGAAACGCACCGTGGGCTATGTGAAGGCCGTGAACGATGCCTCCATCTCCGTCCGCGCGGGCGAGACGGTGGGCATCGTGGGCGAATCGGGTTCGGGCAAGACGACGCTGGCGCTCGCGATCATGCGGCTCATCCAATCCGAGGGCGGCATCACATATCGCGGGGCGGATGTGCGCAAATGGTCCACGAAGGAGCTGCGCCGCCTGCGCTCCGAGATGCAGATCGTCTTCCAGGACCCGTTCGGATCGCTGAGCCCGCGCATGACCTGCGAACAGATCATCGCCGAGGGGCTGGGCGTACACGGCGCGCCCGATGGCCGCGATCCGCGCGAATTGGTGGCCGAGGTGATGGTCGAGGTTGGCCTCGATCCCGCCACGATGCACCGCTACCCGCACGAATTTTCCGGCGGTCAGCGCCAGCGCATCGCCATCGCGCGCGCCATGGTGCTGCGCCCCCGGCTTCTGGTGCTGGATGAGCCGACCTCCGCGCTCGACATGACGGTACAGGTGCAGATCGTGAACCTTCTGCGCGACCTGCAGCAGAAATACGACCTCGCCTACCTGTTCATCAGCCACGACCTGAAAGTGGTCCGTGCGATGAGCCACAAGGTCATTGTGATGAAGCAGGGCGACGTCATGGAGAGCGGTCCGACCGAGGCGATTTTCGACCGTCCGCAGACCGAATATACCCGCACCCTGATTGCAGCCGCACTCGAACCAATCGGGTAGCATTCGACCCATTGTTCAGAAAATGTGGCGAAGCCGCGGCCATAAAATCATGGAAGAGCCCGGCGCGCGCCGAATTTCCGCGACGTTTTTCACCCATAGCTGCCTGCACAACAAAAACCCTTGAGGATCGTGCAGTGACCTATCGTTTATGTGCCGCCGTTGTTGGAATGTCCCTGGTCAGCGCCGCCTTCGCGGATCGTGGGGCCGAGATGGCCGTCTCGGGCCTCAGCGCGGCGAAGACCCATGCCGCCGCCTGGACCGAGGATCTCAAACGCGCGGCCACCACCGGCCAGATCGCGGGTGTGCGCGCCTTCCCCGGCGCGCCCGGCACACCGCCTGACATCGTGCTGGAGGCGGGACATCCCGACGATCCGGCGCTGTGTGCCTGCATCCTGCCCGCCGAGGCCAGCCGTGCCGTGTGAACCGCAGGGATATTGATCGGGAAATGACAAAGGGCGCGCCGACCGGACGCGCCCTTTTACTTGTCGGGCATCTGCATGTGTAGGCTCGCAGGCTTATCGCGCCGCGCGCAGGCGGACGCGGGGCACGTAGCGCCGCATATGCGGCAGGGGCCGTGCGAAGCCCAGGCTGCGCAGCGTCAGCGCCGCGTCGAGATCACGGGACAACCGCTGCTCGACATAGGTCAGGAGGGGGTCGATCATTTGCCCCAATCCTTCGGTGCCTGAAAGCGGATCTTTTCGCGGGAGACGGGTTCCGCGCGCAATGTCCGGGACGAATTGCCGACGTTCTTGCCGGTGGCGACGCGCAAGCTTTGTGCAATGACATTCAACATGACCGGGCTTCCTTCTTTCCAGCGTGTGACACTGATATTGCGTCTATGGTGGAAAAATGCGAGCCATGAAAAATCACCGTGTGTAAGCTGAGATTACGAATGGACTGGTTATCGCTACCACCCCTTTCCGCGCTTCGGGCCTTTGCGGCCTATACCGAGACGGGCTCCGTCACGGCGGCCGGGCGGGCGCTCAACGTCAGCCATGCCGCCATCAGTCAGCAATTGCGCAGCCTAGAGGCGCATCTCGGCCTCAGACTGCTCGATCGCAGCTCGCGGGCTCTGTCGCTAACCTACGAGGGTCACGAATTGGCGCGTGCGCTCAGCAAGGGGTTCGGCACCATCGCCCAGACGATCGAGGCCCTGACCGGTGCGCATGAGGACCGCCCGCTCCATGTGACCACCTCGCCGAGTTTCGCGGCCATGTGGCTGATGCCCCGGCTGGCAAGCTTCAGCGCGCTGCACCCGGATATCGACGTGATGATCGCGCCCACGCCCGCGCTGACGCCCTTGGAGCCGGGCGGCGTGGACGTGGCGATCCGGTACGGCGAAGGCGGATGGCCGGGGCTCGAGTCGCACAAGCTCATCCAGGCGCCCATCGCGGTGGTGGCGGCACCCTCGCTCGTCGGGACCGGCCCCCTGCCGGAACTGAGCGCGCTGACGCGCTATCCGTGGATACAGGAGCTTGGCACGTCGGAGGCTTCGGAATGGCTGGAAAAGCACGGTGTGACGGGCGCCCGCATCAAGGGCATCGTCGCCCCCGGCAACCTGATGCTGGACGGGGCGCGCAACGGGCAAGGTATCGCGGTCTCGACGCGCATGGCGGTCGCGGAAGACATCCAGAACGGGCGGCTGCGCCTGCTCTTCGAGGAGCGGCCCGAGGCAGGCTACCACGTGGTCACCCTGCCCGGCGTCCAGCGGCCCGCGCTGAAGGCGTTCATCAAGTGGATCAGGCGCGAAGCCAAGCAAAACGCGCCGACCCTCTAGGAGCGCGGCGCGTTCTGATCGTCTCGGGTCGGGACCGATGCCCCGGAGGTCAGCTGGGTCCGATCGGCGTGCATTCCACCTGGCGGGCGGCAAGCCGCTGGCATGCGATGGCCGCCATATCCTGCGTCATCCCCATGAAGTTCGCGTCAAACCCGTTGCCGCGATTGATGACCTTGCGGAGGCTGCCATCCAGCGTCGCCATCTCCTGCAGCGCAGTCTTCAGGAGCATCCGCTCGGCCGAATACCGGCTGGGATAGGTGCCGACATTGATGCCCCAATGCCGCCCGCCGGAGGTCGAGATCCGGCTGACAACCTCGCGCGGCTTCACGACGGCAGGTGCGGGCGTGGCCGCATCGGACGTGTCGAGAGCCGCCAGAACGACATCCTGCGGGCGCGTCTTTGGCGCGAGGGACACTTTGGGCGCCTGCGCGGCGGCTGCCAGCGCGATTTCGGTCTCCGTCTTTGTCTCGGCTTCGGCCTCGGGCGCGTCCTCCGCCAAGGCGACCTCGACCATCGCGTCGGTGGAGAGCGACGCCACCTCTTGCGTGACCGTCTCCTCCACTTGGGGCGCGGAGGCGTCCTCGCTTGCGACCATGGCCAATGCCACGGCTTCGTTCACGACCGCTTCGATATCGTCGGCAACCTCGGCGACGAGAAGCGGCGCGGGCTCCTCAATGGGTCGGCCCTGCGGACGCAGGCTCACCTTGACGGCGGCGGCGGCCACGCGAATGGATTTCGCGCGGTGACCCGGGCTCGGATCCGCGTCCTTGGCGACGACAACATTGCCCATCTTGCCCATGTAGGGCGGCTTGCCCGGTGCGTTGAAGGCGACGCGGCTCGGTGCCTTGCGGAAGCCGAGATCGAGCAGTTTTTCCACCTGCGCGTTGCGCGTCGCGGTGGACCTGCCGCCGAAGACCGTGGCGATCACGCGCTCGCCCCCCCGCTCCGCCGAAGCCACGAGGTTGAAGCCCGCAGCCCGTGTGTAGCCCGTCTTGATACCGTCAGCCCCTGCATAGCTGCGCAGAAGACGACGGTTGGTATGAGCCACGGTGCGCACGCCTGCATCGGCCTGAATGCGGCTGAACAGGTTGTAATATTCCGGGTAGTCGTAAAGCACGTGGCGGCCAAGGATCGTCATGTCGCGCGCGGTGGACAGATGCCCGCTCTCGGTCAGGCCGTGGGCGTTCTTGAAGTTGGTGCGCGTCATGCCCAGCGCCTTGGCGGTGCGGTTCATGCGCCGGGCAAAGGCCGCTTCGGAGCCCTCGATCGCCTCGCCGATGGCGGTGGCCGCGTCATTTGCGGATTTCACTGCCGCGGCGCGCACTAGGTAGCGCAGCTTGATCTTCTGGCCCGAGCGCAGGCCCAGTTTCGAGGGCGGCTCGGAGGCGGCGTTGCGCGTCACGGTCACGAGCGTGTCCATGCTGAGCTCACCGTTCTCCACCGCCTCGAAGGCGATGTAAAGCGTCATCATCTTGGTCAGAGACGCCGGGTGAAGCGGCGTATCTGCGTTTTCGCTGTAATAGACTTTGCCGGTTCTCGCATCCATGACCATGCCCGCATACGGCGCGGCCATCGCGCTCAGCGGAAGGATCACGAGGAACCAGAATGCTGTGATAAAATACAGGCCTGAACGGCCCGCCTGCCTGTGCGGTACCCTCACGGATTTCTGCCTTCTCTGCCTCGTTGCCCCCCGATTTTTCGGGTGAGCGGTTTTTGCGGCTGTTCGCCTGTTATTAAAACTAGAGTACCACATGAAGCCCGTGCGGCAAAGGCTTATGAACGCTGATTTTTTTGCCGTTGCGCAAACCCGGTCTCGCTATATGTAGATGCGCCCCGAGAGGCGCACACAACCGGCTGAGAATGTGGCGAGAATGTGGCACGGATCGGGCCGCATTGAGGCGGCGCTCAAGCGGCCCGGATCACCCGATTCCAGCCACGAGATCGGGCAGGCCCGACAGATCCGCGATCTCTGCGTAACGGGGATGTTCGGGCGCTTCGGCGGCTTCGAAATCCCAGGCATGTTCATGCGGGACAAACACGCCCCAGCTTCCCGCCTCGATGGCGGGGCGCACGTCGGACTTCATCGAATTGCCGACCATCATGGTGCCCACCACACCGCCCGGCACCTGTTCGAACAAGCGGGTGTAAATGCCCGGCGTCTTGTCCGACACGACCTCGACCGCGTCGAACAGATCGCCGAGGCCCGATTGCGCGACCTTCCGTTCCTGGTGCAGAAGGTCTCCCTTGGTGACGACCATGACATAATGAGTCTCCGCCAGCGCGCGCACCGTCTCTTCCACATGCGGCAGAAGCTCGATCGGATGGGCCAGCATGTCGCGCCCCACCTCCATGATTTCGCGGATCACATGGCCGGGCGCACGGTGATCGGTGACGTCGAGCGCGGTCTCGATCATCGACAGGGTAAAGCCTTTCACGCCGAATCCGTAATGCCCGAGGTTACGCCGCTCGGCCTCCATCAGCCGCTGGTCGAGGTCCTCGGGGGCTGCGTAATCGCGCAACAGGTCGGCAAAATGCGCCTGTGTCATTTTGAAGAACCGCTCATTGTGCCAGAGCGTGTCATCCGCATCGAAGGCCACCGTCCGAAGTGCTCGCATCGCTTTTCCGTCTTTCTTCGACCGCGGGGGCCTTTTTTTAACCGAAGGCTGGGTTATATACTTGGCGCACCGACCCGAGCAATCGAACACGGCATTCCAATCCTGATGAAGACACTTTCCCAAAGCGCCAAGCCGATGGTCCTCGCCGCTCGCCCCCCGGGCGGGGATGATGGCGATACCAATGTCGTCATCGAAACGAAGACCCGCACGAAGAAGCCGCCGCTCTACAAGGTGCTTTTGCTGAACGACGATTACACGCCGATGGAATTCGTCGTGCATGTGCTGGAGCGGTTCTTCGGGATGAACCATGCCCAGGCGTTCGAGATCATGCTCACCGTGCACAAGAAGGGCCTCGCCGTGGTTGGCGTCTTCAGCCACGAAATCGCGGAGACCAAGGTGGGTCAGGTCATGGATTTTGCCCGTCGTCATCAGCACCCGCTGCAATGCACGATGGAGAAGGAGTGACGCGCCTGCCCGCGCCTCTCGCCTCATGACCCGCTCCCGCCTGACACATGCCCTCGAGACCGGCGCCATCGCGCTGCCCGAAACCGGCCGCATCGCGCTTTTCAACCCGCGGGCGGAGAGCGATCTGTCGGAATTGCCCAAGGATCGCTGCCACGTCATCCAGCGCCATTACCCCGATCATGCCGCCCTTCAGATGCAGGGTTTTGACTGCGCGGTCACGCCCGAAGGCGATTACAGCGCCGCCATCGTCACCCTACCCCGCGCCCGCGCGGAGGCGGAGGCGCTGATCGGCGACGCGGAGGCGGCGGTCGGAACAGGGCCCATCATTGTCGACGGTGCCAAGACGGACGGCGTCGAGCCGCTGTTGAAAGCCGTGCGCGCGCGCACGCCGCTTACGGCGAACATCTCCAAGGCGCATGGCAAGTGTTTCGCCTTCAAGGCGGGCGGTCATTTCGGCGACTGGCGCGCATCGGCACCCGAGCCCAATCGCGACGGGTTCCTGACGCTGCCCGGTGTCTTCTCGGCAGATGGGATCGACCCGGCCTCGGCCCTGCTGGTCGAGTCTCTGCCCGATGATATCTCCGGCCGCGTTGCCGACCTTGGCGCCGGTTGGGGGTACTTGTCGCGCAAACTCCTTGAGCGGGACGCGATCACATCGCTCGACCTCGTCGAGGCCGATCATGCGGCGCTGGAATGCGCGCGGGCCAATCTCGACGACCCGCGCGCACGGTTCCACTGGGCCGATGCGCGAGACTGGACGCCCGAGGCGCGGCTCGACGTGGTGGTGACCAACCCGCCCTTCCACGTTGGACGAGCTGCCGATCCGGCGCTGGGGCGCGCGTTTCTTGCCGCCGCAGCACGCGGCCTCGCCCCGACAGGACGGTTGTTTGTCGTGGCCAACCGGCAATTGCCCTACGAGGACACGCTGGCCACGCTTTTCGCCAAGGTCGACGAGATCGCGGCCAATACCCGCTTCAAGGTGCTCCTTGCGCAACGTCCGGCTCGAAAGCCGCGATAAAGCGGTTTAGGCTCCGCCGGATCAACCCCACCCAAGCGAGGGATCATGAGCTTTTCCATTGAGGGCAAGACCGCCATCGTGACCGGTGCGGCCAATGGCGTGGGTCTGGCCATTGCCCGGCACTTCGCGGCGAAAGGCGCGAACGTGATGTTTGCCGATATCGACGAGTCCCGTCTCGCCGAGGAGGTGGGCGACAGCGATACGAGCGAGACGATGCGCTATTTCGCGGGGGATCTGCGCGAGAAGCTGACGCTGGCCAACCTCCTGTCCGCCACGCTCGATGCCTTTGACCGGGTCGATATCCTGGTCAACGGCTCGCGCCAGATGATCGAGACCGACCCTATGTCGATGGATGACATGTCGGTTGAAACCCTGCTCAATCAGAACCTGATGACGGCTTTGCGCCTGTCGCAACTCGTCGCCCGGCGGATGATCAAGCAGGGCAAGGATCAGGAAGACGGGCAGTTGGGCGCCATCGTGAACCTGTCCTCGATCGCGGCGCGGCGCACGCATCCGCAATTGATGGGCTATTCGGTCTCCTGCGCCGCACTGGACCAGATGACGCGCTCCATGGCGGTGGCCCTTGCGCCGAAACGCATCCGCGTGAACGCCTTGGCCTTCGGGTCGGTCATGTCCACGAGCCTCAAGGACACGTTGAAGGAGCACCGCGAATATCGCGGCAATATCGAGGAGCATACCCCGCTCGGCCGTATCGCTGCCGCGGAAGAGCTGGCCGAGGCGGTGCAGTTCCTCTGCTCTGATTCGGCGAAGTTCCTGACGGGTCAGATCATGACCGTCGATGGCGGCCGCACCCTGCTCGATCCGGTCAACGCGCCCGCGCATTGACGCCAGCGGGGCTTGCGGCCCCCTGCAGCCCTTGGCATGACTTGCCGGGGTTCAGGGAGAAAGACATGACCGAAGAGCTGAAAGACGAACGCGCCCGCGCGGCCGCCTGGTTCAGAAGCCTGCGCGACGAGATCGTCGCCGCCTTCGAGGCGCTGGAGCAAAGCCACGATACCGGCCCCTTCGCGGAGGCGGCACCGGGCAGCTTCGAGGTCAGCGAGACGTCGCGCACCGCCGAGGACGGATCCGATGCGGGCGGCGGCCTGATGAGCGTCATGCGTGGCGGCCGCGTCTTCGAGAAGGTCGGCGTCAACGTCTCCGAAGTCTACGGAACGCTGGGAGAGCGCGCGCAATCCGCCATGGCCGCCCGCAAGGGCATCCCCGGCATGGCCGAGGATCCGCGGTTCTGGGCGTCGGGCATCAGCCTTGTCGCGCATATGCAGAACCCGCAGGCGCCCGCCGTGCACATGAACACCCGCATGTTCTGGACGCCGCATGCCTGGTGGTTCGGCGGCGGCTCCGACCTCAATCCCTGCCTCGAATACGACGAGGACACCGCGCATTTCCACGCCCAGCAGAAGGCGCATCTCGACCCGCACGGACAGGACCATTATCCCCGCCTGAAGGCATGGGCGGACGAGTATTTTTACATTCCCCACCGCAAACGCGCGCGCGGCGTCGGCGGCATCTTCATGGACGATCATTGCACCGGCGATTGGGAGGCCGATTTCCGGCTGACCCAGGATATCGGCCGCGCCTTCCTGCCCGCCTACGTCCCGCTTGTCGAGAAGCGCCGCGTGCAGCCCTTCACCAACGCGGACAAGGAGGCGCAGCTCGTGCATCGCGGCCTCTATGCGGAATACAACCTCGTCTATGATCGCGGCACCAAGTTCGGCCTGGAAACCGGACATGACGCGAATGCCGTCCTGATGTCGCTGCCGCCCTTGGCCAAGTGGATCTGACCCGAGACATCGATCGCAGCCCAGAGACAAGCGCAGCCCCTGTCACGACCGGACCGTAAATACCTCCGGAGAGCACGAGAGGCAGCGCCTCTCGTCCGGGGGATCGGGCCTCGATGCCCCGAGCGCCCGGCCTGCCCGCACCACCACGCAGCCTCAGCCGGTCACCCGTCGCGCCAGGCCCCGGGCGTAAGATCCGCCAGCGTCCAATCCCCCACCTGCCAGCGCACGAGCCGCAGACAGGGCAATCCGACCGCTGCGCACATGCGCCGGACCTGCCGGTTGCGTCCTTCGGTCAGCGTGATCTCGAGCCAGCCATCCGGCACGGTCTTGCGATAGCGCACCGGAGGGTCGCGCTCCCACAGATCGGGGGGCGGGATTTGCCCCACCTTTGCGGGCCGTGTCGGCCCGTCCTTCAATGTCACACCCGCAGCGAGCGCTGCGATCTGATCCGGGCCGGGCGTGCCCTCCACCTGCGCAAGATAGGTCTTCGGCCGCTTGAATTTCGGGCTCGCGATCTGCGCCTGCAGCTTGCCGTCATTGGTCAGGATCAAGAGCCCCTCGCTGTCGCGATCGAGCCGCCCGGCCGGATAGACATCGGGCACATCGATGAAATCCGACAGCGTCGCCCGCGCGTTTCCCGCGGTGCCCTTGTCGGTGAATTGCGACAGGCACCCGAAGGGCTTGTTGAACAGGATCACGCGACGACGCGCGGGGCGCGGCCTCGGGGGTTTGCGGGGATGCGGGCTCATGGAGCGGCGCGCTTCGCGGCAAAGAAAGCGCGGAGGAGCGCCTCCGCCTCCGCGCCGCCGATCCCGTCGTAGATTTCGGGCACGTGGTGGCATTGCGGATGCGCGAAGACCCGCGCACCATGCGCCGTCCCGCCCGATTTCGGATCGGCCGCGCCATAGTAAAGCCGTGCAATCCGGGAATGGGCGATGGCGCCTGCACACATCGCGCAGGGCTCCAGCGTCACATAGAGATCGCAGCCCGTGAGCCGCTCGCTGCCCAGCGCGTGATGCGCCGCCCTCAGCGCCAGCAGTTCCGCATGGGCGGTCGCGTCCTGCATCTCGCGGGTGCGATTCCCGGCACGCGCCACAACCTGTCCCCCGGGGCCGATCACCACGGCCCCCACGGGCACTTCGCCGCGCAGGGCGGCGGCGCGGGCCTCCTCAAAGGCGATCTCCATATGGCTGCGGAACGTCATGCGCATTCTCTAACCCGCCCACGCCGCGATGGACAGGGCGGGCCGGGCACGCTAGAGGCCCGTGCATGAGCGACACCTCCCCTCCCGGCGACCGGATCGCCAAGGTCCTGGCGCGTGCGGGCATTGCCTCGCGCCGCGAAGCCGAACGCATGATCCTCGAAGGCCGCGTGGCGGTGAACGGAGCGGTCATTGACCGCGCTGCCCTCAATGTCACGGACAGGGACAAGATCACCGTCGACGGCAAACCGCTCGATGCGCCGGAACCGGCCCGGCTCTGGCTCTATCACAAGCCCACGGGGCTGGTGACGACCACGAAGGACGAACAGGGCCGCCCGACCATCTTCGACGATCTGCCCGAGGATCTGCCGCGCGTGATGTCGGTCGGACGGCTCGACATCAATTCCGAAGGCCTGCTGCTTCTGACCAATGATGGTGGCATCAAGCGGCGTCTTGAGCTGCCCTCGACCGGCTGGCTCAGGCGCTACCGCGTGCGGATCAACGGCCGGCCCAGCGATGCGACCTTCGAGCCGTTGCGCAAGGGGCTCGAGGTTGATGGCCAGCGGTTTCAGCCGATGATCGTGACGCTCGACCGGCAGCAAGGTGCGAATGCCTGGGTCACGGTCGGGCTGCGCGAAGGCAAGAACCGCGAGATTCGCCGCGCGATGGAAGACCTCGGGCTGAAGGTGAACCGGCTGATCCGGCTGTCCTACGGCCCGTTCCAACTGGGCCAATTGAAGCCCGGCGCGGTGGAGGAGATCCGGCCGCGAATCCTGCGCGATCAGCTGGGCCTCGAGAAAGACGACGCCGCCCCACCAAAACCGGGCGCACCCAAATCGGGCCGAAAACCAGGAATGGGGCCGAAATCAGGCAAACCCGGCAAGCCCGGCACGCCGGCACCCAACATCGGCAAAAAAACGCGGATTCGCGGGGGAAAGCGGGCTGCACCGAAGCGCTGAGCGCGCAAAAACGCAAGCTTTCCAAGCGTTAACCATTCTCAAAGAGTCCTCAGAGTTTCCCGGTCCGCGCCGCGTTTTTGCCCGGATTGGCGGCGAAGTTCCGCTCATGGCTGTATCTGTACTCGCCCTCGCGTTCATCGCCCTGTCCCTGCTCGTGATTCTGCGCAACTGGCGCATGGTCGCGATCGACACCGCCCAATCGCTGCGTGCGGGCCTGTCGCGTCTTCGGGGTCAGGGTCAGTTGCTGTCCAACGTCTCCTTCGCGTTGCTATGCCTGATGTTCTTCGGCCTGACATTTGCATGAGGGCGCGATGAGCATTTTCACGGATCCCCAGCACACACCATCCGATGCAGACCGGCCCGCCGCGTTGCTGCCGCTGCTGTTTCTCGCCGCGTCGCCGCTGTTTTTCTGGCTGTTCATCGGCTCGCCCGGCACGGCGCTCGGCGCGATCTTCCATCTGTCCTTGATCGCGGCGGGACTCGGGCTGATCGGCTCGGGCACGCGCATCGAGGCCCGCTACAACGCCGCCCGCACCGCGCGCCGTCCGAAACTGCCCCGCAAGCTTTTCGGCGCGGTGATCCTGGGCCTGTCCGCCTGCCTTCTGGCCGCAGGGCAGTTCAGCAGCTGGGAATACCCTTGCGCGTTCGGTCTTGCGGGCTTCGTTCTGTCGCTCAGCGCCTTCGGGCTCGACCCGATGCGGGACAAGGGCTTTGACGATCCGCACCTTTTGGCGCTGCATGCGGCCGAACGTGGCCTTGCGCAAACCGACGCGGCACTATCGGCAATGGTGGACCGTGTGGCCCAACTGGGCGAGCCGGATCTGATCCTGCGTATGGAAGCCGTCCGCTCGGCGATCCTGCGGCTGGCACGGGCCCATGCCAGATGCCCAGAGGAATCGGCAGGCTTCGAGAAGCCGCTCGCCACCTTCGTCAGCATCGCCGAAGCGGAGGTCAGCGTGCTGGAGCAGACCTGGTCAGAGAACAGCCCCCGCGCCGCCAATCGCTTCACCCAGCGGATCGCCGCGCTGACCAACGGCTTCGAGGCCCGCGCCCGCAAGCGTCGTGCGCGCACCGATCAGGACGACTTCGCCTTCGATGCCGACCTGCTGCTCGACCGGATGCGCGAGAACAAGGCGGCCTGAGCGGATCTCAGGCGTCTTTTCGCCTTTGTATCTGGTAACGGCGCGCCGTTTTTCCTAAGTCTTGTGTGTCTTACCGGAAAGGGGGCGCACATGGCCGGAACGGGCTTTCAGAAATTTGCTTTCGCTCTCCTGATCGTCCTGCAACTGGGCGTGGCCGCCGGTGTGATCGGGGGCCTCTAGACCATGTCCCAGCGTTTTGGCGGACGGTACAGCCCCGGCGGCAAGCAGACGGCGCGAGACGCGGCACCGGACACGCGCGACGCCCCGCCCGCCTATCAGGGGGCGCGCGTCAATCCAGTGGGTGCACGCGCCAATGCAATGTTCCTGCCGCCTGTCGTGCTCGCGGTCATGTCGCTGGGCGCGGGGGCCGCAGGGCTTGTCACGGGGCTCGTCGGGGCCGGTGTCATGGTCGGCGGTGCCTGGCTTCTGCGCGGCGGTCTCATTGCCGAGGCGGAGTACAACAGCCGCAAGATCGCCCGCCGTCCAGCCCTGCCCCGCAAGATCCTTGCCGCAGGTGCGGCGGCGATTGGCACCGGGCTCGCGGCACTGACCCATGGCGGCGGCGTGATCGAAGGCGGGCTTTTCGGGCTTGCGGCAGGTGGTTTGCACCTCGCGGCCTTCGGCATCGATCCGATGGGCTCCAAGGGCCTCGAACATGTGGATGCGTTCCAGCAGGACCGTGTCGCCCGCGTGGTGGACGAGGCCGAGGAATACCTGGCCGATATGGGTGAAGCGGCCCGACGTGCGGGCGAGCGCGAGGTCGAGAGCCGGGTCGAGCGGTTCCAGACCACCGCCCGCAACCTCATTCGCACCGTCGAAGAAGATCCCCGCGACCTGACCGCGGCCCGCAAATATCTGGGCGTCTACCTGATGGGCGCGCGCGATGCGGCGCGTATCTTCGCCGACATTCACGCCCGGTCGCGCAATGCGCAGGCCAGGGCGGATTTTCTGGCGCTCCTCGACGATCTGGAGACGTCTTTCGGGCAGAAAACCGAGAAGCTTCTGCTCGATACCAACAGCGATCTGACGATCGAGATCGACGTATTGCGCGACCGGCTGAAACGCGAGGGCGTGATGCTCGGCCGGAACAACGAGTAACTGGGACAAGGAACGAGATCATGTCGGACAAGGTGCGCAGCGCGGCCGTGAAGGACGAAGCGGACGTCAAGGAACTGAACGAGAAGACCCTGCCGATGCCCAAACCGGCTGAAGACCTGGTCGCGCTTGATGCCGCCGATGCGCCGGTCGCGGAAGAGATCCGCACACGGATGGACGAAATCGACATGGAGGACACGAACTCCATCGTCACCTTCGGCGCGGGCGCGCAGTCGGAGCTGCAGGAAATCTCGCAATCCATGCTGCAGGGCGTGCGCAACAAGGATGTGGGCCCTGCGGGTGATTCCCTGCGCGGCATCGTCACCACGATCCGCGGCTTCTCGGTCTCCGAGCTCGATGTGCGCCGCGAACGGTCCTGGTGGGAAAAGCTTCTGGGCCGGGCCGCACCCTTTGCCAAGTTCACCGCGCGCTTTGAGGAAGTGCAGGGCCAGATCGACCGCATCACCGACGAGCTGCTGCGCCACGAGCATGTGCTGATGAAGGACATCAAGTCGCTCGACATGCTCTATGACAAGACGCTGCAATTCTACGACGAACTGGCGCTTTATATCGCCGCCGGTGAGGCGAAGCTTGCCGAACTCGACGGCACCGACATCCCCGCGAAAGAGGCCGAGGTGTCGGCCGCACCGGAGGGCGATCAGGTGATGAAAGCGCAGGAATTGCGTGATCTGCGCGCGGCCCGTGACGATCTGGAGCGCCGGGTGCATGACCTGAAGCTGACGCGTCAGGTCACGATGCAATCCCTGCCCTCGATCCGGCTGGTGCAGGAAAACGACAAGTCGCTGGTCACCAAGATCAACTCGACGCTGGTAAACACCGTGCCCCTTTGGGAGACGCAACTGGCGCAAGCGGTGACGATCCAGCGCTCGACCGAAGCGGCGGCTGCCGTGCGCGAGGCCAATGACCTGACGAACGAGCTGCTGACCTCGAACGCGGAGAACCTGCGCGCGTCGAACACGATCGTCCGCGAAGAGATGGAGCGCGGCGTCTTCGACATCGAAGCGGTGAAGAAGGCCAATGCCGACCTGATAGGCACGATCCAGGAAAGCCTGCAGATCGCCGACGAGGGCAAGGCGCGCCGCGCGGCCGCCGAGGAAGAGATGAAGAAGATGGAAGCCGAGCTGCGCGACACGCTCGCCGCGGCGAAAGCACGGCGCGACGGAACCGGCGACAATGCCGGGACTTCGGTTCCAGCAAGCTGAGGCCGCCCATGCACGCCAGATGGACATTCGGGATCCGTGCGGGCCTTCTGGCGCTCGCGCTGTCGGGCTGTGCTGTGGTGCAGCCCGATCCCGGCCCGCCCGGCGTGCCGCCACAGGCCCGGCCCGACCGCCCTGCCCCGCCCCCGCCTGCGCCGCGCGCACCCTCGGCAGAAAGTCAGGAGCTGGCCGCCTATTACGCCCGCGTGGAGCGCGACCTCGTGGGTCAAGGCCTCCTGCGGACCGATGGCGGCGGCGTGGACACGCCTTTCACCGACACCCAGCTTGCGCGCAATTTCGAACAGGTCGCGCTGGCGGAGGAATATCGCCGGGGCGGCGGCTTGCAGGCCTCCTCCGGGTCTCTGGGGCCGGTGAAGAAATGGACGCAGCCCGTGCGCGTGCAGGCCGAGTTCGGGGCCTCCGTCGGCGAGGATCAGCGCCAGCGCGAACGGGCCGAGCTTGGCCGCTACGTGACGCGGTTGGCCCGCGTGACCGGTCATCCGATCACCATGAGCGACGCCAATCCCAATTTCCACGTCCTCTTCATGTCCGAGGATGACAGCGCGGCGCTGGCCCCGCGAATCAAGGCGCTGGTGCCCGATATCGACCCCGCTTCCCTGTCGGTCTTCGAAAACCTGCCGCGTGCGATCCATTGCCTCGTCATCGCCTTCGCCGAGGATGCGGGCGGCTATGCCTATGGCGAGGCGATCGCGGTGATCCGCGCCGAACATCCGGGCCTGCTGATGAAGTCCTGCATCCACGAAGAGGTGGCCCAGGGGCTTGGGCTCGCCAATGACAGCCCGCAGGCGCGCCCGTCGATCTTCAACGATGACGACGAGTTTGCACTGCTGACCACGCATGACGAAATGCTGCTGAAAATCCTCTACAACCCCGCGCTCAGCCCCGGCATGTCCGCCGAGGCCGCCCGCCCCATCGTGCGCCGCCTTGCCACGGAAGTGACCGGCCAGCAGGTGGCCAGCGCCGGCCCCCTTTGAAGTCCAAGACCGTTACGGAGTGTCCCTGATGCCCATTTTCGATTTCCTCGCTGGTCAGTTCATCGACGTTATCCACTGGACCGACGACACCCGCGACACCATGGTCTGGCGTTTCGAACGCGAGGGCCACGAGATCAAGTATGGCGCCAAGCTCACGGTGCGCGAAGGGCAGGCCGCCGTTTTCGTGCATGAGGGGCAGCTTGCGGATGTGTTCCCGCCTGGGCTCTACATGCTCGAGACGAACAACATGCCGATCATGACCTCGCTCCAGCATTGGGATCACGGCTTCAAATCGCCCTTCAAATCCGAGATCTACTACGTCTCCACCGCGCGTTTCACGGACCTCAAATGGGGCACCAAGAACCCGGTGATGCTGCGCGACCCGGAATTCGGCCCCGTTCGGCTGCGCGCATACGGCACCTACGCGATCAAGGTGACCGATCCGGGCCTCTTCCTGACCGAGATCGTGGGCACCGACGGCGAATTCACCCGCGACGAGATCAGCTACCAGATCCGCAACATCATCGTGCAGGAAGTGTCGCGCACGCTGGCCTCCTCGGGCATTCCGGTGCTCGACATGGCGGCGAACACGGCCGATCTGGGCAAGCTCATCGCCGCCGAGGTCTCAAAGACGCTGGCCACCTACGGGCTGATCATGCCGGAGATGTATATCGAGAATATCTCGCTGCCGCCTGCGGTGGAAAAGGCGCTCGATGCGCGGACGTCGCGCGGGATCGCGGGCAATCTCGACGATCACATGAAGTGGCGCGCGGCCGAGGCATTCGCCGAAGGCGGTGGCGCGGCCGGATCCGCGATGGGCATGGGTATGGGCGCAGGCCTTGGCATGCAGATGGCGGGCCGGGTCGGTCCGTGGGGCGCTGCCCCTGCCGCTGCCGCGGCACCCGCGCCGACCATGGCGCCGCCGCCGCCGCCCGTCGAGCATGTCTGGCACATCGCCGAGGACGGCGCCACGAAGGGCCCGTTCAGCCGCGCGCGGCTGGGACGGATGGCCAGCGAAGGCGGGCTGACCCGTGACACCTTCGTCTGGACGCAAGGACAGGATGGCTGGAAGCGCGCGGAGGACGTGACCGAGCTTGCGCAGCTTTTCACGGTGATGCCGCCCCCGCCGCCGCCGGGCGTTTAAGCGCTCTCGCCATGCGCGGGGCCGCGAGGCGCGCGCCATCCGGAACGCGCCCCCTCCCTGCGCTGTTCGTGAGCAGGTTTGAAACCAAAGCCGCGCGCGCGCCGTATATAGCAGCATGAGCCTTGCAGATCCGTCGCCTCGCACGCCTTTGCGCAGCCGCCTCCATGACGCCCTGCCCGCGCGGCGCAGCTGGCTGAAGGCGTTGCATGCGGCAATGATCCCGCTGTTCGTGTGGTTCATGCTGGTGCAGCCGCGCGACGTGGTGCCGCTTGGCCCGGCGGCTTTCCAGTTCCATTCCTTTCTCGGGCTCGTCTTCGTGACAGGCGCGCTTCTCTGGAGTGCGGATTACCTGCGCCGGGGTCTTGCCGGACGTCCGGGGCCCAAACTCCCGCCGCGTCTGCGCGTCTTTCATCAGGCTCTGCACAAGACGCTGGTCTGGGGCATGGCCTTCGTGGCGATTTCGGGCTTCCTTTTGGGCCTGACCAGCCATGTGCTTCTGAAAGCGGGGGGATTTCTGCCCATCGCGCCGCCGCTCGACATGCCGATGTCCAACAGGATCATCGGCTGGCTGCATACCTACCAGTTCTACGCGCTTGGTATCGTCGCGATCGTTCATGCCGGGTTTCACACTTGGCGGCACTTCTATCTGCGCGACAACGCGCTGCGGATCATGGCGCCCAAGCGTTTGCATCGCTTCCTCTGAACGCTTGGGCTGTTGAACCCCGCCGCGCCCGCGCGCAAAGTGCGCAGCATGCAGCCCGAGACCCAGACCATCACCGACGAACACCGCTTTCCCTGCGAGAATTGCGGCTCCGACATGCGCTTCTCCCCGGAGGCGGGCGCGCTGGTCTGCGATCATTGTGGCCATTCCGAGGATATTGCACCTAGCGGTCCGTGGGAGGGCGGCATCCGCGAGCTCGATTTCGCCCGCGCGATGAACAACCTCCTGCCCCTTCAGGACATGGAGACGACGCGCGTGTCGCATTGTCCGTCCTGCGGCGCGGATGTGGAATTCGACCCCGACGCCCATGCCGCCGAATGTCCGTTCTGCGCCACGCCCGTCGTCGCCGATACCGGGGCCAACCGTCACATCAAGCCTCGTGGCGTGCTGCCCTTCGCCCTCGACGAGGCCGCGGCGCGAAACGCGATGAACGAGTGGCTGGGCAGCCTGTGGTTCGCCCCGAACGGCTTGAAGGAGTATGCCCGAAAAGGCCGCCGCCTGCAGGGCATCTATGTGCCCTACTGGACCTTCGATGCGGATACCAAGTCGCGCTACCTTGGGGAACGCGGCACGATCTATTACGAGACGCGCAGGGTGCGCCGGAACGGCAAGATGGAAACCCAGCGTGTGCAGAAGATCCGCTGGCGGCCGGCCTCGGGTCGCGTAGCGCGCTTCTTTGATGACGTTCTGGTACTGGCATCGACCTCCCTGCCCAAGCGCTACACCGACGCCCTGCCGCCCTGGGATCTGAGCGCGCTGGAGCCGTACCGGCCGGAATTCGTCGCGGGTTTCCGCGCGGAGGCCTATACCGTGGAGCTTGACGCGGGCTTCACGGAGGCGCGCGGCATCATGGACAAGCAGATCCACCGCGACGTGAAGTTCGATATCGGCGGCGACCGGCAACGCGTGCATCAGGTCGAGACGGATGTGGACGCGGTGACCTTCAAGCACATCCTGCTGCCGGTCTGGCTGGCGGCCTACAAGTTTCGCGGCACCTCCTACCGCTTCGTTGTCAACGGCCAGACAGGACGCGTGCAGGGGGAGCGGCCCTATTCCGCCTGGAAGATCGCCTTCGCGGTGCTTCTGGGCCTCATCGTCGCGGCGGCGGTCGGATACGGCGTGGCGATCAGCCAATGAGTCTTGCCCTGACCCTCCAAGCCCGGATAGTTAGCGCAAACATAACTGAGCGACAGAAGGAGGGGACGTGATGATCCTGTGCTGCGGAGAAGCCCTGATCGACATGCTGCCGCGCGAAAGCCGCGACGGAGAGCCCGCCTTTGCGCCATATGCGGGCGGTGCTGTGTTCAACACCGCCATCGCACTCGGGCGGCTCGGCGCGCCGGTGGGCTTTTTCAGCGGGCTCTCCACGGACCTCTTCGGCGACATATTGGTGGCCGAGCTGGGAAAGTCCCGCGTCAACACAACGCTTGCCGCCAAGAGCGACCGCCCCACGACGCTGGCCTTCGTCACCCTGACGGACGGGCACGCGAAATACGCCTTCTACGACGAAAACACCGCCGGGCGCCTTTTGTCCGAGGCCGATCTGCCCGATCTGGACGCCGAAACGCAGGCGATCTTCTTCGGCGGGATCAGCCTTGTGGGCGAGCCTGCCGCGGACGCCTATGCCGCGCTCTGTGCCCGCTCGGCGGGCCAGCGGCTGGTGATGATCGACCCCAATATCCGGCCCGGCTTCATCCGGGACGAAGCCGCATATCGCGCGCGGCTTTCGGGGATGCTCGACGGGGCGGACGTGGTCAAGGTCTCGGATGAGGATCTCGACTGGCTGGGCGAAAGCGCTGAAAGCCTGCTCGGGCGCGGTATTGCGGTGGTGCTGATCACACGTGGTGCGGAAGGCGTCGATGCAATCTCGAAAAACGGCGCGATGCGGGTCGCTGCCGAGAAGGCCGTCGTCGCCGACACGGTCGGTGCGGGCGACACGTTCAACGCGGGTTTCCTCGCAGGTCTCGGGCGGGCGGATCTGTTGAGGCGCGATGCGTTCCGCGCGGCGGATCTGGCCGCTCTTGAACCTGCCGTGAAGCTTGGCGCACAGGCGGCTGCGATCACCGTGTCGCGCGCCGGGGCCAACCCACCCTGGGATCACGAGCTGTGAGAGCCCTTCTTCAGCGCGTCACCGAAGCCCGCGTGGAGGTGGGCGGCGCCGTGGTGGGCGAGATCGGACCGGGGCTTCTGATCCTGGTCTGCGCGATGCAGGGCGATGACGAAGCGGTGGCCGAGAAACTGGCCCAGAAGATCGCCAAGCTGCGCATCTTCCGCGACGCGGACGGCAAGACGAACCTGTCGCTGAAGGACACCGGCGGCGCGGCACTTGTCGTCAGCCAGTTCACCTTGGCTGCGGACACACGGCGCGGCAATCGTCCCGGCTTCTCCGGCGCGGCCGCACCCGATGAGGGCGAGCGCCTCTATCAGCATTTCGCCGCCGCATTGCAGGCGGATGAGATCCGGGTCGCAACGGGGCGCTTCGGAGCGGAGATGGAGGTGCATCTGGTCAATGATGGCCCGATGACGATCTGGCTCGATACGGCGGAATAGTCAGGTTTTCCTGACCTCTGCGGGCATGTGCACAAAAGCCGACTTCTACAACCTGTGCGTGACATCCTACGGAACCGTCTGACACGTCGGCCTTTGTGCTGCGATTTTCAGGAGCGCAAAGGCACCGCATGTGGTGGTTCGGGGCGATCCCCCTCTGCATGTAGCCGACCAAGACACTTTCGATCTGACACCTGTCAGAATGTCATGACACGCAAACCGGAATGTTCTTGTGGATAAGTCCGTGGGAAAACCGGCTCACGGCTCTCGCAATGCGTCCTTGGCCTTGTAGAGCGGTTTGAGCAGGTATTGCAGCACCGTCTTCTCACCGGTCATCAGCTCAACCTGCGCTTGCATGCCCGGACGCAGGGCGATCTGCATCTGCCGTTCGGTCATCGCGTCCGTATCGAGACGCACCGTGACCTTGTAATGCGCCTCGGCATTCGGGTCGCGCTCATCCTCGAACGTATCGGCGGAGACGATCTGCACCGCCCCGCGCAGCGATCCCCAGATCGTGTAATCATAAGCCGAGAGTTTCACCGTGGCCATCTGGCCGGGCCGGACATTGGCGATGTTCTCGGGCGCGACGCGGGCCTCCACGAGCGCGGCCTCCTCGCGCGGAATGATCTGGAGGATTTCCTCGCCCGGACGCACCACGCCGCCGATCGTCGTGACCGACAGCTTGTTGACCACCCCGTCCATGGGGCTGACCAGCACGGTCCGGTCCAGCTGATCGCGCGCGGCGTTCATGCCCTGACGCAGGGTGGCCAGCTCGCGCAGCGTCTTGGAATGCTCCTCGGCGCGGTCGAGGGCGGTCTGCGTGACGATCTCGTCGTGCTGGATGCGCGCATCGGCATGGGTCTTGCGCGCGCGCGTGACCTCGATCAGCGAGACGACATTCTTGGCATAAAGGTCCTCCATCAGCTTCTTTTCCGCGGCGGCCTGTTCGAGGACCCGGCGGGCGCCTTCGGTGCGGCTGCGGTAATCGGCCTGCCGCGCGGTCAGCAATTGGCGTTCGGAACGCGCCATGTCGGGATTGGCCCGTTCCAGATCGGCGGGCAGGGTTAGATCGCTGCCGCCCGCAAGCTCCGACTCGAGACGCAGGCGCCGGATCTCGAGTGCCGTGATCTGATCCGCAAGATCCGTGACCGAAGCGCGATATTCCGTCCCGTGCAGGCGGGCCAGCACATCGCCCTGCCGCACCGCATCGCCTTCCGCGACGAGCAGTTCGGCGAGGATACCTCCTTCGAGGTTCTGGATGATCTGCGGGCGCGAGGAGGAGACCAATTCGCCATCGGCGCGCACGATCTCGTCGATCCAGGCGAAGGACGCCCAGAGGATGAAGGTCCAGACCGCCGCCGCGCAGAGCCAGATCACCATCGAGGGGCCGCGTCCGCGATCCTGCAATTGCCGCGCGATTTCGGTGCTGGTCATGGCCATGTCAGGCATCTCCCTTGGCGGTGCGCGTCAGATGGGCGAGCACATCCTCGCGCGGGCCGTCGACGGCCACACGACCCTGCGCAAGGATCATCACGCGCGGCGCCAGTTGCAGGATCGGCACGCGATGCGTGGCAATGATCGCCGTCCGCCCCTCAAGCCAGGGACCCAAGCGCGACATCAGCGTCGCTTCGAGCGTCTGGTCCAGCGCGGCGGTCGGTTCGTCCAGCAGGCAGATGTCGGGATCCTGCAGCCAGAGCCGCGCCCAGCCCATGGATTGCCGCTGCCCCACAGACAGGCCGGAGCCGCCATCGCCGATCTTCAGATCAAGCCCTTCGGGATGGGCTTTCACGAACTGACCAAGCCCCGCGAAATCGAGCGCGGCGTAGAGACGGGCATCATCCGCTTCGAGCCGCGTGAGGTTCAGGTTGTCGCGCAGACTACCTTGGAACAGCCGCACATCCTGTCCGAGATAGCCAATGCCGCGCCGCAGATCCGTGGGGTCGATCTGCGCCATCTCGATCCCGTCGAGCAGGATGCGTCCCTCGGCGGGCGCGTAGAGGCCCGAGAGGACGCGGAGCAACGTCGACTTTCCAGAGCCATTGGCCCCGAGGATCGCCATGGTCTGCCCGGCATTGATGCCAAGGGCCGTGATGTCGAGCGCGGGCGCGCCTTCGCCATAGCGGTAGCTGACATTCTTCAGCTCGTAACGTCCCTGCAGGCGATCCCGGCGCAGATAGGTCCGGCCCGGCGCGCGATCCTGCGGCGCTTCGGCCACGGTGTCGAGCATGCTGAGCGCGGTCTTCACGTTGGACCAGCGGGCGAGGATGCCCGACAACTGCGTTAGCGGCGCCAGCGTGCGCGAGGTCAGGATGCCCGTCGCGATGATCGCACCAACGGTGAATTCCCCCGCGAAGACAAGGTAGGTGCCCGCGATGACGGCGGCGACATAGGTCGCCTGCTGCACGCCCTGCGCCCAGATCGTCAGGTTGGCCGACAGCCGCCGCTGCTCGGAGGATTTAAGCGATTGCACCGCGACCAGCTCTTCCCAGAGACGCGCGAAACGCCCTTCTGCGCGGGCTCCTTTCAGGGTGTCGAGTTCGCTCACCACTTCCTGAAGGAGGCGCGATTGCTTGACGCCGGCCCCCTGCATCTCCTCGGTCAGGCGCATCATCCGGCGCTGCAGGAACAGCCCCGGCACGACCATCAGGATGGCGCCCGCGATCAGGACCCAGACCACGCTGCCCGCGATCGACGCCACGAGAAACAGGAACAGGAGGATGAACGGGATGTCGGCAAGCGAACCCACCGTCGAGGCGGTGAAGAACTCGCGCACCGATCCGAATTCGCGCATGGCCGAAAAAAGCTGCGCGGGGCTTTTGGCGGCCTCCTCTGAGCGCATGCCGAGCAGGCGCTGCATCAGCGTCTGCTGCACGCCAAGCTCGATCTGCCGCCCAGCCCCGTCCAGAAGCTGACCACGCGCCGATTTGAGCGCGCCTTCCAGCATCAGGGCCAAGCCCGCGCCCGCTGCAAGCACCCAGAGCGTGGCGACGGATTGATGCGGGATGACCCGATCATAGACCTGCAGCGAGAACAGCGCGACCGCGACGGCCAGCATGTTGGCCACCAAAGAGCCCAACGCGATCTCGGCGAAGGGACGTTTGAACCGGGCAAACTCGCCCCAGAACCAGTGCCGCTGTTCGGTGATGCGGGCATGCCGGTCCGACAGGCTGGCCACCGGGGCTTCGCCGGTGATGTAGGTGCCCGCGTAGAAGGATGCGAAATCAGCTTTTGGCACATCCGTGCGGCGGTCGGGCGCCGTGGCCTCGTAAAGCGTGACGGCCTGCTCTGTCGCCTCCAGCACCAGAACGACCTGGCCGGACGTCATCAAGGCCAAGGCCGGAAGCGTGCGGGGATCGAGGCTGCCCGCCCGCGTCTCCGTCATCAGGCCCGCCGCTTCGCAGCCCTTCGAAAGCGCCTCGGGCCCATAGCTGCCATCGCGGTCGGCATTGCGCTGCAGGGCCTCCGCGATATCGGCGCGGGCCGGTTCCAGTCCGCGCTGCTGGGCCAGAAGGCGGATCAGATCGGCGCGCGCGCCTGCCTTCTCGGAAACCGGACGCGTCCGGCCCGGAAGGTTCGCCGCAGCCTCGGGGGCCGCCGCGATCAGGGCATCGCGGGCCCGCCCGGCAAAGGCCACGACACGGGCGGAGGCCGCGCTCATATCGCGGCCCCGTCAACCAGAACACCCCGGAGCCGCGCAAGCGCGATCTCGGCACGGGCATGATCGTATTTCAGCCGGAGCGCGCGGGCGGTCGCATCGGCATAGGTCTCGTAGATGCCCACAACCTCCATCACCTGCCGCTGGCCGCCTTCATATTGGCGCTGGAACAGGTCCAGCGTGGACTTGGCCTGCCCGGCGAGGCTCTGCGCCTCGACGACCTGACGCTCGAGCGCCTCGATCTCGCGCAGAAGACCCGCTTCCTCGCGGGCGGCATCTTGGCGGGCTTTGAGGATACGTTCCTCGGCGGCGGCCTTCGTGGCCTCGGCGGCTTTGAGCGCGGCGCCGGTGCCGATCCCGATGCCGTTCGGGACGGATGCGGTCAGCCCGCCCTGCCCGGTGCGCGCGCTGGCCTCAAGCCCGAGCCCCGGAAGAAAGCCGGAGCGGGCGATCCGGGCCTCGGCATCGGTCTTGTCGCGATCCGCCTGGGCCGAAAGAACCGCAAGCGGCGTGGCTTGGGCCACATCCCCCGACAATGTGCCGATCCCGGCCACATCCGGCGCGCCGCCTGCCATCTGGGCCAGCTCTGCCGCCGCACGGGCCGCATCCTCGGTCGCGCGATCCCGATCCGCGGCAATGTCAGCCAGTTTCTGGCGCAGCACCACGAGGTCGGAACGGTTCGAGACACCGCCCTTCACGCGCTCCGACATCACCCATTCGAACTGGGCCATGTCCTTGTGCGCGGCGGAGAAATGCCGCGCAGTCTCGCGCCCCTCCGCGATGCGGATCTGCAGACCGAGCGCATCGGCCACGCGGGCGTTTGTGCTGTCGGACAGGCGCACCGCCGCGCGTTCCACCTCGGCGCGGGCCAGATCCCGCTCCGCTCGCTTGCGTCCGCTGTCAAAGAGAACCTGGTTGAGGACGAGATCCGCCACCATGTCCCCGAGAGAGGTGAGCGAAACGGTCGGGCCCAGCGTCGGCAGCCAGTTCCACTGGGCCGCACGGGCGCGCAATTGCGCGACTTCCAGCTCTGCGGCCTCGACGCGCGCGCCAGAGGCCAGAACCTGCTCGGCCACGCGGGCATAGGGCGATCCGGGCACGAGCACGGAGCGGCGCGCGGTCAATTCGGTGATGATCGGGCTTGTCGCGTCGCCCTGCGGAACTCCTTCCGCGTCGCCCAACGACGCGTCCTGCATGTTGCGCGCCACGGCCGCATCCGGGCTCGTCGCAAAGCGCGACGTCATGCCGGACAACTCATCCATACCAGGCAGCGTCGGGAAGGGTGTGGCCCCACAGCCCGCCAGGCCCATGCTCAGGGCCGCGCTCAGAAAAAGGGTCGTTCGTATCGTCCGCATCTCGTCTCTGCCCCCAAGTGCCAAGGTGGAGCGGCACGTCTGTCGCGCCGCTCCGAGCATCAGGGTCAGATCACCACATTGGTGATGTCATCCTCGATCTGGACCGTCGCATCGCCCAGTACGAAGACGTTAAAGGTCTGTCCGTCCTGCGTGGTCTGGCCTGCGGCCTGTGCGCCCGTGATCGTCACGGTGTCGTCGACGCCGCCGGTGATCGTCACCGTGTCGGAGCCTTGCGACAGGGCCGTGACCTGCGCCTCGGTCAGGGTCAGCTGGCTGTCTTCCGCGAATTGCAGGTCGATCGTCTCGATCTCGAAGGCACCAAGCGTCTGGGCCAGCCCGTCGGTCATGCCGACCTCGTTGGTCAGCGGATCGTCGACCACGTGCAGCGTGCCCGCGACATTGCCCGCCGCATCGGCAGAGGTGACCACGAGGTGCGATCCGTCCGGCACCGTCTCATCGAAGAAATACGAGGTCTCGCCCCGGCTTTCGATATCAAAGGAGGAATAGCCGACATCGCCCACCGTGCCGTTCTGCTCGACATGGCCGATATAGACCGCGTCATCCGTCGACTCGAGCGAGACGCCCGTCAGACCCGTGTGGTTGCGGGTGTAATCCGTGACCTCCGGGCTGTCCGGCACGACGGTGTCGAAAGACAGCTCCGTGCTTTCGGTGCGGGTATTGCCCGCCGCATCCGTCGCGTCCAGCGTGACGGTCACCGCATCAAGCTCGCCCGTGGGCAGGTCCGCCTCGGCGATGGTGACGGTCCAGTTGCCTGCCGCATCGACGCTCGCATCGTGCTCGATGCCGTCCAGCGTCACCTTGAGCGTCGAGCCGGGCTCGACCACTCCGGTAAGCGTCAGACCTGCCGCCGCTTCCGCCGCGTTCACGACACCGTCGCCCGCAATCGGACCCGCCGAGAAGGCGAGGCTGTCGACTTCCGTATCGACGAGGAAGCTCGTCGTGGTCTGGGTCCGGTTGCCCGCGGGATCGACGGTCACGATCGTGGCTTCGGCCTGATACGTGCCCTGCGCCAGCTCTCCGGCGGCGAAACCTGCCGTCCAGTTGCCGTTCTGGTCGACGCTGGTAGGACGTGTGACCCCGCCTAGCGTGACCATCACCGTGCTGCCGGGCTCGGTCGTGCCGCTGAGCGCAATGCCGTTTGCCGCCTCTGCCCCGTTCACGACGCCGTCGCCCGCCACGGGTGTGGTCGAGACGCCGAAATTCTGCACCTCGGTGTCGATCTGGACGCTGTCGGTGCGCACGAGCGTGTTGCCGGCTGCATCGGTGATCGTCGCGGTGATCTCGGCCTCATAGGTGCCCGGTGCGATCTGACCGGGGGCGAAGGTCGCGTTCCAGACCCCGTTCGCATCGGTGATCACATCCTGGCTCACGCCGCCGAGCGTGACGGTCACAAGCTGGTTCGGGTCCGATGTGCCGGTCAGCGTGACGCCGTCGGAGGCCTCCTCCGCATTGACCACATCATCCGCCTCGACCGGAGCCGCGCTGATCTGCAACTGGCCCGCAACCGTATCGACCACGACGTTCTGGGTCAGCGTGTCGACATTGCCTGCCGCATCGGTCGCGGTGGCGACGATGTCGTAGCTGCCCTCGCCTGCGGGGATCGCCGAGGCCGGGAAGGACGCCGTCCATGTGCCGTCGGGTTGAACGACAGCCGGAACAGTGGTGCCTGCGAAGCTCACATCCACGGTCGAACCGGGCTCGGTCGTGCCGGTCAGAACCAGCCCCTGCGCGGCCTCATCGGCATTGATCGTGCCATCAGCGCCACCCGGCGTCGCGGTGTTGGTGAAGTTCGTCACGAGCGTGTCGATCTCGACCTCGCCCGTGGCCGTCGCCTCGTTTCCGGCGGCATCGGTTGCCGTGACCGTGACCGGAACGGTGGTTTCACCCTGCGGGACGGCGGAGGCCGGATAGGTCACGGACCAATTGCCATTCGCATCCGCGGTCGTGGTCTCGGTGGTGCCGCCCATCGTGACGTCAACGGTCGATCCCGGCTCGGACGTGCCGGTCAGGGTGACGCCGCCCGTGGCCTCGTTGCCATTGATCACGCCGTCGATCCCGCCCGTCACGGAGGTGTCGGCAAAATCCGTCACCAGCGTATCATAGGCGATGGTATCGCTGATCGTGTCGGTATTGCCCGCCGCATCGGTCGCGACGGCGATCATTTCGAGCGTACCTTCGCCCGTCGGCAGATCCGCGGCCGCATAGCTCACGGTCCAGCTGCCATCTGCTCCAACATTGGCCGCCTGCGTCACACCGCCGAGCGTGACCTCCACGGTCGAGCCGGGCTCGGACGTGCCGGTCAGGGTCAGGCCCTGCGCGGCTTCGGCGGCATTGATCACACCGTCCGCGCCGCCGGGCGTGGATGTGTGGGTGAAATTCGTCACCAGCGTGTCGATGGCGACTATGCCCGTCGTGGTGGCGACATTGCCCGCGGCATCCGTCGCAGTCGCGGTCATGTCGAGCGTGGTCTCCCCCTCGGGCAGGTCTGCCGCGGAATAGACCACCGACCATGTGCCGTCCTCGGCCACGGTCGCGCTTTGCGTGACGCCCCCCAGGGTGACCTCGACGACAGAGCCTGCTTCGGACGTGCCCGACAGGGTCACGCCGCCGTCGCGCTCGGACGCGTTGATCGTACCGTCGCCGCCCATCGCTGCGGTATCGGCGGTGAGCGAGATTTCGGTATCGACCACGATCGTATCCGTGAGAACGGTCGCGTTGCCCGCCGCATCGGTCGCGGTGATGGTGATGTCCTGCGTATAGGTGCCCTGCCCGATGACGGTCTCGTCGAGATCGAGCGTCCAGGTGCCCTCTGACACGGTCGCATCGAAGGTCGTGCCGTCGATTTCGACAGTAACGGTCGCGCCGGGCTCGACGCTGCCGGTCAGGGTGATGCCGCCATCCTGCATCTCCGCATTGACCAGCGTGCCGCTGGTGATCGTGCCGTCCTGCACTTCCACCGGCGGTGCGGTCACGTCGATATCGTAGATCGGGCCGCTCAGGTCGGTGACACGGCCATCGGGGTCGGTGACCACGGCCGTCACGGTATAATTGCCGTCCGCGGGGAAATCGTCCCCGGTAAAGACCACGGACCAGCTCGCATCTTCGCCCGCGACGGTCTCGATCTCGGCGTCACCGATGGTCACGACCACGGTCGCGCCCGGCTCCGCGATGCCGGTCACGGTGATCTCTTGCGCGTCGTCGCCATAGACCGCGCCGCTTTCGCCCGCACCGTCGATTTCGGGATCGAGCGGCACGTAGCCGCCACCGCCGTTTCCGTCGCCGTCACCCTCGCCTTCGCCCAGCAGGGCGGCACCGACCGCAGCCGCACCCGCCGCTACGCCAAGACCGCCACCGCCCGCGAGCGTGGTGCCGAGAAGCGTGGTCGCAAGCATCGAGGTCTCTTCGTCCTGGACCATCCCCATTTCTGCCACATCCACCGGCGAATCGAGGAAGATCAGCTCGTCATTGGGGCTCCATTTGCCGAAGGTCTCCGCCGGGCCGTAGGTCGCCAGGAGAACGCCATCGCCCGCCTCGGTCAGCATCACCTCCGAAAGAGAGCCATTCGCACTGAGAAAGAGCCGCGCACCGGCAGCCTCGAAGTAATCCGCGATCACGATGGTCTGCCCATCAGCGAGGGAAATCACGAGGTCGGAGCCCTCCCGCGTATATCCGCGCAGGCTGGCCTGCGAGACGTTCAACGAGATGGATTGCCCGGGTTGCGCCTGAAGGGTGAAGGAATCGCCATTGCTGGCCAGGGAAGAAAACTGCACGTCGCCCGCAGGGGCGCGCACAGCGACATCGATCGCTTGCATACTGTTTACCGCTCTTGCCTCAGCGGCGATCTCTTTGGTGGATCGCCTGCATTATGATTATCACTGCAATAGCGGAATTACGCTTATGCGGCTACAAAATTTAGCCACAATTTCGCCGCTTCATGATTTACGACGCCGCTGTTGTCAAATTCCAACAATCAACCTGCGGCAGATAAGCCCGCAAAAATCGTTTTAATTTTAGGCGCTTGCCCCGTCTGTGAGGCGGCTACATCAAGGGCCGTTGGCGCAGAGACGCCTCGTCAACGAGCCCTTCTGCCTCAAGCGCCTCGATATCCGGCACAGAGAGACGCCCGTCGCTCCAGGTCGCCAATTGCTGGTCGCGCAGCCGCGCAAGCGTCTTGTTGGTATGCACCAGCGACAAGCCTAGCGCATCGGCCAGATGCTGCTGCCGGAAGGGCAAGGGCACGGAAATGCCCTGGCGCATCTTCAGCCCTTCGAGCCTGCGATACAGGCGGGAGAAGGCCCAGGCGATCCGCTCGAAGGCGGATTTCTGACCGATTGCTGCGAGCGCCTCGCTCAGGAAACGCTCCTCCCCGGCGGCGATCCAGGTCAGATCGAACGCCCGCTCTGCATGTTCGCGGTAGAGCGTCCACAACTCGGTGCGGTTGAAGACACACAGGGTCATGTTGGTGGTCGCTTCGACCGAATGGGTTTGCCTGTTCATCACACCGGCCTGCAGACCGATGAAATCGCCGGGCAGCACGAAACTCAGCACCTGACGCTTTCCGGATTCGAGGATCTTGTAGCGCAACCCGAAGCCCGAAAGCGCGGTGAACAATTGCGGGGCATTTGCACCCTCGGACAGGATCGGCGTGCCTGCTTGCAGGGACATCTCGCCGATCTTGAACCGCTCCATGAAGCTGACTTCGGAATCGGTCATCGGCTTGAACAGGGGAAGCTTGCGGATCGGGCAGTTTGCGCATTTCGACGACATGAAAAAACCACCCGAGCTATGTCATAGTTTAATGCGGGGCGGTCCGATCCGTTCCATTTAGCGTGCAAGATAACGCGGCAGGACCAAGGTTGTGCGGCAGATGGGGATACGGGGGGCGCGTTGTGACGCGTGGGCCTCGCATCGTCATTTGCCATGCCTTGCGGTCCGCCCGCTGCCCTGCAGGCCCGCCGATCCGGCGCGCGCAGGCAAAGGTTCAGTGGCATAAGCCTGCTTCCTGGCTGAGGGGCCAAGGGAGTGGGTTGCCACTGGAAGCGCAAGGGTCGCATCCCGCCGGTGCGGCCCTTGCTGCGCTTCAGGGATATGCGGTCTGCCGAAAGCTCAGGACGCCTTCAGCAATTCGCGCACCGCGGGTTCCTTGAGCGGCTTTTTGTGCAGACTCTTGAGGAGGTCCGAAAGGTCTTCTTCGATCACGCGCTTCGCGGCATCCTTCGGTTTGAACCACCGCCGCTTGCGCTGGCCCTTTTCCTTCCAGTTCCGCTTCAGCTTTTCGACAATCATCGGAAACACGCGCACGACGCACGGAACGATGGCGCCATCATTCATGATCTTGGTGTAGCGGTAGGTGCCGACCATTTCGGAGCCGATATAACCAACCGCGCCCGCTTCCTCGAGCGCTTCGATCTCGGCCGCGCGCCAAGGTTTCTTGCCGTCCATTTCCCAGCCCTTGGGCATGACCCAACGACCCGTGTCCCGGGAGGTCACCATCAGGACCTCGACACTGCCATCTTTCAGGATCCGGAGCGGCATGGCCGCAATCTGCTCGCCTTCAACAGGCATAATGAAAACACTTTCTTATTTTCGATAAGTATATGGATTAAAGGGACTCCGTCAACGAATCACTAAAGGTTCGGTGCAATTCCGGGCGTATAGCCAGCCTTCAGCACGGCGATCATCGGTGCCGGGGTCAAAAGCCGCGCGGGTGCGGATAAAGGCGGATCGGCGGGCGCGTAATGCGCCCCCTGCCAGAGCCACCACGCGCCTCGCCATTTCAGATAAGCCTTTGTTTCACCTGATGAAATGAATGCCCCATCGGGCAAATCCTCGGGAATGGCCGGAAGCACCGGATGCGGAGCCAGGCGCGCGGCATGCAGATGCGCATCCATCACCGCTGCCTTGGGCGATGCCCCAACCTCCGGCAAGGCTGCCGCGAAGGCCGCGCGGAAGGCGTTGAAATCGGCCCGGCGGCATTCGGCGCAAGGGCGATGCCCCGCCGCCATGGCCGCCGCCTCGTCGGGAAAGAACAGCTCCGTATAGCTGTCGGGCTTCATGATCTCGCGATGACGACCCTTGAATGCGAGCAGGCAGGTAATCCACGCCTTGCCCTTCCAACGTGCGCGCTGCAGCCTGCCTGCCTCGTCGTGCAACCGTCCGCGATTGCCCATGGCCGCCCCTCGCCAGCTGGCGGTGACGATTTCGCCAAACGGGGTCACGCGGTTCTGCAGCGGCATGGGCTTGTTCTGCCTGAGGAAAGGTGAAAGGCCGCGCCCCGGATCGGGACACGGCCTTTCGAAATACTGGCGGACCGAGGAGGATTCGAACCCCCGACCCCCTGATTCGTAGTCAGGTACTCTATCCAGCTGAGCTATCGGTCCAGTGAGGGGCGAATTATCCGTCAGCCCGCACGATTGCAAGGGCCGTTCGAGAAATTTCTGTTACGGCCCTAAAGGTCGCCCATCGGCAGCCGGATCACGAACAGGGTTCCGGTTTCGTCCGAACGTTCAAGATCGAGCACGCCGCCATGGCCGCGCACAAGCTCCGCGACGATGGCAAGACCCAGCCCCGAGCCGCCCTTGCGCGCGCCGCCCTGAAACGGCTGGAACAGGAACTCACGCGCTTTGGGCGGCAGACCCGGCCCGGTATCGCAGACCTCGATGAGCCAATGCGTATCATCGCTGCGTCCGCAGACATTGATCTCGCCCCCCTGCCCGGAGCCGGTGATCGCCTGCCGCGCATTCCGCACAAGGTTCGACACCATCCGGTACATCTGTTCGGGATCGCCGCGAATGGTCATCGAAGCGGGGATATCCGCCGAGAGCGAGACATCGTCCTCGCCGATGGCCAGACGCTCAGCCTCGAAGACATCGTCGACGAGCTCGGCGAGGTTGAAGCGGGTCAGAAGCGGCGCGGGCTCCTCGGCCCGCCCGAAAGCCAGCGTGCTTTCGCACAGGCTGACCGCACGGGTGATCGAGCCCACGAGCTTCGGCGCCATGCGCCGCACAAGCGGATCCTCGGAGCCTTCGATCCGGTCGGTGAAAAGCTGCGCCGAGGTCAGGATATTGCGCAGATCGTGGCTGACCCGCGCCACGGCGCCGCCCAGCTGCGCCAACCGCTCCTTCTGTTTCAACGACTGGGTGAGCTGCGATTGCAGGCTTTGCAGCGCCTCTTCGGCCTCGCGGATTTCGGTCACGCTGGACAGCGGGGTGATGATCCGGCGGGCGTCTTCGGGCGCTTTGGAATAGGCCTGCATGTTCGCCACGACGGACTTGATCTGCTTGACCAGGAACTGCCGCACCGCAAGGAACAAAAGCCCCGCCGTGATGACGGAAATCACGAGCGACAGCGCGAGGATGCGCAGCCCGTAATCGATCATCGCCATCCGCAGGTCCCGCGTGTCCATCGTCGTTTCGATCAGCAGCCCCGCTTCGCGCGACGGCGCACCGATCACACGGATGATCTCGGGTGTGGGATCGGCCAGCCGCCGCACGGCATCGACGATCAGCCTGGGCGCGCCCGCATCACGCAGATCGAAGGTCTCCGCGATGGGGCCCGGCATGGGGGAGGACAGCACAAGCTGCCGCGCCGCATCGCGCCGCAGCACCACGTTGAAGACCCCGGCATTGAGGAGGAGCTCCTCCTCGAGATCGCGGTCGATCATGTCATCGGCCAGGAGTGCGAGCGAGGCGATCTGCGCCCGCTCCAGCCGGTCATTGAGATAATCCAGCCGGAAGCGCGCGATTGAGGGGAAGAAGATGAACGCCTCGGCCAGCATCACGAACAGCACCGTGAGGATCAGAAAGCGTCCTGAAAGGGTGCGGAACATGGGCGCCAAACTACTCCTGCCCGTTAGGGAATGTACCTCTGCACGAAGCTCACGATGCGCTTGACCGCCGTGCTTTCGAACAATCTCGGCGAAAAATAAGCACCCGCAGCGCGTTTGTTAAGCTCGCCATAGGTGGGATAGGGCGAAACCATGCTGGTGACAGCCTTCATCTTCATTTTATTCGCCAAGGCGAAGGCCCAGAAGTTGATATGCTCGCCCGCCTGATGGCCCACGATGGAGGCGCCCACAGGCTTGCCGCCCGCGACCATCACTTTCACAAGGCCGGTCGTGTGCCGCTCCGCCTGCGCGCGGTCATTGCCGTCATAGTGAAAGCGCACGACTTCAAGCTTGGGTCCGTGCTTTTTCTCCGCCTCCGCTTCGGTCAGACCGACCTGCGCCAGCTCGGGCTCAATATATGTGGCCCAGGGAAGGTGGCTCGTCTTGGCCTTGGCAGGCAAACCGAAGAGCGCCGACTGCACCACGATGCCCGCGTGATAGCCCGCCACATGCGTGAATTGCAGACCGCCCGCGGCATCGCCGATGGCATAGACGCGTCTGTTGGTGGTCTTGAGATACTCGTCCACCTTCACGCCGGTCTTCGTGGTCTTGATCCCGGCCTTGTCGAGATCGAGCGCGTCGGTATTGGCCTTTCGTCCCACGGCGACAAGGATATGGCTGCCCTTGAAGACGCGGCCGTCCTTCGTTTCGACCTCGATATTCCCGGCCGTGCCGCGCACCTCCTTCGCGAGCGCGTCCTCCTCGATCACGAGGCCTTCGCCCCGCAGACGATCCAGCGCGATGGCGGCGAGCTCCGGATCGTCCTTGCCCAGCGCCTTGGCGCCCTCGATCACCGTGACGCGGCTGCCGAGGCGCCGATGCGCCTGCGCCATCTCCATCCCGATGGGGCCGCCACCGATGACCAGAAGATGCTCGGGCAGTTCGCGCAGATCCCACAGCGATTCGTTCGTCAGGTAGGGCACCTGTTCGAGCCCGGGGATCGGCGGCACGAAGGCCGTCGAGCCGGTCGCGATCACGATGCGCCGCGCGGTGATGCGCGCGCTGGCCGTCTCGACCGTATCCTCCGAGACGAAGCGGCCTTCTTCCTGGATCACGCGCGCGCCGAAGCCTTCGAACCGCTCAACGCTGTCATGCGGCGCGATGGCGGCGATGACGTCATGAACGTGGTCCTTGACCGCGGCGTAATCGACCTTGGGCTCCACCGCCTCGATGCCGAATTGCGCGGCGTTCCGCATCTGGTGGGCGACCTTGCCTGCCTTGATGATCGCCTTCGAGGGCACGCAGCCGTAGTTCAGGCAATCGCCGCCCATCTTGTGCCGCTCCAGCAGAACGACATCCGCGCCCATCTGCGCCGCGCCCGCAACCACCGACAATCCGCCCGAGCCCGCGCCGATGACCAGCAAATCCGTCTTGATCGTTTCCATGGCTCAGAGCCCTTTCTTGCCGCGCACGGCCTTGAGGAGGATGGGAAGCGCCGCCAGCGCGCACAGCCCGAGGATGGGCAGCAGGATCTGCGGCTCGAAGATGATGCCGAGATTGGGCGTCTCGCCCCGCTCGAAAACCTGGCCCAGCCCTGCGCCGACCGACGTGTAGACCACGGCGCCCGGAATGATACCGATGAAGGTCGTGATGACGAAGCGCCAGAGCGACACGCCCACAAAGGCCGGGACGACGTTGGCCACGAAGAAGGGCACGGCCGGGATGAGACGGATGAGAAACAGCATTTCCCACTGATTCTCGTCGATGCCGGTCTTGATGCGGCGCACGAGCCCGTCCGAGGCGTTCATCTTCTGGGCCATCTTCTCCCCGAGGCCCCAACGGGCAGCCGCAAAGATCAGCGTGGCGCCGATTGTTGCCCCGGTGATGTTGAAAAGCGCGCCCGGAAAGGTCGCGAACAGAAAACCGCCCGTGAGCGTGGCGATGGTCGCACCAGGCAGCGAGAAGGCGACGATCAGCACATAGGCCAGGATGAAGACCGCCACGGTCGCGAGATAATTGGCATCGCGGAAGGCCAGCAGCGCCTCGCGGTTCTCGCGCAGCGTGTCGAAGGTCAGGTAGTCGCGCAACGTGAAAGCGCCGATGGCGGCCACGACGAGAATCGCAATGAGCGGCAGGTTTCGGAGAAGCGGCGATCGCTTGGCGTCTTCGGTCATGTCGGTATCCATCGGTGTGTCGTCCTGTCAGAGGGCTGCGGGTCCCCTTCTACATGCGGGTGCCGTGCCGCCTGCGACAGGCGTCTCACGGGTGCTTGATGCATATGTCGGTCTTTGTGGGCCTGAGGGCCGTCTTGCGGGGCATTCTGTAACAATCCCAACGCCGCCCGGCGGAAAATGTTGCAGAACCCGCATCTCAGAGGTTTGACTTGGGGTTTCATCTTCCCTATAGCGCGGGCTTCGAGAGATTCATCGGCTCTGCGGACGCTGTCCCCGCCTGAGCCCGAGACGACGGAGACAGACAGATGTCGAAACGCACGTTTCAGCCTTCCAACCTGGTGCGCAAGCGCCGCCACGGGTTCCGCGCACGCATGGCCTCCAAGGCTGGCCGCAAGATTCTGAACGCACGCCGCGCGCGTGGCCGCAAGAGCCTGAGCGCTTAATCCTCCCAGGGATTATGGTGAACGAGATGACGCCGCCGAAGGCCCCCGACCAAACGGACGGGACCCTGCCTTCGGCGGCGTCCTCGTGCGCAGAGGCCACGCCCGACGCGCCTGCGCCCGCCAAGGCGCTGGCGACGCTGACCAAGCGCGCCGAGTTCCTGCGCGCCGCGCGCGGCGACAAGCAGGGCACGGCCTCGATGATGGTGCAGGGTCATGCCCGCCACGATGATCGGGCGGGCGTTCGGGTCGGCTTCACCTGTTCGAAAAAAGTCGGCAACGCCGTCGCACGCAACCGTGCCAAGCGGCGTTTGCGCGAAGCCGCGCGCGCTGTGATCGCCGAACAGGGACGCCCCGGCTGGGACTATGTCCTGATCGGCAAGCGGGACGCGACGGCTGCGCGTCCCTTCGATGCGCTGAAATCCGATCTCGCCTATGCGCTGCGCAAATTGCACGGGCGTGCGGATACATGAGCCCCCTCGCCCGTCTTCTGGCCCTGCCGGTCCACGGCTACCGGCTGTTTCTGTCGCCATGGCTCGGCCGGTCCTGCAGATTTCAGCCCACCTGTTCGGCCTATGCGCTCGAAGCGCTCGAGACGCATGGGGCGCTTCGCGGCGGCTGGCTCGCGGCCAAGCGGATCGCGCGCTGCCATCCCTGGGGCGGCTCGGGCGTCGACAACGTCCCTCCGCCCCGGTAAGAGGCGCGCAAACCGCCCGCACAGGTCTGCCCCATGTTCGACAATGCCGACGATATCCACCCGCTCTTCGAGGGCGCGCCGAAGTCGACGGAGTTCAAGAAGCTCCGCAAACGGATCGTGCAGAATGCCCGCGAGGCGATCGAGCAATACGGCATGGTCGAAAAGCCCGCGTCCGATGGGTTCCGGCCCAAATGGCTCGTCTGCCTCTCGGGCGGCAAGGACAGCTATACCCTGTTGGCCGTGCTCCACGAATTGCAGTGGCGCGGGCTGCTGCCCGTCGATCTGCTGGCCTGCAATCTCGACCAGGGCCAGCCGGGGTTTCCGGCGACGGTGCTGCCCGAATTCCTGGAACAGATGCAGGTGCCGCATCGCGTCGAATACCAGGACACCTATTCCATCGTGAAGGACAAGGTGCCTGCGGGCCGGACCTATTGCGCGCTGTGTTCGCGGCTCCGCCGGGGGCATCTCTATCGCATCGCGCGGGAAGAAGGCTGCTCTGCCGTGGTGCTCGGCCATCACCGCGACGACATTCTTGAGACGTTTTTCATGAACCTCTTTCATGGCGGCAGGCTGGCCACGATGCCGCCGAAACTTCTCAACGAGGAAGGCGATGTCTTCGTCTATCGCCCGCTCGCCCACGTGGCCGAGGCCGATTGCGAGAAGTTCGCTCGCGCGATGAATTACCCCATTATTCCCTGTGACTTATGCGGCTCGCAAGACGGGCTGCAACGCCAGCAGGTCAAGCAGATCCTCGACGGATGGGAGCGCAACAGCCCCGGACGGCGGCAGGTGATGTTCCGGGCCCTGATGAATGCGCGCCCGTCGCATTTGCTCGATCCGAAACTGTTCGATTTCGCGGGTCTGACGCGCGAGATCGCCGCAGATGAGGGCGATTGTCCGGATATTCCGAGCCTGCGTTAAGCGATCCTTCAGGGAATCGGCACAATTGTGGCGAGAACAAACGGTAAACGTTTCTCTCTGGAAAGGGTGCCCCATGAAGACGGTATCCAAGAAAACGGCGCTGCAACAGTTGACCAAACGGCCTAGGCAGATCCTTTCGGGTCCGCATGCGCTCGCTTTCCTGCCGGCCTTCGCCCTTGCCGCGCATTTGCTAGGCGGGCCTTTGTTGATGATGCTCGTAGCGACGGGATTTCCGCTTTATCTCTGGCGTACGGGCGGGCTCGATTTTCTGAACGGGCCGGAGCCGAGTGCGGCACCGCCGCATTTTCTGGATGCGCCGGGCGCGCCTGCGCTCGCGGACAGGTTCCTGGCAGATGCGCGCGACGTTCATCAAAGCGTGGCGTGCCTGCTGATCGATATCGGCGGCCTTGACCGCGTGCGCCATCTGAACGGCGGGGCTGCGATGCGCGCCGCGCAAGACATGTGCCTGATGCGTATCAAGGCGCATCTGCGGGTGGGCGATGCCGCCTACCGGATCGGCGATGCGCGGTTCCTGGTTCTCGTGGGCCCCGCCGCACGGCTCGATCTCGAAGCGCTGCTGCAACTGGGCGCGCGTGTTCAATCCTCGGTGGAGGATCCGGCGGCCCTGTCGGAGATGACCCATTATCTGACCGCCTGTATCGGAATGGCCCATTCCCGGCGCTGCGCCGCGGATATCACCGGTGCAGGTTTCCTCGAGGCTGTGGAAGCCGCGCTGGAAGAGGCCGCCCTGCATGGTGCCTCGGCGATCCGGGCGTGGTCGCCAAGCCTCGATCGCAACGTCGCGACCCGCCGCATGATCCGCACAAGTGTCGTTGCCGCACTGGAAAAGGGCCAGATCGAACCCTGGTTCCAGCCACAGCTCTGCACCTCCACAGGGCGCGTCAGCGGTGTCGAAGCCCTCGCCCGATGGGTGCATCCCGAACGCGGCGTCATCGCGCCGGGCCAGTTCCTGCCCGCGCTCGAACGGGCCGGACGTCTGTCCCGTCTGGGAGAGGTGATGATTTCCCGCTCCCTTGCGGCGCTGCACCACTGGGATGCGGCCGGGCTCGATATTCCAAGCGTCAGCGTGAACCTGGCCGAGGCAGATCTGCGCGATCCGCACCTGTCGGAGCGTATCAAGTGGGACCTCGATCGACATGACCTTGCCCCCGAACGCCTTGCAATCGAGGTTCTCGAAACGGTTCTGGCCAGCAGCGATGAATGCGCCGTCGCGAAAAACGTCTCGACCCTGGCAAGCTTGGGCTGCCGGATCGATCTTGACGATTTCGGCACGGGCCGTGCCCCGATTGCCACGCTGCGCCGCATGCCGATCCAACGGCTCAAGATCGACCGCAGCTTCGTAACCGGGATCGGCGACGATCCGGAGCAGCGGCGCATCCTGACCGCCATTCTCAGCCTTGCTGACCGGTTGAACCTCGACACCCTGGCGGAAGGCGTTGAAACCTCGGGAGAGCACGCGCTTCTGGCACAACTCGGATGCGATCATGTGCAGGGCTATGGCATCGCCGAGCCGATGTCGCTTGATGCCTTCGATACCTGGCTGCCCATGCATGACGCCAAGATCGCGGATGTCCCGCTCCTCTCCCGCAAAGCCTGACAGTCCGGGGCAGCAGCGCTCCGATCCAAGGCGTCCGATTCATGCCATGACGATCCGGTGAATGCGGGCTCTAGATATGGCCACAACCCCGAATCGACTTGACCTTCGGGGCCCGCGTCTGTTGAACCCACAGCACTTGCAGCAAGGTATGGGTACGGGTCCAAATGGACGATCAGAACAAGAATCTGCTTATCGCAACGGCGCTCAGCTTTGCCGTGATCCTCGTCTGGTTTCTGTTGTTCCCGCCGCCTGACGCTGTCGAGGACCCCAATGCGCCCGCGATCTTGGAAACAGGGTCGGAGATCACGACGGATACGGCCTCCGTCCCGCAATCCGCACCGGCCGGAAGCGGAGAGGCGAGCACGACCCAACCCGCCACGGCCGACACGGCCTCCGACGCCCCGCGGGTCGAAATCGACACGCCCCGCCTTGCAGGCTCGCTGTCCCTTCTGGGCGGCCGGATCGATGACCTCTCGTTGAAGGATTATACCGAGACGATCGAGGAAGGCTCCGAGATCGTTCACCTGTTTAACCCCGCAGGGGGCGACGCGGCCTATTACGCGCTCTACGGTTGGGCGCCCGGCGCAGGCCTTTCCTTGGACGACGTGCCCGGCCCCAACACCGAATGGCGCCTCGCCGAGGGCGACATACTGACCGTCGAGACGCCGGTCACCCTCGCCTGGGACAGCCCGTCGGGCCTGACCTTCCGCCGCGAAATCGCGGTCGATCAGGATTACCTCTTCACCGTTACCCAAAGCGTCGAGAACACCACGGGCGAAACGCGTCGTCTCGCGCCTTATGGCATCCTTGCCCGCCACGGCGAGCCGGTGAACGCGAAGAACTTCTTCATCCTGCATGAAGGCGCCATCGCCATGACCGATGGCGAGCTGACCGAGATCGACTGGGGTGACATGACGGATCTGCCCGTGGCCCCCGGGATCGGCGCGCAGGCCGAAACCTTCCAGGTCACGGAAAACGGCTGGATCGGCTTTACCGACCATTACTGGATGTCGGCCCTCGTACCGGCGCCCGGATCCGGCTTCCGCGCATCGGCCAAGTACGACGCCGCGCGCGACATCTACCAAACCGAAACCGTTCTTCCGACCGTCGAGCTTGCCTCTGGCGCGAACACCTCCGTGACGACGCAGCTTTTTGCGGGCGCCAAGGAATGGGAAGCGATCCGCGAATACCAGCAGAACGGCATCGAGCGCTTTCTCGACTCCATCGACTGGGGCTGGTTCTTCTTCCTGACGAAACCGATCTTCTGGGTGCTGCACGAGCTCAACAAGCTCATCGGGAATATGGGCGTTGCGATCATCACCCTGACCTTCCTGATCAAGGCATTGCTCCTGCCGCTGGCTTACAAATCCTACGTCTCGATGGCGAAGATGAAGGAATTGCAGCCCGAGATGGAGAAGATCAAGGAGCGGGCAGGCGATGACCGCCAGAAGCTCCAGCAGGAGATGATGGGCCTCTACAAGAAGGAAAAGGTGAACCCGGCATCGGGCTGCCTGCCGATCCTTCTGCAGATCCCGATCTTCTTCTCGCTTTACAAGGTGATCTTCGTCACGCTGGAGCTGCGCCACGCGCCATTCTTCGGACCGTTCCAGGACCTCTCCGCGCCCGATCCCACCTCGATCATGAACCTGTTTGGTCTGTTGCCCTGGGGCGCGCCCGATCCGCAATCGATCATGGCCCTCGTCTTCATCGGCATCCTGCCGCTGCTCCTCGGGGTGTCGATGTGGCTGCAGCAGAAGCTGAACCCGGCGCCGACCGATCCGACGCAGGCGATGATCTTCGCCTGGATGCCCTGGGTGTTCATGTTCATGCTGGGCAGCTTTGCCAGCGGCCTCGTGGTCTACTGGATCGCGAACAACACGATCACCTTCATGCAGCAATACGCGATCATGCGGAGCCAGGGCTACAAGCCCGACGTCTTCGGCAACATTCTGTCCAGCTTCAAGAAGAAGGGCACGGACAAGACATGACCGGGCACGTCACCTCCTTGTGGCGGCATCCGATCAAGAGCCTCGGGCGCGACGCGCTCGAGGCTGTGTCTTTGTCGGAGGGGCGTACCGTGCCCTGGGATCGGCATTGGGCCATCGCCCATGAGGCCGCGGCGGTCGATGGCAGCACATGGGCGCCGTGCATGAATTTCAGCCGCGTGGCGCAATCGCCCGGCATGATGGCGGTCACGGCGAGCTTCGATGACGAGACCGGGACGATCACGCTCAACCATCCAGAATTGCCAACATTGACGGCGGATCCCGATGCCGAGGGCGACGCCATCGTCGCATGGATGGCGCCGCTGGTGCCGGAGAACCGACCGCGGCCCTCGCGGCTCGTCAGGGCGGAACATCCTGGCTGGACCGATAGCGACTTCCCGTCCGTAACCTTGTGCAACACGGTCTCGCATCGCGCTGTGGAGCAGCGGCTGGGCCAGCCCCTGTCCATCCATCGCTGGCGCGGCAATATCTGGATCGACGGCCTGGCCCCTTGGGAAGAGTTCGACTGGATGGATCAGAAGATACGCATCGGCGAGGCCGTGCTGCAGGTCCGCGAACGCACCGATCGCTGCCGCGCGACGACCGCCAACCCGGACACCGGACGCATCGACGCGGACACGCTGGGTGCGCTTGATCATTGGGATCACCGGGATTTCTCGGTCCGAGCCGAAGTGATCGAGGGTGGCCGTATCGCGCTTGGCGCAGAGGTGGAGGTGCTGCGATGACGTCCCTGCCCTTCCCCCTTGTCGAGGCACCCGATCCGCAGGAGGCCGAGGAAGCGCGCCTTCTGTTCGCACGCGGCGCGGAATTCCTCAAAGGCGTCGTCGCGATGGACGGTCTGCCGCCGGGCGACCGGGCCGAGGTCTGTTTCGCCGGTCGCTCCAACGTGGGCAAATCGAGCCTGATCAACGCGCTGACCGGTCGCAAGGGGCTTGCCCGCGCGTCGAACACGCCGGGCCGCACGCAGGAGATCAACTTCTTCACCTTGGGCGAGAGCCATTACATCGTGGACCTTCCGGGATATGGCTATGCCAATGCGCCGCTGCCGGTGGTCGAGAAATGGCAGCGTCTGCTGAAGCAATACCTGTCGGGCCGGGCGAATCTGCGGCGGGCCTTCGTGCTCATCGATGCGCGGCACGGCATCAAGGCCGTCGACGAGGAGATCCTCTCGCGCCTCGACCAGAGCGCCGTCACCTTCCAGGCCGTGTTGACCAAGGCCGACAAGATCAAGGCCAGCGAACGCGACAAGGTTCTCAACCAGGTCCGCGCCAAGCTCGCCACCCATCCCGCAGCCTTTCCCGAAATCGTCATGACTTCCGCCGAGAAGGGTGACGGCATCACAGAGTTGCGGGCGATCATCGCGAGCCTCGGGTGACAGCGCGGCCCTTGCGCGCAGGCTCTCAAGGCCCGATAACCGCAGGGCCCACCCCTTCCCGGATCCACAGATGAAGACCCAGGACATGAACCGAGACTGGCACGCCACCGCCCGCACCCTGTCCGAGGCGCTTCCGTACATGCAGCGCTATTCGGGCGCGGTCGTGGTGGTGAAGTTCGGCGGAAACGCGATGGGCGACGCGCAGGCCATGGCCGAGTTCGCCCGCGACATCGTGCTCATGCGGCAGGTCGGGATCAACCCGGTGGTCGTGCATGGCGGCGGGCCGATGATCAACGAGATGCTGGGCAAGCTCGGCATCGAATCGACCTTCGTGCGCGGCAAGCGCGTGACCGACAAGGCCACTGTCGACGTGGTGGAGATGGTCCTGACCGGCCTCGTCAACAAACGCATCGTGCAGGCCATCATGGATGAGGGTGGCCGGGCCGTGGGCCTTTCGGGCAAGGATGACGACCTGATCGTCTGCGAGGCGGACGATCCCGAACTGGGCTGGGTCGGCCGCCCGATCGAGACCAATGTGCAGGTGCTGCGCGACCTCATGGGGGCCGGCATCATTCCGGTGATCGCGCCCGTCGCCACCGGCATGGACCCGGTGGAAACCTACAACGTCAACGGCGATACGGCGGCGGGTGCCGTAGCTGGCGCGCTGCAGGCAGACCGGCTGTTGCTGCTGACGAACGTGCCCGGCGTGAAGGGCAAGAATGGCGATATCGTCACCGCGCTCACGCCCGAGGAGGTCCGTGCGATGATCGACGACGGCACCATCGCGGGCGGCATGATCCCCAAGGTCGAGACCTGCCTCGATGCGCTGGAGCGCGGTGTGCGCGGCGTGGTGATCCTCGACGGCACGGTGCCCAATGCCTGCCTGCTGGAGCTCTTCACCGAACATGGCGCAGGCTCCCTCATCAAATCGGCGGATCTGCCGCCACGCGGGCGCTGAGACGATGCGGCGCCTGATCCTCATGCGGCACGCCAAGTCCGACTGGCAATCCGGGGTCGAGGATCACGACCGCCCGCTGAACGAGCGCGGGCGCAAATCGGCGAAACTTCTGGGCCGCTGGTTGCGAGATGCCGGATACCAGCCGGATGCAGCACTCATTTCGTCGGCCATGCGTACGGTCGAGACCTTCGGCAGGCTCGATCTCGATTGTGCAGTGCGCACCACGCGCGAGCTGTACCTCGCGGATGTGGAGCAGATGCTGACGGAGCTGCGCGGGGAAACCGCCGAGACGGTCCTGATGCTCGGCCATAATCCGGGCATCGCGTATATGGCCAATCTCTGCGTGGAAGATGCGCCGGATCATCCGCGGTTTCGCGATTATCCGACGGGCGCGACCCTGGTCGCGGAGTTCGACATTGCCGACTGGTCCGAGCTTGGGACCCGCAGCGGGCACGCCGTGGATTTCGTTGTCCCGCGCGAACTGGGCTGACCGCGCGGGACTGGGTCACCGCAAACTTACTGCGCGGTGATGACCGTCATGACGAGGTCGCCATCGACGCGGATGGGGCCGTCTTCCTTGGCGCCAAGCGTGTATTCGAAGATGCCGGTTTCCATGCCGCCTTCTTCGGCGTGGACCATGAGCATCAACATGTCGCCTGCAGCCACGTCCTCGGTCAGGATCGCGGCGACGTCGGTGGTTTCACCCTTCCGGATGGGCGCATGGGCGACGACAGGGCCGGGCTTCATTTCGCTGTCGGTGCGGTGCACGACGAGCCAGCCGTTCTGCTCCGCCACGATCTTGGAGGCGCTGACCACGCCGTTTTCCACGGATTGAGCCGCCGCTTCGATGGCCGGGGCCATGGCATGGGCTGCGGCGAAAGCTGCGCCGCCGATGACGGAGAAAAGGGCCGTGGTGAGTGTCAGTCGCATGGGATGTCTCCTTTGCTGTGTTGCATTGGAAACCACGGGCGACGGCGACAGGGAGTTTCAGAACAGGCCAAAAAAAGACGCCCGCATGTGTCGATGCGGGCGCCCTTGGGAAATTTCTGACAGAAGGCTCAGTGGCCGAGGATCTGGCTCAGGAACAGCTTCGTCCGCTCGTTCTGCGGGTTGTTGAAGAATTCCTCGGGCTCGTTCTGCTCCACGATCTGGCCCTGGTCCATGAAGATCACGCGGTTGGCGACCTGACGGGCAAAGCCCATCTCGTGGGTGACGCAGAGCATGGTCATGCCTTCCTCGGCGAGGCTGACCATTGTGTCGAGAACCTCCTTGATCATCTCGGGGTCGAGCGCCGATGTCGGCTCGTCAAAGAGCATGATCCGCGGCTTCATGCAGAGCGAGCGGGCAATCGCCACACGCTGCTGCTGACCGCCCGAAAGCTGACCGGGATACTTGTCCGCCTGTTCGGGGATCTTCACCTTCTCGAGGAAATGCATCGCGGTTTCCTCGGCCTCTTTCTTGGGTGTCTTGCGGACCCAAATCGGCGCGAGCGTGCAGTTCTCGAGGATCGTGAGGTGCGGGAACAGGTTGAAGTGCTGGAACACCATCCCGACCTCGGAGCGGATCGCGTCGATGTTCTTGATGTCCGAGGACAGCACCGTCCCGTCCACCTCGATCCGGCCCTTCTGGTGCTCTTCCAGCGCGTTGATGCAGCGGATGAGCGTCGACTTGCCCGAGCCCGACGGCCCCGCGATCACGATCCGCTCACCGCGATAGACGGTCAGGTCGATGTCGCGCAGCACGTGGAAGGTGCCGTACCACTTGTTCATGTTCTCGATTGAGATTGCCACCTCGTCCGAGACGGAGAGCGCGGCGCTATTCGTGGCTGTCTGGTTCATGTCAGAGCCCTCTTAACGGTGATCGGTGGCGAGTTCTTTTTCCAGCCACTGCGAATATTTGGAGATGCCGAAGCAGACGACGAAGAAGAGGAGTGCGGCGAAGCCCAGAAGCTCCCAATAGACGCCGTTCCATTCCGTCGAGGCGAGGATCGGACCGCGGATCATGCCCACCAGATCGAACATCGAGATGATCGAGACCAGCGTCGTGTCCTTGAAGAGGCCCACCGCCACGTTGACGATGCCCGGGATCGAGATCTTCAGCGCCTGCGGCAGGATGATGAGCCGCATCGCCTGCGGGTAATCGAGGCCAAGGCTGTCGGCGGCTTCATACTGACCCTTGGGCAGTGCTGCGAGCGCGCCGCGGATCACCTCGGCGATATAGGCCGAGGCGAACATGGTGATCATGATCACCACCCGCACGAAGAGGTCGAAATTCGCCCCCGGCGGCAGGAAGTAGGCCAGTACGACCGAGGCCACGAAGAGAAGCGTGATCAGCGGCACACCCCGGACGAACTCGATGAAGATCACGCAGATCCACTTGATGATCGGCATGCTCGATTGCCGCCCGAGCGCCAGCGCAATGCCGAAGGGGATGGACAGCGACACGCAGACCGTGCCGAGCATCAGGTTCAGCATGAACCCGCCCATGTTGCGCGAGGCCACCGGCTCCAGCGCGAGGAAGCTCGATTCCCCCACGAAGCCCGTCAGCCACCACACGACGAACGCGGCGACGATCCCGCCGAAGAAGCCCATCGCGAAGCTTTGCGTCACGAGCCGCGCATAGACGATGTAGCCCGCCACGAAGCCCAGAAGCGCCAGGATCGGCACGAGGATCGATCCGCCCCAGATCAGGTAATAGGCGATGAACGGATAAAGCGCGCTGAAGATCAGCATCTGCGCCGGGAAGACCTTGCGGAACAGCACGGGGGCCACGGCGACGAACAGCAACACGAAGGCCAGTGCCGGGCGCCAGTAAAGCTCGCTCGGGTACTGGAACCCGAAAAGAAGCTGGTTCCAGCGCTCCGACAGGACAGCGAAGCAGCCGCCGACCTGACCTTCCAGGATCTCGCGACAGGCCCGGATCGAGGGCGCATCCCAGATCCCGTTGGCGAACCACGGAAAGACCGACGTCACCAGCCAGTAGATGCAGTAAAGCGCGATCAGCGTCAGGATCGAGTTCTGAACATTGGCAAAGAGGTTCAGGCGCATCCATTTGACGACACCGCGCTCAGCGGCGGGGGGCTCCTGCTCAGGCAGCATGCTCTCGCGCACGAAGCGCACGGAATGGGCGTGGGTATCGGCCATCTCAGCGCTCCTTCAGCTTAACGGAATTGTTGTAGACGTTCATGATCGCCGAAATGGAGAGGCTGATCGTCAGGTAGAACGCCATCAGAAGCAGGATGCACTCGATCGCACGGCCCGTCTGGTTGAGCGTGATGCCCCCCAGCGTGCCGGTCAGGTCCATGTAGCCCACGGCAATGGCCAGCGACGAGTTCTTCGTGATGTTGAGGTAATGCGAGATGAGCGGCGGAATGATCACCCGCAGCGCCTGCGGCAGGATCACGAGGTTCATGATCCGGCGCGGACGCAGGCCGAGCGAAGCCGCGGCTTCGGTCTGCCCCTTGGAGACGGACAGGATGCCCGCGCGCACGTTCTCGGCGATGAAGGCACCGGTATAGATCGCCAGCGCGAACCACAGCGCGATCAGGCTGCCCAGGATGTTGATGCCGCCGGTGAAGTTGAAGCCACCGAGCTCGGGATATTCGAGCGAAATGGGCTGGCCCAGCACGAAATAGGCAAGGATCGCGGGCAGGAAGATGATCGCCAGCGTCGGCCAACCGGTGGGCAGAAGCTTGCCCGTCTCATAGAGCAGCTTCGTGGCATACCGGCGGTACCAGACCGCCCCGACAAGGCTGGCAATGAAGACGAGGACAACCGCCCAGCCGCCCGGTCCGAAGATCGGCTTCGGAACGTAGACGCCGCGATTGGTGAAGGCCACGCTGTCGAACAGCACCATGGAGGCCGCCGCATCTTCGCCCCGGAAGTCGCGGGGGGCGGGCATCACGGCCGTCATGACGGTGAAGATGATGATGATCCAGATCAGGACCGGAACGTTGCGGAACGCCTCGACATAGGCCGACATCAGCTTGCGCATGAGCCAGTTCTGCGACAGTCGCGCAACGCCCGCGAAGACGCCGAAGATCGTCGCCGTGATACAGGCCAGGAACGACACCAGCAGGGTGTTCAGAACGCCCACGAGCGCCGCACGCCAGTGGTCCATCTGGTTGTTGTATTCGATCAGGGTCTGGTTGATGTCGTAATTCGCTGCATCACCGAGGAAGTTGAACGAAATCACCAGCCCGGCATCTCTGAGGTTCTGCAACAGGTTCGAGCCCAGATAGGCGAACAAGGCTGCCACGCAGACAAGCGCGATGAACTGGAATGTGTAGCCACGGTACCGCGTGTCGTTCAGCAGCATCGACGGCTTGAACGCGCTCTGCGGGGGATCGCTGAGTGTCGTCATGAGGGGTATCCCTGGGGCTATCCAGATCCGGAATGCCGCCCGGTTGATCCGGTGCTGACTGGTCTGGATTGTTTATTTTGAGGTCGTATCAGGTCTTGAAGTTGAAAGGGCGCGGGGTGTGATGCCCGCGCCCTTCCAAGTCCGAACTTAGCGGAACGGCGGTGCGTAGAGCAGGCCACCTTCGGTCCACTGCGCGTTCAGGCCGCGCGACAGGCCGATCGGGGTCGACTCGCCGATGTTCTTGGCGAAGAGCTCACCGTAGTTGCCGCCAGCGGCAATCGCGCGCTTGGCCCAGTCGGCCTCAAGGCCGAACATCGCGCCAAGATCACCCTCGGAGCCGAGGATACGCTTCACTTCCGGGTTCCCGTTGGCAGCCATCTCGTCGATATTCGCCGAGGTGATGCCGTACTCTTCCGCCGCGATCAGGGCGTTGAGGGTCCAGCGGACCACGTCGCCCCAGTCGTTGTCGCCGTGACGCACGAGCGGGCCGAGCGGCTCTTTCGAGATGATCTCGGGCAGAACAACGTGGTCGGCCGGTGCTTCGAAGGCCGCACGCGTTGCCGCGAGGCCCGACGCATCGGTGGTGTACACGTCACAGGCGCCCGCGAGGTACTGCTGCTGGGCTTCCGCGTTGGTCTCGATCGGGACCGGCGTGTATTCCATGTTGTTGTTGCGGAAGTAGTCCGCGAGGTTCAGCTCGGTCGTGGTGCCGGTCTGGATGCAGACCGTCGCGCCGTTGAGCTCGGTCGCCGAGGACACGCCCAGCGCCTTGGGCACCATGAAGCCCTGACCGTCATAGTAGTTCACGCCGACGAATTCGAACTTCAGGTCCACGTCGCGCGAGAAGGTCCAGGTGGTGTTGCGTGCGAGCATGTCGATCTCGCCCGAGGCCAACGCGGTGAAGCGCGTCTTGCCGGTCGTGGGCACGAATTCGACCGCGGTGGGATCGCCCAGCACAGCAGCTGCAACCGCGCGGCAGACGCCGACGTCGAAGCCTTCCCACTCGCCGTTCGCATCCGGTGCCGCGAAGCCGACGAGACCGGTGGTCACGCCGCAGTTCAGCGTTCCACGCTCTTTCACGGCGTCCAGCGTTTGGGCACCTGCGGCGCCGGCGCTGAGGCCAGCGGCGGTGAGTGCGCCAAGAATTACCGTCTTTTTCATACTTACCTCTTCCTGTTTTCCGCCACTCTTGGGGCGGCGTATGCATCCCTTATCAGGATGCGTTTTAGGCTTCGCCCGAGCAAATTGTCGCTGAGCGTGCGCAACTTTGGTCGGATTTAGCGCATGAGGTCAACCCAAAGCGCCTTCAAAACAAGCGCTGCACAGGATTTCATCACTCGGTTGACGGCAGGTCCGCAGGTTGCCCCTTGGACAGGCGCCAAACCCGCACCGCATCCATGAAAGCAAGGCGTTTGACCGCCGCCATCTCGGCCGCTTCCTCGTCTTCGCCCCAAAGCTCGGCCTGGTAGTCTTCGTCCAATCTGGAGGCAGACCAAAGCGCGCCCGGGTCGAAATCGCGGGTTGCGGCAAATCCTAGCACGAGGGAGCCTGTCAGGGACACAAGATCGTGAAAGGCCGCGAGGCCAAATGCATCGATTCCGTGCACCTCGTCGCGCAGCCGGGCCAGCGCCGCGGGATCCTGCGGTTGGTGCATGATGCCCGTGCGCGGCGCGAGCCGCGCGCCCAGCGCCGTCGCCGCCCAGTCGAGATAGGGGTCCCAGGTCGCCGCCTGTCGCGCGACCAGATCGGCCGGCGCATCGGCGCGGTAGCACAGAAGATCGCTGTCGCCGTAAGCGGCCAGCATCTCGGCGACCTCGGCATGCTGGTGGCGGACCTTGTCGATGGCGGCATTGGCGCTGCGCGTCACCGGCATGGAACCGGGATCGATGGTGTCTTCCTGCGCGTCCCATTCGGCCGCGATCTCTTCGGCGAAGACCGCGTGCGGCACGATCAGAGGCGCCTTCGCGGGTGTCCGGATCGGGCGCGCATCGAGCAGCACACGCCAGCCCCCCTCGGTCTCTTCGCACCGCGCTTCCGTCCAGAACCGCTTCATCGCCCAAGCGTTCATGTCTCGCCCCATATGTCTCGAAGCAGCGCCGGCAGCGCCGCGATATCGTCGATCAGGTGATGCGCCTGATGGAGGCGCGGGGCCGGGTGATAGCCCCAAGTGACCCCGATGGCCACCATGCCCGCCGCGCGCGCCATGGCCATGTCGAACTCCGTGTCGTCTATCATCACCGCATGCTGCGGGGCGACGCCGGTGTCGGACAGGGCTGCGTGCAGCATCGCCGGATGCGGCTTCGAAGCGTGATGGTCCGAGACCTGTTCCGTGACGAAGCGCCCGCGCAGCCCGTGCCCGTCGAGCAGCGCATCGAGCCCGCGCCGCGACTTGCCCGTGGCAATGCCCGGCAGCCAATGCGGCACGGCATGGACCGCATCCAGCGTGTCGCGGACACCGGGAAAAAGCGGCGATCCCTCCGCCGCGCCGACCTCGCGGCGCCGCAGGGCGTAGCTGTCCTTGTAGGCTGCGACCATCTGCATGCGGGTCTCGACCGGCAGATCGGGTGCCAGTTCGGCCATCGCTTCGGGCAGCGAAAGACCCACGATCCCCAGAACGGCCTCGCGCGGCGGGGGCGCCAGACCGGCGCTGGCGAAGGCCGCCTCCATCGCGGCGCAGATATCGGCCTGGCTGTCGACCAGCGTACCGTCCACGTCGAAGACGACAAGGCGCAGTTCGCCGCTCATCGCAGCTTCTCGAACGGGTCTTCGGCGGCGAAGCTTTCCTCCCAGCCGAGGGTGTCCCAGCTTTCCGCCATGTGCTTGGGCAGGGGCGCGTTGATCACCACGGGCTTTCCCGTCACCGGATGTACGAAGCCCATCGTGCGGGCATGCAGGTGCAGCTTGCGGCTGATGATGCCGCCCAGCTGCGCGCCCCAGCCATCGCCGAGGTTTTCCTGCCCGGAGCCACCATATTTGCCGTCACCGATGATCGGATGCCCGATCTCGGCCATATGCGCGCGCAGCTGGTGGGTGCGGCCGGTGATCGGCTCCATCGCGACCCAGGCGGCACGGCTCGCCACGCGGTAGAGCGTTGCATAAAGCGTATGCGCCCGCTTCGCGCCGGGCGTCGTGTCCATCTCGGCAGGGTGAACGGCGTGCATCTTCTCGCCCTCGCCGCCCTTGCCGTGGCCGGGCGCCTTCACGAGGCCGAAGCGGATCTCGCCCAGATAGGGCGTCGGCACGCCCGCCACGAGCGCCCAGTAGATCTTGCGCGTTTCCTTGTGCCGAATCGCGGTGCTCAGGTCCTTCGCGACCTCGCGTGTGCGCGCAAGCAGCAGAACGCCCGACGTATCCTTGTCGAGCCGGTGCACAAGCCGCGGCTTTTCGTCGTATCCGAATGTCAGCGCTTCGGAGAGCCCGTCCACATGCTTGGTCTGTTTCGATCCGCCCTGCGTCGGCAGGCCCGGCGGCTTGTTCAGCGCGATGATGTGATCGTCGCGCCAGATCACGCAATCGCGGATCATTTCCGCATCGGCATCCGAGACTTTGGGCTTCGGACGCGCCGCCACCACTTCGGCATCGGGGGCCGGGATCGGGGGGATGCGGACCTGATGACCGGTCTGGAGGCGGAAATTGGCCTTCACCCGGCCGCCATCGACGCGCAGTTCGCCCTTGCGGCACATCTTCTCGATCCGGCCTTGCGCGAGATGCGGAAACAGCCGCTTCAGCCAGCGGTCGAGCCGCTGATCCCCGTCACCGGGGCCGATGGTCAGGGTCTGGACGCCGCTCATTGTGCAATGCTCCGTGCGAGAAAAAGGCCCGCGGCCAGCGCCGCCAGCGACAGGATGACCGATGCCGCAACATAGCCCGCCGCCGCGCCCAGCGCGCCCCGTTCGTAAAGCGTGACCGCGTCAAGCGAGAAGGCCGAGAAGGTCGTGAACCCGCCCAGGAAGCCCGTCATCAGCAAGGGCGCGAACCTCGTTCCGCCCAGATGCGCGAGCATCACAACCAGAACGCCCATCAGGAAGGAGCCCGCGACATTGACCGTCAGCGTCCCCCAGGGAAAGCCGTGCCCCATCGCGCGCAGGGCCGCAAGGCCGGTAAGATACCGGGCCACAGCACCCAGCGCACCGCCAAGCGCCACCTGAAGAAGCGTTGTCATCATGGCGCGCGCATCGCCCCCCGCCACGAAATTGTCAAGCGGCGGGGGCTCTGGCGGGCATTTCCCTGGCCCCGGTCGCGGACTATCTTCGCGCCGAGGACACGGAGGAAACCATGCTCACACGCCGTCACATGCTTCAGGGTCTTGCCGCCAGCACCGCGACGGGCGCCCTGCCCCGGACAGCGCGCGCGGAGTTCCCGCTGCTCGACATGGCGCCGTCGCAGGCGCAGATCGCACCGGGCGACATGGCTGCGACCGATCTCTGGACCTTCAATGGCAGCTTTCCCGGCACCGAGATCCGCCACACCCAAGGCGACCGCTTTCAATGGCGGGCGGTCAACAATCTCAGCCAGCCCACGGCGGTGCATTGGCACGGCATCCGGATCGAAAACGCGATGGACGGCGTGCCGGGCGTCACGCAGGACCCGATCCCGCCGGGCGGCAGCTTCGACTACGACTTCGCCCTGCCCGATGCGGGCACGCATTGGTATCATTCCCACGCGCAGAGCGTCGAACAGGTGGAACGCGGGCTTTACGGTGCGCTGATCGTGGAGGAACCCGAGGCGCCCGACGTGGACCGCGACCTGACACTGGTGATCGACGATATCCGGCTCGGGCGCGACGCGCAGATCACCGCGGATTTCGACAACCTGCATGACCGCTCCCATGCGGGCCGGATTGGGAACGTGGTGCTGACGAATGGCGCGCCGGAGGCCCGGTTCGAGGTCGCGCGCAATTCCCGCCTGCGGCTTCGGATCATCAACGCGGCCAATGCGCGGATCTTCACGCTGGGGCTGATGGGGCTCGACGGCTGGGTGATGGCGCTGGACGGGATGCCGCTGGCAGAACCGGAAAAGGTCGTGGACCCGCTGACCTTGGCCCCCGCCCAGCGCGTCGATCTCTTCGTCGATGTCACAACGGAAGAGGCGGAGGCCTTCCTGCTGCATTTCGACCGCACGGGCGGCTATGCGCAGGCCAGCTTCACCGTCACCCCCGGCACGCGCAACCGGCGCGATGCGCCCGATGCCCTGCCGCCCAATCCCGATTTTCCCATCGATCTGGCGAATGCCGTTCCGCAGCGCGTGCTGATGCAGGGCGGTGCGATGCGGGGCCTTCCGGAGGCGCGGTTCAAAGGGGAGGTCCTTTCGGGCCGCGATCTGGCTGCCGAAGGCATGGTCTGGGCGATCAACGGACAGGCGGGCCGCGATGCAACCCCGATGCTCGAGGTGGCGTTGGGACAAAGCGTGCGGCTCGGCATGGCCAATGACAGCGCCTTCCCGCATGCGATGCACCTGCACGGGATGCATTTCGCAGAAGTCCTGCCCGATGGCGGCCTTGGCCCCTTGCGCGACACGATCCTGCTTGGCCCCGACGAGACGAAAGAGGTGGCCTTCGCCGCGCATAATCCGGGCGATTGGCTGTTTCACTGCCACATGCTCGGGCATCATGCGAGCGGACTGGGCTCTTTCATCCGGGTCACGGCCTGAGCCGGGCTTGCGCGACTCGGGTCTTTCGGCCAAGGCTTGATCAAATGATCAAATTTTCCGCCTGACCGGGAGGCCCCTCATGGACGGCACACTCACCGCGAACGACCTGTCCCACATCGTCACCGCCGACAAGGCGCATGTCTGGCATCACCTGAGCCAGCACAAACCGTGGGAGACCTCGGATCCGAACATCCTGATCGAGGGCAAGGGGATGCGGGTCTGGAACCAGAACGGCAAGGAACATCTCGATGCCGTCTCGGGCGCGGTCTGGACCGTGAATGTGGGCTACGGCCGCGAAGAGATCGCGCGCGCCGTCTACGACCAGCTCTGCAAGATGAACTATTTTGCGGGGGCGGCGGGCACCGTGCCCGGCGCGCTCTTTGCCGAGCGGCTGATCGAGAAGATGCCGGGGCAGTCCCGCGTCTATTACTGCAACTCGGGGAGCGAGGCCAACGAGAAGGCCTTCAAGATGGTCCGCCAGATCGCCCACAAGCGCTATGGCGGCAAGAAGCACAAGATCCTTTACCGCGACCGCGATTACCACGGCACCACGATCGGCGCGCTGTCGGCGGGCGGTCAGGACGAACGCAACGCGCAATACGGCCCCTTCGCGCCCGGTTTCGTGCGCGTGCCGCATTGCCTTGAATATCGTCGTCACGAACAGGACGGCGCGCCCGTTGAGAATTATGGCGAATGGGCCGCTAACCAGATCGAGGAAGTGATCCTGCGCGAAGGCCCCGACACGGTGGGCGCCCTTTGCCTCGAGCCCGTGACGGCGGGTGGCGGCGTGATCGTCCCGCCCGAAGGCTACTGGCCGCGCGTGCAGGAGATCTGCCGGAAATACGACATCCTTCTGCATATCGACGAGGTCGTCTGCGGCGTGGGCCGCACCGGCACATGGTTCGGCTACCAGCATTACGGGATCGAGCCCGACATGGTCACAATGGCAAAGGGCGTGGCCTCGGGCTATGCGGCCATCGCCTGCCTGACCACGACCGAGGCCGTGTTCGATCTGTTCAAGACCGACGCGGACGATCCGATGGATTACTTCCGCGACATCTCGACCTTCGGGGGCTGCACGGCCGGTCCGGCGGCGGCCATGGAGAACATGCGGATCATCGAGGACGAGGACCTTCTCGGCAACACGACCCGGATGGGCGACTACATGCTGGAGGGTCTCGAAGAGCTGAAGGGCAAGCATCAGATCATCGGCGATGTGCGCGGCAAGGGTCTGTTCCTCGGTGCGGAGCTGGTGACGGACCGCGACACCAAGGATCCGGTCGAAGAGGCGCGGGTCAAGGCGGTGGTGGCGGATTGCATGGGTCAGGGGTTGATCATCGGCGCCACGAACCGTTCCGTGCCGGGCAAGAACAACACGCTCTGCTTCTCGCCTGCGCTGATAGCCAAGAAGGATGATATCGACGAGATCATCGACGGTGTGGACGGCGCCCTGACCCGCGTCTTCGGATGAGCGAGACGAATGCGTTCGGCCAGCCGGTCGGCGCGCGCGTCACGACCGCCCTGCCCTGCGCCCGGCCCGGCACCGAACTTTCGGGCCGGACCTGCCGCCTGACAGCGGTGCATCCGGATCACGCGGATGGCTTGTTTGCGGCCTATGGCGCGGATGCGGACGGGCGGAACTGGACCTATCTGCCGCTCGATCCGCCTGCGGATGCGGCCGAGATGCGCGAACGGCTCCGGGGCATGGCGGACAGCTCCGATCCGCTCTTCGTGACGATCCTCGATGCGCAGGACCAACCGCTCGGCACGGCCAGCTACCTGCGCATCGATCCCGAGGTCGGGAGTGTGGAGGTCGGCGGGATCACCTATTCGCCGCGCCTGCAACGGAGGGTCATGGCGACCGAGGCCATGTATTTGATGATGCGGCAGGCCTTCGAATTGGGCTACCGCCGCTACGAATGGAAATGCGATGCGCTGAACGCGCCGTCCCGGCGCGCGGCGGAACGGCTTGGCTTCACCTATGAGGGCACGCACCGTCAGGCGCGCGTCAACAAGGGGCGCAACCGCGACACGGCGTGGTTTTCGATCCTCGATCACGAATGGCCCGCGCGGAAGGCAGCACTTGAGGTCTGGCTCGCGCCCGAGAATTTCGACGCCGAAGGGCGGCAGAAACAGGCGCTCACCGTCTGACGGATGCCCCGGTGCGACGCCGCGCCTCAGGCGACGCCGACAGCCTTGCGGATATCGGGATCGCGCAGCGACACTTCCGCGCCCAGATAGGGATCGGCCTCCGACCCGCACATCCAGAACAGCGCCTCCGCCACCCATTCGGGCGGGATGTGATCGGACCAGTCGAGCTGGCTCACGGGGTTGATGCCCGAGGCCTTGATCTCGCGCTGCATCTCCGTCGCGACCGTGCCGGGCGAGAGCGAGATCGCGCGGATGCCCGCGTCGCGGTTTTCCTTGTCGGCCATCCGCGTCAGCATCAACGCCCCGGCCTTCGAGGCACAATAGGCCGACCAGGCCTCGACCGGGCCATGCGCCGCACCCGACCCGATGGTCAGGATCGTGCCGCCACCGGGCTGGTCCTGCATGACCGGCAGCGCCGCACGCATGCCATGAAATACACCCTTCAGGTTCACGTCGATCACGCTACCCCAGGCATCCGGGTCCACCTCGGACATATGCGCGATGGGCTCGATCATGCCTGCATTGTTGATCATCACATCGAGCGCGCCGAAGCTTTGAACCGTGTTCGCGACCGCCTGCTCCATCTCCCAGTAGCGCGATATGTCGCAGGGGATGGCGATGGCGTTCTCGCCGATGTCGCCCGCGATCTCCGCGATCCGGTCGGCACTGCGCGCGATCAGCGCGACCTTGGCGCCTGCCCTGGCGAAGCGGCGGGCCGCGGCCTCGCCGATCCCGCGACTGGCGCCGGTGATGAGAACCGATTTTCCGCTCATATCCATGGCCGCGTCTCCTCTTGGCTTCTGTCCTTTGGGTAGCGGCCATGGCCGGGCCGGTCCACCCTCTTGACCCCGGTTCGGGCAACGCAGAAGCTGGCGACAGATTTGTTTGCCCATTCGCGGGAAGGAACCCTCATGTCATACCGCAACCGCGCACTTTTCGCGGTCCCCGTTCTTGTCTCCGGTGCGTTTGCGCCAATCTCCGCCGCCGCCGATGTCACGCCGGACGGCGTCTGGGAGGGGCTGCGCGCCTATCTCGAGACCTCCGGCTACAGCGTCGAGGCCAATCGCAGCCGAAGCGGCGATGACGTGGTGGTCGAAGGGCTGACCGCGACCATGTCCATGGCAGAGGATGGACAGGACGGCGAGCTGACATTCGAGGCCAGCCGCATCACCTTCGAAGACCAGGGCGATGGCACCGTGCGCGTGCTGTTCCCCGAAAGCATGCCGATCACCATCACCACCGATGCGGCCGATCAGCCCGAAACCACCGTGTCGCTCGATTACACGCATACCGGGCTGACGATCCTCGTCTCCGGCAGTGACGACAACCAGCAATATGATCTGTCCGCCGACACGCTGGGCATGTCCCTCGATGAGATCGTCGTCGATGGCACGCCCGTCCCGCCCGAGATGGGCAATGGCAGCTTCAGCCTCGCGGCGCTGACCGGCACGATGCAGATGGCCTATGGCGACCTGATGTCGATCACGCAGAACCTGCGCGCCGAAAGCCTGTCCTACGATGTCAGCTTCACGGACCCAGACACAGGCGATACCGGCAGCCTGTCGGGCGCGATGAGCGATATCGCGATCGATGGCGGGGGTGACGTGCCCGAGATGGAGCCGGACATGCAGGCCGATGCGATGGTCGCGGCCGGGCTCGATGTGGAAGGCAGCTTCACCTATGCCAGCGGCCAGTCGCGCTTCACCGGCACGTCCGAAGGCGAACCGGTCGAAGGCCAGACATCCTCGACGGGCGGGAACTTCAGTTTCGCTTTGTCGCAGGACGGTCTGCAATACGGCCTTGGCGCCGAGAATATCGCCATGTCGGCGACCGTGCCGGACCTGCCCTTCCCGATCTCCGTCTCGATGGACAAGCTGCAGACGAACACCGCCCTGCCGGTCAGCGCCTCCGAGGAGCCGCAGGATTTCTCGATGCTTATCGAGCTGGCTGGTCTGGAAGTCGCGGACATGATCTGGATGATGTTCGACCCGACCGAGATCCTCCCGCGCGATCCCGCCACGCTCCTGATCGACGTGACAGGACAGGCGACGAGCTTCCTGTCCATCCTCGATCCCGAAGCGATGGAAGGGGCCGAGGGCGCGCCGGGTGAGCTGAACGCGGTGACGATCAACGCCGTGCGCCTAGAGGCCGCGGGCGCCGAGTTGAACGCCGAGGGCGCCTTCACCATCAACAACAGCGACACGGAAACCTTCGACGGCATGCCCGCACCCGAGGGCGAGGCCACGATGACGCTGACCGGGGCCAACGCGCTGATCGACCGGTTGATCGAGATGGGCATCCTGTCGAACGAAGACGCGATGGGAGCCCGGATGATGATCTCGATGTTCTCGGTGCCGGGCGATGCGGCGGACACGCTGACTTCGACGGTCACGATCACCGAAGACGGTCAGGTCCTGGCCAACGGGCAGCGTCTGCGCTGAACGCACGAGCTTCACGCGAAAGGCGCCGGAGACGATCCGGGGCCTTTTTTGTTTGAACACGAAAGCCGCCCAGCGCGCCTAGAGCTGCCGCTCGAAGAACACGTCGGGATAGGGATCGTCGTTGAAGCGCGGGATTTCCGTCCAGCCGAGGCGGCGATACATCGCCACAGCCTCGGGCAATGCGCTGTTGGTATCGAGCCGCAGCACGTCCATTCCAAGATCGCGCGCCTCGTCCTCGATCCTTGCCATCAAGCGCCGGGCGAGGCCCTGCCCGCGCAGCGCATTCGCGACCCAGACGCGCTTCACCTCACCCCATGTGCCGTGCCCTTTCAGACCGCCGCATGCCACCGACTGATCCCCGTGGCGGATCAGGATGAACGCGCCGCGTGGCGGCCGCATGCTGTCCGCTTCGGGATCGGATGACAGCGTCACGTCAAACCCTTGCGCGAACCGCCGATTGAGTTCGGCAAAATAGGCGCGCAGACAGGCAACCGCGTCTTCGTCCTGAGGATCCACCCTGACGATATCAAGCTCGTCGGCCGTCATGCCGTGCACCTGTCGCGCTTGCACGCCCGGATCGGGCCGGTGGCCAGGGGGCAGTTTGCTGTTTTCGATAGGGACATCGGGCCTCGCCTTCGCAGTGTTTCGGGACGTTTATCCCCGAGAAATTCGAAGGAAAAGAGACCGCTAGTCGCGCAGCAGGTTCAGAAGGGCGGCTTCCGACTGGCGCAGCCCCCGGATGTCAGGCGCATCGCTCAAATAGGCGCGCCGCACGTCAAATGGTACCTCAGCCAGATCGATCACGCGCGGATGCACATAACTTGTCCGGCAGATCGCGGGCGTGTTGTGGAGCCGCTCTGCCGCGGCTTCCGTCATGGCCTTGATCGTGACCGTCTCGCTCCGCATGGCCACATCGAGCGCCGCAGCGCTGCCATTCCAGGTCCGGAAGGTCTTGGCCGTGATCGCCGCCTCGCCGGTCCAGTCCGCGAGCCGGGCATTGATCGTGTCGGAGCCCACGGAGCGCGCGGTGCCGTCCGTATCCTCCCATGCCACGAGCGTCGGCCCGTCCAGATCGTCGAGCCGCTCCAGAACGCGATTGAGCGTGCGGTCGCGCAGGCGCTTTTTCACCTTCTCGCCCCCTTTCGCGCGGTAATCGAGGCGTACCTCGTCCTCGGTCAGGTCGAGATGGCGCGAACGCAGGGTGGTGGCGCCGAACGTCTTGTTCTGGCGCGCGTAATCCGGGTTTCCCACCCGCAGATTGGCGCGGTCCAGAAGGGCGAGGATGGCCGCCACCGCGAAGTCGTGATCGCCCGCCTCATGGTCGCGCAGGTCACGCAGGATGCGTTGACGCAAGGACGGCAACGCCGCACCGAAGGCTGCCAGATGCGCGAATTTCTTGCGCGCCCGGAACGCGGTCCAGTCGGCGTGATAGCGGTATTGCTTGCGCTTGCGATCATCGCGCCCGGTGGCCTGGAGGTGCCCGCGCGGATCGGGGCACATCCACACGTCGCGATAGGCCGGCGGCACGGCGAGCGCGTTCAGACGGCGGCGTTCCTCGGGCGCGTCGATCCCAGTGCCGTCCGGCGCGATGTAGCGCCAGCCGCGCCCCTGCTTTCGGCGCGTGATCCCGGGCCTGTTATCGGGGTAATAGGTAAGATCGGCGATATCCTGCATCCCTTTGAACGCTGGCTCGCGCATGGTGGTTCCGCCTGCCCCCGCGCCCTTCTTGATCCCGCCCGAGCAAGCTGTCAGGTTGCGCGCAAACAACGAGCGAGGCGGCAATGCAGGATTACATGGGCGGGGTGGAACTGGTCACGCCGGACGCACCGGAACCTGCGTTTTTCGACAGCGCGGAAGCGGCGGTGGACCGGCTCTGCGCGCTTTACGAGTTGGCCACGGAATTCCTCTGCGAACGCTTTCAGGCGGCCATCGAGAACGGGCATCCAGGCGTGCGCTACCGCGCGTTTTATCCCGAAGTGCGCATCGCCACGACGAGCTTTGCCAAGGTCGACAGCCGTCTGGCTTTCGGCCATGTGGCGGCCCCCGGCGTGCACGCGACCTCGATCACCCGGCCGGACCTGTTCCGCGCCTATCTGATCCAACAGATCGGCCTTCTGATCGAGAACCACGCCGTGCCCGTGCAGGTCGGCCTGTCGGACACGCCGATGCCGGTGCATTTCGCCGTGGCCAACCGGGCGGGCGTGACCGTGCCGCAGGAAGGGGCTGCGGATTTCATCCTGCGCGACGTCTTCGACGTGCCGGATCTCGGGACGACCAACGACGATATCGTCAACGGGCTCGCCAAGCCGAAGGCGGACGGGACGGAGCCGCTTGCCCCCTTCACCGCGCAGCGGGTGGATTACTCGCTGGCGCGGCTTGCGCATTATACCGCGACCGATCCCGCGCATTTTCAGAACCACGTTCTGTTCACCAACTACCAGTTCTACGTCACCGAATTCGAAGCCTATGCCCGCGCGGCTCTGGCCGATCCCGAAAGCGGCTACACGAGCTTCGTCTCGACCGGCGATGCGGAAATCACCGATCCCGAAGCGCCCCTGCCCGACAGCCCCAAGATGCCGCAGATGCCGACCTATCACCTGAAGCGCGCCAACGGCTCGGGCATCACGCTGGTCAATATCGGCGTGGGGCCGTCGAACGCGAAGACGGCGACGGACCACATCGCGGTGCTGCGCCCGCATGCCTGGATCATGGTGGGCCATTGCGCGGGTCTAAGGAATTCGCAATCGCTCGGCGATTTCGTGCTGGCCCATGCCTATCTGCGCGAAGATCGCGTGCTCGATCACGATCTGCCGGTCTGGGTGCCGATCCCCGCACTGGCCGAGATCCAGACCTCGCTCGAGAAGGCGGTTGCGGTCGAGACCGAGCTTGAGGGCTATGATCTCAAGCGCGTGATGCGCACCGGCACCGTGGCCAGCGTCGACAATCGCAATTGGGAGCTGCGCGAAACCCATGGCCCCGTGCAGCGCCTGTCGCAGTCGCGCGCCATCGCGCTCGATATGGAAAGCGCGACCATCGCCGCGAACGGCTTCCGCTTCCGGGTGCCCTACGGCACGCTTTTGTGTGTCTCGGACAAGCCGCTGCATGGCGAATTGAAGCTGCCGGGCATGGCGTCGGACTTCTACAAGACGCAGGTCACCCGGCATTTGCGGATCGGAATCCGGGCCATGGAGGTGCTGCGAGAGATGCCTCTGGCACGGATTCACAGCCGAAAACTGCGCAGTTTCGAAGAAACAGCCTTCCTTTGACCCTGCGACACACGTAAAAAGTGCTTGTTTTCGACCCTATCTATAACGCTAATCGTTGTGTTTGTACGCAATATGCGGTTCAAATGACGCCCAAGGCCCCAACTGGGGGAGGCTAGAGGAGATAAAAATGGCGAAGCCCATGACCAAGACCCAGCTCGTTGCCGCACTCGCGGAAGAGATGGACAGCGACAAGAAATCCGCAGGCGAGGCACTGGACGCCATCACCAGCATCATCACGCGCGAAGTCGCAGGCGGCGGTGCCGTGACCCTGCCCGGCGTCGGCAAGATCTACTGCCGCGAGCGCCCCGAGCGCATGGTCCGCAACCCCGCGACCGGCGAGCAGTTCAAGAAAGAGGCCGACAAGCAGGTCAAGATGACCATCGCCAAGGCCCTCAAGGACAGCGTCAACGGCTAAGCCCGACGCGCCGCGAAGATATTAGGGACCGTGCCGCGAGGTGCGGTCCTTTTTCGTTGGCAGACGATACTGCCCGTCTGGCCGAGAGGATTATCGGTCGCCGACTGCCCTCGGGAGTGACACTGCGACATGCGCACTCATGCGGGAAGGCGCCATCTCAATGTCTGTCACGTCGTGGTTGTTGCGGACGCAGAGGGACGAACCGCCCCCGCCCGGCGCGCGCCTTTGCTCTTGCAGACTCGGGCATGCATCCGTATATGCACCTCAACAGCGGCGCGCTGGGGTCCAAACCTGACGCTCCACCGGAATTCGATCACGGGCCGCGCGCCCGTTTTTTTGTGCCCGCACCACAGGGTCACGCCCGAACCCGTACAGGATACCATGACCGATCTGATCGCGAAGACATCCATGGACAAGCGCATCGCCGAGATCGCCCAGCCGGTGATCGAGGATATGGGCTTCGAGCTCGTGCGCGTGCGTCTCCAGGGCGGCAAGACGCCGCTCCTGCAGATCATGGCCGAGCGGCCCCAGGGTGGTATCGAAGTCGATGAATGCGCGGAAATCTCGACCGCGCTGTCCGCGACGCTCGACGTGGAGGACCCGATCCTCGATGCCTACACGCTTGAGGTGTCCTCGCCCGGCATCGACCGGCCGCTCACCCGCCTGAAGGATTTCGAGACCTTTGAGGGCTACGAGGTCAAGCTCGAGACGCATGAGCTCATTGACGGGCAGCGGCGCTTCAAAGGCGTGCTGGCCGGGGTCGAAGGCAGCGAAGTGCTCGTGAATATCGAGGCGGGCACCGTGGGTCTGCAATTCGATTGGCTGTCCGATGCCAAACTGGTTCTGACGGACGAGCTCATCCGCGAGATGCTGAAAGCCCGCAAGGCCCAGGCAATCGACGAGAAGAAGTACGACGAAATCGAGGCCGACGACGGCCAAACCGAGGAGTAAGAGACGATGGCCATCACATCCGCCAACCAGCTGGAGCTTCTACAGACCGCAGAAGCCGTCGCGCGGGAAAAGATGATCGACCCCGGTCTCGTGGTCGAGGCGATGGAGGAAAGCCTCGCCCGTGCCGCGAAGTCCCGCTACGGCGCCGAGATGGACATCCGCGTGAAGATCGACCGCCGCACCGGCCGGGCGACCTTCACCCGCGTGCGCACCGTCGTCGAGGATGACGAGGTCGAGAACTACCAGGCCGAGTTCACCGTCGATCAGGCCAAGCAATACATGGCCGATCCCAAGGTCGGCGACACCTTCGAAGAGGAAGTGCCCCCCGTCGAGCTCGGCCGCATCGCCGCGCAATCCGCGAAGCAGGTGATCCTGCAGAAGGTCCGCGAAGCCGAGCGGGACCGTCAGTTCGAAGAGTTCAAGGATCGCGCGGGCACCATCATCAACGGTGTCGTCAAGCGCGAGGAATACGGCAACGTCATCGTCGATATCGGCCGGGGCGAAGGCATCCTGCGCCGCAACGAGAAGATCGGCCGCGAAAGCTACCGTCCCAACGACCGCATCCGCTGCTACATCAAGGATGTGCGCCGTGAGGTCCGGGGCCCGCAGATCTTCCTGTCGCGCACGGCCCCCGAATTCATGGCGGAGCTCTTCAAGATGGAAGTGCCCGAGATCTACGACGGCATCATCGAGATCAAGGCCGTGGCCCGCGATCCCGGCAGCCGCGCGAAGATCGGCGTGGTGTCCTATGACAACTCGATCGACCCCGTGGGCGCCTGCGTCGGTATGCGCGGCTCCCGCGTACAGGCCGTCGTGAACGAGCTTCAGGGCGAAAAGATCGACATCATCCCGTGGAACGAGGACATGCCCACGTTCCTCGTGAACGCGCTGCAGCCCGCCGAGGTCTCCAAGGTGGTTCTCGACGAGGATGCGGAGCGGATCGAGGTCGTCGTGCCCGACGAGCAGCTGTCGCTCGCCATCGGCCGTCGCGGTCAGAACGTGCGTCTGGCCAGCCAGCTGACCGGGCTCGATATCGACATCCTCACCGAGGAAGAGGAATCGGCCCGCCGCCAGAAGGAATTCGAGGAGCGCACGCAGCTCTTCGTGGCCGCGCTCGACGTGGACGAATTCTTCGCCCAGCTCCTGGTTTCCGAAGGCTTCACCAACCTCGAAGAGGTCGCCTATGTGGAGCTTGACGAGCTGACGGTCATCGATGGCGTCGACGAGGATACCGCGCAGGAATTGCAGGCGCGGGCGCGTGACGTGCTGGAAGCGCAAGCCGCCGAGGCGCTGGAGCGCGCGCGCGCGCTTGGTGCCGAGCAGAGCCTCATTGAATTCGAAGGCCTGACACCCCAAATGGTGGAGGCGCTCGCCAAGGATGACGTGAAGACCCTTGAGGACTTCGCGACCTGCGCCGACTGGGAACTGGCCGGTGGCTGGACGACGGTCGACGGGCAGCGCATCAAGGATGATGGCGTGCTCGAACCGTTCGAAGTGAGTCTCGAAGAGGCGCAGACGATGGTCATGACCGCGCGCGTTCTGCTGGGATGGGTCGATCCGACCGAGCTCGAGGCAGATGCGGATGCAGAAGACGGCGAGGCCGATGAGGGCTCGCAAGAGACCGAAGAGGTGTAACCGGGATGAGCCGAGGGGGCCGAACCAAGGATCGGGACGACGGGCCGGAACGGCGCTGCATCGCCAGTGGCGATTCGCAGCCCGTCTCTGGACTCGTGCGCTTCGTGGTCGGCCCCGACGGCATGGTTGTGCCTGATATCGCGGGCAAATTGCCCGGACGCGGTATCTGGGTTGCGGCGGATCGGGCCGCGATGGATAAAGCTGTGGCGAAAAAGCTCTTTTCTCGTGCGGCAAAACAGGCCGTGACGCTGCCCGACGGGTTGACGGACATGGTCGAGAAAATGCTCACGCAACGGGTGATCGACCTGATCAGCCTTGCGCGAAAGTCGGGCAACGCGGTGTCCGGCTATGAGAAGGTGAAGGACTGGCTTCAGAAAGAGGAAGCAGAGGTTCTGATCCAGGCCGAGGATGGCTCGGCCCGCGGAAAAACAAAGCTCTCCACCCCGCATTTCGGCAGCTATATCGGCTGGCTCGGGGCGGAGGAGCTGGGGCAGGCCTTCGGGCGCGATAAAGTGGTGCACGCGGCGCTCGGCGCTGGCGGTCTCACGAAACGTGTTGTAGAGGATGCCCAACGTCTCAAGGGTATGCGCGTTGATGTGAAGACGCGCGATGCGGCGACAGGGGTCGTCGGAAAGGATAAGAGAGCTTCATGAGCGATAACGACGGCAAGAAGACTTTGGGTGTACGTGGCGGTCCCCGTTCGGGATCGGTGAAGCAGAGCTTCTCTCACGGCCGTACCAAGAACGTCGTGGTCGAGACCAAGCGCAAGCGCGTCGTGGTCCCGAAGACTAATGCGGGATCCGCATCGAAATCCGATGCGGAAAACGTCGCGAGCGCGGCGCAGCGGGCCGCGGCCCAGGCCTCGGCAAAACGACCGGCGGGCATCTCCGACGCGGAGATGGAGCGCCGCCTGAAGGCCCTGCAGGCCGCAAAGGCCCGCGAATCCGAAGAAGCCGCCAAGCGCGAAGCCGAGGAAAAGGCCCGCGCCGAAGAGCGTGAGCGCCTGCGCGCCGAGAAGGAACAGAAAGAGCGCGAGCAGCGCGAAGCCGAGGAGCGTGCGCGCCAGAAGGCCGAGGACGAGGAGCGCAAGAAGCGCGAGGCCGCCGAGGCGGAGCTTCGCGCCAAGGCCGCACCCGATCCGGCAGCGGCGCCCGATCCGGCAAACGCGCCGCGCGGCGCCAAGCCCGCGCCCGCGCCGGCCCGCAAGCCCGACCGGGATCGTGACGATCGCGGTCGCGCGCCCAAGGCCAAGGATGGCGGCGGCCGCCGTGCCGGCAAGCTGACCGTCAACCAGGCCCTGACCGGTGGCGAAGGCGGCCGTCAGAAGTCCATGGCCGCGATGAAGCGCAAGCAGGAGCGTGCACGCCAGAAGGCGATGGGCGGCCCCGTGAACCGCGAGAAGGTCGTGCGTGACGTGCAGCTGCCCGAGGCCATCACCGTGGCCGAGCTTGCCAACCGCATGGCCGAACGTGTGGGTGACGTCGTCAAATCGTTGATGAACAATGGCATCATGGCGACGCAGAACCAAAGCATCGACCAGGACACCGCCGAGCTCATCATCGAGGAATTCGGCCACAAGGTGACCCGCGTCTCCGATTCGGACGTCGAACAGGTGATCGAGCAGGTCGAGGACAAGCCCGAAGACCTGCAGGACCGCGCGCCGATCATCACCGTGATGGGCCATGTCGACCACGGCAAGACCTCGCTTCTGGATGCGATCCGCAAGACCAAAGTGACCCAGGGCGAAGCGGGCGGCATCACGCAGCATATCGGCGCCTACCAGGTGACCACCGATAGCGGCGCGGTCCTGTCCTTCCTCGACACGCCGGGCCACGCGGCCTTCACCTCCATGCGCTCACGCGGTGCGCAGGTGACGGATATCGTCGTGCTCGTGGTGGCCGCGGATGACGCGGTCATGCCGCAGACCATCGAGGCCATCAATCACGCGAAAGCGGCCAAGGTGCCGATGATCGTGGCGATCAACAAGATCGACAAGCCCGAGGCGAACCCGACCAAGGTGCGCACCGACCTTCTGCAGCACGAAGTGATCGTGGAGCAGATGTCGGGCGACGTGCAGGACGTCGAGGTCTCCGCGGTCTCCGGTCAGGGCATCGACGAGCTTCTCGAAGCCATCGCGCTGCAATCCGAGATCCTCGAGCTGAAAGCCAACCCCGACCGTCCCGCACAGGGCGCGGTCATCGAGGCGCAGCTCGATGTGGGCCGTGGCCCGGTCGCCACCGTGCTCGTGCAGAACGGCACCCTGCGCCAGGGCGACATCTTCGTCGTCGGCGAGCAATGGGGCAAGGTGCGCGCGATGGAGAACGACCAGGGCAACCGCGTCAAGGAAGCGGGTCCCTCGGTTCCGGTCGAGGTTCTGGGCCTCAACGGCACGCCCGAGGCAGGCGACGTGCTGAACGTCGTCGAGACCGAGGCGCAGGCGCGCGAAATCGCCGAGTATCGCCAGCAGGTCGCCAAGGACAAGCGCGCCGCTGCCGGTGCCGCAACCACGCTCGAAAGCCTCATGCAGCAGGCCAAGGAGAACGAAAACGTCTCCGAGCTGCCGGTTCTGGTAAAGGCCGACGTGCAGGGCTCCGCGGAGGCCATCGTTCAGGCGCTCGAGAAGGTCGGCAACGAAGAGGTCCGCGTGCGCGTCCTGCATTACGGTGTGGGTGCGATCACCGAGACCGATGTGGGCCTCGCGGAGGCGTCAAACGCGCCGATCCTGGGCTTCAATGTCCGCGCTAATGCCTCGGCCCGGAACTCGGCCAACCAGAAGGGCGTGGAGCTGCGCTATTACAGCGTCATCTACGATCTGGTGGACGACGTGAAAGCGGCGGCCTCTGGGCTTCTGTCGAACGAGATCCGCGAGAACTTCATCGGTTACGCCGAGATCAAGGACACGTTCCGCGTCACCGGCGTCGGCAATGTGGCGGGCTGCCTCGTGACCGAAGGTGTCGCGCGCCGTTCGGCCGGTGTGCGCCTGCTGCGCGACGACGTTGTGATCCACGAAGGCACGCTGAAGACGCTGAAGCGCTTCAAGGATGAAGTGTCCGAAGTGCAGTCCGGCCAGGAATGCGGCATGGCCTTCGAGAATTACGACGACATCCGCAAGGGTGACGTGATCGAAATCTTCACCCGCGAAGAGGTGGAGCGGACGCTGAGCTGATCGGCACAGCGACCATCAAATTGGGGCGGTCCTTCGGGGCCGCCCTTTTTGTTGGGCGAGACCTTGGCCGTCATCCTCGGCCCTGACCGCTGTCATCCTTGGGTTTGACCCGAGGATCTCTGATCAAGGAGCCCACGTTTAACGATCCTCGAGTCAAGCCCGAGGAGGACGTTTCATCGCGCCATTATCTGAGCAAAGCACCCAGAGCGCGGAACCAAGGCTGCGTGCAGCCGCCGCGCTCAAGCGCCTGCCCAGCCCCGCGGGCTGGCGCTTTGGTACCGCCAGCGCCGTGGTACCTTCTGCGCGCGGACTTGGTTGGTATAAAGCGCATCCGTTCAGATGGTGCAGCGCCACCCCACTGGTCAGGCGCGCCCAGCGTCCCGCATTTGGTCCCCTCTCCGGCACCACGCGCTTGTCTCGGGCCCGGCTCGCCGCTCTGAGCTCGACACTCTATGCCCCGGACCTGATCCGGGGCCTCGCCGGGTATGGCACCAAGAGATCCCGGGGCAAGCCCGGGACAGCGCCGCGTCTTACAACCAATCCCGCAGGATCGGAATGATCGGCACATCCGCGGGCGGCATCGGATAGTCCGACAATTCCCGCGCGTGTGCCCATTTTAGCACCTGGCCCTCGCGCGGCTGCGGAATGCCCTCCCATTTCCGGCAGGCGAAGAGCGGCATGAGCAGGTGGAAGCTCTCATAGGAATGCGAGGCGAAGGTCAGCGGCGCGAGACAGGATGCCCATGTGTCGATCCCGAGCTCCTCGTGCAGCTCCCGGATCAGGGCCGCCTCGGGCGTCTCCCCTTGCTCGACCTTGCCGCCCGGGAATTCCCAAAGGCCCGCCATCGACTTGCCCTCGGGCCGCTGCGCCAGAAGCACGCGGCCATCGACATCGATCAGCGCGACGGCAGAGACGAGAACGGTTTTCATGGGCCAGACCTCCGGGCAACGAGTGACCCGGGTCTCATGCGACGGGCGCGGGCCGGGTGCAAGCCCCGGCCCGCAGCCCGGATCAGCCGTCCTGACGGATCGTGGCGTTCGACGGATCGTAGGGACTGTCTTCGGTGATGACGGCATCCCAGAGCTGGTCGAACATCTTGACCTTCAGCGCCTGGCCCGTCTGAGCGACCTCGGGCTTGACGTAGCCCATGCCGATCGACTTGCCGAAGGCCACCGAATAGCCGCCCGAGGTCAGCCGCCCGACCCGCGTGCCATCCTCGAGATAGAGCGCTTCGCGGCCCCAGGGATCGGCATCGGCGGGCCCGTCGATCAGGACCGTGACGCATTTCGACCGGATGCCCTTGGCCTCCATCTCGGCCTTGCCATGGAAGTCCTTGGACAGGTCCACGAAGCGCGGCAGATCGGCCTCCAATGGTGTCGCATCCCGGCCAAGCTCGTTGCCGAAAGCGCGGTAGGACTTCTCCTGCCGGAGCCAGTTCTGCGCACGAGCGCCCACGGGTTTCAGCCCAAACGGCGCACCCGCTTCCATGATCCGGTCCCAGAGATGCGTCGACATCTCGATGGGGTGATGCAGCTCCCAGCCAAGCTCCCCGGTATAGGCCACGCGGATCGCGCGGACCGGCACCATGCCAAGCTCGATGTCGCGGCAGCTGAGCCAGGGGAAGCGCTTGTTCGACAGGACCGTTTCAGGCTCCGCATCGCGGACAAGCTGGTTGAGCACATCGCGCGTCTTGGGTCCGGCAATGGCGAAGACGCCCCATTGCGTGGTCACGTCCTGCACTTCGATATAGCCGAAATCCCCGGCCTTATCTTCGGCGGCCTTCTTCAGGTAATCGCTGTCATAGGCCTGCCACGCGCCTGCGGAGACAAGGTAGAAGCTGTCTTCGGCCAGACGCACTACGGTATATTCGGTGCGCGTCGTGCCCGCCCCGGTCAGCGCATAGGTCAGGTTGATCCGGCCGACCTTTGGCAGCTTGTTGCAGGTGAACCAATCCATGAAGGCCGCAGCCCCCGGCCCTTTCACCACGTGCTTGGCGAAGGCCGTCGCGTCGATGATGCCGACGCCGTTCCGGATCGCCTCGGCCTCGGCCTTGGCGTATTCCCACCAGCCCCCGCGGCGGAAGCTGCGCGCGTCGTGGTCGAAATCCTCGGGCGCATCGACAGGTCCGTAATAGTTGGGCCGCTCCCATCCGTTCACGCAGCCGAATTGCGCGCCCAGCGCCTTCTGCCGGTCATAATTGGGCGCGGTGCGCAGGGGCCGCGCGGCGGGGCGTTCCTCGTCGGGATGGTGCAGAATGTAGACATGCTCATACGCCTCTTCGTTCTTCTTGATGGCGTATTCGGTGGTCTGCCAATCGCCGAAGCGCTTGGGATCGAGCGAGGCCATGTCGATCTCGGCCTCGCCCTCGACCATGAGTTGGGCGAGGTAATAGCCGGCACCACCCGCCGCCGTGATCCCGAAGGAAAAGCCCTCGGCCAGCCACATGTTGCGCAGGCCCGGCGCGGGACCGATCAGCGGATTGCCGTCAGGCGTGTAGCAAATGGGACCGTTATAGTCGTCCTTCAGGCCCACCTCTTCCGAGGAGGGGATGCGATGGATCATCGACATGTATTCCTCTTCGATCCGCTCCAGATCGAGGGGGAAGAGGTCCGCCCGGAACGAGTCAGGCACGCCGTAGGCAAAGCGCGCGGGCGCGTTGCGCTCATAAGGGCCCAGAATCCAGCCGCCGCGCTCTTCGCGGACGTACCACTTGGCATCCGCATCGCGCAGCACCGGATGCTCGCCATGGGTCTTGCGGTACTCGACGAGCGCCGGGTCGGGCTCGGTCACGATGAATTGGTGCTCGACCGGGATGGCCGCCGACTTGATGCCCAACAGTTTCGCCGTGCGCTGCGCGTGGTTTCCAGTGGCGGTCACGACATGCTCGGCATGGATGACCATCTGTTCCTCGGAGGGCACGAGGTTGCCGCCCTTTTCGACCGTTTTGGTGACCGTGACTTCCCAGTGATCGCCGGTCCAGTGATAGCCGTCGACCTGCCATTTGCGTTCAATCGAAACGCCCCGTTGCCGCGCGCCCTTGGCCATCGCCATGGTGACGTCGGCGGGGTTAATGTAGCCGTCCGTCGGGTGGTAGATCGCGCCTTCGAGATCGTCGGTGTTGACCAGCGGCCAGCGCTCCTTGATCTGCGCGGGCGTCATCCACTCGTAGGGCACGCCGCAGGTCTCGGCGGTCGTGGCATAGACCATGTATTCGTCCATGCGCGCCTTCGTTTGGGCCATGCGCAGGTTGCCCACGACCGAGAAGCCCGCATTGAGGCCGGTCTCTTCCTCGAGCGTCTTGTAGAACTTGATCGAGTAGTCGTGGATATGCGTGGTCGCGAAGGACATGTTGAAATAGGGCAGAAGACCCGCTGCATGCCATGTCGAGCCAGACGTCAGCTCGTCGCGTTCGAGAAGCATCACATCCTCCCAGCCCGCGCGGGCGAGATGGTAGGCGATGGAGGTGCCGACGGCGCCGCCGCCGACGACGAGCGCTTTCACATGCGTTTTCATGGGCCTGGATTCCCCTGTCCGTTTCCACTGTCGTAGCGCGGCGCGCGCGAGCGCTGCTCACGGCTGCCGACACGTCGCGGCAGGAAAGCGACATCGACGCTTGCAGAGACGGAATATGACGCGACATGGCGCCGCGGAGATCAGTCGCCGCTCTGAGGCACCCGGACCAGAAGCGCGCCTGCATCGGTGATTTCCCGCACGGATTGCGCGGCACCGGGCAGTGCGGAGGGTTGCCGCTCCGAAGATGTCATCGGTCGGGACGGCAGGGCAGCGGCGTCGGTCGGAACGCTCGATTGCACCGGATCACCGCCCGCAAGCGCCGACAGCCCGAGCACACCGCCGCTGATCTCATCCAGCGCGGCCAGCTGTTCCTCTAGACCGATGCCGTATTTTTCCTGGGCATAGGATTGAAAGACCATGTTGGCCCCGATGCCGAGCCCGGCCATGACCATCCAGGACAGCACCATCTGGCGCAGACGACGCACGGCATAGGCGCGGAACCCTGTCCGAGGCGCGCGTTTCGCCTTGGCGCGCCTTTTCAACTGCGATGGACGGAAGACATCGTTGAGTGCCTGTTCGCTCATGACATTGCCCAGTTGCTCTGTGCCCCGAGCGAAAGGTCACGCCGAAATCTGACGCCAAAGCGGCAGCGCGATGAAAAATCGAAGGTTGTCCGTGAACGGGGCCACACCCTTTTTCCGGGAAACTCGCAGCCTTTTCTGGTAACATCGGAATATTTCAAGACGATCCGATTTCAGGAGACATATTATGGCCGGGATCAAGATTCTCGACGCAGCCGATCTCATTCGCGACGCCTATTCGGGCGATCTGGGCGACCGGGTGCAGACCTCCATCGACATTCGCGGCGTGCAGGCGCATTTCCTCAAGGATGGAACGCTTGTCATTCCGGGCACGAACGAGTTTTCCGACTGGTTCGATTTCAACCTGCGTTTCGGCAATGTGGACGTACCAGGCCATGGCTTCGAGGTGGTGCCGGGAGACAGCGGCACGCTCTGGCATGGCGGGTTTCTGGAACATGCGCAGATCGTCTACACCTTCGCCAAGGGGCTTCGGCCCAAATGTATCGTCGGGCACTCGCTGGGGGCGGCTTCGGCGCAGATCGTGGGCGCCTCTCTGGGCGTGCCCTCCGTCGCCTTCGCCTCGCCCAAGACCTGCCGGTCTCGCCAGCGCATGCCCGGCGAAGGGTGGGTGCTGAACATCTGCCGCATCGATGACGCGGTCTGCCACGTGCCGCCGTCCTTCCTTGGGTTCCGTGTCGTGGGCAGCCATTACTGGCTGACGCCCGCCGAGGCCGATCCCGGCGAGGATCACCGCATCCACAATTACAAGGAGCTGCTGAAGCTCGCCCGCGTGAAGGAGCGTGTGCCCACCGAATGGCCGCGTTGAGCGGCAGACGGCAAAATCACGCTGATTCCCGTGATGCGCACCCTTTCACCTGCCCGGGGACGCTCCTATAAGGGCGACGCTCGATCCCGCGGGGAGTCGCGGGTCGATGTCGCTTTAGGGGAACGCATTCATGTTTGGTTTGGACAAGCTGTTGGGCGCCTTCTCGGCGGACATGGCCATCGACCTCGGGACCGCGAACACGCTGGTCTACGTCAAAGGTCGGGGCGTGATCCTGTCGGAGCCGTCCGTGGTGGCCTATCACGTCAAGGACGGCGTCAAGAAGGTGCTGGCCGTGGGCGAGGACGCCAAGCTGATGCTCGGCCGGACCCCGGGCTCGATCGAGGCGATCCGCCCGATGCGCGAAGGCGTGATCGCGGATTTCGACACGGCCGAGGCCATGATCAAGCACTTCATCCGCAAGGTGCATCGTCGGTCGATGTTCTCCAAGCCGAAGATCATCGTCTGCGTGCCCCATGGCGCGACACCCGTGGAGAAGCGCGCGATCCGCACCTCCGTGCTCTCCGCAGGTGCTCGCAAGGCGGGCCTGATCGCGGAACCCATCGCGGCGGCCATCGGCGCCGGCATGCCGATCACCGATCCGACTGGCAACATGGTCGTCGATATCGGCGGCGGCACCACCGAGGTCGCGGTTCTGTCCTTGGGTGACATCGTCTATGCGCGCTCGGTACGCGTGGGCGGCGACCGGATGGACGAGGCGATCATCAACTACCTGCGCCGCCAGCAGAACCTGCTGATCGGCGAATCGACCGCCGAGCGGATCAAGACCACCATCGGCACCGCCCGGATGCCCGATGACGGACGCGGCACCTCGCTACAGATCCGGGGTCGCGATTTGTTGAACGGCGTCCCGAAAGAGACCGAGATCAGCCAGGCGCAGGTCGCTGAAGCGCTCTCCGAACCGGTGCAGGCGATCTGCGAGGCAGTGATGACCGCGCTTGAGGCAACCCCGCCGGATCTGGCCGCCGACATCGTCGATCGCGGTGTGATGCTGACCGGTGGCGGCGCGCTTCTGGGCGATCTGGACCTTGCCCTGCGCGAGCAGACGGGTCTTGCCGTCTCCATCGCCGATGAGAGCCTCAATTGCGTCGCCCTCGGCACCGGCAAGGCGCTTGAGTATGAAAAGCAGCTGCGTCACGCGATTGACTACGACAGCTGATCCGATGACCCTCTGACGAGAGGGGTGCACACATGGCCCGAGACCGCGCTGGAAGCGACGACTATACCGGCCCGCTGAAGCGTTTGCTTCTGGCGATGCTGGTGCTGTGTCTGATTGCGATCTTCCTGCTCTGGCGTATCGACAGCCCTCGTGTGGAGCGGTTCCGCGCGCAGGTCATCGACAATATCGTACCGAGCTTTTCCTGGGCCATGGCGCCCGTCACCGCCGTCGTGGACCTCGCGGGCGACTTCCGCAGCTATCAGCAGATCTACGAGCAGAACCAGGAATTGCGCCGCGAGTTGCGCCAGATGACCGCCTGGAAAGAGGCGGCGCTGCAGCTCGAACAGGAAAACGCCCGGCTGCGCGACCTGAACAACGTGCAACTCGATCCCAAGCTTACCTACATCACCGGGGTCGTGCTGGCGGACGCCGGATCGCCCTTTCGTCAGACCGTGCTCATCAATGTGGGCTCCCGCGACGGGATCGTGGATGGCTGGGCCACGATTGACGGGATCGGTCTCGTGGGCCGGATCTCGGGCGTGGGCGCGAACACCTCCCGCGTGATCCTGCTGACCGATGCCACGAGTCGCATTCCCGCCGTCATCCAGCCTTCGGGCCAACGCGCGCTGATCACGGGCGACAACACCTCGGCGCCGCCCATCGACTTTCTGGAAAACCCCGATCTGGTCCGCCCCGGCGACCGGATCGTGACCTCGGGCGACGGTGAGGTCTTCCCGCCCGGCCTGCTGATCGGTCAGGTCGCGGAAGATCCGGGCGGGCGGCTGCGCGTGCGGCTCGCCGCCGATTACGAGCGGCTGGAATTTCTGCGTGTGCTGCGCGATCACGGCGCGCGGCGCGTGACGCAACCCTCCGCCCTGATCGCCCCGGCAAATCCCGTGGTCGAGGCGGAAACGCCGGAGGACCCGGCCGAGGTCACGCAATGATCGACGGCGCGATCCTGAAAATGTGGCTGATGCGGTTCGTCCTGATCGGACTTGCCGTGATCGTGGTCTTCTTCCACCTCCTGCCGCTGCACCACCTGCCACCCCGGCTGGCCGGGCCCGATATCATCACGCTGCTGATCTTCGCCTGGGCGCTGCGACGCCCCGATTATGTGCCCGCCTGGATGATCGCGCTGGTGGCGCTGCTGGCCGATTTCATCTTCCAGCGGCCGCCGGGATTATGGGCCGCGCTGACGGTCGTTTTCGCCGAAAGCCTCAAATCCGGCGAACGGCGCCAGCGCGAGACGAATTTCATGATGGAGTGGCTGAGTGTCGCGGTCAGCCTCGGTGTGATGACGCTGATCTACCAATTGACCAAGGTCTTGCTTATCATCGAGCCTGTAGGCTGGGTGCTGGCGATCTCGTCGGCGCTGGCCTCCATCCTGTTCTACCCGGTCGTCGTTGGGATCTCGCGGCTGCTCGGGATCGCGCGATCGTCGCCGAGAGACAGTGACCGATTGGGATTGGGCGCATGAAACGCACAACGAAGGAAGCCTCGGAAAGCTATGCCCGCGTCTCGCGCCGGGGCATGATCCTTGGCGGTTTGCAGCTGGGCTTCGTGGGTCTTCTGGGCCTGCGCATGCGGCACATGCAGGTGGACCAGGCCGACGAGTTCCGCCTCCTGGCCGAGGAAAACCGCATCAACCTGCGGCTCATCCCGCCCTCACGCGGGCAGATCTTCGATCGCAACGGGCGCATCATTGCCGCCAATGAACCGGCCTACCGGATCACCATGGTCCGCGAGGATGCCGAGGATGTGGATGCGGTCATGGCGCGCCTTGCCGCCCTGGTCGATCTCGACCCCGACGATATCGAACGCGCGCGGGCCGAGATGGCCCGTTCGGCGCCTTTCCTGCCCGTGACAGTGGCCGATCGCGTAAGCTGGGAAGCGGTCAGCCGCATCGCCGTCAACGCCCCTGCCCTGCCCGGCGTCTCGCCCGAAGTGGGCCTTTCCCGCGTCTATCCCGACCGGGAGACCTTCGCGCATGTGGTGGGCTATGTCGGTCCGGTCTCCGAGCGCGACCTTGCGCGCTATGAGGACCCCGAGCCGGTGCTCCGCATCCCACGCTTCCAGATCGGCAAGGTCGGCGTGGAGCGCAATTACGAAGAGAGTCTGCGCGGGCGCGCGGGCGCCAAGCGGGTCGAGGTCAACGCAGTGGGCCGTGTCATGCGCGAACTCGACCGCCGCGAGGGCGAGGCGGGCTCGGACGTGCAGCTGACCGTCGACAGCGAATTGCAGAACTACGTGCAGGCCCGCCTCGGCGAGGAAAGCGCGAGCGTCGTGGTCATGGATCTCGAACATGGCGACCTTCTGGCCATCGCCTCTGCCCCCTCCTACGATCCGAACAAGTTCGTGCGGGGGATTTCGGTCTCCGATTATGGCGTCTACCGCGAGAACGAGCGCCGCCCGCTCGCCTCGAAGACAGTGCAGGATGCCTATCCGCCCGGCTCCACCTTCAAGATGGTCACGGCATTAGCGGCGATGGATGCGGGCGTCGTCTCCCCTTCGGAGACCGTCTGGTGCCCCGGCCATCTCGCCGTCGGGGGTCGCCGGTTCCATTGCTGGAAGCGCGTGGGCCACGGGCACATGAACCTCGAGGAATCCCTGCGCGAAAGCTGCGACGTCTATTACTACGACCTCGCGCTCAAGGTGGGCATCGAGAAGATCGCCGAAACCGCACGCCGCCTGGGCCTTGGCGAGGTGCATGACATCCCGATGTCCGCCGTGACCGAGGGGCTGATCCCGGACAAGCAGTGGAAGCTGCGCAACCGCAACGCGAGCTGGGTGATCGGCGATACGGTCAATTCCTCCATCGGCCAGGGCTTCGTTCTGTCCTCTCCGCTGCAACAGGCGGTGATGACGGCGCGGCTGGCGACGGGCCGGGCGCTCAAGCCGCGGCTGGTGAAGTCGGTGGACGGGGTCGAGACGGCCCGCGATCCCGGCGAACCCATGGGCTTCAACGAAAACCATCTGCTGCAGCTGCGCCGCGCGATGTATTCCGTTTCGAACAACCGCCGCGGCACGGGCTACCGATCCCGCATCATCGACGACGCGATGCGCATGGCGGGCAAGACCGGTACCAGCCAGGTGCGCAACATCACCGCCGCCGAACGCGCACGCGGCGTGACCCGCAACGAGGACCTGCCCTGGAAGCGGCGCGACCACGCGTTGTTCGTGAACTTCGCGCCCTATGACCAGCCGCAGATTGCGGTGGCCGTTGTGGTGGAACATGGCGGCGGCGGCTCGACCGCGGCAGCCCCGATCGCGCGCGACGTCACGCTTCAGGCGCTCTTCAAGGGTGACCCGCCGCTCGAAGCCTATCCGACCAAGGATCGCGAACGGATCCGCGAGCAGCAGGAGCGCCTCGCCGAGGAGCGTCAGGACCGGATGCGCGACGGACGGAGCCGCGCATGAGTTACCTCGAATATTCGGTCAAGACCGTCCCTTCGGGCTGGCGCAAGATCCTCTATCTCAACTGGCCGGTGGTCGTGCTGCTGACCGCCGTGGCGGGCGTGGGCTTCCTGATGCTCTACTCGGTGGCGGGCGGCACGTTGCAGCCCTGGGCTGAGCCGCAGATGAAGCGCTACGTGCTGGGGCTCGTGGCGATGTTCGTGGTCGCGTTGGTGCCGATCTGGTTCTGGCGCAACATGGCCTTCGTGATCTACCTCGCCGCCCTGGGCCTTCTGGTCGCGGTGGAGTTCGTGGGCTCGACCGGCATGGGCGCGCAGCGCTGGATCGATCTGGGCTTCATGCGGCTGCAGCCGTCCGAAGTGATGAAGATCGCCCTCGTGATGGCGCTTGCGGCCTATTACGACTGGCTGCCGCTCCGGCGCGTGTCGAACCCGATCTTCGTGATCCTGCCCATCGTCCTGATCCTTCTGCCCACCTTCCTGGTGCTGACGCAGCCCGATCTCGGCACTGCGATCCTGCTTCTGACCGGCGGCGGGCTGATGATGTTCCTCGCGGGCGTGCACTGGGCCTATTTCGGCATCGTCATCGCTGCTGGGGCCGCGGGCGTCTCGGCTGTCTTCAAGAGCCGCGGCACCGACTGGCAGCTGCTGAAGGATTACCAGTTCCGCCGGATCGACACCTTTCTCGACCCCTCGACCGACCCGTTGGGGGCGGGCTACCACATCACGCAGGCGAAGATCGCCATGGGCTCGGGCGGCTGGACCGGTCGTGGTTTCATGCAGGGCACGCAGTCGCGGCTGAACTTCCTGCCCGAGAAGCACACCGACTTTATCTTCAACACGCTGGCCGAGGAATTCGGCTTCGTGGGCGGCGTATCGCTTCTGGTGCTCTACGTGCTGATCCTGATCTTCTGCATCGTCTCGGCCCTGCAGAACAAGGACCGGTTCTCATCGCTGCTGATACTCGGCGTCGGCCTCACGTTCTTCCTGTTCTTCGCGGTGAACATGTCGATGGTGATGGGCCTCGCACCCGTCGTGGGCGTGCCGCTCCCGCTGGTGAGTTACGGCGGCTCGGCGATGCTTGTCCTGATGATCGCCTTCGGGTTAGTTCAGTCGGCGCATATCCACCGCCCGAGGTAACACCATGTCCGTGAATGTTCTTTTTGCCGCGCGCGAGGCTGCCTGGGCCAGCTACGAGGCTCCGCTGCGCAAGGCGCTGAAGGACGCGGGGGTTGCAGCCACCTTGTCCACCGACCTGCCCGCCGAGGAGGTCGATTACATCATCTACGCCCCGAACAGCACCCTGCAGGACTTCACGCCCTTCACGCGCACCAAGGCGATCCTGAACCTCTGGGCCGGGGTCGAAGGGATCGTGAAGAACCCGACCCTGACGCAACCGCTCGCCCGGATGGTGGACGAGGACGGGCTGACACAGGGCATGGTCGAATGGGTCACGGGGCACGTGCTGCGGCATCATCTCGGGATGGATGCGCATATCGTGAACCCCGATCATGACTGGATCGAACAGGCGCCTCCGCTCGCCCGCGAACGGGTCGTGACGATCCTGGGCCTCGGCACTCTAGGCACGGCCTGCGCGGAGATGCTGGTCCACCTGGGCTTCGAGCTGCGTGGCTGGAGCCGGTCCGGCAAACGGCTGGACGGCGTCACCTGCTATTCCGGTCAGGACGGGCTTGAGGCCGCTTTGAGCGGCGCCGATATCGTCGTGCTTCTGCTGCCCGACACCCCCGCGACGGAGAACGTGATGTCGGCGCACAGCCTGTCGCTGATCAAGCGCGGCGGAGTGATCATCAACCCGGGCCGTGGGCCGCTTATCGACGATGCGGCCCTTCTGTCCGCGCTCGATACCGGCCAGATCGGTCACGCGACGCTCGATGTGTTCCGCACCGAGCCGCTGCCCCAGGACGATCCCTATTGGACGCATCCGCGCGTGACCGTGACGCCGCATATTGCCTCCGAGACCCGGACCGACAGCGCCGCCCGCGTCATCGCCGAGAATATCCGCCGCGGCGAGGCAGGCGAGCCCCTGCTGCATCTCGTTGATCGCAAAGCCGGATACTGAGCGGACCGTCCCTCTCATCCGCACGTCCCACGCGCATTCAACGCGCCGCGCCCTGTCACGTTCGGACCAAAAATACCTCCGGGGGTCGCCTTTGTCGCGCCATTGGTCCGAGAGACAATGGCGACGGGGCAGAGCCCCCAGCCGATCCGCGTGCTCAAGCGCGCGGATCGTTCAAGCGCGCTCTTTGCGGTAGCGAAACACGCCCGATCCCTTCGCGATCACCGCACCCTCGTCATCGCGGATCACACCTTCAGCAAAAAAGGTGCTTTTGCCACCACCCGTGCGCCAACCCTCTGCGATCAGACGCGTGCCTTCAGGGCGGGACAGGTACTGCACGTTCAGCGACAGGGTCAGCGCCATCTGCGGACGATCTGCATCGCCGGTCCAGGTGCCCGCATAGCCCATCGCCGTGTCGAGAAGCGTGGCATGCACACCGCCATGCGGCAGGCCCTGCCGGTTCCCCAGATATTCCGCAAGCGGCAGTTCGATCCGCGCGTAATCCGCCGACCAGGCCGTCCGCTCCATGCCCAGATGCTGCTGGAACGGATAGGGATCTTCGGGAAAATCCTCCGCCATGCTCAGCGCTCCAGCCAATCGAGGCCAAGCGCCGCAAAGCGTGGCACATAGGCGCCCAGACGCAAACCCGCTTCGGGGTTCGAGGCATTGCCGTCCAGCGCGCGCTTCTTCACGCCCTGCAGGATCGCGGCCATGCGGAAGAAGGCGAAGGCCACGTAATAACCGAACCGCGCAGGTGGGGCGATGCCGCGATGGGCGCAATACATCGCCACGAACTCCTCATCCGAGGGCAGGCCCAGCGCGGCGCGATCAAGCCCCGCGAGACCGCGGCCTTCGGCCCCGGGCGGCATCTGCCATTGCATGATGACCCCGGCCAGGTCCGCCAGGGGATGACCCAGCGTGGACAGCTCCCAATCGAGCACCGCGGTGCAGGTCGGCCGCTCGGTATCGAATAGCATGTTGTCGATGCGGTAATCGCCGTGCACGAGCGTGCGCTGCCCGTCATCATCGGGCATCTCCGCGCCAAGCCGGTCGATCAGCCGGTCCATGTCGGGCAAGGGCTCGGTCTCGGAGGCGCGGTATTGCTTGGTCCAGCGCCCGAGCTGGCGTTCGTAGTAATTCCCCGGCGGGCCGAAATCCGACAGCCCCACCGCGTCGATATCGACGTCATGGATCGCGGCCAGAACGCGGGCCATCTCGGCGATGAGGTCGCCGCGTTCGCCCGGCACCAGATCGGGCATGGACGGATCGTCGATATTGCGCCCCGTGACATGGGTCATGACATAGAACATCGAGCCGATGACATCCTCGTCCTCGCAGAGCGCGATCACCTTCGGCACCGGAACATCGGTGGCAAAAAGCGCCTTCTGAACGCGAAACTCGCGATCCACCGCATGAGCGGATTTCAGAAGCGTCCCGGGCGGTTTCCGGCGCAGCACGTAAGATCCCGATCCCGCATTCAGCCGGTAGGTCGGGTTTGACTGCCCCACGTCGAATTTCGTGGCACTGAGCGGGCCCGAATAGCCCGGCACATTGGCCGCCATCCAGCGCCCGACCCGTGTGATGTCCAGCTCGGCCATCAGGTGCCCCGCTGCGTGTACTTCTTCAGCTCCGCCCGCGCGACCTGACGGCGGTGCACCGCATCAGGGCCATCAGCGAAACGCAGCGTGCGGATATGGGTCCACATATGCGCAAGATCGGTGTCCTGGCTGATTCCCTCCGCACCGTGGAGCTGCATCGCCTCGTCGACGACCTTCCCGGCCATCAGGGGCGCCACGACCTTGATCTTGGAGATCCAGGGCTGCGCCGCGCGCACGCCTGCGCTGTCCATCATCCAGGCCGCCTTGAGGCAGAGAAGCCGCGCCATCTCGATCTCCATCCGCGCATTGGCGATGATGTCGTAATTTGCTCCGAGCTCGACCAGCGGCTTGCCGAAAGCCTCGCGCGCAAGCCCGCGACGGCACATCATCTCCAGCGCCTTCTCGGCCTGCCCGATGGCGCGCATGCAATGATGGATGCGGCCCGGTCCGAGGCGGCCCTGCGCCACCTCGAAGCCGCGGGCCTCGCCCAGCACGACATTCTTCGCAGGCACCCGCACATCGGTGAAGCGCAGATGCATGTGCCCGTGCGGCGCGTCATCCGCCCCGAAGACCTTCATCGGGCGCAGCACCTCGATCCCCGGGAGGTCCGGGTCCATGACAAACATGGTGTGGCGCTGGTGCTTGGGCGCCTCCGGATCGGTGCAGGCCATCAGGATATAAAGCCCGCAGCGCGGATCGCCCGCCCCCGAGATCCACCACTTTTCGCCGTTCAGCACGAAGTCGTCACCGTCTCGCCGCGCCTCAAACGCAAGCTGTGCGGCGTCGGAGGAGGCGATATCCGGTTCCGTCATCACGTAGGCCGAACGGATCTCGCCATCCAGAAGACGGCCCAGCCAACGCTCCTTCATCCAGTCTTCGCCGTAGCGTTCCAGCACTTCCATGTTGCCGGTATCAGGGGCGTTGCAGTTGAAGACCTCGGCAGCGATCGGCACCTTGCCCATCTCCTCGGCAAGGTAGGCGTATTCTACGGTGGTCAGGCCGTAGCCGCGATCGCTGTCCGTCAGCCAGAAGTTCCAGAGCCCCCGCTTCCGCGCCTTGGCCTTCAGACCGTCGAGGATCTCGAGCTGGCGGGCCGTGTGATGAAACCGGCCCTCGGGATGCTTGCCCACCTCGGCATGAAATTCCGCGTCGAGCGGCGCGATCTCCTCTTCGACCATCTGGCGCACGGCCGCGATGAGCGGGCGGACCTTCTCGGTGATGCCAAGATCCATCAGCTTTCCTCCTTCCAGCTGACAAGCGTCAGCCAATCCGCGGCCAGCGCGGGTTTCTCTTCGCCGTCCCGTTCCACGGTCACGTCCCAGCGCAACAGGACGCCGCTATCGCGCTCCTGCATCTCGGCGATCTGGAACAGACCACGGACGCGGCTGCCCACGGCAGTTGGCGCGATGAAGCGCACGCGATCGAAGCCGTAATTCACCGAGATGGCGCCCGGCGGCAGATCGTCCGGCATGACGTCGTAGACCATGGCCGACAGCATCGACAGGACGAGGTAGCCATGCGCCACCGGCCCGTCGAAGCCTGCCGCGCGCGCCGCCGCGTCGCCGAGATGGATACCCTGCCAATCCTCGGTCGCATCGGCGAAGGCCCGCACCCGGTCTGCCGTGATCTCGTACCAGCGCGAGGGCTTCGGCGCGCCGGTGCGCAATTCCTCAGACAGCATCGGGCAGGACGTAATCGCTGAATTTCTGGCGCAGCGTCAGCTTCGACACCTTGCCCGTCGCCGTCAGCGGCAACGCCTCGACGCAGACCATGGCATCCGGCAATTGCCACTTCGCCACATGCTCCAGCATCATGTCGTGCAGCTCGGACAGCTCCGGCGCGTCGCCCTCGGGCACCACGATCAGGAGCGGACGCTCGTCCCATTTCGGATGCGGCACCGCGATCACCGCGCAGCTTGCGACATTGGGGTGGGCCATGACGATGTTTTCAAGGTCGATCGATGAAATCCACTCACCGCCCGACTTGATCAGGTCCTTCGTACGGTCCTGGATCGTCAGGAAGCCCTGCGTGTCGATGGAGGCGACATCGCCCGTGCCGAACCATCCCTCCGCATCGATGGCCTTCTCCGACGCCTCAGCGTTGTTGAAATAGCCCGACACGACAGTATTTCCGCGCACGTAAAGCTCGCCCGTCGCCTTTCCGTCATGTGGCAGGCGCTGGCCCGTCTCGTCCACGATCTTCAACTCCACCCCGAAGAGGCGTCGGCCCTGCTTGGCCTTGAGCGCCATCTGCGCGTCCCAGGGCAGCTCCTTCATCTCGGCGGACAAGAGCCCGTGCGTGCCCACGGGGCTCATCTCGGTCATGCCCCAGGCATGGCAGACCTCGACGCCGGACTTCTCGAACCCTTCGATCATCGAGCGGGGTGCAGCCGAGCCGCCAACCACCACCTGCGCGAAGCCATTTGGGTTGCGCCCGCGCTTGTCGATCTCGGCCCGCAGGCCTTGCCAGACCGTGGGCACCCCCCAGGCCGAGGTGACGCTCTCGGCCTCCATCAGGTCGAACAGCGACGCACCATCGAGCTTGCCGCCGGGCATGATCAGGGATGCCCCCGAAAGCGGCGCGGCATAGGGCAGACCCCAGGCATTGACGTGAAAGAGCGGCACGACCGGCAGGACACGCGCGCCCTCGGTCAGCGATTTCGACAGGCCGATCGCCACGGTCATCGCGTGCAACACTGTCGAGCGATGGGAATAGAGCGCGCCCTTGGGATTGCCCGTCGTGCCGGAGGTATAGCACAGCGCAGCAGCGCTTTCTTCGGGCAGGCGCGGCCAGTCGAACTCGGTCGGCTGGTCCTCCAGCAGCTCTTCGAAACACAACAGATCGAGCGCGCTTTCGGGCATATGCGCCCGGTCGGTCATTGCCACGAGGATCAGATCCTTCGGCAGATGCTCGGCCAGCCCCTCGAGGATCGGCGTGAAGGTCACATCGAAGCACAGTACCCGGTCTTCGGCATGGCCGATGATGTAGAGCATCTGCTCGGCCGAGAGGCGCGGATTGATCGTGTGACACACCGCCCCCATGCCCGAGACGGCGTAATAAAGCTCGAAATGCCGGTAGCCGTTCCAGGCGAGTGTCGCGACCCGGTCGCCCGCACCAATGCCAAGCTTCGCCAGACCATGTGCCAGCTGGCCCGCGCGCGCGTAAGCCTCGGCATAGGTTTCGCGGTGAATGTCCCCTTCGGTGCGCACGGATACGATCCCCGCCGCGGGATGGGCGCCTGCCGCATAGCGCAATATCTCGATGATCGAGAGCGGTTCGTTCATCATCATGCCGTGCATCTGGCCCTCCCTTGCCGTATGCGCGTATCGTGTCCATCAGTGTGACGGAGGAGGCGCGTCCTCCGCAACCGCAAACCCACCCTCGATCCGAAAGTCGCAAGAATGTCCGATACCTACCGCCGCATTGCCCTTGCCCGCCGCCCGGAAGGCAGCCCCCAGCCCGAGGATTTCGCGCTCAAGACGGAGCCCCTGCCGGACCTCGCCCAGGGCGAGATCCTGATCCGCACCGAGTGGCTGTCGCTCGATCCCTACATGCGCGGGCGCATGGATGACGCCAAAAGCTATGCCGAGCCGGTCGCCATCGGCGGCACCATGACGGGCCAGGGTGTGGGCCGGGTAATCGCCTCGAAGGCGGAGGGTTTCGCCGAGGGCGATACCGTCACCGGCATGACCGGATGGGCCGACCATGCGGTCCTCCCGGGTGCCGAATGCCGCAAGCTCGATCCCGGCACGCCGCCCTCGGCGGTGCTGGGCGTTCTGGGCATGCCGGGCTTCACGGGCTGGCGCGGCCTTCACGAATATGGACGGCCCAAAGCGGGCGAGACGCTCGTCGTGGGGGCCGCGACCGGCCCTGTCGGCGCGATGGTCGGGCAGCTCGCGCGCCTTGCAGGTCTGCGCACGGTGGCCATTGCGGGCGGCCCCGAGAAGTGTCGCATCGCGACGGAGACATTCGGCTTCGACGCCGCCATCGATCACCGCGCCCATGACGACGCCCGCGCCTTGCGCGCCGCAATCGCCGAGGCCGCACCGGACGGCGTCGACATCTATTGGGAGAATGTCGGCGGCAAGCTCCTTGAGGCCGTTCTGCCGCTCATGAACACCCATGGCCGCATCCCGCTCTGCGGTGCCGTGGCGTGGTATGGCGGCGTCGATAGCGAGATCGACAACCTGCCCATGGCCTGGCGGTCGATCCTGGTGAAACGGCTGTCGGTGAACGGGTTCATCATCTTCGATCACTGGGATCACTACCCGGACTTCCTCAAGGAGGTCGGACCGAAGGTGAGCTCGGGTGAGATCACCCATCTCGAAGATGTGGCCGAAGGGCTGGAAAACGCCCCCGCCGCTTTCATGGCGATGCTCAAGGGTGGCAATACCGGCAAGCAGGTCGTCCGGATCTGAGGCGGCACGCCCCCGCCAGCATTCAGCGCGGTCCTGCCAGGTCAACGCGGCAGGACCGCTTCATGCGCGCGGGCGGCATCCGCCCCGCCTTGAACCCAATGCGACGCCTTCCCCTGCGCGACTAGCTCCGGCTGTTTGCCGCATCGATCCCTGCCGCCACCGCCTACGCGCAGCCCGGCAGATGCACGTGCTGCCCTTCAGGCTTCACCTTTCCCGAAAACGCGAAAACCCGGCTCAAGCCCGCGCCGCGGCTGGGATCAGCCGCGCCCGATATAGGGCATTTTCGTCGCCATCACCGTCATGAACTGGACATTGGCCTCGGGCGGCATATCCGCCATCAGCCGCACGGCGCGAACTGCCTCACCGACATCCATCACCGGGGGCTCCGGGATGCCACGGGCACGGTTGGTCTCGATGATGCCATCCAGAAGCTCGGTGTGGGCGTTGCCGATATCGATCTGCCCGCAGGCGATGTCGAATGCCCGCCCATCGAGGCTGAGGCTCTTGGTCAGCCCGGTGATGGCGTGTTTGGTCGTTGTGTAGCACACGGAGTTCTCGCGCGGCACATGGGCCGAGATCGAGCCGTTGTTGATGATCCGCCCCCCTTGCGGCGCCTGCGCCCGCATCCGCGCGAACGCCGCTCGGGCGCAAAGGTACATGCCCGTCAGGTTGACACCAAGAACCTCCGTCCAATCGGCGACGGAGATCTCGTCGATGAGGGCCGCAGGGCCGAAGAGACCCGCGTTGTTGAAAAGCACGTCCAGACGTCCGGTGCGCGCCACGAAGGTCTCGAACGCCGCCTCCACCGCCTCGGGATCCGCGACATCCGCAGGTAATACGATTGCGCGCTCATGCCCGTCCGCCACCGCACGCAAGGCCGCCTCGCGCCGCGCCAGCAGGCCCACCTGCCAGCCTGCCTCCAGGAAATCGCGGGCCACGGCCGCGCCGATGCCCGAGGAGGCGCCGGTGATCAGGATGCTTTTCACGTCTCTTCTCCTTCGACCTCGGCACTCAATTCCAGCGGGGCCGCCGGGGCGCGCCGCAGATCATCCACGCTGAGCGGCGATGCAGGCTTGGCCAGCCGGTTGCGCACCACCCAGAGCAACCGGTCCTGCGCGCGGGTGATTGCGACGTAAGCCAGCCGCTTCCAGAGGGGCTGGCCCGCCTCCGATCGGCCCATCTTCGCCGCGACGTAGAGATCCGGCGCGAAGACCTGCACCGCGTCCCATTGCGACCCTTGCGCCTTGTGAATGGTGACCGCCGCGCCATGGAGGAACGTGGCGCCCATCCGCGCGGCAAAGGGAATGAACGGCTCTTCCTCGTCCGGCTTCTCGATCTTCACGATGGACGCCGCCGAGATGCGCGGCTCCGGCGCGCCCATGACGTGCAGGCGCGAAAACCCGGGCTTCTTGCCCGGGCCGAGATAGACCACCTGCGCCCCCTTGATGAGGCCCCGCGCCTCGAGGTCGAGGCGCTTCTTGCGGTGCTTGAGCGGCAATTCGATCCCGTCGCAAATAAGCGGCTCGCCTTCCAGAAGCTCGGTCTCGGGCGCGCCATAGACCGAGCGGAAGGCGTTGATCAGCCGGATTCGCGTCGCGTTCCGCCAGACCAGAACCGGCGAGCGCGCCATCAGGTCGACCTCGACCCGCTGCGCCCAGACGACGCGGTCATCCTGCCGGGCCTTCTCCTCGATCATCTGCTCGAAATCCTGAAAGCTCAGCTGCGGATCGGACAGGGCATGGGCAAGATCGAGGATAGGGTTGTCGGCCTCCTGACGGTGCACGCGCGCGAGCTCCATCTTCTGGCTGTCCTTGAGGCCATCGAAGACCATCGCGCCCGATTGGTTCACCGGCGCGAGCTGTGCGGGATCGCCGAAGAGCAGAAGGTTGGGAAAGATCTCCTGGAGGTCCTCGAATTGCCGTGCATCGAGCATCGAGGCCTCATCGACGAAGCCGATATCGAGCGGCTCCTCGCGGCGCTTCCAGCCGGTGATGAAATCCGATCCGCGCAGGCCCGCGGCAGCCAGCGCTGCGGGCACGGATTTATGGCCCTGATAGGAGGCGAACGCCCGGTCGAGCGCGTCATCGCTCAGCGCTTCGATCTCGGGCTTTTCGCCGTTGCCCATCAGCCATTCCGCGATCTTCTCGTATTCCGGATCATAGACCGGCGTGTAGAGAATGCGGTGGATGGTCGTGGCGGGCACGCCGCGATTGCGCAGAACGCTCGCGGCCTTGTTGGTGGGGGCGAGGATCGCCAGCGTGCGGCGCTCCTTGCGACGACGGCTTTCGTAATCGCCCGAGACCGTCTCAACGCCCGCATCCCCCAGCGCCCGGGCCAGTTCCGCCAGAAGCATCGTCTTGCCCGATCCCGCCTTGCCCAGCAGCGCCATGACGCGGCTTCTGCCCTCTTTCGCGGGCAGGCAGAGGCCATCCTCAAGGTCCACGCCCGCCTCTTTGAGCATTTCTGCTACGCGGTCATAGGCCTGGGCCTGGTCGTCGGAAAATGTCAGTGCGGGCAAGCTCATGCGCGGACCCTACAGGCCCGCCAAAGCCTCCGCCAGAGGTCAGGCCGCGACGGCAGCGATGCGGATGTCGGACTTTCCGAACGCGGCGTCGAACCAGGCGCGGGATTGCGCGGGATCGATACCCGCCGAGGCCGCGACGCGCGCCCGCGCTTCCGGCGTGAAGGACCAAAGCCCGACCGAGATGCGCGCCCGCCCCTCGCCTTCGCTTCCAAGCACCTCCGGGGCGGCACCGATGCGATTGTAGATGCGGACCATGCGCGCATCGAAGACACCCACGTAATGCTCCACCCCGAAGCCCTGCATGACCTCGCCGCCTGCCAGCATCAGCGCCGCCGCCGCGCCGGGATCGGTATTCCGCGCAAGACAGAAGCGGGTGCATTCCCAGATCAGCGGGCTTTCGATGCGCACGCCCTCGGTCAGATGGCCGAAATGATCATTGACCATGGTATCGCCCGTGGTCGGCATCAGCCGCATGGACCCGCCATGGGTGCCATCGGCGCGTTCCCAGATCACATAGAGCGGGTTCATCGCGTCATATGCATCCCGTTCCTCGCCCGCATCGTCGACGCTGACCTCCCATCCGAGACGGGTGCGGAACTGGTCGGCGCGATCGCGGAACATGCTTTGCGCAAGACGCGGGAAACGGGAAAGTTCGGAAGCATAAAGGTAGCGGATCATCATGTGGCCCTTTCCATCTTGATGGAAAAAGCCTCGCGCACCGTGCCTTAAAAGTGGTTAATCGCAGCGCACGTTGCGCGGATCTTTACTGCGCCCCGCAGCCTCCGATCACACAACGATCAGGCCGCGTTGCAAGGCCTGCGCGACCGCATGCGTGGTATTCAGCGCGCCGAGTTTGAAACGCGCGCTTTCGATATAGACCCGCAGCGTGGATTCCGAGATCGACAGCGTATCGGCGACCTGCGCGCGCGAATATCCCACCGCGATCAGCGTCATCGCATCCACTTCGCGGGGCGACAGCGTCGTTGCTGGTTTCGGCCCGCGTCCCGGCTGGAATTCCAGCGCTTTCTGATTGAAGTAATGCGCGATCAGGATGAGTTCGCGCCGGTGACTTTCCGTGAAGCTTTCCCACACGTCGTCGTCACAGGAATGGTTCAGTGTAAAAAGGGCGAATTGGCCGTTCGGTCCCCGGATCGGGACAGAGAAACCCTGATTGCCCAGCCCGTGATCCATCGCGTCGCGGAGAAACGCACGCGCGGATTTCGAGGACCAATCGAGACGTTTCCAATCCACCGGGTGAAAGCGTTGAAAGCAGCCGATGATCACGGGATCGACGCGCAGATATCCTTTGTCGAGATACCGGGTGACCCAGGCCGGATCATATGTCCCGCAGCCGAATTGCTCCCCGTCGGCAGCGACCCAATGATAGACGATGTGATCGACGCGGTAATGGTCCCGCAAATTCTCGATCAGCGGTTGCAGGTCATCCTGCGAAATCGCGGCTTCAAGCCGCGCCAGCTGTCCGTCCAGCCCTGAACTCGGCAACGCGATTCCCACCGCCCACTCCCCTTTCATGGGACGCGATCTCGGCATGGGCGATCATTTGCGCCTCGTCCAGTTGAGCAGCCAAAAGGTCGAGCGCGTTTGCATTTGCAAATCGTGTCAGGTCCGAGAGTACGTCTATTATCCAGTCATGTTGCATAGAATGCTCAACTCCAAATAGTTAACGATTGGTTAACGCAACCTTAGCAAGAACTGTTTCTTCTGGAAATTCACGAATTCCACCTCCTCCGAAATAGCGAGGCCACGCAGTGCAAACGCCCATAATCATGGGTGCCCCGCCCTCCGGGCATGCGAAGGCCCGCATCCGGTGTGTCAGGATGCGGGCCCAAACGCCTCGGAATCGTAAGAAAGCTTAACCTTTGGCAGCCAGCGCGTCTTCCAGCGTACGCAGCCCGGTCTTGGGCGACTGGACCAGCACGGACATGTTGCCGGGCTTATGCTCGTTCCGCATCATCTTCATGTGCGCGTCCGGAATCTCGGACCACGGGAAGACCTCGGACATGCAGGGATCGAGGCGCCGCTCCATCATCAGCTTGTTGGCCGACGCGGCCTGCTTGAGATGGGCGAAGTGGCTTCCCTGCAGACGCTTCTGGTGCATCCACATGTAGCGCACGTCGAACGTGGTGTTGAAGCCGGTGGTGCCTGCGCAGATCACCACCATGCCGCCCTTCTTCACCACGAGCGTGGAGACCGGGAAGGTCGCCTCACCGGGATGTTCGAAGACCATGTCGACATTCACGCCCTTGCCGGTGATGTCCCAGATCGCCTTGCCGAACTTGCGGGCCTCTTTCAGCCATTCGTTGTATTCGGGGCTGTTCACCGTGGGCAGCTGACCCCAGCACTTGAAGTCCTTGCGGTTGATGACGCCCTTGGCCCCGAGCGACATGACGAAATCGCGCTTGTCCTCGTCCGAGATGACCGCGATGGCATTTGCGCCTGCGGTGTTGGCCAGCTGAATCGCGTAGGAGCCCAGACCGCCCGACGCGCCCCAGACCAGAACGTTCTGACCGGGCTTCAGCTCATGCGGGTGATGACCGAAGAGCATCCGGTAGGCGGTGGCCAGCGTCAGCGTGTAGCAGGCGCTTTCTTCCCAGGTCAGGTGCTTCGGGCGCGGCATGAGCTGCTGGGCCTGCACGTTGGTGAACTGCGCGAAGGAGCCGTCCGGCGTCTCGTAGCCCCAGATCCGCTGGGTGGGCGAGAACATGGGATCGCCGCCGTTGCATTCCTCGTCGTCGCCATCGTCTTGGTTGCAGTGTATCACGACCTCGTCGCCGACTTTCCAGCTTTTGACCTTGTCGCCCACGGCCCAGACGATGCCCGACGCGTCGGAGCCCGCGATGTGGAACTCGGCACCATGCACGTCGAAGGGCGAAATCGGCACGCCCTTGCCCGCCCAGACGCCGTTATAGTTGACGCCCGCGGCCATCACGAGAACCAGCACTTCGTGGCTGTCGAGCTTCGGCACGTCGACGACTTCGACCTTGAAGGACTTGTCGGGATCGCCGTGGCGCTCACGCCGGATGGTCCACGCGTACATCTGTTTCGGCACGAACCCCATCGGAGGGATTTCGCCAATCTCGTAGAGATCCTTTTCGGGTGCATCGTATTCCGCGATGCCGGTCTGGGTGTCGAGAGCCATGACTGCCTCCTGTCCTGCGTGCTGTCTCTTCGTGCAATCACGCCGCACTGCGGCAGCGGAATCGTCCTGCACGCTGGAATATCGCTGCTTACGCAACATTTCAATAATGTTTGCGGGTAAATTTGAAATTTTATGACCGAGCAGTTGCAGAAAGTTATGCTGCGCCTGCAAAATCCGGAACAAGATGACGGATCGAGTTCGCGTAGTAGCGCAGGATCGGCTGGCCGGATTCGGTCGGGGTCAGCACACCGTCCTCGTCGGTGACGAGCCCACGCTTGATCAGGCGATTGGCGGCGAAGGCCACACCATGCGCGTGCCCCCCCTCGGGCATGACCAGCGGTTCAGGCGTGGCATGGTCGATCGCGGCAAAGCGCGCCGTCAGCGCGTCGCGATCCATCGCCCCTTCGGCCTCGAGCAGATAGGCCAGAAGCGGCACCGGCAGGATCGGCACGGCCGACGCGATCCGATCCAAAATTAGGCCGCCCAACGCCTCGGGCGTTCCGGCGAGTTCCGGGTTGGCGCGCAAGGACAACGGCGTGCCAAAGCGCGCGGCCGTATAACCGAAACTGTGAAAGCGCCCCGTCGCGCGCCGCCAGAACAGTGCGATGGCCTGCCAGAAGGCCGACAGCACCCCGGCGCGGAACCGACGCTCGCCGCGCCGGTCGGCATCGATCAGGATCGTATCCTCGAGGACGCGGTCGTAATTCACCGCGACCGGGACGAAGACCACGTCGCGAGCCTCAAGATCCGCGCCTTCGGCGATGTACTTGATCAGGCCGACCTTGGGCGATTTCAGGCCGCCATCGAGGCTCAGCCCGCCTTCGGGGAAGATCGCCTGCGCCACCCCGCCGCGCGTCGCCATCTGGATGTATTTCTCAAGCACCTTGCGATAGAGCGCGTTGCGCGATTTGCGCCGGATGAAATACGCTCCCATCGCGCGGATCAGTCCCGATAACGGCCAGAGCCGCGCCCATTCCCCCACCGCGTAGGACAGGGCTGACCGGCGCGCGGCGAGATATGTCACGAGGACGTAATCCATGTTCGAGCGATGGTTGATCACGAAAATCACCGTCGCGTCGCGGTCGATGCCGACCAGCGCGGCCTCGTCGAGATCCTTCACGTCGACGCGGTAGAGCGCGTTCGACAGCCACCGCGCGGCCCGGATCGCAAAGCCGAAATAGGCAGAGGCCGAGAAGGCCGGGACAATTTCGCGCGCGTAATCGCGGGCCTTCTCGAAGGCCACGTCCTCGCGCAGGTTGTTCTCCCGGGCATGGGCGACGACGGCTTCGGTCACCTCCGGATCGTAGATCAGGCGCTGAATCAGGTCGTAGCGCCGCGCGAGCTTGAACGGCTGGATGGGGCGCTCCAGCCGTTCGTTCAGCCGAGCCACGATCCGTTCCGCACGGCGCCGGAAGAACCACCGCACCGACGGAAACAGGAAATGCGACGCGAACGTCACTGTCGCGAAAAGCATGATCAGGATGAAAAGCCAAACCGGCAAGGAGACTTGCGTCGTCATGGGCCGAAGGATGACGCGCGGTCACGCTTTAGGCAATCCCAGGCGGCCCCACCGTGCCCTGGCGCCAATCCGGCTTACGCAAGGGCCTGTGCCCGGTTATAAACAAACCGCCCGACGCCGCGATGCAGCGAATTGACATGGCCATAAAGTTTCCAATATGGCTGTCCGTGCGAAATATTATTGCTTACCCGATTCATCCCGCGAGGAATGCGATGACCGAGACCCGAACCCCGCCCCAGACGGAGCCGCAGAAAGACAAGCCGTGGCTGATCCGGACCTATGCGGGGCATTCCACCGCGCAGGCGTCGAACGCGCTTTATCGCGGGAACCTCGCCAAGGGGCAGACGGGCCTGTCGGTGGCCTTCGATCTGCCGACCCAGACGGGGTATGACAGCGATCATATCCTGGCGCGGGGCGAAGTGGGCAAGGTGGGTGTACCGGTCTGCCATCTGGGCGATATGCGCACTTTGTTCGACCAGATCCCGCTCGAGCAGATGAACACGTCGATGACGATCAACGCTACTGCGCCCTGGCTGTTGTCGCTCTATATCGCCGTCGCGGAGGAACAGGGCGCGGATATCTCGAAGCTGCAGGGCACCGTGCAGAACGACCTGATCAAGGAATACCTGTCCCGCGGCACCTATATCTGCCCGCCCAAGCCATCGCTGAAGATGATCGGGGATGTGGCTGAATATTGCTACAAGCATATCCCGAAGTGGAACCCGATGAACGTGTGTTCCTACCATCTGCAGGAGGCTGGTGCCACGCCCGAACAGGAGCTGGCCTATGCGCTGGCCACCGCGATTGCGGTGCTCGACGAGCTGAAACCGCGCGTTCCGGCCCAGGATTTCCCGATGCTTGCGGGGCGCATCTCGTTCTTCGTGAATGCGGGCATCCGCTTCGTGACCGAGATGTGCAAGATGCGCGCCTTCGTGGACCTCTGGGACGAAATCCTGGCGGAGCGCTACGGCATCGAGGACGCCAAGTACCGCCGCTTCCGCTACGGCGTGCAGGTGAACTCGCTGGGCCTGACGGAACAGCAGCCCGAAAACAACGTCTACCGCATCCTGATCGAGATGCTGGCTGTCACTCTGTCCAAGAACGCCCGCGCCCGTGCGGTGCAGCTGCCCGCCTGGAACGAGGCGCTCGGCCTGCCGCGCCCATGGGATCAGCAATGGTCCATGCGCATGCAGCAGATCATGGCCTACGAGACCGACCTTCTGGAATATGACGACCTCTTCGATGAGAACCCGGCGGTGGAGCGCAAGGTCGCGGCGCTGAAGGAAGGCGCACGGGCCGAACTGTCCACGCTTGACGGCATGGGCGGTGCGATTGACGCAATCGATTACATGAAGGCGCGCCTTGTCGAAAGCAACGCGGCACGGGTCGGCAAGGTCGAACGCGGCGAGACCGTCGTGGTCGGCGTGAACCGCTGGACCGAGAGCGAGCCCTCCCCCCTTCTGGGCGAAGATGGCGGCATCATGGTCGTCGATCCGGCGGTCGAGGCCGATCAGGTTTCCCGGCTCGCCGCGTGGCGCGCGGAGCGGGATGCGGAAGCGGTGGAGCGCGCGTTGTCGGATCTGCGTGCCGCGGCGCGTGAGGGACGAAACGTGATGCCCGCCTCCATCGAGGCTGCGAAAGCAGGCGTGACCACCGGGGAATGGGCTGCCGAGATGCGCGCGGCCTTCGGCGAATATCGCGGCCCCACCGGTGTGTCGAAATCCATCTCGAACCAGACCGAGGGCCTCGAGGATATCCGCGAGGCGGTCGATGCCGTCTCGGCCAAGCTCGGACGGCGGCTGAAATTCCTGATCGGAAAACCCGGCCTCGATGGCCATTCCAACGGCGCCGAGCAGATCGCGTTCCGCGCCCGGGATTGCGGTATGGAGATCGACTACGAAGGCATTCGACTGACGCCTGAGGAAATCGTTTCTGCCGCAGCGAATGGCGACATGCATGTGATTGGTCTGTCGATCCTGTCCGGCTCTCATTTGCCGCTGGTGGAGGATACGCTGCACCGGATGAAAGCCGCGGGTCTCGGGAATATTCCGCTGATTGTCGGCGGCATCATTCCCGAAGAAGATGCCAAGCGCCTGCGCGCCATGGGAGTCGCACGGGTCTACACGCCGAAGGATTTCGTGTTGAATTCAATTATGATGGATATCGTCCAACTGGCCGATCCGGAGGCTGTAGCAGCCGAATAATACAACCTGAGGCGATAAAGTCGCTCGCTTCGCCTACCATAGGGTAGGCGAAGTTCTACTTGTTTTCCAATTGATACAAACATCCTCTTGCCGAGTTTGCTATTTTGGTGAATAGCAAAAGAGAGATAATGGAGAACACGAATGAATATTGATCTCGAAAGCCTCTCGAAAGAAGAGCTCGAAACACTTAAAAAAGACGTCGACAAGGCGCTGAAATCTGTCGATGCCCGTCGCAAAGCAGAAGCCAAACGTGCCGCCGATCAGGCTGCAAAGGAATACGGCTTCTCCCTGGATGATCTTGTTGGCGGCACACCGTCGAAGGGCGTAAAGGGTGTTCCGAAATACGCCAATCCCGCGGATCCGTCGCAAACATGGACGGGCCGTGGCCGAAAGCCGGGCTGGGTGAATGACGCCCTGAAGTCCGGAAAATCGCTGGACGATCTCGCACTCTGATGTCGATCCATATCGGCGCCGATCCCGGCGCTATTGCCGAAACGGTTCTCATGCCCGGCGATCCCTATCGGGCGCGCTGGGCAGCGGAAACCTTCCTGAAATCCCCGAAACTCATCAATGACGTCCGCGGAATGCTGGGCTTCACCGGCACGTGGAATGGGCATCGCGTGACGATCCAGGGATCTGGAATGGGCATGCCGTCCTTTTCGATCTATGCGAATGAGCTTATTCGCGATTACGGCGCAAAGACCCTGATCCGGATCGGCTCCTGCGGGGCGATGCAGAATTCGGTGAATATCCGTGATGTGATTGTCGCGATGACAGCATCGTCGCTGTCGACGCCTTCGCGCGGTATTTTCCGCGAATTGAATTTCGCGCCATGTGCCGATTGGGGTCTCTTGCGCGCGGCGGTCACTGCCGCCGAGGCAAAAGACGCCCCGGTTCATGTGGGCGGAATTTATTCGGCGGATGTCTTCTACGATGAGCGGCCTGATCTCAATGAGCAGATGACCCGCCACGGGATCCTGGCCGTGGAAATGGAAGCGGCGGAGCTTTACAACCTCGCCGCGCGCCACGGTATCCGGGGCCTCGCCGTTCTGACCGTCAGCGATCACCTGCTGACCGGAGAGGCGCTGCCCTCCGAAGATCGCGAACGCAGCTTCGGCGACATGGTCGAGATTGCGCTCGAGTCGGCCTTCGCCTGACGCGATGCCTGACACGATCAGGATGCGCCCCGGGGCGCATCCTATACACCGTGGCTGCCGTCGTAACGATTGACGGCAGGCGGCACCCATCCCTCCAGCAAAGCGGCATCCGGGCGCAACACCTCCACCACGAGCGGGAAACAGGCCGCGACGTCCGACGAATGCTCGCTGCTGCAATCGCCCCCGGGACAGGCCGATAACGCGCCGAGAAGATCAATCTCCGCAAAGAAGGTCAGCGCATCGCCCGGGCGCACAGGCGAGGCCTTCATGAAATACTGCCCCGTCTCCCGCGTGAAGCCGGTGCACATGAAGACGTTCAGCACATCATGCACATGAGGCTCGGCTTCCGCGACGCCTAACCCCAAATGCGTGGCCAGCGCGCGGGTCAGGTTCGAATGGCAGCAATGATGATACTGCCCGCCCGCCAAAAGGTTGTGGGTATAGGGATCGCACCGCGTGCCGATCACGTCATGCACCGCACCGCCAAAGGCATCGATCCCGTACCAATCAAGGCTGTCTTCCACGATCGTCGCCAATGGCCTGAGCGCCGGGAAGGTGGACCAGAGCCTATCGCCCGTCGTCACATGCGAGCCGTGCAGGGCGCGGGTCTTGCCGGAATAGAACCGTTCCGACACATCCGCGGCGTTCCACAGGTTGAGATCGCCGACCTGCGGCCCCTCGGTCGAGACGATGCGGAAGAAATGACCGGCAGGCACCGTGAAACAGGCCGCATCGCGGGGCGGCACGATGACCGTCTCCACGCGCTGCGCGCTGGCACAGGCGCGCTGGTACAGGCCCAGATCGACCGCGGGCAGCGTCTCCGTCGGATAGCAGATCACCGGCGGAACAGCGCGGCGGGCATCGGCATCGTTCGGGGCATGTGTCATGGCGGCCTCCTGAGTGGTTCGGCGCAACCTCGCCCCGTCCCACCGCTTTGGCAAGGGCTCCTTCCCCGCGCTTGGGCCCCTTCCCAGAAACGCCGAGACGCCCCTGAGAAACGCGAAAGGCCGGGTGTGATCCCCGGCCTCTGCGAATCAAATGGCGCTGCGCCTCAGATGACGATCACGTCGAGCGGCGGGAAGCCGTTGAAGTTCACCGACGAGTAGGTCGAGGTGTACGCACCGCAGGAGCGGATGACGATCTTGTCGCCTGCCTTCAGGCCCAGCGGCAGCTCAACCGGGCGCTTTTCGTAAAGCACGTCGGCGCTGTCGCAAGAAGGACCGGCGAGGATGCAGGCGCCTTTGGGCTCATGCTCGCGCTCGGTCACGAACCGGTAGCGGATCGCCTCGCCCTCGGTCTCCGCGAGGCCTGAGAAACGGCCGATATCGAGGTAGACCCAGCGGTGCAGGTCGTCATCGGATTTGCGCGACACGAGCAGCACCTCGGCAGCAATGGCGCCGGCTTCGGCGACCATGCCGCGGCCCGGCTCTGCCATGATCTCGATCTCGGTACCGAAACGGGCTTCGACAAGCGCCATCACCTCGGCGGCATAGGAGGTCGGCCCCTGCACCTCATCGGTGTAGAATGCCGGGAAACCACCGCCGATATTCAGGAGCGACAAGACGTGGCCCGCATCATGCGCCGCGTCCCAGACCGCCTTCACCTGGTCGAGGATCGGCGCCCAGGCACCGGCACGCTTCGTCTGGCTGCCCACGTGGAACGAGAAACCGACAGGGTCGAGGCCCAGTGCGCGCGCGTGGTCCAGAAGGGCGATGGCCTTGTCACGTCCGCAGCCGAACTTGCGCGACAGCGGCCAGTCGGCCTCATGCGCATCGACCAGAAGACGGATGTAGACGCGTGCACCGGGCGCATGCTCGGCCACCTTCTCGATCTCTTCCTCGGCATCGACCGAGAAGAGCGTGATGCCCACCTGGTGCGCCCAGGCGATGTCGGAGGCACGCTTGATCGTGTTGCCAAAGGAGACATGCTCGGGCGCGGCACCCTGGGACAGGCACAGCTCGATCTCGCCGCGGGAGGCGGCATCGAAATGCGAGCCATGCGCCACGAGGGTCTCGATGATCTCGCGCGCGGGGTTGGCTTTCACCGCGTAGTGGATGGAGGCGCGGCCGAGGCCCGCACGCAGGGCGCGGAACTGGGCTGCCACAGCCTGACGGTCGACCACGAGCGTGGGACGATCAAAGGCGGTCTCAGCGATGAAACGCTCGACGCGGGTGGATGCAATAGCGGAAGGAGCCGAGAAATCGGCAACGAATGCGTTCATGTCCATCTCCAATAGACCCGGCCATATATGACCGCTCAGTTCTGTCAGAGACGTTACCGTCGCTACGTAACCGTGGGGCTGACCCATGGGACAGAGGCGCGTGCGTTGGCGTCTGGTAGGGCGCATATGTCCCTGACCATGAGTCGTTTCAAGAAAAAAAACGGCCGTTTTGAAAATAATTTCAGGGGCTAACCGGAGGGCCGCATGCAGCGCTTCGGCGGCTGTCCGGACGGGCCTTTTGACGTGGCTCCGCAGTGCACGCAGAGCCAATCGCTTTGGCCTGTTCCATCCCGTGTCTCGCGCCAGCGGCAGGCGCGCATGCCTTTGCTCGCGACATAAGCCACGAGGATGAAAGCGATGATGAGACCGATGGGGACGATCAAGGCTTGCGCACTCCTTCGCCATTTGCCCCTCCGCCCTTCCTAAAGAAGGCGCGGGAGCGGGGCAAATAGCGGGGGTTCACGATGTGTCAGGCGTAGCGGCCGAGATCGGCCTCCGGTGCCTTGGTGCTGCGCTTTGCGTCGATACGCTGATGCGCGGCGTTGCCCGGATAATATGCATAGGCGTCTTCGAGGATCCGAAGCGCGTCGATGGCATGGGCGGTGGCTTGCTTGGTGGTCATGGGAGACCTCATTTCCGTTGGTCTGCCCTCCCTCACCCTCCAATATGGGCGCTAACGTGTGCGACAGTATACGCAAAATGCGCATAGCGGTTTGTCCACACTGCATGGCCAAACAAGGGCACGCCCGCACACAAAAAAGCCCCGGTCTGCAGATGCATCCGGGGCTCTTCCGCTGGATGTGCGGAGCGATCAGATCGCGCGCTCGACCATCGTTTTCTTGATCTCCGCGATCGCCTTCGCCGGGTTCAGACCCTTCGGGCAGGTCTTGGCGCAGTTCATGATCGTGTGGCAGCGATAGAGCTTGAACGGATCCTCGAGATCGTCGAGCCGCTCACCCGTCGCCTCATCGCGGCTGTCGATGATCCAGCGATACGCATGCAGAAGCGCTGCGGGCCCGAGATACCGGTCGCCGTTCCACCAATAGGACGGGCAGGAGGTCGAGCAGCAGGCGCACATCACGCATTCATACAGCCCGTCGAGCTTCTCGCGGTCCTCGATGGACTGCTTCCACTCCTTGGCGGGCGTGTTCGTCTTGGTTTCCAGCCACGGCATGATCGAGGCGTGCTGAGCATAGAAATGCGTCAGGTCGGGGATCAGGTCCTTCACCACCGGCATGTGCGGCAGCGGGTAGACCTTCACGTCGCCCTTCACCTCGTCGATGCCGTAGATGCAGGCCAGCGTGTTGATCCCGTCGATATTCATCGCGCAGGAGCCGCAGATGCCTTCGCGGCAAGAGCGGCGGAAGGTCAGCGTCGGGTCGATCTCGTTTTTGATCTTGATGAGCGCGTCCAGCATCATCGGCCCGCAATCGTCGAGATCGACGAAATAGGTGTCGACGCGCGGGTTCTCGCCATCATCGGGCGACCAGCGGTAGATCTTGAACGTCTTGAGCCGGTTCGCGCCTTCGGGCTTCGGCCAGGTCTTGCCGGTGCGGATGGTTGAGTTCTTGGGGAGTGTCAGTTGAACCACGACAATGCCTCCGTATCTGGGTTGCTTGAGTTGTATGGCGCGCAGGGCCTCGGGAAAAGGCCTGTCTGCACAAATGTGATCATCCGTCGCGCTTTCAGACCGCGAATATCAGCCGCGCAGGCTGAACACGTAAGTGTCGGAGCCTGCTTCATTTTGTTTCTCCCCGGTCGGTGGCGTCCCAGATCTCCAGGAACATGCCCGTGATTGCCTTGCGGTCGGATTTCTTCAGGTCCAGCCGGTTGAGAAGGTCGACAAAAGGAACGATGGGTTTCGGCAGACCGACATTGGCGCGATCCGCTGGTTTCAGGTTCGAGATTGTCAAATCGTCGAGCCCGACAACCTCCAGAATATTCCGGCCCCAAAGCCCACCCTTTTCGATCTCCGCCTCCATGGAGAACACATGTCCCCGCGCGCCCCAATGCGCCTTAGCATCGGCAATCAGGGTATCGAGGTTCTCATAGCGCCCGACACGCTTCGACCATTCGTCGAAACTCGATGCTTCGCCGCGCTGTTTCTTCTTGAAGGAATAGGCGGATTGATAATGCGCCTCGGCATTTCGGGTGGTGACGATCCATGCCACGTCATGAGCATGAAATGCCTTCGTCAGGGTATCGACCGCGAACCGCGTGCCGCGATCATATGGATGGCGATAAAGGTTCTCGATACGCCAACCGAGCAGGTTCTCGTAGGACACGATGACCTTGCCCTGCGGTATCTGACGAACCGCTGTCTCCAGATCCTGCGCGGCCCTGCGCAACTTGTAGCGAAGCCATGGCGCAAACCCGTCTCCTTCGCGCAGGCTCCGCGCCACACGCGAAAAGGCTTTCGTGCTGGGGCCTTTGAGGATCACCCCCAGATCCGCCGCGTCCAGCGCATGCTTGTTCTCCTGAAGCATGGCTTGAAAGGTCTTCGTCCCGGTCTTTGGCAATCCGACGTGGAAGAACACCTGTTTGGACGCGGCCCCGCTACTCATTTGGGACCACCCTCGATGACCCGATCTGCGGCACGCGCCTGATCGTAGACGTCGAGAAGAAGCTGAAGCACCTCTTTGCGCAGATCGCGATCCAGTTTCATTTCGTTGATCCGGTAGACATAGGGCATCAATGCGTCGGGAAGGCGTGCATTCGCAGCCTCCACAGGTGCCAGCCCCGCGATGACGTCTTCGGACAGGCCGCTTGCCCGCAGGATGTCAGCGCCCCAGAGACCACCTTCGCGAACCGCGTCCTCCATTGCGAGGAGACGCCCCCGTTCGCCCCAATGGGCCGCAGCATCGGAGATCAGCGTCGCAAGGCCCTCGGCGGATCCGATCTTCTTTTGCCACGCCTCGAAATCCTTTGTTCCGCCTTTCTGCTTCACGACGTAATTGTAGGATGAGCGCAAATGATCCGCGGGATCGCGGGTGCTCATGATCCAGGTGACGGAATGCTCCTTGAACGCCGCTTCCAGCGTGTCGACCGCGTATTTCGCACCATCGGCAAACCGGATCGAATACAGGTTCTTGATCCGCCAGCCGGGCAGATTTTCATCGGTGATCAGCACCCGTTCCTGCGGCAGGTCGCGCACCCTGGCCTCAAGCGCGGCTGCTGCACGCTTCATGGCGATGCGCGCGACTATGTCCATTGGGCCATGACGGCAAAAACGCCCGGCAGCCTTGGAAAACGCGCGCGTTTCGGACTTGTTGCCAAGCACGGCAAGGCCGTGTCCCGCCAGATAGTCCTCGTTTTGGCGCAGCATGGCCTGGAACGTCGTTGTCCCCGTCTTGGGCAGACCGACATGGAAAAAGACCTGCTTTTTTGATGCGCTCATGCCCGCGCCCCGAGGATTTCAACGGCGCTGCCCGCGAGGCACCGCACCGTCTCGGGCTTCTGGACGATCCCGGCGACGATCTCGCCGGTCGAGGTGGTGGGCCCGGTCACGCTATCGGCGGCCAGCGCGTAGATCTGCTGCGATGTGGCATTGTCGATGATGCAGTTGATTGCGGGCTCCAGGGGCAGGCTCGGATAGCGCTCGATCACCACCCGGTTGATGGCCGACTTCGCAGCACTCCGCGCAATCTGGTCTTGCGTCTGGGGCGTGCAGGCCGACAGGATTGCGAAAGCGCAGATCACGCCGCAATTTCCAAGACTGATCCGCATCATTTCCCCCTTCCGTTTTGGGGCGGGCATGTCTTGACCGCTCCGGCATGTGCAAGCCCGTCCTATGTCATTCTTTGTCATTGCCGGGCATGCCTTCCTGAGACACTGGTTCGATGAAGCGGCAAGCTCAAAACGGGCAGCTTTCGCGCAAGCCGTCCCGGAGACTGGCTAGGTCGGGCATCGCCGCCTCCGTCGCGGCCTGCACGAGCGTCTCGTGGCTTTCCTCGCCCGACAGACGCCGTGCCTGCACCTTATCCGTAATGCCGCCCGACAGATAGTAATCGTCGAACTTCGTGCCATCGCCGACAAGCGGCTTGGAGAACGCCACGAAACAACACGGCCTGTCGAATGCGTGCGAGACGATTAACCCATGCAACGAGCTGGACAGCAGAAACGCGCAGGACTGAATGTCCGCCACCACTTCGGGAACGGATCGGCGCACGTCGATCAAGGTCACATCGTCCCGTTGCCCGAAGAGACGCTCCGCCTCCGCGTGATGGTCGAGATGAGGGATCAGGCCAACCTTGCCCGTGGCGGGCGCGCTCATTGCGATGTGATCCGGAAGCAGGATCGCCGGATCACCGAACACGTCCGGGCAATCATAGCCGAGTTCCAGGCACCGCGCGCGGGTCAGCGGCCCACGCACGGCCCGGATATCGCGCGGACGCGCAAAGCGCGCGTCCCGCTGCATCACGCCACTGCCCCAGACGATGGCCTGATTATCGTGCTGCACCTTGTGCAGGATGCTGCCCACCGTGAAGTTCACGGGGTGAGATCCGTTTTCAAGCGTGTTGCAGAACACCGGAAGGCGTCCCGTGCGCTGTACGTAGAGATAGGGCCCGACCCAATCGCCGAAGTTCACGGTTTTAGACCACGCCCAGCGCATCGGCCGGTCCCCGAGAAAGCCGAAACGCTGCGCAATGCGCGTCAACGAGCGGTTGCGACGCGCAATCACCTTGCCCGGGCAAATCTCGACCGTGTCTTCCGGTCCTCTTCGGGAGGACAATGACATAGCCTATCCCATCCCTAAAAAGGCGATTAGAGCATCCACTCTATCGGCGCCAACGTTTTCCGCACGAGGTGGCCCGGCGACATCACGGCAAGCAACGCGCCTGCCACAATCGTCCACCCTCTCACGCTTAGCGGAAGCAATAGGACGCCCCTCCATAGATCACGGGCGCATTGGCCGGGCAGGATGCCGAGGAGCGGACAACCGGAGAGGGCGCGATGGCAGACGCCCGAGGGGTGACCACCGCATTCTGGTGCGATGAGGGCGGTGTGCCATAGGTATACTTGCGGATGACGGCGCCATCGCCGCGCGCCGCAGCAACCACCGTGCCATCCGAAGAGCCTTGCGCGTAGTTGTGCGGCAGACCGCCATCTCGGATCGCAACCGACGTGGGCGACTGCATCTCGGCGGCCACAGACGCAGCAACGGCCGTATTGCCGAAAACACGCTCCCGCGCGCAGGCATTGAGCGCATCCGCCCCGGCCTGCGTACCGCCCGGGCCGGGCGTGGCCACGGGCAGCTTTGTGCCCGCAGCGTAGTCGTAGGTGCCCGGCGGCTGGATCTGCATGATGCACCCGACCATCGGGTCGGACGATCCGCCGCTCCCGCCGCTGCCGCAGGCCGCAAGCAGGAGGGGCGCGCAGATCATGGCCGCCAGTCGCCGCATCAGAACGTGCGTTCTTTCGGCGCGATCTTCTTCAGCGCGATACCGCCCTGATCCTCATTGGTCAGGGGATCGGTCACGATGGGACGATAGGTCAGATCCACCTTCGCGCCGTCTACATGGCTGATCGTGTGCACGCGCCAATTCTCGTCATCCCGCTCGGAATGGTCCTCATGCGCATGCGCGCCTCGGCTTTCCTTGCGCGCCTCGGCCCCTGCGATGGTCGCAAGCGCGTTGGGCATGAGGTTCGTGAGCTCCAGCGTCTCCATCAGGTCGGAGTTCCAGACGAGGCTGCGATCGGTGACCTTCAGATCATCGACCTTGCCCGCGATGCCCACCATCTTGTCCAGACCCTTCTTCATGGTCTCTGCGGTGCGGAAGACGGCGGCGTCCTCCTGCATGGTCTTCTGCATCTCGAGGCGCAGCTCTGCCGTCGTGGTATTGCCATCCGCATGACGCAAGCTGTCGAAGCGGTCGAGCGCCTTGTCCACCTGGCCCTTGTTGACCGACCGGGTGGCCGCGTCGCGATCGACGACCTTGCCCGCGCGGATCGCGGCGGCGCGTCCGAAGACGACGAGGTCGATCAGCGAGTTCGAGCCGAGGCGGTTCGCCCCATGGACCGACGCGCAGCCCGCCTCGCCTACGGCCATCAGGCCCGGCACGATGCGGTTCGGATCGTCCTTCGTCGGGTTCAGCACCTCGCCCCAGTAATTCGTGGGGATGCCGCCCATGTTGTAATGCACGGTCGGGATGACCGGGATCGGCTCCTTGGTGACGTCCACACCGGCGAAGATGCGCGCGCTCTCCGAGATGCCCGGCAGACGCAGGTTCAGCGCCTCTTTCGGCAGGTGCGACAGGTTCAGGTGGATGTGATCCCCGTCCTTGCCGACGCCGCGGCCTTCGCGGATCTCCATGGTCATGCAGCGCGAGACGTAGTCGCGGGGTGCGAGGTCCTTGTAGTTGGGCGCATAGCGCTCCATGAACCGCTCGCCCTCGGAATTGGTGAGGTAGCCGCCCTCGCCGCGCGCGCCCTCGGTAATGAGGCAGCCTGCGCCGTAGATGCCGGTCGGGTGGAACTGCACGAATTCCATGTCCTGAAGCGGCAGGCCCGCACGCGCCACCATGCCGCCTCCGTCACCGGTGCAGGTATGCGCGGATGTGGCCGAGAAATACGCCCGGCCATAGCCGCCGGTCGCCAGAACCACGGTCTTCGCGTTGAAGACATGGATCGTGCCGTCATCCAGCTTCCAACAGACAACGCCCGTGCAGGTGCCGTCATCGTCCATCATCAGATCGATGGCGAAATATTCGATGTAGAACTCGGCGTTGTTCTTCAGCGACTGGCCGTAGAGCGTGTGCAGGATGGCGTGGCCCGTACGGTCGGCAGCAGCACAGGTGCGCTGCACCGGGGGGCCTTCGCCGAACTCGGTGGTGTGGCCGCCGAAGGGACGCTGGTAGATCTTGCCCTCTTCGGTGCGCGAGAACGGCACGCCGTAATGCTCAAGCTCGTAGACCGCCTCGGGCGCGTGCCGCGCGAGGTATTCCATCGCGTCGGTATCGCCCAGCCAGTCCGAGCCCTTCACGGTGTCGTACATGTGCCACTGCCAGTGGTCGGGGCCCATGTTGGACAGCGAGGCGGCGATGCCGCCCTGTGCGGCCACGGTATGCGAGCGGGTCGGGAAAACCTTGGTCACGCAGGCGGTGCGCAGACCCTGCTCGGCCATGCCGAGGGTTGCACGGAGACCGGAGCCGCCCGCGCCCACCACGACCACGTCGTAGTCATGCGTTTCGTATTCGTATTCAGCCATATCGCGTATCGCTCCGAATTTGCTTACAGCGCCAGGCGCGCGACGGCGAAAAGGCCGGTCGCGGCGAGCGCGTACATCAGGCACGTCATGCCGAGGATCAGGATCTTTTCCCAAACGCCGTGAACGTAATCCTCAATGAGGGTGGTGAAGCCGTCCTTGAAATGGATGCAGGTCACGAGGATCGTCAGCCCCGCCACGATGGCCGGGAAGGGCCGGGCGAAATAGGCGATCACCTCTTCGTAGCTAGACCCCAGGATCGGGCCGAAGGTGAAGACGAAGAGCGGGATGAGGAACATCAGCCCGACGGATTGCACCTTCATGCGCCAGAAGTGCTCGGTCCCGGATTTCGCGCTGCCCCAGCGGTCGGCGCGCTTGCGGTCGGTCAGAAAAGCCATTGTCGCGTGCCCCTCAGATGATGATGACGGTCAGGATGGTCAGGACGACCGAGCCACCGATCACGCCCCAGCCGAGCTTTTCGGCAATGTCGATCTCGAGCCCGATGGCGTAGTCCCAGATCAGGTGCCGGATGCCCGCGAGCGTATGATACCACAGCGCCCAGAGCGACAGGAACAGCACCAGATCACCGAACCAGCTGGTCACGAAACCGTCGGCCACGGCGAAATATTCCGGGCCGGAGGCCGCGGCGATGAACCACCAGACGATCATGAAGATCGCCACGATCAGCGCATTGCCGGTGATCCGGGTCAGGATCGAAGTCATCGAGGTCAGCTGCGGGCGGTAAACCTGCAGATGCGGCGAAAGGGGCCGATTGCCCCGGTTGACGTCTGCCATGGAAAAGTCCTTTCGGGTTCCTTGCGTGCCGTTTTAATGGAATTCACGCCGCTGTCACGGGGCGACGCCTGAAAATGGGCTGGTTTGCCGCGGAATTTCTGCCTTGCCGCACCTATGTGATCACGCGCCCGCGCGTTGTGATCACAGCTTCGGCGCTAACAGGATCGCAGGCGCAGGATCGACCGCGCTGTAGCGCCCGGACCATTCCCGTGCATGCGACCGCTCAACCGCTGCTCAGCTGGTATAATTCCCGCAGATAGCCTTCGAACTCGGTACACATCACGATTGCACGCGCGTCCGGGATGTAGAAGGCATTGATTTCGCCACATGCCTCGACCGACACGGTCAGCGCTTCCGGAAGGCGCAGGTTCTCGTTCAGATAGGCCACTTCTTCCGCGATCAGATCGGCGGTCAAACCGGTGCCTGACAGGATTTGCAGCGTCATTTCAGGCCCGTCCGCGCCGAACACCTCGTCGAGAACCGGGCCCCAGCTTTCCTCTGCGAGGATGAATTCCTCCTCGCAGGTCAGGGCGCGTTCCTCGGGCAGGTCCATATCGGCGGCGAAGTCGTCGCGCCCATCGGGATCGGCGCCATAGAACAGGCAGACCGTGTTGTAGAAGCGCTGCTCGCTTGACCCGTGGACATCCCAGAAGGCAGGCTCGAGCGCCATTTCCTCTTCCCACATTGCCTCCGCGGCGAAGCCCAGCGCGGAATCGTAGGCGAGGTCGAGCGCGCTTTCGGCGTCGAAGATCGAATCGATCAGCAGGATCGAGGCCACGTCGGCCGCATCCTCCTCCTGCCCGAAGACCGGCAGACGCATCACGTCGATGAGGGCATGTCCCATCTCGTGATAGAAAACCGACAGGAGGTTCGCCTCGACGAAGATGTCTTCGTCGGTGATGTCCTGCGCGGCACAGGGTGCGGCGAGGCCCGCGCAGAGAAGTGGCACGATCGGCAAGTGGCGGGTCATGGCGGGCTCCCTCGGGGCAGGTCCGCGAAGCTTGCCACGAACCGCCCCGATTTGGGAACGTCAGACGGGCATCAGGGCCCAATAGTCGAGATCGAGCAGCACGCCCGGCAGGTACTTCCCGTCCGGCCCGCGCAGCTCACCGGCAGCACCGTCCTTGGTCGCCACCAGCCGCAGACGGATCGCGCCGATGCCGGGCCGGTCCGTTTCGGCCACATCCAGAACCTCGGACCAGGCGCGGATCGTGTCGCCCGCGAAACACGGGTTGGCATGGGCACCCGCGTTCAACCCCACGATCATCTGCGCATTGGCGAGCCCGTTGAAGGACAGCGTCCGCGCCATGGAGATCACGTGCCCGCCATAGATCAGCCGCTTGCCGTCTTCGCGCTGCGTGGCGTCGAAATGCACCTTGGCGGTGTTCTGCCAGAGGCGCGTGGCCATCATGTGCTCCGCCTCTTCGATGGTGACGCCGTCGACATGGTCGATCACCTCACCGACCGCGTAATCCCCAAGACGATAGGGCTCCCCGGCCAGCGTGAAGTCATAGCCCGTGAAATCGAGCCCGTCGGGAATGGTCAAATCGGCGGGCGCAAGGGCGGGCTTCAGGTCGGGAACGGTCGTCTCGGGTGCGGGCGCATCGACGTCGCGCTTCTTGACCATGACCCAACGCACGAACTGCATCACGACCTCGTCCGCCTGGTTCAACCCCTCGGTGCGGACCCAGACAACGCCGGTCTTGCCGTTCGAATTCTGCTTGAGGCCGATCACTTCGGAGCGTGACCGCAGCGTGTCGCCCTCATGAACCGGTTTCAGCCAGCGGCCCTCGGCATAGCCCAGATTGGCCCGCGCATTGAGCGAGACATCGGGCACCGACTTGCCGAAGACCACGTGAAAGGCCGCCAGATCGTCGAGCGGGCTTTGCGCCAGCCCGCAGGCCTGCGCGAAGGCGTCCGAGGAATAGAGCGCATGCCGCGCGGGATAGAGCGCGTGGTAAAGCGCCCGCTCCCCGCCCCCCACGGTCCGCGGCACGGCATGGTCGATGACCTGCCCGATGCGGTAATCCTCGAAGAAGAAGCCTGCATTGGTCTTGGGCGGGCGGTTTGCGTCGTCTTTCATGCCTGCGTTCCCGTCACTGTGCGCCAAGCTTCATGTCGGGCGAATAGGTGCCCTCGACCTCTTTCACCACGGCCTGCCCGCAGCGCATCACGCCATTGGCGGAATCGAAGGCGTAGACCGGGTCGCCATGCAGTTCCCATCCCTTGGACAGGGCCTCGGTGACCTTGTGGCAGAAGGCCGAGGTGTCGTCCTCGGTCAGCATGCGGTAGAGTTTCATAGCTATCCCTTGCGTTGGATCAGGACCCGAAGGGCCAGACGCCCAGCCAGGCGTGAATGCCGGTGATGATGACGTACATCACGATGGTGATGACAACGAGCACGATGTCCTTCTTGGCGGGCCCGGGCGCCGGGCGCTCCCAATCGGTCGTGCGGTTGATGACGATGACTTCCACCACGGCCCAGGCCAGAAGGCTGCCGAAGAGGATGATCGCCGCGAGATCGCCGTTGACCAGCAGATGCGCCACGGCCCAGACCTTCACGGCGGTCAGCTGCGGGTGGCGCATGGCGCCGCGCAGTCTCCCGGTCGTGGCGCTCATCCCGTAAAGAAAGACCGCGCCCAGCATCAGCAGGTTGTTCACGTGGACAAGGAAGCCGGGCGGCGTCCAGACGCCGATATAGGGGGCGGAGCGGTAGCCGAAGATCATCGCGGCCAACCCTGCGAGGATGACCACCGCCACGATGCCCTTGCCTGCATTGCCCATGTTTTCGCGCATGTCGGGGGCGAGGCGCTTGAAGAGATGCGCGCCCACCCAAAGCGCGATCCCGAAGATCATCAGAAGCATTGGTTCATCCTTTCGCGATCGCTGCGATCGCCTCTGCTTGTGCCAGCAAGCTCTGCGCCGTGTCTACGTGCAGGTTCTCCACGATCTTGCCATCGACCACGGCGACGCCCTGCCCGCTTGCCTTCGCGGCCTCGTAGGCTTCGATCTGGCGGCGCGCGAGGTCCAGTTCCGCCTCCGAGGGGCCGAACTCGGCATTGGCAATCTCCACCTGCGCGGGATGAATCAGCGTCTTTCCGTCAAAGCCCATGTCGCGGCCCTGTCTGCATTCCGCGGCCAATCCTTCATTGTCCTTGAAGGCGTTATAGACCCCGTCGACGATGGCGATGCCATGCGCCCGTGCGGCCAGCAGGCAGTGACCGAGCGCGGGCAGCATCGCCAGACGGTCCGGTGTCGAGCGCGAGCGCAATTCCTTGGCCAGATCGTTCGTGCCCATGACGAAGCCGTCCAGCAGCGGATGCGCCGCGATGCTGGACGCGTGCAGGATGCCGGTCGGCGTTTCCATCATCGCCCAGAGGCGGGCATTGCCGGTCAGCGTCGAGACCTCGTTGAGCCGGGTGGCGCTGCCGACCTTGGGCACGAGCACGGCATCGGCCTGCATGGTCGCGGCGGCGCGTGCATCCGCCTCGCCCCATTCGGTATCGAGCCCGTTGATCCGCACCATCTTGAAGCGCGCCCCGAAGCCGCCCTTGGCAAGCTCTTCGGCGAGCGTGTCGCGCGCCGAGGCCTTCTCCTCGGGTGAGACCGCGTCTTCGAGGTCGAAGATGATCGCATCGACGGGCAGCCCCCGCGCCTTGTCGATCGCCCGCGGCTTCGAGCCCGGAATATAGAGCACGGAACGGTAGGGACGGCTGATCATGGCGGAGATCCTGTTGCGAAATATAATTGCGCTCAGACCCACCAGTTTTGGACGAAACATTCAAGGAAAAGTTTCCGCAGCGCAGAGAAACCGGCGCAACGGGCATGTCGACCGCCGCATTAACCCGGTCTTGAGGGCTGTTGCGGCAGTGTCACCGGACCGCCCGCGTTCGGGCTGCTCCAGATATTCCGGGGGTTTTCATGCGCCGACTCATTCTTGCCTGTCTTGGCCCTGCTCTAGTCCTTGCCGCCGCCTCCGCCGCCGCGGCAGCGACGCCGCGCTGCGGTCCGCGAGAGACCGTTGTGCAGCGTCTGGCCGATCGCTACGGCGAGTCGCCGCAATCGGTGGGGCTGGCCGCCAATAACCAGATCATCGAGGTGTTCGCGTCGGACGACGGCACGTGGTCGGTCCTGCTGACACGGGCCGACGGCGTGACCTGCCTCATGGCCAGCGGCACCCATTTCGAGACGTTGATGCGGCTGCCGCCCGGACGCCCGGCCTGATCTGCGCGCCCGGTCGCTGCTTGCGATCCGCGCCGATCAGGTCAGCGCATCCCAGATCAGCTTGCTGCCTGTGATCGCCAGAAGCACGTAGGTGATCCCGAAGAAGATCCGCTCCGGCACCAGCCGATGCGCCTTGACGCCAAGCCAGGTGCCCAAAAGCGCGAAGGGGATCAGAAGGCCCGCAAGGATCAGCCCATCACGGGAGAAGATGCCCATCGCCCCGTAAATCCCGACCTTCGACAGGTTCAGCGCCCAGAAGACGAGCACCGTCGTGGCCTGGAATGCGGTCTTCGACAGCCCCCGTCCCAGCAGATACACCGCCGCGACAGGGCCGCCCGCATGGCTGACAAAGCTGGTAAATCCCGCACCGAGGCCTGCGGCAATCCCTGTTTTTGTGCCCATTTCACGCTCGATCCGGATGAGACCCGCCTTCTGCGACCATTGCCATGCGATGAAGGACAGGCAGACAAAGCCGATCACCAGCCGGATCGCATCGGGCGAGGTGAAACCGTAGAACAGTGCGCCCAGCACGCCCCCCGGCAATCCGGCATAGATCAGCAGTCGCGCCTCGGGCCAGGACCATTTGCGCCAATAGGGCGGCAGGGAGGCCACGTCGATCAGCATAAGGAGCGGCAGCATGATCCCGAGCGCGGAGCCCGGATCGAGGGCCACCGCCAGAATCGACGACGCCGCAAAGGCCGCGCCGGAGCCGAACCCGCCCTTCGAGACGCCCGCGAAGATCACCGCGGGCACGCAGATGGCGAAGATCGGCCAGCTCAGAAGCTCCATGGGAATCCCGGAATTGTCGCGTGCCCCGCAGGCTTAGCCGGTTGCGCCCGGCGACAACAGGGCCGTTTCACCCACGGCATTTCTCGCGCTGCAACGCGGCGGGCTTGCGCGAGGCGGCGCGATTGCTTAGGCCATCAGACGAATTTTGACCGAACCGGAGTAGAAATCCATGGCCAGACCCAAGATCGCGCTTATCGGCGCAGGGCAGATCGGTGGCACGCTTGCCCACCTCGCCGCGCTGAAGGAACTGGGCGATGTCGTTCTTTTCGATATTTCCGAGGGCACGCCCGAGGGCAAGGCGCTCGACATTGCCGAGTCGGGTCCCTCCGAAGGCTTCGACGCCACGCTGAAGGGCACGCAGGATTACGCCGATATCGCGGGCGCCGATGTCTGCATCGTCACCGCCGGCGTGCCGCGCAAGCCCGGCATGAGCCGCGACGACCTCCTGGGCATCAACCTCAAGGTCATGAAATCCGTGGGCGAAGGCATCGCCGCCAACGCCCCCGACGCCTTCGTGATCTGCATCACCAACCCGCTCGACGCGATGGTCTGGGCCCTGCGCGAATTCTCCGGCCTGCCGCATGAAAAGGTCTGTGGCATGGCAGGTGTGCTCGATTCGGCGCGCTTCCGTCATTTCCTGTCGCTCGAATTCGGCGTCTCGATGAAGGACGTGACCGCGTTCGTGCTGGGCGGCCATGGCGACACGATGGTGCCGCTGTCGCGCTATTCCACCGTTGCGGGCATCCCGCTGCCCGATCTGGTGAAGATGGGCTGGACCACGCAGGAAAAGCTCGACGCGATCATCCAGCGCACCCGCGACGGCGGCGCCGAGATCGTAGGCCTTCTGAAGACCGGCTCGGCGTTCTATGCCCCCGCCACCTCCGCGATTGAGATGGCCGAGGCCTACCTCAAGGACCAGAAGCGCGTCCTGCCCTGCGCGGCCTATTGTGACGGCGTCTTCGGCCTGAAGAACATGTATGTCGGCGTGCCCACGGTGATCGGTGCCGGCGGCGTCGAGCGCATCGTCGAGATCGAGATGAACAAGGACGAAAAGGCCATGTTCGAGAACTCGGTCAACGCGGTGAAGGGCCTCGTGGACGCCTGCAAGGGCATCGACGAGAGCCTCGCATAAGCCTCGCAAAAGTCCAGGCGACCGACCGAAACACAGCGCGCGTCCCCAGGGGGCGCGCGTTTTTTTATTGCGCAAGAGCGGCGTCGAAAGCCGCGGGCGAGAGGTCCACCGCATCCCCGAACAGGGCCCGGGTCGCCGCTGCGGGATCACATGGCATCGCTTCGATCAGCCCCGCCTCCTGCCAGGCCTGCGCCGTGTCAGCCGGGATCACCCGGATCATGTCGTGCAATGCGAAAGCCGCCGCGGGATCGGATCCCGCATTCTTCACATGCGTCACCTGGGCATGGCGGCAGCGATGCGGTCCCTTTGGCTCGGCATACATGCCAAGCTCCGCATAGCGCATGAGCTTCGCGACCCAATGCCGACGCGTGAGCCCGTCGAAATGGCACAATTTGGCAGATGGGGCCGCGACCTGGTGCGCTGGCGGCTCGCGGCGCGGCTTGTGCAGGCCGAGCTTCAGACCACGTCCCGTGCGCGTGACGCTCTTGCCCCATAGGTGCCCGCAGAACCCTCTGTCGGTGAACTCCGCAACCTCCGGGCCAAGAATGCGCCGGATGCGGCGTCGCGGTCCATCGACCGGCCAGCGCAGCACGCCATCGAAAATCGTGCGGGGGGACGCCCCGGCAATCCAGGCGCGTTCGCCATTGGCGATATGCAGGCTGTCGATGTCAGCGGGCTGCGCCGCGAGTTGCCCCGCGAAATCCTCCGCCGCGAGGAATTCGTCGGCATCGACATGCAACAGCCAGTCGACCTCCATCGTGCGCATCGCATGATCCGCGTTGAACCGCTGCTTGCGATTGAGCTGCGCAGGCTTGACGCGCGCACCGAGTTCATCCCTGTAGAAAGCGGCATCCGCGTCGATCGCTTCGACCCCCGGCACACGACTGATGAGTGCTGCCGCCTCGGGGTCCGGACGATCGAAATAAAGCCGGATCGATCCCGCCCCCATCCGGGCATAATGCGCCACGAAAGCCGCCAGCAGGGCAGGCGGTTCCGCGACGGTTGTGACGACGCCCCAGCGCATGACCTCAGGCCTGCCGCGCGACAGGCGCCGCGGCTTCGGGCATGAGTGCCGCATCGAAGGCGCTGATCGACAGGTCCGTCATGCGCCCGGGAAAGATCCGAGCGATGGATGCGGCAGCGTCTACCCCTGTCGGTACCAACTTACCGATCCGGGTCAGCTGCCGCGCGATCCGGGGCGGCAGAACGCGCAGCCGGTCGTGCAGCGCGAAGATCGGGGCCAGATCGCCGCCGCTTTCGGCGGCAAGCGCGATCTGACGGTCGCGATAGCCATAGAGCGTCCGACCCGGCTTGGACGCAATGCCGTTCAGCGCGTGGCGTTGCAGCTTGAGTGCCCAATGCAGTCGCGTCAGCCCATCGAAGTGACTGACGCGCAGGGTTTGCGCGACGTGAGTTTCCGCGGGCCCGACGCGGGGCCGGTGAATGCCCGCACCGACCTTCTGCCCCACCCGCAACGCGCCCTTGCCCATATCATGCGCAAGAAGGCCGAACCGGGTCAGCGCCGACATATCCGGCCCGCGCACCCGATCAAGGCGGTGTTCATTGGTCATGGGAAGCACGAGGGCCCCGTCGAAAATGCTTTCCGGCGGCGTATCATGCAGGAAGACGCGCTCTCCGTTGGGCACCCAGACGCCCCTGATCTCCGGGGCGATCGTGGCCAGTTCGGGACCGGGATCGGCGTTCAGGAACTCGTCCGCGTCGAGATGAAAGAGCCAGTCCGCAGAGCTTTGCGTCTCGGCGTGATTGGCGTTGATGATCTGACGGCGATTGATCCATTTCGGAAACCGGCGGCCCAGCGCATCGTAGAAATCGGCGTCACAATCGATCAGGGTCACGCGCGGGTCGGTTCCGATCATCGCGCGAAGCTCGGGGTTGGGCGCATCGAGATAGAGATGAACCTGCAAGGCCCCCAGCGCGAGGTGATGCGCGGCAAAGGCCTGCAGCAACTGCGCCGGTTCCCGGACCGTGGCGACCACGCTCCAGCGCGGCGCGGACGCAGGTGGCTGCACCGCGCCCTGCGGTTGGGATGAAGACATTGCCGGAAACCTGTCACTGCTTTTTTGTTTGTCAGACGGTAGGCCGTGGCCTCTTCTGCTGTCAAAACCGTGTCCGCACTTTGCAGGCCGTGTGATGCAGCCCCGCACCGGCAAGACATCCCATCGGATTCGAGACTCTCGCCGTCGACTTGTGATCACACCAAAATATTGCGTGATCACAAATGTCGCTTTTTCGCCCCTGAAGCCCTGACCTGCGGCATTTTCGCTGCAATCCTGCCCGCGACCTCAGGTATAGCAGGATCAAACAAAGCAGAACGGGACGGATGACATGAATATCCACGAGTATCAGGCCAAAGCGCTGCTGCGCAGCTACGGCGCACCGGTCTCGGATGGCCGGGTGGTGCTGCGCGCGGCCGATGCCAAGACCGAAGCCGCGAACCTCGACGGCCCGCTCTGGGTGGTGAAGGCGCAAATCCACGCAGGCGGACGCGGCAAGGGCAGCTTCAAGGAAGCCGATGCCGGCGAAAAGGGCGGCGTGCGGCTCGCCAAGTCGGTCGAAGAGGCCGCCGAGGAAGCCAAGAAGATGCTGGGCAAGACGCTGGTCACGCACCAGACCGGCCCCGCGGGCAAGCAGGTCAACCGCATCTATATCGAAGACGGCTCGGATATCGAGCGCGAGCTTTACCTCGCCCTGCTGGTCGACCGCGTCTCCAGCCGCGTCTCCTTCGTCTGCTCCACCGAGGGCGGCATGGATATCGAGGAAGTCGCGGCCTCCACGCCCGAAAAGATCCTCTCCTTCAGCGTCGATCCGGCGACGGGCTACCAGCCCTTCCACGGCCGTCGTATCGCCTTCGCCCTCGGTCTCTCCGGCGCGCAGGTCAAGCAATGCGTGAAGCTGATGGGCATCCTCTACACCGCGTTCATCGAGCGCGACATGGAGATGCTGGAGATCAACCCGCTGATCGTCATGACCAATGGCGAGCTGAAGGTGCTCGATGCCAAGCTCAGCTTCGACAGCAACGCGCTTTACCGCCAGCCCGACGTGGCCGAGCTGCGCGACGAGACCGAAGAGGACTCGAAGGAACTCGAAGCCTCCAAGTACGACCTGAACTACATCGCCCTCGACGGCGAGATCGGCTGCATGGTCAACGGCGCGGGCCTCGCCATGGCGACGATGGACATCATCAAGCTTTACGGTGCGGAGCCTGCGAACTTCCTGGACGTGGGCGGCGGTGCCACCAAGGAGAAGGTGACCGAGGCGTTCAAGATCATCACCTCGGACGCGAACGTCAAAGGCATCCTGGTGAACATCTTCGGCGGCATCATGCGCTGCGACGTGATCGCGGAAGGCGTGGTCGCCGCGGTCAAGGAAGTGGGCCTCAAAGTGCCGCTCGTCGTCCGCCTCGAAGGCACGAATGTCGAGAAGGGCAAGGAGATCATCAACACCTCCGGCCTCGACGTGATCGCCGCGGATGACCTCAAGGACGGCGCCGAGAAGATCGTGAAGGCGGTGAAAGGGTGAGCCGAGGGGCGGAATACACGCCCTTCCTGATCGGGCTGGGTCTGATCGGTCTGGGGCTGGCCGCGCGCCGTGTCGAGCCTGAGACACTGCGCCTGCCGGAACCGGCCGAGCGGGTCGATCTGCGCAATATCCGCAGCGGCAGCGATGCCGCTCGGGCGGCGCGGGACGGGATCGCAGGCTTCATGCCCCGCAACCTCACGAAATCGCTTGGCCGGACGATGATCCTGATGGGCGCGGCCCTCGTGGCCGTCCGGGCGCTCGACGAACTCGTGGATGATGACACAGCCGAATACTGATCGGCATGCCGGGCCTTCGGGACACCGGCGACAATGAAGGAAGATTGAACGATGGCCGTTCTTATCGATGAAAACACCAAGGTGATTTGCCAGGGCTTCACAGGCTCCCAGGGCACCTTCCATTCCGAACAGGCGATTGCCTACGGCACCAAGATGGTCGGCGGCGTGACCCCCGGCAAAGGCGGGCAGACGCATCTCGACCTGCCGGTCTTCAACTCGGTGCACGAAGCCAAGCACGCAACCGAAGCGAATGCGTCCGTGATCTACGTGCCGCCGCCCTTCGCCGCCGACTCGATCCTCGAGGCGATCGACGCCGAGATGGAGCTCATTGTCTGCATCACCGAGGGCATCCCGGTCCTCGACATGATGAAGGTCAAGCGCGCGCTCGAAGGCTCGTCCTCGAAGCTTATCGGGCCGAACTGTCCCGGTGTCATCACGCCCGATGCCTGCAAGATCGGCATCATGCCGGGCCACATCCACAAGCGTGGCAAGGTGGGCGTCGTGTCCCGCTCCGGCACCCTTACTTATGAAGCCGTGAAGCAGACCACCGATGTGGGCCTCGGCCAGTCGACCTGCGTCGGCATCGGCGGCGACCCGATCAAGGGCACGGAGCATATCGACGTTCTGGAATGGTTCCTTGCCGATGACGAGACCGAGGCCATCATCATGATCGGCGAGATCGGCGGCTCCGCGGAAGAGGACGCAGCGCAGTTCCTGGCCGACGAGAAGAAGAAGGGCCGCTGGAAGCCCACCGCGGGCTTCATCGCGGGCCGCACCGCACCTCCGGGCCGCCGCATGGGCCATGCCGGTGCGATCGTGGCCGGTGGCAAGGGCGGTGCCGAAGACAAGATCGAAGCCATGAACAAGGCGGGCATCGTGGTCGCGGACAGCCCGGCCACACTGGGCGAAGCGGTCCTGTCGGCCATCGACAAGGGCTGAAATAGGGGCTGAGCCCCCGGCCCTTCGGGGCACGCGGCCACGGGCCGCCAGTGAAAACGCATGCGGCCCCGGGTTCTGCCCGGGGCACCTGCACATCCAGGACAAGCCTCGCGACGAGGGCCCACACGGACCTTCTTCCCGATGCTTAGCGATCGGTCGAAAGGATACGAACATGACGGATCAGAGCCCGAACGATACCTTCCGCGCCTCCAGCTTCATGCAGGGGCACAACGCGGAATACCTCGAACAGATGTATGCCCGCTACGCCGCCGATCCTGATGCGGTGGACGAGGCATGGCAGGCCTTCTTCCTGAGCCTCGGCGACGAAGAGGTCGCGGTGAAGAAAGAGGCGGAGGGCCCGTCCTGGGCACGCAAGAACTGGCCGCCCCAACCGCAGGATGACCTGACCGCCGCGCTGACCGGCGAATGGCCCATGCCCATGGTGCCTGCCGAGGCGAAAGGCGCCGCGCAGAAGGTTCAGGCCAAGGCCGAAGCCGAGGGTGTGAAGCTCACCGACGATCAGGTCCAGCGCGCCGTGCTCGACTCGATCCGCGCGCTGATGATCATCCGGGCCTACCGGATCCGCGGCCACCTCGCGGCCAACCTTGACCCCCTCGGCATGCGCGACACGTCCGAGCATCCCGAGCTCGACTACAAGTCCTACGGCTTCACCGAACGCGACCTCGACAGGCCGATCTTCATCGACAACGTGCTGGGGCTCGAGATCGCCTCGCTGCGCGAGATCATCTCGGTGCTGAAGCGGACCTATTGCGGCACCTTCGCGCTGCAATACATGCACATCTCCGATCCCGAGCAATCCGCCTGGCTGAAGGAGCGGATCGAGGGCTACGGCAAGGAAGTGCGCTTCACCCGCGAGGGCCGGAAGGCGATCCTGAACAAGATGGTCGAGGCCGAGGGCTTCGAGAAGTTCCTGCACGTCAAGTACATGGGCACCAAGCGCTTCGGTCTCGATGGCGGCGAAAGCACGATCCCCGCAATGGAGCAGATCATCAAGCGCGGCGGCGCGCTCGGCCTGAAGGAGATCGTCATCGGGATGCCCCACCGCGGCCGTTTGTCGGTGCTCGCCAACGTGATGGGAAAGCCTTATCGCGCGATCTTCAACGAATTCCAGGGCGGCAGCTTCAAGCCCGAGGACGTGGATGGCTCGGGCGATGTGAAATACCATCTCGGCGCCTCGTCCGACCGCGAATTCGACGGCAACGAAGTACACCTGTCGCTGACCGCGAACCCCAGCCACCTCGAGGCGGTGAACCCCGTCGTTCTGGGCAAGGTCCGTGCCAAGCAGGACCAGTTCAAGGACAGCGCCCGCACGCAGGTCCTGCCGATCCTGCTGCACGGCGACGCGGCCTTCGCGGGTCAGGGCGTCGTTGCGGAATGTTTCGCGCTGTCGGGTCTGCGCGGGCACCGCACCGGTGGCACGATCCATATCGTGGTGAACAACCAGATCGGCTTCACCACCGCGCCGCACTTCTCGCGCTCCTCGCCCTATCCGACGGACAACGCGCTGGTCGTGGAGGCCCCGATCTTCCACGTCAACGGCGACGATCCGGAGGCCGTGGTGCATGCCGCCAAGGTCGCGACTGAGTTCCGCCAGAAGTTCGGCAAGGATGTCGTGATCGACATCTTCTGCTACCGCCGGTTCGGCCATAACGAGGGCGACGAGCCCATGTTCACCAACCCGCTCATGTACAAGCAGATCAAGGGTCACAAGACGACCCTGTCGCTGTATACCGAGCGTCTGGTGAAGGACGGTCTGATCCCCGAGGGCGAGATCGAGGACATGAAGGCCGCCTTCCAGAGCTTCCTCAACGAGGAATTCGAGGCGGGCAAGAACTACAAGCCCAACAAGGCCGACTGGCTCGATGGGCGCTGGTCGCATCTCGACCGGCAGAAGCAGGGCAAGTATCAGCGCGGCAAGACCTCCATCGCGCCCGAGACGCTGCAGGCCATCGGGTCCGCGATCACGACGGCGCCGGACGGCTTCCCGGTCCACAAGACCGTGGGCCGCCTGCTGGAGACCCGCAAGAAGATGTTCGAGACCGGCGAGGGCTTCGACTGGGCCACCGCCGAGGCAACCGCGTTCGGCTCGCTTCTGACCGAAGGCTATCCGGTGCGCCTCTCGGGCCAGGATTCGACGCGCGGCACCTTTTCGCAGCGCCATTCGGCCCTGATCGACCAGGAGACTGAGGAGCGATACTACCCGCTGAACCATATCCGCGAAGGCCAGGCGCGCTACGAGGTGATCGACTCGGCGCTGTCGGAATACGCGGTGCTGGGCTTCGAGTATGGCTATTCGCTGGCCGAGCCCAATGCCCTCACCCTCTGGGAGGCGCAGTTCGGCGACTTCGCCAACGGCGCGCAGATCATGTTCGACCAGTTCATCTCGTCGGGCGAAAGCAAGTGGCTGCGGATGTCGGGCCTCGTCTGCCTCTTGCCGCATGGCTATGAGGGCCAGGGGCCGGAGCACTCCTCGGCCCGTCTGGAGCGGATGCTGCAGCTTTGCGGTCAGGACAACTGGATCGTTGCGAATTGCTCGACGCCTGCGAACTACTTCCACATCCTGCGCCGTCAGCTGCACCGGTCCTTCCGCAAGCCGCTCATGCTGATGACGCCGAAGTCGCTGCTGCGCCACAAGATGTGCATTTCGACGGCCGAGGATTTCACCACCGGGTCGTCCTTCCACCGCGTCCTCTGGGACGATGCGGAAAAGGGCAATTCCGACACCGAGCTGAAGCCCGATGCCGAGATCAAGCGCGTCGTGATCTGCTCCGGCAAGGTCTATTTCGACCTGCTGGAGGAGCGCGACAGCCGCGGCATCGACGACATCTACCTGATGCGGGTCGAGCAATTCTATCCGTTCCCGGCCAACTCGATGGTCAAGGAGCTTGAACGCTTCAAGCAGGCCGAAGTCATCTGGTGCCAGGAAGAGCCCAAGAACCAGGGCGGCTGGAGCTTCATCGAGCCCAATATCGAATGGGTCCTGGGCCGCATCGGCGCCGATCATCCGCGTCCGCGCTATGTCGGGCGGGCGACCTCGGCCTCGCCCGCGACCGGCCTTGCCTCCGCGCACAAACAGCAACAACAGGCGCTCGTCGACGAAGCGCTGACGATTGAAGGGAAATAAGCGACATGACCACCGAAGTCCGAGTGCCCACGCTGGGCGAATCCGTGTCCGAGGCGACGGTCGCCACATGGTTCAAGAAGCCCGGCGACAGTGTCGCGGTGGACGAGATGCTGTGCGAGCTGGAGACCGACAAGGTCACCGTCGAGGTGCCCTCCCCCGCGGCAGGCACGCTTGCGGATATCGTTGCCGGTGAAGGCGAGACCGTGGGTGTCGATGCGCTGCTCGCGAACATCTCCGAAGGGGCCGAAAGCGGCAAGGCCGACGAGGGCTCGAAAGAGACCGAGAAGGCCGCCCCGAAAGAGGTCGCGGAAAGCGGCGGCGATCAGGGCGATGCGCAGCGCGACAAGGTCGACGTGATGGTCCCCACCCTGGGCGAGTCCGTCTCGGAGGCCACGGTCTCCACCTGGTTCAAGAAGGTGGGCGACAGCGTCGAGGCGGACGAAACCCTCTGCGAGCTCGAGACGGACAAGGTGTCGGTCGAAGTGCCCGCCCCCTCTGCCGGCACCTTGGCGGAGATCATCGCCGACGAAGGCACCACCGTGGAGGCGAACGGGCATCTCGCCGTGATCGCTAAATCTGCCGCCGGTCAATCGGGCGCATCGAAACCCGCCGCAGGCAAGGCCGATGGCGGCGACGAGGCCGCAGCGCCCAAGGGCGACACGCAATATTCGACCCCTGCCGCCGGCAAGGGCCGCTCGGATGTGGAAGATGCGCCGTCCGCCAAGAAGGCGATGGCCGAAAAAGGCGTGAGCCGCGACCAGGTCCAGGGCACCGGCCGGGACGGTCGCGCGATGAAGTCCGACGTGGACGCCGCGATCGTCGCCGCGAAGTCCGGCGCCGCCGCGCCCGCCCCCGAGACCAAGCAGCCCCCCCGCGCGCCCGTCGCCGCCGAGGACGAGGCCCGCGAAGAGCGGGTGAAGATGACGCGCCTGCGCCAAACCATCGCGCGGCGGCTCAAGGATGCGCAGAACAATGCGGCCATGCTCACCACCTATAACGAGGTGGACATGACCGAGACGATGGCGCTGCGCAGCCAGTACAAGGATCTCTTCGAGAAAAAGCACGGCGTGCGCCTCGGCTTCATGTCCTTCTTCACCAAGGCCTGCTGCCACGCGCTCAAAGAGGTGCCCGAGGTCAATGCGGAGATCGACGGCACCGATATCGTCTACAAGAACTTCGTGCATATGGGCATCGCCGCCGGAACCCCGCAGGGCCTCGTCGTGCCGGTGATCCGGGACGCGGATTCGAAGTCGTTTGCCGAGATCGAGGCGGACATCGCCGACAAGGGCAAACGCGCGCGGGACGGCAAGCTGTCGATGGCCGAGATGCAGGGGGGCACCTTCACCATCTCGAACGGCGGCGTCTATGGCTCGCTCATGTCCTCGCCCATCCTGAACCCGCCGCAATCGGGCATCCTCGGCATGCACAAGATCCAGGACCGGCCCATGGTGGTGGATGGCGAGATCAAGATCCGCCCGATGATGTATCTGGCGCTGAGCTACGATCACCGGATCGTGGACGGCAAGGGGGCGGTGACGTTCCTTGTGCGCGTGAAGGAGGCGCTCGAGGATCCGCGGCGGTTGTTGATGGATCTGTGAGAATCTTTCAATCGAAAGAGGTGAAGTTGGCGCGGAGCGCACTGGAACTCCGCGCCGAAAAAATGATTGGAAATTACAACGTTGGGCGACTTATTAACAAGACGCGAAAAGTTGCCTTTCAAAAGCGATTGGCTGCGTCGGCAATTCGCGACCATGGCGTTTCGCCGGAGGCCTATATCAGGCGCATTCTTGCCGAAGTTTGTGTCCAAGAACTATCCAGCGGGCAGCATCATTTCTATCGGTCAAAGCTAAACCGTGAAGGCCACTCTATTCTGAGATTGCTCTTCTTATTGCTAAGTGAAATGCGTGCAGACGGGGAAATCGATGATGTTGCGCTCAATCAAATGAAGTCTGATCTTCTCAAAGAAATTAAGGAAGTTGGCTAGTCGACTGATCAACGCAAATGATTGACAACTTATTATACGCCGCCCTCACCGCCCGCCGCGCGTTTCGCCCTGCCGGTTTCACCACCTTGACCGATATTGGGCTCGATCTGCCGCTGGTCTCTCCTTACCAGCTGTCCTGCGGCAATCCGGAGGGGCCGGTGCTCATTTCCTACAACCACATGGACGCGCCCACCGCCCGCGCACATCGCGACCGGATCGCGCAGGATGGCTACCTGCCCGAGATGCTGTTCAATCGGGTGCTGGACCGGGCGCTGGAGATGGCGGGTCTGCAACGTGCCGATCTCTACCTGACCCATGCCTTTCATGCCCTGCCCGAGACGCGGTCGGGTGTGATCCCGAAGCCGTCGGTGATGGAAAGCTTCGAGCGGATCACGCGGCACGAGATCAACGATCGCCCCGTCATCGCGCTGGGTCAGGTGGCGTCGGAATGCTGCGCGGCATTTGACGTGCCGCATCGCAGCGTTCCGCATCTTTCCGCGCGCGGGATGAGTATCGAGGTGAAGGCGCGGCTGCTGGCAGAGGCTTTGTACGAAAAAACCAAGAGGGCCGCATGACCCCCGAACTTACAGCCCTCACCCTCGCCGCATTGCTGCAATGCCTGACCTTCGTGGTCTATGCGATCCGCGCCAATCTCGAACTGGGCCCCGGCTACACGATGTCCGCGCGCGACCGCGAGCCCTCGCGCGAGATGGGAATCAAGACCGCACGCCTGCAACGCGCCATCGCGAATCACTTCGAGGGCCTGATCCTCTTCGGCATCGCCGTCATGGTGGTGACCTATGCGGATGTGGCGGATGCCTTCACGGCGCTGGCCTCCGCCCTCTACCTCCTCGCGCGCATTCTCTACGTACCCGCCTATTACTTCGGCCTGCGTCCCTGGCGCTCGCTCATCTGGTCGGTGGGTTGGCTCGCCACCGTTTTCATGCTGATCTACGCCCTCTTCTGAGGCGCGACACGTCAACGACACAGAAAAGGAATTCCTCATGGCATCCTACGACGTCATCGTCATCGGCTCCGGCCCCGGCGGCTACGTGGCCGCGATCCGCGCGGCGCAGCTCGGCCTCAAGACCGCTTGCGTCGAAGGCCGCGAGACGCTGGGCGGCACCTGCCTCAACGTGGGCTGCATCCCGTCGAAGGCCCTGCTGCACGCCACGCACCAGCTGCACGAGGCGGAGCACAACTTCGCCAAGATGGGCCTCAAGGGCAAAAGCCCCTCGGTCGATTGGGACCAGATGCAGACCTACAAGGCCGAGACCATCGAGGCCAATACCAAGGGCATCGAGTTCCTGTTCAAGAAGAACAAGGTCGACTGGCTGAAGGGCTGGGGCTCGATCCCCGAGAAGGGCCGCGTGAAGGTCGGCGACGAGACGCATGAGGCCAAGAACATCATCGTCGCCACCGGCTCGGACGTGTCGACCCTGCCCGGCGTCGAGATCGACGAGAAGATCGTCGTCTCCTCCACCGGCGCGCTGTCGCTAGGCAAGATCCCCAAGAAGTTGGTGGTGATCGGCGCGGGCGTGATCGGGCTCGAGATGGGGTCGGTCTATGCCCGTCTCGGTGCAGAGGTGACAGTCGTGGAATATCTCGACGGGATCACGCCCACGATGGATGCCGAGGTGTCGAAGAACTTCCAGAAGATCCTGCAGAAGCAGGGGCTGAAGTTCATCCTCGGCGCTGCCGTGCAAGGGGTCGAGACCACCAAGACCAAGGCCAAGGTCACCTACAAGCTCAAGAAGGATGACAGCGAAGAGACGCTCGATGCGGATGTCGTGCTGGTGGCCACGGGCCGCAAGCCCGTGACCGAAGGGCTGGGGCTCGCCGATCTCGGCGTCGAGATCACCGACCGGGGCTTCGTGAAGACCGACGGGCACTGGAAGACGAATGTGGACGGCATCTATGCCATCGGTGACGCGACCGAGGGTCCGATGCTGGCGCACAAGGCCGAAGACGAAGGCATGGCCGCCGCCGAGGTCATCGCGGGCAAGGCGGGCCACGTCAATTACGGCGTCATCCCGAGCGTGATCTACACCCATCCCGAGGTCTCTGCCGTGGGCAAGACCGAGGAAGAGCTGAAGAAGGACGGCCACGCCTACAAGGTCGGCAAGTTCTCCTTCATGGGCAATGGCCGTGCCAAGGCCAATTTCGCCGCGGACGGCTTCGTGAAGATCCTCGCCGACAAGGAGACCGACCGCATTCTGGGCGCGCATATCATCGGCCCGATGGCGGGCGATCTCATCCACGAGATCTGCGTCGCGATGGAATTCGGCGCGGCGGCCGAGGACGTGGCGCTGACCTGCCACGCGCATCCGACCTATTCGGAAGCCGTGCGCGAAGCGGCACTCGCCTGCGGCGACGGCCCGATCCACATGTAAGACAGAAGGCCCTCCGGTCCCGTGCGCATGCGGGACCGGAGGGCCCGTTGCGCTCATTCAGATCGAGACAGACATTGCGGGGCGGGCAGACAGGATCGCCCAGCTTTTCCGGACCACCTTCACCGCATCCGAGGGCGCGGAGGAAGGTGCCCTGATAGGCGATTTGGCGCAGGACCTGCTGGCCACGACCCCGCCGCAGGATATCCGCGTCTTCTTGGGTATCGAGGCAGGCGCGCTGATCGCCGCTGCAATCTTCACGCGGCTCGCCTATCCCGAGGACAGGCGCCAGGTCTTCCTGTTGTCGCCCATGGCGGTCGTGCCGGATCGGCAAGGCAAGGGCGTCGGGCAGACGCTTCTGCGCGGCGCGCTGGAGGCCCTGACGCGGGACGGTATCGACGCGGCGCTCACCTACGGCGATCCGGCCTATTACGCGCGTGTGGGATTTGCACCGATCACCGCGCAGGAAGCCGCCCCGCCGCTGAGCCTCTCGATGCCCGAAGGCTGGCTCGGCCAGTCGCTGACGGGTGAAGCGGTCTTTCCCCTGCAAGGGCCGTCGCGATCCGCGCCTGCCCTCGATCATGCGGCATTCTGGTAGCGCCTCCGCCACTGGTCCACCGCAGAAAGATCACCGTAGCCCGAGCACCGCGTCCAGATCGTTCTCGTGAATGTCGGTCAGGTGATAGCCCTGCCAGCCCGCGTCCCGCGCCGCCGCGATGTTCTCTTCCAGATCGTCGACCAGGAGGATGTTGCCCGGCGTGACGCCAGTTTCCGCCGCGATGTGGTGAAAGAACCGGGGATCGGGCTTGCGCAGCCCCATCCGCCCCGAGGCGAAGACCGTCTCGACTCGCGTGCCATAGCCCATCTCGTCTTCGATGAAGCGCGCGCGATGGGCCTCATTGTTGGTGGCGATAACCTGACGCATGCCGCGATCCGCCAAGCGGTCGAGCCGCTCCAACATCGCGGGCACCGGGTGGCGATCCTGTTCGAACCAGTAGCGGATCACCGTGTCGGCCCCGTGCGCGTAGCCCACCTTGTCGGCCCAATCCGCGACCGCCGCGCGCAGATCTTCGCGTCCGGTCACGACCGCTTCGAACCGGTCGCCGAAAAAGTGGTCGCGAAAGGATGAGATCGGATGCCCGAGATCGCGCTCGAAATTGTCGGCCCAGATCGCGCGGCCGTCGCGGAAGCCGTCATTCAGGACGCCATCGAAATCCCAGGCGACGAGGTGCAGGTCGTAACGTGTCATGGGTCGCAGATAGCTCACCGAAGGTGAAGCCCAAGGGCGCTTGCGATTTTCGCGATCGAGGCATCGCGACGCGCTGACTGGTCGCGCCCTCGTGGGCGCCCTACACTCCCGCACCGCAGGCCGCTATGCCTACACGCGCAGCCAAACAGATGTTTACGGAACGAGGGTCGCACATGATCACGGCGACAGGAATGCAGAACGCACATACGGGCCACGCCAATCTGGCGGCGCGCGTCGGCGCGAGGCATTGATGCGCTACGACGCCTATGCCCCGCGGATCGCGGAAGCCCGCGCCAAGCCGCAGCTCTGGCGGCTGCTCGTGGGCGTTTTCCTTGCGGCGATCGTGACCATGATGACCTCGCAGATGCTGCTGATGAGCGCGCTCTCGATGGCGGGCGGCGACTTCGCGCAGACGATCCTTGGCGGCACATCCCCGGGCGGCCTTCTGGTTCTGCTTTTTGCCATGGGCACCATGGCCCTCGGGGCGCTGATCGCGGCCCGGGTGATGCATGACCGCGGCCCCGAAAGCGTCATTGGTCCCTGGGACCAGACAATCCGGCAGGGCCTGCGCGTGCTGGTGGCGGTGGGTGCGGTACAGGCGCTGATGCTGGTGCTGCTGAGCTGGGGCGTGACCGGGGAGATGTCGCTCAACGTGCCCGTGGGCCTTTGGCTCACGCTATTGCCCCTCGGGCTGGCCGGGGTGCTGGTTCAGACCGGCGCGGAGGAGGTGCTCTTTCGCGGTTACCTGCAAAGCCAGCTTGCCGCACGCTTCCGCTCGCCTTTGTTCTGGATCGGCCCGCAGGCGGTGCTCTTTGCCATGGGGCATTACGCGGCAGGCACGTTCGGCTCGAATGCGTTGGGGATCGCGCTCTGGGCGGGGTTGTTCGGCGTTCTGGCCGGGGATCTGACCGCACGATCCGGCACGCTCGGTCCGGCCATTGCGCTGCATTTCACCAATAACGTGCTGGCGATCCTGGTGGTTTCGCTCGATGGGGTGTTGTCGGGGCTGTCGCTCTTCACCCTCCCCTTTTCGGCCAGCGACGAGGATGTCATCGCGGCGGCCCTGCCCGTGGATTTCGCGGGCCTGATCGTGGCCTGGCTTGCGGCGCGGGTGGCCCTGAGGGTGTAACCGCCCCCCGGCGCGCGCGATTGCAATTCCTCTGCACGCGGCATAAGTCGGTCACATCCGACGCAGCGTCAGAGCCGTTTTATGAACTGGATTACCAACTACGTCCGCCCGCGCATCAACTCCATCTTCTCGCGCCGCGAAGTGCCCGAGAACCTTTGGACCAAGTGCGATGAATGCGGCACCATGCTGTTCCACCGGGAACTGACGGACAATCTGCATGTCTGCGCCACCTGCGGCCATCACATGCAGATCACGCCGCGCGCGCGGTTCAGGGCGCTGTTCGACAACGGCATCTTCTCCGAGGTCAAGGTGCCGGAGCCGGTCGCCGATCCGCTGCATTTCCGCGATCAGAAGAAATATCCCGACCGGATGCGCGCCGCCCAGAAAAGCACGGGCGAGAAGGAGGCCATGCTGGTCGCCTCGGGCGAGATGGGCCGCACGCCCATCGTCGCGGCCGCGCAGGACTTTTCGTTCATGGGCGGCTCCATGGGGATGTATGTCGGCAACGCGATCATCGCCGCGGCCGAAGAGGCCCTGCGCCTCCACCGTCCATTGGTGCTGTTCTCGGCCGCTGGCGGCGCGCGCATGCAGGAAGGCATCCTGTCGCTGATGCAGATGCCCCGCACGACCGTCGCGATCCAGATGCTGCGCGAGGCGGGCCTGCCCTACATCGTCGTGCTGACCCATCCCACCACGGGCGGCGTCACGGCCTCCTACGCGATGCTGGGCGATATCCAGATCGCGGAGCCCAACGCGCTGATCTGCTTCGCGGGCCCCCGCGTGATCGAGCAGACCATCCGCGAGAAACTGCCCGAAGGTTTCCAGCGCGCGGAATACCTGCTGGAGCATGGCATGCTCGACCGGGTGACCGACCGGCGGCAACTCCGCGAAGAGCTAGTGACGATTCTGCGCATGCTGATGCAGCAACCGCCGCCGATCTGGGGGGAATTGCCCCCACCTGCCGAACCGGTGACGGATGACGCCCCCGACTTGGCAGAGCCCGCGCAAGACGACACCAAGGCATGATCGCCAGTCGGACGGGTCACGACCCGCGGACAAGACAGACATGACCGAGGTTCATTCCGACGCCATCCTCGAGCGGATGCTGGCGCTGCATCCGAAGTACATGGATCTGGTTCTGGACCGGGTCTGGGCCCTGCTTGAAAAACTGGGCCATCCGGAGCGGTCGCTGCCGCCCGTGATCCACCTTGCGGGCACCAACGGCAAGGGATCGACGCAGGCCATGATCCGCGCAGGACTGGAGGCCGAGGGGCACCGCGTCCACGCCTACACATCACCCCATCTTGCCCGGTTTCACGAACGCATCCGTCTTGCGGGCACTCTCATCTCGGAGCCGGATCTGACCGCGCTGCTCGACGAGGTCTACGCGATCAATGACGGCACGCCGATCACCTATTTCGAGATCACGACCTGCGCGGCCCTTCTGGCCTTCGCCCGGACGCCCGCGGATTACGTGCTGCTCGAGACCGGCCTCGGCGGCAGGCTCGATGCGACGAACGTGATCGAACGGCCTGCGCTGACGGTCATCACGCCTGTGTCCATGGATCACGAGACCTATCTCGGCGACACGTTGCCCAAGATCGCAGGCGAAAAGGCAGGCATCCTGAAGCGCGGCGTTCCGTGCGTCGTGGGCCCGCAGGCGCCCGAGGGGCTGGAGGTGATCGAGGATCGCGCGGCCCGGCTCGGCGCGCCGCTTCTGGCCCACGGGCAGCACTGGCATGTGGCCGAGGAGCATGGTCGCCTTGTCTTTCAGGACGAACGCGGCCTTCTGGACCTGCCCCGCCCGAACCTGCCGGGACGCCATCAGTTCGACAATGCGGGCGCGGCGCTCGCCGCCCTGCGGCAACTGGACTGCGGCGAGGCGGCGTTCGAGGCCGCGGTCACCCGTGCCGAATGGCCCGCGCGGATGCAGCGGTTGCGCAGCGGACCGCTCGTGGACGCTGCGGGCGGGGCGGAGCTGTGGCTCGATGGCGGGCATAATCCGGCAGCCGGTGCCGCGCTGGCCGAGCATCTGTCGACCCTGCCCGCCAAGCCGACCTATTTGATCTGCGGGATGCTCAACACCAAGGATGCGACCGGCTACATGCGCGCCTTTGACGGGCAGGTCCGAGCGCTTCATGCCGTGGCGATTCCGGGCGAGACGAATACGCTCAGCGCGGAGGACACCGCTGCCGCCGCACGGCGCGCGGGCCTGCAGGCAGAGACCGCGGTCAGCCCAAGCGACGCGATCGCCACGATCCTGCGGGAGACGCCCGAGCCGCGCATCCTGATCTGCGGCTCGCTCTATCTGGCGGGCAACATACTGCGGGATCACGGCTGAGACACCAGACCTCGCGCGAATCACTATAGATTGACCCGCAGGCGCGATCTCCTCTAAATGGTGTGGAGTTTTCTGCGGGCGATGTACGCCCCAAGAGGTGTGGTTGATGCGTGTGTCCCGTCTGGTTGCGTTCTGGTTCGGTATCCTGGGGTTCGGATTGCCCATGAATGCCACCGCGCAGGACGCCGGATTGACGCCGACCCTGTCGCGCCTCGACACCCAGATCGCGGGGCTTCCGATCACGGTCGCCCGGAACGGTCCGGCCTGCCCGCCCGCCTGCCTGCAACCGATGGAAGCCGCGCCCGGGGTCACCCCCATGGGTGAGGCGGAGCTGGTGGCGTTCCTCGCCGGTCCCGCCGCCGAGATGCAGGGCATCGTCGTCGATGCGCGCAGTCCCGAAGACCATGCGCAGGGCACGCTGCCGGGTGCGATCAGCCTGCCGGGGGCCACGCTACGCAGCGACAATCCCTACCGCGCGGAGCTGCTGGCCGCACTTGGCCTGGCACCGGGGCGCAGCCCGGAGCATGCGCTGGTGGTGTTCGGTCAAGGGCCGCTCGATCCCGCGCCGGTGGCGGCGCTGCGCGCGCTCTACGAGGCGGGGTATCCCCAGGAAAAGCTGCATTACTATCGCGGCGGCCTCGACGTGTGGACGGCCCTTGGGCTGACCGTTGGACCGGGGAGCTGAGATGATCCGCATCGCGCTCTACACGCTGGGTTTCCTGACGATCACGGGCCTCCTGATCGCGCTACAACCCGGCGCGAGCCCCACGGCCCGCGAGCAGGCAGGTGCCCCGACGGAGGCGCAAGGACTGGCAACAGCAATGCCGTCCGCCCGCGTCCCGAGCGACCTTTCGGAGGGTGTTTCGGCGCCGACAGGCACGGCGCTTGAAGCGGATATGGTCACGCGCAACGACGCCGTCTTTCCGGGCATTGACCTCTCCGACCAACCGCGCCCCGGTTCGGACGATCTGCGAAGCCTGACCTGGGCAAGCATCGCGCGGATCAACGCCGCCACGGGGCGGAGTGTCGCGCCGGGTCAGCCCGGCAGCCTGCTGCATGCCGTGGTGCAGAAATCGCTGGCCGGACGTGGTGCCACCTTGCCCGCAACCGACAGCACCGACACAGGTGGCGCGGCCGAGCTCTATACCGTCGCGCCCGGCGACAGCCTCGTCAGCATCGCACAATCCGTCTATGGCGATGCGAACATGACCGGGCCGCTCTATGCCGCGAATGCCGATCAGCTGACCTATCCGCGCGATCTGCAGGCGGGCCAGGTGCTGCGCCTGCCCTCCAGATAGGCAATCTGAGCCACAACCTATTGATATTATGACCGCTGACAAAAACGATGTCTTGACGGCGCCACTATATGTTGACGCAGCCGAAATAATCGCGCTATGATTCTCGGCAAGCGGGACGACGGGCGACGCAGGGACGCGGCACCGACCCCCGGGGGACACGATATCGACGAGACCGAAGCTTCAGCCGACAGCGCCCTTTTTGGCGCGCGGACAGCCCCGGTGCGCGATGTCATACGGGAAGAACAGGCGGCAAAGCCGGATCGAGCAGCAGCGAACCTTGGGGTCCTTCGGGACCCCTTTTTCGTGGCGCCTTACTCGAGCGCGGCGCGGCCCCAATCCTCGGACTGCATCTCGCGCAGGCGACTGGCGGTCCGTTCGAACTCAAACGCGCCGGGCCCTTCGAGATAAAGGTATTCCGGCTCCGCCGCGGCTGACACCACGAGCTTCGTCTTGGCCTCGTAGAGCGCGTCGATCAGCGTCACGAAGCGCTTGGCCTCGTTGAAGTTGGACCGGCCGAGCTGCGGCACGTTCTCAAGGATCAGAACGCGCACGGTCTCCGCGAGCTTGAGGTAATCCGCCGGGCCCAGCGCCTTGCCGCAGAGATCGAAGAACCGTGCGCGCGCCACCCCGTTGGAAAAGCGCGGCAGGTGCAGATCGCGCCCTTTGACCTGCAGCACCAGTTCTTCTTCGTTTCCGGCCGAAAGCCGCTGCCAGAGCGCGTCGATCGCCGCACGCGCCTCGGCATCGTTCGGGGAAAAGTACGTATCGGCCCCCTGCATCCGGTCCTGCCGATAATCGCGATGCGCGACCAATTCGTGCACGACCATCTGCTCTTTCAGCAAGTCGATGAAGGGCAGGAACAGGTTGCGGTTGAGACCATCCTTGTAAAGCTCGTCCGGCACGCGGTTCGACGTCGTGACCACCACGCAGCCCGCCGCGAACAGCTTCTCGAACAGCCGTCCGACGATCATCGCATCGGCGATATCGGTGATCTGCATCTCGTCGAAGGCGAAGACTTTCACGCTGTCGGACACCGCCTTGGCCACCGGCGCGATCGGATCTTCGCGGCCCTTCTGGCGCTCCGCATGCACGCCTGCCTGCACCTCCTGCATGAAAGCATGGAAATGCACGCGGCGCGTCGGCACTTCGAGGCTTTCAACGAAGAGATCCATCAGCATGGACTTTCCGCGTCCGACCCCGCCCCAGAGATACAGGCCCTTGGGCGGCGGCGGTGCCTTGCGGAAGAGGCCCTTCTTCGGGGGATCGTTCACGGCCTCGGCAATACGCGCGAATTCCGGCAGAACCTCGCGTTGCGCGGCATCCTCGTGCAGCACGCCCTCGGCCAGACGCGCCTCGTAAAGCGCGGTCAGGGCGTCAGACATTCGGTTCGCCCTGCAGACCCAGAAGCTTGCGGAACCCGGTCCAGTAGCCCGGCAATTGCGGCGGACCATCCAGGCCGTGCAACGCCTCGTCCGCCCATTGCGCCATGTGGCTTTTCGCAAAGCTCCGGCCCCAGTCCAGGTAATCGTCCGCATATTCCGGCCGCAAACGGCAGGCGGAGCCCACAAGACCCACGAGCGTCTCGGGCGGCGAATACCATTCGTCCTGAATACCGGTCACGCGAGCCTGCATGAGCGGGCCGATCAGGCGCATCAGCCGCTTTTCGGAGAATTGCAGCAGAAGCTTGCCCATATCGTCGCGGTTGTAATGGATGAGCGGCGGGAAGGTGTCGAAGAAGATCGCCTTGCCGTCCCGGATCGCGAAATTCCGGATCGACGGATGGAAGCCCACACGTTCCTCGACATGCTCGGCGGCGATCCAGAAGCGCGCGATAACCTCGCCCGCGGCCTGCATCATGGCGATGGTCTCTTCGCGGCTGCCGTCGCGCATGCGCGGGCGCATCAGGCTGTCGAGCGGCAGCGCCTCCTGCACGATCACGGGCGTGCGCGACCCGGTTCCGTCCAGATCCACGAGGTGAAACGCCGTCTCTGGCAGCGTCACGCCGCATTCGGTCAGAACGCGGACGTAATCGTCATGCGCCCGAGCCATCCGTTCGAGTGCCGCGTCATCCGCAGACCCGCGATAAACCTTGATCACCTTATCCGAGAACGGCCCCGAGGGCGGCTGGAACGGCGCGCAGAAATAGCCCAGCCTCGAGATGGTGCGCCCGCGCGTTGCGGTGTCGGCACGAATGAGATCAGCCAGCGCGGCAAGGTCGGTCATGGTCACTCCGAAGGCAGCGGGTCGGGTCAGTCCGCCCCGTTTAGCCCTTTGCCAGCCGCTGCGCCACCTCTGCGGCCAGCGCGTCCACCTCGTCGCGGGCGGGCGTCTTGCGGCCTTCCGCTCCGGACAGGCCCTTGCCCATCGCCTCGGCATAGATCGTGCGGTTGGCCAATTGCGTCTCGGCCATCGCCGCGTCGAGCGCGGCAGCGGCATCGGCGACCTCGCCCGCAAGGCGCGTCCGGGCGCGCGTCCGGTTCATCACCACAAGCGCATCCTTGTCCTCGCGCCGGGCGAGGTCGAGAACACCCTCCGTGGCCCAAAGGTCCACATGGCTCATGGCAACCGGCACCAGAACAAGATCAGCCACGCGCAGGGCGGGGCGCAGGTCGCTGTCGGCTTTCGGCGGGGTATCGACGATCACGATGTCGCATTCACCGGCCAGCTTGCGCGTCTCGTAGGTAATGCCCCAGGCCGAGGACGTGGCGAAATCGAGCCCGACCGTGGCGTCCGGGAAATCCTCGACACGGGTCATGAACCACCGCCCCAAGCTGCCCTGCGGGTCGGTATCGACAAGCGCCACGGATTTGCCCTGGCGCAGGAAGCCCACGGCGAGGTTGGCTGTCAGCGTCGTTTTGCCGGAGCCGCCCTTCTGCTGGGCCACGGTAATGATCGAACCAGTCATGCGAATCGTCCCCCCAGACGAAATTTCCACCATTTTGCACCTGCAGAATGGGATTGCCACCGCATGCGCCCGCCTGTGGCGTTAAGCGTGCTTAACGCGCCATTAACCGTGGCAGGGCAAAGCTTGGGCCATGTTGCGACTTGTCCTCCTTCTGGCTTGCACCTTCGGTCTGCTGCCCGCCTCCGCAATTGCAGGCGCCTGGCCGCGCGAGAAGGGGACTGGTTTCGTTTCGACTGTCACGTACCTGTCTTGGCCCCAGAACTATCTGCTCTGGGAAAGCTATGCGCCCGAAACCCGCTACGACACGCTCTATCTCGAATACGGGCTGACGGCGCGGTGGACCGTCGGGCTCGATCTCGGGCGGTCCGTGTCGGGCGCCGAGAAGGTTGTGGCCTTCGCCCGCCGCCCCCTCGCACGCCCTGATGCGTGGCTCCAGATCGCCGCAGAGATCGGCGCGGGCCAGATCGATGGCGACACGGTCCTGCGCCCCGGACTGAGCCTTGGCTACGGATGGGATGGCGGCTGGGTGAATGCCGATCTTCTGGCGGAGCATTTCAGCGATCGCAGCGAGACCGATGTGAAGCTCGACCTGACCTATGGCCGCACCCTTGGACGGCACAAGCTGATGATGCAGGTGCAGGCGGGCAAGCAAGCGGGCGACGAGGCCTTCGTGCGGCTGGTCCCTTCGATTGTGACGCCGATCTGGCGCAAGGTATCGCTGGAAATCGGCGCGACCTACGGCGTGACGGGGGATGAAAGCATGGGGCTCAAGCTTGGCATCTGGACCGAGTTCTGAACCCGGCCTAGCTTGCCCGCATGACACAGACACCCATCGATCCCATCCGCCCCACCGATGACGAAGCGCGCGCGCTTGCGCGTGACCTGATCGCCGGGGCCCGCTTCGGCGCGCTCGGCACGATCGAGCCCGAGACCGGCGCGCCGATGGTCACCCGCGTGGCGATTGCCCCTGACGGCTTTGGCGCACCGCTCAGCCTTGTCTCGGACCTTTCGGCGCATAGCGCGGCCCTGCTCGCGAACCCGGCCTGCTCCCTGCTTCTGGGAGAGCCAGGCCCCAAGGGCGATCCGCTGACCCATCCCCGCGTCACCCTGCAGGCAGAGGCGCATTTCATCCGCCACGGCGCGCCGGAGCATCCCGAGCTCGCCGCAACCTTCCTGAGAGCCTATCCCAAGGCGCAGCTTTATATCGGTTTCGCGGATTTCTCGATCCTGCGCTTCCGCATCCATGCCGCCTATCTCAATGGCGGCTTCGGCAAGGCCTACCGGCTCACGCCTGCGGATCTGTCGCCCTGACGGCAAAAGGCCGCCCGTGGATCCGGGCGGCCTGTGGAAAGGCTTAATTGGAGCGGGATCAATCCATGCGGATCGTCACGTTCGCATCCCCCAGAACCGGCGTGCCGTAGATGAGATGCACACGGTTGTTCTGCCCGCCCTCGCGGACCGAGCAATAGGGCATGATCCATTCGCTGACATTGGCCGAATTGCGCAGGCGCGACATGTGCGTGACAGCGTCGACCTCCTGCGCCCAGCCGTCGAAGGGCAACTCGTTATCCGTCTCCACGACCCAGGTATCCGAATGACTGTTCTGGTCATGCCGCACCACCAGTGGGTTTTGCGTCGCCTTTTCCACATTGGCGAAGGTGTTGTTGGAGAAAGTCACCCGCTTCATGTTGCCAAACTCGAGATTGGCGAAGGAGGTATCGACCCGCTCCACCCGGTCGATCTTGCCCGACGAGGCGCGGAACGTGTTGCCCGAGACGTTGAAGCCATTCAGGAAATGCCCCGTCCCGTAAGGCTTCACCACGATGTAGGAGAAGGTCGTCGCGACGTTCGAGCACAGGAACACGTTGTCGGTGATCGAGAGGCCCGCGAAGCCGAAGCCGCCGGTGAAATCCGGCTCCGGCTCGCGTTCGTTGGTCCATTCGACGAAGCAATTGTCGATGTAATTGTTCGAGATCTGCGTGTTGCAGGCCCGAAGCGCCAGGACGATCCCCGCGCTGCGGATGCCGTTTGACGCGGTATCGCCCTGGAAGAAGTGGTTGCCGGTGATGAGGTTCTGCGCCCCCGAGGCGACGAGGAAATGCCGGAACTGCGACGCGCGGCAATCGCGCACCTTCACATCGTTGGCGTTGACGTTGATCGCAACCGACCGGCGGTTCTGCGTCAGCTCCCCGCCTTCATGGCTGATGAACTGGCAATGCTCGATCAGCATGCCCTGGCAACCCTCTCCGGGCGAGGTGATACCGCGGAATTTCGGTCGGTTGAACGTACATTCGCGCACGATCATCACCGTGCCTTCGGGCGCCAGAATGATCCCGTTCGCCTGAATCGCGCATTGGAACTCGATATCCTCGAGCTGGAACACGTCAAGCCGGTCGAAGTCCGCGAAATCGAGCATGTATTTGTAGCGCGTGAAGGTGTAATTCTGCGTGCCCGTCGCATCCGACAGCGGTTGCGACAGCGTCAGATCGCCCGCGCCGACATTGACGGATTTCACGTAGATCTCGCGGCCCACCCCCGCGCCCTCGACGAGGCTGCCCACCTGGATGTTGGCGATATTCGTCACATTCGTCAGGCGGAACTGGTTCGACGGCGAATAGCTGGCCTGGCTTGTGACGACATCCTCATCCCAGTCGCCCGCATCGGTGGCCTGCAGCTGGCCATTGCGCAGAACGCGGCGCTGCGCATAGCTCGTCCGGTTCGCCACCGCCGCCTGCACATCAAGCGGCCCGGACAATGTCACGCGCCGACCGCCCATATCGAGGCTTTCGTGATCGGCATCGTTCATCAACGATTGCAGCGCCTTCTTCAGCGCGATCTCCTCGTCCCCGAAGGCGTCGATATAAGAGGGCAGGCTGAAGTTCTTGGTCAGCGACAGGCGGCGGCTCGTGGGCATCGTGACCGTGCCCTCGAAGATCACCTCCGAGTTGATCGTCACGTCCTCGCCGAGGAAATAGCTCCCCTGGCTGACAAAGAGCGTGCGACCATTAGTGACCTGATCGGCCGCCTCGAAGGCCGCGCTGTCATCGGTCACGCCATCGCCGCGCGCGCCGTAATCGCGCACGTCCACGTAGCCCAACATCTCGCGCAGAAAGACCGAGGTCACATCCTCGATCACGATATCATCGACCCTGAGCAGCCCGCCGGACGCGCCGGTGAAGTCGATGCCGAAATGCCCGTATGTCGGCTGCCGTCCCCAGACCAGATCGACGCCGCCGCGATTGCCCGAGCCGATGATCGCCGAAACCTCGACGATCTGGCCGTAGGTGGGGATCGCCACCGCGTCACCCGAGAGCGGTATCCCCGACACCGCGTTGCCGCTGGCATTGCCCGCGAAGGCTGCGATCCGCACCGAGGGCAGCGAGCCCGAGACGCATTTCACCCGCGCCGTCACGCGCAGGTAGCAACCGGGCTCGATGGGAACCTCGCCCATGTAACGGATGCGCTGGGTGGCGTCGGTTTTCAGCAGTTCGAGGCAGCCGCCGAAATCCTGATCCGCCGCGACGAAAGCGGCGGTGGGCGTGCTGGCGTAGGTGTCAGAGCCCGGTGTGCCATTCCCGCTCGACCATACGTTCAGCCCCTCCGCGAAGGGGGTCGGCATCAGCACCACACCGTCCGTTATCGCCTTGTTCATCGCTTTCCCTTTCCGTGCGCGCGACACCACAGAATGCGGGGCCGACTTTCACGCAAAGGGGTAGCGAGGGCGCCATTAAGACCGGCTGAGGCGACCGTGCGTTGCAGGCGGGATCAGGCGGCGAAGGCGTCCTGACGCAGAACCTGCACACCGTCGATGCGCCAGCCGTCAACCGTCTCGATCATCTTGTAATCAAGGACATGCACGCGCCCGCCCGGCCCGGTCACGACGACCTTCTGGTAGAGCGCGCCGTTCTCCTCGCGCAGATCGCCGAAGGTCACGTCGGAGGGTGTCCAGACCATGGGATAGCCCTGCTCGACCATGGCACCAAAGTTCTGCGGGCTTCGGAAAAGACCCTTGATCATGGGGCTAGCATAGCCGAAGGCCGCGTCGACATCGCGGTCGAGAAACGCCTCCATCTGGCTGGAGATCGTGGCCTCGATGTCCGGAACCGGTGCGACCACCTCCTGCGCATGGGCAGGCAGGGTCCAGAGCATCAGGGCGAATGCGGCAAACAGGCGTTTCATGGCAGAGCCTCCTCGTGACGACAAAAGGAAGGTAGGGCGTCCACCTTCCATGCCAAAATCACGGGAATGTGGGGCGATAAGTTTCACCGCGCCACGCGATCTGCCGGGTCAGCCGAGCTCGCCGCGCAGGCCACGCTCTATGAGTTGCACGGTTTCCTCAACGCCGTAGAGCGCGATGAACCCGCCAAAGCGCGGGCCCTGGCTGGCGCCCAGAAGCACCTCGTAGAGCGCCTTGAACCAGTCCCGCAACGGATCGAACTCGTGCTCCTTGCCGACCGCGAAGACAAGGCTCTGCAACGTCTCGTCGTCCGTCGGGCCATCATGGGCCTGAAGCCGGGCCGCCAGATCGCGCAACGCCGCCTCTTCCTTCTCATCGGGCGCGCGGAAGACCTTTCCGGGCTTCACGAAGTCCTCGTAATACCGGATTGCGAAACCCGCCGCCTGATCGAGATCGGGATTGGCTTCGGGCGAGGCGTCCGGCGCATAGCGCGCGATGAAGCCCCAAAGCGTCTCCTTCGTCTCCGCACCGGAGACCGAAACGAGGTTCAGCAGCATCGAGAAGGGCACCACCATCGTCGAGGCCGGAACACTGCCGCCATGGATGTGCCAAACGGGGTTTGCCGCCTGTCCCTTGGCGTCCTGACCCGGATAGGCGCGCAGCTGCTGGTGGTATTCGTCGACGGCCTTCGGAATTACGTCCCAGCTCAGCCGCTTGGCGGTCTTGGGCTTGAGGAACATGTAATAGGACAGGCTCTCGGTCGAGGCATAGGTCAGCCATTCGTCGATCGAGAGGCCATTGCCCTTCGACTTCGAGATCTTCTCGCCGTTCTGGTCGAGGAACAGCTCGTAGGTGAAATGCTCGGGCTTCCGACCGCCGAGGATCTCGCAGATGCGGTCGTAGATCGGGGTGTTGGTGGAATGGTCCTTGCCATACATCTCGAAATCGACGCCGAGGGCGGCCCAGCGCGCCCCGAAATCGGGCTTCCACTGGAACTTCACGTTGCCGCCGGTGACCGGCAGCGTCCATTCGCGGCCCTCTTCGTCGTCGAAGGTGATCTCGCCCTTCGCGGCATCCACATGCTTCATCGGCACGTAGAGGACGCGCCCCGTCTCGGGATGCATGGGCAGGAAGATGGAATAGGTCTGCTGGCGTTCCTCGCGCAGGCTCTTGAGCATCACGGCCATGATGTCGTCGTAACGCTCGCAGGCGCGCAGCAGCACCTCGTCGAAGGCGCCCGACCGGTAATACTCCGTCGCAGAGTAGAACTCGTACTCGAACCCGAACGTGTCGAGGAACCGCCGCAGCATGGCGTTGTTGTGATGGCCGAAGCTTTCGTACTTGCCGAACGGATCGGGCACCGAAGTGAGCGGCTTTTGCAGATGCTCTTTCAGCGCCTCGGGATCGGGCACGTTGTCCGGCACTTTCCGCATCCCGTCAAGATCGTCCGAGAAGCAGATCAGCCGCGTCGGGATATCCGAGATCGCCTCGAAGGCGCGGCGGATCATCGTGGTGCGCGCAACCTCGCCGAACGTGCCGATATGCGGCAGGCCCGAGGGGCCGTAGCCCGTCTCGAAGAGGACGCGATCCTTGCCGCCCTTGGTGCTTTCCACGCGTTTGAGCAGACGGCGCGCCTCTTCGAATGGCCAGGCCTTCGAATTCATCGCGGCTTCGCGAAAATCGGACATGCGTCTTATGCTCCTGTATGCTTGGCCGGGACGACCCCGGCCGCGTCAAGCGCCGCTACCTATTGCGGGTGCAGGGCAGGGTCAATATTGAAGGGCCACACACCGCAAAGAGCGAGGACCAAATGGCGAATTCCATCGAACATCCGATGTCACCGCAGGATGCGCTTGTGGCATTGATGGTGGCGGTTTCGGCCTCCGACGAGGATATCCGCACGGCCGAGCTCATCAAGATCCAGTCGATCGTCAGCACGCTGCCCATATTCCTCGAATACGATGCGGACCGAATCAAGTCCGTCAGCCAGACGGTGTTCGATCTCTTCGATCAGGAAGACGGGCTCGATGCGCTGTTCGGGCTTTTGCGCGACGCCCTGCCCGAGCGGCTGCACGAGACGGCCTATGCGCTGTCATGCGACGTGGCCGCCGCCGATGGCACGCTCGCCGATACCGAGCTGCGCCTGCTGGAAGAAATCCGCTACGAGCTGGATCTGGACCGCCTGCACGCCGCCGCGATCGAGCGCGGTGCGCGCGCGCGTCACATGCGGGCCTGATACCGGGCACCGGACGGCGCGGTTGCCCTTGCCCGGACAGGCCGCATTCAAGCGCAGCGGCCCTTTGATTGGTACAATCGGCGACTTGCGCCGTTCGGCGCGCCGGGTAACGTCCCGCCCATGGAACGCCACGCCCCCCTGATGAGCCCCGTCCTGATCGCGGGCTGCCTGATCATCCTCGTCTCCTTCGCGATCCGCGCGAGTTTCGGGGTCTTCCAAATCCCCATTGCCGAGGAATTCGGCTGGCTTCGCTCCGAGTTTTCGCTGGCCATCGCGATCCAGAACCTTGCCTGGGGTATCGGGCAGCCGCTCTTCGGGGCCTTCGCGGAAAAGCTTGGCGACCGGATCGCCATCATTCTGGGCGCTGTTCTCTACGCGATCGGCCTCGTTCTGTCGTCCTTCGCGGTCACGCCCGAGGCGCATCAGGTGCTGGAGATCCTCGTGGGCTTCGGCATCGCGGGCACCGGCTTCGGGGTGATCCTCGCGGTTGTGGGCCGCGCGGCATCGGACAAGAACCGCTCAATGTCGCTGGCCATTGCCACGGCGGCAGGCTCGTCCGGTCAGGTTTTCGGCGCGCCCGTAGCCGAATGGCTTCTGGGCTTCATGCCCTGGCAATCGGTGTTCCTGGTCTTCGCGGCCGCCATCCTCGCCGTGCTGGCGGTGCTTCCGATGATGCGCGCGCCGCAAGCCTCCCGCGCGCAGATCGAGGAAAGCCTCGGCCAGATCCTGAACCGCGCCTTTCGCGATCCGTCCTTTTCGCTGATCTTCATCGGCTTTTTCTCCTGCGGCTATCAGCTGGGCTTCATCACCGCGCATTTCCCCGCGCTTGTGACCGAGATGTGCGGCCCGATCCTGCAGGGCGGACTGCTCGACTCGCTGGGGATCGGGACGACCTCGGCACTGGGGGCGATCGCGATATCGCTGATCGGCCTGGCCAATATCGTGGGCACGCTGACCGCGGGCTATCTCGGCAATCATTTCCCGAAGAAATACCTGCTGGCCGGGATTTACGTGGGCCGCACCATTGCCGCCGCCGCCTTCATCATGCTGCCGATCACGCCGGGCTCGGTGCTGATCTTCTCGGCGGTCATGGGCTCGCTCTGGCTGGCGACGGTGCCGCTGACCTCGGGCCTCATCGCGCATATCTACGGGCTGCGCTATATGGGCACGCTCTACGGGATCGTGTTCTTCAGCCACCAGCTTGGCAGCTTCATCGGCGTCTGGCTGGGCGGCCGGATGTATGACCTGACGGGGGATTACACGCTTGTCTGGTGGGTCGGTGTGGGGGTCGGCGCGCTGTCGGCCATCGTCCATCTGCCCGTGCGCGAGAAGGCCTACGCGCCGCTCAGTCGGGCGGCGTAGACGGCCCCGGACGCTGCCCCTCAAACATCCCCGACAAGACCTCTGCCAACGCATCGGCATGGGTGAAGGGCAGGCCGTGATCCGCGCCCGGAATCACCTCCTGCCGGGTGCGCCTGTTCCATTGCGCGAGCTGCCCCAGACCCGAGATCGGAATCGTGCGATCCGCATCTCCCCAGACGGCGATGACCGGCAGCGCCTCTTGCGCGAGCGCCTTGTGCAGATGCGGCACGGGCTTGCGGAGCGCATAGCGCAGGCTCGACAGAACGGCGGGCACGAAGCCGCGCCGGTGAAGCTCGGCCTGCTGCACGGCGCGGATATCCTCCGGCGCGTCGCTTGCCGCGATGGCCTCCGCGTGGCGGGACGGATAGGCCATGTGAAAAAGCCAGTCGCCGATATAGGGCCATTCCACGCAGAACCGTTGCAGCCGTCCCATCGGCAGTCCCATCCCGGCAGGCGCCACAAGGACGAGCTGTCGCAGACGCGCGGGCTGCTCCACCGCGAAGGCGGAGGCGATCACGGCCCCCATGGAATAGCCGATCAGCGTGACGTCCTCGTCGAGACCGTGATGATCGAGCAGATCGCGCAATTGTCGCGCAAAGAAAGCGGGCGATTGCTGGCCTTTCGGTGCGCCGGAGAACCCGCGCCCATAAAGATCGTAGACCAGTACCCGGAACTCCATCGTGCCCAGATGCACCGCCAATCGCTCCCAAGCTGGCGATGGTGTTGTCAGCCCGTGCACGCACACGGCGACCGGACCCCGTGCAGGCCCGATCCAGCGGTAATGTGTGCGCCCCTGGCTGAGCGTGACGATATCGCCGGGCGCATCGACCTGCGCCTCGGCATCCATCGGCCGCCGCCGGGCCTCGCGGACCGCCGGGATGACCGCGACCAGCGCGCCAAGGATCGCCAGTGCCCAGATCACGCCGCCTGCCACGCCTCCAGAATGTAGCGCGCGCACATGAGGTCGAGATGGGCCCCGCCGCCATTCTTGAGGATGGTGATGTCCTCTTCGCTGCGGGTGAAGGCCTCGGGTGTGTAGTAATCTGCCAACACATCCGTTTTCGCGATGATCCCCGCCTCGAGCGGGATCTTCAACTCGCCGATATGGCCCAGCGTCGTGTCGAAACTGTCGACGAAGATCCGCGCCCGGGTCAGGGCCGCGTCGTCCACTTCGCGCATGTCCGGGCGATAGGCACCAATGAGGTCGAGATGCTGACCGGGCTGCAGCCAGTCGCCCTGGATCACGGGTTCGGTGGCCATCGTGGCAGTGGCGATGATGTCCGACTTGGCGATTGCCGCTTCGAGATCCGTTGCCACGCGCAGGCCCGGGATCTCGGCCGCCATCTCCTCGGCCCGCGCGGCGGAGCGGTTCCAGAGCGTGAAGCGCGCCTCTGGAAAGCCCGCGCCATAGGCCTCGATCAGGGATCGCGCCACGGCCCCCGCGCCCACGATCAGGATCTCGCGGCTATCGGGCCGCGCAAGCTTCAGCGCGCCGTAAAGACTGTCGCCCGCGGTCTTCCACTTGGTCACAAGGTGGAAATCGATCAGCGCCGCCAGCGTGCCGTCGCTGTCCGACATCAGGTTCACCGCGCCGTTGACCGCGGGCTTGCCCGCCTCCGCATTGCCCGGAAAGATCGTCGCGGCCTTCACGGCCACGCCCAGCCCGTCGATCCAGGCCGCTCGATTGAGCAGCGTGTCGCCACCGCGATAGAGAAAGGTATCGGCGATCTCCGCCTTGGGCAGCCTGTGCCCGGCCTCGAAGGCGCGCGCCAGTCCCAGCCATTCGAGCCGTGCCTCGCCTTCCTTGAACGGGATCACAAGCGGCTGTGTCATTGCGCCTCCTCCGGGCTCAGAAGCCCCTCTGCCACCAATCGCTTCGCGAAACCTTCGGGCGCATGGAACTGGTGCGTCTGCCAGCCGCGCGCCGCAGCCGCCGCGATATTGTCACCCCGATCATCGGTGAAGAGAAGCCCCTCGGGTGATTGCGGCACCTCCGCCTCCAGCGCCGCGTAGATCGCGGCATCGGGCTTTGCCATGCCCATATGGCCGGAGATGAAGCTCTGGTCGAACTCGCGCAGGAAGGGCCATTTGGCGACACCGACCTCGAAGGTGCCGATCCCGAAATTCGACAGCGCGTAGCAGGGCACGCCCTTGGCGCGCAGCGCCCGCAGAAGCCGGAGCGAATGCGGAATGTCGGGTCCCGCGATCTCGGCCCAGCAATCGTGCCACAGCCGGATTTCGTCGCGCCATTCTGGATGCGCGTCGGCCGCGTCGTAGATCGTTGCGCGAAAATCGTGCCCGCGATCAATGAGGTCGTTGTAGTGATGCAGGTCCACCTCGGCGAAAAGCCGTTCGCGGTCTGGCCTGCCGATCCGCGCATCGAAGAACCGCTCAGGGTTCCACTCGATCAGCACGTTGCCGATATCGAACACCACCGCGCGCACGCTCATGTCCCGGCCTCCCGCAACGCCGCGCGGATTTCGCGCTCCAGCGCATCGAGAAACCGCGCGCGGTCTGCCTTGGAAAAGGCGCGGCCCCCGCCCTGCCGGAACGGATCGGCGGCGCGCAGATCGGCCATGAGGTCGCGCTGCGCAAGCCGCGGCCCGATATTCGCCTGCGTGAAGGCCTCCCCCGCATGTGACAGGGTGCGTGCGCCCGACGCGACGGTCTTGGCCGCGAGCGGAATATCCCCGGTCACCACAACGTCGCCGCGCTTGGCCCGGTCTGCGATCCACATATCGGCGATGTCCGGCCCGTCCGGCACGATCACCACCTCCACGAGCGGATTGCGCGACATGCGCAGCCCACCGTTGGAGACCAGCTTCATCGGCACCTTGTGGCGCGTGGCGACGCGCTCGGCCTCCTCCTTCACGGGGCAGGCATCGGCATCGACATAGAGCACGCTCACCGATAGAGCGCCTCTGCGTGGAAGGCGATATGCTCTTCCATGAAGGTCGACATGAAGAAGTAACTGTGATCGTAGCCCTTCTGCATGCGGAAGGCGCCCTCCTGACGCCGCGCGGTCATCGCCTCGGCCAACGCTTCGGGCATCAGCAAGTCGAGGAAATTGTCCTCCGTCCCCTGATCGATCAGCACCGGCCCGTCAAAGCCGCGCTCCCGCATCAGCAGCGTCGCGTCATGCGCGGCCCAAGTGCTTTCGTCCGCGCCCAGATAGGCGCCGAACTGCTTGCGGCCCCAGTCGCTTTGCGTCGGATGCGCGATGGGCGCGAAGGCCGAGACGGCGCGGAATCGCTCCGGATGGTGCATCGCGACGGTCAGCGCGCCATGCCCGCCCATGGAGTGGCCGGTGATCGATTGCCGCTCCATGTCGAGGGCGAAGTTGCGGCCCAGAAGGGTCGGCAGCTCCTCGGTGATGTAGTCCCACATCCTGAAATGCGGGGCCCAGGGCGCCTCGGTCGCATTGACGTAGAAACCAGCACCCTGCCCCAGATCGAAGGCGTCGTCATCGGCAATGCTGTCCCCGCGCGGCGAGGTGTCCGGAAAGCAAAGCGCGATCCCCTGCTCCGCCGCCCAGGCCTGCGCACCGGCCTTCGTCATCGCGTTCTCATGGGTGCAGGTCAGACCCGAAAGATACCACAGAAGTGGCACCGGCATCTCCCGCGCCTCCTCCGGCAGGAACAGCCCGAAGGTCATGTCGCAACCGCAGGCATCGGATGCGTGGCTGTAGACGCCCTGCACGCCCCCATGGCAGCGGTTTTCGGATTTGGTGTCCATCTTGGCGCTCCTCGTGACAGATTGGTCCAAGGGCTATCGCGGGGGGCTGCCGGGCGGCAAGGCCTATCCGCCGGTCATCCACGCGATCCAGGCCGAGACGGTCAGGATACTGCCCGCGGTCGACAGAAGGATCGCCGCCGAAACGCGCTGCGGCGAAGTGCCGTAATGCTGGGCCAGGATGAAGACATTGCCCGCCACGGGCAGTGCCGCCGCCGAGACCGCGACCACGGCGGCGAAGGGCTCGACCGGGAACAGAAGCAGGGTGCCCACGGCCACGAAAAGCGGATGCAGTCCCAGTTTCGCAAAGCTGAGCCAGCCTGCAATGAAGAGCCGCTCGGCGGATTTCGAGGCCAGCGACGCGCCGATGGCAAACAGCGCGCCGGGCGTTGCCGCATTGCCAAGGATGGTGACGAACTCGTTCACCGGCTCCGGCAGGTCGAACCCGGATCCCGCCACGATCAGCCCCAGCGAGATCGACACGATCATCGGGTTCTTCAGAAGCCCGATCCCGATGGTGCGCAACACACCCGGGCTCATCCGTCCGTCGCGCGATCCCTCGACCAGGATCACGAGAAGCGAGGAGAAGACGATCATGTCGATGGACAGGATCAGGATGATCGGGGCCACCGCCGCCTCGCCCAGCAGAAGGGCCAGCATGGGCACACCCAGAAAGCCCGTATTGCCGATGGCGGCACATTGTCCCTCGATGGCCGCCGTTTCCACCTTCACGCCGCGCCAGAACGCCACGATCAGGCCGATCCCGTAGACGAAGGCCGTACCCCAGAGATAGGCCACTGCGAGCCAGGGATCGAAGATCTCCGAGATCGAGAGGTTGGCCGAAAACCGGAACAGCATCGCCGAAAGTGCGAAGTAGAAGACGAACTTCGTGAGGTACGCGCTGGCCTCCTCGGTGAAGAAGCGCGTCCGGGCCGCGCCGTAGCCCAGACCGATCAGCGCGAAAAAGGGGAGTGTCTTGAGGAAGATCGCCAGCATGCGATCTTTGTGAGGGGTTGCGCCGGTGCGGTCAATCGCAAGGCCGGGTTCGCAGCGCTAGTGCTCCTCGAAAACCGTCATCACCTGTCCGAGCGGCTTCTTGCGCTTGGCGGCTTGCGGCACGGTCGCATCGTCCGAAGGGTAGCCCACGGGCAGGATCATCACCGGCTTCTCGCGGTCGGGCCGCCCGCACATCTCGTTGAGGAACTTCATCGGGTTCGGCGTATGCTCAAGGCAGACAAGCCCCGCCTTGTGAATGGCGGTGATCAGCATGCCGGTGGCAATGCCCACGCTTTCGGGCACATAGTAATTCTTGTACCGCTCGCCGCTGTCGTCGACGCCCCACCGTTCGGCGAAGACCACGATCAGCCACGGCGCCTGCGTCAGATGCGGTTTGTCCACGCCGGTGCCGATGGGCTCCAGCGCCTGCAGCCAGGCGTCGCCCGCCCCGCCCCCGTAGAATTGCCGCTCCTCGTCCTCGGCCCCTTCGCGCACCCGCGCCTTCATCGCCGGATCGGAGATGGCCACGAAATGCCAGGGCTGGCGGTTGGCGCCCGAGGGCGCGGTATGGGCCGAGGCGATACAGGCCTCGATCACCGCGCGCGGTACGGGGCGGTCGGAATAGTCCCGCACGGAATGACGCTGCCGCATGTAGTCACGAAACGCCTCCGCCGCTGTCACGGCCTCTTCAGGTGGCAATTGCACGCGGTCCGGCAGGGGCAGGGGCGTGTAGGTCGGGCTGTCGTCGTCACGGGGCATGGGCGCTCTCCTTTTGGCGTGGATTGAGAGCACCCGCGCCGACCATCGTCAACCGGACCCGATCAACGCCCCCGCGGCAAAGACCAGTGCGCCGCCCAGCACCACCTGGAAGGTCGCCCGCAGGAAGGGCGTGTCCATGAACTTGTTCTGGATCCAGACGATGGCCCAAAGCTCCACGAAGACGACGACGAAGGCGATGATCGTCGCGGTCCAGAATTGCGGAATGAGATAGGGCAGCGCATGGCCCAGCCCGCCAAGCGTGGTCATGACGCCCGACGCGATCCCCCGCTTCAAGGGTGATCCCCGGCCCGACAATTGACCGTCATCCGACGCGGCCTCGGTGAAACCCATGGAGATGCCCGCGCCGACGCTCGCCGCAAGACCCACGAGGAACGTGGTCCAGGTATCCTGCGTCGCGAACGCCACGGCGAAGATCGGTGCCAGCGTGGAAACCGAGCCGTCCATCAGCCCCGCAAGACCCGGCTGCACCCAGGTCAGAACGAATTGCCGCTTGGCGCCGTCATCCTCCGCTTCGCGGGCATCTTCGGGCAGATGCTCCTGCTCAAGGGCGTCGGCCTTGTTCTGATGCCCGGCCTCTGCCGCCGCGAGATCCCCCAAGAGCTTGCGGGTGTCGGCATCCTGGGTGCGCGCCGCTGCGTTCAGATAGAACCGCTCGGCGTCCCGCTCCATCTGTCGCGCTTCCGAGCGGATACGCTCCAGCCCGAGGTTTTCGATTAGCCAGACCGGCCGACGGGCGTAGAAACCCGCCACATGCTCGCGCCGGATCAGCGGAATAACCTCCCCGAAGCGCTTCCGGTGCAGATCGATGAGCGCCTTTCGGTGTCCATCCTCTTCGGCGGCCATCCCGTCGAAAACCTTGGCGGTGCCGGGAAATTCCTCCCGCAGATGCTCCGCATACATGCGGTAGATGCGCCCGTCATCTTCCTCCGAAGAGATGGCGAGGGCGATGATTTCCTGCTCGTTCAGGTCCGAGAAACGGCGACGGCTGGTAATGAAACGCATGGCGATATCCAAAATTAGAACGGTTCTAATCTACGTGCGGAGAGATGTATCGCAAGCCCCGCGCGCAAAATTATTTGAACCGAACGGTTCATATGGGAGTTGAATAGTGAACTAATCGGTTTAGATACGCTGCAATACAGAAAGGACCCCTCCTATGCGCCTCTCCCTCCTCCTCATCGCCGTTGTCACCGTGGCCAGCCCCGCCGTCGCCGACGACTACCTCCCCCATCTGGCGGATCTTCAGTTTCCCGCGGATCGCACCGAGACCATCCATCAGCCGCCCGTCCCGGCCACATATTCCCGCTGAACGCCGCGCGGCAATTGTTCAAACTGAACTGAGCGGTTTATACTTCTGCCTCACAGGCGAGGAGAGCTTATGGACGCGTCCGTCGACAAGATCCGCAAGGGTCGCAAATACGACCAGGTGATCGACGGCGCGCGCGAGGTCTTCCTGCGGGACGGCTTCGACGGGGCCAGCGTGGACGATATCGCACGCGCGGCCGGCGTCTCCAAGGCGACGCTCTATTCCTACTTCCCGGACAAGCAGTTGCTGTTCATGGAAGTGGCGCGCCTGCAATGCCAGGAACAGGCCGAAGAGGCGATCACCCATCTCGACCGCTCGCTGGACAGCGAAACGCTGATGCAGCGGGCGGGCAAGAGCTTCCTCGATATCGTCTTTTCGCCCATGGCGATCGAGCATTTCCGTCTCTGTATCGCAGAGGCGGAACGCTTTCCCGCGCTGGCCGAAGAATTTTGGCGCTGCGGTCCGTTGAAATTCAGGGACGCCATGCTGACGATGTTCGACCTGATGATCGCGCGCGGCGATATCGAGATCGCCGAGGCGGATCGCGGACGCGCGGCCTACCAGTTCGGCGACCTGTGCAAATCAGGCCTGCATATGGAGCGCGTCTTCAACATCCGCGGACCGGTCAGCGATGCCGAGAAACAGCAAAACGTCGAAGAGGCGGTACGCATCTTCATGGCGCGCTACGCCAAGACGGGATGAGAAGCAGGCGAGCGGGCGGGGCCTTAGCCCTCGCCCAGCTTTGGCGCTGCCTTCTCAAGCACCAGATCCGCATCCGAAAACCTGAAGGGCGCCCGCACGCCCGGTAGCCCTTCGGGCGCGATCTGCATGCCACGCGCCTGAACCTGCGGATCGGCCATGACCTCGGCCATGTCGTTGATCGGCCCGGCCGGCACGCCCTCGGCTTCGCAGGCCGCGAGCAGGTCGGCCTTGGTGAAGGTCAGCGTCGCGGCCGTCAGGCGGGCGGTCATGTCGGCGCGGTGCGCGATGCGGTCCGCATTCGTCAGAAACTCCGGCGCTTCGGCCATCTCCGGCACACCGAGCAGGCGGCAGAGGCGGCGATACTGACCGTCATTGCCCGTCGCGATGATGATGTGACCATCCGCAACCTCGAAGACCTGATAGGGCGTCAGGTTCGGGTGGTAATTCCCCGTACGTCCCGGCGGCGTGCCGGTCGACAGGTAGTTCAGCGCCTGATTGGCCGTCGCCGCCACCGCGCAATCCAGAAGCGCCATGTCGATATGCTGACCCCGGCCCGTCCTGTGCCTCTGCTCCACCGCCGACAGGATGCCCACGACGGAATAGAGCCCGGTGAACAGGTCCGTGACCGCCACGCCCGCGCGCTGCGGTTGGCCATCGGGATCGCCGGTGATCGACATCAGCCCGGACATGCCCTGAATGATGTAATCGTAGCCCGCGCGATGCGCATAGGGCCCGGTCTGGCCGAAGCCGGTGATCGAGCAATAGATGAGCCGCGGATTGACCGCCGAAAGGCTCTCGTAGTCGGCGCCGTATTTCGCAAGTCCGCCGACTTTGAAATTCTCGATCAGGATATCGGCGTCGCGCACCAGATCACGCAGTTGCGCCTGCCCCTCGTCGGTCCGCAGATCGACGATGACCGACGCCTTGCCCCGATTGCAGGAATGGAAATAGGAAGCGGAGGTATCGCCCTCGCGCTCGATGAAGGGCGGGCCCCATTGCCGGGTGTCGTCCCCCGCGGCGGCCTCGACCTTGATCACAACCGCACCGAGATCGGCCAACGTCTGACCGGCCCAGGGGCCGGCCAGGATGCGCGCGAGCTCGATGACTTTCAGACCTTCCAGCGGCCCGCGCGGGGCAGAGACGCTCATTGATCGGCGAGTTTCGCGTCGAGGATTTCGGCGAAGTCCCCGTAGTTCATGTTGGAGTAAAGCTCGCCATCGATAACGAAAGACGGGGTCGAGCTGATCTCGTCCTCTTCCGCGTTGCCCTGATACCACTCGACCAGCGCGCGCAGCTTGTCGCCATCAGTCAGGCAGGCCTCCAACTCGTCATTGCCGAGACCGGCAATGCGGCCGATCTTGCGCAGACCTTCGGCGATGGCCGCATCGGAGCCTGCGCGCGCCCAGTCGGATTGCGTGTCGTAGATCATGTCGGTGATCCCGAAGAAGCGATCCTGGTTGCCGCCGCAGCGCGCCACGAGCGAGGCCCACATGCCGTACTTGTCGAAATACACTTCGCGGTACACGAAACGGACCTTGCCGGTATCGACGTAGTTTTCCTTGATCTCCTCGAAGACATCGGCGTGGAAGCTCGCGCAATGCGGACAGGTGAAGGAGGCATATTCGATCACCTCGACCGGCGCATCCTCTGCGCCCAGTACCATTTCCTGCACGGTGACGGACGAATCTGCCCCATCCGCCTCGGCGCCTTGCGCATTCGCCGCACCCGGCAAAGCGAGGTCGGCCGTTCTATCCGTCGCCTGTGTCACACCGGTGTTTTGCAGTGCGAACCAGCCACCGAGGCCCAGAACCGCGGCGAGCGCCGTTGCGGAAATCATCCGTTTCATGAAGTCACCTTCCTTTGTGCGAGGCGGTCAGCCTCGGTCGTTTTCTCTGGATAGGACGTTGGTTGCCAGACGTTCAAGTGCAACCCTCAAACCCTCATCCGCGACGCCATGCGCGGTCTGCCGCGCCTCGGCGACGATTTCGGGCGCAGGCGGACGCGGTTGCGCCTTGGGTGCGGGCGCAAAGGCCACCTGGCCCTCGGAAAAGCCCGTCGGCGCCGTCTGCGTGATACGCACGCGCTGGATCGCGTTATAGCCGTAGATCTGGTTCACCCGGTCGCGGATCTGGTCCTTCTGCATCTCGAGCATGGGGGCATGGGCCCCGGTCGTCAGCAGAACGAGCGTCGCCCCCATGCCGCCCCGGGAATAGCTGACCTCGACCGGGCGGGCGATGCGGGCAGTGTCCTCGCCCGCGATCTCGGGCCAATGGGTCAGGACGCGGGATTCGGCAAAGCCACGGGTTTCGGACGCGCGGCGGATCCGGGACTTCAATAGTCCCGAGGCCTGCGCGAAACCGCGTGTCGTTCCCTTCTGTCGTCCCATCCTTGGCACTCCCGTTTGCGCGCTATACTAAAGCCCCGGTGGTCGAGCGCCACCCCGAGTGACAAGCCCCCGATCAAAGGACGTTGATCCGTGCGTGACATCGCCGATCCCGAAGTCTTGCTTGAATGGTACGACCGCCATGCCCGCACCATGCCCTGGCGTGTGGGGCCTGCCGCGCGGAAGGCCGGGATGCGGCCCGACCCCTACCGGATCTGGCTTTCGGAAGTGATGCTGCAACAGACCACCGTCGCCGCCGTGAAGTCCTATTTCGAGGCCTTTACGGCCCGTTGGCCGACCGTGAGCGACCTCGCAGGCGCGGCAGATGCCGATGTCATGGCGGCCTGGGCCGGGCTTGGCTATTACGCCCGCGCGCGTAACCTGCTGAAATGCGCCCGCGCGGTCGTGGCCGATCACGATGGCGTCTTCCCGGACAGCTATGACGGCCTGCTGACCCTACCGGGCATCGGGCCCTATACGGCCGCCGCGATCGCGGCCATCGCCTATGACGAGGCGGCGACCGTAGTGGATGGCAATGTCGAGCGGGTGATGGCGCGCCTTCACGACGAACACACGCCCCTTCCGCAATCGAAGCCGATCCTCACACGGCACGCAGAAGCCCTGACACCCGAGGCACGCCCCGGTGATTACGCGCAGGCGGTCATGGATCTTGGCGCCACGATCTGCACGCCCAAGCGTCCGGCCTGCGGGCTCTGCCCTTGGCGCGAAGCCTGCGCGGCCTGGGCCGCGGGCACGCAGGCCGAGCTCCCGAAGAAGGCGCCCAAGAAGAAAAAGCCCGTGCGCTTCGGCATCGCCTATCTCGTACGCCGCGTCGATGGGGCCTGGCTTCTGGAGCGGCGTCCGGATTCGGGGCTTCTGGGTGGCATGCTGGGCTGGCCGGGGTCGGACTGGATCGACGTGACCGCAGGCACACCCGAAGCCGCGCCGCCGATCCGTGCCGAATGGAAAACCCTGCCGGACGAGGCGCGACACACCTTCACGCATTTTCATCTGCGCCTGGGCCTGCGCACGGCGCTTGTCCCGATGGAGCGGGTGCCCGAGCGCGGTGAATTCGTCGCAGCGGAAGATTTCCGGCCCGCCGATCTGCCGACACTGATGCGCAAGGCATTCGACCTCGCGCGGCCACGATAAGCCGCTCCAACTGCCAAATGTTTACGGAACGAAAACACAACAGCGGTCAGGCTTGCATCGCTGCGCGCTTCTGCGCACTAGGCGCATTGGCTGTTGTCGCGCTAGGCTCGCGGCAAAAGACGTCTGAGCAGTCACGGAATTCAGTATGAGCGATCAAGGTCTCTCCGCCCCCCGCTTCATGTCGCCCGCGCGCATTGCGCGGTTGTCGGCGGCGCTGCCATTCTGGGTGTCGGTCGCGCTCGTGCCTCTGCTGTGGCTCGGGGCGGTCAAGGGTGGCTGGTGGATCGCGCTGACGCCACTTGCCACGTGGTATCTCTTCAGCGCGCTCGATGCAGCACTTGGGCTCAACACGGACAATGCCGATCCGCAGACCGACGACAGCCAGCTTTTCTGGTACCGGCTCGTCACCCTGATCTGGGCGCCGCTGCAGGCCGCGACCCTCTTCGGCCTCTTGGCCTACACGAGCACGGCAAGCCATCTCGGAACGGGCGAGAAGATCGGCATCTTCTTCGGAATGGGCGTGATTTCGGGCACGGTCGGGATCAATTACAGCCACGAGCTGATGCACCAGAAAAACAAGTGGGAGCGCTGGCTTGGCGACCTGCTGCTGGCCATGGTGCTTTATTCCCATTTCCGGTCGGAGCACCTGCTGGTGCATCACCGCTACGTGGCAACGCCGCGCGATCCGGTGACCGCGCGCTACAACGAGGGCTTCCACCGCTTCTATCCGCGCGTGCTGGTCCAATCGCTGAGCTCGGCCTTCAAGGCCGAACGCGACATGCTCGCGCGGCGCAACATGCCCTGGACGCATCACAAGAACCCGTTCTTTCTCTATGCGGGGCTTCAGATTGCCTTCCTTGCGCTGGCCTTCGCCATTGCAGGCTGGGCAGGGGTTGGCCTGTTTCTGCTGCAGGCCGGTGTTGCGATCTGGCAGCTCGAGCTGGTGAATTACATCGAGCATTACGGCCTGACCCGCGCGCATCTGGGCGACGGCAAATATGAGCATGTCAAACCGCGCCACAGCTGGAACGCGGCGCAGAAGGCGTCCAACTGGTTGCTCATCAACCTGCAGCGCCATTCGGATCATCACTACAAGCCAGACAGACGCTTCCCGCTCTTGCAGAATTACGACGAGGACGAGGCCCCGCAACTGCCCTATGGCTACCCGGTGATGACGATGGCCGCGATGGTGCCGCCGCTTTGGCGGCGCGTGATGAACCCGCGGGTCCGCGAATGGCGGCGCCAGTTCTATCCCGAGATCACCGACTGGTCGGACTACAACAAACACCGCACTCCGATGCCACGCTGATCACCGATGCTGCGCACCGACCTCCTGGATCCGTGCCAGTAATGCGTCGAGCGTGCTGTCGTCCGATCCGCCATTATCCGTGAACCAGTCGCGATGCGCGCCCACGATCCGCAATGGGAACGGGGTAACATTCAGCGCGTGGCACATGTTGAACCGGTGATTGCCTGAGCCCGTCTTCGTCAGCGAACCGTCGCGACAGATCAATGCCGAGGATTCGTAGCGCGACTCGTTCGACGAAAATCCATGGGCGCGCAGGCTGTCCATCAGACCGCCCACGTAGCCTTCCAGAAAATCGAGGATCTCGGCCTCGCTGCGCATCGCGATCTTCTTGTGCCAAGCCACGCCCTGCGTTTCCAGTTCGCGCATCAGATCCCGGTACCACAGGCTGTCCGTCGGAGTGTCCCGGTGGGAGATGAAGTCCGCGACCTTGCGGTAGCGCGGCGTGTCGACCACCGGTTGGCCGGGCCGGAACGCATCGCCGGGAATGAAGAATGGCTCTCGCGCTTTCAGGGCGGGCCGCGCCAGGTTCGCAAAAGCCAAGGGCACATAGCGACGGAGGCGCAGCATCCGTTTGCGATAGACGGGCCATTTCGAGCCGCTATGCAGCGGCACGCGCGCCGGATCGACCCAGATGACAGCCCGCTCTCCGGCCAGGCGGTTGAACTCTTTATGGGTCATGGACAGAAGCGACATGTCGGAAACTCGTCAAAATGGCCTTTCGCGGATCATCGCAAAGCGGGCCGGAGATGAAAACGAAAAGACCCGGCGGGGTGCCGGGTCCTTCGAAAGTCGCTATCTGGCAAAGCTGGTCAGTGCAGCTTCTTGCCGACCTCGTCGATGGCGCTGTCGATCAGCTTGCTCTGATCAGACTTGCCCATCTTCTCGGCTACGACGTCGCGCGCTGCGGCAACGGCCACGGCGATGGCACGGTCGCGCACATCCTTGATGGCGGCCTGCTCGGCCGATGCGATCTGGTCCTGCGCGGCGGCGATACGACGCTCGATGGACTTGTCGAGATCGGCCAGTGCCTGCGCTTTGGTCGCCTCGCCATCTTCCTTTGCCTTTGCGACGATGCGATCCGCCTGCTCCTGCACTTCGCGCTGTTTGCGCTCGTAGCTGGCCAGAAGGGATTGCGCCTCTTCGCGCAGGGTGCGCGCTTCATCAAGCTCGGACTGGATGCCCGCCGCCCGATCGTCGAGCATCTTGCCCAGAAGACCCGGCACCTTGAAGTAGATCAGCACACCGATGAACACGATGAAACCGAGCAGCACGACGAAGTCGGTGTTGCGCAGCGAGAAGAAGACATCGCCCGCAGCCAGCGCCGGAGTCGCGAAGCCGAGGCTTGTCACCAGCGCGGCAAGTGCTGTGCGTTTGATCATGTCGCTCACCCCTTCATCCGCGCGTTGACGGCCTTGTCGACCTCGGCCTGATCGGCAGACGTTCCCAGGGCTGCCACAACGGCTGCCGCTGTGTCCTTGGCCACCGCTTCGACGTTTTCCATGGCGGATGCCCGGATCGCCTCGATTTCCTTCTCGGACTCGGCGGTCTTCGCGGCGATTTCCGCGTCGGCCTTGGCCTGTGCGTCGGCCACCTGACCCTTGATCTCCTCGCGCGTCTGCTCGGCGATCTTCTGCGCTTCGACGCGCGCATCGGCCAGGGCTTTCTCGTAGGCCTGCTCGGCCTCCGCAGCCTGTGCCTTCAGGTCTTCTGCCTTGGCAATATCATTGGTGATCGTGCCCTGACGTTCCGCCAGAACAGCCGCGATGCGCGGGAGTGCCACGCGCGACAGCACGAAGTAGATCACGACAAGCGTGACGATCAGCCAGAAAATCTGGTTGCCGAAGGTCGAAAAGTCGAGCTGCGGCATGCCCGGAGCGGTTTCGGGGCTTGTTGCCAGCCCGTCGCCTGCTGCGGCAGTGGTTTCGGTCGCCATTGCGTCCTCCGTCAAGCCTCTCTGCAATCAGCGGGCGGGCCGGAATGATCCGGTCCCGCCCGTCGCGTAAGGATAGCTCAGACGTCTCTTAGACGGCGAACATCAGCAGGAGCGCGACGAGGAACGAGAAGATGCCCAGCGCTTCTGCGAATGCGATGCCGATGAAGAGGGTCGCGGTCTGCGACGCGGCGGCCGAGGGGTTGCGCAGGGCGCCGGCCAGGTAGTTGCCTGCAACGTTGCCCACACCGACAGCTGCACCACCCATGCCCATGCATGCGAGGCCCGCGCCGATGAATGCGCCCATTTGTACGATATCGCCTTCCATGATCTTTCTCCTTACGATGGAATTGCTTTAGGTCCGTAGGGTGGGGAAGCCCCCACCGCTGCGTTAGTGATGCGGATGCAGCGCGTCCTTGAGGTACACGCAGGTCAGAATGGTGAACACGTAAGCCTGGATGAAGGACACCAGCACCTCGAGGCCGTACATGGCCGTGATCGCCAGAACCGACAGGGGCGAGATGGCCGCTATGGCGGCAAAGCCCGCGAAGACCTTGATCACCGCGTGACCGGCCATCATGTTGCCCGCCAGACGAATGGAGTGGCTCACGGGCCGCACGAAGTAGGAAATCACCTCGATCAGCGCCAGGATCGGCCGCAGCGCGAGCGGTGCGGAGCTGACCCAGAAGAGGCTCAGGAATGACGCGCCATTCTTGACGAAACCTAGGATCGTCACGCCGAGGAACACGGCCAGCGCCATGACAGCGGTGACAGCGATGTGCGACGTCGTGGTGAAGGCCATCGGGATGAGGCCCAGGAAGTTGGCGAAGACGATGAAGAGGAACAGCGTCATGATGTACGGGAAGTACTTAACGCCATCCTTGCCAGTGATGTCCTCGACCATCTTGTAGATGAAACCGTAGGCCAGCTCGGCGATCGACTGAACGCGCGAGGGGACGATCGAGCGCCCGCCCGTGCCCAGCACCATTAGGCCCACGACGCAAAGGATCGCCAGCGCCATCCAGAGCGTCACGTTCGTGATGGTGAACATGCCCACCGGACCGTCCCCGAAGAGCGGGGAGACGATGAACTGATCCATCGGGTGGAACACAAGGCCGGTTTCTTCGCCGCCAGCTTCAGTTGCCATCTTCGGTCCTCTCATCCTCTTCGGCCTGCTCGGCCATCTTCTGCTCCTGGATTTCCTTGGCGGAGCGGATCATCACGTTCACGCCCGCCGCGAAACCCAGCAATGTAAACAGCACCAGAAACCACGGACGCGTATCCAGAAGTGCGTCCAGCCCGTATCCGATGCCAAAGCCGATCCCCAGACCGGCCACAAGCTCTACCACCATGCGCCAGGCGAGCTGCGCCTGCGAATAGTGCTCCTCCTGGTGCCGTTTCGGGGGCGCCTTGGCCGCTTTCATCGCCGCGATCTTCGCGTCGAGTTCGTCCATGCGCCGCTTGCGGTCGGTATCGTCCAAGCCGTCACCAGCCCCAGTCAGAGTTTGGATGTGTGCTAAGCGGGCGGGAGGCCCGAGTCAAGCGACCGCCCGTCGCAGCGTCGAAAGGACTATCATTCTGTTTTTCAATAATTATTTCCCCACCCCAAAAATGCCCGATCCGCTCCCAATCGCGAAACCGGACCGATCCGGCGCCAGCACGTTATTCAACTTGGCAGTTAAGTATGGCGCGGCAGCGCTTGACGGCGGGCAGGATTGACCGCCATGTCGCTGTCATGGCCCATGATCTCGACCTCGTCTTTGCCGCGCTCGCGGATCCGACCCGGCGGCGCATCCTCGCGATGCTGCTGGAGGATGACATGGCGGTGACGGATGTGGCCGCCCCTTTCGAGATGTCGCTTGCCGCGATCTCCAAACATCTGGCGATCCTCGCGGGCGCGGGTCTCATCAGCCAGGACAAGCGCGGTCGGCTGAAATGGTGCCAGCTCGAGCCGGACGCGCTTCGCGAAGCTGCCGTCTGGATGCAGAGCTTCGGCCAGGTCGAGCCCATCAATCTCGATGCGTTCGAACGCTTTCTGGAGACCGAGCTCGGCACCGGCGAAGACGCCCGCACGGGCGGATGAGCACGCTCAGCCCACCGGGTTCTTGCCGACGAAATCCTTGATGTGCTGCAGGAAGGCCTGAACCTTGGCGGTCCGGTGCAGATCCACATGCGTGACCAGCCAGGAGGACGCCGCCCAATCCTCGAGCGGCGGCATGATCTCCACGAGGTCGGCCTCCTGTTCAGCCTCGTTCACCCCGACAAAGCCGATGCCGACGCCTGCCGCGACGGCGCGCAGCATGACCCGCATGTCGGAGGTGCGGAACACGACGCGCTCCCGCGCCACATTCTCCTTCAGCCAGCGGAAGAACGGCGCCCGGTTGTCCGGGTTCTCGGAGCCCACGAAGCGGTGCGAGACCAGCGCCTCGGACGTCTCGGGACGGCCATATCGCGCCACGTAGGATTTAGACGCGTAAAGCCCCACATGATGCGTCATGAACCGCTGCACCACATTGTCGGGCTCATCGGGCTTGTTGCCCGCACGCAGGGCGATATGCGCCTCTCCGTATTCGAGCCGGAAAACCCGGTCATCGGTCATGTAGCGCACGATGACATCCGGATAGGCCTCCTGAAATGAGGCGAGCGCCGGCACCACCAGGGGCGAGAAGTTGATCAGCGACGTGACGACCAGTTCGCCGGACACTTCGGCCCCCTGCCCCTTGATCCGGCTGGTGAGCTGCTGGAATTGCTCATCCGTGGTCTGCGCCACGCGCAACAGGTCCTGCCCCGCCTCCGTCGGCGTGTAGCCGCGTGCGTGACGCTGGAACAGCTTGACCCCCAGCCGCGCCTCGATCGCATCTATGTGCCGGATGACCGTGGCGTGATGCACGCCCAACTCGGCCGCTGCGCCTGACACCGTTCCCATCCGCGCGACCTGAAAGGCCGTTCGCACCTCTTCCCAATTGTCCATCGGCGCAACGCATCCTTCTGTGCGATTTGTCACATTCATTGTGGATTTGGTTTGATTGAGTGCGAAATTGCAAGACCCATCTTAGCGGTAGTTCAAACATCATCGTCATCGCAAGGAATGCTTCATGACCGACACCGTTCTCCGTATCGACACGTCCGCCCGTCGCGACGGGTCGATCTCCCGCCAGCTGACCGATCGCGTGATCGACAAGCTCGCACCGCGCCACGTCATCACCCGTGATCTCGCCACGCCGCTGCCTCATGTCGATGAACGCTGGATCGGCGCGAATTTCACCCCCGGCGCGGATCGCTCCGACGAGCAGAAAGCGACGCTGGCGCTCTCGGATGACCTGATCGCAGAGCTGCAAAGCGCCGACACGCTGGTCATCGGCCTTCCGGTCTACAATTTCGGCGTGCCCGTCAGCTTCAAGACCTGGATCGATTTGGTTGCGCGCGTCGGCGTCACCTTCCGCTACACCGAAGCGGGCCCCGAAGGTCTCCTGACAGGCAAGCGCGCGATCCTCGTCGTGGCCTCGGGCGGCACCAAGGCCGGCTCCGACTATGACTTCGCCTCGACCTATGCGCGCCACATCCTCGGTTTCATGGGGATCACCGACGTAGAGGTGGTCAGCGCCGACGAGCTGGCGATCCAGCCCGAAGAGACCGTGAAGGCCGCCGAGGCGCAGGTGGACCGTCTCGCCGCCTGACCGGCAGACGCGCAACCTCGCGACAGACAGATAAAGGCCGTCGGTTGAACCGGCGGCCCTTTGCGTGGAGCCTTGGCCGGGGCGCGCCCGCTTGACTCCGCGCCTCGCCCGCGCCTATACGCGCCCAATCACCCGGAAGTGTATCGCTTCCGGTCCCATGGGCCATGCCCGGGATCCCCCTCCGTCAGCGCGTTGCGCCCACGGGGGCGCTACTGGTTTGGGCCTTTGGAATTGATGCGCCGCGACCCTGACCCCATCTTCGGAGGCAGGAATCAGAAGTAGGAGGGGCAAGCCCCGATGTTCGAGAATCTGTCAGACCGCCTTGGCGGCGTCTTCGACCGGCTGACCAAGCAGGGCGCGCTCTCCGAAGATGACGTGCGCACCGCGCTCCGCGAAGTGCGCGTCGCCCTGCTCGAAGCCGACGTCTCCCTGCCCGTCGCCCGCAACTTCATCAAGGCCGTCGAGAAGAAGGCCACCGGCGCGGCGGTCACCAAGTCAGTGACACCCGGTCAGCAGGTCGTGAAGATCGTCCATGACGAGTTGATCGCCGTTCTCAAGGGCGATGACGAAGAGCCGGGCGCGCTGCGCATCGCGAATGCCCCTGCCCCGATCCTGATGGTCGGCCTGCAGGGCTCGGGCAAGACGACGACCACCGCGAAACTTGCCAAGCGCCTGACGGAGCGGGACCGCAAGAAGGTCCTGATGGCCTCGCTCGACGTGAACCGCCCCGCGGCGATGGAGCAGCTCGAAATCCTCGGCAAGCAGATCGGCGTCGACACGCTTCCCATCGTCAAGGGCGAAGACCCCGTCGCCATCGCCAAGCGCGCCAAGACGCAGGCGGCACTCGGCGGCTACGATGTCTACATGCTCGACACGGCAGGCCGTCTGCATATCGATCAGGAGCTGATCGCCCAGGCCGCCGCCGTCCGCGACACCGTTTCACCCCGCGAAACCCTGCTGGTGGTCGATGGTCTGACCGGTCAGGACGCCGTCAACGTGGCCGAGGAATTCGACGACAAGATCGGCGTCTCAGGCGTCGTGCTGACCCGGATGGATGGCGACGGGCGTGGCGGTGCGGCGCTGTCGATGCGCGCGGTCACGGGCAAGCCCATCAAGTTCGTCGGCCTCGGCGAGAAGATGGACGCGCTGGAGACCTTCGAGCCCGACCGCGTCGCGGGCCGCATCCTCGGCATGGGCGATATCGTGGCGCTGGTCGAAAAGGCGCAGGAAACGCTCGAGGTCGAACAGGCCGAGCGCATGATGAAGCGCTTCCAGAAGGGTCAGTTCAACATGAACGACCTGCGCATGCAGCTCGAGCAGATGATGAAAATGGGCGGCATGGAAGGCATGATGTCCATGATGCCCGGCATGGGAAAGATGGCCAAGCAGATGGAGGGGGCCGGCATCGACGACGGCATCCTGCGCCAGCAGATCGCGCTGATCAATTCCATGACCAAGAAGGAGCGCGCCAACCCGCAGATCCTTCAGGCCAGCCGCAAGAAGCGCATCGCCAAAGGTGCCGGCCTCGACGTGTCCGACCTCAACAAGCTTCTGAAGATGCAGCGCCAGATGGGCGACATGATGAAGAAGATGGGCAAGATGGGCAAAGGCGGCATGATGAAACAGGCCATGCGCGGCATGTTCGGCAAGGGCGGAATGCCCCCGGGCATGGACCCGTCGCAGATGGATCCCAAGCAGCTGGAAGCCGCGGCCAAGGCCATGGGCGGTCAGGGCGGATTGCCCGGCGGCCTGGGTGGCATGGGCGGTGGCCTGCCCGGCGGTCTTTCGGGCTTCGGCAAGAAGAAGTGATGCAGTACCGCGCCGCATATCCCGTGTGTTTCGACGTCGCTTTCGCGGCGGCGGGACCGGTATGCGCGCGCGCGGTGTTGCGCTTTTCGAACTCCGCCTGCCTTATCCGCGCGCCCCGCGCCGGAGGGTCGGCATGAGCCTCACCAACGCCCCCGTCCTGCACAGCGACACGCTGATCCTGCGCGGCCCCGAGAAGGCCGATGCGGAGCACATGATCGCCTTCCTGCGCGACCCGGAGCGGTCGATTGGCTTCGGACACATTCCGTTGCGCGGCGATGCCTGGCGCTGGTTCGTGACAAATGTGGGCCACTGGCATTGGCACGGCTACGGCTATTTCGTGATCGAGACCAAGGCAGGCAAGGTCGCGGGCATCTCGGGCATCTGGAACCCCGAAACGTGGCCCGAGCCGGAACTTGGATGGGTGGTCTTCGACGGGTTCGAGGGCCGCGGCATCGCCTATGAGGCCGCCGCCCGCGCCCGCCGCTGGGCCTACGAAGATCTGGGCTTCACCACGCTCACCTCGAACATCGTGCCCGGAAACGACCGCTCCAAGGCGCTCGCGCGGCGATTGGGCGCGGTCTATGAGCGGACCTATCACAACGAACAGATGGGCGAGGATGAGCTCTGGCGCCATCCCGGGCCTGCGGAGATTGCCGCATGAGCCTCGATATCCCCACGCTCACCACGCATCGGCTTGAACTGAGTGCGCCCGACGCCGCCGATTATCCGGATTTCAAGGCGACCTTCGCCTCCTACCGGTCGCGCTTCATGGGCGGGCCGCTCAATGCATACGAGACCTGGATGCTCTATGCCGCCGAGATCGGCCATTGGGAGATCCGCGGCTTCGGCATGTGGATGGTGCGCCTCAAGGATACGGGCGAGACGGTGGGCATGGCGGGCGGCTGGCAGCCCGCGAAATGGCCCGAACGCGAAATCGCCTGGATCATCTGGCCCGACCGCGCCGGGCGCGGCTACGCGCTGGAGGCCACGAGCCGCGTGCGGCGCCACTTCTACGAGGATCGCAGCTGGGACGCGGCGGTATCCTACCTCGATCCCAAGGATCTCGATTCGATCCGCCTCGCGGAGCGGCTGGGCGCCAAGCGCGACCCCGAGGCCGCGACGGTGGATGGCAGCGATGTCTGCTACCGCCATCCGGGCCCGGCGGCGCTGAAGGGCAGCCAGATCGCCCACGGGATCGAGATGGAGATCCAGAACTACATCGATCCTCTGTTCAAACCGAAAGGCTGGGCCATTGACTGATGCATCCACCACCACGCCCGATGCAGGCGATGCCGTCACCCGAGCGGCCGTATTGCTGGCAGGCCACCGCGACAGCATCGACCGGCTCGATGCGATCCTGGTCTTCACGCTGGCCGAGCGGTTCAAGCACACCCAGGCCGTGGGCGTCCTCAAGGCGCAACACGACCTGCCCGCCTCCGATCCCGCGCGAGAGGAAAAGCAGATCGCGCGGCTCGAAACTTTGGCGAAGGAGGCCGATCTCGATCCCGAATTCGCCAAGAAATTCCTGAACTTCATCATTCAGGAAGTCATCCGCCACCATAAGCAACACCAATCCTGACCGGGCTGATCCGGTCACACGTCAACCAAGGAGAAGACACCCATGGCTATCAAAATTCGCCTCGCCCGCGGCGGCTCCAAGAAGCGCCCCCATTACGCAATCGTCGCCGCCGACAGCCGCATGCCGCGCGACGGCCGCTTCATCGAGAAGCTCGGCACCTACAATCCGCTCCTGCCCAAGGACAGCGAAGACCGCGTCAAGATGGACATGGAGCGCGTGAAGTACTGGCTGGGCCAGGGCGCTCAGGTCACCGACCGTATCGCCCGCTTCCTCGAAGCCGCAGGCGAGATGGAAAAGCAGGAGCGTTCGAACCCCAAGAAGGGCACCCCGGGCAAGGCCGCGCAGGAGCGCGCTGCAGAAAAGGCCGAGAAGGCCGCCGCAGCCGAAGCGCCCGCAGAGGACGCAGCAGCGGAAGAGACCGCGGAATAATTCGGGCACCCGGTTCGTCCGGCTCGATCGGAACGCGCGGCGGATAACCCGTCGCGCGTTTTCTTTCGGGGACAGCGTCACTTTCCTGCGGCGGAAGATCGCGGATTCGTGTGCGGGCAGACACAACATCTGGTCAAGACGCCCACCGCGCCTTAGGTATCTGAGTAACAACAGTTCGTATCCGCGCGCAGCGTGCCGTTTCTGCGCCCCCGCACGACATTCGCAGGAGCATCCGCGATGAAGACCCTGATTTCCGTGGCAGCCCTCGCCGCCACCTTGGGCGCCTCGGGCGCGACGATGGCAGCCGCGCAGTCGCAGGCATCGCCCGGCGATCCCGCACTGAGCTTCACCCTGCGCGGCGGCGTCGCCTCCGGCCCGGCCTATTTCGGTGCCGAGGAATATGAATACGCGCCCGATCTGGGCTTCAAGTTCCATTCGATCAATATCGGGCCGCTGGCCTTCGGCGATCCCGACCCGCAGGCCCCCAAGCGCGGCTTCGGCGTGGGCGGATCCTTCCGCTATATCGGACTGCGCGATGCCAGCGAGTATGACCTGCTGACCGGTCTCGATGATATCGACCCGGCCTACGAGCTTGGCCTCGGTGTCAGCTACGCCACCCAGAATTTCAGCGCTTTCGCCGATCTGCGCCGTGGCTTTGGCGGTCACCAGGGCGTTGTGGGCGAACTGGGCGCGGACGTGACCCTGCAGGCCAGCTCCGAGGTGACGCTGACCATGGGGCCGCGCGCCCTGTTCGGCGATGCGGAATTCACCGACACCTATTTCGGCGTGTCCTCCTCGGAGGCCTCGGCGCTCAACCCGGCCTATGACGCCGAGGGCGGCCTGGTCTCTGTCGGCGCTGAGATCGTGATGACCTATCAGATCAACGACGATTGGGGCATCGAGACGGGTCTGACCTGGGATCGCTACATGAACGATGCCGCCGACAGCCCCATCGTCGAGAACGGGCGCCGCGACGATCTTGGCGCGCGGGTGGGACTGACGCGGAATATCCAGCTCGGTTTCTGATCCAGCCCTTATACCAGATTGCGCTTCGACCGCGCCCTGCGCTAACGCTGTGACGCGAAAAGCGAGAGGGATCCTGCCATGTCGGACGATCGCATCTGTGTAGGCGTTGTGGGCGGCGCGTTCGGCGTCAGCGGCGAAGTGCGCCTCAAGAGCTTCACCGCAGAGCCCGACGCGATTGCTGATTACGGCCCGTTCGAGACGGAAGACGGCGCCCGCAGCTTCGACATGCAGCTTGTCCGCCCGATCAAGCAGGGCTTCGCGGTGCGTCTATCCGGAGTACGCTCCAAGGAAGATGCGGATGCCCTGAAGGGCGTGCAGCTGTTCGTACCGCGCACGCGCCTGCCGCAACTGCCCGATGACGAATATTACCACGCGGACCTGATCGGCCTCGCGGTCCTCGACACCGGCGGAGTGGCCTTGGGCACGGTGCGCGCCGTTCTGAACCATGGCGCGGCGGACCTGCTGGAGGTCGCGCAACCCGGCACGAGCCAGACTGCGCTTCTGCCCTTCACCCAGGCAATCGTGCCCACGGTCGATCTGGCCGCGGGAAAGATCATCGCCGATCCGCCTGACGGCCTGTTTGAATAGGAAAAATTCTATAAACCGCCCAGCCGCTGCCAGAACTCTGCCGGATTCACGCACGATGTGTTGCGCGTGCAATGATGGGTGGATTTGGTTTGGACACGCAGCGACTGGCCCTGACGGTACTGGCCTTGATGCCGGGTCTTGTGCTCCTCGCGATCCCCGCGCCCGTGGTGGCGGAGGCGGCGGATGCGTTGGGCATCACGGGCCTAATGGGCCTCAGCGCCCTGATCTCCGTGATCGCGGTTCACGTCTCCGGCTGGCGCATGTCCGGGGTGCCTAGCGCAAGCCGGACCCCGTCGCCTGCCCCCGCATTGGGAGGCCTTCTTCTGCCGCGCGCACATCGCACGCCCCCTGCGGATTTCCCACCGCTCGACCGGCAACGCGCGCATGTGCTGCAACGGCTCAATCTTCGCACCCGGCCCCAGCCGAAACCCTATGGCGCGGCGGAACCGGACCGCGTGGATGACGCTCTGGCCACCGTGATCGGGCATGTGGTCGAGCTGTGGCAGGTGGAAAGGCCCGAGGAACTGACCGATCCGCAGATCCGCGAATTGTACATGCTCGACCGGCTTGCGCGCTCGGCTCCTGCCTCGGCAGGCAGGCTCGCACAGAACTTCCGCAACCCGTCTCTGGCCATCGATATCCGCGACAAGATCGCCGCCTTGCGCACGCGTCGGAAGGACTTCGAGCAGCACCGCGACGCGCTCGAAGCAACGCGGCACCTGTTCAGCACCGGTACAGCGCAGGGCGGCCTGAAAGATGCGGCGACCGTGCCGGACCCCGATCTGTGGCACCATGTCATCACGCAGCATGACCCGACCGACCTCGCGCAACGCGACGCGGCGCTGGCCTGTGTCCTGCAGCGCGACTGCAACAGGGCCACGATCGCCCTTTGGTTCTTCGATCTCGTGATGGACGGCACGCTCGAAGAGGCCGCCCGCGCAGGCGATACTGCCTTCCTCGACAAGGTGCGTGAGGTCATCGCGCGATGGAATGCCCACCGCTATATGCGAGACGAGATCGGCCTTACGCCCGAGGATGCGCTGGCAGACGCTGCGATGGCGGTCGCGCGCCGCCTCGACCGGGTTGCCGAGCTGGCGGGAACACCGCGCTGGGACATGCCGGTCGCCATGTTCGAGCAGTATGACGGCCCCCCGCCGCGGCCGCGCCCGGCCTGGAACATCCCCGAGGGCTGCATCACCACCGCGCCCCGCGACGCCGATTACCTGCCCGCGCCATAGGCCTTTGCTTCCCGCCCGGGAGGGTCTAAAGCCCGCAGCTGAAGCTTGATCGGGACGGACCATTCACCATGCGATCCTACGGGCGCAAATCCATCTCTGCCACGTCGCGCCCGCGGGATCTCATGACCCCCGACGCGGCCCTTGCGGGCGTCTGGACCGCGCAGATCATCACGCTCTTTCCCGAAGCCTTTCCCGGCACGCTCGGCCTGTCGCTCACGGGTCGCGCGCTGAAGGAGCGGCTCTGGCAACTTGAGACGATCCATCTGCGCGATTACGGCGAGGGCAAGCATCGCAACGTGGACGACACACCCGCAGGCGGCGGCGCAGGCATGGTCCTGCGCGCCGACGTGATGGAAAAGGCGATTGCCGAGGCGCGCGCACGCATGCCGAAAGACGCCCCCCTGATCTACCTTTCGCCCAGGGGCCGCCCGTTCACGCAGGAGCGCGCGCAGGCTCTGGCCGCGGGTCCAGGCATGACGCTTATCTGCGGCCGGTTTGAGGGGCTCGACCAGCGCGCTATCGACCATTTCGGCATCGAAGAGGTCTCGATGGGCGACTTTGTCCTCACCGGCGGTGAGATCGCCGCGCAGGCCTTGATCGATGCGAGCGTCCGACTTATACCGCGCGTGCTCGGGAATCAGTCGTCCGTCGAAGAGGAAAGCTTTTCGCACGGACTTTTGGAGCACCCGCAGTACACCAAACCCGCCGTCTGGAACGGTCGCGCGATCCCCGAAGTTCTTCTGTCGGGCCATCACGCGAAGATCACCGACTGGCAGCGGGACCAGGCCGAAAGGCTGACGAAAGAACGACGACCTGATCTCTGGCGGGCTTACCTTCAAGCGCAAGGTAGGGACCCGGATGAAGACCAAGAGCTCTGAGGCGGCAATCACCTTTGCGGATCGAAACCGCAAGCATGTATAGGAGTGGATCAGATGAACCTGATCGCAGAACTCGAGGCGGAACAGATCGCCTCGCTCGGGAAGGACATTCCCGATTTCAAGGCCGGCGATACCATTCGCGTCGGCTACAAGGTGACCGAAGGGACCCGGAGCCGCGTGCAGAACTTCGAAGGCGTCTGCATCAGCCGCAAGAACGGCAAAGGCATCGCGGGCTCGTTCACCGTTCGCAAGATTTCCTTCGGTGAAGGTGTGGAGCGTGTGTTCCCGCTCTACTCGACCAACATCGAAACCATCGAGGTTGTCCGCCGTGGCCGCGTGCGTCGCGCCAAGCTGTACTACCTGCGTTCGCGTCGCGGCAAATCGGCCCGGATCGCGGAAGACACAAACTACAAAGTCCTCAAGGGCGACGGCAAGAAGCCGGTTCAGGGAGCGTCGACATGAGAAAAGGCATCCACCCCGAATACCACGTCGTGACCGTCAAGATGACCGACGGCTCCACGTTCGAGACCCGCAGCGTCTGGGGCAAGGAAGGCGACACGCTGTCGCTCGACATCGACCCGACCGTGCACCCCGCCTGGACCGGTGGCTCCTCGCGCCTGCTCGACCAGGGCGGCCGCGTGTCGAAGTTCAAGAAGAAGTACGAAGGCCTGGGCTTCTAATCCCCGCTTTCATGATGTTTCGGATGACGCCGCCCTTCGAGGCGGCGTTTTTCGTTTCGCACATCCGCTCGAAGAGGGAGGAGATATCCTTCGTTGAAGCGGATGCTTTTCCTAACTTTCGTCACGCCACTTCTGTTGGCCCTCGCAAGGGAACAGCGTGGGTCCGGATCAAGCCCGCGCGAGGTATGGCGCGACGGCTCGACAGCACCCTGTCGCACTCCTAGTGTCTCGCTCAAATCGAGACGATATCGAGCAGCCCATGCAAGCCTTCCTCCTCCGTGCCGCCATGATCTCACTCGCGCTGTTTGTGGCAGGATGCGGGGCCGCGCCTGTGGACCGGGATCCTGCCGTGAGCCAATCCGAAATCCGCGCGCTGGCAGCGGCCTTCGAAGACCTGGCCCCAGAGGTCGATCCCGAGGAAGCGGCCCGCGCCGCCCGGATCGCCATCACCTATCCGCTGGAACTGCGCGCGCTCTACGAGGTGGAGGACGGGCCCGTCCTGCACAATACCAAGGTGAATACCGGATTGAAGCCGCGCGGGCTCTGCTGGCACTGGGCTCAGGACATGGAGCGGCGCATGCGTCAGGAAGGCTTCGAGACGCTGGCCCTGCACCGCGCCGTCGCCCCGCCTCGCAACCTTTTCCGGCTGGAGCATTCCACCCTGATCATGTCGGCATCGGGCGCGCCCATGGAGAAGGGGCTGGTTCTCGATCCGTGGCGCATGGGCGGTGTGCTTTACTGGGGGCCCGTGACGGAAGACCCGCGCTATGACTGGCTGCCCCGGGCCGAGGTTCTGGCCAGCAAGGGCTACAGCATACCCGCGGGCGCGCCGAACACGCTCGTCCCGATCACACGGGATGCTCTGTGACATGCGCCTGCTGCGCCGTATCACAAAACTGGCCGTCGGCCTCTGCGCCTTTCTGTTCCTTGTGGCCTGCGCGTTGCATGTGACCAACAGCACCGCGAGCGATGTGCCCGCGAAGGTGGAGGGCACCCACCGGGTCGCCACGCATAACGTCCATTACATCTTAATGAACGAGGCCGAGGGCGCCTGGTCGCGGGGCGATTGGCAGGCCCGCGCGCCCGCCATGGACGCGGCCTTCAAGGCGATGGACGCCGATATTGTGGCGTTTCAGGAGATGGAAAGCTTCGCGGGCGGCAATTCGGACGATGTGAACCTCGCCCGCAGCTACCTTCTGGAGAACAATCCCGGCTATGCGGCGGCAGCCGTCGGCGATTGGCGCGATTTTCCCTCCACCCAGCCGATCTTCTATCGCACCGACCGCTACGAGCTGGTCGATCAGGGCTGGTTTTTCTTCTCCGACACGCCGGACGTCATTTATTCCCGCACCTTCAACGGCTCCTACCCCGCCTTCGCGTCTTGGGCGCGGTTCCGCGAGCTGTCGGGCGGCACGGAATTTGTCGTGAAGAACGTGCATTACGAATACCGGTCCGGCTCCAACCGCCTTAAATCGGCAGAACTGACGGCGCAGCGGTTAGCGCCCTTCCTGAACGAAGGCCTCCCGGTTCTCCTGGTCGGGGATTTGAATGCACGGCTGGGCTCCGAGACGGCGGGTATCCTTGAAGACGCGGGCCTTGCCTTTCTGGACGTGGACGGCGCGACCTATCATTTCGATCGGGGCATCAACCTCTTCGGTGCCATCGATCATATTGGCCTGTCGCAAGGGATCACGGCCCGCGCCGGTCCCTTCACGCTGCAACGCAAATTCGCAGGCGAATGGCCCTCCGATCACTACCCTGTGCTGGCGGATATCACGCTGCCCGAGTGATCAATCTGCCGCGCCCGGCCTGGCATCGCGTGGCGGCGTTGACGTCGTGACTTCCCTTGTGATGGCACCCAAGATACCGTAGCGCCGGGGACGGGTAACGGAATATCTGGGGAAGCTCGCGTGGCGCATATCATCGTTGTCGGAAACGAAAAGGGCGGTGCAGGCAAGTCTACCGTGTCGATGCATATCGCAACCGCCCTGTCGCGGATGGGCCATCGCGTCGGCACGCTCGACCTCGATCTGCGCCAGCAGACCTTCGGGCGCTACATCCACAATCGCAACGCGACGCTGCAGGCCGAAGGCCTGTCGCTGCCGACGCCGCATTACATGGAGCTCCCCGAGGTCGACAAGGAGACGCTGGCCCCGGGCGAGAACGTCTACGATCACCGCCTATCCGCCGCCGTCGCCGTGCTGGAGCCGCAATCCGATTTCGTGCTGATCGATTGCCCGGGCTCGCATACTCGTCTCAGCCAGGTCGCCCATTCGCTGGCCGACACGCTGGTCACGCCGCTCAATGACAGCTTCGTCGATTTCGACCTGCTCGCGCATATCTCCTCGGATGGCGAGAAGATCGAGGGTCCCTCGGTCTATTCCGAAATGGTCTGGAACGCCCGGCAATTGCGCGCACAGGCAGGGCTCGCCCCGATCGACTGGGTCGTGCTGCGCAACCGGCTTGGCGCGCAGAACATGGTGAACAAGCAGAAGATGGAAAAGGCGCTCGAGCGGCTTTCCAAGCGGATCGGCTTCCGCGTCGCCCCCGGCTTTTCCGAGCGGGTGATCTTCCGCGAATTGTTCCCGCGGGGCCTCACGCTGCTCGACCTCAAGGATGTTGGCGTGAAGCAATTGAACATCTCGAATGTCGCGGCGCGCCAGGAATTGCGCGACCTGATGAAGACGATGAACCTGCCGGGCGTCGAGGTGGCGTTCTGATGGCCGGACCCGGACCCACGCGCGGCGAGCTGATCTTCCGGCTTTGCTTCTCCATCGCGGGTCTGGGGCTTCTCGCCGTTGCCGTCGCAGTGCGTGGCATGCCCCGGGGCGCTGCCCTGTTCGAGGTCTTCGGCATTGCGGGCGCCTTCTTTCTGGGCACGGCGATCTGGACCATCATCAAGCTGCGCAAACGTTGAAGCGGCGGCCTGCGCAGCCTGTGCGCCCTGCGACCGACAGGGGATTTTAGCCCCTATGAGAGCCGCATTAACCGGGCCTTAACCACCCCTGCCGTCCCTTGGCGCATGCGTTGCTTCCTGCCCCTCCTGCTCGCCCTCGCACTCTCCGCCTGCAATACCGGCGGGCCCGGCTTTTCGCGGATCGCGGCGGAGCGCGTGACCCAAAGCGGCAGCACCTTCCTCTTTCGCCGCAACGGTCCCCTGATCGAAGCGCAGCGTGTCTCGCCCGAGATGCTGCCCCGCTTCCAGCCCGTCGCACGCAAGGCAGGCATCGCCGCGCAGGCCCGAACGGGATGCCCCGTCCGCTGGATCGTTGGCGATCAGGCGATGATGATCATGGCATTGGATTGCCCCGGCGGACCGAAGCCACCCAAAATCCCACGGTCGCGCTATTGGAGCTGTGAGGCGATCGGCTATGCGCGCCCTGTGGGTGAGCGCCTCGTCTCCGCCGACGTCAATCTGACGTGTCGCAGGCGGTGAGCGCCTTTTCGTAGAACACGCTCGTGCCGTTCTCCTCATAGGCCCCGAACGGCCCCCGCCGGACATATCCCGCCCGTATGTAAAGGCGGCCCGCTGCTTCCAGAAGATCGCCCGTCTCGAGCCGCAGAAGGGTGATGCCCCGCGCTTGCGCCTCGGCCTCGGCATGGGCCAGAAGCGCTGCGGCCACACCGTGCCCTCGGGCCTCCGGCATCACGAAAAGCGATTTGATCTCCCCGTATTCGCCCGCGGCCTTCAAGGCGACCGTCCCGAGGATTGCGGCGTCATCCCGCGCCGCCCACAGGGTGATCTCGGGTGCGGCCAGCGCATCAAAATCCAGAAAGGAATTATGCTCTGGCGGGAACAGCCGCTGCATCAGCGCATGGCTTTCGCTCAATACGGTCTCGACGCCCTCGGCGCGCGGTGCGGTGGTCTCGATCCTGATCGGCATGGCTGTCCTTTCCACCGCGATAGGGAAGAAGCCCAGACCTTTTCCTGTCAAGGCCGCTACGACTTGCGGTTAGCACCGATATCTTGTGGATAAGCCGGATCTCACAGCGATATACAGGTGGTTTTGTTTGACTCCGAGGGCTGCCAAACCCCAATCTGACGGGAACGGGCGGAATCGGGAGCCAGAGCCTTGCGCTTTTCGAAACTGAAACTGACGGGCTTCAAAAGCTTTGTGGACCCCACCGATCTGGTGATCTCCGACGGGCTGACGGGCGTTGTCGGACCCAATGGCTGCGGCAAGTCGAACCTTCTCGAAGCGCTGCGCTGGGTCATGGGGGAGAACCGTCCGACCGCGATGCGCGGCGGCGGCATGGAAGACGTGATCTTCGCCGGGGCCGCGTCGCGTCCCGCGCGCAACTTCGCCGAAGTGGTCCTTCAGATCGACAACAGCGAACGGCTGGCGCCCTCGGGGTTCAACGATACCGACAGCCTCGAGATCGTCCGCCGGATCACGCGGGATGTGGGGTCCGCCTACAAGACCAACGGCAAGGATGTGCGCGCGCGCGACGTGCAGATGCTGTTCGCCGATGCCGCGACCGGGTCGCACTCGCCGGCCCTTGTGCGGCAGGGTCAGATCTCGGAACTGATCAATGCCAAACCCAAGGCCCGCCGCCGCATCCTCGAAGATGCCGCGGGAATTGCGGGGCTCTACCAGCGCCGTCACGAGGCGGAGCTGAAGCTGAAGAATACCGAGGCGAACCTCGCCCGCGTCGATGACGTGATCGAGAATCTGGCCAGCCAGCTCTCCAGCCTTGCGCGGCAGGCCAAGCAGGCGGCGCGGTACCGCGCCATCGGCACCGATCTGCGGCAGGCCGAAGGGTTGCTGCTTTACCGGCGCTGGAAGGATGCCGACCTCGCCCGCGCCACGGCGGAAGAGGCGTTGCGCGGCAAGCTCGCCACCGCCGCACAGGCCGAACGCACCGCCCGCGACGCGGCGAAGACGCGCGAAAGCGCGGAGGAGGCGCTGCCGCCCTTGCGCGAAGAGGAAACGGTCTCCGCGGCGATCCTTCAGCGCCTGACGGTGGAGCGGGATACCCTGTCCGAGCAGAAGGCGCGTGCCGAAGACACCATCCGCACGCTGTCGCGCCGGATCGAACAGCTGACCCATGACCTCGACCGCGAGGCCGGCCTGAACCGCGATGCAGGCGAGACGATCGAGCGCCTGGAATGGGAGGCGCGCGAGCTGGACAAGGCAGGCCGGGGCTATGACGACCGCCTCGCAGAAGCCGCGGAGCAGGCCTCCGATGCCGCCACGATCCTGCAGGAACGCGAAAGCCTGCTATCCGAGCAGACCGAAGACGTGGCGCGCCTCGCCGCTCGGCACCAATCGGCGCATCGCTACCTTGCCGACACGCAGAAGACACTGGCGCGCAACGCGACGGAGGCTGAAAAGGCACAGGCGCTCGTCACGGAGGCGCAGGAGACGCTTGCCGGCGCCGCCGACACGCGCCACGCCGCCGAAGAGCGTCTTGCCGCGGCGCAAGCCATGGCCCAGCGCGCAGACACGGTCCTGACGGATGCCGAGGCAGCCCGCGCCGAGACGCAGAGCCGCGAAGCCGATGCCCGCGCCGAACGCTCCGAGGCCGAGGGCGAGATGAACGCGCTCCGCGCCGAGGTCACCGCCCTTGCGCGGCTTCTGGATCGCGACACCGCAGAAGGCGGCCAGATCCTCGACCGCCTGCAGGTCGAACAGGGTTTCGAGAAGGCCCTGGGCGCGGCCCTGGCCGATGATCTACGCGCACCCGAAGTGGATGCGGACGGACCCTCGGGCTGGGCGGTCCTGCCCGCCTATGACGTGGCACAACCCCTTCCCGGCGGCGTGACCGCGCTGACGCAGCATGTCTCCGTGCCCGAAGTGCTTGAGCGCCGCATGAGCCAGATCGGGCTCGTTGATGCCGATGAGGGCAATGCGCTACAGGCCGCGTTGAAGCCCGGTCAGCGGCTTGTCAGCCTCGATGGCGATCTCTGGCGCTGGGATGGCTATCGCGCCTGGGCGGAGGACATGCCCTCGGCCGCAGCACTCCGCCTGGAGCAGCTCAATCGGCTGGAAGCGCTGAAACAGGAGAACGCGCGCGCAAGCTCCCGGCTCGACGGCGCGGCACAGGCCCATGAAACGCTGAAAGCGCGGCTCGCTGACCTGACCCGCGCCGACAAGGAGGCCCGCGAGGCCCGTCGGGCTGCCGATCAGGCCGTGACGGAGGCCTCCCGCGCGCTGAGCCGTGCGGAGGCGGATCGCGACATGGCAGAGGGCAAGCTGGAAAGCGCCCGTCTGTCCGTGAAGCGCCACGAGGATGAGGCCGCCGCCGCGCGCGCCCAGGTCGCCGAGGCCGAGCAGGCCGTGGCCGCACTCGGGGATCTGGAGACCGCCCGCGCCGAGGTCGAAGACGTCAAGATGACGGTTGAGGCCGCGCGCATGACGATGATGGCCAAGCGCTCTGCCCATGACGAGATCCGCCGCGAGGGCGATGCCCGCCGGGCGCGCTCCCAGCAGGTGACCAAGGAGCTGTCGGGCTGGCGCCACCGTCTGGAGACGGCAAAGGGCCGCAGCAGCGAACTGGTCGCCCGCAAGGAAACCGCCGAAGCCGAACTGGCAGAGGCCGAGACCCTGCCGGGCCAGCTCGAGGCGGATGAGGCCCGGCTGGGCAAGGCGATTGCGGATGCGGAGGCGCGCAGCAAAGGGGCCGCCGATGCCCGCGCCACGGCGGAGGCGACCCTGCGCGAGGCGGTCGCGGCCGAGCGTGACGCGGAGCGCACGGCCTCCGAGGCCCGCGAAGCTCGCGCCGCCGCCGAAGCCCGCGCAGAAGCCGCACGCGACGCGGTAACGGCCGCCGCCGAGCGCATTTCTGAGGAGCAGGAGACGACACCCGCCAAACTCCTGGAGCGGCTGGATACCGACGCCGAGGCGATGCCCCGCGCCGACGAGATAGAGGCGCGCGTCAACGCCCTCAAACGCCAGCGCGACGCCCTCGGTGCCGTCAACCTGCGGGCCGAGGAAGATGCCCGCGAGGTGCAGGAGGAGCATGATCTGCTCCTGTCCGAGAAAACCGACCTCGAAGAAGCCGTGAAGACCCTGCGCTCTGGCATCGCCTCGCTCAATCGCGAAGGGCGCGAGCGGCTGCTGACGGCCTTCGAACAGGTGAACGCCAATTTCTCGCTCCTGTTTACGCATCTTTTCAACGGCGGCGAGGCGAACCTCGTCATGGTCGAAAGCGACGATCCGCTGGAAGCGGGGCTCGAGATCATGTGCCAACCGCCCGGCAAGAAGCTCTCGACCCTGTCGCTTCTGTCCGGGGGGGAGCAGACGCTGACGGCGCTGGCGCTCATCTTCGCGGTTTTCCTCGCGAACCCGGCGCCGATCTGCGTGCTCGACGAGGTGGACGCGCCGCTCGACGACGCCAACGTGACCCGCTTTTGCGACATGCTGGACGAGATGTGCCGCCGCACCAACACGCGCTTCCTGATCATCACGCACCACGCGGTAACCATGGCCCGCATGGACCGTCTCTTCGGCGTCACGATGCAGGAACAGGGCGTCAGCCAACTCGTCTCGGTCGACCTCAAGAAGGCCGAGAAGATGGTCGCCTGAGGCGCGTATCGGGCGTCCTCAACGCCTCTTTAACCATGTTGTCCCTCTATGGTGCCGTCGCGACACATCGCGGCGCAAGGAGGTGATCCAATGTGAGTGAAGATCAATTTCGAAGATGGATGGTCGTCATCGCGGTGGCAACGCTGTGCGTGACGATCCTCCGGCTCTGGATCGGCCAGTAGGCTGAAAAAGAGTGACCCGGCGGAGAGGCAACTCTGCCGGGTCTATTTTGAGGCGATCATGTGAGCGCACCAATTTCGATGTCTCACTGAATACCATATTTCTTTCCATTGCGTAAAGATCCCGCAGCGCCCTGCCTCGCGACCCGCTTACAACCGGTTCAGCAAGTCCCGCGTCGGCCAGGCATCGGCCGGAAGGCCCAGTTCTCGCTGCACATCGCGCACCGCGGCCCGCGTGCCCGCCCCGAGGATGCCATCCGCACCGCCGACATCGTAGCCCCGCGCCTGAAGCTTCTGCTGCAAGGAGACCATCTCTTCGCCCGACAACCCCGCCGATGGGTTGCCCGCATCGTAGACCGGTGCGCCCTCCAGCCGCGTCGCAAAATAGGCCGCGGTCATGACGTAGGTAAAGCTCTGGTTCCATTCGAAATAAACGCTGAAATTGGGATAGGCGATGAAGGCCGGCCCGTCCTTGCCCTGCGGGATGACGATGGAGGCGCCCGGCCCCGAGCCATCGAATGTGCCATCGCGGGGTGCCACGCCCATGGCGCGCCATTCCTCCACGCTCTTTTCGGTCTCGAGCCCGGCCTGGTACCAGTCGAAATTCTCCGGCAGGCGCACTTCCTCGATCCAGGGCGCGCCCGGACGCCAGCCGAGATCGGCGAGCATCGCGGCGCCGGAGACCAGCGCATCCGGTGCCGAATTCTTCAGATCGACGCGCCCGTCACCATCGCCGTCGCGGCCGTTCTCCAGGATGTCTTCCGGCAACATCTGCACCATGCCGATCTCCCCGGCCCAGGCACCGGTCGTGCGCGCGGGGTCGAAGGCGCCCTGCTCGAACAGCTCCATCGCCGCGAAAATCTGCGGGCGGAAGATCTCGGGCCTGCGGCAATCATGCGCCAGGGTCACCAGTGCGTCGGCCGTGTTGAAATCGCCCTGGAAGGCGCCGTAATCGGTCTCGAAGGCCCAGAAGGCCAGAAGCACACCGCGAGAGACGCCATATTCCGCTTCGATCCGGTCGAAGATCGCATCGTATTGGCGGCCAAGCTGTTGTCCGCGGTCCAATCGGTTCTGACTGATCAGCTTGCGCGAAAACTCCAGGAACGGTGCCTGAAAGAAGCCCTGCTGACGGTCGCGGTTCAAAACCGACTGGCTCTGGCGAACGGGTGCGAGGAACCGCTCTGCCACGGACGGGTCGATCCCCCGGGCCTGGGCCTCTGATTTCAGACCGGCGAGGAAGTCCGAAAATCGGCCCCCGCAAGCGGTGTCTGCGTGAAGGGGGCCTGCGGTGAGGGCAAGCGTGAAGGCGAGTAGGCGGATCATGGAATATCCTGAATTCTGATACGGTTGTCCGACGCTAACAGTGCTGCCGCCCCGGTGAAAGATCGGCGGGAATCCGAGCAGAATGGCGCCACCCGGAAATAAAACCTAGGTCTGACGCATCTTTTGCCTGATATTGTCGACAGAATCCCGGCTCGTCTGGACCTGCATGAATATCCTGATCGTCGAAACCAATCCCGATCTCGGTCGCCTGTGGCAAAGCCATGTGGAGCGGCTTGGTATGGACGTGACCAGGACCGAAAGCCAGGCAGGCGCGGCCCATGCCATCCAGACCCAGCATTTCGATCTGATCGTTCTGAACCTTCTGCTCGAAGATGGCAGCGCCTTTGCCGTGGCCGATTTCGCAAGTTACCGGCAGCCCGATTGCAAGGTCATCTTTGTCAGCCGTTCGAGCTTTTTCTCCGACGGCTCGATCTTCAATCTATGTGCCAATGCCTGTGCCTTTGTCCCCGCGGGCACCGCGCCCGAGGATCTGGCGGCCATGGCCGAACACTACGCCTCGGAGCCGGGCGGCACGCGCTAGGCGCACCAACCCCGCGTAAATCAGGCCGCGCGGAGCCGCTCCCGCCCATGCGGCGCATCGAGATCGAGCGCGGGTCCAATGGGCACGATCCGATGCGGATTGATCGTCTCGTGGCTGTAATGGTAGTGGCGCGAGATATGCGCAAAATCGACCGTGTCGGCCACGCCGGGCCATTGGTAGAGCTCGCGCAGATAGCCGGACATGTTGGGGAAGTCCGTGATCCGGTTGCGGTTGCACTTGAAGTGACCGTGATAGACCGTGTCGAACCGAATGAGCGTGGTGAACAGGCGCCAATCGGCTTCGGTGATCCGGTCCCCCATGAGGTAGCGCTTCTGCGACAGCCGATCCTCGATCCAGTCGAGCGACGCAAACAGCGGCCGCACCGCGTCCTCATAGGCCTCCTGCGTCGTGGCGAAGCCGGATTTGTATACACCGTTATTGACCGTGTCGTAGATGCGCGCGTTCAAGGGTTCGATCGCCTCCCGCAGCGCCTCGGGCCAGTAATCGTCCGTATTGCCCGTCAGCCCGTCAAAAGCGGAGTTCAGCATGCGGATGATCTCGGCCGATTCGTTCGACACGATAGTCTCGCGCTCGCGGTCCCACAGGATCGGCACCGTGACGCGACCCGAGATCTCGGGGTCCGCCTTGAGGTAGATATCCCGCGCAAAGGGCAGACCGTAGAGCCTGTCGCCCGTGGCGCCTGGGAAATCCGTCTCGAATGTCCAGCCATCGGACAGCATGTCCGGATGCACCACCGAGACGTCGATATGATCCTCGAGCCCCTTGAGCTTGAGGAAAACCAGCGCTCGGTGCGCCCAGGGGCAGGCAAGACTGACATAGAGGTGATAGCGGCCGCTCTCGGCCGGAAAGCCCCCCTCACCCGACGGACCTGCCGACCCATCCGCCGTAATCCAGTTCCGGAACTTTGTCTCGGACCGGACGAATTTGCCGCCGGTTTTCGACGTGTCGTACCAGGTGTCGTGCCATGTGCCGTCAACGAGTTGACCCATCGGAGCCTCCCTTTTCTGCTGACGAACAGATATACCGGGCGGCAAACCGATCCATTCCCGCTCTCCGCGCGCGCCTCGTGCGTCACCGCACAGCGGGCCGCCCCTCACGTTCGGACCAGAAATACCTCCGGAGAGCACGAGAGGCTGGCCTCTCGTACGCCGCGGACCGGCTCGATGCCGGTCTGCGGTGTCACTTGCGCCAGTGGAAGGGCACGATGATCAACGATCCGATCGAGGCGGCAATGGCGTTCCAGCCCTGCCGACCGAACCCCACACCGAACATGATCGAGACGAAGTAGAACAGGAAGGCGCCGCCGATGCAGATGATCACGCTTTGCAGGATGCCGTTATGGGTGAACCCCGTTTTCTCCGCCGCGACGCCCACTAGGGCTGCGATGACAACTGTACCGATAAGGGTGGGAAGCATCAGTCGTCCTTTCCAAGAATGGTGCCCGCGGGCAGATCCGTGCCGCGCAAGAAGTCGTCCGCATCCTGCGCGCCGCGTCCGGGCTTCTGCGCGCGGGTGATCTCCACCGCGCCTTCGCCACACGCGACCCGAAAGCCGCCTTCCAGAACCTCGCCCGGCGCGCCCGATCCCTCCGCAAGCCGCGATCCCAGCAGTTTCAGCCGTGTCTCGCCTGCCTCGGTCCAGGCACCGGGCCAGGGTGCGAGCCCCCGGATCTGACGGTCGACGATGCGCGCCGGGCGCGTCCAGTCGATCCGCGCCTCCGCCTTGTCGATCTTCTCGGCGTAGCTCACGCCCTCGGTCGATTGCGGCTCGGGCGTCAGGCTGCGCAGCTTCATCAGCGTCTCGACGATCATGCGCGCGCCCATCTGCGAGAGCCGATCCTGCAGCTGGCCGGTCGTCTCCTCCGCGCCGATATCGAGCGCTTCGGCCATCAGCACGGGCCCGGTATCGAGCCCGGCCTCCATCTGCATGATCGCGATGCCAGTCTGCGTATCGCCCGCCATGATGGCCCGGTGAATGGGCGCCGCCCCGCGCCAGCGCGGCAGAAGCGAGGCATGGATGTTGATGCAGCCATAGGTCGGCGCATCGAGCACCGCCTGCGGCAGGATCAGACCATAGGCCACGACCACGGCGGCTTCCGCCCCATGCGCCGCGAACGCCTCCTGCGCGTCGGCATTCCGCAGCGATTTGGGATGGTGCACAGGCAGCCCCAAGGCCTCGGCCCGCGCATGCACCGGCGTCGGACGGTCCTTCTTGCCGCGCCCGGCAGGTCGAGGCGGCTGGCAATAGACCGCCGCGATATCGTGGCCCGCATCGACCAGCGCATCCAGAACCGGCACCGCGAAATCCGGCGTGCCCATGAATATCAAGCGCATGGAACCTCCCAAGTGATCCTTGCGCCTTGGTCCTAGCCCGCGCGGCCCCTCGTGGAAAGGGCCGCGCGCTTTCTTATGCCTTGTACTTCTTGATCTCGCCCGAGCGCAGCTTGGCGCTGTAATTCGTCAGCTCCCGCTTCACGATCGGCATCAGGAAATAGAGCCCCAGCACGTTCACGACCGCCATGGCGAAGATCGCCGCATCCGAGAAGTCGATGACCGGGCCGAGATTGGCCGAGGCACCGATGATCACGAAGAGGCAGAAGATCACCTTGAAGACGACCTCCTTGGTCTTTCCCTCGCCCACGAGGAAGGTCCAGGCCTTCAGGCCGTAATAGGACCAGCTCAGCATCGTCGAGAAGGCAAACAGGATCACCGCCAGCGCGAGGATGTACTTGAAGCCGTCGATCTCGGACGAGAAAGCCGCCGAGGTCAGCGAGACACCGGTATTGCCACCCACCGTCTGGATCGCGTTCCCCGCCTCGGTCAGCACGAACAGCCCGGTTTCGGGATCGGTGATGAGCTGATCTGTGATGATGATGACAAGCGCGGTCATGGTGCAGACGACGACGGTGTCGATGAAGGGCTCCAGCAGCGACACGAAGCCTTCGGTGATGGGCTCCTTGGTGCGCACGGCGGAGTGCGCGATGGCTGCCGATCCCACGCCCGCCTCGTTGGAGAAGGCCGCGCGGCGGAAGCCCTGGATCAGCGCGCCGACCATGCCGCCTGCAACGCCGAGGCCCGTGAAGGCGCCCTCGAAGATGCGGCCGAAGGCGGTGCCGATCTGATCGGCATTCATGGCGATGATGATGATCGCCGTGCCGACGTAGAGCACCCCCATGAACGGCACGACCTTTTCCGTCACCCGCGCGATGGATTTCAGACCGCCCACGATCACCGCGAAGACGATGCCCGCAAAGACGATGCCCGTGATCCAGCCCGGGTAATCCCCGAAGACGCCGGCAAGCTGCTGATGCGCCTGGTTGGCCTGGAACATGTTGCCGCCGCCCAGCGCTCCGAAGATGCAGAAGATCGAGAACAGAACCGCGAGGATGCCGCCGCCCGGCAGACCGCGCTCCGCAAAGCCGCGGGTGAGGTAATACATCGGCCCGCCCGACACCGTCCCGTCGGGATATTCGTTGCGGTATTTCACCCCGAGCGTACATTCGGTGAACTTCGACGCCATGCCCATGAGACCCGCAAGGATCATCCAGAACGTGGCCCCCGGCCCGCCGATGCCGATGGCGACCGCAACACCCGCGATGTTGCCAAGGCCCACCGTGCCCGACAGCGCCGTGGCCAGCGCCTGGAAATGGCTGACCTCACCCGCGTCATTCGGGTCCGAGTAATCGCCTTTCACGAGGGCTATGGAATGGGCCGCCCAACGCAGCTGCACGAAGCCGAAATAGAAGGTGAAGACCGTCGCCGCGACAACCAGCCAGCCGACGATCCACGGGAAATTGGTGCCAGGGAAATTGGAGAAAATCAGGCTGACGAACCAGCCGGTGGAATTTGCGAAAATCGCGTTCACGGTCTCGTCGATGCCTTGCGCCGCGGCGGGTGCCGCGAAGGCCAGCAAGGCCATGACGCCCAGGAAAATACGGGAAAATGTCATGAGATGTCTCCTCACGGAACGATGGTACAGGGGATTGTGGCGATCTGTATGAGCGTCGCCGCCGTCGAGCCGAAAAAGCGCGCGGCGAGACCACCATTGCCGTCACGTCCGACGACGATCTGGCTGGCCCCGTGGTCCTTGGCCACACGGGTCAGGATTTCGGCGGAATGGCCGTACTGGATGACGGGCGTGATCTCGACGCTGCTGCCCGACACCCGTTCCAAGGCGGGTTTCACGACGGCGCTTTCGGCGCGGGCCAGCTCTTCCTTGCGGCGCGAATGACGCTCCGCCAGCTCTTCCGCGGTCAGAAAGGAATAGGGCGACCATTCAAGGACATGCACGAGGATGATCGACGTGTCTTGCGACTTTGCCACCGTCAGGGCGTGGTCGAGGGCGCGGTGCGACGGCTGCGAGCCGTCATAACCGACAAGGATGGGAGCAGGCATCTTGGAACTCCGTGATGAGGGACTGAGAAGCGAGAGCGTAGACCCGCCCGCCCGACCTCCAAAACGATTTGTTACAAAACCTTCAGATTTGGCGGAAAGTGCCGTCCTCAAAGGCAAAAGCATGACGCCCCTCAAGGCGCACGGGCACCAGCGGACGACCGTAACCCGCCCCGCCATCAAGGTTCAGCCGATTGCCGTAATGGCATGGCGCCTCCAGCGCGGTATGGCCGTGCACGATCAGCTTGCCGTGGTCCTGCGGGGCGGACAGGAACGGCTCGCGGATCCAGAGAAGATCGCGCCTCGCCTGCCTGGCGAAGGGCACACCGGGCTGGATGCCTGCGTGACAGAAGAAGTGGTGCTCCGTCTCGAAGGACAGTCGCAGGCTGCGCAGGAAGGTCACATGCGCCTGGGGCACGGTGGCGCGCATCTCGGCATGGATGTCGGCGTCGGGGCGGCGCGGATCGGGGTCGACGCCGTAAGACGCGGTCGTGGCGCGTCCGCCGACAATGTCCCGCAGCCAGAAGGCAGGCTCCTTCCGCGAGGGTGCGGGCCCGAGCAGAAAATCCAGCATCATCTCGTCGTGGTTGCCCATGAGGAAGGTCCAATCGGCCCCGCTGGCCTGCCCTTCAATCAGGATGTCGAGGACGCCGCGACTGTCCGGGCCGCGATCGGTGTAATCCCCCAGAAAGACCACAGGCGCGTCTTGCCCGTCCTGCGCGATCGCGTCGAGCGCCCGCTGCAGCGCGTCCCGCTGGCCGTGAATGTCACCGATGGCATAGATCATGCAGGGCTCCTTCGGACGAATTGCGGATACGGCCCTTCAAACGATGAGGCCGCGGGCGTGCACCCGCGGCCCCTGACAGGATAACGCGTCCGGCCCGATCAGGCGACGTCGAATTCCAGCGGCTTGACCTGCTGGAACATGCCCGTGCCGTGGAGCTCTTCCACAACCGTGTCGTTGATCCGGTCATCGACGTAAAGCAGCGCAATCGCCTCGCCATGCGCCGCGGCACGGCCCAGGGTGAAGTTCGCGATGTTCACGCCGTTCTTGCCCATGGTCATGCCGAGCGTGCCGATGATGCCCGGCACGTCTTCGTTGGTGGTGTAGACCATGTGGCGGCCGACCTCGGCGTCGATATTGATGCCCTTGATCTGGATGAAGCGCGGCTTGCCGTCCGAGAAGACGGTGCCCGCGATGGAGCGCTCGCGCTTTTCGGTCTTCACGGTCACCTTGATGTAGCCCTCGAAGGCGCCGGACTTGCCCTGGTTCGTGGTCGACAGCTTGATGCCACGCTCCTTCGCGATGAGCGGGGCCGAGACCATGTTCACCTCGGGATTCACGCGCTTCATGATCCCTGCGATCAGGCTGCAATTCAGCGCCTCGAGGTTCATCTCCGCAACAGAGCCGTCATAGAGGATGTTGATCGCCTTGATCGGCTCATCGGTCATCTGCCCGACAAAGGCGCCGAGATGCTCGGACAGCTTGATCCAGGGGCCCATGACGCGGGCTTCCTCGGCGGTCACGGACGGCATGTTGAGCGCGTTGGTCACAGCGCCCGTCAGCAGGTAGTCGGCCATCTGTTCCGCGACCTGCAGGGCGACATTCTCCTGAGCCTCAGTGGTCGCAGCACCGAGATGCGGGGTGCAGACGACGTTGGGCAGACCGAAAAGCGGGTTCTCGGTTGCGGGCTCCTCGGCGAAGACGTCGAAGGCGGCACCGGCCACGTGGCCCGATTTCAGAAGATCCGCGAGAGCTGTCTCGTCCACGAGACCGCCACGCGCGCAGTTGATGATCCGCACGCCCTTCTTGGTCTTCTCGAGGTTTTCGCGCGACAGGATGTTCCGGGTCTGGTCGGTCAGCGGCACGTGCAGCGTGATGAAATCGGCGCGCGACAGAAGCGCGTCCAGCTCGACCTTCTCGACGCCCATCTTGTCGGCCTTTTCCTCGCTGAGGAAGGGATCATAGGCCACGACCTTCATCTTCAGGCCGCGCGCACGGTCGCAGACGATGCCGCCGATATTGCCCGCGCCGATGACGCCCAGCGTCTTGCCGGTCAGCTCGACACCCATGAACTTCGACTTCTCCCACTTGCCCGCATGGGTCGACGCGGAGGCCTCGGGGATCTGGCGCGCCACGGCGAACATCATCGCGATGGCGTGCTCGGCGGTGGTGATCATGTTGCCGAAAGGCGTGTTCATGACGATGACGCCCTTCTTCGAGGCGGCATCCTTGTCGATATTGTCGGTACCGATGCCCGCGCGGCCGATGACCTTCAGGTTCGGCGCATTCTCGAGGATCTTCGGCGTGACCTTGGTGGCCGAGCGGATGGCGAGGCCGTCATACTGGCCGATGACTTCGGCGAGCTTGTCCTTGTCCTTGCCGAGATCGGGCTGGAAATCGACGTCGATGCCGCGATCGCGGAAGATCTGGACGGCGGCGTCCGACAGCTTGTCGGAGATGAGAACCTTGGGTGCAGTCATGTGCATCATGCCCCGGATATGTTCCGGGGCCTCCTGGAATTGTGGGGGAGGAAGAGGACCCGGATCACGGTCCGGGACCTGTTGCGCATCATTCGCAGGGTGGGTGAAAAACCACCTCAGGCCGCCTGGGCCTGTGCCTGCAGCTCGGCGTGATAGGCCCAGTCGAGCCAGGGCAGCATCGACTCGATATCCGCCGTCTCGACCGTACCGCCGCACCAGATCCGCAGACCGGCAGGCGCATCGCGGTAGGAGCCCACGTCGAGCGCGACACCCTCGGCTTCGAGCCGCTTCTGCACGGCCTTGGCGAAGGCCGCCGGATCGGCAATGGCCGGGTCCGTGAACTTCAGGCAGACGGAGGTGTTCGACCGCGTCGCGGGATCGCTTGCGAGGTTGTCGATCCAGTCATTGGCGTCGCAGAAATCCCAGACCGCCTGTGCGTTGGCATCTGCCCGCGCCATCAGGCCCGTGAGACCGCCCACGGACCGCGCCCAGTCGAGCGCGACGAGGTAGTCTTCGACCGCCAGCATCGAAGGCGTGTTGATCGTGGCGCCTTCGAAGATGCCGTCAATCAGCTTGCCGCCCTTTGTCAGGCGGAAGATCTTCGGCAGCGGCCATGCGGGTGTGTAATTTTCCAGCCGCTCCACCGCGCGCGGTGACAGGATCAGGATTCCATGCGCCGCCTCGCCGCCCAGCACCTTCTGCCAGGAGAAGGTCGTCACATCGAGCTTGTCCCAGGGCAGGCCCATCGCGAAGGCCGCGGACGTCGCATCGCACAGGGTCAGACCCTTGCGATCCGCCGGGATCACGTCGCCCGAGGGCATGCGCACGCCGGACGTGGTGCCGTTCCAGGTGAAGCAGACATCGTTGTCGTAGTTGAGCGACGCCATATCGACGATTTCGCCGTATTCGGCGGTGTGAACCTGGTGCTCGATCTTCAGCTGCTTGACCGCGTCGGTGACCCAGCCCGCGCCGAAGCTTTCCCACGCGACCATCTCTGCCGGACGCTCGCCCAGCATGGTCCACATGGCCATCTCGTAAGCGCCGGTATCGGAGGCGGGCACGATGCCGATCTTGTAATTCTCGGGGATGCCCAGAACCTCGCGCGTGCCTTCGATGGCCGCTTTCAGCTTGTCCTTGCCCACCTTGGCGCGGTGGGACCGGCCGAGGGCTGCATCAGACAGCTTGTCGAGGGAGAATCCGGGGATCTTGGCGCAAGGGCCAGAGGAAAAACGCGGATTTGCCGGCCGCGTTGCCGGTTTCGTGGTGCTCATGATGGCTAACCTTCCAGATAGTCGCCCTTCGTTGGGGAAGGGTGTCCCACCGCCGCATGTACTGCCCAACCCCCGGCGCGGCAAGCCTTGTTCTGCAGGCAAGGCCGATTTGGCGCAGGGCGGGGCTAACACGGCCCGCAAAAGGCCGATGCCCAAGCCTTCCGTCGCCGCATCCTTGCCGCTATAGCGCGGCAAACGCGCGAAAGGCCTAAGCCATGACCCAGATCGTCACCCTTCTGAGCAACCCCGCAGTCCCAAGCCTGGACCCCGCCGCAGCAGAGGCGCTGCGCAATGCCTGGGGTGGCGGCGATCTGGATTGGCTCGCACCCGACGAGGCCTGCGAATTCCCGATCGGGTCGGTGCCCGGCAATGCGGCGATGGTGCGCCTCGACATGGCGGCACTTGGCATCGACATGGTCATCCAGCCCGCCGAGGGGCGTCGCAAGCGCATGTTGCTCGCGGATATGGACAGCACGATGATCGAGCAGGAATGCATCGACGAGCTGGCCGAGGTCGCGGGCGTCGGCGCGCATGTGAAGGACATCACCGCGCGCGCCATGAACGGAGAGCTCGATTTCGAAGGCGCGCTGACGGAACGGGTGGCGCTTCTGAAAGGGCTCGATGCGGGGGTGATCGACGAGGTGCTGCGCACGCGAATCACCTACATGCCGGGTGGGCGCACGCTGATTGCCACGATGAAGGCCCATGGCGGGCATGCGGTGCTGGTGTCGGGCGGGTTCACCGCCTTCACGCAATCGGTGGCTACGGAACTGGGCTTCGACGAACATCGCGCCAACACCCTTCTGACCGAGAACGGCACCCTGACCGGCGAGGTGGCACGGCCGATCCTCGGGCGCGCGGCGAAGGTCCAGGCCCTTGAGGAGATCACCGCAAAGCTGGGCATCACCGAAGCGGACGTGATTGCCGTGGGCGATGGGGCAAATGATCTTGGCATGCTCGGGCGGGCGGGCACGGGCGTCGCACTCCACGCCAAACCCTCGGTGCAGAAAGAAGCGCAGCATTGCGTCAATCACGGCGACCTGACCGCGCTTCTTTACATACAGGGCTATGCCAAGTCGGATTTCGTCACGGGCTGAAGCTCTCAGGCGCCCAGCGTCGGCGCAGGTCGGATCCCGCCCGTCACGATACCGCGCCAATTGCGGATCTCCGGATTGAGAAAGCGCTGCACGTCCGGATGGCCCGCATCGAGCGCGCCAAGCCGCACGAGCAGCGCCGCGATGGTACATTCGGCTGCCCGCGTTGCGCCATCCATCACCTTAACCGCAACGCCCAGGCCCCGGTTGGGCAGGATGGCCACGAAATAGCCCTCCGCGCCGGTTTTCAGCGCCACAGGCTCGGATGCTGCGCGCATCAGCAGCGTGCAGGCGCGCCCCTCGCCTGCCACCAGCTCGGGATGCGCGATCATCGCGTCCCTGAGGCGTGTGGCGGCGCCTGACAACGCGTCGGATCGCTGATGCGCCGTGGCAAACCATGCCATCGCGCGCGCCATCCCGGACATCGTCGTCGCGAAATTCGGGGCAGAGCAGCCGTCGATCCCGAAAAACGGGCTGGCCTGATCGGTCACAACCTCGAACGCCTCACGGCAGGCCTGCTGCACCGGGTGATCGGGCGCGTGGTATTCCGGACCGCCACCCAGATGCGCGTTCAACGTCAGAAAACCCGCATGCTTGCCCGAGCAGTTGTTGTGCACCTGGCAGGGCGCCTCATCCGCCTTGAGCATCTCGTGACGCAGGGCGCGGTCGCGGCTCGGTTGCGGACCGCAGCGCAACGCGTCGTCGGACAGGTTCAGCGCCTGAAGCCAGTCCTCCACCGCCGTGACATGGACGGGCGCGCCGTTATGGCTGGCGCAGGCCAGCGCCAGGTGCCGGTCGGTCAGTCCATGCGCGTCCGCGGCACCCGACGTCAGCAGCGGCAAGCCCTGGATCATCTTCGAGGACGAGCGCGGCAGCACGATGGCCTCCGCATCGCCCCAGACCTCCTGGGGCACGCCATCCGGCCCCGCGATCACCGCGTGGCCGCTATGGACCGATTCGGCCATCGGGCCACGCCAGATTTCACACAAATGGGCGGCAGGTCGGGTCATCTCGGGCGCTCCTCACGTCTTGGCGATAATCTGCCGACGGGGCTTTTCGCGCTCGGCAAAATCGGGCTAGTGTCCAGCCCGATATCGGGGTTCAACCGGGCAAGATAACCCGGAGCCGCCTTGGCACAACCCGTAACATTGAGGGTCAGGTCTGGTGGAGTTTCAGGCAATGAAGTTGAGAGTGAAAAGCAGCCTGCTTGCGGCGTGTCTGGCCTTTGGCAGCACCGCTGTGGCGCAGGAAGAAAGCACGAACCGCGTCGACGCAATGACCGACTGGTCGGTCTTCGAAGGCACCGATCCGCGCGAATGCTGGGCGGTCACGACCTACAAGGAAAGCGTGAACACCCGGGATGGCCGCGTCGTGGCCGTGACCCGCGGCGAAATCCTGCTGATGGTCTTCTACCGCCCCGAGGCGAACGTGACCGGCCAGGTCGCGTTTACCGGCGGATACCCCTTCGCGGATGGATCGACCGTGAACGTCAATATCAGCGGCACGGAGTTCGAGCTCTTCACCGACGGCGAATGGGCCTGGCCCGCAACGCCGCAGGACGATGCGCGCCTCGTGACCGCGATGAAACGCGGCGCCGATGCCGTCGTGACGGCGCGATCCTCGCGCGGCACGCAGACCAAGGACACCTTCTCGCTGCTGGGCTTCACCGCCGCCGTCGAGGATGCGGAGCGGCGCTGCACGAGCTGAGCCTATCGCATGGATGCGACGATCCGGGCGGCTTCGGTCGCCCTTTTCCTTTTGGAATCGCGGCGCAACTCCTATATGCAGCCCACTTTCATTGGTTTTCAGGCGGCACGGACCGCCCCGGAGCGACTCAAATGACCGCGAACGCACCGATCACGCAGGACCTCGTCACCATTCCGCGCAAGGGCGAGGATGGGCTGCCGAACATCATCGGCCTCACCCGCGACGCGCTGCGCGACCGCTTCGCCGCGCTCGGCACGCCCGAGAAGCAGGTGAAGATGCGCGTGAACCAGGTCTGGGCCTGGCTCTATCATTGGGGCGTGCGCGATTTCGACGCGATGACGAACCTGTCGAAAGACTATCGCAAGCTCCTGTCCGAGAATTTCGTAATCCGCGTGCCCGAGGTCGTCTCGAAGAATGTCTCCATGGATGGGACGCGCAAATACCTTGTGCGGATCGCGGGCGGACATGAGGTCGAGGTCGTCTACATCCCCGAGGCGGATCGCGGCACGCTCTGCATCTCGTCCCAGGTGGGCTGCACGCTGACTTGCTCATTCTGCCATACGGGCACGCAGAAGCTCGTGCGGAACCTGACCGCCGGTGAGATCGTGGGCCAGATCATGGTCGCGCGCGACGACCTGGGCGAATGGCCCGAACAGGGCGCGCCCAAGAACGAGACGCGTCTTCTGTCCAACGTCGTGCTGATGGGCATGGGCGAGCCGCTCTACAATTTCGACAACGTGCGCGACGCGATGAAGATCGCCATGGATGGCGAGGGGATTTCTCTGTCGCGCCGCCGCATCACCCTATCGACCTCCGGTGTTGTGCCCGAGATCGCCAAGACTGCCGAGGAGATCGGCTGCCTTCTGGCGGTGTCCTTCCATGCGACGACGGACGAGGTGCGCGACAAGCTCGTGCCGATCAACAAGCGTTGGAACATCGAGACGCTGCTGGCTGCACTCAAGGAATATCCGCGCCTGTCGAACTCGGAGCGGATCACGTTCGAATACGTGATGCTGAAAGACGTCAATGACAGCGACGCCGATGCCAAGCGGCTGGTGAAGCTGATCCAGGGCATTCCCGCCAAGATCAACCTGATCCCGTTCAACGAATGGCCGGGCGCGCCCTATCAGCGGTCGGACTGGTCGCGGATCGAGGCATTCGCGGACATCATCTACAAGGCGGGCTATGCCTCACCGATCCGCACACCGCGGGGCGAGGACATCATGGCCGCCTGCGGGCAGCTGAAATCGGCCACGGAACGCGCCCGCAAGAGCCGCCGCGAGATCGAGGCCGAGGCCGCGCGCGGCTAACGCCGGTCGTGGCGGATCACTCCGCCGCGATGACCTTCGGTGTTTGCGCCGCATCGATGCGCCAATGTGGCAGCCGGATGCGCGCGACCGTGTGCTCCGCGTCGGCATCGATCATGAAATCACCGCCATGCAGCTCCACGAGCTTGCGGGTCAACGGCAGCCCGAGGCCAAGACCGCCTCGCGCATCACGATTGTCGATGGCGGTACCCACGACGAACGGCTTGTAGAGCTCCGCAAGGTCCACATCCCCGGACATGGTCCCGTTGTCGCGCACGATGATTTCGAGATTGCCCTCCGCATCGAGCGCTGTTTCCAGCACCATGTCCGATCCGCCATGCACGATGGCATTGAGCGAAAGCGCCGCCAGTGCCAGCTTGATCTGGTCGGCATCGGCCGAGAGCGCACCGTCGAAACCAAGCGTGCCAAGGGTCATGCTGCGATCCGCGCCCTCGGCCGTGGGGACATGCACCGCCACGACATCCTCAAGAAGCGACCGCAAATCCACGACCTCATCGTTCAGCCGCAATTCCCCGGTCTGCGCGTCCGAGAAGGTGATGACCGAGTCGATCAGCTTGGCGAGGTTTTCCGACGCCCGAATGGCCGCATCGGCCAGCCGTGCCTCCAGGGGTGTCTCAAGCCGCGATTGCAGCATCCGCATGCTGCCCAGGGCCACCGTCAACGGCGTGCGCAATTCGTGGCTGATCAGGTTGAAGAACCCGGCCTGGCTCAGATCCGGCGCATCCGACGCCTTGTCGAGCGGTGCGGCTTCAAGTGCCGCGACCACCGCCTGGCCGAGCGCACGCAGCGTGTCGAGCTGCTGCTCGCTGGGCATCTCGTGCGGCTTGAGATCGATGGCGCACAAGCTGCCGAACCGGTAACCGTTCGACAGAACCAGCGGGACACCCGCATAAAAGCGCGCGCCGGGGCTGCCCGGCACGACCATGGGATGCGCCTTGAAGCGCGGATCTAGGGTCATGTCCGGCACCACCATGACCTCATCGGACATGATCGCGAAGGCGCAGAAGCCTTGCGTTTTCGGCATCGTGGGCAAGTCCATGCCCACGACCGATTTGTACCACTGCTCCTCTTCGTCGAGCACGGAGATATGCGCCAGCGGGCAATCGAACAGCTTGCGCGTCGCATCGCAGATCGCGTCGAACATCGCGTCGTTTTCGGGCGTCAGTCCCGGCACTGCGCGCAACGCCGCCAATCGTTCCTGTTCGTTGAAGGGGATCGGGTAGTTACGCATATCAGGGACCATTTCGCTTTGTTCAGCTTGAGTTAGTTCCCGACGCTAGGCGCGTTTTACGGCTGATCTAAGGCGCGTCTCGGTCCATTATGCGGATACGGGAATCCCATTCGCCACGATCCACGTAGCACCCATGCAGATGCCGGAACCCCGTCGCGGGATCGAAGGCTTCGCGGCCATGCAGGATGCGGCGATTGTCGAAGACCACCATCTCGCCCGCCTGCAATTTCAGGGTCACCGCACGCGCGGGATCGCGGCAAAGCTGCATGAAGCGGCGATAGGCGCGGTAATAATCCGGCATCTCCTCGGGTGGCAGATCGAGAAGATCGGCCAGATGCGCGTTGAAGCAAATTTCAGACGCCGTTCCATCCTCTGCCAGCGAAATGACGCATTTGCGCGACCGGATATCCGTCTCACCGTCATGAAAACGGAACGGTACGGAGACGCGCGCCAGCGTCTCGAACGCGGCGGGATCCTCGGCATAAAGTGCGTTTGCCACGGCGATTCCGTCGCAGAAGACCGACCCGCCGCCCTCGGCCTCATTCGCGAGGCAATGCAGGAACTGGTAACCCGGCGGCAGATCCTGGTTGGTCAGATCGGTGTGCAGGGGCAGCGCATCGGCGGTATAGGCAAGGTTGTTCGGGTTGGGTTTCGAGACGACCTCGAAGGTCACGCCGAAATTCGTCTCGCGCAGGAAGCCTGCCCGGCGCGCGATGGCGAGCCCGGCATCGACGCTGTCCGCGAGGCCCTCGACAATGGTGAGCCCGTCGCGTTTGCCGGCGACAAGCCAATCGCGCAGCGCCGCATCCGAGGTCGCGATCGCCTCAGCGTCGAACCGCTGGATATTCTGGGCGGTGCGCTCCTCGGGCCAGGGCGCGAAGGGAATATGCGCGGGATCATGACGGGCCTGGCCGGGCCGATGCGCCCAGAGCCAATCCAGTCCGAAGAGGGACGGCGCGTCCTGATCGGGCCAGTCGATGCGCAGCATACCCTCCTCGATTCGCGCGTCATCGGGCGCGGTGTCGAGCGGGACCTGGGTCAGGTCGAAAAGCCGCTCCTGCGTTTCGGGGTGAAAGCCCGCGGGATCGGCATCGCGCAGCCAGAGATAGGGAAACCGCGCCACGCGTCCATCTGCATGGCGCAACTCGAGGCTGTCCGCCCCGGTCGTCAGGTCTTGGGTCATCTTGGTGTCTTTCGGATATGTCGTTTGGGATCAGACGGCAGAGGTCTGTCCCGGCGGCGGCCACCAGGCATGGATCTTGGCATGGGGATGGCCGGGAGCCCGGCCGACGACGACACACATGGGTCCAGTCTAGCCTCCCGACGCCTGCGTGGAAAGCACGGGCGCGCAGACCATATCGCAAGGAAGACGCAGCAAAGGATGCCCAACATGAAACGGATTGCGCTGGCCCTGACGGCCCTGACGATGCTGGCCGCCTGTGCGGGGCGTCCCTCGCTCGATGCGCCGAAGCTGTCGGACCGGGCGCTCGATCTGGAGGTATTCTTTGCGGGCGACACGCGCGCCCATGGCCAGTTTCAGGACGTCCTCGGCAATGTCAGCCGCCGCTTCACGGTGGACATCACCGGGACATGGGACGGGCAGGTCCTGCGGCTCGTGGAGGATTTCGTCTACGAGGATGGCAGCACCGAGCAACGCATCTGGACGCTTGAGAAAACCGGCGCGGAGACCTGGCGCGGCACGGCGCCGGGCGTCATCGGCACCGCGACGGGGACCGAGGCGGGCGATACGTTCAATTGGGCCTACACGATCGACCTGCCGCTGGGCGACGGCACCACGACACGGGTCTCCTTCGACGATTGGATGTGGCTCCTGTCGGACGACCGTTTGCTGAACAAGGCCTACATGTCGAAATACGGCCTGCCCGTGGGCGAGGTCACGATCTTCTTCGAGAAGCCCTGAGCCACCGCCCTTGATGCCAGCCAATAAAAAACCCGGACGCAAGGATGCGCCCGGGCCAGGAATTGCCTCGGAACAGGCAGGGGAAACTTACCAGTCGGTCGGGCCGGTATCGGCGAATTGATGGACCAGGAAATCGATGAAGGCGCGCACCTTGGGCTGCGTGAAGCGGCCCGGCGGGTAGACCGCGTAGATGCCTTGCGTCTCGGCGGGCAGGTCGGGGATCGCATCCTCGACAAGGCCCGCGGCCATCGCATCGCCGTAAAGGAAGGACGGCAGATACGCGATGCCCAGCCCCGCGATGCAGGCATTGAGCAGCGATTGCCCGTCATTGACCGACAACCATCCCGCGGTGCGCACCTGGCGCTTTTCGCCGGAAGGTGCGGTGACCTTCCAGACATTGCCGGAGGATTGGTTGGAATAGTGCAGAAGCTTGTGCTCGTTCAGATCGTCGATCCGCGTCGGGCGGCCGAACTTCTCGAAATAGCCCGGGGAGGCGATCATCCGCTTCTGGCAATCGGCCAATTTACGGGCGCGGAGCGTGGAATCCTCCAGCTCGCCGATACGGATGGCCATGTCGAAGCCTTCCGAGATCAGCTCGACGTAGCGGTTGTTCAGCACCATGTTCACGGTGATGTCGGGAAATTCCGCAAGGAACTCACCCAGCACCGGGGAAAGGTGGTTGACCCCGAAATCCGTGGCCACCGAGATGCGCAAGAGCCCCGAGGGCGCCGATTGCATCGAGGTGACAAGCGCGTCGGCCTCGCCTGCATCGTTCAGAACCCGGCGGGCCCGGTCGTAATAGGCCAATCCGATCTCCGTCGGGCTGACCCTCCGGGTGGTACGGTTCAAGAGCCGCGCCCCCAGACGCGCCTCCAGTGAGGAGACATGTTTCGATACAGCGGATTTGGAAATACCCATCTTCTTGGCGGCATCTGTGAAGCCCCCTTGATCCACCACTGTGGCGAATGCCTCCATCTCGGTCAGCCGGTCCATTAGGCCGCTCCTTCACGTCATTCGTCGTCAGCGCCGGGTATGATGAGAAATCTGGGCACAATCGCGGCGACCCGCGGACAATTGGAAGGTAATTGCGCGCGGCGTTCCGGATGCGGAAACAAGCGCAAGGTGAAATTCGGGCGCGTCGCGCTACCATTTGAGCCGTGCCAGGAGGCACCGCCAAACGGGAGGATGTATCATGTTCACACGTTTAATAACCGCCGCGAGCTTTGCGCTCGCCACTCTGGCCACACCGGGCCTTGCTCAAGACGCAACCCCCGCGCCCGAAGGCGCAGAGGTCTATTTCATCGGTCTGGAGGATGGCGCGAGCGTCACTTCTCCGGTCACGATCCGCTTCGGTCTGTCCGAAATGGGCGTGGCGCCTGCCGGGACCGAACGCGAGGCGACAGGCCACCACCACGTTCTGGTCGACCGCGCGCCCTTCGGTGAGGCCGAAGGCGATGACGAGGCCATGATGAATGGACTGCCCGCAGACGACAATCACCGCCATTTCGGCGGCGGGCAGACCGAGACCACGCTGGAGCTGGCACCGGGCGAGCATACCCTGCAACTGGTGTTGGGCGACGCGATGCACCGTCCGCATGATCCGGTGGTCGCTTCCGACCAGATCACGATCACGGTCGAATAACGCCTGAGCGCAAAATCGCCGCCGGGCAGAACCGGCGGCGATCATCGTCTTTGCCATTGTCAGGCGCGCGCCTTACGCGGCTTTACGCTCGAACGTGCCTGCCTCGACCGCCTCGACGATCTTCTTCACGAAGGCTTCAAGGTCGTCGGGGTTGCGGCTGGTGATGATGCCCTGGTCCTCGACCACGGTCTCATCGACCCAATGCGCACCAGCATTCTTCACGTCGGTCTTGATCGACGGATAGGACGTGGCCTTGCGGCCCTTCACGATATCCGCCTCGACCAGAAGCCAGGGTGCATGGCAGATCGCGGCGATGGGCTTGCCCGCATTGTGGAAGCTGTGGATCGTGTCGATCACGTCTTTCTCCACGCGCAGGACGTCGGGGTTGATCTGACCGCCCGGCAGGACGAGCGCATCGTAATCGGCCGGGTCGATATCGGACAGTTTCGCGTCCGCCTCGGCCTTCCGGCCCCAATCGTCCACGTCCCAACCCATGATCGCGTCACCATCGAGCGTTGCCACGTGAACGGTCGCGCCATGCTCGCGCAGCGTGTCGCGCGGGAACTCAAGTTCGGATTGCTCGAACCCGTTGGTCGAGATGACAAGGATTTTCGCAGTATTGATCGTCGGCATGAGGTGCCTCCTTTCAAATTTCCATGCGGGCCGTTGCCCGGTTCACGGAAGTAACGGGAAGCCGTGCCGGGATGTTCCAAAAGGCGCCAATCGGTTTTTGCGACCGCGACCTCGCGCGATCCCCTCTTGACGGCGCGGACGCCCTTCGCGACACGAGGCGCATGCCAGATCTATACGCCTTCACAGACGGAGCCTGCTCCGGCAATCCCGGCCCCGGGGGATGGGGTGCGCTTTTGCAGGCCCGCGATGGCGAAACCGTCGTGAAGGAACGCGAGCTTTCGGGCGGTGAGGCCACGACCACCAACAACCGGATGGAGCTTCTTGCGGCGATTCACGCCCTGGAAAGCCTGTCGCGGCCCTCGGACATCACCATCGTGACCGACTCGACCTATGTGAAGAACGGCGTCACCGGCTGGATCCATGGCTGGAAGAAGAACGGCTGGAAGACCGCCGCGAAGAAGCCCGTCAAGAACGCGGAGCTCTGGCAGCGTCTCGATGCGGCGCAGGCGCGCCACCGCGTGGTCTGGGAATGGGTCAAGGGCCATGCGGGCCATCCCGAGAACGAGCGCGCGGATGAATTGGCCCGCGCGGGCATGGCGCCGTTCAAGCCCGCCAAATGAGCCTCTTCACGCTTCTCGATTACGCCGCCGTTCTGGTCTTTGCCGCCACCGGCGCATTGAGCGCGTCGCGGGCGCAGCTCGACGTGGTGGGCTTCGTCTTCCTCGCCTGCCTGACCGGTGTCGGCGGCGGCACGGTCCGGGATCTGCTGCTCGACCGCAATCCGGTCTTCTGGATCGCCGATCCGAATTATCTTGCCGTGGCGAGCGTGACGGCCCTCGTGGTCTTCTTCACCGCGCACCGGGTCGAAAGCCGCCTCGTTGCGCTGCGCTGGCTCGATTCCGCTGCGCTTGGTGTCGCGGCGGCGGCAGGCTCCGGCATTGCGCTCTCGCTCGGTCTGCCCGCGCCCATGGTGCTGGTGATGGGCATGGTCACGGCCTGCATGGGCGGGCTGATGCGCGACGTGGTCGCCAATGACGTGCCCGTCGTGCTGAGCCAAGGCGAGCTATATGTCACCTGCGCGCTGGCCGGATCGATCACGACGCTGGTGCTGGGTCGGCTGGGCTTGGGCGACGTGATCGCGGCGGCGGGCTGCATCGCGGTCACCTTCGGTTTGCGTGCCGGAACCCTGACATTGGGCTGGAACCTGCCCACCTACAGAAGCACGCCCCCGCGCGAGCAGACGCCGCCCGACGAGACGGAGTGATCGCGTCAGATCGTGCGCAGATCGCCGTTCTGCGCCACGCAGGTGATCCGGGAAAGGCCCGCGCCCGCCTTGAGGTCCCGCAAGGCGTCGAGATCCATGAACACCCCTGCCGTTGACAGCGCATCGGCGAGCGTGGCGCGCGGCGCCTCGACGGAGAGCGTCGACCAGAGCGGCGCCCGCCCGTCGGGGGACAGGATATGCCCGCCCGTGCCCAAACGCATCGCCCCGGGGCTCGATGTGGCAATCGCTCCGTCTTGCAGCGAGCGTTGGCCCAAATGGCCCGCGTCGGGATCCGTCAGGCCCAGCCGGAACGGCCCGCCCAACGCCTGGAATTCGCCGATATTGACCAGAGCCTCCGAGGCTCCGCGCGCCTTGAGATGATCGCGCACGAGATCGGTGGCATAGCCCTGCGCGATGCCATTGAAGGTCAGCGCCTGTCCGGACCCGAGGATGATCTCATCGCCGCGCCTCACGCGATCCCAGCCGATCAGATCGCGCGCTGCCGCAAGATCACCGCCCGCAGCCAGTGCCCGCCAGAGGGGTTGCACGGTCGGATCGAAGAGCCCGTCTGTCAGCGCGTGGGCCCGGTCAACCTCTGCCACGAGGTCGCGGAACACGGCACTCGGGATCAGACGGCCCGTGCGGTTCAGGATCGAGACCTCGCTGTTCTCCCGGTAGATCGAGAACGCGGCCTCCACCCGGTCCAGGATCACGGGGATGTCGCGCAAGGCCGCGTGCACCTCGTCCCGTGGTCCGCGTAGCGTCACGGACACTTCGGCGCCCAGCGCAATGCCGCTCCATGTCGCCGCCTGCGACAGACGCGGTGCGCAGGCAAAGGCAGCCGCCAGGGTCAGAAAACGCCGCCGCCTCATTCCGCGGGCACCTCGTTCGGATGGCCGGTCACACGCGGCGGGCGCTTGGCGCTGCGGTTCTGCAGCACGAGCGGCACGCAGCGCGCGGCATCGTCGTGGATCGTCACGCAATCGAGGCATTGGAAACATTCGGAATAATCGATCCGGCCCGATTTCTCGATCGCCCCATAGGCGCATTTCACCCGGCAAAGCTGGCACGGTGAGCCGCATTCGACCCTGCGCGGGATCCAGCGGCGCAGGCGCAGCGCACCGCCGATGGCCATGAGCGCGCCCAGCGGGCAGACATAGCGGCAGAAGCCCTTGAACAGCACCATGCCAAGAAAGACCCAGAACAGCGCATAGGCGGCGTAATACCATTCGCGCAGGAAGAAGGTCGTGATCGCGGTCTTGAACGGCTCCACCTCGGCGGCCTTGTCCATCGCCGACGGGATCGTCAGCGTGATCGCCACAAGCCCGGCCAGCACCACGTACTTGATCCACTTCAGCCGCGCGTCCCAACGCGCAGGCACCTCGATCTGCGGGATGCGCAGAAGGCGGCCGATGTGATGGGCGAATTCCTGCAGCGCGCCGAACGGACAGAGCCAGCCGCAAAAGAGACCCCGGCCCCAGAGGAAAAAGCCCAGGATCGTCGCGCCCCAGATCAGCAGCGAGAACGGATCGTAAAGCAGGAAGGCGTAAGAGCCGCCCGCAAGCCCCGTCTGCAGAACGGCCAGCGGCGTGACGATGGACAATTGCCCCTGCCCCCACCAGCCGACAAAGCCCAGAACGACCGCCAGCACGCCAAGTCGCACAGGCGTGAAGGCAGAAAGCCCCGCGAGACGCGATTGCGCGAACAGAAGGCTGGGCACCATGACACCCAACAGGGCCGCGAGAACGATCAGATCGCCCTGCCGATTGCGGATCGCTTCCTCGAACGGGGACAGCCGCTCGATCTGGCCGGGCCGCGTGAAGAACCGCTCGGGCGTGGCATGGGTCATCGCCAGCGTGACTGATCCAATCTCGGGCTGGAACATCCCATGCTCGCGCACCGCCTGCACCTTCAGCGTCCATTCGGCGGCCGGATCGAAGCCCAGACGCCGGTCGGTGCGCAGGATCAGCGCCGCACCATCGTGCAACGCGTCGGGCACGTCATCGGCAAGGCCCACGAAGAGGTCCGCATCGCGCAGGGCCACGGGCAGACCGCCCTGCTCCGCCGAAAGCCAATCGGGAGAGGTGTTGCGCACAAACTCTTCCGAGACGAGCCCGTGCCGCGCGGTCTCAACCACGAGGATCGGCTCGTCGAAATCGGAAATTTCCATGAAGCGCTGCAGGTCTTCATAGGTGTCGTCGTCCAGAACGGCCCGCGCGATAGAGGGCGGGCCGAGATCCACCACCCAGAGATCGAGATAGACCTCGCCCGGATAATCGGTCGCCTCGGGGTCGTCATCGGCCCAAATCGTGCCCGCGAATTCCGCGTCGATCTCGGCATTCGTGACGCGTTTGTGGGCCACGAGCCCCTGATCGACGAGGGCCTGCCAGTCGAGCTCTTCCACATGATCCGGGTCGGGATGCGCGGGCGGGCCGGAGGCGATGCCCTGCATCTTTTCGCGCGCGACGGCGAGCGTAGCCGCCAGCACCGATTCATGCGCGATCCGCACGCTGGCCGTGGCCTTCGTCACCCCGTCGAGATAGACCAGCGATCCGCCCGCCGTGCCGCCCCCATAGGGCGTGCCGACAACCATGCTTTCGGAGATCGAGCGGCCTTCATATTGCTCGAAGAAGGCGTGAAACGGTGCCTGGCCCAGCCCCGAGACGAAGATCGGCTCGTTGTGATCCAAAAGCCGGACCGAGATGAAGCGCCCTTCGAGGTCCAGCACGACGAGCACGTTGATCGGCGCGCCCGAGAAGCCCGGCAGGGGCGCCAGCGGTTCGGTCTCGAACACGTAGCCCGCGTGCTGACCGCCGGAATTGAGAAGCTCGTAGACACCGTCTTCGCTGATCAGCTCGCCGAGGCTCATGGGCGCGATGACCTTCTCGGCGATGCGCGCACGGTCGGACGGCTCGGCGGCGAGGGCCCCCGCGCAGAACAGCCACAGACAGGCGACGAAAATGGCGCGCAATCCTCCCATGGGACCGGAGCCTATGGGCAACCCGGCAGCGCCCAAATGCGACCTTGGTCCGGGGCGCGGGCTCAGCCCTTCGCGAGACAGGCCATGTAGAAGCCGTCCATGCCACCCCGGTCGGGCCAGAAATCGGGCCGCAGGCGCAGACCGCCTTCCGAGCTGCGCCAGCCCTCTTCGATCCAGGGCGCATCAAGCGGCAGGACCGACAGATCCGCATGACGGGTCAGCGCCTCGTCGATCTGCACCTCGCCCTCGTCGGGGATGATCGAGCAGGTACAGAACATCAGCCGCCCGCCGGGCGCCAGCAGGCTCAGCGCGTGATCGAGCATCCGCGCCTGCAGGTCGATCAACTCCGAGATGCCCTCCCCGGTGCGGGCATGGGGCAAGTCGGGATGGCGCCGGATCGTGCCGGTGGCGGAACAGGGCGCATCGAGCAGGATCACGTCATAGGGTCCGCCTTCGTGCAGCAGCGCATCGCCCTGTACCAGTGTGGCCTTCAACTTGGTGCGGTCGAGGTTCTCCTGCACGCGTGTGAGCCGTGCCGCCGACAGATCGAGCGCGGTCACCTCCGCCCCTGCCGCGGCAAGCTGCATCGTCTTGCCGCCGGGTGCGGCACATAGATCGAGCGCGCGCTGCCCCGCGATATCGCCCATGAGCCGGACGGGCAGCGCGGCGGCAGCGTCCTGAACCCAGAACTCACCCGGCCCGTAGCCCGGCAAGGCCGAGACCTGGTGCCGCCCATCGAGTCGCACAGATCCCGTCGGCAAGAGCGTGCCGCCGACCGCATCGGCCAGAGCCGCCGCATCACCCCGCGCTGTCAGATCGAGCGGCGCACCGGCCTGATGTGCGGCCTCCATGCCGCGGACCGCATCACGCCCCCAAGCGGCCAGAAGCGGCCCCCGCAGCCATTCCGGCAGACGGGCGGGCGGCAAATCCGCCCAGGTTGCCGGTGCCTCAACGACCATCTTGCGCAGAACCGCGTTGATCAGCCCTTTCAGCGCCTTGGTGCGCTTGTGGCCCTCCGCGATGCCGACACAGGCATTCACGACCCCATGAGCGGCCCCGCCCATGGCCAGTTCCACCGTGCCGAGCCGCAGGATGTTCTGCCCCCGAAGCGGCGGTGCCTTCTTGAGATGTTTGGACAAAAGCCGGTCGGCCCGGTCGATATGGCGCAGCACGTCGGCCGTGAGACGCTGTGCGGCAGCGCGGTCTTCGGGCGCCAGCCGGGCGAACCTGTCGCCTCCGGTCAACTCGCTCAGCAGGCGTCCCTCGCCCAGAACGCCATCGAGAAGGTCCACGCTCGCGCGCCGCGCCTGATCCATTATGTCTGCCTTGTACCGCTCATTTCGCGGCGTATATCAACCGTAGCGAACCGGAGGAACAGCGAATGACCGACGAAAAACGCGACCTGCCCCCCGCCGCCCAGCGCGCTCTGGCAGAAGCCGAAGAGCGGCGAAAGAAGGCCGAAGCGGAACAGACGGCCCTGCCGTTGGAGCTTGGTGGCCGCGACGGGCCGGAGCCCGTGCGCTACGGCGATTGGGAAAAGAAGGGCATCGCGATCGATTTCTGATCGCGAATGCTGCGGGGTGTCCGCGACGGATCACCTTGCAAACGGCCCTCGGTCTTGTCGAAGGGTGAGGCCTTAGCGAAGGGTGAACCCGGCCGACCGGCCTTGCCCACGGTCCGACGTGAAGGTGATGCGGTTTCCGTCGGCGGTCACGAGCTGGCAATTATAGCCCAAGGGATCGCCACCCCATTCGAGATCGCGGCAGAAGAAACCATCTTGCCAGGTCCAGTTGCCGGTCACGTCCCAAGCAGCACCCGTGCCCGAGATCTGACCGCTCGGGGTGACTTGCAAGTTGACCAGAGGGCGCGTCAGCCGCTTGCCCTGAACGAGCTCCACGAATTCCTGCTTGGTTCCGATCCGCTCAGCCGAGGCGTGCGCTGCGATCGGGGCGGCCATGGCCGCGCAGAGACCCAAAGTTACAGCAATGCGCATGTCATCATCTCCAAAACTGGCTACGGAGACAAAAATAGCGGGCTTTGCCATAAGGCAAGCTGGGCTGACAGCCGTGTGAGAGGTTGAAACAAAGCCCTCAGGTCAGGCCGAGCACGTCCAGCATGTCGTAAAAGCCTGCCGGTTGCTCCAGACCCCAGCTTGCGGCCTTGAGCGCACCACGCGCAAAGAGCGCCCGGTCGGAGGCCACGTGCCGCAGCACGATCCGTTCGCCGGAACCTGCGAAGATCACGTCATGCTCGCCCACGATATCGCCGCCGCGAATCGCGGAAAACCCGATATCGCCGCGTTTGCGCGCGCCGGTGATCCCGTCACGTCCCCGGTCGGAGACATCGCCCAGCGCCACGCCACGGCCTTGGGCGGCGGCCTCACCCAGCATCAGCGCCGTGCCGGACGGCGCGTCGACCTTGCGGTTGTGATGGGCCTCAACGACCTCGATGTCGAAATCGGCATCGAGCGCTTCGGCGACCTTCCGCGTGAGCACCGTCAGCAGATTCACGCCGAGCGACATGTTGCCCGCGCGGATCTGCACCGCGCCCTCCGACGCCGTCTCGAGCGCTTTGATCTGATCGTCGGTGAACCCCGTCGTGCCGATGACATGGACGGTGCCGCGCGCCGCCGCCAGGCGCCCGAAGGCGATGGTCGCGTCGGGTGCCGTGAAGTCGATCACGACCTGAGCCTCGGCAAAGGCGGCTTCAGCGTCGTCGGTGACCATGATACCGGTCTCTGCACCGCCCATCGCGGCCCCAAGGTCCCGGCCAACCCAGTCATGTCCCGTCCGCTCGATCGCGCCCGCCAGCCGCAGCTTGTCCGAGCCTGCGATCTCCTGCACCAGCATCCGGCCCATCCGGCCCGACACACCCGTTACCACCACGCCCGGCAGATCGCCCATCACATCGCTCCATCACAGCTTTCGCGTTCCTTACCGCGCATGCGCCGCCTTGGCAAAGCGGGGTCGAAGGCGTATCTGCCCCTCATGGCAAAACGAAGCTTTCATGACGGCCCCGGACCCAGCCAGCGCCAATTGCGCGTGGGCGAACTTGTGCGCCGCACCCTTTCGGACGTGCTGATGCGCGGGGATATCCACGACCCCGACTTGCAGGGCATGTCGATCACCGTGGGCGAGGTGCGCGTGTCGCCCGACCTCAAGGTGGCGACGGCTTATGTGGTCCCGCTCGGCGGCAAGGGGCAGGACACGGTCGTCAAACTGCTCGCGCGGAACGCGGGCGAGCTGCGGCGCGCGGTCTCGAAGAACCTGACGCTGAAATTCGCGCCGGAGCTGCGTTTCCGTCTCGACGAGACCTTCGACAAGCTCGACGAGACGCGCCGTCTGTTCTCACAGGAGGATGTGCAGCGCGATCTGGACGAGGATTGAGCCGATGCGCTGGCCTGCCCTCCTGTTCCCGATGCTGTTCGGCGCCCTGCCCGGACCTGCCGACGCGCAGGCCGTCTCCTGCGAACAGATCACGCATGACGGTACGCCCTATACGATCTGCCGGACGGATGCGGCGCAGGATCTGCGGCTGTTTCTCTATAATGCCGAGGGTCAGCCCTACGGACAGTTCGGGCAGGTCGAGCAGACACTGAATGCGCAGGGCCAGAAACTGGCCTTCGCGATGAATGCGGGCATGTATCACCCCGACCGCGCGCCCGTCGGCCATTATGTCGAGGATGGCGCAGAGATCAGCCGCGTCGTCGCTTCACCCGGACCGGGAAATTTCGGCCTGCTGCCCAACGGCGTGTTCTGCATCCGCGATGGCCGCGCGGACGTGATCGAAACCCGGCGCTTCGAGGCCGATAGCCCGGACTGCATCCATGCGACGCAATCGGGCCCGATGCTGGTGATCGACGGCGAATTGCATCCCCGCTTTCTCAAGGACAGCGACAGCCGCTACGTGCGCAACGGCGTGGGCACTTCGGCGGACGGACAGGAGATCGTCTTCGCCATCTCCGAAGTGCCCGTGACCTTCCACGCATTCGGACGGCTCTTCCGGGACGAACTGAAGATGCCGCAGGCGCTGTTTCTCGATGGCAATATCTCGCGGCTTTATGCGCCCGCGCTCAATCGCGCCGATTTCGGCCGCCCGATGGGGCCCATCGTGGGCATCGTGGTCCCTGCGGCGGAATAGGCCCGCGCCTTGCGCTCGGGCGGGCTGCGGCCTACCTCTGCCATGCCTGCCTGATACGGGTGCATGTAATGCGAAGTGCCGATGACCCATGATCTCGACAACCTGACCCACCAGCTTCTCGATGCCGCCCGCAAGGCTGGTGCCGAGGCTGCCGATGCGATGGCCGTGGACGGCACGTCGCTGTCGGTGGATGTGCGCGGCGGCGCTCTCGAACAAGCGGAGCGGTCAGAGGCGGTCGAGATCGGGCTGCGCGTCCTTCTGGGGCAACGCTCCGCCACGGTCTCCGCGTCGGATGTCCGTGCCGAAACCATGGCCGAGATGGCCGAGCGGGCTGTCGCCATGGCGCGCGAAGCGCCCGAGGATCCCTATATCGGCCTGGCGGAGGCGGACGCGCTGGCCCGCGACTGGGATATCGACGCGCTGGAGCTTTATGATCCGGCAGCAGAGCCCGATCCCGCCATGCTCGAGGACGATGCCCGCCGCGCCGAAGCCGCGGCCCTTGCGGTGGAGGGCATCACCCGGATCGACGCCGCCTCTGCGGGATATGGCGCGACGCGCGTGCATCTTGCTGCGACAAATGGCTTTTCGGGCGGATATCGCCGCACCCAGCGCTCAACCTCCTGCGTGGCGATTGCCGGCGAGGGCACCGGGATGGAGCGTGATTACGACGGCGATGGACGCATCTTTCAGTCCGATTTGCGCAGCCCCGAGGAAATCGGGCGCAGTGCGGGCGAACGGACCATGGCGCGGATGGCGCCGCGTCGCCCCAAGACCGGCGCCTATCCGGTCCTCTTCGATGAACGCATATCCTCCTCGCTGATCGGGCATCTCCTGTCGGCGGCTTCCGGGCAGTCGGTCTCGCGCGGGGCGTCCTGGTTGCGCGACGCCTTGGGCCGGGAGGTGCTGCCCGCGGGCCTTTCCCTGACCGAAGATCCGCACCGTCCGCGCGGGATGTCCTCGCGCCCGTTCGATGCCGAGGGCCTGCCGACCCGCCCCCGCGCCATCGTCGAGGACGGCGTGCTGAAATCCTACACGCTCGATCTGGCCTGCGCGCGCAAGCTCGACCTTGCCCCGACCGCCAATGCCGCGCGCTCCGTGGCGTCCGGCCCCTCGCCCTCGGTGTGGAACGTGGCCTTGTCGCAGGGCAGTCAGACCCGCGACGACCTGATCGCCGAGATGGGCACCGGGCTGATCGTGACGTCGATGATCGGCGCGACGATCAATCCGAATACCGGCGACTATTCCCGCGGCGCGGCAGGCCTCTGGGTCGAGAACGGGCAGATCGCCTACCCTGTCTCGGGCGTGACCATCGCCGGATCGCTGCCCGATTTCCTGCGCCGCATGACGCCAGCCAATGACGCGCGGCCCTGGCTCAGCCGGGTGGTGCCATCGCTACTGGTCGAGGGCCTGACCCTTGCCGGAGACTGATCTCGCGCTTCTCCTCCGCGCGGCAGAACGCGCCGCGGAAACCGCGACCAGCTTCATCGGCGGGCCGCTCGGCACGCGCGACAAGGGCGATGGGCAAGGCCCGGTCACCGCCGCAGATATCGCCGTGAACAACGTGCTCGAAGACATCCTGCGCAGTGCCCGGCCAAGCTATGGCTGGCTGTCCGAGGAAAGCGATCACGATCCGCTGCGCCTGGCCTCGCCCACCACCTTCATCGTCGATCCGATCGACGGGACTCGCAGCTTCATCGACGGCTCCGACACCTGGGCGCATTCGCTGGCGGTGGCGGAGAACGGCCAGATCACCGCCGCCGTCGTGTTCCTGCCCATGCGCGACAAGCTATACGAGGCCGCACTCGGCACCGGTGCGCGGCTGAACGGGCAGCCCATCGCGCCCACGACGCGGGCCGAGATCACGGGCGCCGAGGTGCTGGCAACGAAGCCCAATATTGACCCCAAGCATTGGCCGGGCGGCACGCCGGATTTCCGCCGCTCGCACAGACCGTCGCTGGCCTACCGTATGTGCCTTGTCGCCGACGGCTCCTTCGACGCGATGCTGACCTTCCGCGACGCCTGGGAATGGGACGTGGCGGCGGGCGCGCTGATCCTTGCCGAAGCGGGGGCGCGCGTCAGCGACCGGGCGGGCGGCGCATTGCAGTTCAATACCGAGCGGGCGATGACCGACGGCATCGTCGCAGGTGGCCCCCGCATCTGGCAGGGCACGCTTCGCGCGCTCGGACACGCGCTGCCGCAGGCGGGCTAAACCGCCGCATCGCTTGCATTTCGCCGCACGCCGCGCGTAATCGGGAAAGGCGCGGTCGTTTGTCCCCGCGCAGTCCCGAGGAGACCGGTCGCATCGAACCCTTGGTATGCATGTCCTGTTCAGACACGGCGTTCCGACGCGCCCACGCGGTTGCGTCGGAGATCCTCGCCCGTGCGCAGCACTACGCGATACCTGCGCCTTGCGCGATAGGCGCGAGCCACGGGCGCATTTCTGCGCGGCGGAAAAGCTAGACGATGTCGCGCCGCTCCCTCGCCCTCTCGGCTTATCTGGCATTGTCCCGGACGCAGGACGGTCCGCGCTCAGAGGACGACATCCCGACACGGCCCGCGGGTCAGCTCGTCTGGATGCATGCGGAGACGGCGCGCGATGCGACGGCGCTGGCGGCCCTTGCCCAACGGCTCTTGCAGCCGAACCCCGATCTGTCCTTCCTGTGGACCGGGCACGCGCCCCGCGACGCGCGTCTTGCGAGCGGCTTGCCCGAGGAGACGATCTCCGCGACCCAGGCGTTCCTTGCACATTGGCGACCCGATCTGATGGTCTGGTCCGGGCAGAGCCTTCGCCCCGCCCTGATGGAGGCCGCGCATGAGGCGCATCTGCCCTGCCTGATGGTCAATGCCGACGAGGCTTCGTTCACCACGCCCGCGCCGCGCTGGATGCCCGACATGACCGCTGCGGCCCTGATGCGCTTCGACGTGGTGTTCTGTACCTCGCGGGAGGCGGAGCGAAAGCTGCGGCGCTACGGGCTTGAAGGACATCAGATCGTTCGGGCGGGCATTCTGAACGATGCGCCGCCCCCGCTCGATTGTGCGCCCGAGCTTCACGAAGAGGTGGCCGCGTCCATCGGCGGGCGGCCGATCTGGCTTGCCGCGCGTCTGCCTGCCGCAGAGACGCGCATGGTGCTCGACGCGCATGTGGCCGCGGGCCGTCTCGCGCCGCGACTGTTGCTGGTGATTGTGCCGGCCACGACGGAAGATGCGGATGCCGCCTGGGCTGCGGCCGATGCAACCGATCTCAGGACATGTTTCTGGGATGCGGGCGAGATGCCCGACGAGCTGACGCAACTCGTGCTGTGCGAAGGGCCCGATGAGCTGGGCCTGTGGTATCGCCTCGCCCCGCTGGCCTATCTTGGCGGGTCGCTGGCAGCCGGTCAGTCCGATACCAATCCGCTCGAGGCCGCAGCCCTCGGCTCCGCGATCCTCTACGGGCCGAATGTGGGGCGCTACCTTTCGACCTATACGCGGCTCGTGGAGGCCGGTGCGGCGCGGATCGTGCGCGATTCGGATTCGCTGGCCGCCGCGGTCAGTCAGATCATCGCGCCAGACCGGGCCGCCAGCATGGCCCATGCCGGTTGGGACGTGGTCACTGCAGGGGCCGAGACGGAGGACAGGGTGATCGCGCGAATCTCGGAACAGCTGGACCGCCGCAGCGCAAAGACGGAGGCCCGCTGATGCGCCCGCCTGCCTTCTGGTCCGCCCCGCCGGATGCGCCCGGCGCGATGGCCCGGCTTCTCGCGCCCCTGTCGGCGGTGACGGCTGCGGTGACGGCCCGCCGGGTGGCGCAGCCCGGTCTTCGGCTTCCCGTGCCGGTCATCTGCGTCGGCAACATCAACGCCGGCGGCACCGGCAAGACGCCCACGGTCATGGCCCTGCTGGAACGCCTGGGCGCCCGGGGAATTGCCGCGCATGTGGTTTCCCGCGGGTATGGCGGATCGGAAACCGGGCCGCTGCGGGTCGATCCCCGTCGGCACGATGCGCAGGCGGTCGGCGACGAGCCTTTGTTGCTGTCGGCCTTCGGGCCGGTCTGGGTGGCGCGCGACCGGGCCGCAGGCGCTCAGGCCGCGGTGGAGGCCGACGCGCAAGCGATTCTGCTCGATGACGGTTTCCAGAACCCCGCGCTGCAGAAGGATCTGAGCATCGTCGTGATCGACGCCGTGCAGGGCTTCGGGAATGGGCGTTGCCTGCCTGCCGGCCCCCTGCGCGAACCGATCGCGGCCGGGCTGGCCCGCGCGGACCTGACGCTCTCGATCGGGCCTGATGAGGCGCAGGACGCCCTCGCCAAGACGTGGCCCGCGCTGACCCGATTGCCGCGTGCCACCGCCGCCTTGGCCCCCCTGCAGACCGGGATGAACTGGGAAGGCCTCAGAACGCTGGCCTTCGCAGGCATCGGCTACCCGGAGAAGTTCTTTGCGACCTTGCGCGGGCTCGGGGTCGAGATGATCCGCGCCGAGGCGCTGGACGACCATCAGGCCCTGTCGCCCGCGCTGCTGACGCGGCTCGAAGCGGAGGCCTCCGCGCTCAACGCGCAGCTCGTCACGACCGAGAAGGACGCGGTTCGATTGCCGGATACGTTTCGGATGAAGGTGCTGACACTGCCGGTTCGGCTGCGATTCGCGGATGCGCAGCCATTGGAGGATGCACTCGACAGGCTGTTCCCGGACGTCAACCGGCCCCGGTGACGCAGGCCTGCGCCGCTACTCGGCGGCCAGGGGCGGCGCGTTTTCGGCGCGCAGGCTTGCAATCTCGGCGATGACGCCGCGCAGCAGCTTTCGAAAGGCATGGAAATTCGCGTTGGGCCGGATTTCGCGTTCGTCCATGTAGATGGCGCGGTCGATCTCGATCTGCACGGTGTGCTGTCCGCGCGACGGACGACCGTAATGCTGCGCGATATAGGCACCGGCAAACGGCGTGTTACGCACCACGACAAGGCCCGCGCGTGTGAAGGCGGCCTCGATCCGGTCGACGAGCGCCGGATCGGCAGAGGCGCCGAAACGGTCACCCAAAACGATCTCGGGCCGCACACCACCCGAGCGCGCCGCCCCTTCGGCCGCTTCATGCGGCATGGAGTGGCAATCGATCAGCACCGCCTGCCCGAAGCCCATCCTGGCCTCGTCGAGAAGCTGTTGCAGCCGCTGGTGATAGGGCCGCCAATATCCGTCGAGCCGACGCTCGGCCTCGGCCAGGGGCAGCTTGCCGCGATAGATCGAGCGACCATTGGCCACCACGCGGGGCACCACGCCAAGCCCGGAGGCCACGCGCGGATTGTGACCCACACGGCGCACGCCTTCGACGAGCGCCGGGTCCATTTCCTCCGCCGCGCGATTTAGATCCACGAAGGCCCGCGGTGCGCCCGCCTTCAGGAACGGCGCGCCGTAATCCGGCGCACAATCGAAGAGGCGATCCACATAGGCATCTTCCGACGAGCGAATCGTGTGCTGGTCGAGCACCGTGTGACGCAGGAACGACCACGGGTAATCGCGCCCCGAATGCGGGGATGCGAAGACCACGGGCGATGTCAGTCGCTCCGGCCGGTAAACGTGATACGCCGATTTGGGCATGACTGCTCCTTGCGATTGGCTGCAAGATAGCGCGAATTTTTCTATCACCAAAAGCCCTTGATCTCATCGGTGCAACCTTTTAAAGACCGCTCCACCGGCGCGGGGTCTTCCGCGCCCCATTTCGTTATGGGGTGCGTCGCATGGAAGGCCGCAAGGCGGGATGGGCGGTTAGCTCAGCGGTAGAGCACTACGTTGACATCGTAGGGGTCACTGGTTCGATCCCAGTACCGCCCACCATCGAATTCACTGCCTCGGGGCCTATTTCCGGGGTGAACAGACACCCAAAGGCGCGCTTGGCGCCGCGATATGAGGAGAAGGCCGATGAAAGTCCGGAATTCGCTCCGCTCGCTCAAGAACCGCCATCGCGATTGCCGCGTTGTGCGCCGTAAGGGCCGAGTTTACGTCATCAACAAGACCCAGCGCCGCTTCAAGGCTCGCCAGGGCTGATCCGGTCGGATCGCTGATGTGCAAAAGGCCGCTCCTTCGGGAGCGGCCTTTTTCTTTGCCTGTAGGGGCGTTCCCCAATTGTGATGCGGCCGTGTCACTGGGCTCTGCTACGCTTTTCGCGGCGGACAGTCATGGTCCGCGCACACCAACCCGGAGCGTATGATGACCGACATCCCCCCCCCTGCGCGCAAGAAAGCGCGGGATTTCGACCAGCGCATCCTCGAAATTTTTGACGGATATGTGCATGGCAAGATCTCCAAGCGCGATTTCATCACTCAGGCGGGCAAATACGCCGCCGTCGGAGTGACCGGCGCGATGATTCTCGAACAATTGCAGCCGAATTATGCCTGGGCACAGCAGGTCGCCCCCGACGATCCGGATATCGAAACCGAGATCATCGAATATGACAGCCCCGAGGGTCACGGAACGATTCGCGGCCTTATGGCGAAACCCGCAGGGGCGTCAGGCCCCCTTCCGGCGGTGCTGGTCGTCCACGAGAACAGGGGGCTCAATCCCTATATCGAGGACGTCGTGAGACGTGCGGCCAAGGCCGGGTACATGGCGCTTGGCCCGGACGGGCTGACGCCGCTCGGCGGATATCCGGGCACCGACGAAGAAGGGCGTGAAATGCAGCGATCGCTCGACGGGGCGAAGCTGATGGCGGATTTCTTCGCCGCATTCGAGTTCCTGCGTGACCACGACGGATCGACCGGGAAGGTCGGCGCGGTGGGCTTCTGCTATGGTGGCGGCGTCTGCAACGCGCTGGCCGTGGCCTATCCCGAACTCGCAGCCTCCGTGCCCTTCTACGGACGCCAGCCCGCCGCCGAGGACGTGCCTGCCATCGAGGCACCGCTTCTGATTCATTATGCCGGGCTGGATGAGCGGATCAACGAAGGCTGGAATGCCTATTCGGAGGCGCTGCGTGCGAACCAGAAGGCGTTCAGCGTGCACTTCTACCCCGAGGTGAACCACGGCTTTCACAACGACACGACACCGCGCTACGACGAGGACGCGGCACGCCTCGCCTGGGATCGGACGCTGGAATTTTTCGAGGACAAGCTGGCCTGACCAGTCCCGGAAGCATAAGGGCAGCGGAGCGCTTAAGCACCGCTGCCCCTTAATCCTCAGCGTCGGATCGAATCGGCCAGAAGCCGCACGACCGTCAGCTGATCGAGATAGCCGGTGACGGTCAGACCGCGCGATTGCTGGTAGCGGCGAATGGCGCGGCGGGTATCGGCATCGAAGGTACCATCGACGCGCCCCGGCTCCAGATCGAACGCTTCGAGCCGCACCTCCGCGAGACGCCGCGCGATGGGCGATAGGTTCAGGGCAGCTTCCTGCGCCTGGCTTTGGGCCTCGGCCTGCCGCTCCGCACTGGGACGGGACAGCTCGGATATGCGCCGCTGCGCCTCTGCGGCGAAGGCACCGTCCGGATAGGATTGCAGATAGCCGCGATAGGCGCCCTCGGTGCCGGTGGCTTGTGCCTCGTCCCAGGCCGCGCGGTCCTGTGCTGCGGCAGCGGCGCGCGCCTCGGCTTCGATCTCGTTCAGCCGCCGTTCCGCTTCGGTCGCGAAATCACCATCGGGATACCGGTCGAGATAGGCGCGCAGATCCGCTTCCGCGCCCGACGCTCCGGTCTGCTGCCAATAGGCCTGATCGGCGCGGGCGCGTTCTTCCTCGCGGCGGGCCGCTTCGCGCTCAAGCTCTGCGGCGCGATCCGCGGCCTGATCGTCGAGACGCGCCACCTGATTCCCGGTCAGAAAGCCCGTACCCTCGATCCGGTTGTTGCGCTGCCATTCGGTGATCGCATTGCGGGTGCCGGGTCCGAAGATGCCGTCAATCCCGCGCGTGTTGTAGTCAAGCAGCGTCAGATCGCGCTGGATCTCGGCGCGCGCTTCGCGGTCGAGTTGCAGCGCCTCTTCGGCCTGTCGCGCCTCCCGGTCAGGATCGGCGGCGATTGCGGCGATCCGGTCGCGCGCTTCAGCCGCATTGGGGCCAGCCGGGAAGGCCGCGAGATAGAGCGCGTAGGCTTCGCGCGTGTCCTCGGAGACGGCTTCGCGCCAGAGCCGGGCTTCGGCTTCGACATCAAAGGGCGGTGGGGTCGATTCCGCCGCCTCGCTTGGGGGCGCCTCTTCCTCGGCCGGAGGCAGCGGAAGGAAGGCGAAATCCTCGGGCGCATATCCCCCGACATCCAGCTCCGCTTCTCGCGCGAGCGGCAGGAGCGTGCGCGCAGGCACGGGCAGGTCGCGGGTGATCAGCCGCGTTGTCGGTGCGGCCTCTCCCCGGATCAGCGTGACGCCTTGGGGCATTTCGAGCGGCCCTGCGCCATCCTCGAAAAACCGCGCAGAAACCGCGTCGGCCTCCGCTTCGGCCACGACCAACAGCGCGCGGCCGGGATATTCGGCCAGAACCGAAAGAACAGGCGCAAGCGGCATGGCCTCCGCATAAACCGCGGCGGCATCTGCCGCCTCCGCATCGGGCGGCAGCAGATAGGTTTCCGCGCTGCTATGAAGGAACCGCCCCGACAGCAGGACAGCGACGCGATCCGTGTCCTCATCCAACGTCTCAAGGAAACGAGCCAGCCCATCGGCCATTTCCGCAGCATCCGCGCCGCGCAGCGCCAGAACGTCCGCACCCTCGTCCCGGAGCGGCCCGACAGCGCCCGCGATCCCTTCAGAGCCGCGCAGGCGGTCCAGAACGGAGGGCGCTGCATTCTCGATCAGCAGCACAGCCGGATCGGCCAGCGCCGTGCTGCCCCAGAGGCAAAGTCCCACAAGGGGTCCGAAGCGAAGCATAAAGGTCCTTTCTCCGGGCCTGTTCGGCGCCGGGATCAGTCGTAGCTGCGGGTATCCTCGATCACGACCCCGTCGCGCGGCAGGCTGCCGGGGGCCACGATCTCCACCGTCGCCTTGAGTTTCAGAATGTCGGCGATGCTGGCTTCGAAGGCGGAGCCGTCCGAAGCGGTGCTTTCGAGACGCACGGTCATGACATCGCGCTCATCGGCGCGGGACGCGATCACGCGCGCGCGCTCGATTTCGGGGTGACGCGCGACAAGCTCGGCCACCTGTTCGGGACGCACGAACATGCCCTTGATCTTGGTGGTCTGGTCGGCGCGTCCCATCCAGCCCTTGATGCGCATGTTGGTCCGTCCGCAGGGGCTCTGACCGGGCATCACCGCCGACAGATCGCCCGTGGCGAAACGAATGAGTGGGTAGTCGGGATTGAGCGTGGTCACGACAACCTCGCCAACCTCGCCCTCGGGCACGGGATTGCCGGTGCCGGGGGTGACGATCTCGACGATCACGCCCTCATCGACGATCATGCCCTCCAACGCGTCGCTCTCATAGGCGATGAGGCCCAGATCGGCGGTTGCATAGCATTGCAGGCAGTCGATGCCGCGCGCGGTGTAGAATTCGCGCAGCGAGGGGAAAAGCGCCCCTCCCGAGACGGCGGCCTTGGCGAAGGACAGCGCGATCCCCATTTCATCGGCCTTCTCGAGGATGGCCTTGAGGTAATCGGGCGTGCCCGCATAGGCCGTGCTGCCCACATCGGCGGCGGCGCGCACCTGCAATTCGGTCTGGCCCGTGCCCGCGGGAAGAACCGTCGCACCGATGGCGCGCGCGCCCGATTCGAACATCATCCCCGCAGGCGTCAGGTGATAGCCGAAGCAATTCTGGATGACGTCACCATTATGCAGGCCCGCCGCGCGCAGGAACCGGCCCAGGCGGAACCAGTCATCATCGATATGGCCCGGCTCGTAGATGGGTCCGGGGCTTTGAAACACATGGCTGAACGAGCCGAGCGGACCCGCCATCGCGCCAAAGGGCGGGGCGGAGGATTGCGCCGCGACGAGGTCGGATTTGCGCAGCACCGGCAGACGCGCCAGGGCGTCGAGATCGGTGATATCCGAGGCGTCGATCTCGCGCAGATGCGCGAAGCCTTCAAGCGCCTGCGCGCGGGCCACCTGATGCGGCAGGGCGTCGGCAAGATCGCGCGCGCGCTCGTCGGCGCTGCGCATCTCAAGAGTATCGGGCTCGGTCATTGCGGGTCTCCTCCTGCGATCTGCGCAGATCGGCGCAGGTCATTCCATATCGAGGGGGACGCTATCAGATATCCGCTCGGGCGCGACCCCGCCGGGCCCGCTGCGGCGGGCTTTTGCAGGGCCAGCGCATGAAAAAACCCGAACGCGGTTTCCCACGTTCGGGTCGGTCATTCAGATAATCCGAAGATTAGCCTGCGGTCGCCGCGTTCAGGACAGTGAGGTCCTCGGAACCCGACTCGGAACAAGCCGTGTCGATCTGGATCATCAGCGCGTCTGCTTCCGCGGGGGTTTCGAGCTGCTCCATCACGGCTTCAGCAAGACCCATCTTGCCTTCGTCATCCATGTCGATGAATTCGGCGCAGGTCACAGCGGCGGGGTCCATGGCATGCGCCGCGGCGAAAGCTGCGGAACCGGAAGCGGCAAGGCCAAGGGCGGCGAGAATGGTCGTCGTCGTCTTCATAACAAGTCTCCTTCGTTGGACATCGTGTTGCATACGATGATCTGAAAACGAGGCGGCGTTAGGAAGAGTTCCCAAGAATCATGCGCTGACGAAACATATATTTTTCTTGTCGGCTCTTGCCGAAACTTTCGGTCGCTCTAGACGCCCGCGCTCAGGACAGCCACCGCTTCCGGCGCCGGTAGGACCGCACGTCGCGGAAGCTTTTTCGTCCCTCGTCCGACATGCCGAGATAGAATTCCTTCACATCCGGGTTCTCGCGCAGTTCGGCAGCACTGCCTTCCATGACCACACGACCCGATTCAAGAATGTACCCGGTATGCGCAAAGCGCAGCGCCACATTGGTGTTCTGCTCGGCCAGCAGGAAGGACACGCCCTCGCCTTCGTTGACGGCCTTCACGATCTCGAAGATCTGCTCCACCAATTGCGGGGCAAGGCCCATCGACGGCTCATCGAGAAGGATCGTCTCGGGCCGCGACATCAGCGCGCGACCGATGGCGCACATCTGCTGCTCCCCGCCCGATGTGTAGCCCGCCTGGGATTTCCGGCGCTCTTTCAGACGCGGGAAGTAGTCGTAGACCATTTCGAGATCCGCCTCGACCGCGCCCTTGCCGTCCTTGCGGGTATAGGCGCCGGTCAGCAGGTTTTCCTCGACGGTCAGGTGGCCGAAACAATGGCGACCCTCCATGACCTGGATGACGCCGCGCTTCACGAGCGCCGCGGGATCGAGGCCCTGGACCCGCTCGCCCTTATAGAGGATCGAGCCCTTGGTGACCTCGCCGCGCTCGGAATGCAGCAGGTTCGAGATCGCCTTGAGCGTCGTCGTCTTGCCCGCACCATTGCCGCCCAGTAGCGCCGTGATGCCGCCCTGTTGAACGGTCAGGGACACACCTTTGAGCACGAGGATCACGTGGTTGTAGATCACCTCCACGTTGTTGACCTCGAGAAGCGCGTGGTCGGTCTTGGCTGCGTCGAGCATGGCTATTGTACCTCGGCTTGCGTGCGTCCCTGTCGGACATTGCGGTAGAAGACGGTGGCATCCGGGCACGGCCCGCCGCAGCGGGACACGAAGGACCGGTAGAGCCCGTATTTGAAGTAGAGCGGATCGTTGGCGTTCGTTGTGGCGCCGCGGTACGACCAGACCGGCCGTCCGTTCATCCAGACATTGATGAACCCGTCCTCGCCCCGTGACCACCGGGCCTGCACCATGATGCGCGTCCAGCGGTTGGTCAGGTCGTCCTGCCGCGCGATGCGGATCTGGCGATAGGGTCCGATCGGGTTCATCGGATCGTCGTCGAGCTGAAACGGGTTCGAGAGATTGATGAAGAACCCGTCCGAATAGAGTTGAAACAGAAGTTCCGGCCCGCTGCGTTCACGCTGATGCACCTGCCCGAACGTGTAGCCCGGGCCGTTCCCACGCAGACGCGGAAACCCGTCCGAAGGCAGGTAGAAGGACCATGCGTACCAGCGCTCGTCGCCGGGCCGGATGGATTGCCGTTTGTCGAAGAACTCGACCCGTTCGCGGTCATCGCGGCAATCGCCGTTATTGCGAACGCAATCGCCCGCCTTCAACGTGAACCGCTCCCCTTTCGTGCCATCGCTGAAGCTCACCCGTGCGTAGGAATACGGCTTCTTCGGCGACTGAATCTCCATCTGGCCACCTTCCGACAGGCTGCGTTGTGCCTGCGCGGAGGGCGCGGTGAAGAAAAGCCCGCATGTCACGAATATGACCGTCAGAAGTCGCATGCCGTCAGGGTCTCGGGGTTGGAAGGGGCGCGTGCCGGAATTCGAGAAAGGGGGACGGCGCACTGCCGCCCCCCTCGCGTGCAGGCCTTAGCCTTCGGCGTTGCACTCTTCGTTCGTGGGCCAGGGCGCGTTGGCCTCGGCATACTCGCCCGCCTTGTCGGCGATGAGCTGCTGATAGTCCGACGTGTCGGGCAGCATGTGGTCGGAGACCTTCACGAACTGCTCGCCGTCCCACTCCAGCATCCAGCCACCGGAATGACCGGTATGGTTGGCGCAGGAGGTCGAGAACGGCGGCACCATGCCGGTGAGGCCCAGCTCATCGATGCGCTCCTCGGTCATGTTGATGTTCTCAAGACCCCAGCGCAGCTGGCTCGCGTCGATCTCGGCTGTGCCGAACTCCTGCTGCGCGGCGGTGATGCCTTCGGCGAGGATCGCAGAGATGACGATACCGCGGCCATAGAAGACGCCCGACATTTCCTCGGGGTTCGACTGCGACAGGCCCGCATCGACGACATGCTTCTGGATGTCGGCCATCACCGGTGCTTCGGCGTTCGGGAACGACCAGGAGATCGACTTGTAGCCCGCGCCATCGGCGCCGACGATCTTGAGGTCGGCATCATGCCCGGCCCACCAGACACCAATGAAGTTTTCCATCGGGAACTTGGTCTTCACCGCTTCGGTGATGGCACCGGCATTCATCGCACCCCAGCCCCACATCACGACGTAGTCGGGACGCTCGCGGCGGATCTGCAACCACTGCGCGGACTGGTTCTGCATTTCCTTGAGGCCCACCGGGATCGGCAAAAGCTCGAAGTTCAGCTCACCCGCCTTCTTCTCCAGCAGCGGCAGCGGCTCCTTGCCGTAGGGGTGATCGAGATGCAGGAAGGCGATCTTCTTGCCGTCAAGGCTGCCGTTCTCGTCGTGCAGGTATTGCAGGATCATCGAGGCCGCGTCCCAGTAACCGGACGGCGTGTTGAACGCCCACTGGAAGACCTTGCCGTCAGCCATCGGCGAGAAGCCGTAGCCGGGGGCGAGGATCGGGATCTCGTCCACGTTGGTCTTGGGCAGAACCTGCAGGGTGATGCCGGTGGACCAGGGCTGGGTCACGATCGCACGGCCCTTGGTCTTCTCGTAGCATTCCACGCCCTTCTCGGTGGAATAGCCGGTCTCGCATTCCTCGGCGTTGACCATGATGCCGCCGACGCCGCCATCGCGCGCGTTCAGCATGGCGAAGTAATCCGCCTGACCGTTCATCAGCGGAATGCCCGTGGCCGCGAAGGGACCGGTGCGATAGGCGAGGTTCGGTGCGTAAAGCTCCTGCGCCACCGCCGCCGTGCCGAGCGTCGCGCCCAGCACCGCCGCCGCGGCGAGTTTCGTAAAGTGTCTCATTCTGTTTCCTCCCATTGGATGAATCGACGTTATCGTTGTTTTTGGGTCGCCCCGGTCACATTAATGCGGGAACGGCCAGATGATCAGCTTCTCGCGGATGAGACGCCAAAGCTGTGCCAGACCGTGAGGCTCCACGATCAGGAAGAAGATGATGAGCGAGCCCACGATCATGATGTTGAGATGCTCGACCAGCGCAGATGAAATCGACAGGCCAAGTGCTGCGGGCAACAGGTTCAGAACCACCGGCAGGCCGACGATCAGGATTGCGCCCAGGTAATTGCCGAGGATCGAGCCCAGCCCGCCGATGATCGCGATGAAGAGCACCTGGAAGCTGAGCGGAATGTCGAAGAGGTTGGGTTCCGCCGCACCCTTCCACATGAAGACGTAAAGCGCGCCCGCGACGCCCACGACATAGGACGAGATCGCAAAGGCGATGAGCTTCGATTTCATCAGGTTGATGCCGATGAGTTCGGCCGCGATGTCCATGTCGCGCGTGGCTTTCCACGTCCGCCCGAGATTGCCCCGCGTGAGGTTGATGCAGAGCATCGTCATCACCGTCACGATCACCAGGACGAGGTAATATTGCGTCACGGAGCTTGCGAGGGGGCCGGTCAGGTAGACCCCGAACATCTCCGTATTGGGCACCTGGATCGCGCCCGAGGCATTGTAGTTGTAAAGCCACGCCCATTTCTCGAAGAGCCAGACGAGAAAGAACTGCGCGGCCAGCGTCGCGATGGCGAGGTAGAAGCCCTTGATCCGCAGCGACGGAATACCGAAGGCCACGCCAATCCCCGCGGAGAACACGCCCGAGAACAGGATCGCCACGATCGGGTTCATCCATGGAAACAGCGTGATCAGCTTGTAGCAGGCATAGGCCCCAACCCCCATGAAGGCGCCAGTGCCCAGCGAAAGCTGCCCGGCATAGCCCGTCAGGATATTCAGCCCCATCGCCGCCAGCGCGTAGATCATCACGGGGATCAGAAGGGTCTGGTAGGCGAATTCGGACGCGATCAAGGGGAAGATCACATAGGCCACGATCAGGATGGCGATCAGCAGAACCGCATCCTGCCGGATCGGAAACAGCGCCTGATCGGCCTTGTAGCTCGTCTTGAATTGTCCGGCGGTGCGATAAAGCATGTGGCTTGTCCTGCGTCATTGGGCGTCGGTGAGGGTCGGTCTGGTCAGAGGCGGCACGGATCGGGTGTGATCCGCGCGCCTCGCTACACCCTCTCGATGATGCGCTCCCCGAAGAGGCCCTGCGGGCGGAACAGCAGCACGATGAGCGCCAGCACGAAGGCGAACCACGTCTCGGTATTGCCGCCGAGGAAGGGCTGCCCCCAGTAGATCTCGAACAGTTTCTCGAGCATGCCGATCATCAGGCCGCCGACGATTGCGCCGGTGATGCTCTCCAGCCCGCCCAGCATGAGAACCGGCAGCGCCTTGTAGGCGATCACTTCGAGCGCGAAGGACACGCCCGCGCGTGCGCCCCAGGCAATGCCCGTCACGAGCGCGATGATGCCTGCGATGAACCACACGAGAACCCAGATCGTCTGAAGCGAGATGCCCACGGACAGGGCGGCCTGGTGATCGTCGCCCAGCGCCCGGATCGCACGGCCCATCTGCGTGTAGTTGAGGAAGGCCAGAAGCGCCAAGACGAGAAGCGTGGCCACGACGACCACCGTGATGTCGAGATGCTGCAGGATCAAGAGGCCGCCGAAGGGCTCCAGCACGAAATCCCCGGTGGGAATGCCCAGCTCCTCGGTGATCATCACCTTGTTCTCGCCGCCGAAGATCGTCTCGCCCGCGCCAATAAGGAACAGCGTGATGCCGATCGTCGCCATGAAGAGGATGATATCGGGCTGGCCCACCAGCGGGCGCAACACGACCCGTTCGATGGTCACCGCAAGGCCGAACATCACCACCAGCGTCAGACCCACCGATATCCAGGCGGGCACGCCGAGCGCATGCAGGCCCACAAGTGTCAGGGCCGCGAACACGACCATGATGCCTTGTGCGAAGTTGAAGATCCGGCTGGAACGGAAGATCAGCACGAACCCGAGCGCGATAAGCGCGTAGAGGATGCCCGAGACGAGCCCCTCCCACAGCACCTGCATCAGGAAGTCCGGCGCCGTGAACATATCGACGAAGGGGGCGATAAGGTATTCGTAGAACATGTTAGCTCCTGCCTTGCTGCGGCGTCGGGGCGATTTTCAGGTCTTGGTTGTGGCGGGGCTGGTCGCCTTCCGCTGGGTCCGGCGCGCCGTGCATGCGCAGGGCCTGATGACATCTTCGGCGCATCAGTGCTGAACCCCCAGATAGGCGTCGATGACCGCCTGGTTGTTGCGCACCTCGTCGGGCGAGCCGTCACCGATCTTCTTGCCGTAATCCATCACCACGACCCGGTCCGAGAGATCCATGACCACGCCCATATCGTGCTCGATCAGGCAGATCGTGGTGCCGAACTCGTCGTTCACGTCGAGGATGAAGCGGGACATGTCCTCCTTCTCCTCGACGTTCATGCCCGCCATCGGCTCGTCGAGCAGCAGGATGGACGGCTCGGCCGCCAAGGCGCGCGCCAGCTCGACCCGCTTCTTCAGACCGTAGGGCAGACGGCCCACCGGCGTCTTGCGGATGTTCTGGATTTCGAGGAAGTCGATGACCTTCTCGACGACCTCGCGGTTTTCCATCTCCTCGTCGCGGGCCTTGCCCCACCAGAGCGCTTGCGAAAAGACGCCCGCGTTCATGTGCGTCAGCCGCCCGGTCATGACGTTGTCGAGCACGGTCATGCCTTCGAAGAGTGCGATGTTCTGGAACGTCCGCGCGACGCCCATCCGGGCTACTTCGAACGGTTTCATCGGCGGGCGCTTTTCGCCCTTGTAGAACACTTCGCCCTCGGACGGCGTGTAGAAGCCCGAGATAATGTTGAGCATCGACGACTTGCCCGCCCCGTTCGGGCCGATGATGGCGCGTATTTCGCCCTCGCGCACATCGAAGGAAATGTCGTTGATCGCCACCACACCGCCGAAGCGCAGAGTGATGTTCTTCATCTCCATCAGGACGCCGCCGATCTGGCGGCCATCCGCGGTGATGTAGCCTTCGGTATCCTTCATGCCCTAGCCCTTATCCGTTTGGGAGACGGTGCAATTCATGCCGATCAGCCGCGCGTAGAAGCTGGCCGTACCTGGCGCCCATTCGATATTGATCCGACCCGCCGCGAGGCAGCCCGAGGGCCTGCGCTGGTGGATGTCCTTTTCCAGAAGCGCCGCGTCGTTGAAGGTGAAATCGCCCTGGGTCCAGCCCGCGGCGAGCATCTCGTCGTAGCGCGCCATCGTGGCCGCATGCGCGGCCTCGAGCGCCTCCGCGGGCACCTCCGTTTCGGTCCAGACAAGGCAATGGCGCGCATTCTTGGGAACAGCCACGTCACTCGCACCGAAGCGCAGCCGCAGATCATGCGGCTCGGCATGGATCTGCCGTGCGATGCCACCGGGGCCTGTGCCCTTCTCGATAAGGGGGCCGAGCCCGTCCACGGCCATGTCCTCGCCCGCGATATAGCCGATGCATTGGTCCATCAGCCGCGTCCAAGTCGCCTCGAACTCCGCACTTGCCCGCGCCTCCGCGACAGGTCCGATCATCAGCGCGGCACAGAGCGCACCTGTCCAGCACGTCGATGCGCCGGGGATCGCGGGCAGGCGAGCGATCACTCTGCCGCCTCCAGCGTCTTGGTCTCGACGGGCACGACCTTGGGCGCGCGGGCATAGAGCGTGGCCTTGATCTTGCCCTTGCGACCGTCCTCGTAGGTCACTTCCGTCTCGGTGTAGACGCTGTCCGCATCGGCATAGAGCCCCTCGACCAGATCGGCGAACTTCTCCTCGATGATCTTGCGGCGGACCTTGCGGGTGCGCGTCAGCTCGCCATCGTCGGCGTCGAGCTCCTTGTGCAGCACGAAGAAACGGTGGATCTGGCAGCCTGACAGCATGTCGTCCTCCGCGACGGAGGCGTTCACCTCCTCCACATGGGACTGGATCGTGTCGAGCACCTGCTTGTTCTGCGCGAGCTCCTGGTAGGAGGCATAGGCGATGTTGTTTCGCTCGGCCCAGTTGCCCACGGCGGCGAGGTCGATGTTGATGAACGCGACGCAGCGGTCCCGGTTCGCCCCGAACACCACCGCTTCGAGGATGTTGGGGTAGAACTTGAGCTTGTTCTCCACGTATTTCGGCGCGAAGAGCGCGCCATCGGCCATCTTGCCCACATCCTTGGCGCGGTCGATGATCCGCAGATGACCGGTATCTTCCTCGATGAAGCCCGCATCGCCCGTGGCGACCCAGCCTTCCGCGTCCTTCGTTCCAGCGGTCGACTCGGCGTTCTTGTAATACTCCACGAAGACGCCCGGAGAGCGGTAGAAGACCTCTCCGTTCTCCTCGATGCGGATCTCGACGCCCGGGGACGGCACACCGACCGTGTCGGAGCGGACCTCGCCATCGGGTTGCTGGGTGATGAAGACCGACGCCTCGGTCTGGCCGTAAAGCTGTTTCAGGTTGATGCCGAGCGCGCGATAGAAATCGAAGATCTCCGGCCCGATGGCCTCACCGGCGGTGTAGCCCACGCGGACGCGCGAAAAGCCCAGCGCGTTCTTCAGCGGCCCGTAGACCATGAATTCGCCGAGCCGATATTTCAGGCGGTCCATGACACCCACGCTTTCGCCGTCGAGTATCTTCGGGCCGACCCTGCGCGCATGGTCCATGAATTGGTGGAACATCTTCCGCTTGAGCGGTCCTGCATCCTCCATCCGGATCATGATCTGTGTCAGCTGCGTCTCGAAGACGCGCGGCGGCGCAAAGTAATAGGTGGGCGCGATTTCCCGCAGATCGGTCATCATCGTGTCCGGGCTTTCGGGGCAGTTCACGCAGAACCCCGCCCAATAAGCCTGCCCGACCGAGAAGATGAAATCGCCGACCCAGGCCATCGGCAGATAGGCGAGGATCTCTTCCTTTTCGGTCAGGTGATCGAACTCGCAGGAGGCCTTCGCGGTCTCGATGATATTGCGGTTGGACAGCACCACGCCCTTGGGCTTGCCGGTCGTGCCAGAGGTGTAGAGCATGACGCAGGTATCGTCGTAGCCGAGGCCCCCGCGCCGCTTGTCCAGCTCGGCCTTCTGCGCAGCACTGGCTTTGCGGCCCACTTCCTGAATATCGGCGAAGGACGTCAGGGTGCTGTGGTCGTATTTCCGCATGCCCCGCGGATCGAGATAGATCATGCGGTGGAAATCGGGCAGCCGGTCCTCGATCTCGAGCACCTTGTCCACCTGTTCCTGATCTTCCGCGATCACCAGCTTGGCGCCGCAATGATCGAGGACATAGGCCATCTCCTCGGCGACCGCGTCCTGATAGAGCGGCACCGGCACGGCACCCACGGATTGGATCGCCACCATCGACCAGTAGAGCGAGGGACGGTTGCGCCCGATGATGGCGACGAAATCACCCGGCGCAACGCCCAGATCCAGAAGACCCAGCGCGAAGGCTTCGATCTCGGCTTCCACCTCGGACCAGGTCCAGGTCTGCCAGATTCCGTATTCCTTCTCGCGGAAGGCAGGCCGCGTCCCGAAGCGGGTCGCGTTGCGGTGCAACAGTGCAGGAACGGAGCGCAGGTCGCCTGCGCCCTCGGACGTCTGTGTCAAAGCGTTTCCTCCCGGCAGCCCGTTTTCCGGGCCTTTTTCGGTCTGCCTTGCCGTGGCAAGTGCATCGCCTCCTCCAAGGCTGTGACCACATTAGGTCCGGCCCGGCCCTTTGGGTCAAGCCCCTTGGCGTCGCGGGAGAAAAAAATTGAACACTCATTAAATTAATGACGGAATTGCGGGGTGTTCCGCCCTGCCCTGTCGAAGTGAAACGGCGCGAAAATGGGCGATTTTGGCGCGAATCACCCCGTCAGGCCGCGAGGGGACGCGGCCCGACTGTAAGGGACGCACCTATTCCGCGGCGACCCGGCTTTCCGCATCCGCTTCGATCAAGACGGCGGAATACTTGAACTCCGGGATCTTCCCGAACGGATCGAGCTGCGGGTTGGTCAGCACGTTGGCCGCGGCCTCGACGAAAGCGAAGGGAATGAAGGCCGTCTCGGGTGCCACGTTGCGATCCGCGCGTGCGAGCATGCTGATCGTGCCGCGCCGCGTTGTCAGTCGAACGCGCCCGCCCGCCGGCACATCGAGCCTGCGCAGCGTCGACGGGTGCAGCGAACAGGTGGCCTCGGGCTCCACGGTATCGAGCGTCACCGACCGCCGCGTCATCGACCCCGTGTGCCAGTGTTCGAGCTGCCGCCCCGTGATCAGGATCATCGGGTACTCCTTGTCCGGGCTCTCGGCAGGCGGTGTCACGCGCGCGGGCGTGAACTGCGCGCGGCCCGCGCGGCGCGGGAAGCCGTCCCCGAACACCACCGACTGGCCCGGATCGTCCGGCCCCTTGCAGGGATAGGTCACGGCCCCTTCGTTCTCGAGCCGCTTCCAGGTGATGTGGTGCAGCGACCGCATGGACATCTTCATCTCGTCGAAGACCTCGCGCGGATCGTCGTAGTCCCAGTCGAGCCCGATGCGGCGCGCGAAATCGACGAGGATCTCCCAGTCCTGCCGCGCCTCCCCCGGCGGCTCGGTCGCCGCGCGCACCACCTGCACGGTGCGGTTGGTGTTGGTGACGGTGCCCGTCTTCTCGAAGAGCGCCGAGGCCGGGAGAATCACGTCCGCGAACATCGCCGTCTCGGTCAGGAAGATGTCCTGCACCACGAGGCAGTCGAGCTTGGCCAACGCCTTGCGCGCGTGTTCCACATCCGGGTCGGACATGGCCGGGTTTTCGCCCAGAACGTACATGCCCCGGATCGAGCCGCGATAGACGCGGTCCATGATCTCGACGACCGTCAGGCCGGGTGCGGCGTCGATCTCGGTACCCTGCCAGATATGCCGGAAGAGGTCGCGCACATGACCGTCCGTGACGGTCTGATAATCGGGCATGACATGCGGGATGAGGCCGGCATCGGACGCACCCTGCACGTTGTTCTGACCGCGCAGGGGATGCAGGCCCGTGCCGGGACGCCCCACATGCCCGCAGAGGAGCGCGAGCGAGATCAGGCAGCGCGCATTGTCGGTGCCGTGGATATGTTGGCTCACGCCCATGCCCCAGAAAATCATGCCGCGCTGCGCGCTTGCGAAGTCCCGCGCCACAGCGCGGATCGTGTCCGCGTCGATGCCGCAGATCTCGGCCATCTTCTCGGGCGGGAAGGCGCGAATGTGATCGCGGAACTCGAAGAAGCCTTCAGTGAAGCCCTGAATGTATTGCCGGTCGTAGAGCTTTTCCTCGACGATCACGTTCATGATCGCGTTCAGCAGCGCGACATCGGTGCCGGGCTTGAACTGCAGGTTATGCGTCGCGTGCCGCTTCAGCCCGTTCTGCAAGCGCGGATCCATGACGATCAGATTGCCGCCGCGCTTGGCGAATTGCTTGAAATAGCTCGCCGCGACGGGATGGTTCTCGGTCGGGTTGGCGCCGATGACGATGGCGACATCCGCGTTCTCGATCTCGTTGAAGCTGGCGGTGACCGCACCCGAGCCCACGTTCTCCTGCAACGCCGCGACGGAGGAGGCGTGGCAGAGCCGCGTGCAATGGTCCACGTTGTTGTGCTTGAAGCCCTGCCGGATGAACTTCTGGAAGAGATACGCCTCCTCGTTGGTGCATTTCGCGGATCCGAAGCCCGCCACCGACTGCCCGCCGAAATAGGAGCGCAGATCCACGAGCCCGCGCGCCGCGACCTCCAGCGCCTCCTCCCAGGTCGCTTCGCGGAAATGCGTCCAGGGGTTTGCCGGGTCAACATTAAGCCCCTTGTCGGGCGCGTCTTCGCGGCGAATGAGGGGTTTCGTCAGCCGGTCGGGGTGCTGGATGTAGTCGAAGCCGAACCGCCCCTTCACGCAGAGACGCCCTTCATTCGCGGGCCCGTTGATGCCGTCCACGCGCTTGACCGCGCCATCCTTGACCTTGATCGACACCTGGCAGCCCACGCCGCAGAACGGGCAGACGGATTTGACCTCTTCGTCGAAATCACGGCTATCGCCTTCCTGCGCGGCGTTCAGTTCGGTCGCGGGCATCAGCGCGCCTGTGGGGCAGGCCTGAACGCATTCGCCGCAGGCCACGCAGGTCGAGGCGCCCATCGGGTCGTCCTGATCGAAGACCGGGAAGGCATCGTGCCCGCGACCGCCCATGCCGAGCACGTCGTTCACCTGCACGTCACGGCAGGCCCGGACGCAGAGGTTGCACTGGATGCAGGCATCGAGGTTGACGCGCATGGCGACGTGGCTGTCGTCCAGAAGCGGGATGCGGTCGGGCTCCATCGTCGGCAGGCGGCTTTCGCTGACGCCGACCTGATCGGCCATGTCCCAGAAATGCGACGACCGATCATGCGCCGCGTCACGTTCGGGCTGGTCGGCCATCAGCATCTCGATGACCATCTTGCGCGCGCTTTCGGCGCGCGGGGTGGCGCTGCGCACCTCCATGCCCTCGGCTGCTTCGCGGATGCAGGAAGCGACGAGATTACGCTCGCCCTCGACCTCGACCATGCAGGCGCGGCAATTGCCGTCGGGTTTGTAGCCCGGCTCGGGCCGGTGGCAGAGATGCGGGATGACCAGACCGCGCCCATGCGCCGCTTCCCAGATCGTCGTGCCCTTGGGCACCTCGACACTGTCGCCATCAAGCGTGAAGCGGATCGTTTCGGCCATGTCGCATCTCCTTCATTCACTTCCTGTCTATGCCAAGGCCCGATGGCGCCCCACCCCCAATTCCGACCTGATGTGCGGAATTTACGGCCTTCCTCCCAAAGGAAAAGGCGCGCCCGCTAGGACGCGCCTTTCAGTGCTCTCGTGGATCGCGCAGATCAGAGGTTCTGCGCCGCCATCTCGCGAGCGATGTGATCGGCCTGACGGATCGCCAGCGCCACGATGGTCAGCGTCGGGTTCTCCGCAGCACCCGTTGTGAATTGCGAGCCGTCCGAGATGAACAGGTTCGCGATGTCGTGGGTCTGACCCCACTTGTTCACCACGCCGTCCTGCGCATTGGCCGACATCCGGTTGGTGCCGAGGTTATGCGTCGACGGATAAGGCGGCGTCGGCATCGTACGCGTGGCGCCGATCGCGTCATAGACCGCGCGGCCCCGGTCATAGGCGTGGTTGCGCATCGCGATGTCGTTCGGGTGATCGTCGAAATGCACGTTCGCGACCTTGAGCCCGTATTGATCCTCGGTCTCGGACAGGGTGACGCCGTTGCCTTCCTGCGGCATGTCCTCGCCGACGATCCACATGCCGGCCATGTTCTCGTAGGCATCGAGTGCCGTCGTGAACTCGCGCCCCCAGGCGCCGGGATTGAGGAAGGCCGCCATGAAGGGCAGGCCCAGCGCGAGCGTCTCGAGCTCGTAGCCGCCGACGAAGCCGCGCGAAGGATCGTGCCGCGCCTCGTCCTGGATGATGCCCGCCATCGTGGTGCCGCGCCACATGCGGACCGGCTCCTCGAAGGTCGCATAGACCGACCCGGTCATGTGCCGCATGTAGTTGCGCCCGACCTGCCCCGAGGAGTTGGCGAGCCCGTCCGGGAACATCGAGGAGGCCGAGTTCAGCAGCATCCGCGGGCTCTCGAATGAGTTGCCCGCAACCGCGACAATGCGCGCCTTCTGCATCTGCAGGTTGCCGTCTGCGTCGAAATACTCGACGCCCGTCACCTTGCCCGCCTCGTTGTGCAGGATGCGGGCGACATGGGCGCGCTCGCGCACTTCAAGGTTGCCCGTCGCCTCACCCGCCGGGATGTCGGTATAGGCCGAGGACCACTTCGCGCCCCATTTGCAGCCCTGGAAACAGAACCCCGTCTGCTGGCACGCCATGCGGCCGTCGCGCTCCTGGCTGTTGATGGCCATGCGGCCCGTATGGACCTCCTTGTAGCCGAGCTTCTTCGCGCCGGCCTCGAAGACCTTGTAGTTGTTGTTGCCGGGCAGGCCGGGAATGCCGTTGGTGCGGGTCACGCCGAGCTTTTTCTCGGCAAGGTCATACCAAGGGTCCATCTCGGCGGCCTCGATCGGCCAGTCGAGAAGGTTGGCGCCCTCGACCGCGCCGTAATTGGTCAGGGCTTTCCACTCATGCTCCTGAAAGCGCAGGCTTGCACCCGCCCAATGCGTTGTGGTGCCGCCGACGGCCTTCACGATCCAGGCGGGCAACCCGGAGAAGTCCTTGGCCACGCGCCAATCGCCCGACGTGGTGCGCGGATCCAGCCAGGCGAGCTGGCCGAAGCTGTCCCATTCGTCATTGATGAAATCGTCCGGCAGGTAGCGCCCGCCCGCTTCCAGCGCGACGACGCTGACGCCTTTCTGCGCCAGTTCGTTTGCCAGGACACCGCCGCCTGCGCCGGTGCCGATGACGACGACGACGCTGTCGTCATTCTTGTCAAAAGGTGCTGTCATGGTTCGGTTCCCCCCGCCTCAGATCCACGAAATGTCGTCGAAGCCGCGGTACATATATCCACCCTGGCTGTAGGACTCGCCCTCGTAGCCGAAGATCGGCCAGACGGCTTTCTGGTTGTAGAGGCCTGTAACCAGCCCGCCCCGCACGCGTTGGAAGAACGCGGTGTCCTCGATCGTACGCAGCACCTCCACGCGCTCGGACTCCCAACCGAGGTCGAGGTACCGGCCCGCGCCCGAGACCTGCGCCTTTTCGTTCAGCATCTCGATGCCGCCCTCGACGAAATCGACCTCGTCCGGCACGTCGTAGCCCTTGACCGCGGCGGCGTAATACTGGTCCCCGACCTTGTCGTGGGGGTAGATGTCGCGCGCCATCTGGATGAGCGTGGCCATCGTGTCCGGCTTCAGCGCGTTCATTTCCGTGGCCCAGGCCGCATCGCTGCCCGCCACGAAGCCCGAGCCCACGACAAGGCCCGCACCCGCCGCGACACCTTGCGACAGAAGCTGCCGCCGCGTGAGCGTGCGGATGGTTGGTGTATCGGTCATCAGTTTTCCTCCCTTTTCACCGATATCGGATGCGAAAAGGGCCGCACGTCACGTGCGGCCCTTTTCGGTCTCATGTCATTTGAAGCGGCCTGAGCGTTCCAGAACCTCGATCTGGTAGCCATCGGGATCGGCCACGAAGAAGAAACGCCCGACCAGCGTGCCGCCGGGTGCAAACTCCACGAGCTTGCGCGGCTCCAGGCCCTCCGCCTCGAAGCGCGCATGCTCGGCATCGAGATCGGCCACCGAGACCGCAAGATGCCCGTAGCCATTGCCGAGATCATAGGGCTCGCTCTGGCCCTTGTTGACGGTCAGCTCGAGCTCGAATTCCTGCTCGGCGTTCGACAGGTAGATCAGCGTGAAATCGTCAAAATCCAGCCTGTCGGCGATCTCGAGCCCGAACGCCTTTCGGTAGAATGCTACGGACCGGTCCTCATCGAGAACGCGAATCATGCTGTGAATGGCCTTGGCCATGAAGCCTCCCTTGGAAAAATCGTCGCGATTGATCCAAGCCTAGGAAGGCACGCTCCGGCGTGGGTAGTAGACTGTTACTACAGCGCCGCCTTTGTCACTCCGCCGCGATGACGAGCGGCGCGGCGGCTGCGCTCCGACCCGCATAGATCAGGCAGGTCGTGCGCAGGAGCGACGAGAAATTCTCCGGCTCGCCCTGCCGCTCCAGCACTTCGGAATGGAGTTTGGACAGGAACGTGGGCGTGCTGACGCCCTCGCCGGTGGCAATCTCATCGAGGGTCGCCCAGAAGGCATTCTCCAACCGGATCGAGGTGGATTGCCCGTTGATGCGCACCCGGCGCGTGGTGGACCGATACCGCGACCGGTCCTGACCGGCATAAACCTGGCACATGGCTGTCTCCTAGGGATGCGGGGCACAGGCCTGGCCACCCGGAATGTCGGATAGCCTGTCTTGACCGCGCCAATTGTGCAGACGTCAAGATTTCCAAAGCCCGCGACGAAAGTCTGTAGGACTTTCGGACTATGTGCGGGTTTTCCTTTTGCGGGATCGGGTCTAGGTCCGGGCAACGCCGCTTGGAGCACCCTTCATGTCCCAGATCCTTCTCGTCCGTCACGGTCAGGCCAATTCGGGTGCGCGGGACGACACGGACTACGACCGCCTCAGCGATCTCGGGCGGATCCAAGCGCGCTGGCTCGGGGCCCATCTGCGCGACAATGGCGAGCGGTTCTCCCACGCGGTCTCGGGCACCTTGCAGCGCCAATCGGAGACACTCGCGGAAATGGCCGTGGCGGAGACCCCACCCGCACGAGATCCGCGACTGAACGAGCTAGAATATTTCACCCTCGCCCAGGCCTTCGAGGCCGAGCACGGGGTGGCGATGCCCCAGGACAGGGCCGCTTTCCTGACCCATCTGCCACGCATGTTCGGTGCATGGGCGCGCGGCGAAATCGCGGGTGCGCCGGAAACTTTCGAGAGCTTCGAGACGCGCGTGGCGGACGTCCTGCGCGAGCTGTCCGCCGGGCATGGACCCAGCGTCGCGGTGACCTCGGGCGGCGTCATCGGGATGGCGATGCGGATCGCCCTGCGCCTCGATATCGACGCCTTCGCGCTGATGTGCCTTTCGATCGAGAACACCTCCGTGCACCGGCTGCAAATGATGCCCTCGGGCCTCGCCCTTGCGCAGTTCAATGCCTGCCCGCATCTCGAGCCGCAGGAGCGGCGCCTGTCCCGTACGCATCTTTAAGGTCCGCAAAAGCCTTGATTTCAGCGGGCCTGCACCGCACCTTTGGTTCATGAACTCGCTCACGCCCTTCCCTAACCGGCCCGAGCTGACCGAAACGGTGATGTTCCACCGGCTCGAGTTGAACGAGATCCTGTCGCTTTACGGACGCATGGTCGCTGCGGGCGAATGGCGGGATTACGGCATATCGGCTTTGCGCGATGCCGCTGTCTTTTCCATTTTCCGCCGCGCGGCGGAGCAGCCGATCTACAGGATCGAGAAGCGCCCCAAGCTGCGCAACCGGCAAGGGATGTACTCGGTCGTCGGCATGGACGGTCAGATCTTGAAACGGGGTCATGATCTGAAGACGGTCCTGCGCGTGCTGGAGCGCAAGCTGATCCGCGCCGTTTGATCCAGATTCACGCACATCTTTAAAACGATCTTAATTAAGATCGTTCCTAAACCATTAATTAATGGTTTAGTTTACGCGGTCATCGCACATAAAAGTTCGAACATGATCGACACGCCAAGATAGGCCGTCGCGCCGGACGGATCGAAGGGCGGCGACACCTCGACCATATCCGCCCCCACTATGTTCAGACCGGTCAGTTCCCGACAGACGCACAGCGCCTCAAACGAATTGGGGCCACCCACCTCCGGCGTTCCCGTGCCGGGCGCGAAGGCCGGGTCCACGAAGTCAATGTCGTAGCTCACATAGGTCCGGTCCTGCCCCACCACGTCACGCGCCTCGGACATCACGTCCTTGACGCCGCGGCCGTGAAACTCCTCGATCGGGATCACACGGATGCCGCAAGCCTTGGCGAAATCCCGATCCTCCGTGTCATAGGCGGTGCCGCGAATGCCAATCATCACGATCCGCTTCGGATCGAGCAGTTCTTCCTCGACCGCACGCCGGAACGGTGTTCCGTGGGTGTACATCGTGCCGCCGAAATACGAATGGAAAAGGTCCGTATGGCTGTCGAAATGCACCATGCCGAGCGGCCCATCCGCAGCCAGCGCGCGCAGGATCGGAAGCGAGGTCAGGTGATCGCCGCCCGCCGTCAGCGGCCGGATGCCGGAGGCGCGCAGATCCTGATAGAAGGCGGTAATCCGCTCCATCGTGGCGGGAATATCCGCGGGGTTCGGGCCGACGTCGCCCAGATCGGCGCAGCGCACCGCCTCGAACGGGCGATGACCGGTCACCGGATGCTGCGCCCGGATCATGGTGGACGCGTCGCGGAGCTGCCGTGGCCCATGACGCGGGCCGGGCCGGTTCGTCGTCCCGCTGTCCCAGGGCACGCCAACGAGCCCGACCTCGACCTCGCCCAGACGCGGATGATCGAGCGGCACATGGGGCAAACGCATGAAGGTCGGCACACCGGCAAAGCGCGGCAAATCGAAGCCCGAGACCGGTTGGAAGAAGGGATCATGGGTCATGGGAAACCTCTAGCTGGAGCCTGACATGGGACGTGACGGAACCATCGCCCTGTGCCGCGATCCGGGCGACAGCGGCATCGAGCCCTTCATAGGCGACGGCCATGTGATGCGCATTGGCATGCAGGATCGTGTCGGGCGCGGACACCCAGGCCACGTGGCCCCGCCAGAACAGAATATCGCCCCGGCGCGGCGCGTCTTGCGTGCGAAAGGGGGCGAAGGCGGCCTCTTGCAGGTCGCTGTCGCCAGGGCAATCGAGGCCCGCAAAGTGACAGCCGATCTGAACAAGGCCCGAGCAATCGATCCCCTGGGCCGAGTTTCCGCCCCAGAGATAAGGCGTGCCCAGCAGGCGCTCCGCCACGGCGACTGGATCGGCGTGCACCGTGTCGATCGCCTCGAGATGAACGCTGGGGATGTACCCCGCCTCTGTCCGGGCGAAGGCTCCGTCGGCGCCCGAGACGGCGACAATCGTGCCAAGGCTGAGCGTCGCGCGCTCCGGCGCCTTGATCGAGGGGGCCTCGTAAAGATGCGTGGCCCGGGCCGCGACGCGGTGTGTGACGGGATGATCCGCGACGAGGGCGTCTTCGGCCACATAACCCACATAGCCATCCGCATCGGCTTGCACGAAGGCCCAACCGTCCCGCGTCTCGAACAGCGTGATCCGCGCCCCCATCAGGAGTTGGCGGTCCCTTGTCCCGCCGGGATCGCGCAAGAGGTCCGCGACGGGTACGCCGACCCGGCGCACTTGCCCGGCGACGAAGCGATCCGCGGCGACTTCTCCCTTCAGCGCGTCCGCCGCCACGCGCCCGTTGGCTGCCAGAAGGCGCCGGTCCGTCGGTATTGCGGATTGCGTGCCGTCGCTCACAGGTCAAGAAGCTCCGGCAATGCGGCGAGGATGGCGCGCGCGCCCTGTCCGACCCCGCCCTTGCTGCGACCGGGCGCGGCCTGCGGCTGCCAGCCGTAGATGTCGAAATGCGCGTAGCGCGGCGTATCGGTCACGAAGCGGCGCAGGAAGAGCGCGGCCGTGATCGCCCCGGCAAACCCGCCCTTCGGCGCATTGTCGAGATCGGCAATGCCCGGTTCGATCATCGTCTCGTAAGGGGCGTGGTAAGGCAGGCGCCATACCGGGTCGGCCGCGCCGGGTGCTGCTGCCTCCAGCGCCTGCGCAATCCGGTCATCTGTGGCGAAGAACGGCGCGATATCGGGGCCCACGGCCACACGGGCCGCCCCGGTCAGCGTCGCCATGGACAGGATCAGATCCGGCGTCGTCTCATCGGCAAGCGCCAGCGCATCGGCCAGAACAAGCCGCCCCTCGGCATCGGTATTGTTGATCTCCACCGTCAGGCCCTTGCGCGATGTCAGGATGTCCTGCGGGCGGAAGCTGTCGCCTGCGACGGAATTTTCGACCGCCGGAACAAGGACGCGCAGCTGCAGCTTGAGGTCCAGCTCCATGATCGCCTTGGCGAGGCCGAGCACGGTTGCCGCACCGCCCATGTCCTTTTTCATCAAGCCCATCGAGGCGCCGGGTTTGAGGTTCAGCCCGCCCGTGTCGAAACATACGCCCTTGCCGACAAGGGTCAGCCGCGGCCCTTCGGATCCCCAGAGCATGTCGATCAGCCTCGGGTCATCTTTCGCGGCACGACCCACGGCATGGATCATGGGAAAATTGTGCTCGAGCAGGCCCTGCCCTGCGATGACATCCACATGCGCGTCGTGATCGCGGGCAAGATCCCTGACGGCCGCTTCCAGCGCTTCCGGCCCCATATCGGCTGCGGGCGTGTTGATCAGGTCGCGGGTCAGCGCTTCTGCTGCGGCCAGCGCTTCGACGCGGCCCGCATCGATCCCATCCGGCGCCACGAGTTCCCCGATCTTCGGCGTCTGATCGCGGTAGCGCGAGAAGCCATATCCGCTCAGAAGCCAGCCCAGCGCTTCGCGTTCCGCGTCGTCTGCGGGCAGCCCATCCGCGACCCGCAGGACATGCCCCTTGAAACGGGGAGCGGCGGCGGCCAATGCGAAATGGCTGCGCGCGCGGGAAGCGGGCGTGCCATAGCCTGCCAGCGCGGCGACCGGCGCCCCATCCGGGCCCGGTATCAAAACCGCTTCGCCAATGGCGCCTTCGAAGCCGCTGGCCTCGACCCAGGCCGCGACACGGGGCTCCTGCCCCTCCAGCCATTGGGCAACCTGACCCTGTTCGAGCACATGAAGATCGAGTGCGCCGTCTGTGGCGGATGCAAAGCGGAGCGTCATGGTGTCCTCTGGCATGGGGCCTGTTCCGCGGGAGCCTAATCCATGCGGCCCGCGCTACAAGGGTCAGTTTGCCCGACGGCGCCATGACCGCCCCGGGGGACCGCAGGGGAGCCCGCTACAGGGTCAGGTCCTGACGATCCCAAAGGGCCAGAAGCGACCGTTCGCCGGTGCGCAGAAGCCGCGCGAGCGTGGCGGCCAACGCAACGCTGTCACCGACCTCGAGGCAGGCCCGGCAATCGCGCGCGACCCGCACGAGGCCCACCATGCCGATCTGGCGTGCGATGGCGATCACGCGGCGCAAGACATTGCCCATCTCTGGCCAATCGTCGCTTCGAAAAGCGCGCTCCGCCTCGGCCAGACGCAAGGCCAGCTCCTCCATCGCGCGGCAGACCGCTTCCTCAGCCGCCGAGGGGCCCATATCGCCATAGAGATCGGAAAGCGTGTCTATATCCAGTCGCGCCGGTTCGTGCGGCGCGAGCATCTTTATCGGTGCCATGACCTGGCTCCCTTCGTCCAAATACCCCGTATACCCAAGGGAGACTTTGCCACGAAGGGCTTCAGAAAACGTTTCCAGCCAAATGCCTTTTCTCTCGAATTTCATGCAAATGACGCTTATCCGGGAAGACAGGAAGACCCCGGAGAGCCGTATGAAATTCGTCCGCCCCCTGCCGAGTTACCTCGTGACACGCTATCACGGCTGGAAGGCCACGGCTTATGCAGACAACAGCGCATGGTATCGCAGGCTCGCGGTCGAGGGGCAGCGCCCGCGCGCAATGGTGATTTCGTGCTGCGACAGCCGGGTGCATGTCACCTCGATCTTCGGTGCGGATCAGGGTGAATTCTTCATTCACCGCAATATCGCGAACCTGGTGCCGCCCTACGAGCCCGACGGCAACCAGCACGGCACATCTGCGGCCGTCGAATACGCGGTGACCGCCTTGCGTGTCTCGCACCTGATCGTGCTTGGACATTCCAGCTGCGGCGGCGTGCAGGGCTGTCTTGACATGTGCAGCGGCCGGGCCCCTGCGCTCGAGGAGAAGACGAGCTTCGTCGGGCGCTGGATGGATATTCTGCGGCCCGGCTATGAGCGGGTGAAGGCGCGCGGCGTCGATGAAACGGAGGCGGCGCGGGCACTGGAGAAAGAGGCGGTGCTCGTCTCGCTCGACAACCTGATGACCTTCCCCTTCGTCAAGGAAGCGGTCGAGGCGGGCGGGCTGTCCCTGCACGGCCTCTGGACCGATATCGCGGAAGGCAGCCTAGAGCAGTTCGATCCCGCGAACGGGATTTATACCGCCGTCTGACAGACTTGCTCAGCCCTGCTTAGGCCAGCCAGCCGGACCGTCCGTCGCGCCCGATCTTGAGCTGCGGCCGACCGAACCGCACGGCAAGCGCGGAGAGCGGCTCGCCCAGATCGCGCCCGGTGCAGAGCGGCCGCCCGTCATCGCGCGACGAGATCACCAGCCGCCCTTCATGGAAAGACAGATCATAGCCCCGCGCGGTGAGCTTGGTGACGAGATCCGCCCAGCTTTGAGCGTGTTCGAAAATCGGGCGGAGAAAGCCGCGGAACAATGCGGCGGTTTCGCAATCGAGGCGGCCGGGGAGCGCCTTGCTGGTCTGCGGGATGTCCTGTGCCATCGCATGGTCTGCCTTGCTGTTTTGCTTCTCGGTGAGCGTAGACGCGATTCGGGGTGAAATTAGGGCCGAGGCGGACCTTTTCTTCAGAATGTGGTTCTATGGTTACCATCCGTTAACATCGGCGGGCGTAGCCTGCGGGGATGGAACGCATGGATCTCTTTCTGCCACCGGATCTGCGCCGGGCGACGCTACAGGCCGCGAAAGCGGCCGACATGTCTCCGGGTGATCTGATCCGCTCTGCGCTCGCCGCTGATCTGAAGCGCAGGGCTTATCCCGCGAAGACGCCCAATCGGGCGGATGAGCAGCTCCTCGGCCCCTTGCGGGTCCTCCTCGCTCAGGATTTCGCGGCAGCTCAAGACTGGGGCGACCTCATCGCGCGGCTCAGGGCCAAGGGCTATGCCCTGCACGAGGCAGGGGGCGGGCTGGCGCTGCATTCCCATCCAGAGGGCCTGCGCCTGTGCAAGGCATCCGAGCTTGGCCATTCCTACGGTGCCCTCCTGCGTCGCTACGGCGCGCCCTTTCCCGGGCACAGCCACCATCACCTGGTGACCCGCCTCCTAGAAACGACAACGCCGCCGCCCCAGGCCCGGGACGACGGCGATGATGACGACTTTCAGGTGATCGAGGACGATTAGCCCTTCTTCAGCACCCGGTTGCCCAAGGTCTCCGCGATCTGAACGGCATTGAGCGCCGCCCCCTTGCGCAGGTTGTCCGACACGCACCACAGGTTCAGTCCGTTGTCGATCGTCGAATCCTGACGGATGCGGCTGATGAAGGTGGCGTAATCGCCCACGCATTCGACCGGCGTGACGTAGCCGCCGTCCTCGCGCTTGTCGATCACCATGATGCCCGGCGCCTCGCGCAGGATGTCGCGCGCCTCGTCCTCATCGAGGAACTCTTCGGTCTCGATATTGATCGATTCCGCGTGGCCCACAAAGACCGGAACGCGCACGCAGGTCGCGGTGACCTTGATCGAGCCGTCGACGATCTTCTTCGTCTCGGCGACCATCTTCCACTCTTCCTTGGTGGAGCCATCCTCGAGGAAGACGTCGATATGCGGGATCACGTTGAAGGCGATCTGCTTGGGATAGACCTTCGGCTTCACGTCATCCGTGGGATTGTAGACCGCCTTGGTCTGGTCCCACAGCTCGTCCATCGCCTCCTTGCCGGAGCCCGAGACCGACTGGTAGGTCGACACCACGACGCGCTTGATCTTGGCACGGTCGTGCAGGGGCTTCAGTGCGACGACCATCTGCGCGGTCGAGCAGTTGGGGTTCGCGATGATGTTCTTCTTGGAATAGCCCTCGACCGCTTCGGGGTTCACTTCCGGCACCACCAGCGGCACGTCCGGGTCGTAGCGGTAAAGCGAGGAGTTATCGATCACGACGCAGCCCGCCTTGGCCGCCTTGGGCGCATATTTCTTCGTCGCGTCCGAGCCGATGGCGAAAAGCGCGATATCCCAGCCGGTGAAATCGAACGTGTCGAGGTCCTGCGTCTTGTGGGTCTGATCGCCGAAGCTCACCTCGGTGCCGAGCGACCGGCGCGAGGCCAGCGCGGCCAGTTCGTCGACGGGGAACTCCCGCTCGGAGAGAATGTTCAGCATTTCGCGGCCCACGTTTCCGGTGGCACCAACGACGGCAACTTTGTAGCCCATGTGATCGGCTCCTGTGCTGTTGGCCGGGCAGGATCATCGCGCCCGGGCTCTCTGGTTGCCGCGCTATCTAACGCAGCCTGCATGGAGGGGAAAGGGGCGCAACGCGGTCGCGGTTCCGCGATAAGGCCCTGGCCGTCAGCGCGGCGGGAGCCGGTCCCGGGCAGGCTCCACCGGCCATTTGGCGATTTCCTCGAGCGCCTCGTCCGCCGTCTCCACGAAACGGAAGAGCTCGAGATCCTCCGCGCCGATCGTCCCGGCATCGGCCAGCGCCTCCCAGTTCACGATGGAGCGCCAGAAGGCCTCACCGAAAAGCAGGACCGGCACGCGGTTCATCCGGCCGGTCTGGATGAGGGTCAGCGCCTCGAAGAGCTCATCGAGCGTGCCGAAGCCGCCGGGGAACACGCAAATGGCCCGCGCGCGCATCAGGAAATGCATCTTCCGGATCGCGAAGTAATGGAAGTTGAAGGCCAGATCCGGCGTCACGTAGGGGTTCGGCGCCTGCTCATGCGGCAACACGATATTGAGCCCGACAGATCGACCGCCCGCCTCCTCGGCACCGCGATTGCCCGCCTCCATCACGCCGGGACCACCGCCTGTGACGACGACATCGCTGCCGCCATAGGCCTTGAGCGATTGCTCGGTCAGCACGCGGGCGAACTTGCGCGCCTCGTCGTAGTAGCGCGACAGCTCGGCCAGCGTTTCGGTCCGGGCCTTGTCGCGGCGCTCGGGCGCGGGGATGCGCGCGCCGCCGAACATCACGACCGTGGTCTCGATCCCGGCCTCATCAAGCAGCATCTCGGTTTTCAGAAGTTCCAGCTGCAGCCGCACGGGCCGAAGCTCGGGGCGACACATGAATTCTTCATCGGTGAAGGCCAGCCGGTAGGACGCGGATTGCGTCTGCGGCGTCTCCGGCACCTCGGCCGCTGTCTTGCGATCCCGGCCCGCGTCGCGGAACTGGCTTTTGCGATTATCCTTCATCGGGCCTCCGGTCATGATGTGCCGGGCAGACCTAGCCCGGATCGGCGGCGCCCGCCAGCACCTGCAGAGCGGCTTTCCTTGCGGCAAGTCGCGCGCTAAGAGGGCGCAAACCAAAACGACAGCGAAGGATTCAAGGTCCATGGATATCGTCCAGCTCGAAGCTGCCATCGAAAGCGCCTGGGAGGCGCGCGCCGACATCACCCCCGATACCAAGGGCGAGACCCGCAATGCCATCGAGGAGACGCTCGACGCGCTCGATTCGGGCAAGCTGCGCGTCGCCGAACGGCAGGACAGCGGCGACTGGCACGTCAACCAATGGGCCAAGAAGGCCGTGCTCCTGGGCTTTCGTATCAAGGACATGGAAAAGCATTCGGGCGGCCCGCAGGGCGGCACCTGGTGGGACAAGGTCGACAGCAAGTTCGAGGGCTGGAAGAAGAAGGACTGGAAAGAGGCAGGCTTCCGCGCTGTGCCCAACTGCATCGTCCGCAAATCCGCCTATATCGCGCCGGGCGTCGTGCTGATGCCGTCCTTCGTGAACCTCGGCGCTTATGTGGACGAGGGCACCATGGTCGACACCTGGGCCACGGTCGGCTCCTGCGCACAGATCGGCAAGAACGTGCACCTCTCGGGCGGCGTCGGCATCGGCGGCGTGCTGGAGCCGATGCAGGCAGGCCCCACCATCATCGAGGACAATTGCTTCATCGGTGCCCGCTCCGAAGTCGTCGAGGGCTGCATCGTCCGCGAAGGCGCAGTTCTCGGCATGGGCGTCTATATCGGCAAGTCCACCAAGATCGTCGACCGAGAGACGGGCGAGTTCACCTATGGCGAAGTGCCGCCCTATTCGGTGGTCGTCTCGGGTTCCATGCCGTCGAAGAACGGCGTGAACCTCTACTGCGCGGTGATCGTGAAGCGCGTCGATGAACAGACCCGCTCCAAGGTCGGGATCAACGAGCTCCTGCGCGACTGATTTCGACCTTGCCGGAAACAAAAATGCGGCCCGGTGGTTGTTCCGAGTGACACCGCCGGGCCTTTTTCATGATAGCGAGCCTTTCTTCGCCGTTCCTCTTCGCCGTGTTCGCCCTGGCTGCGAGCGCGGTCGTGGTGGCGTCGATCAAGGCCACGCAGCTTGCCGACATCATCGCCGACCGCACCCAGATGGGAGAGGCGATGGCGGGCGGCCTGATCCTCGGGGCGGCAACCTCGCTTGCCGGTGTCGTCGTATCGGTGAACGCCGCGGCGTCGGGGGATGCGAGCTACGCCTTCTCGAACGCGGTGGGCGGCATCGCCGCGCAGACGCTGTTTTTGGCCATCGCCGACCTGCTGCATAAACGCGCCAATCTCGAACATGCCGCGGCGGAGCCTGCGAACCTCTTTCAGGCGGTGATGCTGATCATCCTGCTGAGCATCCCGCTTTGCGCGCTATCCGGGCCGGAATTGTCCTATCTCGGCGTGCATCCCGCCTCTGTCCTGCTGTTTCTGGTCTATTTGGCCGGTGTGAAGCTCGCGACCTCCGTGCGCGAGGATCCGATGTGGCGTCCGGTGCGCACCTCGGATACGCGCGACGATGCGCCGGAAGACGGAGACGAGGCACAACGATCCGCCCGCGGCCCCGCGCTGCAATTCATGGGTCTTGTGGTCGTCATGGGCATGGGCGGCTGGGTCATAAGCCAGGCCGGGGGCGTCTTCATTTCCCGTTTCGGGCTGTCCTCGTCGCTGGTGGGCGCTGTTGTCACGGCCGTGGTCACGTCGCTTCCGGAATTCGTCACGACATTGGTGGCCGTGCGCCGGGGCGCGCTGCAACTGGCGGTCGGCGGCATCATCGGCGGGAACACCTTCGACACGCTCTTCCTCGTGGCGGGCGATGTCGCCTATCGCGACGGCTCGCTCTATCACGCCATCGGCACAAACGATGCCTATTGGCTGGCCACGGGCCTGCTGATGACGTCCGTGCTGCTGGCCGGGCTGATCCTGCGTCAACGCGAGGGACCGGGCCGGATCGGCATCGAAAGCGTCCTGATGATGGCCATTTACGCGACCGCACTGGTCACGGAACTATTCGGCTGAAACGGCGCCGTGGAAACCGCAGCGCTTTGTGGAAAAGGAGATAAGACATGGGACTAGGATTTTTCGGATCGATCATCGTGGGTGGTCTCGCGGGCTGGTTTGCGAGCATGATCATGAAGGCCGACACCGGCCCCTTCCTGAACATCATCCTCGGCATCGTCGGCGCGATCGTCGCCAATTGGCTTCTCGGCATCCTCGGCATCATGGCATCGGGATGGTGGGTGTCGCAGTTGGTCGTCGGCTTGATCGGGGCCTGCATCCTGATCGGCGGCTGGCGCGCAATCCGGCGTTAGGCAGCGGTACGGGCGTGACGCATGGTGTTGACAAGGCGCCACCGGGACCGGCAAGCACGACGCCATGACAAAGCCCGACGCCAAGCCCAAATCGAAACAGAAGGTCTACACGCTGGTCGTGGAACTGGGCCGCAAATCCGGTGACGGGCTGCCCGACGGCGCGACCGGTGCTGCACTCATGTGCTATGCGTCCGGCGTGGACGAGGCGGAGGCCGTGCGCGAGACGGTGGCGATCCTCAAGCAGGCGGATATGGCCCCGCTCGATGTCACGGGCTACGGCACCGAGGAAGAGCGCCTCGCTGCCGGGCACGAGATCGAGGCGGAGGAGCGAGCATTGATGGCCCGCGCGCTTGAGGAAAACTCCGTCGTCGTGGCCCAGATCACGCCCTATTTCGACAAACCGACGCATCCGGGCTGACGGCGCGCCACCGCGTCGACCCGAGCATAGGATCAGGCCTCAGGCGGCCCGCGCTTCGGCCAGCGTCACAGCCTCGAAGGGGCGCAGGACCTGATAGCCCGCGCGCACATGTTCGGGGAATACGCGCGGGTCCATGTCGGCCAGAAGCGTCGCCGGGACCATATCGCGCTTGCGTCTCAACCGCCCGAGATACAGGCTTTCGAACGCGGCGCCCGCGATCATCAGCGCGTCATGGCGCGGCAGGACCAATTGGTAATATTGCACGAAGCTGCGTTTCGTATCGCGCAGGCCGGTAAACCCGTTTGCCAGCGCATCGGCGGGGATCAGAACGGTTTCATGCCCGAAGATGTATTCCACCTCCGAGCCGCCGATCACCAGCCTCTGATGCGGCGCCACGAGAACATCGCGCACGAGACCCAGATAGGGCGCGCGCAGCCGCACCGGCTGGAAGGAGCCCAGCGCCGGCACGTTGCGCTTGACCACTTTCACGACCGGCTGCAGAGCGCCGCCCAATGTGCGCACCAGATCGCCCTCCCGAATGTCCGAGACGCGTTTGGGCCCGGTTTCGGTCGTGATCCTCGAATTGGCGGCAAGGGTCGGCTGCGGCCCCACAGGCTCGATCTTGTTCGAGACCGCGAAGAACACCACATCCGCGTCCCGCTCGCAGAGCTGCGGGCGGTGGATCATCGTGAAGATGTCTTCGAGCATCAGCGGCGGCGGCGGCGGCGTCTCGATCATGCGGAAGCCCGAACTTTCAGGCCGCTCCACCACGAGCCGCCCCCAGCGCGCGGGCGCATCCCAGGACAGTGTCAGCCGCAGCGTTTCGGTGCGCGCACCGCTTTCGGGCGGGATGACGGTGTGAAAATGCGACGTGCCTTGGTTCAGCACGACCACGACGCCGCCACCGGGCACTGCCTGCAAGGAAATCCGGCCCGACCACGGGTGACGGCGCTCATATCCCAAAAGCGTCTGCGGACGACCATAGGGGGAAAGCCGTGTCTCGATCACCATGGAGCCGCGCGTCAGCAAGGCATGGCGGTCGGCCGGCGTCGCGCCAAACGTGTCCTCGCAGGTCCATTCGATGTCCCGACCCGACAGCGCGATCCAGCTCATGCGGCCCGCTCGAACAGGGCGCTGGCTTCGTAATTTCGCAGAATGCGGCGCGCCGCCTCGCCATATCCGTTCCCCGTGCGGGGATCGAGATCCGGGAACAGCGCGCAGATCTCCTCCAGGACCTCCTGTTCGAAGATCGAGGTGATCATGGACCCCGGCAGGAAACTCTCCGAGGGCAGGCCATTGCCGAAGACGATCTGGTGGCGGTCAAAAAGCAGGTGAACATAGGTCACCGAGCCGCCCTCGACCGGGAAGACAGTGTCCCCGTTGACGAGGTACTTCGCGGAGACCAGCACCGCCGCCTCGCCGAACATCAGCTCCGCCCGGGCATCTTCAACGAGGATGCGGTGCAAGGGCGAGACCTGGAGGCGCAGATGCGCGCCGAAGGTGTTGGCCGCAATCTCGATCGGGGCATGTTTGCCGGTTGCCTCGACCTGGCGCTGTCCGATCCAGCGCAAAGGCTGGTAGCCCTCGTCGGCGGTGCGGATCATGTCACCGGGTTTCAGATCCTCGACCAGCCGCGGTCCGTTCTCGGTGTCGATCACGGTGCCCGCCACGAAACAGGGCACCTGGTTGATCGTGATGAAGCCGGTGTCGCTGTCGCCCGCGCTGTTCTCGATCTGGTAGGTGAAATTGACGGTTTCTTCGTCCGTGTCGCCCACGGCGCTCAGGGTGCCATCCGCGTTCAGCGTGATGACCTGACCGGTCGTCAGGGTGACGCTGTCGCCCGCAGACACGGCGATCCCGTTGATATGCGTGACAAAGAGCGCGCCATTGGTGCTGTCGATATCGTTCGCCAGCACGTCGAATGTCCGGCTTCCGCCCGGCTCAAGCTGCACCACATCGTCGAACGCCACCAGCTTGGTGGTGCCAGAGCCTGCAGCGATCATGATCGTCGAGTCGTAATTGGAATCGCTGACATCGGCGATGCCGATGCGCAGGGAATTCACCTCTCCGGCCTCGACCGGGATCACGACGGACATCGTGACGGTGAAGCCGTCCATCTCCGTGTTGTACTGGTCGGAGGTGTTGTCGATGTAGAGGTTGGCGTTCGACTGGGAGTTGAGGTTGTTGGGGTCGATATCCCCGTCGCCGATGCTCAGGGGCACCAATTCGCCATTGATCCAGACGCCGACGAAATCCTGATAGATGCCCGTCTCGTATTCGGGGAATTCCTCCGACAGGAAGACGAAATCGAATGTCAGGTAATCCCCCTCGGGGATCAGATCCACGTCGAGATAGGCCGCGTCATAGGTCGCAGCCCCCGCTGCGGCGTTGAAATCGGGATTGTTGTTCTCGCCGCTGGTATTGGTCGAGGTGTTCGTTCGCTGGTTGGAGGAGCCGCGAGAGTTGGTGACATCATCCACATCGCCGGTCGACAGGATCACGCCGGTATCACCGGGCGCCACGCCCGGCATCAATGCGTCGCCGTTCGAATAGACGCCGGAGCCATCGGAATCGCCCGAATAGCTGGCGCCCACGATGGTCACATCGTCGGCGAAGATGGTCTGCGCCATCTCCGTGGCCGATGCGCCTTCATCAATGGGAAGTTCGCGCGCGCGTACCATGTCTCATCTGCCTCAACGGGCCGATGGCTGGGGCTGATCCACCACGCAAAAGGTACGCGATCCACCGCGCGGCCTGACGCCACACCGGGATCGGATACGAAACTGAAAAAGCTGCCCTGCCTCGGACGTGTTATTTTTTCCAGACACTAGCCGCGCGCGCCTTGAAATGGTTAAGGAATTACGACCACCGCCGCATTTCCGTCATCGAATTGCGGCAAACGCGCCACATCCTCGCGACTGGAGTTGCCATGACCGTCGATCCCGTTCGTCTGACCGCCGATCTGATCCGCTGCCCCTCCGTCACGCCCGAGGAAGGCGGCGCGCTTGCCCTCTTGGAAAACCATCTGAGCGCGGCGGGCTTCACCTGCATGCGCGCCGATCGCGGTGAGGTCTCCAATCTGTTCGCGCGCTGGGGCGACAAGGGCCATGCCCGGACCTTCGGCTTCAACGGACATACCGACGTGGTGCCCTTGGGCAATCTCGCCGATTGGTCGGTCGACCCGTTCGGCGCGGAAGAAAAGGACGGCCAGCTCTGGGGGCGCGGCGCCACGGACATGAAGTCGGGGGTCGCGGCCTTTGCCGCCGCCGCCATGGATTTCGTCAAGGATACCCCGCCCGATGGCGCGCTGATCCTCGCCATCACCGGCGATGAGGAAGGCCCCGCGCTCGACGGGACGCGCGCGCTGCTCGACTGGATGGCCAATCAGGGCGAGGCGATGGATGTCTGCCTCGTGGGCGAGCCCACCTGCCCGTCCCGCATGGGCGAGATGATGAAGATCGGGCGGCGCGGCTCCATGTCGGCCTGGATCACCACGCGGGGCGTTCAGGGGCACGCAGCCTATCCGCATCGTGCGAAGAACCCCTGCCATGCGCTGTTGCGGCTTCTGGACGGGTTGGCCACGCATGAGCTGGACCGAGGCACCGATCACTTCGACGCCTCTTCGCTGCAGGTCGTCAGCATGGATGTGGGCAATCCCGCGACAAACGTGATCCCCGCCGAGGCGCGTGGCCTGCTGAACATCCGCTTCAACGACACGCATACCGGCGCCGCGCTGTCGGACTGGCTGCGGGCGGAGGCCGCCAAGGTCGATGCCGCGTTCGGCACGGTGACCGAGATGGAGATCAAGATATCGGGCGAGGCCTTCCTGACGCCGCCCGGCCCCCTGTCGGATCTGGTGGCCCGCGCAGTCGAGGCAGAGACCGGCATCGCGCCTGTCCTGTCGACCTCGGGCGGCACGTCGGATGCGCGCTTCGTGCGCGATCATTGCCCGGTGGTGGAATTCGGCCTCGTGGGGGAGACGATGCACCAGGTCGATGAACGCGTTTCGGTCGCGCAGATCCACCAGCTCAAGGCGATCTATTCCCGTATCCTGCGCGATTTTTTCGCATGAGCGTCACCATCTCCGAAGCCCCGGACTTCGCGCCTGTCCGCGCGCTGCGCATGGCGGTCTTCGTGCACGAGCAGGGCTTCACCGAGGCCTCCGAGTTCGACGCGCTCGATGCGACGGCAACCCATCTTCTGGCCTCCGACGGCTCCAGGCCCATCGGCTGCGCGCGGCTGTACATGGACGGGGGCGAGGGCCGGATCGGGCGCATCTGCGTTCTGCCCGAAGGGCGCGGCCGGGGCATCGGGGCCGCGCTCGTGCACGCGGGTCTTGCGCATTACGCCGCACGAGAGGTGGGCATCGTGGCGCTTGGCGCGCAGGTCCGCGCCATGCCCTTCTACGAGGGCCTCGGCTTCACGGCCTACGGTCCCGTCTATGACGACGAAGGCGTGCCTCACCGGATGATGCGCCGCGCGCCCTGATCCCGCGTGACGGAGCCCGGCCCGCGTGCTACGTGCGCGATATGGCAAAGCTTCCCACAAAGGCGGAAATCCTCGACTGGATCTCCGAGAACCCCACCCAGACGGCCAAGCGCGACATTGCGCGGGCCTTCGGGATCAAGGGTGCCCAGCGCATCGATCTGAAAAAACTGCTCAAGGAGCTGGAAGCCGAAGGGCATCTGGAGAAGCGCAAGAAGACATATCGCGATCCCGATCGCCTGCCCCCCGTGAGCGTGCTGGAAGTGCGCGCGCCGAACGACGATGGCGATCTTTTTGCCAAGCCCCTGGAATGGGCAGGCACCGGGGCGGAGCCGCAGATCCTGATCATCGCCCGCGACAGCGATCCGGCCCTCGGCGCCGGGGATCGCATCCTCGCCCGGCTGCAAGAGGTCAAGGCCGACGATCACCATTACGAAGCGCGGCTCATCCGCCGGATCGGGGCCAATCCGCTCAAGGTCGTGGGGATCTTCAAGACAGGCTCCGAAGGCGGCGCGATCAAACCTATCGACAAGGGGGCTGACCGCGAATGGCGCGTGGCGCCCGATGCCACGGGGGGCGCCAAGGACGGCGAGCTGGTGGAGGCCGAACAGATCGGCCCCAAGGGCCGCATGGGCAATCCCCGCGCGCGCATCACCGCGCGTCTCGGCGATCCGTCGGAGCCGCGGGCCGTGTCGCTGATCGCGATCCACCAGCACGGCATTCCCGACGCCTTCCCCGACGAGGTCATGCACGAGGCCGACCGCATGGCGCCCGCGGGTCTTGGCGACCGGGTCGACCTGCGCGAGATGGACCTGATCACCATCGACCCCTCCGATGCCCGTGACCGGGACGACGCCGTCTATGTCGCACCCGATGACGACCCGAAGAACAAGGGCGGCTACGTCATCTGGGTCGCCATCGCCGATGTCGCGCACTACGTCCGCCCCGGATCGGCGCTGGATCGCGAGGCCCGAAAACGCGGCAATTCGAGCTATTTCCCTGACCGCGTCGTGCCGATGCTGCCCGACCGTCTGTCCGGCGATCTGTGCTCGCTGCACGAAAACGTGCCCCGCGCCTGCGTCGCGGTCCGGATGGTGATCGACGCCGAGGGCAACAAGAAAAGCCACCGCTTCATGCGCGGGCTGATGCTGTCCTCGGCAGCCCTCAGCTACCAGGAGGTGCAGGCCGCCCGCGATGGCACGCCAAGCGACAAGACCGCGCCCCTGGTCGAGGACGTGATCGACCCGCTCTACGAGGCCTACGCCGCGTTGCGGGCCGCGCGGGACCGCAGGCAACCGCTCGACCTCGACCTGCCGGAGCGGCGCATCCAGCTTTCCGAGGACGGCCATGTGGAAAGCGTGAACTTCGTCGACCGCCTCGATGCCCATCGCCTGATCGAGGAATTCATGGTGCTGGCCAATGTCGCCGCCGCCGAGACGCTGAGCGCCAAGAACACGCCGCTTCTCTTCCGCGTGCACGAGGAGCCGCCAGACGACAAGCTCGACACCCTGCGCGACACCGCCGAGGCGGCAGGCCTGACGCTCGCCAAGGGGCAGGTCCTGAAGACCGCGCATCTCAACCAGCTGCTGGCGCAGGCCGCGGGACGGGACGAGGCGGAGCTGATCAACCTCTCGACCCTGCGCGCCATGACACAGGCCTATTACAGCCCCAAGAATTTCGGGCATTTCGGCCTCGCGCTGCGCAACTACGCGCATTTCACCTCGCCCATCCGGCGCTATTCCGACCTGATCGTGCACCGCGCGCTGATCACCGCGCATGGCTGGGGGGATGACGGGCTGTCCGAGACCGATCTCGACAAGCTTGACGCCACCGCGCAGCACATCTCCGAGACGGAACGCCGGTCGATGGTGGCGGAACGGGACACGACGGATCGCTACCTCGCGGCCTTCCTGTCGGACCGCGTGGGCGCGGAATTCACCGGGCGCATCTCAGGGATCGCCAAGTTCGGCGTTTTCGTGAAGCTCGACGAGACGGGCGCGGACGGGTTGATCCCGATGCGCAATCTCGGATCGGAATATTTCCACTTCGACCGCGACGAAGGCACGCTGATGGGCTCCGAGACCGGCACCGTCATCGGGCTTGGCCAACGCGTCACCGTGAAGCTGACGGAGGCCGCACCCGTCACGGGCGGGATCGCCTTCGAGCTGATCACGCTCGAGGATCGGGAGATGCCGCAAGGCTCCGGCCGAGGCGGGGGCGGACGCCCCGGAGGACGCCGCAAGAAGCCCGGCACATCGCCCAAGCGCAAACTCACGCGCGCCAAGAAGAAGGACGGCAAGACCGCGAAGGTCAAAGCCCGCCGGTCCCGTCAGCGCTGATCGGCGAGGCTCCGCGCGGACACGAAGCCGTGCTTTGCCGCTTGGCCCGACTGGCGTAGACTGCGCAAAAAAGAGCAGCACGCTTTACAGGTGGGTCATGCGCAGTCACATCCCTTTCGGCTTCCTTCTTTCCGCTCTCACGCTGGCCGGACCGCTGGCCGCGGACGCGCCCTTCGATGCGCCGCGTCCGCAAGCGCGTCCGCTTATCCTGGCGGCGACATCCACGGTGTCGCTGACCGATCCGGCCACCCTATCCCAGATCGGGTTTGAGCGGTGGATCCGCGATTTCCGGGCGACGGCACGCGCGGCGGGCATTTCGGACCGGACTTTTGACGCGGCCTTCGCAGGCGCGCGCTTCGATCCCAAGATCGTTGATCGGGACCGCAACCAGAACGAATTCACCAAGACGATCTGGGATTACCTCGATACCGCCGTGTCGGATGCGCGCGTCGCCAACGGGCGCAAGGCGCTGGCCGCACAGAAAAGCGTGCTGGCGGGGATCGAGGCGGAATACGGCGTGCCTGCAGAGATCGTGACCGCGATCTGGGGGCTCGAATCCGCCTATGGCGGCTATCGCGGCAACACGCCGACACTCGCGGCGCTGGCCACCCTCGCCTATGAGGGCCGCCGCGCGGAGTTTTTCGAGGCGGAGGTGCTGGCCGCCCTCGCAATTCTGGAGGCGGGAGAGACGACGCCCGATCAGCTGCGCGGCTCCTGGGCAGGCGCGATGGGGCACACGCAATTCATGCCGAGCTCATATCTGGAGTTGGCCATCGATCATACGGGCGACGGGCGGCGCGACATCTGGTCGGACGATCCGAGCGACGCGCTTGCCTCGACGGCGGCCTACCTTGCCCACCATGGCTGGCAAACCGGCGTGCCCTGGGGGATCGAGGTCCTGCTGCCGCAGCCTTTTGACTACATGCAGGCGCGACGCGACAACACCATGACCCTGGCCGAGTGGCGCAGCCTGGGCGTGACGCCCGTGGGCCGTGCCAAAATGCCCGACGAGACACCTCTGTCGCTACTGCTGCCTGCGGGCGCCGATGGCGCGGCCTTCCTCATCTCCGACAATTTCGAGGTGCTGGAGCGGTACAATACCGCCGATGCCTATGTGATCGCGGTCGGTCACCTCGCCGACCGGATCGGGGGCGCGGGGCCGCTGACCGCGGATTGGCCGCGGCAGGATCGCGCGCTCAGTTTCGATGAACGGATCGAGTTGCAGACCCGGCTGCGTGCCGCGGGCTTCGATCCGGAGAAGATCGACGGGCGCATTGGTCCTCTGACCATCTCTGCCGTGCGGGATTTCCAGAAAGCCGACGGCGCGCGGCCCGACGGATACGTATCGCTTCGGGTTCTGGAGCGGTTGCGCGACGGATAAGCAAGTCTCGAGATTATTAGAAAAATCTCATCAGAATTTTAGTGAAATTCTGCGGCTCAGCGGCCCATCTTCGGCGTGCATTCCCCGCCATTGAAGCAGGACGTCACGGTCGCCAGCATCTCCGGCGTGGGATTGTAATAGATCATGCCCGGACAGGGCGACGCCATCGCCACGTAATCGTCGCCCTCCTGTTTCAGGAAGGCCAGCACGTCGCTACCGCTTTCCGCCCCGCCGCACCATGGGCCAAGGCAGAGAACGCGCAGGGTGATGTCGCGCGTGAATGCGCGGGTGAACCCGTCCTTGCCCAGGGACCCGCCAGAAATCTGCGCGGGGATATCGGTCTCGGGCGGGGCCTCCTGCTGTTGACTCAGATCGGTATCGGGCAATTGGCTCGTGTCGAAGGTCAGCTTGCCGGTGACGACGATCCAGGCGGCCTCGTCCTCCTGCGCCTGCTGGTAGTCCCTAGCCAGGTCCGCAGGCATGCAGGACAGGGCCAGACCCGGCGTTGCGGTCAGGGCCATGCAGGCGGCCAGAACGAATGCGCGCATCACAGGTATTCCTTCAACTCACCGATCACGGCTTCATAGACAGGACGCTTGAAGGGCACGATCTGTTCCACCACCGCGTCGGGCGCCAGCCAGCGCCATTCGGAAAACTCGGGATGCTTGGTTGCTATATTGACCTGGCCGTCCTCGCCCAAGAAGCGCAGCAGGAACCATTTCTGCTTCTGGCCGCGATACCGCCCCTTCCAGATGGGCGGGACGATGTCATGCGGCAGATCGTAGGACACCCAATCGCGCGTTTCGGCTTCGGGACGCACCAGATCCGCGGGCACGCCGGTCTCCTCCAGCAATTCGCGCAGCGCGGCCTCCCGCGGTGTCTCGCCCGGGTCGATCCCGCCCTGGGGCATCTGCCAGGCGGGCTCCTTCGTCTCGAAACGCTGACCGACGAAGATCTCCCCCTTAGGATTCGCGAGGACGACGCCCACGCAGGGGCGATAGGGCAGTTTGGCGATCTCTTCGGGCGACATGCGCTATCCTCGAAAACGTCGCCGGGCGCCCCCGCAAGGGCGCCCGGTCGTGGATCACTCGGACTCGGTCTCGGCCGCCGGTGCCGCGCCCTGGCTCAGGGCCTGCACTTCGGGACCCAGCGCCGAAAGGCCCTTGAGGATGTCAATGGCATAGGCCAGCTGGTAATCCTCTTCGCGCAATGCAGCGGCGGTTTCTGCCTTTTCGCGATCTTCCTCGATCTGGCGCAGCTCGTCTTCGGACAGGCTGTCATTGTCGAGCGAGCCGCGAAGATCCGCCTCGGTGCGGGTGGGCAGGCCGCTGGCCTCTTCGTCCTCCTCGCTTTCGGGGCGGCGCGGGGGCTGAGCCACGACGATATCGGGCGAGACGCCCAGCGCCTGGATCGACCGGCCCGAGGGCGTGTAATACCGCGCGGTCGTCAGACGCATCGCGCCATCGCCGCGAAGCGGCATCACCGTCTGAACGGAGCCTTTGCCGAAGGACTTGGTGCCCACAACGATGGCCCGGCGATGATCCTGCAGCGCGCCCGCGACGATCTCGGACGCCGAGGCAGAGCCGCCATTGATCAGGACCACGATGGGCTTGCCCTCGGCCAGATCGCCCTCTTCGGCGTTGAAGCGGTCGCCGTCCTGCGGATCGCGGCCACGGGTCGAGACGATCTCACCCGCATCGAGGAAGGCATCCGAGACGCGGATCGCCTGGGTCAGAAGACCGCCCGGATTGTTGCGCAGATCGACGACGAAGCCGTTCACGTTCTCCATGCCGCCCAGCGCTTCCACCTGTTCGTTCAGACCTTCCTCGAGATTGGGATAGGTCTGATCGTTGAAGGTGGTGATGCGCAGAACCACGGTCTGGCCTTCGGTCCGGGTGCGCACGGCGGTCAGGGTGATCGTGTCGCGCACGATCTCCACATCGAAGGGCTCGCCCTCGCCCTCGCGCACGACGGTGATGATGATCTCGGAGCCCACGGGCCCGCGCATCATGTCCACCGCCTCGTCGAGCGTGAGGCCCAGGACCGACTCGCCATCCACATGGGTGATGAAATCACCGGCCTCGATCCCGGCCATTTCGGCAGGCGTGCCGTCGATGGGCGAGACGACCTTCACGAAGCCGTCTTCCTGCGTGACCTCGATGCCGAGGCCGCCGAATTCGCCGCGGGTCTGGACGCGCATGTCCGCGGCATCGTCGGGCGAGAGATAGCTGGAATGCGGATCGAGCGAGGTCAACATGCCGTCGATGGCCGCCTCGATCAGGTCTTCCTCGTCCACCTGTTCGACGTATTGCGCGCGGATGCGTTCGAAGATGTCACCGAACAGATCGAGCTGTTCGTAGACGCTGGTGGCGCGGTTTTCTTCCTGCGCCAGAAGCGGGCCCACGAATTGCGTCGTCGCGACGATGCCGGCGAGCGTCCCGCCAAGCGCGGCCATGACGAATTTCTGCATAAGATGTTATCCCTTGTCGGTTGTGAACCACGCCAGCGGATCGACCGGCGCATCCCCTTCTCTGACTTCTATATAGAGCGTTTCCGGACGGGTGTTTCCACCCCCCTCTCCGGCCTGTAACACAGAGGTGTTATTCCCGCCGCCGCCCATCAGGCCCACCGGCGCCCCCTGCGGCAGAACCTGCCCCGCTGCGCCGAAGAGCGTCTCGAGACCCGCGAAGACAAACAGAAGGTCGGCCCGCGGCTCGAGGATGGCGACGAGCCCGTAATCGAGCAGCGGCCCCATGTAGCGGATCGTGGCGGGCACGGGCGTTGTCACCAGTGCCTCGGGGCGTGTGGCCAGCACGATACCCGGGCGGGCGACGCCCGCGGCATCCGCCTCGCCTGCGCGACGCAGGATCCGGCCCGAGACCGGCAGCGGCACCGCGCCCTGCGCGAGCGCGGGGCTCGCATCCGGTGCGACATCGCGGCCCGTCATCTCGGTCAACCCGCTGGCAAAGCCTTCGAGCGTTTCGGTCGCGGCGATCAGAACGGCGGTCTGGACGGGGTCTTCGGTAAAGCGACGCGGCAGGTCGGTGCGGTCGGAGACGGCCTGGCTCAGCGCCGCGCGGGCCTCCTGCACGCCGGACAGCCCGTCGCGCAGGGTGTCCGCGGCGTTTTCCTGCAATTGTCGCAAGGTCGCGACCTCCTGCAGGTCGCGCGCCAGCGCCTGCGCCTCGGCGGCAAGTCCGGGCGTGACGGCGGAGACCAACATGCCCGAGCGGGCAGCGCCCAGAGGCCCCTCGGGGTGCAAAAGCTGCTGTGCCACCTCGGCGCGACCGAGCGTCTGCAATGCGGCCAGCAGGGACGCCACCTCGTCCTCGCGGGCAGCGAGATCGCGGCGCAGGGTCGCCTCACGGATGGAGGCATCGCGCAACCCGTCGCGCAGGGCGGTCAGACCGTCCTCGTAGGCCCGCACGGTCGCGGTCAGCGCCGCCACCCGGTCCGAGGCGCGCCGCGCGGATGCCAGATCCTGCCCGGCCTGATCCAGCGCCGCAGCCGCGGCCCGTGCTGCCGCGCCGGCATCCTGCGCGGCCAGCGGCGATGCGTTCAGCGCAAGGGACAGGATCAGGGACAGGCCCAGCGCACGGATCATTTGCGGATCAGGCTCCGTCCAGTCATTTCCTCGGGCTGCTCAAGGCCCATCAGCTCCAGCAGTGTGGGGGCCAGATCCGCAAGACGCCCCTCGGCAAGGCGCGTGCCCTCCGGCCCACCCACGAGGATCACCGGCACCGGGTTGAGCGTATGCGCCGTGTGCGGATTGCCCGTCTCCGGATCGACCATCACGTCGCAATTGCCGTGATCGGCGGTGACGATCATCGCGCCACCGACCTCGTGCAGCGCCTCCAGCACCTCGCCGAGGCCGCGGTCCACCTCGGCGCAGGCGGCCATGGCCGCTTCCAGATCGCCGGTATGTCCGACCATGTCGGGATTGGCGTAGTTCACCACGATCAGGTCGTAGCCCGCATGCACGGCCTCAACGAATTTCTTCGTCACCTCAGGCGCGCTCATCTCGGGCTGCAGGTCGTAGGTCGCAACGCCGGGCGATTTCGGCATGAAGCGGTCCTCGCCCCCTTCGGGCACTTCGCGGCCGCCATTGAGAAAGAAGGTGACGTGCGGATATTTTTCCGTTTCGGCCAGACGAAACTGGGTGAGCCCATGTTTCGCCACCCATTCACCCAGCGTGTTGACGATCTTCCGCTTGGGATAGGCCGTCTCCATGTAGGCGTTGTGCGCGTCTGAATATTCCACCATGCCGAGCCGCGCCGAAAGCTCGGGGGCCGTGCGCTCGAAGCCGTCAAAGTCCGGCGCACAGATCGCAGCGAGGATTTCGCGCGCGCGATCGGCCCGGAAATTGAGGCAGAAAAAACCGTCGCCCGAGGCCATGCCCTCATAGCCGTCGATCACCGTTGCCGGGATGAATTCGTCGGTCTTGCCCGCATCCCATGCCTGCTCGACCGCCCCTGCGGGCGTGCTCGCGGTGTCGCCTCTCCCGTCCACGATGGCGCGATAGGCCGTCTCGACCCGGTCCCAGCGATTGTCGCGGTCCATGGCGTAATACCGCCCGATCACGGTGCCGATCGTCGCGCCCTCGGGCAGATCCGCGGCAAGCGCGTCGATAAAGCCATCGGCGCTTTTGGGCGGCACGTCGCGGCCATCGGTGATGGCATGGATCACGACGCCCAGGCCCTTCTCCGTCAGCAGCTTCGCCGTGGCGAGGACATGCGCGAGATGGCCATGCACGCCGCCATCCGAGATCACCCCGAAGAGATGCGCGCGCGCGCCTGCGGCCTTCACGCGGTCGGCAAAGGCGAGGATCGCTTCATTCTCGAAATAGCTGCCATCCTCGATGGCCAGATCGATCTGGCCAAGATCCATCGCCACCACTCTGCCCGCGCCGATATTGGTGTGGCCCACCTCGGAATTGCCCATCTGCCCGGTGGGCAGGCCCACATCGGGGCCGTGGGTGATCAGCGTCGCGTTCGGGCAATCGCGCATCAGCCGGTCCATGTTGGGCGTGTCCGCGAGCGCAGGGGCGTTCGCCTCGCGCGTGTCCGACAGGCCCCAGCCATCGAGGATCGTGAGGATGACGGGTTTGGTCATGGATCAGCCCTTCGTCATTGGCGTCGGGAAAGACGTATCAGAGGCCGAGGGGGCGGGGAAAGCCACAACGCGCAGGGGCGCAAGATTCCCCCATTCCCCCGAGACGCGCGCTGTGCGACATATCGGAAAGGCAAGCGGCCCCGACTGCACCCGATCAGAGGACGCATGGATACGACATTCAACCGCACCGTTTTCGGCTACTGGCATCAGGGCCGGGAGGCCGCCCCCGACGATATCAAGCGCTGCTGGGATCTCTGGGCGCGGATGAACCCGAACTGGGATGTTCGCATCCTCGAATGGGAGGATGTGACTTTCGACTTCGAGGAGTTCGGCGTCGATGGATCAAAGATGTCCTTCAACGGCGTTGCCAATATCGTGCGCCTGCATTGCCTGGCCACACAAGGCGGTGTCTGGGTCGACGCCTATACCGTGCCGCTCCGCCCGCTCGACGCCTTTCTGCCGCCCCTGATGACGACGGGCTTTTTCGCCTATCACGACCCCTACCGGAAACGGCTGTCGGAAAACTGGTTTCTTGCAGCGGACAAGGACAACGCACTGGTCACAGGCTGGCGCGACAAGATGGTGGAATACTGGCGCATTCCGCGCAGGCCGATGCGGTTCCGCCGCGAACTCGACCGCGGCACCAAGGGGGATCTGGCCCGGCTGGCGGGGCGCGTTCTCGATGCGGTTCAAGGCATGCCCTCGATGCGGAGCGGCAAGCGCATCTACCAGCCCAAGGATCCGAACTGGGCGGTCGACGTAACACGCGGCGGCGGCGGCCGGGTCACCCCGTATTTCACGCTCGCGATGCTGTTCGACCTTCTGCTGGAGGAACGCCCGGATCTGTGGCGCGAATGGGAGACCATGCCGAAGCGCACCTCCTACGACTGCCTGTATCTGCGGCACTGGAAGCGGAATTACCGGCGGCTCAGCCCGGAAGGCCTCAGGGCTTTGTGCGACGCCACGCCGATGCAGAAGCTGGCCTTGCCGACAAAGCTGCCATCCGAGCTGATGGATGTGCTGGTCGAGATGTCCGAAGCCGCGATGCCCTGATCGGCGCGCCTTGGAACGCGCCGATCGATCTCGTCAGCCCTGAAGCGACTTCACCACCAACTCGCCCTCGTCACGGGCCTGGATGGCTTGTGCCGCGGCATGCGCACCTGCGAGCGTCGTGAAATACGGGATCTTGTCGTAGAGCGCGACTGACCGGATTTCGCGGCTGTCCTCCAGCGCGGCAGCGCCTTCGGTGGTGTTCAGAACCAGCTGGATCTCACCGTCCTTGAGCATGTCGACCACGTTCGGACGGCCCTCGTAGACCTTCTTCACGATGTCGGTGTCGACGCCTGCTTCCTTGAGATAGGCCGCCGTGCCCGCCGTTGCGACGATCTTGAAACCCTGCGAGATGAGGATCCGCGCGGTATCGATCATCTGCTCGCCCTTGTCGTCGTCCTTGATCGACAGGAAGACACGGCCGCTCTCGGGGAGCATGTTGCCCGCGCCGAGCTGTGCCTTGAGGAAGGCGCGCGGGAAGGACCGGTCCCAGCCCATGACCTCGCCCGTGGAGCGCATCTCGGGACCGAGCACGGTATCGACGCCCGGGAAACGGGCGAAGGGCAGCACCGCCTCCTTCACCGAGAACCACGGCATCATCGGATCGGCAAGCGTCATCGGATCGGCCATGGGCACGTCCGTGTCGTAGTCGATCTTGTCGCCATGGGGCGGACGCTGCGGGAAATCCGCGAGCTTCTCGCCCGCCATGATCCGCGCGGCGATGGATGCGATGGCGCTGTCCGTGGCCTTGGCCACGAAGGGCACGGTGCGCGATGCACGCGGATTGACCTCGATCAGGTAGATCTCGCCGTCCTTGACCGCGAATTGCACGTTCATCAGGCCGACCACGTTCAGGCCCTTGGCGAGCGCCACGGTCTGACGCTTCACCTCGTCGATGATCTCCATCGGCAGCGAATAAGGCGGCAGCGAGCAAGCGCTATCGCCGGAATGGACGCCCGCCTCCTCGATATGCTGCATGATGCCAGCCACGTGCACGTCGGTGCCGTCGGACAATGCATCGACATCCAATTCAACCGCGCCGGACAGATACCCGTCGAGCAGCACAGGCGACTTGCCGGAGACCACCACGGCCTCGCGGATGTAGCGTTCCAGATGCGCCATATCGCGGACGATTTCCATCGCGCGGCCACCCAGGACGTAGGAGGGACGGATCACCAGCGGGAAGCCGATCTCGTCGGCGATGGCCAGCGCCTGTGCGTCGGAGGACGCGATGCCGTTCTTGGGCTGCTTCAGACCCAGATCGTTGACCAGCGACTGGAACCGTTCACGGTCTTCGGCAAGGTCGATTGCGTCGGGCGTGGTGCCGAGGATCGGGATACCCGCCTCTTCGAGATCATTGGCCAGCTTCAGCGGCGTCTGGCCGCCGAACTGCACGATCACGCCGTGCAGCGTACCGTTCTCCTGCTCCACGCGCAGGATTTCCATGACATGCTCGAAGGTCAGCGGCTCAAAATAGAGGCGATCCGAGGTGTCGTAATCGGTCGACACGGTCTCGGGGTTACAGTTGATCATGATCGTCTCGTAGCCCGCATCGGTCAGCGCGAAACAGGCGTGACAGCAGCAATAATCGAACTCGATCCCCTGCCCGATCCGGTTCGGACCGCCGCCCAGGATGACGACCTTCTTCGCGTCCGACGGGCGCGCCTCGCACTCGACCTCGCCCATCAAGGGGGCCTCGTAGGTCGAGTACATGTAGGGCGTCTGCGCCTCGAACTCGGCGGCACAGGTGTCGATCCGCTTGAAGACCGCCACAACGCCAAGGCCCGTGCGATGCGCGCGCACGGCATGTTCGTCCATGCCTGTCAAGGCGGCGAGGCGCATGTCGGTGAAGCCCATCATCTTCAGGTCGCGCAGGCCCTGCGCATCCTGTGGCAGACCCTCGGCGCGGATCTTGTCCTCTGCCTCAACGATTTCGCGGATCCGCGCGAGGAACCACGGGTCGAACATGGTCACGCCGTGGATATCGTCGTCAGACAGGCCGTGCCGCATGGCCTGCGCGATGGTGCGCATCCGGTCGGGCGTCGCCTTGGAAATGGCCTTGATGACGGCCGCGCGGCCATTGGCGGGATCGTCCGCGCCTTCGATATGGACCTCGTCGAAGCCCGACAGCCCCGTTTCCATAGAGGCGAGCGCCTTTTGCAGCGACTCGTGGATGGTGCGCCCGATGGCCATCGCCTCGCCGACCGATTTCATGGCGGTGGTCAGATATGGCTCGGAGCCCGGGAATTTCTCGAAGGCGAAGCGCGGGATTTTCGTGACGACGTAATCGATAGAAGGCTCGAACGAGGCGGGCGTCACCTTGGTGATGTCGTTGTCGAGCTCGTCGAGCGTGTAGCCCACCGCAAGCTTCGCGGCGATCTTGGCGATGGGGAAGCCTGTGGCTTTAGAGGCCAGCGCCGAGGAGCGGGACACGCGCGGGTTCATCTCGATCACGACCATGCGGCCATCTTCGGGGTTCACCGCCCATTGCACGTTCGAGCCGCCTGTCTCCACCCCGATCTCGCGCAGGACCGCGATCGAGGCCGAGCGCATCATCTGGTATTCCTTGTCGGTCAGCGTGAGCGCGGGTGCCACGGTGATCGAATCGCCCGTATGCACGCCCATCGGATCGACGTTCTCGATGGAGCAGACGATGATGGCGTTGTCCGCGCGGTCGCGCACGACCTCCATCTCGTATTCCTTCCAACCGAGCAGCGACTCGTCGATTAGGATCTGGTTCACCGGCGAGGCATCCATGCCCGAACGGCAGAAATGCTCATAATCTTCGCGGTTATAGGCGACGCCACCACCGGTGCCGCCCAAAGTATAGGCAGGGCGGATGATCGCGGGCAGGCCGATATGTTCGAGCTCGGCAAGCGCCATGCGCACGCCTTCCTTCAGGTCCGCGCTGCCATCTTCGCGCTTGGGCGCGGTGACGATGGTGGCCTTGGGATTCTCGAGCCCGATCCGGTCCATCGCCTCTCGGAAGAGCGCGCGGTCCTCGGCCATCTCGATGGCGTCGCGGTTGGCGCCGATCATCTCCACGCCATGTTCGGCCAGCACGCCCATCTCTTCGAGCTTGAGCGCAGTGTTCAGACCGGTCTGCCCGCCCATCGTCGGCAGAAGCGCGTCCGGCTTTTCCTTGGCGATGATTTTCGCAACGATTTCAGGGGTGATCGGCTCAATATAGGTGGCGTCCGCAAGCCCCGGATCGGTCATGATCGTTGCCGGGTTCGAGTTCACCAGAATGACGCGGTAGCCTTCCTCGCGCAGGGCCTTGCAGGCCTGAGCGCCGGAATAGTCGAACTCGCAGGCCTGTCCGATGATGATAGGCCCGGCGCCGATGATCATGATGGATGAGATATCGGTGCGTTTGGGCATGGGATCCTCGTCAGACGAAGGGTGGCCGACCCCCTGAAAAGGGCGGGTCGCAAATTGTCGTGCGTTATAGACATGCGCGGGCCCGGTTCAAGGCCGAAAGCCCCCCCGCAAAGCGCGTTGCCACAAGTGCGGACGATCCGCGGACGGGAGTCGCAGCTACGTTGACCTAAATTGTCACAATAATCTGACACGCAAATGTGTCTAATCTGCTATACAAGGCTAACACGCCACGCCAACCTTGGGTATCCGCAGCAAGAGACAGACCCGACATATCCGGCAGGAGCCGATGAATGGCCGCAGCTTTCGACAACAGCCACCCCCCGCAAAGACAAGCGGGCCTGATGGGGGCGAACATGGTCGTGCCGCTTCACGCCGTCATCGAAAAGGAAATCGGGGGCGTGGACCGCGACCTCGTTTTTCATGCCTCCGGCATTACCGATCTGCCCGGTGAAGCGGAATTCGTGCCCGAGGGCAAGGTCGCACATCTGCATCAGCTTGTCTGGGAGAAATGGCCCGAACAGGCCCCCCGCATGATGGACATGGCGGGCCGCGTCGCGGCAGAGGTCTTCGTGGCGCATTACATCCCGCCCAAAGCCCGGCTGATGTTGCAGAACATGCCTTGGTCGATCTCGGCCTGGCTGGTGGGCAAATCGGCAAGGCACAATGCGTGGACCTTCGCCGGATCGGGCATGTTCGCCATTCAGTCGACCTCGCGGCTGGCGCTGTTTCACAACCCGCTTGCACTGAACATCAACGCGGACGGCCCCTGCTGCCAATATTACGCGGCCATGTTCGAGCACATGTTCCAGCGCTTGTCGCACCGGGATTTCACCTGCAAGGAGGTGTGCTGCTCGGCCACGGGCAGCGATCACTGCGCCTTCGACATAAGCTTGTGAGAGATTTATTCCGCCGCCTGTGACAGCTGCCCCGCTGCGCCGGCGTAAAGGTAATCGCGCGTGACCGGCACGGCCTGCTGCGCATGTGAGAGCTGGAACTGAAACACACCCTGGTGCTGCTCCTCGAAGGCCGTCTCGCAGGCCACGAGGTAAAAGCGCCACATGCGCACGAAGCGCTCGTCATACATCTCGCGCACCTGATCGAGCGCGGCCTCGAACCGGTCGCGCCAGTGATGCAGGGTGCGCGCATAATGCCCGCGCAGCACCTCGATATCCGCCATCCACAAATTCGCGCGCTCGATTTCGGGCGCAAGGTCGGACATCGTGGGCACGTAACCGCCGGGAAAGATGTACTTGTCGATCCAGGGCGAGGTGGGCGTCGGACGGCGGCTCAACCCGATCGTGTGGACCAATGCGATGCCGCCCGGTTGAAGCAGTTCGGCCACTTTGCCGAAATACGTGCGGAATTGCGGGCGGCCCACATGCTCCAGCATGCCGACGCTGACGATCCGGTCGAAGCTGTCGCGTACATGGCGGTAATCCTGAAGCCGGATGTCGATCCTGCCTGACAATCCCGCCACCTCGGCCCGCGCCTGCGCCGTGGCATGCTGGTTTCTGGACAGGGTCACCCCGGTCACCTCCACGCCGTGATCCCGCGCCAGCGTCAGCGCCATTCCACCCCACCCGCAGCCGATATCGAGCACCCGCATGCCTGGCTCCAGCCGGAGCTTGGCGGCGATATGCGCCTTCTTCGCGGCTTGCGCGTCTTCGAGGCTCATGCCCGGATCGGTGAAATAGGCGCAGGAATACTGCATGTCCGCGTCCAGAAAGAGCCGGTAGAGATCGTCCGATATATCGTAGTGATGCGCCACGTTGCGACGCGCCGAGATCGGCGAGTTGCGCTGCAGGAAGACGCTCATCGCGAGCTTCACGTCATTCGCGATCTCAAGCCATCGCGGCATCCGCCCGCCGCGTTGACGGGCGCGCTGCAGCAAGGCCAGAAGCGGATGCAGGTCGTCGTCCGATATCTCGATCCGCCCATCCATGTAGCCCTCGCCCAGCGCGAGAACCGGGCGCAGGCAGAGCTGCCGCACGATGGACGGCTCTTTCAGGATAATATGAGCACGCGGCGGCGCATCGGCGCCATAGCGCGTCTCGCGGCCATCGGGCCAGGTCACGCGAAGGTCGCCAAGCGTGACCAGGCGCGCCAAGATCGAATCCAACATCCGGTCCCACATGAAACGCCTCCTTCTGCAAAGGCCTGTCAAAACGGTCCGCCGATTCCGCGGCCCAGAATACGACAAGTCGCGTATCCCACCAAATCGGCGGGCCTTTTGCTTGACTTCCGGGGCCGGGGGCGGTGTATCGGCGCCTAACTTTCCGGCAATTTTTACGGGGGCAGACCCAATGCACGCCTATCGCAGCCAGACCTGCGCCGATCTTCGCAAGGACCATGTGGGCCAGGATGTCCGCCTTGCCGGCTGGGTGCACCGCATCCGCGACCATGGCGGCGTTCTCTTCGTCGATCTGCGCGACCATTACGGCATGACGCAGGTGCTGTGCGATCCCGACAGCCCGGTCTTCGCTGAGGTCGAGAAGCTGCGCTCGGAATGGTGCGTGCGCATCGATGGCGTGGTGAAGGCGCGCGACGAAAGCCTCGTGAACCCCAAGCTGCCCACCGGCGAGATCGAGGTCTATATCCGCGACGTCGAGGTGCTGGGTGCCTCCGATGAGTTGCCGCTCATCGTCTTCGGCGATCAGGAATACCCCGAGGAAACGCGCCTGCGCTATCGCTACCTCGATCTGCGCCGCGAGGTCATGCAGAAGAACATGACCCTGCGCTCGGACGTGGTCGCCTCCATCCGCAAGCGCATGTGGGAGCGGAACTTCCGCGAATTCCAGACGCCGATCATCACGGCCTCGTCGCCTGAAGGCGCGCGCGACTTCCTCGTGCCCTCGCGTCTGCATCCGGGCAAGTTCTACGCCCTGCCGCAGGCCCCGCAGCAGTTCAAGCAGCTGATCATGGTGTCGGGCTTCGACAAGTATTTCCAGATTGCGCCCTGTTTCCGCGACGAGGATCCGCGCGCCGACCGCTCGCCCACCGACTTCTACCAGCTCGACATGGAGATGAGCTTCGTCGAGCAGCAGGATGTCTTCGACACCGTCTCCCCCGTCATCGCAGGCGTATTCGAGGAGTTCGGCGGTGACCGCAAGGTCGATGCGCCCGAGGACTGGCCGCAGATTTCCTACAAGGATGCGGCCCTCTGGTATGGCACGGACAAGCCCGACCTGCGCAACCCGATCAAGATGCAGGTCGTATCCGAACATTTCGCCGGCTCGGGCTTTGCCATCTTCGCCAAGCTTCTGGAGCAGGAGGGCACCGAGATCCGCGCGATCCCCGCGCCCGGTGGCGGCAGCCGCAAGTTCTGCGACCGCATGAACGCCTTCGCCCAGAAAGAGGGCCTGCCGGGGATGGGCTACATCTTCTGGCGCGATCAGGGCGACGGCATGGAAGCGGCCGGACCGCTCGCCAAGAATATCGGCCCCGAGCGCACGGAAGCGATCCGCGAACAGCTGGGTCTCGGTGTCGGTGACGCGGCCTTCTTCCTCGGCGGCAAGCCGTCGTCGTTCGAGCGGGTCGCGGGCAAGGCGCGCACAGTCATCGGTGACGAGCTGGGCCTGACCGATCAGGACCGCTTCGCCTTTGCCTGGATCGTCGATTTCCCGATGTACGAGGCCGACGAGGAAAGCGGCGATATCGACTTCTCGCACAACCCTTTCTCGATGCCGCAAGGCGGGATGGACGCGCTGTCAGGCGATCCGCTGGACGTTCTGGGCTACCAGTACGACCTGGCCTGCAACGGCTACGAGCTGGTCTCGGGCGCGATCCGGAACCACAAGCCCGAGATCATGTTCAAGGCGTTCGAACTGGCAGGCTACGGCGAAGACGAGGTGCGCAAGCGCTTCGGCGGCATGGTCAACGCCTTCCGCTACGGCGCCCCGCCGCATGGTGGCTGCGCCGCGGGTATCGACCGGATCGTGATGCTGCTGGCGGACGAGAGCAATATCCGCGAAGTCATCATGTTCCCGATGAACCAGCGCGCGGAAGACCTGATGATGGACGCGCCCTCGGAGCCCACGAGCGATCAGCTCATGGAACTGCGCCTGCGGGTGATCCCCGAGGAATAGGCCTCATATGACCAGATCGAGGGGAAGGTCGGCGATATCGCGCAGGCGCTTCCCTTCGATCATCATCTCAAGCTGGTCGAGATACCCCGCATCCCCGCCCTCGATCAGCGCATCGCGCAGCTCCGGCAGGGCGAAGTGATAGACGCAATCGATATCGCCCGTGCCCAGCGCCAGCGATGAGATGCGGCTCGGCAGCGGCTCTCCGGTGACGACCGCGATATGCGGCAGGCGGCCCTTGCGATTGCGCACGAGATTGAGCCCTTCGGACCGCGCATTCTGCGCGCGGTCGCTGCGCAGCGTCCATTTGCAGCTGATCGATGCGTGCAGGCTGGGCCTCGCCCAGAGATCGCCGCGCAACGGGCTGAGCCGCGCGATATCCGCATCGACCAGAACCGCATGGCGATTGATCTCCGCGTCGCTTTCCGGCGCGCGATACACCACCACGTCCGGCTTGATCAGGTAATCCGAGCCCAGCGCCGTGGCGATTTCGCGATTTTCGGACGCGATGATCTGCAATTCGTCCAGATGCTCGTATTGGTCAAATTCGGAGATGCCCCCGCCCTTGCGCACCTCGAACCGTCCCGGTCGCAGATGCGTGAGCTCAGCAAGGCTGACGCGCACGAAGGCTTCGCAGGCCGTCTCGAAATTCGCACCCATGGTCTGACCGGGCAGCTTGGAGGCGGTGGCCGACGCCCCCAGACGGTCCAGAATGCCATTGGCGGCGCGCTTGCTGGCAATGCTGCTGCTGTCGGCATTGCTGGGCACCCCGCCCGCGTTGCGGGTCAGCGTGGTCTCCATGAGTGTCGCGTGGAATTTCGCGCGCAATTCCCGAAGGCGCGGGACCGTCATTTGGCCAAGGCGCCGGCCATCGTCAGCGCCCGCGCGATGGAGGTGCCGAGCGCTTCGGCCACGGGCGGCGGGAACGCATTGCCGACCTGTCGATATGCGGGCGTTTTCTTGCCCGCGAATGTCCAGTTCTCCGGAAAGCCCTGGATCGTGGCGGCCATCTGCACCGTCAGTCGCGGCATGCCCTCGAAACCGGGGGCGGGCGGCTCTTCGGCGACGGTCTTGCCATCGACGCCCAGCGCCGCCCAGGCAGCACGGGCGCGGGTCGGACCGAGATCCGGACCGCCATGTTTCTTGGAGCCCCCGACAAGCGTCGGCGCGATGGTCTGCGCGCCCTTCGCCCAGGCCTCGGCCCCTTCCCAGCCATGCGCGCGCATCTGCGCGATCAGGGCCTCGCCTACGCTGGGCGCCGCGATCTTATCCTCGGGCCAGACGAAGGGCACGCCCAGCTCCGTCTTCAGGCCCACGATGGCCACGCGCGGGCGAAGTTGCGGTACGCCGAAATCGGAGGCGTTGAGCAGTTTGAAATCGATTCTGTAGCCGAGTTTTCGGAACGCCCGCTTCAGCTTCTCCCGGAAGCTTTGGAAATCCGGCGCCATCAGGCCCTTCACGTTCTCGATCAGGATGGCGCGCGGGGCGCATTCGGCGGTGATGCGCAGGAAATCGGGAAAGAGATTGCGCTCATCATTCTCGCCAAGCTTCTTTCCCGCGACTGAAAAGGGCGGGCAGGGCAGACCGCCTGCCAGAAGGTCGACCCCGTGATAGGGGCGTGCATCGAGCGTCTTGATATCCGCATCCGCACCTTCGAGGACATTCCAGTGCGGCCGGTTCAGCTTCAGCGTCTCGCGGGCACGCGCCTCGATCTCGCAGAGGGCGAGATGTTCGAATTGCGCTCGTTCAAGCCCGAGGGCCTGCCCCCCGGCACCCGCGCAGACTTCAAGCGACGTGAACCGACGCTCGACTAGGTTCGAGCCGTCCATTCCAGTCCCTCATGCGATGCGTACCAAAGATCGGCTTGGCGAGATGGGCGTTCCCGCGCGGCAAGGTCGGGCCGCACGCGCATGCGTCCCTTCGCAAAAGCCAGCGCGTCCCGATCGGAAGCGGGCATTCGCGCCAAATCTTGTGTTGCCTCAGAAGCCATGGCCAAGATCATGGTCGGTTTCGGCGGGATTGTCACCCCGGTTCGCGTGGATCTAATCGCGAACATAGGAAGAACATGCAAATCCGCCACGCGGCCATGACGGGCCCGGTCATACCGCCATGCGATCCTCCAGCCGTTCATGGACAAGACCCGACAATCGCGCGAGCGCGGAGCCGATCGGCAAGGCGGACATCCGCGCTTCGAACAGGGCATCGGCGGCATCCGCGAGGGCCCGGTCCCCTGCACTGAGGGCCACGCCCGATAGGAAACGCGCGGCATAATCGAGGCCGGGCAGATCCTCCTCCCGCGACAGCACCTCGGCCGCATGGGCCATGTCGTCGCGATAGGCGATGGGATCGGCGACGACCGACTCGTCGGACAAGGTGCGCGGGCCGATCGGACGCCGTTCCTGGGGCAGAAGGGACAGGATCTTGTTCTGGAAGACCGCGACACTGACCAAGGGCTTGGCGAGAAATCCGTCCGCACCGGCAGCCAGGGCGCAATGCTCCGCAAAGGGATCGCCCGAGGTCGCCAGAATGGCCGAGATGCGCGGCGTCGCTTGCGACACCTGCCGGATCAGATCGGCGCCGGAGCCGTCGGGAAGCCCCATATCGATGATGATGACCGAAGGGCGATAGACCTCAAGGTGGCGATGCGCCGAAGCCAGGCAATCGGCCCGCCGCAGCCGCGCGCCACTATGCACGCATAAAAGCCGCGCCGCATCGCAGGCATAGCGACTGTCCTCGACCATGAGGATCGTCAGACCCAGAAGCGGACGCGCCGCGGTAGGCTGTAGCTGACCACTGAAACTCAACGAATCGTTCATCACACCCTCCAGTTTTGTTCTGGCTTCACGGTGCACCCGAACAGCTAATGCACGGTTAATGCATGGCCGCTCTTGCGGTAAGGAAACGCCATACGTCATATGCGAGGCAGAACAGAAAAGGAGCCCGCCATGATCGGACGTCTCAACCATGTCGCCATCGCCGTGCCGGACCTCGAGGCGGCCGCGGCACAATACCGCAGCGCGCTCGGTGCCAAGGTCGGCGCGCCTCAGGACGAACCCGATCACGGGGTCACGGTCATCTTCATCGAATTGCCCAACACGAAGATCGAATTGCTGTATCCGCTGGGCGACGACAGCCCGATCAAGGGATTTCTCGAGAAGAATCCGGCGGGCGGCATTCATCACATCTGCTACGAGGTGGATGACATTCTGGCCGCGCGTGACCATCTGCAGGAGACGGGCGCGCGGGTCCTGGGCTCGGGCGAGCCGAAGATCGGCGCGCATGGCAAGCCGGTGCTGTTTCTGCACCCCAAGGACTTCAACGGCTGCCTGGTCGAGCTAGAACAAGTCTGAACGCGCGCATCCGCGCAGCCAGGAGATATCAATGACGATCACTTCCGCCTTCGTTCTCTACGCGGTCCTATGGTTCATGATCTTCCTGATCGCGATCCCGATCCGGCTCGAGACGCAGGGCGATCTGGGGGATGTCGTCCACGGCACCCACGCGTCGAGCCCCGAGAACCACCATCTCAAGAAGAAGGCCTGGATCACGACGGGGGTCGCAGCGGTCTTCTGGTGCATCCTCTACGTGATCATCACCTCAGGCTGGATCACCGTGCGTGACATCGACATGTTCGACCGGATGGGGCCTGCGGCGGTCGACGCAGAGTAAGGCCCGCGTCACGCCGCGCGCGACGCAGCCAGCGCGTGATAGAGATGGGTGAAGACGGCCGCGCCCAGAATCGGCACCAGCAGATTGACGAGCGGGATGGTCAGCGGCACCGCCATCAGCGCCCCCGCCACCCAGATCGTCACGAAATGCCGCTTGCGCATCTCCTGCGCGCCGCGCCGTCCGACCCGACGCATCGCGGCGACGGTGAAATATTCCCGCCCGAGCAGAAAGCCGTTCAGCCCCCAGAAGATGAAGGGCGCAAGCGGCGCAAAAAGCAGGTACAGGACCAACGCGCATAGATTGGCGACGATCAGCAGCCCCAGGAAGGATAGCGTGTCCCGCACAGTCTCGTTGAACGGAATGCGCCCCGGCGGTGCTTGATCAGGGTAATAGCGATCCTCCACCGCGGCTGCGACATCTTCGAGGAAAATGCCGGTCATGGCGGAGGCTACAGGCACCATCAGGAAGACCGACAGGACGAACATTAAAAGGATCGAGCCCCAGCTCAGCAAGTCGTCGATCCAGCGGACCTCCCCGATGAAGGGTATGGTCACGACCTCAGGCGTCACCCAGCCCACAAGCGTCACGAAGGCGGCATAGAACACCGCAAGAAGCGCTACGGCCAGACCCACACCCTTCAAGAGAACGGAACGAAACCGCGGATCCCCCATCTGGGAAAGCGCCCGCGTGATGGACCGCGCGATCATGCGCTCTGCCAGGTCACGATGCGATCGAGATCGGGGCGGGGCCGCTCCGGCGGGGTGGAGGTCTCGGTCCCGATATGGATGAACCCCGCGACCCGCTCCTCCTCGGAAAGATCGAGGGCGGATGCGGTGAGCGTGCGGTCATGGGCGACCCAGCCCGTCAGCCAGTTGGCGCCCCAGCCCGCTGCGAGCGCGGCATTCAAGAGCGCAAGACAGACGCCGCCCACGGCATAGGTCTGCTCAAGGGCAGGCACTTTGGGCGAGGCTTTCGGCGTCTCGATCACTGCAACGCACAAGGGGCTGTCCGCGAATTGCTTGCGCCCCTTCTCGATCTGCTCGGGATCGAGGCCCATGTCCTGACCGCGCGCCACGGCGGCCTCGGCCAACCGGTCAAGTGCCGCGCGTTCGAGCACGATAAAGCGCCAAGGCTCCAGCTTGCCATGATCGGGGCTGCGCGACGCCGCGGTCAGAAGCGGGACGAGCGCATCCCGGCCCGGCGCGGGACCCGACAGCGTCTTGGCCGGGCGCGAGCGGCGCGTCAGCAGGAAATCGAGTGCGGCAGGGTTTGCGTCTGGCATGGTCAATCCTTCGTCATCGACATTGCCTATGTCTGACCTCCAGACGCCGGTTTCAACCGGCGATCTTCGAGGGGACATCCCGCTGGCGAGAAAAGCGCAAAGCCGGTTCGCGCGTCAGGCGCCGGAGCCTTTGCCCGCGCGCCGGTAGACGCCTTCCGGCAGCTCGATCGCGGCGGCCAGATCGTTCATCTGGCTGATCGACAGGGTGATCTTCATCACCTGGTCCGTGCGCGGATCGAATTGCTCGATCGTGACGCATTCCTCGAAGGAATTGACCACGACGTCCTCCTGAAGGTTCGCCGCGCCCTCGTCGACCAGTGTGACGACCGTTGCGTCAAATTCGTGCTCGATGCTGAACATGGGGAAAGCCTAGACCGTGCCGCGGTATCTGGAAACCGGTTTTCGACATGACGCGCGCTCAACCGCGGCGATGGGCCTGGCCCTTGGCAACGCGCCGACGGTGCATCGCGAAGAGCGCGGGCGCTGCGACATGATCGTAGATCAGTTTCGCCATCCCATGCACGATGGGCAGACGCACGACGCGGGCCAGCCAGCGAAAGCGCGGCATCTCGGCCCAGATCAGCGCGAAGGCGTCCACCCCGTCATGGAGTTTGCCGTTCTTGACGACGTGGAACCGCCGCGCGGCATCCCGCGGGGTCAGTTCGAAGGCCTGCATCTCGCCTTCGCTGAGGCCATGATACCGGATCGGCAGGTCATGCTTGCGGGTGATGGATTTGTAGCCTTTCACCTCACGCGCGCAGATCGGGCAGGTATCGTTGTAGATGACGGTCATGGGTTCGGTCATGCCCAGGGAGATAGCCGTGAGCAAAGGCCTGCCAAGTGACGTCTTTGTGGCTTTATTCGTGAAATCGGCAGCTATATGCCATGAGTCATGCAAGCATTGAGCCGTATCCTGCCGCGCCTTTTGCCGCTGTTCCTGATCGGGATGGCGGCCTGTGCGCCGTTGCCCGAAACCGGGCCTGCGCAACCGCCTTCGGGCGTGTACGAGCCCACGGCCACACCGGATGTCAGCGAACGGGCCTCCCGGGCCGCGAGCACCTTCGTCGAGGTCGTGGAAACCATGGAGCCCGTGGCGGAGCGGGAATGCCGACGCGTGGCCCCCGGTGCGAATTGCAACTTCATCATCGTGATCGATGACCGGCCCGGCCAGGCGCCCAATGCCTTCCAGACACTCGACCGCGCGGGGCGTCCGGTCCTCGCCTTCAACCTTGCCCTGATCGCCTCTGTGGAGAATGCGGACGAGCTCGCTTTCGTGATGGGCCACGAGGCGTCGCATCATATCCTCGGCCATCTTGAACGGACGCAGCAGAACGCCGCCGTGGGGGCCGTGATCTTTTCCGGCCTCGCTGCGATGTCGGGCGCCAGCGCTGAATATGTCCGCGAGGCGGAGCAGATCGGCGCGCAGGTGGGCGCGCGACGCTATTCCAAGGATTTCGAGCTAGAGGCCGATCAGCTCGGCACGATCATCACCGCGCAATCGGGATACGATCCGGTTCGCGGCGCGGAGTTCTTCCTGCGCATCCCGGATCCCGGCAATCGTTTCCTCGGCACGCATCCTCCGAATGCGGCACGGATCGACATTGTGCGGCAGACGGCGGCGCGCCTCGGCGTTTGATTGAGATCAAGGCAATGCCTCCCCTGCCCTGACAGATTGGCCCGCATCCCCCAGTCAAAGGGAGTTGCGCATGTTGGGATCTGCCACCTTGGAAAAACACCGCCGCATCGTGTCGATGATGGCCGAGGCGCTTGGCCTCGATATCGAGACGCTGCGACAGCGCGGACGCGTGCCACCGGGAGAGATGGAGGCCGCGGTGCTGGCCTGCACGCAATGCGACCGCTCGGATGCCTGCGCCTCATGGCTGATGGATTTCACCGCACGGCCAGAAGAGACGCCGGGCTATTGCCGCAACCGCACGCGCTTTGCCGCTTTTAAAGCAGGCGTCTGATGCGGCCCCAGCCCCTGGGCGACCGGCGTCGTCATCTCATGCGCGTGCGCCGCATGGCCAAGATCGTCGGCGCCGATCCCGCGGCGGCACGGCAAGCGGGTGTGATCGAACATGCCGATTGGGCGGAGATTGTCGCGCGCTGCCGGACCTGTGGCGATACCGCCGGGTGCGATCGCTGGCTCAATACCCACGAAGAAAGCCCGGACGCGATGCCGGGCTGTCTCAACGGGGATATCCTGAAACGCCTGAAACCCTGAACGGCGCCTTGCACCGCGGCTCAGCGGGGCTTCAGTGAATCCGCAGATTCCTTAATCGCGAAATACTGGCCTGAGGGACGGAAGCGCCACAGGTAGTCGGGCAGCACGGCTTCCATCGACGTGGGCTCGATCCCGAGATCGGTGAAGGTCTTCACGCCCTCCTGCACGACGTTGTCGATCCGCAGGTTCGCGACCTGATCGCGGGTGATCTGCGCGGGCACCAGGCCCAGCGTGGCCGTATTCAGCACCTCGAAGAAACCACCCATCAGCCGGGCAACCGGGAACGGAATGTTCACGATCAGCCTGCGCCGTTTGATGATGTCGAGCATCTGGATCATCAATTCGCGGAACGTATCGACGTCGGGGCCGCCAAGCTCGTAGATCCCCGGCTCAGCCTGCCCCAGAGCACCCATGCAGGCGGCCTGTGCGACGTCGTCGACCCAGACGGGCTGGAACTTCGTATCGGCGCCCACAACGGGCAGAACGGGACCGAAGCGGGTCATCTGCGCGAAGCGATTGAAGAATTCGTCTTCTTGTCCGAACACGATGGAGGGCCGCAGGATGATCGCGTCCGGGAACGCGGACAGCACCGCGTCCTCGCCCCGCGCCTTGGTGCGCGCGTATTCGCTTGCGCTGTCGGCATCGGCCCCGATCGCGGAGATCTGCACGAGGCGGCCGACCTGCTCTTCGTTGGCGATCCGCGCGATGCGTTCCGCGCCTTCGGACTGCACCGCATCGAAGGTGTTCTTCCCGGTCTCTGCCAAGACGCCGACGCAGTTCACCGCAGCATCCGCATCTTTCATGACATTGCGGACCGATTCGTCATCGCGGATGTTGCAGAAAACGGGTTCGACCTGGCCGACCACGCCGTATGTCCGCACGTAGATCGCGTCATTGGGATGACGGCAGGCGACACGGACGCGCCATCCGTCCTGGGCCATCCGCCGAGCTATGTAGCGGCCCACGAAACCGGAGCCACCGAAGATCGTGACAAGCTTGGACTTGGGCATGGATCGCTCCTTCCACGGGTGCCGTTCGGCCTGTTCCTACCGGTCTGCGGGACGGCGGGCAAGACATCGGTGATCTTGGGTGAAAACGTGATCGCAAGGCGTTGACACGCCCCGTCGCTATGGATACATCGCGCCTCACGCAACCTGCCCAGGTGGCGGAATGGTAGACGCGCCAGCTTCAGGTGCTGGTGTCCGCAAGGACGTGGAGGTTCGAGTCCTCTCCTGGGCACCATTGCTTTTTCTCGATTTTGTCAGCGTGTAAACGCCGAACTGGGCGAGCTGAACCCGTCGGTTGTTTGCGGACTTTCGGTCATCCCCTGTGCGATCTTTTCTGCGAAGATCAGATATCTGAATACGTCTGAACCACCGCGGCAGGATCCGAGAGACGCCCGCAAAATCGGCGATTTCGTGTTCTGAGGAGTGAATTATCGGAGTAGGCGCCTAGGCATGTCTGCGCTTCGCTCACGTGAGGTGCGGGTTATTCAATTCAGCTACGCCTTACGATCCCGCATGAAGCTGCATGGGGATGCCATAAAGACGGTCGTAGACGATGATAAGCGCGCGATGCTTTTGACTTAGTAGATCTCCCGCGTTTGCGGGGATGCGTCCTACCGCGTGTAATCCGCAACGCGTCGTTTTTCGCGGCAATCAAAACGCACTGTGTCTGCTCTCGATTTACTTCGATTTTTGGAAGCCCTGCACTTGCTGTGGGATGATCCACAGTCTGTGTCGGGGCAAGTGTCAGCGGAGGACGCTGATCATTTTATGTGTAGAGATGCTTACAGCCGTTACTGACGCGGGCCAACGGGGCGCGTTGTTTGGTGTTGATGCTGATTTGGGTATTATTGGTTGCGGGAGTAGGATTTGAACCTACGACCTTCAGGTTATGAGCCTGACGAGCTACCGGACTGCTCCATCCCGCGACGCTTGGTGTTTTTTGCGCTGACCGTTTTGAGAGATACGATGTCTGGGTTTTGCTAGGTTTGGCGGCGACCTACTCTCCCACGTCTTAAGACGCAGTACCATTGGCGCGACGGCACTTAACGGCCGGGTTCGGAATGGAGCCGGGTGTTTTGCTCGTGCTATGACCACCAAACCAAGTAAAACCCAGGTGCTGGCACCTGGGTTTTAATTAGCGGGAGGCAGCGTATTTGCATGCAAATGCGCGTTCCCGCACCGGTGTCATTCCAGGTGCTGCAATATCAACCTTTATCGCTGTCCAAGCGTACTGTTTGTGTATGCTTTTGATTTTCATCCGGTAAGCGCAGGTTCCACCTGTCTGTTACTGGATCAAATCAAGCCTATCGGGCCATTAGTACCGGTCAACTGAACGCATTGCTGCGCTTACATCTCCGGCCTATCGACGTGGTGGTCTTCCACGGCCCTCAGGGATACCTTGTTTTGAGGGGGGCTTCCCGCTTAGATGCCTTCAGCGGTTATCCTGTCCGATCATAGCTACCCTGCACTGCTGCTGGCGCAACAACAGGTCCACCAGTGGATCGTTCACCCCGGTCCTCTCGTACTAGGGGCAACTCCTCTCAAGTATCCTACACCCACGGCAGATAGGGACCGAACTGTCTCACGACGTTCTAAACCCAGCTCACGTACCTCTTTAAACGGCGAACAGCCGTACCCTTGGGACCTGCTCCAGCCCCAGGATGAGATGAGCCGACATCGAGGTGCCAAACACTGCCGTCGATATGGACTCTTGGGCAGTATCAGCCTGTTATCCCCGGCGTACCTTTTATCCGTTGAGCGATGGCCCTCCCACTTGGGACCACCGGATCACTATGGCCGTCTTTCGACTCTGCTCGACTTGTCAGTCTCGCAGTCAGGCTGGCTTCTGCCATTGCACTCAACGAGCGATTTCCGACCGCTCTGAGCCAACCTTCGCGCGCCTCCGTTACGATTTAGGAGGCGACCGCCCCAGTCAAACTACCCGCCACAGAGGGTCCCGGAACCGGATAACGGTTCGCGGTTAGACATCAAGCAGGCGAAGGGTGGTATCTCAAGGATGGCTCCACAGAAACTGGCGTTCCTGCTTCGAAGCCTACCACCTATCCTGCACATCACATGCCTGATGCCAGTCTGAAGCTGTAGTAAAGGTGCACGGGGTCTTTCCGTCTAACCGCGGGAAGCCTGCATCTTGACAGGCAATTCAATTTCGCTGAGTCGATGTTGGAGACAGCGGGGAAGTCGTTACGCCATTCGTGCAGGTCGGAACTTACCCGACAAGGAATTTCGCTACCTTAGGACCGTTATAGTTACGGCCGCCGTTTACCTGGGCTTCAATTCAGAGCTTGCACCCCTCCTTTTAACCTTCAGGCACCGGGCAGGCGTCAGACCCTATACGTCGTCTTGCGACTTCGCAGAGCCCTGTGTTTTTAGTAAACAGTCGCCACCCCCTGGTTTGTGCCCCCAGCCCCTAGTTGCCTAGGAACCGGGCCTCCTTCTCGCGAACTTACGGAGGTATTTTGCCGAGTTCCTTCAACATCGTTCTCTCAAGCGCCTTGGTATTCTCTACCAGTCCACCTGTGTCGGTTTCGGGTACGGTCCGAAGGAGGGCTATTTCCAGGGACTGCTCAGCGGCCCATCCAATCCGATAAGGATGAACAACCTCCGCAATCCGTCACCATCTCCTGGCCCAGGAATATTAACCTGGTTCCCATCGACTACGCCTTTCGGCCTCGCCTTAGGGGCCGGCTTACCCTGCTCAGATTAGCTTTAAGCAGGAACCCTTGGACTTTCGGCGAGAGTGTCTCTCACACTCTTTGTCGCTACTCATGTCATCATTCTCGCTAGTGATCTCTCCACCGGATGGCTCACGCCCCGGCTTCACAGAAAGAACCCGTTCCTCCGCTACATCCCGAAGGATGCAAAAGAGGACAGGTCCTATGTCACACTACGCTCTGCTACCATGCCTTACGGCATCCTAAGCTTCGGCTCGTGGCTTGAGCCCCGTTACATCTTCGCCGCAGGACAACTTGTTTAGACCAGTGAGCTGTTACGCTATCTTTAAAGGATGGCTGCTTCTAAGCCAACCTCCTGGTTGTTTTGGTCGTCCCACCTGCTTTCCCACTTAGCCACGAATTGGGGGCCTTAGCTGTAGGTCAGGGTTGTTTCCCTCTCCACTACGGACGTTAGCATCCGCAGTGTGTCTGCCATCTAGTACTCCCGGGTATTCGGAGTTTGGTTAGGATCAGTAAGCCTGTGGGGCCCCATTACCCATCCAGTGCTCTACCCCCCGGGGTATTCGGATGACGCTCTACCTAAATAGATTTCGCAGAGAACCAGCTATCTCCGAGTTTGATTGGCCTTTCACCCCTAGGCACAACTCATCCCGACCTTTTTCAACAGGTGTGGGTTCGGACCTCCAGTAAGTGTTACCTTACCTTCATCCTGGTCATGCCTAGATCACTCGGTTTCGGGTCTGATCCATCTAACTCATCGCCCTATTCAGACTCGCTTTCGCTGCGCCTACACCTAACGGCTTAAGCTTGCTAGATAGACCAAGTCGATGACCCATTATACAAAAGGTACGCCGTCACAAGACTGGACACTTATAAACTCTGTCGGGAACGTTCATCGCAATGGCATGGAGACCCGGAATTGCACCGTTTCGATCCCCGGATTGTCTTCGTAGATCCCGGCGCTCGATCGATGGTCATAGCTGAGGCTCGCGCGCCAGCCATTCCGCATCTCGTAGCCGAACTCGATCCCGGATCGGAAGGCGATCGGCCCTCCAAGGTCGAATTCGTTCTCCACCCAGATGCCAGGCATCGAGTGCAGCTCGGCGTAAACCGGGCTGTTGCCGAGATTGATCGTGTAGGTCGACCCAAAGCCGATCCACGATCCCGCCTCGCCCGTCGACAGACCCAGGGCCTGGCCGAATGGCCCGCGCTTGTGTCCGAGATCGTAGCGAAGATAAACTTCCGGGCTTTCTTCGGCATTCCGTTCGATCACCGACCCGGCCGAGAAGGCCACGCGCGGTGTCGTATCGGTCTTGCCGAGGCAACCCGTTGCCGTGCCGCAATAATTGAGACCCATGTCGGTCAGACCCGCCACGAACATCAATACTGCAAACGTTCCATCAGCCATGTTAGTGCCCTACCACTTTGTTACTTGAGGGCAGAGCATCCGACAGCCCTACCACTTCGTTACTTGAGGGCTTTTGCCGCTCAACTCCTCGTGGAGGACCATGGCCTCAGAGTGTCATAAGAGTCCAGTCAAGCTCCGACTGATTGTAGGCGCTCGGTTTCAGGTACTGTTTCACTCCCCTCGTCGGGGTGCTTTTCACCTTTCCCTCACGGTACTGGTTCGCTATCGGTCAGCAAGGAGTACTTAGCCTTCGAGGGTGGTCCCCCGATCTTCAGACAGGATTTCACGTGTCCCGCCCTACTTAATACGTCCCATCACGCTTCTCATACGGGGCTGTCACCCGCTATGGCCCAGCTTTCCAACTGGTTCTGATCACGCTCAAGGCTCGGCTGGTCCCCGTTCGCTCGCCGCTACTAGGGGAGTATCAATTGATTTCCTTTCCTCCGGGTACTTAGATGTTTCAGTTCCCCGGGTTTGCTTTTATAACCCTATATATTCAGGTCATAAATACCTGGTCATGAGTGTTATTAGCTGCCCGAAGGCAATAATAACAAACATTCAGGTGGGTTGCCCCATTCGGAGATCCCTGGATCAAAGCCTATTC